>JAXMFA010000001.1:0-4249 GCA_046348065.1 Burkholderiaceae bacterium
CGTGGTCTTGCCCAAGCCGTTCGCACCCACGATCAAGGTCAGTCCGTGGCGAAACGGTACCTCAAATCGACCCCGCTTATCGGGGCCAGGGTAGAGCCCGTAGTGTTCGGTAACCAGCTTATGCAACAGGGGGAAATACGCCATGTCCTTTCCTTGGCTTCGGCGCCGTAGACGCTAGGGGTATGCCCGCTGCGGCCGGATCGCCCTCTTAGCGATTGTGCAGGATGGTCTTTAGGTCGCTGCTGTGAATGCCTTGCATTGCTCCCTCGTCACCATAGAAGAGGAGGCAGAGGGAGAAATGCCCCAGCTGTTCGTAAAAACAATTGCGAATCTTTATTCAATAATTCAACTTAGCCCCCCGTAGAGCCCTCACAACCCCACCTCCACCCTCTCCCCCAGCCTCAACTTCCACCCGTGCGCAATCGTTTCGCTCAGATCCAGGTTCGCGGCGAGGTACTGCAGGCGTTGGGTGTCGGTGATCGGGGTGCCGTCGGCGTGGGTGGCGGTGCAGTACCGATCCTGCTGATAGAACGGCGGTATCGATTGGTAGTACATCTGCGCGGTCACGCGCGCGGGTTTGCCGGCGAGGCCTTTGACGACGTAGCGCAGGCGGTCTTTGCCGGAGCCGTTTTGATAGTCGGGGTCTTTGGCGGCTTCGCCTTCGGGGCTGACGGCGGTGCCCAGGTTTTCGTCCATGGGGAAGCCGGGGCCTTGGTGGAGGGGGGTGCGGTCGCCGAAGGCGGCGGCGATGGCGATGCGCTCGGCTTCGGGGAGGAAGCCGTGGGGTTGCAGGCGGTTGTCTTTGGGGTGGCCGTTGATCGACAGGAAGCTGGTGGTCAGCTGGCCGTCGGCGTTGGTGACCAGTTCCTGATAGATCTGCGCCTGGTCTTGGCGGGTGATTTCTTCAAAGTGCGGTTGCCAGGCGTTGGGCAGGCGGGCACTGCAGTCTTGTTTCCACCAGAACTCGCCGGCCAGCGGCAGGCCGATCTCATTGGTCAGCACGCCTTGGTCGTTGCTGCGGCCCGAGGCCCACAGGACTTGCCCCTGGCTGTCGAGCACCTGGAATTCGACGAAGGCGCGGCGGAAGCCGACGCCGGAAGGGAAACGATGGCCGACCAGATTGTCGATGGTGAGCTCGGCGCTCAGCGTGCTGGTGGCCGCGTCCCAGGTGGGCGCGAGGCTGAGTTGCACGGTTTGCAGTGCGCTTTGCTGGGTGATCAGGTTTTCGGTCACCTGCAGCGGTGCGACGTTCATGCCGACTAGGCCGGGGTCCTGGCTGCGGATGCCGAAGATGTCGGTGAACTGCTGCGCCATTTCGATCAGGAAGAAGTTCAGACCGACCAACTGGTGCTGCGCGTAGCCGCTGCGCTGGGGCAGATCGATCTCGCTGGCGGGCAGGCGGTAGTCGGTCTGCGGGTAGTTGCTGTACTCCTCGATGGAGGCGATTTTGCTGACCAGCGGCTTACCGTCGCTGTCGACGCTGGGCATATGGCATTGCTGGCAGCTGGTGGGCGTGGCGCCGGGGCCGGCGGGCAGCTTTTCTTTGCCGAGCAGACCGGTGCGATAGGCGCTGAACGCCCATTCCGGATAGGTGGTTTGTTCGTAGCGCTTGGGGAAGCAGCGGAAGGGATCGGGCGGATCGGTCTGCGGCAGGCATTGCGATTCGGGCTGCTCACGGTCGAGCACCGGCAGATGGATGCTGTGGCAGGAGGCGCAGACCTCGCTGGTCGCCAACGCGCTGTTGTGCTCCGGGATCACCCGCAGCGAGTTCTGCATGGGCTGGGTGAGCGGGTCCGGGAAGGGGCCGTTCAGTGTTTCCGGCGAGCCCAGCGGGAAGCTGCCGGTGAAGGTGGCGGCGAGACCGGTGAAAGTGGGGTTCAGGCTCTTCTGCTTTTGCTTGATGCAGGTGTTCCACGGCGCATCGGCGTAGCGCTCGGCCTGCTCGTCCAGCGCCAGATGGTGGCAGGTGCTGCAGGAAATGCCGTCGCGCGCGAGGCCGGCGTAACTGGCGGCCTGGGCCTGATGCGGCCAGCTTTGATCGGTGTACGGGAAGGGCACGACATTGGCATCGGCGCGCAGGAACTGGCCGCAGCTGCCGGTTTCGGCTTGGGTGTCGATGGCCTTCTGGCGCTGGCCCATATTGCCGTGGCACTGCAGGCAGGTGTCCTGGATCAGCGCGCGCAGCGCCGTCTTCTGCGCGGGCGTGGCTTTGTGGTCCAGATCCGCGTGCAGGATCTGCTCGCTTTCAAGCTGGGCGTAGAAGATCGGGTCGCGCCCGGCCAGTCCCATCGGCGAGCTGCTCCACATCGAATACGGGGAGATGCTGACCGGCTTGCCCTCGCCGCCGGCGCCCAGCGGTCCCGGCGTGTAATCGAGCATGTCCAGCTGCAGACCGGTGGCATTGGCCTGATGGCAGCCCACGCACTGGGTGGAGGTCATGAAGTGATCGACCGGCCCGGAGCCCGGAATCAGCACGCTGTCATAGGTCTGCGAGGGCATGTTCGCCGGCACCGGCAGGCCGGCCTGGGTGTGCGTCGCAAACTGCTGCAGGAAGGCGGGATCGGCGCTGGTCAGTTTGCTGTCGACCGGCTTCAGTGCGGCGAGCGGAATGGCGTTGGCGCGGTGATGCGATTCGTCCGGCGGCGCCTGGGTGGATTGCGGCGGCAGTTGGGTCAGGAAGGTGGCCGGGTGGCCGGCGATATTGTTCATCGAGGCAAAGGTGCTGCCCGGCGTGGTGGAGCCGTGGCAGTTCAGGCAAAAGCCCTGGCCACCATCGCCCATGCTGGTGAGCGGATTGCTGGCGGCCGCCGGCCAGTCGATGCGCCCACCGGCGCCCCACCAGCCGGTGAACCAGCCGGTGGAGAAGCTCTGGCTGTCGCGGATGAAGATCACCGCGCCGCTGCTGCCGGGCGCCATGCAGTCGAAGCACTGGCCGGTGTACAGCGAGGCCGGTGAGGGCCACATTTCCTTGACCATGATGGCGCCATCGGGAATGGGCGGCGGATTGGTCGGCGCCTCGCTTTCGTCGGCGGGCCGATTGACCGCCATCCAGTCGAACATCTCTTGCGAATACCAGACCCGCGCCACCTGATGCGTGCCTAGGCTGCGGCCGGTGAACTTGCCGTCGGCAAAGGTGGTAACGAAGGGGCCGGTGTCGCGCGCCGTGGTGTCGTGCTGCCAGACGTAGAGATCGCCGTCGGCGCGGCGATAGCAGAGATCGCCCATCCACGCGGCGACGATCTGCTCAAAGCGATCCAGCTGAATCTGACCGCCGGCAACGAAGTCGGCCGGACGCTTCAATTGCTGCTCCAGCTCCAGGCAGCGCGCCGGGTTTTTCGCCACCACCAGCGGACACTGCTTGGCCGCCGCACAGGTGGGCACCGTCTGCGCCCCCGCCGCACCCATCCCCAGCCACAGTCCCAGCGTTGCGGCCCACACAGTGGATCGATGCACGGCACTCTCCAAATTCCCGGGACGGGTCTTAGTTAAGTGTCGCCAGAGCGACGAATGTCTCACCTGCGGCGCAAAGATTTTCAGATGGTGCGTCGAATGGCCGGGATGGGTGGGTTCAGAGCTGTGCACGGGCGATCATTGGGTCATTCCCGCGCGAGGAAGAGCGCCGCACGCCTCGCGCATCTGGCGTGTGGCTCGATCATGCTGGGCGGACGCGAGGATCCGGCCTACGAGAAGCGGCGGGATCGGGTCGATATGAGCGCTGAGGGACGCCTGACGTAGCGCGGCTCCGTGCGCGCCATTGGGTGGTGGTGGCGATGCAGATACATCGCGCCGGCGGCCGCGGCTTTTTTGGCCGGGTGCGAGAAGCGCCGGACGCCTCGCGTCGGTGGGCCTGTGGCTCGATCGAGCTGGGCGGACGCGAGGATCCGGCCCACGACAAGCCGAAGAGCGCCGGACGCTTCGCGTCGGTGGGCGTCTGGCTCGATGACCACGGCCTGGATTCCCGCTTTCGCGGGAATGACGGGTGGCTCTCGACTGCATCGCCAGTCGGCACGCGTGCCCCCGATGCGGAAACCCCTGCCCGCGCCGCGTCGGGCCGGCCTACAATCGCGCTTCCTTTCGATGCCATCGCGACATCCATGCGCAATCCCCTGCAGGAACAGTTGCTCAAAGCCGGTCTGGCGCAGAAGCAGAAGGTGGACGCGGCGGCGCGTGAGCAGGCGCGGCGGCGGGATGGCAAGCTGCCGGCGGCGCCGAGTGCCCAGGTAGACGCGCAGCGTTTGCAGGCCGAGAA
>JAXMFA010000010.1:0-165194 GCA_046348065.1 Burkholderiaceae bacterium
AAGCTGCTCGGTGGCGCCAAGGAGTCCGAGTGCAAGGGCTGCAACGGCAGCGGCAAGAGCCTGCCCGCCGACTTCGAAGCGCTGCTGGAGCAATTGCCCGGCGCCTTGCGCGACCGGGTCAAACTCTGGAGCGAGCACCCCCGGGTGAGCGCCTTGCGCGACGACGCCCGCACGCGCCTGATCCGCCTGGTGCAACGAACCGCGCAGTGGGTGCGCGAAGGCCGCGTGACCGAATTGGCAGCCGTGCGTCTGGTGGACTGGATCGAGCCCCTGCTGCGCCGGGAAAGCTACCTGGCGATGCTGCTCGAACGCCCGTCGGTTCACGAGCGCCTGCTGAGAATGTTGGGGGCCGCCCGTTGGCCCGCCCGTTACCTGCTGCAGCATCCCGGCGTGATCGACGAACTGGCGAGCGACCTGATGCTCGACGAACGCTTCAGCGCCGCCGATTTTGACGCCGAGCTCGAAGACCGCCGCAAGGCCCTTCGGCGCACCGGCGAGGACGACGAGGAGGGGCTGCTCAACCTGCTGCGCCGGGCCCACCACGCCGAAGTCTTTCGAACCCTGGTGCGCGACGTCGAAGGTCGGCTGAGCGTGGAGCAGGTGGCCGACGACCTGAGCGCGTTGGCCGACGCGGTGCTGCGCGTGACTGCGCGCTGGTGCTGGACAAAGCTGCGCAACCGCCACCGTGACGACCCGCTGTTCGGCATCGTCGGTTACGGCAAGCTGGGCGGCAAGGAGCTGGGTTACGGCAGCGACCTCGACATCGTCTTCGTCTACGAGGACGAAGACGAGCGCGCGCCCGAAAGCTACGCGGCCTTTGTGCGCAAGCTGATCAACTGGCTGACCGTCAAGACCGGCGAGGGCGACCTGTTCGAGATCGACACCGCGCTGCGTCCGAACGGCGGATCCGGCCTGCTGGTCACCACGTTCGACGCCTATGCCAAGTACCAGCAGCAGCGAGGCAGCAACACGGCCTGGACCTGGGAACACCAGGCCATGACGCGCGCCCGGTTTGTCCTGGGCAGCGACGCGCTGCGCGAGCGGTTCGACGCGGTCCGGCTGGCCGTCATCGAAGCCCCGCGCGATGTGGCCGGTCTGCGCGAGGAAATCATGGCGATGCGGGCGCGGGTGCGCGGCGCGCATCCGGTGCACCCCGAGCAGTTTGACGTCAAGCACAGCATCGGCGGCATGGTCGACGCCGAGTTCGCGATGCAGTTCCTGGTTCTGTCCCAGTCGGCGGCACACCCCGAACTTGCCGACAACGTGGGCAACATTGCCCTGATGGTTCGGGCCGAGAAGGCCGGACTGGTACCCCCCGGCGTCGGGACCGCTGCAGCCGACGCCTACCGCGATCTGCGCAGGATCCAGCACCGGGCGCGCTTGAACGAGGAGCCGACGCAAGTCTCGCCGGAAACCCTGGCAACCGAACGCGACGCCGTGATCGCTTTCTGGGAAGCCGTGTTCGGCTGATCGGTTCCCGCGGACGGGACGACCGCCCGTCCTCCGCTTCAAAGTGAGAGGTCGTAGTCGATCGTCAGCGGAGCATGGTCGCTGAACTTCTCGGCCTTGTAGATGGTGGCCCGGCGAGCCTGGTGCGCGACGGTCGGACTCGCCAGGTGGTAGTCCAGTCGCCAGCCAACGTTCTTGGCATACGCCTGGCCCCGGTTGCTCCACCAGGTGTAGGCCTCGTCCGTCGCAGCGGGTTCCAGATGGCGGTAGACGTCGACAAGCCCGCCGTGCTGCAACAGATCCGTCATCCACTGCCGCTCCTGCGGAAGAAACCCGCTGTTCTTCTGGTTGCTGCGCCAGTTCTTCAGGTCGATCGGCTGGTGCGCGATGTTGACGTCCCCGCACAGCACGAATTCACGTTCGGCGCGCAAGGCGTCGAGGTGGGGTCGAAACCCATCGAGAAACCGGTACTTGGCTTCCTGGCGCTCCGGCCCCGACGAGCCGCTGGGAAAATAGGCGCTGATGATGGAGAACTTGCGAGTGGGTGTGTCGAACCGCAGCTCCAGGTAGCGCCCCTCGGCATCGAACTCCGGCGACCCGTAGCCTACGCGGACGGCACTCGGCTCATGCCGGCTGTACACACCCACTCCTGAATACCCTTTCTTGTCGGCGCAATGGAAATAGCCCTTGAGTCCGGCCAGTTCATCGAATCGGCCTTCGATGTCGGGCCCCTGGGCTTTGATCTCCTGCACGCAAATACAATCGGCCCGATGTTGGTGCAGCCAGGCCTCCAACCCCTTGGTCGTGGCCGAACGGATGCCGTTGAGATTGAGGCTGGTCAACTTGAACAAGGATTTCCCCATGGTGGTTGGTACAGATCGTGATGCTGCCGACGCGTTGGCGCTTGAATTTGTCCAGTTCGCTGTCGAGACGGGCGCGTTGAGATTCGGCGAGTTCAAGACCAAGGCCGGTCGGCTCTCGCCCTACTTCTTCAACGCCGGCTTGTTTGACGACGGCGCCAAGCTGGGGCGCCTGGCGCAATTCTATGCAAAGGCCCTGCTTGCCAGCGGCATGGAATTCGACATGATTTTCGGCCCGGCCTACAAAGGCATTCCCCTGGGTGCCGCGGTCGCCATCGAGCTGGCGCGGCTCGGGCGCAATGTGCCTTTCGCATACAACCGCAAGGAAGCCAAGGATCACGGTGAGGGCGGAACCCTGGTGGGCGCCCCATTGAAGGGCCGGGTTCTGATCGTTGACGACGTCATGTCGGCCGGTACGGCGGCCCGGGAATCGATCGCTATCATCCGTGCCGCAGGCGCAACACCGCATGGCGTGGTGATTGCCCTCGATCGTCAGGAAAAAGCCACTGAGAACGGGATCGACGTGGACCACAGCGCGGTGCAATACGTCCGAAGTCAACTCGGCCTGCAGGTGTGCGCGATTGCGCGCCTGTCCGATTTGCTGCACTATCTGTCCACCTTTCGAAGCGGTGGGTTGGCCGACCACCACACCCGTGTTCTGGCGTATCGGCAACGCTATGGAGTGGAATGAGTCCGATCTTGAAGCCCCGGCACCGGTACCTCGTCCTGGCAGCATTGCTGTCGGTTCCGGTGCTCGTTGCCGCCCAGGCGGCTGGCATATACACCTGCGTGGATGCCAAGGGCCGAAAGCTCACGTCGGACCGGCCGATCACCGACTGCCTGGATCGCGAGCAGCTCGAACTCAATCCCAGTGGCACTGTCCGGCGCAAGGTGGGCCCATCCCTGACTGCCCAGGAGCGTGCGGCCGAAGAAGAAAGGCAGCGGCAACTCGCCGCGGAACGCGCGCGCGCGGTGGAAGAGAAACGACGCGATCACGCCCTGCTGATCCGCTACCCTTACCGGTCGGTGCATGACGCGGAGCGGCGTGAAGCGCTGGCGCAGATCGATGTGGTCATCAAGGCCGCGCAGAATCGGCTGGTCGAGCTGCAGCAGCAACGCAAGAAGATCGACTCCGAGATGGAGTTCTACCAGAAAGACCCGTCCAAAGCGCCGCCATCGCTGCGCCGGCTGGTCGAGGAAAACACCCTCAGCACCAACGTGCAGCAACGTTTCATCGAGGATCAGGAACAGGAGAAGAAACGCGTCAACGCGCGTTTCGACGAAGACCTGGTCAAGCTGGAGAAATTCTGGGCGCTCTCCGGCAACAAGGCCGCAGCCGATCCGGCACGGGCAGGCGCCTCCCGGCCCGTACGCTGAGGGCGGCCTCAGCCGATTTTCTTCCGCAGCAGTTCGTTCACCTGCTGCGGGTTGGCCTTGCCCTTGCTCGCTTTCATGATCTGGCCAACCAGCGCGTTGAAAGCCTTGTCCTTGCCCGCTCGCACCTGGGCCACGTTGTCCGGATTCGCCGCGATCACCTCGTCGATGATCCGCTCGAGCGCACCGGCGTCGCTGATCTGCCGCAGCCCTTTCGCTTCGATGACCGCGTCAGCGTCCGCTCCCTCACCGCCCCACAGGGCGTCGAAGACCTGACGTCCCGCGTTGTTGGAGATGGTGCCGTCGGCGATGCGCGCGATCACCCCGGCCAGCTGGTCGGCCGAGACGGCGGCCTGCTCGATGCCCGTATCGGAGGCATTCAAGCGGCGCGACACCTCACCCATGATCCAGTTGCTGGCCAGCTTGGGCTGGCCGCTCGACCGGGCCACCGCCTCGAAGTAGGCGGCCATGGCCTTGCTTTGGGTCAGCGTGTTGGCATCGTATTCCGGCAGACCGTAGTCGGCGACGAAGCGCTGCGCCATCACGCGCGGCAGTTCCGCCATTGCCGAGCGCACACGCTCGACCCATTCGGGCTCGATCACCAGCGGCGGCAGATCCGGGTCAGGGAAATAGCGGTAATCGGCGGCGTCTTCCTTGGTGCGCATGGCGCGGGTTTCGCCGGTGTCCGGATCAAAGAGCACCGTGGCCTGCTGTATGGCGCGGCCATCCTCGATTTCCTCGATCTGCCACAGGATCTCGAAGTCGATCGCCTGCTGCATGAACTTGAAACTGTTCAGGTTCTTGATCTCGCGCCGCGTGCCCAGGGGGGCGCCGGGCTTGCGCACCGACACATTGGCGTCGCAGCGGAAACTGCCTTCCTGCATGTTGCCATCGCAGATGCCGATCCAGGTCACGATCTTGTGCAATTCCTTGGCATAGGCAACGGCTTCGGCGCTGGAGCGGATATCGGGCTCGGTCACGATCTCCAGCAGCGGCGTGCCGGCGCGGTTCAGATCGATGCCGCTCTGGCCGATGAAGTCTTCGTGCAAGGACTTTCCCGCGTCCTCCTCGAGGTGGGCGCGCACCAGCCGCACCGTGCGCCTTTCGTCGCCCAGGTAGAAGTCCACCGCGCCGCCCTGAACCACCGGGATCTCGAACTGGCTGATCTGGTAGCCCTTGGGCAGGTCCGGGTAGAAGTAATTCTTGCGGGCAAAGATGCTGCGCGGCGCGATGTGCGAACCCACCGCTAGGCCGAACTCGATGGCCCGCTCGACGGCGCCGCGGTTCATCACCGGCAGGGTTCCGGGCAAGGCCAGATCCACCGCGCAGGCTTGGGTGTTGGGTTCGGCACCGAACGCCGTGGCGGCACGGCTGAAGATCTTGGATTGGGTGGAGAGCTGGGCGTGGGTTTCGAATCCGATGACGACTTCGTAACCCCGCACCAACAGGGATTTGACAGGCTTGGTTGCCGGCGCGCTCATGCTCAGACTCCCTCGGGCTTGCGCAGGTGGAAATCGGTGGCCTGCTGCAGGCGGTGCGCCGCATTGAGCAACCGGGCCTCCGAGAAATAATTGCCGATCAACTGAAGACCGACCGGCATCCCGCCCTCGCCGAAGCCCGCCGGCACGCTCATGCCGGGCAGGCCGGCCAGCGACGCGGGCAAGGTAAAGATGTCGGCCAGGTAATCGGCCAGCGGATCGTTGCCATGGCCGCCGAGCTTCCAGGCCACCGTCGGGGCCACCGGCCCGGCAATCAGGTCGCAGACCTTGAACGCCTGCTGGAAATCGTCGGCGATCATGCGGCGGATTCGTTGCGCCTGCAGGTAATAGGCGTCGTAGTACCCGTGGCTCAGCACATAGGTGCCGATCATGATGCGGCGCTTGACTTCATCGCCGAAACCTTCGGCGCGGGTCTTCCTGTACATGTCGACCAGGTCGGCGTACTGCCTGGCCCGGTGCCCGAACTTCACGCCGTCGAAGCGGCTCAGGTTAGAACTGGCCTCGGCCGGCGCGATGATGTAGTAGACCGGAATCGACAGTTCGGTGCGGGGCAACGATATCGGCACCAGCTTCGCGCCGAGTTGTTCGAGTGTCCCAAGGCTGGTTTGCACCGCGGCGCGAACATCGTCAGCGAGACCCTCGCCAAAGAACTCCGCGGGGATGCCGATGCGCAGCCCGTCCAGGCTGTCCGTCAGTGAACGGGTGAAGTCCTCCGATTGCAGATCAAGCGAGGTTGAATCGCGGTCCGGATCGGGCCCGCACAGGGCCGTCAGCAGCAGGGCACAGTCTTCGGCCGAGCGCGCCATCGGTCCTGCCTGGTCCAGGCTGGAGGCAAAGGCCACCATGCCATAGCGTGAGGCCCGCCCGTAGGTGGGTTTGATGCCGGTGATGCCGCAGAAGGCCGCTGGCTGGCGGATTGAGCCGCCCGTGTCGGTGCCCGTGACCGCCGGCGCCAGCCGGGCCGCCACCGCCACCGCGCTGCCGCCCGACGAGCCGCCCGGCACGCGTGTGCGATCCCAGGGATTGCGCGCCGGGTGGTACGCCGAGTTCTCGTTGCCCGAGCCCATCGCGAACTCGTCGCAATTGAGCTTGCCGAGCATCACGACGCCCGCCTCGGCCAGTTTGCGAACCACGGTGGCGTCGAACGGGGAACGATAGCCCTCCAGCATCCGGGAACCGGCGGTCGTGGGCAGGTCTCTGGTGACGAAAATGTCCTTGTGCGCAACCGGCACACCTTCCAGCGGACCTGCGCTGCCGGCCGCACGCCGCTCGTCAGATGTCCGGGCCTGGCGCAGGGTCAGCTCTTCATCGATGGCCAGATAGGCACCCAGGTCGCCATGGGTGCGGGCCCGGTCGAGAAAATGTTGCGCCGCCTCCACCGCGGACACCTGGCGGTCGCGCAGAGCGGTGGCGAGTTCGGCCACGCTGAAATCGTGCAGGGCTTTGTCGGTCGAATGCATGGGCCGGCTCACTCGATGACTTTGGGAACGAGGAACAGGCCGCGTTCGACAGCGGGTGCGCTGCGCTGGTTGGCCTCGCGCTGGTCCGGCTCGCTCACCACGTCGTCCCGAAGGCGCAGGGCGACGTCCTGGATCGCAGCCACCGGATGGGCCAGCGGCTCCACCCCGGTCGTGTCGACCGCCCGCATCGCCTCCACGATGTTGAAAAATCCGTTGATTTGAGTGAGCATGCGCTCACTTTCATCCGGCTGCAGTTCAAGCCGGGCCAGATTGGCGATCCGGGCAATGTCGTCGTGCGTCAGGGACATGTGGAATGGATTGGAAACGGGATGTAAAGGTCCGGCCACTCTAATGGCTGGGCCAGTTATGGGGAGGCGATGCGGTATTATCCCGCCTTTGGTGCAACGCCCGCGAAACCGACGGCTTTTGCGCGGAAAACCCAGTTTCTTGATTCGATTAACAGGGCGATGCCTGGCCGAAGCGCCAGCCATGCCCGAGAGGACATGTCATGTTAGGTTCCTTCCGTCGGTACTTTTCGTCCGACCTGGCCATCGACCTCGGCACCGCCAACACCCTGATCGTCGTGCGCGACAAGGGCATCGTGCTCGACGAACCCTCAGTGGTCGCCATCCGCCACGAAGGCGGACCCCAGGGCAAGAAGACCATCCAGGCCGTCGGCAAGGAAGCCAAGGCCATGCTCGGCAAGGTGCCCGGCAACATCGAGGCGATCCGCCCGATGAAGGACGGCGTGATCGCCGACTTCACCGTCACCGAGCAGATGCTCAAGCAGTTTATCAAGATGGTGCTGCCGCGCGGCGTGCTGCGTCCCAGCCCGCGCATCATCATCTGCGTGCCCTGCGGCTCCACCCAGGTCGAACGCCGCGCGATCCGCGAATCGGCGCTGGGCGCCGGCGCCTCCGAGGTCTACCTGATCGAAGAGCCGATGGCTGCGGCCATCGGCGCCGGCCTGCCCGTGAGCGAGGCCAGCGGCTCCATGGTGGTTGACATCGGCGGCGGCACCACCGAGGTCGGCGTGATCTCGCTGGGCGGCATGGTCTACAAGGGCAGTGTGCGCGTGGGCGGAGACCGCTTCGATGACGCCATCATCAACTACATCCGCCGCAACTACGGCATGCTGATTGGCGAGCCGACCGCCGAAGCCATCAAGAAGAGCATCGGCTCCGCTTTCCCGGGCAGCGAGGTCAAGGAGATGGAAGTCAAGGGCCGAAACCTGTCCGAAGGCGTGCCGCGCAGCTTCACGATCTCCAGCAACGAAATCCTCGAAGCGCTGACCGATCCGCTGAACCAGATCGTGTCGGCGGTCAAGACCGCGCTGGAACACACCCCGCCCGAACTCGGCGCCGACATCGCCGACCGCGGCATGATGCTGACCGGCGGCGGCGCGCTGCTGCGCGACCTCGACCGCCTGCTGGCCGAGGAAACCGGTCTGCCTGTGCTGGTGGCCGAAGAGCCGCTGACCTGCGTGGTGCGCGGCTGTGGCATGGCGCTGGAGCGCATGGACCGCCTGGGCAGCATTTTCACCAGCGAATAAACGAGCTGCCCCGGCGCAGCAGGCCGACAAGCCGGCCTTGGCGCGAAGGGGAGCCTCACGAACGGCGCAGCGTTCCCGAAACTGGGACAATCCGCCTCCACCATGCCCCTGGGAACCCTGGACCGAACCCCGCCCCCCTTTTTCAAGCAGGGGCCGTCGGCGCTGTCCAAGCTGGTCTTTTTCGGCGCACTCGCGCTGTTCCTCATGGTGGCCGACGCGCGCCTGAAACTGACGCAACCGCTGCGCTCGGCGGCCGCCACCGCGCTGTATCCGCTGCAATGGCTGGTGATGCAACCCGTCTACTTGGCGCAGCGCGCCGGCGCGTATGTCGGCACGGTCTCGTCGGCGCAGCAGACCGAGACCCTGGCGCGCCAGAAGCTGGCCATGCAGGCCTTGCGCGCCAACCAGGTGGATCACCTGACCCTGGAAAACACCCGCCTGCGCAAACTGCTGGAACTGCGTGAACAGCTTCCCGTGACATCGCGCGCGGCCGAGGTCCTTTACGACGCGGCCGACCCCTACACCCGCAAGATCATCGTCGACCAGGGCCTGCTGCAAGGCATCGAAGCGGGCTCGCCCGTGGTGGACGAGTCCGGCGTGGTGGGCCAGGTCACCCGCGTCTACCCGCTGGTCAGCGAGGTTTCGCTGGTGATCGATCGCGACCAGGCCATCCCCGTGCTGAACACCCGCACCGGCGCCCGGAGCGTGGCCTTCGGCGATCCCGTCACCCAGGGCGGTGCGCTCGAGTTGCCCTTCATGCCCGCCAACGCCGACGTGGTGGAAGGCGACGTCCTGACCACCAGCGGCGTCGACGGCGTCTATCCGCCAGGGCTGCCGGTGGGCAGGATCGCCAAGGTCGAACGGCGCGCCGATTCGTCGTTCGCGCGGATCCACGCCCAACCCGTGGCATTGGCCGCGGGCACCCGGCACGTCATGATCCTGAAGCCATCGAGCGCGATGATCCCGCCCCCGCCGGCTGAGGAAAAAACCGCGCAGCCCGCACGGCGCAAGGGACGCCCATGATCATGCAGCCCGGGCAGCAGCTGCTGCTTCCAGCCCGTCCCGCCTTCATCTGGGGCAGCCTGATCGCGGCGCTGATCCTGAACATGGCCCCCACCATGGCCGGCCTCGGCCGCGCGCCCTGGATGCCCGACTTTCTGGCCCTGACGCTGGTGTTCTGGAGCGTTCACCAGCCGCGCCGCGTCGGCATCGGCGCGGCCTTCACGTTCGGACTGCTGATGGACGTACACCAGTCGTCCCTGCTGGGTCAGCATGCGCTGGCCTACACCGCGCTGTCATACTTCGCGATCACCATCCACCGGCGCCTGCTGTGGTTCCCGGTGCCGTCGCAAGCGCTTCAGATCATGCCGCTGTTCCTGGCCGCCCATGCGATCGAACTGGCCATCCGCATGATCGCCGGCGGCCTGTTTCCCGGCTGGTCCGTCCTGCTCGCGCCGGTGCTGGAATCGCTGCTCTGGCCGGTCGCCAGCGTGCTGCTGCTGATACCGCAGCGGCGCGCGCCGAACCCGGACGAGAACCGTCCCCTGTAAGGCGCCCGGCCCATGACCGAACTGCGCAACATCCAGGCCGACCTGTCGCGTTTTCGGCTGCGGGTGTTGATCATCGCCATCGTCGTGGTGATCGCGTTCGGCCTGGTCGCGGCGCGCCTGGTCTGGCTGCAGGTGCTTCGACACGACGATCTGGCCGAGCAGGCCGAGAGCAACCGCACGGCCGTGGTTCCGATCGTCCCCAACCGCGGCCAGATCCTCGACCGCAACGGCGTGGTGCTCGCCACCAACTACTCGGCCTACACCCTGGAGATCACGCCCTCGCGCGTGGCCGACCTGGAGCAGACCATCGAAGCCCTGTCCAAAGTGGTGGACATCCAGCCCCGCGACCGGCGCCGCTTCAAGAAGCTGCAGGAAGAATCGAAGAGCTTCGAATCGTTGCCGATCCGCACACGGCTCACCGACGAGGAGGTGGCCCGATTCGCCGCCCACCGCTTCCAGTTCCCCGGCGTGGAAATCAAGGCCCGGCTGTTCCGCACCTACCCGTTCGGCGAACTCGCCAGCCACGTCATCGGCTACATCGGCCGCATCAACCAGACCGAGAAGGAACGCATCCAGGAGTCCGATGACGCCGCCAACTACCGCGGTACCGACTACATCGGCAAACTCGGCGTCGAGCAGAGTTACGAGGCCCAGCTGCACGGCACCACCGGCGTGGAGGAGATCGAAACCTCGGCCGGCGGCCGGGCCGTACGCCGGCTGGCCAGTACCCCGGCCACGCCGGGCAACACGGTGGTGCTGTCGATCGACATCAAGCTGCAGAAACTCGTCGAAGACCTGTTCGGCGACCGGCGCGGCGCCCTGGTCGCGCTCGACCCCAAGACCGGCGAGGTGCTGGCCTTTGTCAGCAAGCCAACCTTCGATCCCAACCTGTTCGTCGACGGCATCGACCAGGAGAACTGGCAGGAACTCAACGAATCGATCGACAAGCCGCTGCTGAACCGCGCGCTGCGCGGCACCTACCCGCCCGGATCCACCTACAAGCCGTTCATGGCCCTGGCGGCGCTGGAAACCGGCAAGCGCACGCCGCAGCAGACCATCCAGGACCCCGGCTACTTCATGTTCGGCAACCACCGGTTCCGCGACGACAAGGAAGGCGGCCATGGCACGGTGGACATGTACAAGTCCATCGTGCAGTCGTGCGACACCTATTACTACGTGCTGGCCAACGACATGGGCGTGGACCTGATGCACGACGAGCTGCAGAAGTTCGGCTTCGGCTCGCTCACCGGCATCGACATCCAGGGCGAAATGCGCGGCCTGCTGCCCTCCACCGAGTGGAAGCGCAAGGCCTACAGGCGCCCGGAACAGCAGAAGTGGTATTCGGGCGAGACCATCTCCCTGGGCATCGGCCAGGGCTACAACAACTTCACCATGCTGCAGCTCGCGCTGGCCACCGCCGTCATCGCGAACGACGGTGTGAAGATGAAGCCGCACCTGGTGCGCGAGGTGGTGGACGTGGTCACCCGCGCGTCGCGCGAGACCCTGAAGGAGATCAAGGCCGAGTCGATCGCCAGGCCCGAGAACATCGCCGTCATCAAACGCGCGCTGGTGGGCGTGAACACCGAAGGCACCGGCGCCACGGCGTTCCGCGGCGCGCCCTACGTGGCCGCGGGCAAGACCGGCACGGCCCAGGTGGTCACGATCAAACAGAACGAAAAATACAACGCCGCGCGCATGGCCGAGCGCCTGCGCGACCACGCGCTGTACATGGCGTTCGCGCCCGCCGACAACCCGAAGATCGCACTGGCCATGGTGGTGGAGAACGCCGGCTTCGGCGGCGTCAACGCCGCGCCCATCGCCCGGCGCGTCTTCGACTACTGGCTGCTGGGCCAGGTGCCCACGCCAGAGGACATGGCCGCGGTACAGAAAGGCCAGGCCGGCCCGCCGGGTGCACCCCGGCCCCCCGCGTCCGCCGCGTCAGGCGCCGCCGGCGCAGCGCCCGCGAAGCCGCCGGAATCCCCTCCGGACGCGCCCCAGGCGTCGCAGGGGCCCCGGACCACGGGCTGACACCGCACGGCGGGCCTGCCGCTCGGACTGCGCCACCGTCCGCGCCACCGCGTCGCGCGGTCCGCTCACGCGGCGGGGGTATGATTTCCGCTCCATTCTTTCCGGAGGTTGCAGCCATGGCCCTGATGGACTTCATCAAGAAACAGTTCATTGACATCATCCAGTGGACCGAGACCGGCGACGGCACGCTCGCCTGGCGCTTTCCGATGGCAGAGATGGAAATCCAGCACGGCGCCTCGCTCACCGTGCGCGAATCCCAAATGGCGGTGTTCGTCAACGAAGGCCAGGTGGCCGACGTGTTCGGCCCCGGCATGTACAAGCTCAGCACGCAGACGCTGCCGATCCTGACCTACCTGAAGAACTGGGACAAGCTGTTCGAGTCGCCGTTCAAGAGCGACGTCTACTTCTTCAGCACGCGCCAGCAGATCGACCAGAAGTGGGGCACGCCGCAGCCGATCACGGTGCGCGATGCCGATTTCGGCGCGGTGCGCCTGCGCGCCTTCGGCAACTTCGCTTTCCGCATCGGCGATCCCAAACTGTTCCACACCGAGATTTCGGGCACCCGCGACACCTACACCGTGCAGGACCTCGACGGCCAGCTGCGTGGCCTGGTGCTGCAGAACATCAGCAACGCGATCGCCGCCAGCGGCATCCCGTTCCTGGACCTGGCGGCCAACCAGCTCAAGTTCGCCGAGGCCCTGTCGACCCAGCTGGCGCCCGAGTTTGCAAAGATCGGCCTGAAGCTGGAGGGCATGACGGTGCAGAACGTCTCGCTGCCCGAAGAGCTGCAGAAGATCCTGGACCAGAAGATCGGCATGGGCATGGTCGGCAACGACATGGGCAAGTTCATGCAGTACCAGACCGCGCAGGCCATTCCGAAGTTCGCCGAGGGCGCTGCGGGCGGTGGTGGCGGCAGCGGCATTGCCGGTGACGCCATGGGCCTGGGCGCCGGCGTGGCGCTGGGTCAGGTGCTGGCGCAGAACCTGGCCGCCGGCCTGCAGGGCCACACGGCCGGCGCGGCAGCCGCCGCGGCCCAGGCCGCCCAGGCTGCCGGGGTGCGGCCCGACGACGTGATGGCCACGCTGGAGAAACTCGGCGAACTCAAGACCAAGGGCATCCTGACCCAGGAGGAGTTCGACGCCAAGAAGGCCGAGCTGCTGAAAAAGCTGGTCTGAATCACCCCAGTCGGTCCTGATTTCATAGCAGCTCGTGGCCTTTCGACACCGGGCAAAGGCAGTATTACCTTGAAAAGCAGGGCTCATCGGCCGTTTCCGCCTCGCGCCAGGCCCCATGGCTGACACCGCCACCACCCAGCGCCACTACCGTGCGCCCTGCCCCGGCTGCGGCGCGCCGGTGGAGTTCCGCAGCGCGCAGTCCACGCACGCGGTCTGCGGCTACTGCCAGAGCACCGTGGTGCGCCAGGGCGAGGTGCTATCGCGTCTGGGCAAGATGGCCGAGCTGTTCGACGACCACAGCCTGCTGCAGCTCATGGCCAGTGGCACGGTGGACGGCCAGGGCTTCACGCTGGTCGGCCGGCTTCAATACCGATACGGCGAAGGCACCTGGACCGAATGGCAGGCGCTGCTGGCCGACGGCGGCGCCGGCTTCCTGAGCGAGGACAACGGCGCCTACGTCTTCTCCCGCCCCGTGACGCCGGGCCGCGCGATCCCGCCGGCCGAGCAGTTCCGCGTCGGCGCCACCACCGCGATCAACGGTCGCAGCTACAGCGTGGCCAGCAACCAGAGCGTATCGCTGATGGCCGCGCAGGGCGAGTTGCCCCACCTGCCGGCGTTCGGACAATCGTTCGCGGTGGTGGAGTTGCGCGCCCAGGACGGCGCGCAGGTGCTCAGCATCGACTACCGGCCCGCGCTGGCCGGTGAGCCGCCCGCGGTGTCGCTGGGCCGCCCGGTGACGCTCGACGAGCTG
This sequence comes from Burkholderiaceae bacterium, assembly GCA_046348065.1. GTDB lineage: Bacteria > Pseudomonadota > Gammaproteobacteria > Burkholderiales > Burkholderiaceae_C > Skiveiella. The sequence goes on from JAXMFA010000010.1 coordinate 13,699, forward strand.
AAGATGACCGGCCTGAAGGACGAGTCGGCCAAGGATGAAAAAGGCCGCCAGTTCAACTGCCCGAACTGCGGCGCCACCGTCGAGGTGGCGCTGGCGCAGAGCAAAAGCATCACCTGCAAGGCCTGCAACAGCCTGATCGACCTCAGCAGCGGCATCGGCGGTGAACTGCGCCACGCCGAACAGGATGAACCGGTGCGGCCGCTGATCCCGCTGGGCCGTACCGGCACGCTCGACGGCGTGGCCTGGCAGGTGGTGGGCTTTCAGCACCGCATGGGCCAGGAGCCTGGCGACGACGAGCTGTTCGGCTGGGAGGAGTACCTGCTGTACAACGCCAGGCGCGGCTTCGCCTTCCTGGTGGACGCCACCGACGGCTGGAGCCTGGTCAAGCCGGTCACCGGCGCGCCGGTGCTGGCCGGCAACGGCCAGAGCGCCAGCTACGGCGGCACCACGTACAAGCAGCAATACGCCTACAAGGCCGAGACCACCTACGTGGCCGGCGAGTTCTACTGGCAGGTGCAGCGCGGCCAGAAAACCGACAACCGCGACTTCGCGGCCGACAAGAAGCTGCTGTCGATGGAGCGTTCGGCCAACGAGCTCACCTGGTCGGCCGGCGCCAGGATCGACAGCGACACGGTGGCCAAGGCCTTCCAGCTCGAAGGGCAGAAAGACCTGCTCAAGCGCAGCGACGCCACGCCCTTCACGGCGGCGCGCAGCATCGGCATCATTCCGGTCATCGTGATCCTGATCGCGATCCTGCTCGTGCTGGCGCTGCTGAGCCGCTGCAGCCGCTGCGACCCCGCCGTGGAGAACTGCACCTCCACCACCTCGCGCAGCTCGGGCAGTTCGTACGGCGGCAGCTCCAGCGGCGGAGGACACAAGTAGACCATCCGGTCAAAGCGGCGCGAACCGCGGCGACCCTCACAACCTGGACAGGAGTTCAACATGGGAATTGAGTGGCTCAAACCGGCGGCCTTCATCGGCTCCATCGTCTACGCGCTGATCGGCGTGATCATCTTCTGGCTGTGCTTCGTGATCATCGACAAGATCACGCCCTACGACCTGTGGCGCGAGATCGTCGAGAAGCAGAACCGCGCCCTGGCCCTGGTGGTGGCCGCGATGTGCCTGGGCATCTCGCTGATCGTCGCCGCGGCGATGCACGGGTAGCACGCGCCGGATGCCCGTGTTCGCGGGGCCTGAATGGCCCTGAGCCTGCCAGAACCCGGCGGCGCCGCCGCCACGCCGCGCCCGGTTCAGATCGCGCTGCTGGCCAGCGTGTTCATCATCGCCGCCTGCGGCCTGCTGTACGAGCTGGCGGCAGGCGCCATCGCGAGCTACCTGCTGGGCGATTCGGTGCTGCAGTTCTCCACCATCATCGGCGCCTACCTGTTCGCGATGGGCGTGGGCTCGTACCTGTCGCGCTTCTTCGAGCGGCAGCTGCCCGCGCACTTTCTGCGCATCGAGCTGCTGGTGGCGCTGGCCGGCGGCCTGTTGCCGGTGCTGCTGTTCCTGGCCCACGCCTACACGCCCGGCGCGTTCCGGCTGGTGCTGTACGGGCTGGTGTTTGCGGTCGGCATGCTGGTGGGGCTGGAGATCCCGCTGGTGATGCGCATCCTCAAGCGCAACGTCGAGCTGAAAGACCTGGTGTCGCAGGTGCTGACCTTCGACTACCTGGGCGCGCTGGCGGTGTCGGTGGCGTTTCCGCTGCTGCTGGTGCCGCACCTCGGCATGATCCGCACCGGGCTGCTGTTCGGCCTGATGAACGCCGCGGTGGCGGTGTGGGCGCTGTGGCTGTTCCGGCACGAGCTGCGACACTTCGCCGCGCACGCCGTGGCCTGCGCCGCCACGCTGGCGGTGCTGGCGGGCGGCTGGGCCGCCGCCGGCACGCTCACCACGCTGACCGAAGACCGCTTCTACAACGACCGCATCGTCTTCACCGCCAGCTCGCCCTACCAGCGCATTGTCGTGACCCATTCCCCCGGCGAAGGCCGCGCCGGGCATCGCCTGTTCCTCAACGGCAACATGCAGTTCGCCGAGCGCGACGAGTACCGCTACCACGAGGCGCTGGTGCACCCGGTGATGGCGGCCTTCGCCGCCGCAGGCGCCGCGCCGCGCAAGGTGGCGGTGCTCGGCGGCGGCGACGGCATGGCCGTGCGCGAGATCCTCAGGTACCCCGGCGTTCAGAGCGTCACCCTGGTCGAACTCGACCCGGCCATGACCACGCTGTTCACGCAGAACGACACCCTCGCGCGGCTCAATGGCCACTCGCTGTCCTCACCCAAGGTGACCATCGTCAACACCGACGCCTTCAAGTGGCTCGAAGACACGCGCGACAGTTTCGACGTGATCGTGGTGGACTTCCCCGACCCCACCAACTTCAACATCGGCAAGCTCTACACCAACTCGTTCTATGCCCTGCTCGACCAGCGCCTTTCGAGTAGCGGCTACGCGGTGATCCAGACCACCTCGCCGCTGGTGGCGCGCCAGAGCTTCTGGACCGTGGTGCAGACGATCGAATCGGCGGGCCTGATCGCCACGCCCTACCACGCGCACGTGCCGAGCTTCGGCGAATGGGGTTTCGTGATCGCCAGCCGCCGCCCCTGGCGCCAGCCCGCCGCCCTGCCCGAGGGATTGCGTTTTCTGAACCTGGCCAGCCTGCCGCTGCTGTTCGACTTCCCGCAGGACATGGCGCGCGTGCCGGCCGAGGTCAACCGCCTGTCCAACCAGGTGCTGGTGCACAGCTACGAGACCGAGTGGGGTCGGGTGCATCCATGACGGCCCTTCGCCGCCGCAGCCTGCTCGGCTCGGCGCTGGGCGGTGCCGCCCTGCTGGCCGGATGCGGCCGCGCCCCGCGTGACATCGCCGGCGACTTCACCGGCACCTCGCCGGAGCGCGGCCACCGGCTGGACAGCGCCGGCGGTGCGGCCGGGCCCGGCGCCGCACCACCCGCCAGCGCCCCGCCGCAGACCGTGCGCCGGGTGCACACCGTGATCGTCGGTGCCGGCGTGGCAGGCCTGGCCGCCGCGCGGGCGCTGCGCCAGCGTGGCATCGACGACCTGGCCGTGCTCGAGCTCGAAGACGAGGCCGGCGGCAACAGCCGTGGCACGGTGGTGGGCGGCATCGCCTGCCCGCAGGGCGCGCACTACCTGCCGGTGCCGGGCGAGGACGCGCACGAGGTGCAGGACCTGCTGGAGGAATTCGGCCTGCGCCAGCGCGTGGCCGGGCGCTGGGTGATTGATGAGCGCCACCTGTGCCACAGTCCGCAGGAACGGCTGTACTTCAACGGCGCGTGGCAGGACGGCCTGCTGCCGTTGCAGGGCGTGGGCTCCGCCACGCTGGCGCACTACCGGCGTTTTGCCGAACGGGTGCAGGCGCTGCAACAAGCCGCGCCGTTTGCGATGCCGGCATTTCGCGCGCCGGCCAGCGCCGAGCACCTGGCGCTGGACGCGATCACCCTCCAAGCCTGGCTCGACCGCGAAGGCCTGGCCGACCCGCACCTGCGCTGGTACCTCGACTACTGCTGCCGCGACGACTTCGGCGCCGGCATCGACAGGGTGTCAGCCTGGGCCGGTATCCACTACTTCGCCAGCCGCCACGGCTTTCACGCACCGGGCGACGAGGCGGCCGAGCGCGACGGCGTGCTGACCTGGCCCGAAGGCAACGCCTGGCTCACCCGCAGGCTGGCCGCGCCACTGGTCGAGGCCGGGCAGCTGCACACCGGCCGCGTGGTACAGCGTGTCGAGGCGGGTCGGCACGGTGTCACCGTGGACGCGTTCAACGTCGCCACGCAATCGGTCGAGCGCTGGCAGGCCACGCAGGCCATCGTGGCGCTGCCGGTGTTCGTGGCGGCGCGGGTGGTGGCGAACCCGCCCGAGGTGCTGCGCGAGGCCGCCGCCCGGACCCGCCACGCCCCCTGGCTGGTGGCCAACCTGCACATCGACCGACCGCTGCACGACCGAGCCGGCGCGGCGCCGAGCTGGGACAACGTGCTCTACGGCAGTGCCGGCCTGGGCTACGTGGATGCGCGCCACCAGAGCCTGCAGCCGGTGCCTGGCGCCACGGTGCTGACCTGGTACCGCGCCCTCGGCGACTCGCCCGAGGCCCGCGCCGGGCTGCTGCGCCAGAGCTGGTCGCACTGGGTCGAGGCGGTGCTGGCCGAGCTGTCGGTGCCGCACCCCGACCTGCGGGAGAAGCTCACGCGCGTCGACATCACCCGCTACGGCCACGCGATGGCCATTCCGGTGCCCGGCATGCTCAAAAGCACGCTTTTCAGGCATCAAATCGGCCCCATACCAGCGTCCGCCGGCCACCGACAGCTACAACTTTATGAGCGATTGACACCGTCCGACGGTCGCCTGCGTTTTGCGCATGCCGACTGGTCGGGCTACTCGGTGTTCGAGGAAGCCTTCACGCGCGGGCATGCAGCGGGCATGACGGTCCCGCGCTGACCTGCTAGGCGAAAAAAAGCCGCCGGACCCGACGGGCGGCGGCCTCAAGGACCTTGGAAGATCGCCGAATCGTCGGCCGCGCGGACCGGATCAGAACATGTGCTTCACGCCGAAGTCCAGGCCCCAAGTGTTGTTGCCGAGTGCCGGCACGACCATGGGCAGCCCCGTCATGCCGTAGTTGTAGGTGGACTTGTTGCCGCTGTTGCTGATGTAGGAATACGTGGTGTACAGCGCGGTGCGCTTGGACAGGTTGTACACGCCGCCCAGCGCGATCATGCTGCCGTCCAGTCCGTTGTTGGTCGAGCTGCCCCAGGTGTAGGACGCCTTGAGCTCGCCCGCGCCGATGGGCATGGTGGCACCCAGCATGTAGGAGTTGGCGGTCTTGCTCAGCGCCTTTTCCTGGTTCCACAGGCCCATCAGCTTGGCGACGCCGAAATTCCACGAGGCGCCGATGTTCTGCTGCACATACTGTTCGGACGGCGCGAAGGTCGTGCCGCCCCAGGCGTAGGCCACATCCAGCGGGCCGCTGGCATAGCCCACGCGCGCGCTGGCAACGTTGCCGTTGGACTTGCAGGCGTTGGGTGTGCCGGCTGCGGACGGGCTGGCCGGGCAGGTCGTCAGACCGGCCGATTTCGTGCTTTGCTCGCCCATGGCCAGCATGACCTGGCCGTAAAAACCGTTCAGGTTCGGCAGCAGGTAACCGATGCTGTTGGAGGCGCGCACGCCCGCGTTGGTGACGTTCAGCGTGCCGCCGGTCAGCAAGGCCAGGCCCGCGTAGGAAAAGATGGCATTGGCGCCCACGCCCTGCGTGCCGAAGGGGTCGAAGATGCCGACGTTCCAGAACGAGGGCACGTAGTCGCGGCCCAGGCGCAACTCGCCCCAGTTGCCGGCCAGGCTGACGGTGGAGCGGCGGTTGAAGGTCAGGCCCTGGGTGCCGGTGGGCGAGACGCCACCTGGTGCATTGTTCAAGTTGCTGGCCACGCCGGTGCCGTTGTCATTGTTGATGCCGGCCTCCAGCCAGAAGCTGGCGTTCAGGCCGCCGCCGAGGTCTTCGGTCCCACGAAAGCCCAGGCGGCTGCCGGCCATGCCGGAGTTGGTCAGCTGCCAGAGGTTGCCGGAACTGCCGGCGTCCACAAAACGCACGGTGGCGTCCATGACGCCGAACAGCGTGACCGAGGATTGCGCCGAGGCGGCGCCGGAGGCGGCCAGAACGGCCAGGGTGATGAGGGTCTTTTTCATGTCGATAGTCTCCTGGTTGAAAAAACGGGGATGGACGCCGGCCCGCCCGGCCAGACCGGCGCTTGGAAAACGTGCCGAGGTGTGAGAGGGTTCATGCCTGTGCCGAGGTGAACGCCGCCGGACAGCGGACCTGATGACGCCGATGCGCCACGCCGGCCCAGACAAACGCCGCCGCCGCGAAAAAGGCGCTGGTGGAAGCCACGGCCAGCGCCCTGTCCAGGCCCAGGGCGTCGGACATCGCGCCCGCAGCCAACGGGCCCAGCGCCTGCCCGAACAGGTTTTGCGCCATGGCGACCAGCGCCAGCGCCGTCGCGCGTATGCCGGCTTCGGTGGCCTCGAGCACCACCGCCGGAACCGCGCCGATGGAACAGGTCACGCAAAACCCGCCCGCCAGAATCACCGCCCATTGCAGCGAGCCCGGCGGCAACAGACCGAACCCGGCGACGAGCAGGCCGCCGGACAGCGCCGCCCCCACCGCCACCACCCGCAGCCGGCGGGCCACGTCGCCGCGCCCGAGCCGGTCCACGGCATAGCCCCAGGCGATCGAGCCCAGCGCGCCCAGCAGGATGAAGACGGCGGCCTGCGTGCCGGCCTTGTCGGGCGCCACGCCATACACGCGGTTCACGTAGCTCGGCATCCAGGTGTACAGCGCCACGATCACGAACACCTGAAGCGCACCGCCCACGCAGGACCAGAGCACGACGGGTTTTCTGAACAGCGTGAGCCCATTCCACAGGGTGCGCAGAATCGACGGGCCGCTGGCCCCCGCGGCCGCCGGGCGACCTTGGGTCGGATCCCGCACCCACAGGTAACACAGCCCCAGCACAAATCCGGGCACGGCGACGATGCCGAATGTGGCCTTCCAGCCGTAGCGCGCGGCCAGGATGCCCCCCAGCACCACGCCCAGGATCGAGCCGATTGCGCCGGCCGCTTGGACAGCGCCGAGGATGGCGCTGTGCAGGCGACGCGGAAACACACCCGAGAGGATGGCGCCCCCTGCGGGTCCGTAACCCGCCTCGCCCAAGCCTACCACGGCGCGCGCGGCCAGCAAGGCGTGGTAGGAATTTGCCAGGCCGCAGGCCAGCGTCGCGCTGCTCCAGGTCAAGGCCATGACCACCACCATCCGCACGCGCCCCCAGCGATCGGCCAGCACCGCCACCGGAATGGCACCCAACGCCACGGTGGCCGACACCGCCGACATCAGCGCGCCGAGCTGCTGGTCGCTCAGCTGCCACTCCGCCTTCAGAAACGGGAACATGGACGCCACGATCTGCCGGTCGATGAAGTCGATCAGCATCAGGGCAAAGGTCAGCCCGAACGCGAACCAGGCCCGGCCTGTGATCCGGTCGGCTTCAGGTGGCCCCTCCGGCTTGGACATTGGGGGTAGGTGCATGGCGGGGCTCCGTGCGTGGACTGGTTGTCGATGCAGCGCCAGTGATCAGGCCTTGGCTTGCACCTCGAAGCTGCTGACATCCTGGGCTTCGATGCCGTTAGCGCGGCAGAAATCGAGGTAGCGCTGCATCATCGTCTTCCAGTTCTCGATCGCCAGCACCTGCCCTTCGGGGCCGATCAGGTTCCAGTCGCCCATCACGATGTTCAGGGTGCAAACCTCGTCGTCGCCCACGCCCGCCGGGGTGTGCTGCGTGCCGGCGGTTTCACACACCAGGCTGCCCTGCGTGGCGATCCAGTCGTGTTCAAGGTATCGCCAGCTCCCGCTGATCGTGTAGACAATGACCGTGCCTGAATGGTGGTGCTTGGGCAGCTGCATGTAGCCCGGAATCTTGAGCAGCGTGATCCATTCCCCGGTGACCGGATTGACCTTGAGCAGCTTGAGGAAGGCCTCGTCGGTGTACGGAGTGAACGGCATCCAGGGCAGGGCTTCCACGTCGATCAAGGCGGTGTCGATCTTTTCAAAGGCGAAGGTCATGGCGGTCTCCAGGTAGTACGGGCAGAGGATGGAAAAGGGAAAGTCGGTGCGTTGGCGCGTCACGGACCCGGCGGATAGCTGACCTGCACGTCCTGGATCACCCCGTTGAACGGGAAAGGCGCGCGGTCGAAGTATTCCAGCACCACTGGGGAACCGGGGTCCTGGCCAACTTTGAAGGTTTCGGTGGCCGTGAACAACAAGGGCACCGTGTAGAGCAGCAGCGCGCTGGCCACCTTCTCGCCGTCGATCCACAGGCTCAGGTTGCCGGGCGTGCCGAGCTGGGGCGACACCACCGTGGTGTGCACCTCGATGCGGTGGCGTCCGGGTGCCAGCGGCCGAGGCGCGCGCATCACGGTGCGCTTGAGCATCAGGGCGTTGTACTCGTACACCACATGTCCGTCGGCCACGTACAGCGAAACCCCGCCGGCGATGCCGCCCAGCGCGTACAACACGCCTTCGGCCATGCCGCGAACGTCGATCTCCACGCTGGCGACGCTGTTGCAGGCGCGCAGGTTGGGTGCCATGTACTCGGGAATCCGGTCCAGCTCAGGGCCGAAGTGGCGCGTCTGCTTGCTGACACCGATGCGGTCTTGCGGACGCAGCATCGGCCACAGGCCGGCGCCCAGCGGGTAGACCTTGTTGGCGCGCGCCTCTTCATCGAAGCGCTGCTTCAGCGCCTGCAGGCGCTCGGGCTCGCGCTCGGCCAGGTCGTTCGCCTGCGAATAGTCCTGCTCGACGTGGTACAGCGCCCATTGGTCCTGGTGCGGGTCCCAGCCCTTGTACGGGTTGGTCTCGGCCACCCAGGGCGTGCGCGGGCCGAACACCGAGGCCATCCAGCCCTGGTGGAACAGGCCCCGGCTACCCAGCACCTCGAAGTACTGGGTCTGCTTGACGCCGGGCGCCGCCGCGTTGTCGAAGGTGTAGCGCATGCTCACGCCGTCCAGCGGCTCCTGCGTGTGCCCGTGCACCGACTCCGGCATCGGCACGCCGATGATGTCGTAGAGGGTGGCGGCGATGTCGTTGACGTGGTGGAACTGCGGGCGCACCTGGGCGTCCGGCGTGATGACCCGGGGCCAGGAGAGGGCCAGCGGCACCCGGGTGCCGCCGAAGTAGCCCGCCACCAGCTTGGTGCCCTGGAAGGGCGTCATGCCGGCCCAGCCCCAGGCGGCGTGGTAATGGTTGTCGAAGCGCGCGCTGCCCAGTTCGTCCCAGGCGTCCAGCCGGTCGAGCATCGCCATGTGCTGCGCGGGACGGTTCGGGATGCCGTTCTGCGAATTCAGCTCGGCGAGGGTGCCGCTCATGCCTTCGGCCGAGGAGCCGTTGTCGGAGAACACGTAGAAGATCAGGGTGTTGTCGCGCCAGCCCAGGCGTTCGATTTCATCCACCACCTTGCCCGCCTGCACGTCGGTGTGCTCCAGGAAGCCGGCGAACACTTCCATCAGCCGGGCCTGGAAGCGTTTTTCCTTCTCGCCCAGCGAGTCCCAGGCCGGCATGCCCGGATGACGGGGCGTCAACTCGGCGTCCTGCGGGATGAAGCCCAGCGCCTTCTGGCGTGCGAACACGCGCTCGCGGTACACATCCCAGCCGTCGTCGAACTGGCCGCGGTACTTGTCCGCCCACTCCTTGGACACGTGGTGCGGCGCATGCACCGCGCCCGGCGTCCAGTACAGAAAGAACGGGTCGTTGGGCGCATGCACCGCACGCTCGCGCAGCCAATGAATGGCGTCCTGAGCCAGGTCTTCGCTAAGGTGGTAGCCGGGATCGCGCGGGGGCTCGACCGGCGTGGTGTTGCGGTACAGGCGCGGCTCGTACTGCGAGGTCTCGCCGCCCAGGAAACCGTAGAAATAGTCGAACCCGTGGCCGGTGGGCCAGCGGTCGAACGGCCCCATGGCGGTGATGTCCTGGACCGGCGTGTTGTGCCACTTGCCGAACGCCGCCGTGCGGTAGCCGTGGGCCTGCAGCACCTCGGCAATGGTCGCGCAGGTCTTCGGGATCTCGGCGGTGTAGCCGTCCCAGTCGCTGGCCAGTTCGGCGATGGTGCCGTTGCCCACCCGGTGGTGGTTGCGCCCGGTCAGCAACGAGGCGCGCGTGGCCGAGCAGATGGCGGTGGTGTGGAAGGCGTTGTAGCGCAGGCCGCTATCGGCGATGCGGGTCAGGGTGGGCGTGTGGATGGGGCCGCCCACGGTATCGGCCTGCGCGAAACCCGCGTCGTCCAGCATGATGATGAGCACATTGGGCGCGTCCGCATGGCGGACCCGCGCGGGCTGGCGCACCTGGTAGACCGACTCCTGCAGGGACATGCCCGGGCTCGCGGGAGATTCGGCGCGAGGCAGGGGCAACACCGTGCCAAGTGGTGCGCCGGGACGGGCTTGAGACATGCGAAGAGTCCTCCGTGGGTTCGATTCAGGACGGGTATTCTTGCCACCAGGGTGATTTGCTGCTTAACTATGCGTGCCATTCACTTACCTATGCGTGCCACTTCGCGTTAACCCTTATGCCGCATTTCATCCGTGCCGCATCGCTGGCTCACTATCCCGAACTTGCCCGCCGCCACGGGCTGGACCCGACGGAAATGCTCCGGCGCGTGAACATCCCGCTCGATGCGGTCCACGATCCGGAGCGGCTGATTCCTGTCGAACTGGGCTACCTGCTGCTGGAGGAGTCGGCCCGCCTGAGCGGGGTGAGCAGCTTCGGCCTGGAGATGAGCGCATCCAACCGCCTGTCCACACTGGGACTGATTGGCCTGATCGCCCGCGAGGAGCCCTCGCTACGCCACGCACTGCTCTCGCTGATCAAGTACCGCAAGCTGCACAACGAAGCCTTGTTGTTGCGCCTGGAAGAGACTGGCGCCCATGCCATGTTGAGCATCGAGTACCCCACGGTCGATCCCACGCTCACCGGTCAGGCCATCGAGCAAGGTGTCGCGATGATGCTGCGCACCTTGCGCGTCCTGTGTCCGCCCGACTGGCAGCCGAGCCGGGTCTGCCTCGCGCACGCGCAGAAGGCGCCGATCGCCGTCTATCGGAAGGTGCTGGGGGTGCTTCCGCAGTTCAGCGCGGAATTCAATGGCGTGGCGCTGGACGCCGAGGACCTCGACCGACCGGTGCAGACGGCCGACCCGGCGCTGGCGCACCTGGCCCGGCGCCAGCTCGACCGCCTGCTGGAAGAACGCGGTGCCACCTCCACCGAGGACCGGGTGCGAGAACTCGCGGTGGTGCTGCTTCCCATGGGCCGTTGCACCATCGAACAGGTGGCCCTGCACCTGGGCGTGCACCGCCGCACCCTGCACCGGCACCTGGAACGTCAAGGCCTGCTGTTCGGCGACCTGGTGCAACAGGTGCGCAAAGACCAGGCCCGCAAGCTGATGCGCTCGCCTGAGCGTCCGCTGACCCAGGTGTCCGAGCTGCTGGGGTTTTCGTCACCCCCGGCCTTTTCGCGCTGGCACCGGCGGCAATTCGGGGAGACGGCGGTAGCCCACCAGCGTCGGCTTCAAGCGGAGCCGCCCGTAAAGCCCACCGGTCAAACCCGCCCCTGAGCGGCTGCGGGAGTTACAGGAATACGGGCGCCCGGCGAACGGCGTTTGATCGATGTCCGCCCTGAGTGTTTCAACGCGCCAGACCACCCGGTAGCCGCTCAGATCCAGCCCATCTTCCGGGAGTCGGCGATCAGGATCTTGCGCAACAGCCTGCGCGATATCCGGCGCAAGTGGTAGATCAACGCGGCATAGGGGCCGACCAACACCATGCCGCGTCCTGATCGCACGGCCTCCACCACCGAGGCCGCCACCACACTGGGATGCGCGCCTTTTTCGGCATAGAACCGGCCGAGCTTGGCAAGCTGATCCGGACGGATGTTGCTTCCCACGCTGCTCGCCGACGGCTGCGCGATGGGCGTGTTGATGACGCCCGGGCAGACCACGCTGACCGACACGTTGCTGCCCTCCAGTTCCAGGCTGAGGCATTCGGTGAAGCCGATGATCGCGTGCTTCGATGCGGCATAGGCGCTCATGTTGAAAGTGGGCGCCAGCCCCGCCGCCGAGGCAATGTTGACGATGTGCCGCGCGCCGCCCGCTTCGCGCATCGACGGCAGGAAATAGTGGCAGCCATGCACCACGCCCAGCACGTTGATGCCCAGCGTGCGCTGCCATTGCGACAACGGCGTGCATTCGAACGATCCGAGAAAGGCGATGCCGGCGTTGTTGACGAGCACGTCGAGCACGCCATGCTCGTCGCTGACACGACGGGCCAGGGCTTCCATGTCGGCCGCATCCGACACGTCGGCCACGTAAGCGTGGCACGCGGCACCCGTTTGCCGGACCGCCTGCTGGGCGCGGCTCAGGGCCTCGACATTGATGTCGGTGATGATCAGGACTGCGCCCTGGCGCGCGAAGGCCAATGCGGTTTCCAACCCGATGCCGGACGCGGCACCGGTGACCAGCACCCGCCTGGCTTGAAGGTTTGTGAGGCTCATGGACAGACAAGCTCCGGTTCAACCCCGCAGGGCGTTAAGAAAGATGCGCGGGATCTTCAGAAGGCTGGGTCGGTACTGAAACGCCACCAGCAGGCGGCCCAGGATGTGGCCCTTGCGGTTGGTCACGAACCATGGCGGACGCGGCAGCAGCGTGAACGACAGGCTCAACAAGTTGCGGGGGAACGGACGGAACGGGGCCTCCACCACCGTGCGCTCCGGCTTGTCGAACAAAAAGCTGTTGTGAACCACGCCGATGCCGCTTTGCACATCGTCCACCGTGTGACCCGGAAAGGCCCCCCACGTGGCCGGCGCGCTGAGGAAACCCAGGCCTGTCCAGGTATTGATCGCAATGGTCCCGTAACGCAGCGACGCCAGAATCTCCTCCAGCCGCCTGCGCCCGATGGCCGCAATGGTGCTTGGGTGGATCACGATGTTGGCGCCCAGCGTTCCATGGAGCTGGGCGTTGGCGAATTCGATGGCGGCGATCAAGTACTGCTCGGGGTCGGAGCCGGGAAGTTCGGCCACGCTGAGCGCGGGCGCGAACACCTCGGTGGCGCCTGTTGTCGCTGCCGATCCCGCTTCCATCGGCGCCACAAGCACCTCCTCGCCGCCCTTTCGGCGCAGCGCGCGCGCCAGCGGGTTGTGATGAAGGAAATGGGCGAGCCGTTCGCGGGCACCGGGGTAATACAGTGCGCGCCACTCCGCGTTGGCGATGGTGCGCTCCAAGGCACCCAAAAAGGTTGTTTTCTGCTCCCAGTCACGGGGCATCACCAATACCTGGCAGGCCACACAGTTGAAGCCGGAGTTGTGCAGTTTCTGCGTCGCCACCTGCTCCGCCTGGAAATGGATGTCGGCCCGCGTCCACGGCCCGGGCACCACGATGGTGGGACAGACCGCGCCGAGTTCCGAGGTGATGCGTCGGGGGTTCTTCGGCGTGCCGGCCGCCTTGTTGGTACGCCCCTCTTCGCCGGCGCCCCAGACGATCGCGTCGTGGGACGCGCCGGCCCCGGTGATGTGGATGGACTCCACCAACGGATGGTTGCACAGGTATTGGCCCACTTCAGCGTCGCCACGAACGATGCGCAGGAAGCCGCGCGAAATCAACGGCTGCAAGGCCGGCTGGAGGAACTCGATCAGGTAGTCGTTGACCGGGTTCATCTTCAGCATCACCACTTCGTTTTCGGCGAACAGCTTGTGAAAGACGTCCAGCGGCGCGATCGCGGCAATGTTGCCCGCACCCAGGACCAACGCCAGTCGCCCCGTCTTGTGTTGCGGGTTCGCGGGATCGTAAATGCCGGCGGTGTGGTCCTTCAGATTCGCCCGGCTGACACCTTGCTGCATCCACACGTCCACGCTTACCCCGCTGAGCAACAGATGGTCCCAGATCGAGTGGGGCACGACCCGGGCGGCCAGCTGGCCATTGGGCAGCTCCCGCAAAGGGGTGTGATTCAGATGGCGCTTGTCCTCGACCTGCGACAGCGTGGCCATGAGGCTGTTGCAGTACGCCATCACGGTGTAGGGGCCGGAGAGCCATTCCTCGCCTTCCAGGGGTGAACCCTGGGCGATACCCTTGTGATGCGAAGCCGTCTCCGCCCAGGCCTGCGCCACTGGCATCAGGGCCTCCTTGATCTCGGCCAGAATCGCGATGCGTTGCGTCACCGGTGTGTCGACCCATTCGGCGCGCCTCGCCACCAATGCCTCCAGGTCCCGGTCGAGTTCGGCCTTCGTGGGCATGGGCTCCTGCAACCGGGCTCGGCCTGCGTCCCAGTTCGTGGCCCGCTGGTGGCGACGAGCCTGCCAATGAGCGATCTGGCGAACCTGCAGCGTCACGATGGCCCAGGTCACCAGGAACGACCCCAGCGCGAAGCCCCAGCCCACGGATTCGCCTTGCAGCCAATGAACATAGATCGGCAGCGGCGCCCGATACATGTCGTAGGCCGGAGCAATGCCCAGCGCCGCGATCGCACACGAAAGCACCTGACGGGAGGAATCACCCAAGCCATCGCGCGTGATGCGGTCAAACACCTTGGCCGCGGCGATGAAAGGCAAGCCATACACCAGCAGCAGGGGTGCCATCAGCACAGTGATGACGGCGTAGACCAGAACGTTTTGAAAATCCATGGTGCGTCTCCTTCCTTATTTCTGGGCCAGGATGGTCTCGGGCTCTCCATCCGGGTACAGGCAGATGAAGGAGGCCAGCCCGCCTTCGATGCCCCAGGCCGGCAGGTTGGACGAGCTCGAACACACGGCCTGGTCCTTGGTGAACACCATGTCGCGCAGCCAGGTGACGCGGGTCGGCAGGGGATAGGTGATGAACTGCTGCGTCTCGGGCTGGAAGCGGAAGATGCGGTCGGACATGTTGGAGGTGATCCAGACGTCGCCGGTGGTCGGGTGCACGTTCAGCGCGTAGGGCACCTCGTACTCGTTGTGCGCCAGCAGCGGCAGGCGGAAGGTCTCGAAGCGGTTCGTGCGGGTGTCGAACTTCATGATCCCGCTGTCGTCGAACGCGGGAATCCAGAGGTTGCCCTTGGCGTCGAAGCGCAGCCGGCGCGGCCCCTTGAACGGCGTGTCGAACTCGGTCACCTGCAGGGTTTTGGGGTCCAGCCGTCCGATCTTGTGGGCGTTGAGCTTGGCGTACCAGATCGAGCCGTCCACCGGGTTGATGTCGATGCCGTAGGGGAACGGAAACGCAGAGCGCCCCTGGAACGCCCACTTGGCATGGTTCACGCCCAGCTCCAGGTCCATCTTGGGGAACCAGGCGGCGATCTTCAGGATGATCGGAAACAGGTAGTGCGACACCCCACTCCAGAAGCCGGTCTCCGGCAGGTGGGTGATCGTGAACTGTTCGGTCTTCGGGTCGAAGCGGCCCAGTTCGTTGGAGGCCACGATGGTGAACCAGATGATGCCGTCGCGGTCGATGCGGATGGTGTGCGGGTACAGGTGGCTGCGGCCCATCTCGTACAGCTTGAACTGCTTGGTGACCGGGTCGAAGGAGGCCAGCGACGACGACAGCGCGTTGGTGATCCAGAACTTGCCGTCCTTGGCCTGCGCCAGGCTGTGCGGCCCGTGCTGGCCGCTGAAAACGCCGATGGGCAGCTGCACGCCCGCGAACACCCCGCCCTCGGGCAGGCCGAGGTCCGGGATCTTGTATTCGGCGATCTTGCCGGTCTTGCGATCGAGGTGCCAGATCAGGTCGTGACCCTCGTCGGCGCCGTAGAGGTCGTCGTCCTCGCCGACGTCGGCATCGTGGATGAAGGTGGCCGCGTCGCCGGCCACCCATTCCTTGATCTTGACCGGCGCCTGCACCGGGTCCCAGCGCGTGCGCTCCACGGCGGCCACCGGCTTTCCGTCGAAGCCCTTGTACAGCACGCGGGTGATGTCCTGCGCCTCCTGGTTGGTGAGCATCGCGAAATAGCCCTCCATGCGCCGCACGGTGGCGCGCCATTGGCTTTCCTCGCGCGGCACCCGGGTCAGCGCGTTGCCCATCTGGTGGCAGTAGTTGCACTGGCTGATGAAGGCGGCGCGGGTGTCATGGCTGGTGAACGACAGGCCGGTCAGGTGCGCCGATGCCGGCAGGCTCTCCGACAGCTCGGCCGCCACGCTGTGGCGCTCCTGGGCGAAGTCGAGCCGGCGGCTGCCGATCAGCGGGAGATCCACCTCGGTGGTCGCATCCTTGTAGTACGGCGCGCGGGCGCGCACCGACAGCTTGCCCGCGAAGTCCACGCTCAGGCTGTAGCGGCCCGCGGCGTCGGCATACACCGTCTCCCGGCGTTTCTGGTCGGGGCTGAAGACCGTCACCATGGCCCCGGCCAGCGGCTGGCCGCGGTCCGTGACGGTGCCGTTCAGCGTGCCGGCGCAAGCGCCCAAGGGCGTGCCGATCCCGAGAAGGATCGCTAGGGATACTGCTGAGCCAGGTCGGATTCGTTCCATCGGATACTCCATTCATTCGCGCGCGGCGGTCCGCGCGCACCCATAGCGAGACGCAATGGTGTCCGGGTTCCCGGTTCGTGGCGATGTCCGGTTCCGACACTTGCCGGTCCAAACCCGACAACCCAGGGAAAACACACATCCGGAAAGGGCTGACGATGGTCGCTGTGCCCAGGCGCGTGCCGGTCCGCTACCTGTTGCTGCTGGCCGACGTGCTGCGCGCCAGCGGCGTCGATCCGGTCCGCGTGCTGGAACGAGCGGGCATCGACACCGGGCGCCTGGACCAGCGCGACAACACCATGACCGCGGCCGAGGCGGACGCCTTCATCCTGGCCGCCACGCAGCTCACCGGCCGGCACGATCTGGGCTTCGAACTGGGTCGCCGCGTCAAGATGAACTCGCACGACCTGCTCGGCTATGGGCTCATGAGCTGCCCGGACATGGACGCGTTTCTGCGCATGACCTGCCGCCACTACCACCTGATGCTGGAAACCTGGATGGTTCGCTACACCCGCGGCGGCCCGTGGGCGGAAATGGCCTACACGCCACTGGTGGCCATGTCACCCGCCAGCCTGACGTTCTTTCTGGAGGCCCTGGCGATGGCGCACCAGAACCAGATGAAGCTGATTCTGGGCCCGGAACTCTCGGTCTACGACATCCATGTGTCCATGCCGGCGCCGGAACACGCCAGGCGCTACGAGGCGCTGTTTCCGGCGCGCTTCCATTTCCACAGCGGCGCCATGCCGGGCGTGCGCGTGGTCATGCCCGTCGCCATGCTCGACACCCCGCTGGCCCTGGGCGACGTGGACGTGATGCGCCAGATCGACGAGCGCTGCCAGGCTCTGGGCCAGCGGCCCGCGCGCGCGGACACCGGCTGGACCGACTACGTCACGATGGTGCTGCGCGAGACCCGCGGCGCCCAGGTCACCCTGGAAGACATCGCGCGCAAGGTGCACGTGTCCGCCCGCACCATCGACCGCCACCTCAAACAGGAGGGCTCGGGATTCCGGGAGCTGTCGGACCAGGTCCGCTTCGGCTGGGCGTGCGAGCTGCTGCGCGCGCCCGGCGGCACCATCGCCGAGGCGGCCCTGCAGCTCGGCTTCAGCGACACCGCCAATTTCGCCCGCGCGTTCCGGCGGGTGATGGGCACCTCGCCGGGTGAGTACCAGCGTGGCGCGCCACGGTAGATGGTTGCCCGACAGCGAGGACAATCACAGTCCCGCCGCTCCGAAACCCGCGCCATGAACCTGTCCAACTGCCGGCTCCCGTCGTCCCTTCGTCGCGCCGGCCTGGCCGCGCTGGCCATCGCCGCGCTGCTCGGCGGCTGCGCCACCCAGGGGCCTGCCACCGCGCCGGCGCCGGCCGCCGGGTCGTTCGAGCTGGCCATCGCGCACATCAACGACCACCATTCGCAACTCGACGCGGGCAGCGCCGAGCTGGTGCTCGACGGCGTGCCGACGCAGGTCGAGCTCGGCGGCTTCGCGCGCCAGACCGCGCTGTTCAAATCGCTCGCGGGCACGCCCAACCTGCTCAAGCTGCACGCGGGCGACGCAATGACCGGCTCGCTGTACTACACCTTCTTCAAGGGCCGGGCCGACGCGCGCATGATGAACACCATCTGCTTCGACGCCTTCGTGCCCGGCAACCACGAGTTCGACGACGGCGACGCCACGCTGAAGGCCTTCCTGGACGAGCTGGCGCAAGGCGACTGCCGCACGCCCACGGTGTCGGCCAACATCGTGCCGCAGGCCGGCACTCCGCTGGCGCCAGCGGGCGCCCCGCCCTACCTGCTGCCTTCCGTCGTCAAGACCATCGGCGGGGTGCGGGTGGGCATCGTGGGCATCACGATCGCCGACAAGACGCGGGCCTCGTCGCGCCCGTTGCCCAGCACGCAGTTCCTCGACGAGACCCGCTCGGCCCAGGCTGCCATCGACGCCCTCGGCGCGCAGGGCGTGCGCCACATCGTGCTGCTGACGCACCACGGGTTCGATGCCGACCGGGCCTTGGTCGGCCGCCTGCGCGGCGTGGACGTGGTCATCGGCGGCGACTCGCACACCCTGCTGGGCGACTTCAAGGCGCTGGGCGTGCCCGCCGGCGGGCGTTACCCCACGGTGTTGCGCAACGCCGACGGCGACGCCGTCTGCGTCGGCCAGGCCTGGGAGTACGCCAAGGCCTTCGGCCTGATGAAGGTGACGTTCGACGCCGAAGGCCGCGTCAGTCGTTGCGACGGCCAGGCGGCGCTGGTGATCGGCGAACCGTTCAAACGCAAGGATGCCGCGGGCACCTGGCAGCCGATGGCACCGGCCGAGGGCGAAGCGCTGAAAGCCCGTCTGGCCACCCAGCCGGCGGTGCGGGTGGTCGCGCCCGATCCGGCAGCGGCGCAGACGCTGGCCGCCTTCTACGGCCAGGTCGCGGCGCAGAAGGCGCGCCCCATCGGCACCGCCATCGAGCCCTTGTGCCTGGTGCGTGTGCCCGGCGAACGGGCCGATCCGCGCGTAGGAGCCGGCTGCGAGGCGGCCAGCAGCCTGGCGCGCGGCAGCGACGTGGCGCAGGTGGTGGCCGAGGCCTTCCTGCGCGGATCCCGGCGCGCCGACTTCGCCTTGCAGAACGCCGGCGGCGTGCGCGTGCCGGTGCCGGCCGGTGAGCTGACCATGAACACCGCCTTCACCGTGCTGCCGTACAACAACGTGCTGGTCGAACTGGACCTGACCGGCGCCGAGGTGCTGGCCGCGCTCGAAGACGGCGTGGCCAACCACCTGGACCGCGGCCAGTCCAACGGCTCGCACCCCTACGCAGCCGGCCTGCGCTGGGACCTGGACATGAGCCAGCCGGCGGGCCGGCGTTTCAGCAACGTGCAGGTGCGCGACCGTGCCACCGGCGCCTGGGCCGCACTGGACCGGACAAAGACCTACGTGATGGTGACCAACGACTTTGTCGCCACCGGCCGCGACGGCTACGCCACGCTGGGGCCCATCTATGCCGCGGGCCGCTACGTGAACACCTACCTGCTGTACACCCAGACCTTCGTGGACCACCTCACCGCCACCGGCTCGCTGGCCCGGCCCGCGCGGGCCGACTACGCGCACCAGAAGGTCGTCACGCGCACGGGCGCGGAATTGCCCTGAGTCCGGCGGGATCCCGATGCGGCGCAGGCCGGATCAGGCACCCACCGTTCCGAACGCCTTCTGGTAGCGCTCCAGGCTGTTGACCGAGCCGCAGACGAACAGGGTGTCGTCGCCCTGCACTGCGAAACCGTCGCCGAACTCCACCAGCACCTCGCCGCCGCGCTCCACCGCCACCACCTTGGCGCCGGTGCGCTCCAGGGCCTCGCAGCGCCAGGGGTGCTCGCCCACCAGGCCGGCCGCCTGGACCCGGATGAATTTCACCCGGTTCTCGACGTGCGTCGACTGCTCGCCCAGCAGGTGGTAGGCGAGGATCTGACCGGCCACCTGCCCCACCGAAATCGCGAAGTCGGCGCCCGCGCGGTACAGGCGCGCGGTGTTGGGCGTGCGCAGCACGCGCACGATCAGCGGCACGCCGGGCGCGTAATCGCGCACGAAGGCGGTGGCAAACACCGACTCGCTGTCGTCGCTGAGCGCCAGCACCACCGCGCTGGCCTCGCGCACGCGGGCCTGGTCCAGGCAGGCGCGCTCCAGCACGTTGCCCACCACGTCCACCCCGGGCGCCGCCACCCGGTCGATCACGGTGCAGGTCTCGCCGGCATCGAGCAGCATCTCCACCACCTTGTGCCCCACCGCCCCGAGGCCCGCCAGCACGATCGGGCCGGAGCGGCGGATCGGCATGGCCAGGCGCTCGACCATCGGCAGGTTGGCGCGCACCCCCACCACCACCAGGATGGCGCCGGCCTGCACCAGGGTCTCCGGCCCCTTGGTGGTGGTGAAGACGCCGCCCAGCCATTGGCCGATCACGGCCACGCCGTAGCGCTCGCGCAGGTGCAGATCGCCGAGCCGCTTGCCGGCCAGCGGGCTGTCGGTGCGCACGCGGAATTCGGCCATGCCGACCCGCGCGCCGAGCAGGTGCATGCCCTCGGCCGGCGGGCTGATGCGCCGGCTCGCCCGCGAGGCCAGCGCCGCGCCCAGCACATGGTCGGGCGTGAACACCTCGGTGGCGCCGATCTGGATCATCGGCGCGCGGTACAGCGGGTCGTCGGCCAGGGCGAACAGCGGCCCGGTGAAGCCGTGCTCGCGCACCAGCAGCGTGCAGGTGGCGTTGGCGTGGTCGTCGCCGTTGGTCACCACCACGCGCGCCTTCTCCACCCGCTCCAGCACCTCGGGTTCTTCGCCGATGTTGCCGAACACCACGGTGTAGCCCCGGTCGCGCAGGCTGCGCGCGAGGTTCATGTCTTCTTCGAGGATCACGAAGGGGCTGTTGGCGCTCTTGAACTCCGGCAGCAGCGACTCGATCGCCGGGCCGTAGCGGTAGAACAGCACCTTGCCGTCCATGAGCGGGAGGGCGTGCTGCAGGCGGACCTCGAACTTGTCCTCGAAAAACGGCAGCATCAGGAACGGAAAGATCAGGAACACCAGGAATTGCCCGATGAACGGGGTGACGATCACGTACGCCGCCATCACCGGATGGTGCCAGCGGTTGTCGGCGCCGTAACCGGTGTTGGTCATGGTTTCCGACGCCCATTGCAGGCCTTGCAGGAACGTGCGCGGCTGCCCCTCCAGGTGGTCCATGCCCAGCATGTAGAGCGTGCCCAGCAGCAGCACGGTCATCGGCAGCAAGGCCAGCAGGGTCAGGAGGCGTCGCGTGGAGCGTTTGGGCGGATGTTTCATGGACCGTTGTTCGTCAGCTCAACCCGGCAGCGGTGTTTCGGCTCGGGCTGGCACGCCCAGCGGCCTTTGGGGGCCGCGCCGACACCACCGATCTGTCGGTTTTCAAATCAAACAAGCCATCTCCCAGCGCCAGTCGGCCACCACCAGCTATCAAATCAGGAGTCAGCCGACAAGCCCGCCGACGACCGTTCGTGACGGTGCGCGCCCCACGGGCTCCGCGGCGGCGCGCAGGCGATCGGCCCGCACGCCCCGCAGCCAATCTTTCAGCGCGCGGGCCGGAAAGGTATTGACGGTAATCAACAGGTCTGCACCCGCCCGCCAGCGCGGCACGCCCTCGTACAGCCCGCCCAGCGTGGCCACCATCGCCGTCAGCGAGCGCGACAGGTGCAGGTACTCGCCGCGCAGCACCAGGCCGAGCTGCTGGGTGTTGGAGGCCAGCTGCATCAGCGTGTTGGCGCGTTTGAGCCAGCCCTCGGGGCCTTCGCGGTACAGGGTCCAGGCGAAGCCGAGGGTCAGCGGCGTGATCTGTTTCTTGTCCAGCGTGCGCGCCAGGGTGTCGCGGATCTCGGCGCGGCGCGCCTGGGCTGCCGCAGGGTCGGTGCTGATGGCGATCAGCGCGTCGGTCAGCAGGTCGGCATCGGCCACCAGCGCGCCTTTCAGGTACTCGACCACCGGCCGCACCTTGCCCGCCAGCGGCACGGTGTTGCCCCAGTCGATCAGGTGCAGGCGCCCCGCGCGGTCGACCATGACGTTGCCGGGGTGCAGGTCGCCATGCAGCTCCTGGTACAGGAAGAATTGGCACAGCAGGGTGAACAGGAACTTGTCGGCCAGGTCGCGCCGGTAGGCCAGCGGATCGGCGGGCCGGAAATGCTGCACCGCACGCGCGATGTTGACCGCGCCCTCGACGTATTCCATCTCGATCACGCGCGCCGTGGCGCGGTAGACCTCGGGCACCCGCCACACGCTGCTGTGACGCGCCCGCCGCGCGAAGACGGTCTGCACCTCGGCCTCGCGCTCGAACTGCAGCTCGTTGCGGAAGCCCTCGACGAAGCCGTCGATCTGCTCGGTCATGGCCTTCAGGAAGGGCGTGAGCTTGCCGTGCGGCGCCCAGTACTGGCTGGACACCAGCATCAGCGCGATCGAGGTCTTGCCCATCAGGAATTCGCGGTCCAGGTTGTGGCGGCCGATCTTGATGATCACCGGCACCAGCTGTTCCACGCCGCGCACCAGCACCGGTTTCTTGGCCAGGTAGACCGAGCCGATCGAGCCGGACTTGATCGGCCGTTCGGCGTCGAAGCCGAAGTAGATGTCCTCCGGCGGGCGGCCGAAGCTTTCGATCAGCGCGGCGCGCGCCTCCTGCGCCGACATCGGCGGCACATCCTCCTGGAACACCGCCAGCTCGCGTGCAATCTCCTCGGGCAGGAAGTTGGCCGTGGCCGCCGCCACCTGCGCCATCTTGATGAAGAAGGGCCCGAACTCGCGCACCATCTTCGCCACGATCTGCGCCTGCGCGCGGTAGTCCTTGGGGTCGGCCTGGAAGAAGGGCTTGATGTAGCGCAGCGCCCGGATCTGCCGGCGGATGATCTTGAGGTCGCTGCGCACCACCTGCACGCGCCGCAGCAGCGCATCCATGCGGTTCTGGTTGCTGTAGTAGATGTCCTTGAGCTCGTTGATCACCTCGACCAGCAGCGGCTCGTACGCCTTCAGGATCAGGCGCGTGATGTCGAGCCCCAGGTCGGCCAGGCCGCGCAGCTCGGGCTCGGACATCAGTTCGTGGAAGAAGGTCCAGAACTCGTCGACGATCTGCTGCGGCACCGGAATCGGCGAGCGCGCCACCGATTCGCGCACCACGTAGCGGATCAGGCTCTCGGTGGAGCCCTCGTTGGGCAGCACGTTGCGCGAACGCAGGTAGGCGGTGACGGTGCGGGTCTTCTCCGTCAGCGGGTGGGCGTAGAGCGCCTCGAAGATGCGGTCCACGTCGCGACCGAACTCGGCCTCGGTGAGGTGGGTTTCACCGCCGAACTTGCGGATCAGCGGTCCGAAGGCGGTGATGACCCGCGCGGTGGAATCGGGCAGCGCCGCCGCCTGCAGGGCCAGCTCGCGCGCGCCACGCAACAGGCGCATGCCCCCGGAACGCACCCCTTTGGGCGCCGGCGCTTCGCGCGGTGGCGCCCGGCGGGGCACGGCCCGGCGCGCGGGCGCCTTGGTGGCGGCAGACCCCTTGGCCGCCGCGGGGCGGGCACGGGCCCTGGGTTTGCGGGGGGCGGTTGGCGTCGTGGACACGGCAAAATTTTAAGGGGGTGGCGGTGGCGGATCGGGATGGGCCGCGCGCGGCCTCGGACGGTGTGAACAAACCGGGCGTGGTCGTTTCGTTGAAACCGCCTCAGCGCAGGTGCTTGACGCGCCGCGCCTGGAAGGCCTCGACCACCGACAGGGCACGCGGCCCCGGCGCCAGCGTGAAAGGCTGGCCCGCGGTGACGGTGCCACCCTGCTGCACCGCAAGGTAGAAGCCGCAGGCATTGTGCTGCACCATGTCGCGCGAAGCCTGGGCGTAGCCCGCGACGGCGTTGAACTTGTAGCAGGGCTCGCGCGGGGCGGTCACGCGCAGCACGCAGTCGGGGAAGCGCAGTTCGTCGCCCACCCACACATCGGCTTCGAGCAGGCCTTCGATGGTGAGGTTCTCGCCGACGAAACCGCTCGCCAGCGCCTCGTCCCACAGGCTCACACCCTGCTCGCGTCGGCGGGCCTGCCAGAAGGCCAGGTGCTCGGCCGGGTACGCGTACACCGCCTTGTCCAGCCCGCCGTGCACGCTCGGGTCGGCCTGCTCGTCGCCCGCCAGACCCAGGCGCCCTACGGCCACCGGGCCGGCAACCGGCTGTTTGCCGATGGCCGACAGCACGCGCCGTCCGCCCACCAGCATGGGGCGGGCCGTGCCGACGTTGACGCTGCGCAGGCGCATCGCGACGGCGTCAATGCCCCCCGCGCGGCTCACGCCGCTCAGGGTTTCGACCCTTTCAGCAGTTGCTCGATCTGCTCGTCCTTGAAGGCCCAGATGTCGGCCAGCCAGCGGTGGAGCACGCCGCGGAACTCGGCGTCGCCCTCGTAGTCGCTGGTGCAGAACTCGGGCGGAATCGGCAGCTGCCGCGCGCGCAGGATCACCCGCGGCGTGGTGCCGCACAGGAAATGCCAGAACGTGGGCGCGCCGGCCGGGTAGACGATGGTGACGTCGATCAGGGAGTGGAATTGCTCGCCCATCGCGTTCATGGCCAGCGCCAGGGCGCCGGCCTTGGGCTTGAGCAGGTGCCGATAGGGCGAGGCCTGCTTCTTGTGCTTTTCCCGCGTGAAGCGCGTGCCCTCGGCGAAGTTCATCACGCTGGTGGGCACCAGCGCGAACTTGGCGCAGGCCTTGCGCGTGGTCTCGCGGTCCTGCTGACGCAGTTCGGGGTTCTTGCGCAGCGCGGCCAGCGAGTGCCGCTTCATGAACGGAAAGTCCAGCGCCCACCAGGCCAGGCCGATCACCGGCACCCAGATCAGCTCCTGCTTGAGAAAGAACTTCAGCAGCGGAATGCGCCGGTTCATCACGTGCTGAAGCACGAAGATGTCGACCCACGACTGGTGGTTGCAGTTGACCAGGTACCAGCCCCGGTACGGCAGCTCGGCCACGCCCTGCACATCCCATTGCGTACGCTGGGTCAGGCGCATCCAGCCGCTGTTGCAGGCGATCCAGGCGGTGGCGATGGCATTGAGCACCGGGTCGATGGCCTTGCGCACCACCGCAAACGGCAGCACCAGCTTGACCAGCGCCAGCGTCAGCAGCAGCGCGCACCAGAACAGCGTGTTGATCACCAGCAGCGTCAGGGCGATGACGCCGCGCACGACGGGGGGCAGGAATCCGAGCATGGTCTGGTCCAGGGTGAGGGGGCGAAACAGCCCCCGATTGTGGCCTAGGCTTTGCCCGGATGCAGCGGTCGTCAAGGGCGGGCACCGCTCCTTGCCGATGCCGCAGCGCAGCAAAACCCCGTTGCTACAATGATTTTTCACCCGATCGCGGCGCGTCGCGCCGTGCTTTTTTTCCGAACGCCTGCCTCCACGGAACCCCTCCCCATGCAACCCACGGTCAAACCCCGCAACCCCAATTTTTCTTCCGGCCCCTGCGCCAAGCGCCCCGGCTACGACGTGGCCGCCCTGCAGCTCGACGTGCTGGGCCGCTCGCACCGCTCGGCCTTGGGCAAGAAGGCGCTGGGTCTGGCCTGCACCGAGACGGCGCGCCTGCTGGGCCTGCCCGAGGGCTACCGGGTGGCCGTCGTGCCGGCCTCCGACACCGGCGCGGTGGAAATGGCGATGTGGTCGCTGCTGGGCCCGCGCGGCGTGGACGTGCTGGCCTGGGAATCGTTCGGCGCCGGCTGGGTGACCGACATCGTCAAGCAGCTCAAGCTGCCCAACGTGACCAAGCGCGAAGCCGGTTACGGCGAGATCGTGGACCTGTCCAGCGTCAACTTCGACAACGACGTGGTGTTCACCTGGAACGGCACCACCTCGGGCGTGAAGGTGCCCAACGGCGACTGGATTCCGGCCGACCGCGCCGGCCTGACGATCTGCGACGCCACCTCGGCCGTGTTCGCGATGGCGCTGCCCTGGGACAAGCTCGACGTGGTCACCTACTCCTGGCAGAAGGTGCTGGGCGGCGAAGGCGCGCACGGCATGCTGATCCTCGGCCCGCGCGCGGTGCAGCGCCTGGAAAGCTACAGCCCGCCGTGGCCCATGCCCAAGATCTTCCGCATGACCTCGGGCGGCAAGCTGACCGAGGGCCTGTTCAAGGGCGAAACGATCAACACGCCGTCGATGCTGTGCGTGTCCGATTACCTGGACGCGCTGGCCTGGGTGGAGCGCCTGGGCGGCGTGCAGGCCACCATCGCGCGCAGCGAGGCCAACCTCAAGGTGATCGAAGACTTCGTCGCCGCCCACGACTGGATCGATTTCCTGGCCAAGGACCCGGCCACGCGCTCCAACACCAGCGTCTGCCTGAGCCTGAAGCTGGCCGAAGACCAGGTGAAAAAGGTGGTGAAACTGCTGGAGGCCGAAGGCGTGGCCTATGACATCGGCGCCTACAAGGACGCGCCCGCCGGCATCCGCATCTGGTGCGGCGCCACGGTCGAGAGCAGCGACCTGCAGGCCCTGATGCCCTGGCTGCGCTGGGCCTACGAAAGCGTCAGCGCCTGAGCGCCGGCCCCTGACCCGCCTGCCCACCCCATCCGACGGAGCCGCGCCATGTACAAAGTCCGCACCTACAACCAGATCTCGGTCAAAGGGCTGGAGCGGTTTCCCCGCCAGTCCTACGAGGTGGGCAGCGACATCGGGCATCCCGATGCCTTCCTGCTGCGCAGCCAGAAACTGCACGGCCTGGAGGTGCCGGCCTCGCTGGTGGCCGTGGCCCGCGCCGGCGCGGGGGTCAACAACATCCCGGTGGCCGACTACAGCCGGCAGGGCATCGTGGTGTTCAACACGCCGGGCGCCAACGCCAACGCCGTGAAAGAGCTCGTGATGGCCGGCATGCTGCTGGCCACGCGCGGCATCCTGCCGGGCCTCGCCTACGTGCAGTCGCTCACCCACCTGACCGACGCGGCCGAGATGTCGGCCCTGCTGGAGAAGGAAAAGGCGCGCTTTGCCGGCGGCGAGATCAAGGGCAAGACGCTGGGCATCGTGGGACTGGGCGCGATCGGCTCGATGGTGGCCGACATGGCGCTGGCCATGGGCATGAAGGTGGTGGGCTTCGACCCGGCGCTCTCCATCGACGCGGCCTGGCGCCTGTCCAACGAGGTCATGCGCATGGAGAACCTGGCCTCGCTGCTGGCACGCTCGGACTATGTCTCGCTGCACGTGCCGGCGCTGGACGCCACGCGCCACATGATCAGCGCCGAGGCGCTGGCCGGCGTCAAGCCCGGCGCGGTGCTGCTGAACTTCGCGCGCGAGACCATCGTCGACCCGGCTGCGGTGCTGCAGTCGCTCGACGCGGGCCGACTGGGCCGCTACGTCTGCGACTTCCCCGAACCGGCCATGCTGGGCCACGCCCGCATCATCGCGATGCCGCACATCGGCGCCAGCACCGAGGAGTCGGAGGAGAACTGCGCCGTGATGGCCGCCAACCAGCTCGTGGACTACCTGGAACACGGCAACGTCACCAATTCGGTCAACTTCCCGGCGGTGCGCATGGACCGCGCGCCCGGCGCCTCGCGCATCACCTTCTCCAACGACAACGTGGCCGGCGTGCTGGGCCAGGTGCTGTCGGTGCTGGCCGAGCGCCAGGTCAACGTGATCGACATGATGAACAAGAGCCGCGGCGAGTTGGCCTACAACATCATCGATGTGGACGGCGCGCCCGACCCCGCCGTCACCGCCGCCATCCAGGCGGTGCCGCACGTGATCCGGGTGCGGGTGGTCTGAGAGCCAAACGAGCTTGGGAGCGGCCCACAAGGACGGGATTCCAGGTCGTCCGGCCGTTTCACCGGGGACGCATCGCACCGGCGACGTCCGGTTCAACGATCGTCCGGCTTCAGGCTCATTGCCGGTGAGGGCCGTGACGCTTCAGACTCACCGGCGCGCCACAGCGCGCGCGGTCCGCGCAAGGTCAACCGCTCGCGATACCGCTTCGGGCTGATGCCCACCGTGCGCTTGAACATCCGGCAGAACGCGCTGGTATCGTCGTAGCCGCAGTCCCGGGCGATTTCCTCCGCGGTGCGCCAGGTCCCCTCCAGCCACATCTGTGCCCGTTTGATGCGGACCTCACGCATGAAACTGGCGGGCGTCTGCCCCAGGTGCCGCTGAAACAAACGCCCCAGCGTTCGCTCGCTGATGGCTGCCGCCTGCGCCACGTCGCGCACCCCGATCGGCCGGCTCGCGTTGTCCTGGATCCAGGTCTGGGCCTTGTACAGCGGCACGTCGCGCGAGCGACCCATGACCTGGCCACTGGTCATCGCGGCGGCCAGAGCTTCCCGCTCGGCGTTGAGCAGAAGCTTTTCACCCGCCGCATGAGCCAGCTCCGCCAGTCCGGCCAAGGCAGCCAGGCGCAGGACCAACATTGGCATCCAGGCCGGCACCGATGCGCACGCCCAACGATTCCCGCTCAGCAGGGGTTGTTGCGTCTCCACCTGGACTGCGGGATACGACTCCTCGAATCCGGACCGGTACAACCATGGGATGGGCGCGCGATCGATGCATCCCGCCTGCGCAAGCAACCAGACACCCGTTCCGCACGCAGCCATCAGCGCGCCGCCTTCGAAGCGTTCGCGGATCAGTGCCACGGTCTGGCCGCTGCGCTGAACCCGCTGCCTGAGCACCGGCAGGGATGGCATCTCCAGGGGCGGAATCACCAGCGCCTTTGTCACCGCCCCGGGCCGGTGCGAAAACCTGGCCTCGGAGTCGCTTCGAAACGAGTGCCGGTTCAAGGGATGGGTCTTGCCGGCGCCATCGACGAAGCGCCACGCGACCGCCGGTGTCAAACGCCTGGGGTTGCGCACGCGCGCGAGCAGGTTGAGTTCGCGCAGCACGTCGACCGCCGTCCAGACCGCGCCGGGCTGGCAGGTTTCGGGGAGCAGCAGTTCAAAGAAGACCATCGGGTTCTGGCTGTTTTGGCATATTGAATGACCGATTTGAACATTGTCCCATTGCGGGCGGCAACCCTACGATGCCTCCCACCAAACAACCGGACACACGAGATGAAATTGCATTCGTTCAGAAATGTGGTCATGGCGCTCGCGAGCACCATCGCGCTCGGCGTGGCGGCCCAGACGGCCTGTGTGACAAAGCCCGTCACCTTGATGGTGCCCTACCCGGCCGGCGGTCTGTCCGACGTCATCGCGCGCAGCATCAACCAGCCCTTGTCCCAACAGCTCGGGCAACCCGTTCTGGTTGAAAACCTTGCGGGCGCGGGGGGCTCCATCGCTGCCAACAAGGTACTGGCGGCACCGGCCGACGGGCACATGGTTTTTCTCGGCTCGCCCAACGAGGTGATCCTCACCCCCCTGGTCAACGCGGCGGTGAAACTGCGGTACGACCAGTTCACCTTGCTCGGCCAGGTGACGATCAATCCGCTGATCTTGCTGGTTCGCAAGGATTTGCCGGTGAGCTCGTTCGACGAGCTGATCGCCCTTGCGCGCAACCCGGGCAGCAAGCCGCTGAGCTACGGGAGCGTGGGCTACGGCTCCCTGTACCACTTCGCCGGCGAAGACCTGGCCGCGCGCACGGGCGCGAACCTGTTGCACGTGCCCTACAAAGGCGGGGCGCCGCTGATCCAGGATCTGGGCGCCGGCCAGGTTGACTTCTCGATGCTGCCTTGGGCTTCGATGTACCGGGGTTTGGCCGAACAGGGCCGGCTGAAGATCGTGGGCTGGGTTGGCCCGCGCCGGGAGGAGTTCGCGCCCGAGGTGCCCGCGTTCGGCGAGGGCAAGCAGCTCAAGGACTTCGAGTACGCCACCTGGGCCGGCCTCATGGTGCGCAAGGAAACACCCGCCGCCACCGTGTCCTGCCTGCAAAAGGCACTGAACGCGACGCTGGAGCAGCCGGAAGTCAAAAAGGCCATTCTGGCCACGGGCTCCAAGCCCGCGCCGGCACGTACACTGGACGAATCGGCTCGGCGCTTTTCAAGCGAGGCGGCACGCTTCCAGGCGCTCGCACGCTCCATCAAGCTGGAGCCGCAATAAATGGCATCGGCAACGCCCGGCGTTCTCGATTGGGTCCGGGAGCATGCGGCGAGGTACGTTTCGGTTCGGCGCGACATTCACCAACATCCCGAACTGGGCTTTGAAGAATTCCGAACCAGCGATCTGGTCGCAGAGAAGCTGGGCGCCTGGGGCTACACGCTGGCCCGGGGCATCGCCGGGACCGGCATGGTCGCCCAGCTGCGCCGGGGCCGTGGCCCGAAACGGCTGGGCATCCGCGCGGAAATGGACGCCTTGCCCATGGCCGAGCTCAATGCCTTCTCCCATGCCAGCCGGCATCCTGGAGTCATGCACGCCTGTGGCCACGATGGCCATACCACGATGGCGTTGTTTGCGGCCGAGTACATTGCCCGCCATGTGGACTTCGATGGCACGCTGAACCTCATCATTCAGCCGGCGGAGGAAGGCCTGTCCGGCGCGCGGCGAATGATGCAGGAAGGCCTGTTCGAACGGTTTCCGTGCGACGCGGTGTTCGCCATGCACAACCTGCCCGGGCTGCCGGCCGGAAAGCTGTTCTTTCGCGACGGGCCACACATGGCATCCGGGGACACCGTCAACATCGTCCTTCAGGGCAGGGGCGGCCACGGCGCGATGCCCCACATGGCCACCGACCCCACCGTGGCGGCAGCCAGCATCATCATGGCGCTTCAGACCGTCGTCTCGCGCAATGCGAATCCGCTGCATGCGGTCGTGGTGTCAGTCGGCGAATTGCACGCCGGCTCGGCCTGCAACATCATTCCCGACCAGGTCCGGATGTCGATGACGGTGCGCACGCTCGACCGCGCCGCGCGCGACCAGGCCGAGCAGCGCGTCAAGGACATCATTCAGGCCCAGGCGCAGAGCTTCGGCGTCGAGGCCGAGGTCGACTACCAACGCGGCTACCCGGTTCTGGTCAACGCGCCGGCAGAGACCGAGTTCGCGCGCCACGTGGCACGCCGCGTGTTCGGCCCTGACGGCCTGGAAGCCGCGGGCGAACCCGTGATGGCCAGCGAGGATTTCGCCTTCATGCTGGAGCGCGTGCCGGGATGCTACCTGTTCATCGGCAATGGTACGCACATCGCCGAAGGCGGATGCAGCGTCCACAACCCGCACTACGACTTCAACGACCAGCTGTTGCCGGTGGGCGCGGCGTTCTGGGTCGAACTGGTCCGCGCGTATCTGGCGTCGGACGGGGCCTGCCCGACACCCTGAACCATATATTTCCGCTATTTTCTGCCACTTCCCATCGTGAAATGGTCATTGTTTGCTATGAATTGGTGAGTTCACGAGCGCCACACGCCTGATCAGAATATTGCGGCAATCATCCCTTGTGGCGCAAAATGCGCCACAAAGGAGATCCGCCATGAGCACCCCCACCGGCTTCGCGTCCGTCAAACTTCCCGCCACGCTGGTTCAGCAGGCCCGCGAGGCCGCCGGGCCCATGCGCCGCTCGGTGGCCGGCCAGATCGAATACTGGGCCACCCTGGGCCGCGTGGTCGAGCACACCGGCCTGACGGTGCAGGAGGCGCAGGCGGCGATCGAGGGCTATGAGGCGGCGGCGCGGCAGGCGCGGCTGAAAGACACGCTGGACGGCATCGAAGCGCGCTTTGCGGCAGCGGAAGCGAACGGCAGTCTCGCAGCGCGGGTGCGCGAGGTCGTGCTGGACAACAGGGCGAAGGCTGCCGACACCGCGAAAGCAGCCTGAGCGTGGCACAGCCCGTCTTTTTCTTGTTGGCCGGCCCCAACGGCGCAGGCAAGTCCAGCCTCTATCGTGCGGCGGCGGCCGAGGGCTTGATCCCGGCCGACGCCGAATTCGTCAACGCCGATCTCCATGAGGCTGCGCACTTGCAGCACATCGCCGATCTGCAAGCCCGCTCCGAACAGGCCCGCCGATGGGCCGATGGCCGGCGTGCCGATCTGCTGCGCCGCGGGCAATCGTTCGTCAGCGAAACCGTGTTTTCGCACGAATCCAAGCTGACGCTGATCAAGGAGGCCCAGCAAAACGGGTTTGCCGTCGTGCTGCTGGTGGTGTGCCTGGACGACCCGCAACGCCTGCTGGCCCGGGTGCGGCAACGTGTGCAGGAAGGCGGCCACGACGTCCCCGCCGAACGCATCCTCGCCCGCTACCCGCGCACACTGAAAAACCTGACCCTGGCCGTTCGGTGTGCTGATCTGGTGATGCTGTACGACAGTGGTAACGACTCTGGCTCGGACGGTGTAAACATGCCGGTGCGCGTGGCGATTTGCCGGGGGCAGGAAACCAAGACGCTCGTGCCAAACCTACCGGATTGGGCGTCGGTCGTTTTGGGGTGATGGGATGGCAGGCGCGTGAGCATTGCGCTGCCGCGTTCCGGTTTCCTCTGTCTGCAAGGCAGCGGTTGCTGCCGGTCGAAGTCGTGCGCCGTATTCGCGCTTTGGGTGCACTGCAGACTTTGCCGCGTGCAACCACCGAATGCATTGACCGCTGGTCTCTGGTGAACTACCCCTTAACATGGACGCAATAACACGCGATTCATCGGCTGGGACTATCGATATCCCTCGGACAGAGAGCAACAGAATGCAGATGAAGGCTGAAGAAAAGATCGTCTCGCCATCACAGTTCATGCGTCAAATCCGGCCTGAGCTCTATTCAGATTCGACCTCACGCGTCAAACACCAGCTAAAAGCCGAGGTCCTATCCCATTACCTGGACACCATCACCGAGCGCAACCAGACGCATGATTTTGAACTGTTTTGCCGCAAGCTTTGCGAGCGGACGATCTGTCCGAACTTGAGGCCCGCAACGGGCCCAGAGGGTGGTGGTGACAGCAAGGCCGACACCGAGACTTCACCGGTATCCGATGAGATCAGCAAGCTCACCTACGTCGGCATGGCCAACAGCGGCAGCGAGCGATGGGCTTTCGCCTTCAGCGCGAAGAAAACGTGGGCCGACAAGGCGCGATCGGACGTTGCCGGCATCGTGGCCGCGAGCCGCGGCTACAAGAGGATCTTCTTTGTGACGTCGAGGGCTGCGCGCGCAAAGGATCGAGCCCGAGTGGAGGATGAACTTATCCGTGAGTACGGTATTCAAGTCACCATCCACGACCGCACATGGATCCTCGATGAAGTCATCGACAAGAATCGCCGCGACCTAGCGTACAACTATCTGGGGATCGGTGATGAAACGAGCGACCATGATCTTGGCCCATCTGACTATTCGCGCAAGCAACAGCTGGCCGACATTGAGAAGGAGCTGACGGACCCTTCCGCGTTTGTCGGGATGGAGATGCAGCGAGCAACCGAGGCACTCGTGGCAGCCAAGTTGACGCGGGAGCTGGAACTGCCCCGAGCTGACGTCGAAGGCAGGCTTCTTCGGGCCGTTCGCCTGGCGGACGATGGAGGAACGCACCGGCAGCAGCTCACCGCCCGCTACGAGACGCTCTGGACGGCGTTCTGGTGGTTCGACGACATCAAGGCGGTCGTCGATGGCTACGACGGCTTTGAAGCCTTGGTCATCGGAAGCGAGCATGCGACGAACCTCGAGATGTTGTGCAACCTGGCGCAACTGCTATTCAATGCCGTCATCCATGGTCACCTCACGTCCGAGCAGGTCGGACTGCAACCGCGAGTCGCTCGGTTGTCCTCAAGGCTTTCCGAACTGGCGAGCGACAGCGGCCGCCCGAACAACGCGCTGGAGGCAAGGACTTCGCTGCTGACCATCCAGGTTAACGAAGCCCTGACGGCTGGTGAGCCCGAGCGGCTAGCCTCGTTGTGGCCTCAGTTCGGAGACATCCTCGCCAAGGCCGACGGCCTGGGAGAGTTCGACGCCAAGCGCGTAACTAGGCTGATTGAGGTGTTCGGTCCGGTGGCCGGCAAGGACCGCGGTTACCGAGACCTCGTGGACCAAGTCTCCGACTTCGTGGCTAAACGTACGGGCGAGAGCCAGGGCGCGCTGGTTTTGCTCAATCGCGCTAATCAGCTCGACTTCGACGAGAACATGGAGATGATTCGGCTTCTCGGCAAAGCCGCCCGACTGCTTTCCAAGAAGGAGCATGCGGAGGACCTGGTCCGTGCACAGGCCCTGCTCGCAGTCGCTTACCGAAGTGCCGGCCTGCTTTGGGCGGCGCGTGCGAGCTCCACGTCGGCCGCTGCGACGTTGTTCATCGAAGCCGAAGAAGGCGGCGAACTCCCGGCAACCATATTCCCTACGCTGATGAATGCAGCATGGCAGGCGGTCGAGCTGAAGCACTTTCCCGAAGTGCTGCAAACGGTTCAGGTCGCGCGCGGCTGCCTAAACTCTTTGCCTTTCGACGACGAGTCGGCGAAGCGCGCCGCCGAGCAGTTGCAGGACTTCGACATGGTCCTGGCCTGTCAGCTGGCGAACCTTTCCTTGGAGGAGGTGCCGCGGCTGGAAATGATCCCTGACATCCTGCGAGGGCTGGGCCTAAACCACAGTCGACTCACGCTGCTTTACATGCTGGGGTACGAGGACTTGCTGAGAGAAGAAGGATGGATTCCCGAGAGCGAATCCGCCCAGGACGTTAAGAGCTTCTTCAACCAATTGGCGGGTCAGCCCGCTGGCGACGCGCGCTGGAGACCCGCGATCTTCAACGACCAGAATGAGCAGGTGTCTGCCACCTCGGTTCTGGGCGTGCAGGTGAACGTGACGCACGAGCCTACCGACACCGGTATCACCGTGGCCGAGGCCATTGTCGGGACAGTCGAGGCCTTCTTCGCGACAGCGTTCGAGCTGGATGCTTTCGCTCATGTGGAGCGTTTCGATGTCAATGTTGTCGATGCGAATATCACACGCCTTGAGGTGACGGTGGACATTGACCGGATGAGGGCGACGGTCCGTTGGCCCAATGGCGTGTATCCCGGATCACCGCCGGTGTACGGCGACTTTCTAAACATGTTGCTGGAAGTCGCCGCCATCATCTTTTCGGCGACTTGCCGTGCGAGGAACTTTGAAGAAGTTGCTACCCGTCTATTCAAGACAGATGCTGCAATGGATCGCGTTGCGATGATTGGCTCACTGTGCATCAGCCGTCAGCGCATCTTCGGCGGCGTGTCGCGCCTGTCCTCTTGGGATAAGCATTCACCGAAGAGGTTCGAGGCCAAGCCGGACAGGCCGCACGTTGAACGCGAGCCACAACCAACCAAGGCAGACACACAAGCCAAGGGCGAAGTCCACGAAGAGACGGAATTCCCGAAATTGACCGATCACAGAGATGTAAAAGTCAGATCGGTCATCGACATCCACCTCTGGGATCGTGCGGGCTGGATGGGCGCGGCCTACGGAGTCGTCGACCACAAGGCGCTGCCTTTCATGGCGCTGATGTTCAAGGATCGTGCTGCAGCCGCAAGAATATTTGAGCGATGGCGGGAGCGGTTCGGGACAACGGACAAGGAGGAGGAAATCCACATCGGCATCGTTCGCCAGTTCTCCGCCGAACATCCGACGCATTACGGAATGATCATCACCTCGAAGATTCCTAGGGATCAGGGAGATTCACGAATTGCCATGTTCGCGTCGCGTTCCCTCACCATGGAGCCGTCCGACGACGTCAATCTCACAGGGTTTCTGGACCTTTACAAGAAGGCCGGCGCCTACCTCCTAATGCCGGTCGTTATGGTCCCGGGACAACCGCCGCAATTCATCGGCGGCCTCTACCTGCTCAAGCGGTCGTTGCATGTGAAGTTGGCTGCCGATGTGAGCCCAAGCGACCTGGAGAACATGTTTTTGAAACCTCGGGGTCTCGGGCATGATCAAGCGTGACTTGTCGAGGCTCATCGTTGTCAGCTTAACCTGCGCGGACACGGTTTTCGGCCTCTGTATGAACCTCGGCGCAAGAAGCACGTGACGAGATCCGAGAAGAATGCAGTTCGCGCTCGTGTCCACCTTGGCGGCACTTGGTCGAAGCTGTCGTTCAGCGGCGAAATCTGAACGGCAGTAGACAACCTTGAGCCGCCGCTGACACACTTCAGTCAACGCAACCAGATCCCTCACCCCCGCATCAGCGCCTCGATCTCCTCGGCCTTCACCGGCACATCCCGCGTGATCAGCTCGCAGCCGGTCTCGGTGACGAAGGCGTCGTCTTCGATGCGGATGCCGATGTTCCAGAACTCCTTCGGGATCTTGTCGCTGGGCCGCACGTACAGGCCCGGCTCGATGGTCAGGGCCATGCCGGGCCGCAGGATGCGGCTGGGGCGGTCGGTGATGGTCTCACCACTCAGCGGGTCCTTGCGTTCGTGCGCCTGGCCCACCTCGCCGGGCTCCACGTAGCTGCCGCAGTCGTGCACGTCCATGCCCAGCCAGTGGCCGGTGCGGTGCATGTAGTGGGCGAAGTAGTGGCGGTGGTGGATGGCGTCGTCCAGTGTGCCGTGCTGGTCGCGGTCGAGCAGGCCCAGGTCGAACATGCCCTGCGTCAGCACCTTGACGGTGGCCTCGTGCGGGTCGGTGAAGCGCGCGCCGGGCCGTGTGGCGGCGATGGCAGCGTCCTGGCTGGCCAGCACCAGGTCGTACAGATCCCGCTGGGGGCCGGTGAAGCGGCCGTTGGCCGGGAAGGTGCGCGTGATGTCGCTGGCGTAGCCGTCGAGCTCGCAGCCGGCGTCGATCAGCACCAGCTCGCCGTCGCGGACGGGCGCGGTGTCGGCGCGGTAGTGCAGCACGCAGGCATTGGCACCGGCGGCGACGATGGAACTGTAGGCCGGGTATTGCGAGCCATGCTGGCGAAACTCGTGCAGCAGCTCGGCGTCGAGGTGGTACTCGCGCACGTCCTGGCCGGCGCGCAGCATGGCGGCGCTGCGCTGCATGGCACGGATGTGGGCACGCGCGCTGATCTGCGCGGCGCGGCGCATGATGGCCTGCTCGTGCGCGTCCTTGATCAGGCGCATCTCGTCGAGGATGGCGCACAGGTCGTGCTGGGCCTGCGGGCACAGCGCGCCATAACGCACGCGGGCGCGCACGCTGTTCAGCCAGCCGTCCACCCGCGTCTCCAGACCCTGGTGCGTGGCGAACGGGTACCAGACGGCAGTCCTGTTCTCCATCAGCTTGGGCAGGCGTTGGTCCAGTTCCGCGACGGAATAGGCGGCCTCCACGCCCAGGTGCGCGGGCGCGGCCTCGGGGCCGAGGCGGATGCCGTCCCAGATCTCGCGCTCCAGGTCCTTGGGCTGGCAGAAAAGCGTGCTGTGGCCATCAGCGGTGATGACCAGCCAGGCGTTGGGCTCGGAAAAACCGCTCACGTAATAGAAGTAGCTGTCGTGGCGGAACAGGAACTCGCTGTCGCGGTTGCGCGACCGCTCGGGTGCGGTGGGAATGACGGCGATGCCGCCGGCGCCCAGCCGGGCGGCGACGCGCGCGCGGCGCTGGGCGTAGAGAGTGGTGCTCATGGGTTCAGTTCCGGTGGGTATTCAGGTAGCGTTGAGTTCGGCCAGGCGCTCGGGCGTGCCCACGTCGGTCCACGCGCCGGTGTACAGCTCGGCGCTGACCTGGCCGGCGTCCATGGCCGCGCGCAGCAGCGGCGCCAGCGGCGAGACCACCCCGTGCGGATTGCCGGAGGGAATGGCGCACCAGGGCGCTTCGAACAGCGCGCGCCGGTACAGGGCGATGGTGCTGAAGGTGTGGCGCGCGTCGGCCTGGTTGAGGGCCTGGCCGTCGGCCGAGAGCCCGAAGTCGCCCTTGGGGTTGTGCGCCGGATTGGGCACCAGCCACAGGTGCGCCAGTTTGCCGCTGGCCGCAAAGCGTTCCACAGCGGCCTGGGTGAAAGTGAAGTCCGGCGCGTACACATCGCCGGCCAGCACCCAGAACACCTCGTCCAGCAACGGCAGCGCGCGCACGATGCCACCGGCGGTCTCCAGCGCGCGGCCGAAGTCGCGCCCTTCGTGCGAATAACGCACCGTCACGCCGTTCAATTTTGATAGCGCCTCGTGGCCATTGGACGCCGGGATCGGGCCAAAAAAGTCTGAAATCCGCCCGCCCAGCCACGCGGTGTTGACCACCAGACGGCAAAAACCGCCACGCGCCAGCGCTTCCATCGGCCACAGCATCAGCGGCTTGCCACGCACCGGCAGCAGGGGTTTGGGCGTGGCATCGGTCAACGGGCGCATGCGCTGGCCGCGGCCGGCGGCCAGGATCATGGCCTGGGCGCCTGCGCCACCCGTCGCTGCGTTCAGCCCCACCGGACGGGCTCCAGACCGCGCGCGACGCTGCCCTTCACGAAGGTGGTGGCGCGACGGCTCATGCCGTCACCGCTCCGCGCCGCAGCGCATGCTGCTCGACGTGCGACGGCTCGAACAATGCGAGCAGGGCGTCCAGCAAGCCCCGCGCCTTGTCGGAGTGATCGGCGCCGAAGTTGCAGACGTACACGTCGAGCGTCACGGCGCGCTGCTCGGGCCAGGTGTGCACGCACAGGTGGCTCTCGGCCAGCAGCACGGTGGCCGTCACGCCACCCGGGCCATGGCCGGTGTCGGGAAAGGTGTGAACCAGCCGGCCAACCGCCTGCAGGCCCGCCGCGGCCACCGCGTCGACGCAGGCGCGGCCCAGCCGATCGGCGTCGAGCAGCCAGCGGCTGTCGCAGCGGCAGCGGTGCAGATCGGCGGTGAGGTGCAGGCCTTGCATGGCAGCGACTTTACGGCAGTTTGCCGGCAACGGTTTGGCGTCAACGGCCCGTCCCTGCAGGCCCCGGTAAAATTGGGGGTTTCCCCTGATTCTTCTCTTCCGGAGCCGCCCGACATGGCAAACACCCAACAGATGGCCAACGCGATCCGCGCCCTGGCCATGGACGCCGTCCAACAAGCCAACTCGGGCCATCCCGGCGCACCCATGGGCATGGCCGACATGGCCGTGGCGCTGTGGGGCCAGCATCTGCGCCACAACCCGCGCAACCCCGCCTGGTTCAACCGCGACCGCTTCGTGCTCTCCAACGGCCACGGCTCCATGCTGCTGTACGCGCTGCTGCACCTGACCGGCTACAAGCTGCCGATGAGCGAACTCAAGAACTTCCGCCAGCTGCACAGCAAGACCGCCGGCCACCCCGAAACCGGCATCACGCCCGGCGTGGAGACCACCACCGGCCCGCTGGGCCAGGGCATCACCAACGCGGTGGGCATGGCGCTGGCCGAGAAGCTGCTGGCCAAGGAGTTCAACCGCGACGGCCACGCCGTCGTGGACCACCACACCTACGTGTTCATGGGCGACGGCTGCCTGATGGAAGGCATCAGCCACGAGGCCTGCGCGCTGGCCGGCGCCTGGAAGCTCAACAAGCTGATCGCGCTGTACGACGACAACGGCATCTCGATCGACGGCCAGGTCACGCCCTGGTTCGTGGACAACACCGCGCTGCGCTTCGCGGCCTACGGCTGGAACGTGATCGGTCCGGTGGACGGCCACGACGCCGAAGCGGTGTCCCGCGCCATCGCCGACGCGAAGAACAGCGCCGACAAACCCACGCTGGTGATCTGCAAGACCCACATCGGCAAAGGCAGCCCCAACCGCGCCGACACCGCCAAGGCGCACGGCGAGCCCCTGGGCGCCGAGGAAATCAAGCTCACCCGCGAAGCCATCGGCTGGGCGCATGCGCCCTTCGTGATCCCGAAGGAGGTCTACGCCGACTGGGACGCCAAGGAACGCGGCAACGCCGCGGAGGCGGCGTGGAACGCGGGCTTTGCCGCCTACAAGGCCGCACACCCCGAGCTGGCCCGCGAGTTCACCCGGCGCATGAAGGGCGATCTGCCCAAGCACTTTGCCCAGACCGCCGTCGATGCCACCATCACCGCACACGGCAAGGCCGAAACCGTGGCCTCCCGCAAGGCCAGCCAGATCGCGCTGGAGGCCTTCACCGCCGCCATGCCCGAGCTGCTGGGCGGCTCGGCCGACCTGACCGGCTCCAACCTGACCAACACGAAGTCCACCCCCGCGATGCGCGTGGACCTGGCCGGCGAGGTGGTGCTGACCGACAGCGGCCAGATCGGCCGCCACGTGAATTACGGCGTTCGCGAATTCGGCATGGCCGCGATCATGAACGGCGTGGCGCTGCACGGCGGCTACATCCCTTACGGCGGCACCTTCCTCACCTTCAGCGACTACAGCCGCAACGCGATCCGCATGGCCGCGCTGATGAAGCTGCGTGTGGTGCACGTGTTCACGCACGACTCCATCGGCCTGGGCGAGGACGGCCCGACGCACCAGTCGATCGAGCACGCCGCCAGCCTGCGCGTGATCCCCAACCTGGACGTCTGGCGCCCCGCCGACACCGCCGAGACGGCCGTGGCCTGGGCCGTGGCCCTGCAAAACAAGACCAGGCCCACGGCCCTGCTGCTGTCACGCCAGAACCTGGCCTACGCGCGCAAGACCGATCTCGGCGAAATCAGCCGCGGCGCCTATGTCCTGGCCGAGCCGGAGCGCGCGGGCCTGAAGAAAAAGGCCCAGGCCGTGATCATCGCCACCGGCTCCGAGGTGCAACTGGCGCTGCAGGCGCAGGCGCTGCTGGCCGAGCGCCGAATAGCGGTGCGCGTGGTCTCGATGCCCAGCACCACCGCCTTCGACCGCCAGACGCCCAAATACAAGGCCGAGGTCCTGCCCGCCAGGCTGCCGCGCGTCGCGGTGGAAATGGGCGTGACCGACGGCTGGTGGAAATACGGCTGCGCGGCGGTGGTCGGCATCGACACCTTCGGCGAATCGGCGCCAGCGCCGGTGCTGTTCAAGCACTTCGGCTTCACCCCCGAGAACGTGGCCGACACGGTGCAGGCCGTGCTGGCGAAAAGGTAGGCGCCGCGCCCTGCGGCAGGCGGATTCGTGTTTTAACTCTGGAGAAAACTCATGACCATCAAGATCGGCATCAACGGCTTCGGCCGCATCGGGCGCAACGTGCTGCGCAGCGCCATCCAGAACTTCGCTGACATCGAAGTCGTGGCCATCAACGACCTGCTCGAACCCGAGTACCTGGCCTACATGCTGCGCTACGACAGCGTGCACGGCCGCTTCAAGGGCAGCGTCTCCGTCGAAGGCAACACCCTGATCGTCAACGGCAAGAAGATCCGCCTGACCCAGGAAAAAGACCCCGCCAACCTGAAGTGGAACGAAGTCGGCGCCGACATCGTGATCGAATCCACCGGCATCTTCCTGGACAAGGCCGGCGGCGAGAAACACCTGGCCGCCGGTGCCAAAAAAGTCATCTTCTCCGCCCCCTCCAAGGACGACACCCCCATGTTCGTCTATGGCGTTAACGACAAGACCTACGCCGGCCAGGCCATCATCTCCAACGCCAGCTGCACCACCAACTGCCTGGCCCCGGTGGCCAAGGTCTTGAACGACAAGTGGGGCATCAAGCGCGGCCTGATGACCACCGTGCACGCCGCCACCGCTACCCAGAAGACCGTGGACGGCCCCAGCAACAAGGACTGGCGCGGCGGGCGCGGCATCCTGGAGAACATCATCCCCAGCAGCACGGGTGCGGCCAAGGCGGTGGGCGTGGTGATCCCCGAGCTCAACAAGAAGC
The DNA here is from genome assembly GCA_046348065.1 of Burkholderiaceae bacterium. GTDB lineage: Bacteria > Pseudomonadota > Gammaproteobacteria > Burkholderiales > Burkholderiaceae_C > Skiveiella. The sequence goes on from JAXMFA010000010.1 coordinate 54,676, forward strand.
TCACCGGCATGTCCTTCCGCGTGCCCACCAGCGACGTGTCGGTGGTGGACCTGACGGTGGAACTGAACAACGCCGCCAGCTACGCCGAGATCTGCGCCGAAATGAAGGCGCAGAGTGAAGGCGCCCTGAAGGGCGTGCTGGGCTACACCACCGACAAGGTGGTGGCCACCGACTTCCGGGGCGAGACCTGCACCAGCGTGTTCGACGCCGACGCCGGCATTGCGCTGGACGGCACCTTCGTCAAGGTGGTGGCCTGGTACGACAACGAGTGGGGCTACTCAAACAAGTGCCTGGAGATGGTGCGCGTGGTCGCCAAATAAGGCTGGCTAGCTTGTTGCCAGTGAAGCGATCGGGCAAAGGCCTCTTCCTTTGCTGGCATGCTCCTGATCTGGTACGGTGCCTGGGCACACGGATTCGAATAATTGACTGGATGCTTGTCTCGCCGTGCCCACAAGACATTTGTTCACCATCGGCTACGAAGGCATGGACATTGCTGCCTTCATTTCGCGTTTGCGCGAGGCTGAAGTTCGCCTAGTCGTCGATGTTCGGGAATTGCCTCTGTCGAGAAAAAAAGGGTTCTCAAAGAGCGCTTTTCGTGAACATTTGACGACCGCCGGACTCATTTACTCCCATGTCCCGGAGCTCGGATGCCCGAGGCCGATCCGAAATCAATACCGATCTGATAGCGACTGGACGCGCTACACCGCTGACTTCTTGTCTTATCTGGAAACGCAAGAATCGCGTGTTCGGGAGCTCGCGCGGTATTCGCGCTCGGCTACCGCGTGCCTCGTGTGCTATGAAGCTGATTTCAATCTCTGTCACCGAACGTACGTCGCGCGTGAGGCGCAGCGGAAGGGGGCGCCGCTCGTCAAGCATCTGACGGCTAGAACAGCCTTCCTTGATCAGCCCTTTCTGGCGGCAGCTTAGGTGGGTAAAGCACACTGACGATCAGCCACTGGTTAGGAAATCGGTGAATGGTTCCCATCAAGAACATTACGTCTTTCTGCGAGAACTCTGTCAGCCATTTTTGGCGGAAGGCGTTCTGCCAGTCGGTGCGCCGGTGTATGTTCCAGTACAAGGCGCCAGCCTCCCAATCAACGAGCTTGTTTTTGTAGGACTTGGTCACGCCGTCCACAACGCACTCGTACTGGTAATGAAAGTCAAACGGCAGTTTCTTCAACAGTTTGAGTGAGCGCTGCTCGCCATCTTGATCGAAAAGTGATCCCTGGTTTTGCTCCTGCATCAGTTTGGCGACCTCATCAGGTGTCCAGTCAGCGGAGCTCCCCTTGGAAATCAAAATGTCAACCAATCGGCTCGGGCGAACCAAGCCCAGCGAAATACCCCGGCTTTGCCTGGCTGCCTCCAGTTGCTCAAAGTCGTCGAAAACCTTCACCCGGTCTATTGCTAACCGACGCTCGACCCACTCATCCCTCGTTGACAACGGGTCACCCAATGTTTGAATGGTGTCCACCGAAATTCGATGGCTTTCGGGCCGACGGTCGTCGGTCGCCTTTCGCACACGCGCCTCGATCCATTGCCATTTCTTGAACTGCTGGTCGTCGGTGATCAAGCGAAACGGCACCGGAAACAAGCGCACCAAATGCCCAGCCTCGTCCATGCCAGCCACGCAGGACGTTTCCACGTATTTGGAACTCGGTGACGGATAGGTCTTGCAAAGTATCAGGATGCGGCGATGGTCTGCTTTCATGGTTGTACTCCCTGGTTGAAAAGCCGAACACAACGGCCCGGTGATGGCCGGGCCGTTGCATCGCACCTGCCCTACTTCAGTAGCTCATTGCATGGCGGCGTCCATTTACCAATCAGGTCTTTCTCTTCCGCCAGCCGTGCAGCCTCCCCCGCAGTATTGACATGCGCGTGGATATGGGTCGCACCCCGCCTTCGGGCACAGTCCTCTTTTTCGTGGTTACTCAAGCGGTCATTGAGACTCTTGGTTTGCCCGATATAGAGAGGCGTCCAACGCCCCGGCGAGGCCTCTCTGGCAAACACATAGTTGCCGGGAGCATCCTTGAACGTCGTATCAATGGAATGGATGTAATGCGTGTAGTTCTTGCCAGACTGCCCTGGCCATTCGATGGTTTGATTTGCTGACATGAAAGTACTTTCCGGCCGAAGCCTGATGAATACTCCGACAGACCTCACCTTGAACTCATGGCAAACTCGCGTTGCAAGTGTGATTCGTCATGAATCCATGCCCCCTGTCGGAGACGGTTGGGGAGCGAAAGCCGGGACTGCAATCCCGGCTTTCGCTTTTTGGCCTCGCCACTATATCCCAACAACTGGTTTTACATACAGGATAACGTTGTGGATAACTATGGGAAAACCTGTTTATCCGGAACGATAAACCTTTTCCCTACAAAGACATCCGGCGGTCCAAAAAGCTACCCACACCTGTTGACAATCCTTTCGCAATCTCAGAGCGATGTGAGCTTCTGGTATAGCGTGAACAGATACGCGACCCGCTCTGCGTCGGACTTCCAGGTTCTCTTCCCACCGTTCAGTGCGTAAGCGGCGTCCACGGCGCCATCAAGCGCGCGGTGAGCCTTGAGCAGTTTTTCAGGCATCGGCGGGTTGTACAGATCGGCCAAGGTCGCGCCCGACTCCGCCGCGCGCGCGTCCAGAACCTCTGAGGCTGCGGTTTCCACAGCCGCTCGGGCCGCTTGAACACGCACATCCGCCGACTTCACATTCAGGTCCGGCCATGGGAAGTTGTTGTACACAATCTGGTTGGTGTAACGGTAATCGCTCTTGATCCGTCCACAGACATGGCTGACCCAGGCCATGTGCATGCGCGAACTCATCACCCCGAATTCGTACAGCCCCGCATCGGGGATGCACAGATTGGCGTTCCCCACAACGACGTCTGGCGTCATGAAGCCAATCGGGATGACGGGGCGACGCTCCGAAGAATGGGCTGGGACCAGGATGTAACGCCCGGAGGGTTGACGAATCTCGCCGAACAAGTGCGGCACCTCTGCCAGCACCTGCGTGGCGTGCCTCGGACTGCTGCTGCGATGTTTCGCCACCGCGCGCACCCGCTTCATGACCTCGGGCATGGCCTTGAGTTCGGCGGTCGGGCAGTTCTTGAGCCACAAGCACCAGCGATCCAGGCGGTTGATGAACTCGTCCGCACCCAGAAAACGGCGAATCCACTTCTCCGCCCGGGGCTCCGCGGCCAGCAACTCGTCACGTTCAGCGCTCGAAAGAAGCAAATGGCCGCCGTCATTGGGCATCGAGCCAAACACGATCTCTGGCACCCTGCAGATGGGCGCGCGGCGCTTGTCGATCACCAGATCGGGCGCATCGACGAGATAAGGATTGATGTTTGCCGCATCCGCAAAAGTGGGCTCGGACTTGACGGTTTCATAGTCGGCCAGCGGTGTCTTTTTGAATTTCTCGGCACCAAAACCGATGATCACGCAATGCACCGCTGCTCGTCCGGGGGCATCGTTGCTCCATTGAAACGTGCGGTGGGCAAACTGGATATGCATGCCTTGCGAAAGCATCCAGCCCCACAAGGGCGCGACTTGCTCGCCCTGCGTGATGCTGTTGGTGGACACAAAACCGCAGCGCACTTTGCGTCGGGCCAGCGTTTCGGCGCGATCCACATCCGCAAACAGATCACCGAAGCCTTCACCCCCCTGCCCAAACTTCACGTCCTTGAATTTCCTGCGATCGCGGCTGGCCGCCGCGGCGATACCGGCAAAGCTGTCGGGCGCGGTGGTGATATAGCGTGCGGCCTTCACATACCACCCCGCCACGTAGTCCAGCACCCCGGCGCCCTTCAGTCCCGCGCACACCGTCTCCATGTCCTCTTTTTGCTCGGCAGACTGGTGCTGTTTACCTACGAACGGCGGGTTGCCCAGGATGTAGTTGAGCCGGGTCGGCGGTACGAAATCCGCCCAGTCGATGCGCAGCGCGTTGCCGTGACGGATGTGAGCGCTGCGCTTGAGCGGCACCCGCAGCATGGGCTCACCAAATTCTGCGCCGGCCTCGACGTTCATCTGGTGATCAGTCAGCCACATCGCCACCTGGGCCACTTGGGCTGGGAATTCTTCGTACTCGATGCCGTAGAACTGATCGACATCGACCTTCAGAAAGTCAAAGACATGTCCGATACGCTGGCCAAAGCGCGCGGCCGCGCGCATCACGTTTAGTTCCAGTTTGCGCAGTTCGCGGTAGGCAACCACCAGGAAGTTGCCGCATCCGCAAGCGGGATCCAGGAAAGTCAGGCTTTGCAGTTGTTTGTGGAACTGGAACAACTGATTGGCATCGCCCTTGATCTTGTCAAATTCCGCATTCAGACCGTCCAGGAACAGCGGCTTGATGAGCTTGAGGATGTTGGTTTCACTGGTGTAGTGCGCGCCCAGCTCGCGACGCCGTGCCTGCGCGTCGAGTTCGATCACCCGTTGAAACATCGCGCCAAAAATGGCGGGTGAAATATCGCCCCAGTTCCGCTTGGCCAGATTGAGCAGGTGCGTGCGCATTGCCTCCGTGAATGAAGGCGGGTCGATGCGCTCTTCAAACAGGCGCCCGTTGACGTACGGAAAGATAGCGAACTGCTCGGCCAGCGAGGTCTGGCGAGAGACCGTGTCCTTGTTGAGGGTGACAAACAGCGTATCCAGAACCGCCCCGACGTTCGAGCCGTCCTCGGAGGTGTGAAACTCGATCAGGTCGTGGAAGCTGTCCTTGGGCTGGAAGATGCCGGTGTCGTCGGCAAACAGGCAGAACAGCAGGCGAACCAGAAAGACCTCAAGATCGTGGCCGGCGTACCCGTCGCGCTTGAGCAGGTCGTGCAGCTCACCCAACGCATCCACCGCCGCCCGGTTGATCGCCTCTTCTTCTCGGATGCGCTGCTTGCGATAACCGGCGATGAAAAAGAAGAGCCGGAGGTTCTTTTCCAGCTCTGGCAGGGTGAAGCGATGTATCGCGTCTTCGTCCAGATCATGCAGTTCGAAGTGCCAGAAGTCGCAGACGAGGATGAACCTCGGCTCTTCGTCGGGCTTCAAACCCGGGAAATAGTCCTTCGCCTGTTTGTAGGCCTTGGCAAGATCCTTGCCCCGACTCTTGTGCTCGATGAGCAGCGTACCCTTCCATAGCAAATCGATATAGCCGTCTTTGCCATCGAGTTTCTTGACCCGCTTCTCGAACGTGCCAACCTTTCGGCGTTTGATTCCAAAGACATCGAAGAACTCATCCCAGAAGCTCTTGGCATCCGCGTCTTCGCTCTCGACATGCTTCCACTCCCTGGAGAACGCGCGAGCGCGGTTGGCGATTTCTTTCCAGTCAAGCGGCATGGATTTGCCCTGCCTCTCCGCGTGGTTGACGAACTGCTGCCGACCGTCAGGAAAGGTGCTTGCCCGCGATCCCCGCCAGTTCAAACATTGTCACCTGCGGCTTGCCGAACACCGCCAGCAACTTGGCGTCGGCGTTGATGGCGCGCTTGTTCGCGGCGTCCTGCAGGCCGTGGGCCTTGATGTAGTCCCACAGCTTCTTGATGACCTGGGTGCGGATCACCGGCTCCGGCCCGATCACCGCGGCCAGGGCCGCGCTGGGTTGGAGGCCGGCAGCGCTGCTTGCGGCGCGTGGGCGCGGGGTCTTGGCCGCCGCTTTGGTCACCGCCTTGCCACTGGCGGCCTTCGCGGCGGCCTTTTTGGCCGCTTTTTCAGTGCCTTTTGACGCCAACCCCATCGCCGAGCGGCCACCGGAAGCTCCCGTTTTTGTAGCGACCGTCTTGCGCGGCGGGAACTTGGAGGGCGCGAATTCGAAGGCCACCTTGCCCGCTTCGGCGTCCCAGGCCAGGAAGGCCTTGAACGCGCGGCGGGTGCGCATGGAGACGAACTTGTCGAGCAGGTCGGTCTTGCCGGTGGCCAGCAGCTTGTGCATCTGCGCGCGCTCAACCGGCTGCTGCAGGATGATCTTGCCGCTCTTGAAGTCGCAGCTCGGCGTGGGTTGCGCGGCCGTGGGCACGGTCTTTTCGCAGACATAGTTGCTGCCGTGTTCGAACACCCGGCCACCACACTTGGGGCAGGCACCCAGCGGCTCGGCTCCCGCAAAGTCCACCAGTTCGCCGGTTTCCTCGGCCTTGCGGTCGTCGCCGAAGTCGAATTCGAGCTTCCAGTTCTTGTCGTCCTCGTTGTACTTGAGCACGATCTCGGCGGTGAACGGCCAGCCGGCCTTGGAGCGGAAACCGTCCAGCGGACCGATCTTCTTGTCGCGCAGGAACTGCTCGACCTCGGCGGATTCGAAGGTGCGCCCGGCCGGCGTCTTGCCGAAGGAAAAGCCGCAGCCGTCGCTGGTCCCGTCGGCGCCGGTGCAGCTGTAGCGGCGGTAGTTTTCCTTCACCACGCCGCCGCAGTTGGGGCAGGGCGTGGCCAGCGTGGCGTAGTCGCCCGGCACGGTGTCGCGGTCGTACTCCTTGGCCTTCTTGACGATGTGCTCGGTCATGGCCGCGATCTCGCGCATGAAGGCATCGCGGCTGAGGCGGCCGTGCTCCATCTGTGCGAGCTTGTATTCCCACTCGCCGGTCAGTTCGGGCTTGGAGAGCTCCTCCACGCCCAGGCCGCGCAGCAGCGTCATGAGCTGGAAGGCCTTGGCGGTGGGGATCAGTTCGCGGCCTTCGCGCAGGATGTATTTTTCGTTGAGCAGGCCTTCGATGATGGCTGCGCGGGTGGCCGGCGTGCCCAGTCCTTTTTCCTGCATGGCCTCGCGCAGCTCGTCGTCGTCCACGAGCTTGCCGGCGCCTTCCATCGCGCCCAGCAGCGTGGCTTCGGAGTAGCGCGCGGGCGGGCGGGTCTTCAGGCCCTTGGGCTCCACCACCTCGGCGCGCACCATTTCGCCGGGCTTCACCGGCACCAGGCTCTGGCCCTTGTCGCCGTCTTTGGCATCCAGCACCTCGTTGGCGGCCTCCTTGCCGTAGATCGCCAGCCAGCCGGGCTTGACCAGCACCTTGCCCTCGGTCTTGAAGCTGTGGCCGACCGCTTGCGAAATCCGCGTCGTCACCAGGTACTCGGCGCTCGGGAAAAACACCGCCATGAAGCGGCGCACCACCAGGTCGTACAGCTTCTGCTCGGCCTCGGACAGGCCCGAGGGCGCCTGCAGCGTGGGGATGATCGCGAAGTGGTCGCTCACCTTGCTGTTGTCGAAGATGCGCTTGCTGGGCTTGACATAGCCCTCGTCCAGCGCGGTGCGGGCAAACGGCGCCAGATGGCGCAGGCCGCTGTCGGCCAGCATGCCGAAGGTCTGTTTGACCACCGGCAGGTAGTCCTCGGGCAGGTGACGCGAATCGGTCCGGGGGTAGGTCAGGGCCTTGTGGCGCTCGTACAGACTCTGCGCCAGCGCCAGCGTGGTCTTGGCGCTGAAGCCGAACTTGCCGTTGGCCTCGCGCTGCAGGCTGGTCAGGTCGAACAGGGCGGGCGAGGCCTGCGTGGTGGGTTTGCTCTCTTCGGTGACCGTGGCGGCCTTGCCGCGCACCGCCTCGGCGATGGCCAGCGCCTCGCGCTCGGACCAGAGGCGGTCGGCGCGCTTTTCAGCGTCTTCCGGGTCTTTCTTCCAGGCCGGGTCGAACCACTTGGCCGGGTATTCGCCGGCCTCGGCCAGGAAGGTGGCGTGGATTTCCCAGTAGTCCCGGCTGACGAACTTGCGGATCTGTTCCTCGCGTTCGACCATGATGGCCAGCGTGGGCGTCTGCACCCGGCCCACGGTGGTCAGGAAGAAGCCGCCATCGCGCGAGTTGAACGCGGTCATCGCTCGCGTGCCGTTGATGCCGACCAGCCAGTCGGCCTCGGAGCGGCTGCGCGCGGCGTCGGCCAGGCCCTGCATCTGCTGGTCGCTGCGCAGGCTTTCGAAGCCATCGCGAATGGCCTGCGGCGTCATCGACTGCAGCCACAGCCGCTTGACCGGCTTGCCCAGCGGTTTGGACCCGCCGGCGTACTGCTCGATCAGGCGGAAGATCAATTCGCCCTCACGGCCCGCGTCACAGGCGTTCACCAGACCACCCACGTCCTTGCGCTTGGCCTGGCGCACCACCGCGTTCAGCCGCGTCTTGGTCTTGTCCACCGGCTTGAGGTCGAAATGCGGCGGAATCACCGGCAGGTGGGCAAAGCTCCACTTGCCGCGCTTGACGTCGAACGCCTCTGGCGCCTGGATCTCCACCAGATGCCCGACGGCGCTGGTGACCACGTACCGCTCGTTCTCGAAATGCTCGTCGTGCTTTTCGAACTTGCCCGACACGGGCGTCAGCGCGCGCACGATGTCCTGCGCCACGCTGGGCTTTTCGGCGATGACCAATTGCTTCATCTAATTACAATCCCTTTTCCTCGCGTGCGCACGCGCACACTCACACGCGGGCGCGTACGCGCCCATACGAATTCACCTTACCAAATTTTCCGACCGTGTCCAGGATGCCCGACTCTACTTCCGCCCGCCGCATCCAGACCCGCCGCTCCGGCGTGCACGGCAAGGGTGTGTTTGCGGTGCGGGACATCGCCCGGGGCGAGACGATCATCGAATACATCGGCGAGGTCATCAGCTGGGACGAGGCGCAGGATCGCCACCCCCACAACCCCGAAGACCCCAACCACACCTTCTATTTTTCGCTCGAGGACGGGCGGGTGATCGACGCGCTGCACGGCGGCAACTCGTCGCGCTGGATCAACCACAGCTGCGACGGCAACTGCGAGGCCGACGAGGTTGACGGACGCGTGTTCATCAGGGCGCTGCGCGACATCGCGGCCGGCGAGGAGCTGAATTACGACTACGGGCTGATCCTCGACGAGCGCTACACGCCCAAGCTCAAGGCCGAATACCCGTGCTGGTGCGGCAGCGCCAACTGCCGGGGCACCTTGCTGGCGCCCAAACGCCGCCAGGCGCCGCTGAAGAAGGCGCCCCCGGCGGCACCGAAGGCCAGGCGCTGAACCGGACCACCCCGTGACGATGACGCGCTGGCCCGCCGAAGCCATCTGGGAGGCCGTGGCGCCACAGCTGCCGGGCTTCAGCGTCGAAATCCTGCCCGAGATCGACTCCACCAACACCGAACTGATGCGTCGCGTGCGCGCCGGCCTGACCGACCCGGTGCTGCTCGTGGCCGAGTCGCAGACCGCCGGGCGCGGCCGGATGGGCCGGGACTGGCGCAGTACGCCCGGCGCGTCGCTGACCTTCTCGATCGGCCTGACGCTGGCGCCGGCGGACTGGTCCGGGCTGTCACTGGCTGTCGGCCTGAGCCTGGCCACCAGCCTGCATCCGGACATCGGCTTGAAGTGGCCGAACGACCTCTGGTGGCAGGAACGCAAGCTGGCCGGGATCCTGATCGAGACGGCCGCCGTGGGCGCGGCCCGCCAGGCGGTCATCGGCGTCGGGGTCAACCTGGCGCCGCCGGGCGATGCCGATGGTCTGCGGACGCCGGCGGCCGGCCTGCAGGAGCTGCTGCCCACCATCGATGCGGGTGCCGCCTTGCTGCGGCTGGTGGAGCCGCTGGTGCGCACGCTCAAGACGTTCGAAGCCGGGGGCTTTTCACCTTTTGTGGCCGGCTACCGGGAGTGCGATGTGCTGCACGGGCGCGAGGTCGTGCTCAGCGATGGCGCGCAGGGCGTGGCCCGGGGTGTCGACGCCGGCGGTGCGCTGCTGGTGCATACTGCCGCTGGCTTGCAGCGCGTGACCAGTTCGGACGTCAGCGTGCGGCCCCGAAGCGATACCCACCTCTGATGAACCCATGCTGCGCCTGACCGTCCTGCTTCTGCTGCTGGCCAACGGGCTGTATTTCGCCTGGTCGCAAGGGCTGTTGCAGGACTACGGGCTGGCGCCGGCGCAGCAATCGGAGCCCCAGCGCCTGTCGCAACAGCTTCACCCGGAACGCATCCGCCTGCTCAGCGCCGACGAACTCAAACGCCAGGATGCCCAAGTGGCAGCGGCCGCCGCCGCCCAGCGGTCCGCCGAATGCCTGCAGGCCGGGCTGTTCACCGATGCACAGGTGGCGGCGCTACGCCCGGCGCTGGGCGCCCTGCCAAGCGACAGCTGGGTGTTCGAAGCCGGCGTGGAGCCTGCGCGCTGGATCGTCTACATGGGCAAGTACACCGACAACGAACTCATGAACAAGAAGCTTGCCGAACTGCGTGGGCTCAACATCCGGTTCGAGCCGCTGACCAGCCCGGCGCTGGGGCCCGGCCTGTCGCTGGGCGGGTTTCCGACCGAGGCACAAGCCAAAGCGGCACTGGACCAATTTGCCCAGCGCGGCGTGCGGACCGCCCGGGTGGTGCAGGAACGCGCCGAAACGCGTGGCCAGTGGTTGAAATTTCCACAGGTCGACGCCGCATTCAGGCAGCGCCTTGAAGCGGGCAAACCCAGCCTGCTGGGTGGGTCTGCCCTGCGCGCCTGCCCGAAACCCGCCACCTCCACACCTTGATCGGCATGACCTTGAAACTTTATTACGCGCCTGGCGCCTGCTCCTTTGTGCCCCACACCCTGCTGGAGGCCACGGGCGCGCCGTTCGAGCCGGCGATGGTCAAGCTGCACAAGGGGGAGCAACAGAGCCCCGAATACCGCGCCATCAACCCGCGCGGGCAGGTGCCGGTGCTCGTGGACGATGGGCAGGTGATCACCCAGATCGTGGCGATCATCGGCTACCTGCACGACCGCTTTCCGGCATTCGGCTTTCTGCCCTCCGAGGCTCTGGCGCGGGCTCGCGTGATGGAGACGCTGGCTTGGATGAACAACACGGTGCATCCGACGTTCACGCACATCTTCATGCCGCAGAAATTCACCGACAACCCGACGCTTCACGACGAACTGCGGCGCTACAACGCCACGCTGTACCGGAGCATGCTGGGCGAATTGCAGGCGGTGGTTCAACGCGCGCAGGCCGCCGGTTCGGCCTGGCTCGGCGGCGAGCGGTTCGGCCCGCTGGACGCCTATTCGCTCACCCTCACGCGCTGGGGCGGCATCGCCGGCATCGACCCGCTCGACTTTCCCGACCTGTGGGCGTTTGTGCAGCGGGTGGCCGCCCATCCGGCGGCGGCCCGCGCCATCGAACGCGAGCGGCTGCAGCTCAACCTCTATCGGCCCGCCTGACGTCAGACGCTGGCATGGATGTCGGCATCGTTCAGGTCGGCGAGAACGAAGCGGACACTGAAACAGGTGCCGGGCGGGTTCTGCCCCGGGTGGGCGTCTTCGATGCTCACGGTGGCCGCATGCTGGTGCGCGATTTCAAGCACGATCGGCAGGCCCAGGCCCGAGCCGTCGACGTTGGTGCCCAGCACCCGGTAGAACGGCTGGAACACCAGTTCGCGTTCGGCCTCGGGAATACCGGGGCCGTTGTCCTCCACCTGGAGCACCAACACCTGGCCGAACGGGTCGGTGAGCAGACGCACCGTCACGATGCCGGTGCGCCCCGCGACGGTCGGCGCGTAGTTGATCGCGTTGTCCACCAGGTTGCGCACCAGTTCCTTGAGCAGCGTCGGGTTGCCCCGCAGCATCAGGCCCCCGCTGCCGGGCGTGGCGCCCTCGTAGCCCAGATCCACGTGGCGCTCCAGCGCGCGCGGCACCGAATCCTGGACCACTTCCATCGTCAGCATCGCCATGTCGCAGGGCAGGCGGCTCAAGGCGGTGCCGCCGGCCTCGGCGCGTGCCAGCGCGAGCAGCTGGTTCACGGTGTGGGTGGCGCGCACGCTGGAGCGGCCGATCTGCTGCAGCGAATGCTTGAGGTCCTGCTCGCTGGAGCCTTCGCGCAGGGCGAGGTCGGCCTGCATGCGCAGGCCCGCCAGTGGCGTCTTGAGCTGGTGGGCCGCATCGGCCAGAAAGCGTTTTTGCGTCCCGATTGACTCCTTCAGGCGGGTCAGCAGGTCGTTGACCGAGGACACCAGCGGCGCCACCTCCAGCGGCACCGTTTTTTCGTCCAGCGGGCTCAGGTCGTCGGGCCGGCGCGCGCGGATGCGTTCTTCGAGCTGGCTCAGCGGCTTGATGCCGCGCACCAACGCCATCCAGACCAGCAGCACCGCCAGCGGCAGCGTCACGAACTGCGGCAGCATGACGCCCTTGATGATTTCGGTGGCCAGTACCTTGCGCTTTTCGCGGGTCTCGGCCACCTGGACCAGCGCCGGCTGTCCGGCCGGCACCGGCAACTTGACCCAGATGGATGCAACCCGCACATCCAGGCCCCGGAGCTCGTCGTCGCGCAGGTGGACTTCGCCGGGGACGGCGGGGCGATCCTCCTCGGCGGGCAGGGGTAGGTCCCGCTCGCCGCTGAGGAGCTCGCCGCGGGCGCCCAGCACCTGGTAATAGACCAGGTCGGAGTCGTCGGCGCGCAGGATCTCGCTGGCCGGTTGCGGCAGGTTGAACAGCACGCGGTTGTTGCTGACGCTGAGCAGTTGCGACAGCGCCTGCACGTTGTAGACGAGCGCGCGGTCAAACGGTTTGTCGGCGATGCCCTGCGCCACCAGCCAGGTCAGGGCCAGGCTGATCGGCCACAGCAGCAGCAGGGGCGTGAGCATCCAGTCCAGGATCTCGCCGAACAGTGAGCGCTGTTCCCGCTGGAACAGCTTGAGCGACCATTTCTGCCGGTTCACAGGAACCCAGGCGCCGCCGCGCGCCACCCCGCCGGCGAACGACCCGTTTCACCGGCCTGCGAGCGCGCGGCTGGCGGCGTGAGCACGCCGGTTTCGGAGCCTCTGGCACGGGCGTGGGGCATGGCGCTAGCCGGGTATCTTTTCCAGGCAGTAGCCGAGACCACGCACGGTGGCGATGCGGATCGGGCCTTTTTCGATCTTCTTTCGCAGGCGGTGGATGTAGACCTCGATCGCGTTGTTGCTCACCTCTTCGCCCCATTCGCACAGCCGTTCGACGAGCTGGTCCTTGCTCACCAGGCGGCCTGCGCGCTGCAGCAGCACCTCCAGCAGGCCCAGCTCGCGCGCCGACAGCTCGACCATGCGGCCGTCGATGGTGGCCACGCGGCCGGCCTGGTCGTACACCAGGGGCCCGTGCTTGATGGTGGAGGTGGCGCCGCCCATGCCCCGACGGACCAGGGCGCGCACACGGGCTTCGAGCTCCTGCAGGCTGAAGGGCTTGGCCATGTAGTCGTCGGCACCGAAGTCCAGCCCCTTGACGCGTTCTTCCACGCTGTCGGCGGCCGTCAGGATCAGCACCGGCAACTTGGAGCCACGGCTGCGCAGTCTCTTCAGCACTTCCAGACCGTGCAAGCGCGGCAGTCCCAGATCCAGGATCAACAGGTCGAATTCGGTGTTGGTCATCAAGGCCGCGTCCGCCTGGGCGCCGTCGGCCACGTGGTCGACGGCTGCGCCCGACGCCCGCAGGGTCCGCAACAGGCCGTCGGCCAGCACCTGATCATCCTCGGCAATCAGAATCCGCATCGTTGTCTCCTTGGATTGGCGTGTCACTTGCTCAGCAAGGGCATTCTAGGCCGATGGGGCGCCCGGTTGAACGGGCCAAAGCGCCGGGGCGGCCGGGGCTCAGCTCGCATAAGCCTCCAGACCCAGTATGACCACCGTGGCCACTTCGTCGCCCACGGCGGTGCGGAATTCCTGTTCAGCCTGCTCCACGGCCTCGCGAAACGCCTGCAGCCAGGCCAGCCCGACGGGTGTGAATCTCACGCGGCGCGCCCGCGCGTCCCGCGGATCGGGCGTGCGCTCGACCAGCCCCCAGGCCTCGCACTGGTTCACCAGATCGCCCATGGCCTGCTTGCTCATGCCCGCGGATCGGGCCAGCTCGGTGAGGCGGGCTCCCTGCACCGGCAGATGCCGGGTGATGTGAACGTGTGCGGCGCCCACCTGGTCTCGCGCCGCCAGATTCGACAAACCGAGTGGCACCGAGACATTCGATGCCATCAAGGCCAGCACCCGCTCGTCAAACCGGATCATGGCGAGCCCCAGCAAACGCCCGAGGTGGGTCTGGCGCCACGGTGTTGACAGGTCGTCGGACAGCATGAACAAATAGTAAGGCAAACTGACCAAAATAGTTGTTTACATGGTTTTATGGCTTGCATTACAGTACTGTTCAAGCATCCAGCCTGTTTTAATCCACAGACACGGAACCACCCCACCCAGCCAATCACCAGGAGATGTTCATGGAAGCCCTTGCCAAGACCCCCGCCACCGCCCCCAACGCCGCAGCAGCCGCCGAAAAAGCCAAGGCCCTGCAAATCGCGCTGGCGCAGATCGAGAAACAGTTCGGCAAAGGCACCATCATGCGCCTGGGCGAAGGCGAAGCGATCGAAGACATCCAGGTCGTCTCCACGGGCTCGCTGGGGCTGGACATCGCGCTGGGCGTCGGCGGCCTGCCGCGCGGGCGCGTCGTCGAAATCTACGGCCCCGAGTCGTCCGGCAAGACCACGCTGACGCTGCAGGTGATTGCCGAGATGCAGAAACTCGGCGGCACCTGCGCCTTCGTCGACGCCGAGCACGCGCTGGACATCCAGTACGCGCAAAAGCTGGGCGTCAACCTGCCGGACCTGCTGATATCACAGCCCGACACCGGCGAGCAGGCGCTGGAGATCGTCGACAGCCTGGTGCGCTCGGGCGCGGTGGACCTGATCGTGGTGGACTCGGTGGCCGCTCTCACCCCCAAGGCCGAGCTCGAAGGAGAGATGGGCGACTCGCTGCCCGGCCTGCAGGCCAGGTTGATGAGCCAGGCGCTGCGCAAGCTCACCGCCCACATCAAGAAGACCAACTGCATGGTGATCTTCATCAACCAGATCCGCATGAAGATCGGCGTGATGTTCGGCAGCCCCGAGACCACCACCGGCGGCAACGCGCTGAAGTTCTACGCCTCGGTCCGGCTGGACATCCGGCGCACCGGTACCATCAAGAAGGGCGAAGAGGCCATCGGCAACGAGACCAAGGTCAAGGTGGTAAAGAACAAGGTCTCGCCGCCGTTCAAGACCGCCGAGTTCGACATCCTGTTCGGCGAGGGCATCAGCCGCCACGGCGAGATCATCGACATGGGCGTGAACGCCCGCATCATCGAAAAGTCGGGCGCCTGGTACGCCTACAACGGCGAGAAGATCGGCCAGGGCCGCGACAACGCGCGCGAATTCCTGCGCGAAAACGAGGCGCTGGCACACGAGATCGAGAACAAGGTCCGCGAATCGCTGGGCATTCCGCTGCTGCCGGACGCCGGAACACCCGCCTGAGAGGCTTGCGTGGCCGGTTCGACGCCTTTTTAGCAACGAATCTCGCTTGCCCCAGCGTCAAATGGCCACCACAAGCTATCAATAAAGTAGCATTTTGTGGCCACACTGAAGCCCCTGTCCCTGAAAAGCCGGGCGCTGCGCCACCTGGCGGCGCGTGAGCATTCCCGTGCCGAGCTCGAGCGCAAGCTGCGCGGGCCCGACACCGACGCCGGTGAGCTGGCCCGCACGCTGGACGAGCTCGAAGCCAAAGGGTTCATCAGCGCCGACCGGGTGGCCGAATCGGTGCTGCACCGGCGATCGGGCCGCTTCGGTGCGGCCCGGATCCGCCGCGAACTGCAGGACAAGGGTCTCGACCTGGAGACCGTTCAGCACGCGGTCGAGCGCCTTCGGGCCACGGAGTTCGAACGTGCCCGCGAGGTCTGGCGCCGCAGGTTCGGCGAACCCGCCCCGGACGCCGCCGGCCGGGCGAAACAGATGCGCTTTCTCGCCGCCCGGGGATTTGGCGCCGACGCCATCCGACGCGTGGTCGGCGGCGCTGGCGACGACGACGAATGAAGCCCGGCGCCCCGGCGCTGTTTCCTCGGGATGCCGATCACGCGGTTTTCAGGTTGTTTTGGCCCGATCCCAGCTTCAAAAGGCCATAGCGTGCTATTGTTTTTTTGGCAATCGGACTGTTGATCAACAGTGCTGAGCGGATCAGAGGCCCAGCATCAGTTTCAGGTTCTGCACCGCGGCGCCGCTGGCACCCTTGCCCAGGTTGTCCAGTCGGGCGATCAGCACGGCGTGGTGGAAGGCATCGTTGCCGAACACCCGCAGCTCCATCTGGTTGGTGTCGTTGAGCGCCAGCGCATCGAGCTTGCCGCTGTCCGTCGGTGGCTCCACGCGCACACAACCGTCGGCGGTGTTGCTGGCGGCATAGTGCGCGGCCAATGCATCGTGCAGGTCGGCGGCTTTGGGGCTACCCGGCAGCAGGTCGAGGTGCAGCGGCAACTGCACCAGCATGCCCTGCCTGAAGTTGCCCACCGAGGGCACGAAGACGGGCCGGCGGGTCAGGCCGGTGTAACGCAGGATTTCGGGCAGGTGCTTGTGCTTCAAGCCCAGCGCGTAGGCTTCGAACAGTGGCGCCTCGCCTTTCTCATAGGCCTCAATCATGGTGCGCCCGCCACCCGAGTAGCCGCTGACCGCCGGCAGCGCCAGCGGAAAGTCGCGCGGGATCAGGCCCGCGTCCACCAGCGGCCGGATCAGCGCGATGGCGCCGGTGGCATAACAGCCGGGATTGGCCACCCGATCCGCGCCGGCGACGGCGGCGCGCTGGCCAGCTGCCAGCTCCGGAAATCCGTACACCCATTCGGGCGCCGTGCGGTGCGCGGTGGAGGCGTCGATGATCCGTGGCTTGGCGCCGCTCAAGCTGTCGATCATGGCCACCGATTCGATCGCCGCGTCATCGTGCAGACACAGGATCACCAGATCGGCCTGCGCCATCAGGTCGCGCTTGGCTTGCGGATTCTTGCGCAATTCGGGCGCGATGCTGAGCAAATGCACCTGCGGCAGCAATTGCAGCCGCTCACGAATCTGCAACCCGGTGGTGCCGGCTTCGCCGTCGATGAAAACCTTGGCCATGGCGTGCCGTGCTCCTCGTCAGTTTCAGTTCAGATGTCCGTCAATATAATTATGCATTATGTACGTGGCGCAGCACCATGAATGCTGCGTTGCAACATGATACAGTTCCCGGTTGCCGTGTCCAGCCTCAGCCGTCTGGGCAGTCGCCGGGATCTGCGGGTCCCAATCATTCACTCCTGAGAGAGCCCTCATGAAGATTCACGAGTACCAAGGCAAGGAAATCTTGCGCAAATTCGGTGTGCCGGTGCCCAGGGGCATCGCGGCGTTCACGGTGCAGGAGGCGGTGGAAGCCGCCCAGAAACTCGGCGGCCCCGTGTGGGTGGTCAAGGCGCAGATCCACGCCGGTGGCCGTGGCAAAGGCGGTGGCGTGAAGGTGGCCAAGTCCATCGACGACGTCAAGCGTCTGGCCGGTGACATCCTGGGCATGCAGCTCAAGACCCACCAGACCGGTCCCGAAGGCCAGAAGGTGCGTCGCCTGTACATCGAAGACGGCGCGGACATCCAGAAAGAGTACTACGTGTCCCTCGTGACCGACCGCGCCAGCCAGAAGGTGGCCGTGATCGCCTCCAGCGAAGGCGGCATGGACATCGAGGAAGTGGCGCACAAAACGCCCGAGAAGATCATCACCGAGCTGGTCGACCCGCTGACCGGCCTGGGCAAAGAGCAGGCTTTGAAGATCGCCAATGGCATCGGCCTGACCGGCGGCTCCGCCGAGCAAGCGGCCGACGTGCTCCAGAAGCTGTACACCTGCTACATGGACACCGATGCGTCGCTGGTGGAAATCAACCCGCTGAACTGCGACAGCAAGGGCAACATCATCGCCCTGGACTCGAAATTCAACTTCGACGCAAACGCCCTGTTCCGCCACCCTGAAATCGTTGCCCTGCGCGACCTGGACGAGGAAGACCCCGCGGAAGTCGAAGCCTCCAAGTTCGACCTGGCCTACATCAGCCTGGACGGCAACATCGGCTGCCTGGTCAACGGTGCCGGTCTGGCCATGGCCACCATGGACACCATCAAGCTGTTCGGCGGCGAGCCTGCCAACTTCCTGGACGTGGGCGGTGGTGCCACGCCCGAGAAGGTCACCGAAGCCTTCAAGATCATGCTCAAGAACCCCAAGGTCAAGGGCATCCTGGTCAACATCTTCGGCGGCATCATGAAATGCGACACCATCGCCACGGGCGTGATCACCGCCTGCCGCGCGGTTAACCTGTCCGTGCCGCTGGTTGTGCGCATGAAGGGCACCAACGAGGAACTGGGCAAGAAGATGCTCGCCGAATCGGGCCTGCCCATCATTGCGGCCGACACCATGGCCGAAGCCGCGACCAAGATCGTGGCCGCCGTTAAGTAATGACCTTGGGGACAGATCTTCAGCTCTGTCCCCAACTGACTAGGAAGAACACCATGTCGATCTACATCAACAAAGACACCAAGGTCATCACCCAGGGCATCACCGGAAAGACCGGCCAGTTCCACACGGAAAAGTGCCAGGAATACGCCAACGGCAAGAACTGCTTTGTCGCTGGCGTGAACCCGAAAAAGGCCGGCGAGTCGATCTTCAACATCCCGATCTACTCGTCGGTCAAGGAAGCCGCCCAGCAGACCGGCGCCACCGTTTCCGTGATTTACGTGCCGCCGGCGGGCGCCGCCGCCGCGATCTGGGAAGCCGTCGAGGCCGATCTGGACCTGGCGGTCTGCATCACCGAAGGCATCCCGGTGCGCGACATGCTCGAAGTGCGCAACAAGATGAAGGCCAAGGAAGCGGCTGGCGGCAAGAAGACGCTTCTGCTGGGTCCGAACTGTCCTGGCCTGATCACGCCCGACGAGATCAAAATCGGCATCATGCCCGGGCACATCCATCGCAAAGGCCGCATCGGCGTGGTGTCGCGCTCCGGCACCCTGACCTATGAAGCCGTGGCCATGCTGACCGAAGTGGGCCTGGGCCAGTCGAGCGCGGTCGGCATCGGGGGTGACCCGATCAACGGCCTAAAGCACATCGACGTGATGAAAGCCTTCAACGACGATCCCGATACCGACGCCGTGATCATGATCGGCGAGATCGGCGGTCCGGACGAAGCCGAGGCCGCCCGATGGTGCAAGGCCAACATGAAGAAGCCCATCGTCGGCTTCATCGCAGGCGTGACGGCCCCGCCCGGCAAGCGCATGGGCCATGCCGGCGCGCTGATTTCCGGTGGTGCCGACACCGCCGATGCCAAGCTGGCCGTGATGGAGGAATGCGGCTTCATCGTGACCCGCAACCCGTCCGAACTCGGCAAGCTGCTCAAGGCGCAGCTCTAAGCAAAACTACGGACCCGGCGCCAATTGATGCGCCGCTACACTTGGGCGAATGAGCCCACCGGAAGCGCTCCCAACGGATGTTGTGAGCGCTTCTTGCATTGAAAACCCTGGAGCGCCGAGATGGAATTTCTGCAGAGCACCGACTTCTGGATCGGACTGGTCAAGATCATCTGGATCAACATCATCCTGTCCGGCGACAATGCCGTGGTGATCGCGCTGGCCGCCCGCTCGTTGCCGCCGGACCAGCAGAAGAAGGCCGTGCTCTTCGGCTCCGGCGCCGCCGTGGTGTTGCGGATTGTTTTGACCGTGGTGGCCGCCAAACTACTGGAACTCTCCTTCCTGCAAATCATTGGCGGCCTGCTGCTGCTGTGGATCGGCGTGCAACTCCTGGGCGACGAAGAAGAAGGGGAAGGCGACGGCAAGGAATATGGCAGCATGATGGCGGCGGTTCGCACCATCCTGATCGCCGACCTGGTGATGAGCTTGGACAACGTGATCGCCGTCGCGGCTGCTGCCAAAGGCAGCTTCGTGCTGCTGATTCTCGGCCTGGCCATCAGCATTCCGCTGGTCATCTTCGGCAGCACCTTGATGATCAAGCTGATGGACCGCTTCCCGATCATCATCACGCTCGGCGCCGCGCTGATCGGCTGGGTGGGCGGTGAAACCATCGCCAGCGACGTCGCCCTCCAGGGTTTCGCCGCCGCCAACCCGTGGCTCCATCACGCGGCTGCCGCAACGGGCGCGGTGCTGGTGGTCGGGATCGGGAAATTCATGAAGTCCCGCGCCGCGACAATGTAGCCGACCGCGCCAGTCCGGGACCAGGCCGCACGGTGAAAGGATGGGGGTTGTCAATTAATCCCGCTTTCGCACGCAGCCGGCCTTCGAATGCCTTGCGATCGGTGAACCAGTCTGCTAAGTTGCGCCTCTTCCGGCCCACCTGAAGCACGACGTTGTGCCGGCCCCGGCATCCTGGTGTCCGGGCTAAGAAGCAAGAAGTCAAACAAGCTTGGGCATGGCGAAATCATCGAAGAAGAAATCGGCACTCTGGCGCTCCGCCGCGTTTGTGTACCGGATTGGCGAGCCGCTGGGGCGGGCCGATTCCATGACCGAGTTGATGTACAAGATCGCCAACGAGGAGGCTCCCGACGCGCGCGTGTTGCGCCCTGATCTGCTGTCGCGCCTGGTCGCCGTGCAGGCTCGTGCGCTTCGAAAGAAGCCCGAAGGCCAGTCTCCGGGCGGCGAATCGATGGCGGTCGACTTGCTGTCTGCTTTGTCGGACCACGCGACCGACGCCGCGTCCGACCCGGCCCCGACGGCGCCGCCGACCGCTACGGGGTTTCAGGAAGCCCTCATGATGGACGACCAGGACGGCAGCGGACGCGACCATAATGGCACCCAATTGCCGCGTCGCCTTGGAAAATGACCGATGCGGACCGCGAGCCGAATCCGGATTTGACCATGAACTATGACTATGCGGCGCTGACCGACACCGGGCGCATGCGGGAAAACAACGAGGACTCCGTGTCATTTGACGCGGTCGCCGGGCTGGCGGTTCTGGCAGACGGCATGGGCGGCTACAACGCCGGCGAAGTCGCCAGCAGCATGGCCACGGCCTTCATCACATCGGAGCTCGGAAAATGGCTGACCCAGGCCGGTGAGCAGGTTCCGTCGAGGGACGTCAGACGCGCCATGGAAGTCTGTGTCGACAATGCCAACACCTCGATTTATGTGTCGGCCGAGAACAACCCGAAGTACAGCGGGATGGGAACGACCCTGGTTGTGGGCGCGTTTCTCGGCTCGCGGTTGATTCTGGGCCACATCGGGGATTCGCGGTGCTACCGATGGCGCAACAACACCTTGTTGCCGATCACCCGCGACCATTCGCTGCTGCAGGAGCAACTCGATGCCGGCCTCATCACGCCTGAAGAGGCCGCCGTGTCGCCGCACCGCAACCTGGTCACCCGCGCGCTGGGCGTCGAGGGGGCGGTCGAGCTGGAGGTGAACGAATTCCGGGTTGAAGCCGGCGACACCTATCTGATGTGCTCGGACGGATTGTCCGACATGCTTTCCGATTCTGTGATCGCCGCCGAGTTTTCCCGAAACGGGGAACTGCAAGCCCTCGCCGCGGCCCTGATCGCGGCCGCCAATGAGTCCGGCGGACGGGACAATGTTTCAGTTTTGCTGATCAACGCGAGCGAAAGTACCAAAAAACCCGGCTTTATTGGTCGTTTACTGGGAAAATAGCGCAATTGCCGGTTTGAATTTGAACAAGTCCAGGAACAGGAGTCGGCCATGCCGAAAGTGATCGTTTCGATCGACGGTGTTGTCATCAAGGAAGTGCAGCTGACCAAGGATCGCACGACGCTGGGTCGTCGGCCCTACAACGACATCGTGATCGACAATCTGGCAGTCAGTGGTGAGCATGCCGTCATCCAGATCGCGGAAGGCGAAGCCATTCTGGAAGACCTCAACAGCACCAACGGCACCTACATCAACGGCAAGGCGATCAAGAAGCAACCCTTGCAGAACAACGACAGCATCGAAATCGGCAAGTACAAGATCAGGTTCCATTCGGACCAGACCGGGGCTGGTTTTGACAAGACCATGGTCATCAAGCCGGGCAGTGTCCCTGGCGTCGGACCGACACCCAACCTTGCCACTTCGCCCGGCGCGCCTGCGGTTGCGGACGCTGCCTCCGGTGGAAATGCGTCGATTCGCGTGCTCAGTGGTGCCGCCGCCGGTCGCGAAATGGCCTTGGTCAAGATCGTCACCACGATCGGCAAACCCGGCGTTGCGGTGGCGGCCATCACCCGCAGGCCGACTGGTTTTGTCGTGGCCCATGTGGACGGAGCAGAAAGCCCCACCGTGAACGGCACCCCAATCCAGGCCGACCCCGTCTTTCTGAAGAACGGGGATCTGCTGGAGTTGGCGGGCATCCAGATGCAGTTTGTGCAGGCCTGACCGCTGAATCGCCATGGCGGGCGCCCGCACAGCCCCTCGCGCGGGGGAGCGGGTGGCCACCTTGATCAGGCACTGGCCTCGTGTCGCCATCAGCCTGATTCCCGTCCTGTTCGCGCTGCTTCATGCCACCGGCGTTCTTGAGCTGGGACTGCTGCACCGGCTCGACCACCTGATCTATGACGCGCGTCTGCGCGCCTCGATGCCTCGAACGCTGGACGAGCGGATCGTCATCGTCGACATTGACGAAAAAAGCCTGGCCGAAGTTGGACGGTGGCCCTGGCCACGCGACCAAATGGCCAATCTGGCGCACGAAATTTTCGCTCGACAGGAGGCCTTGGTAGCGGGCTTTGACGTCGTGTTCTCGGAACCGGACCACAGCTCCGGTTTGAAGCGGCTTCGTCAGCTTTCCCGGGAAGACCTGCGCGATGAGCCGGGGTTTGTCGAAAAGCTCCGACAACTGGAGCACCGGCTGGACCATGACGCCCTTTTTGCCCAAGCGCTTCAGGGGCGTCCTGCGGTACTGGGCTTTTATTTCACCAGCGATCGTGAAGGCGGCAGCTCGGGCGTGCTGCCCGAGCCGGTGGGTGTGATGAATCCCACTCGGCGACACCCCGCACGAATGACCACCTGGAACGGCTACGGTGCCAATATCGAGGTGATTGCAGGTGCCGCGCCACATGCGGGCTTTTTCAACGCCATCGCGGATCCGGATGGCGTGGTGCGCTCCGCGCCGATTCTTGCCGAATACAAGGGACGTGTCTACGAGTCCCTCGCACTGGCCCTGTTTCGACGACTGATCGGTTTTCCGGACATTGAACTCGGACCCGAGGGTTCTTCGCACCCGACCGATGCGCTCCCAAGCCTCGACAGCGTCCGCCTGACGCAGGACGGAAGCCGGCTCGCGATCCCTGTCGACGATCGGGCTGCCGCCTTGGTCCCGTTCAGAGGGGCCGGTGGTCCGAAAGGTGGCTCTTTCAGGTACCACGCCGCCGCCGATGTGCTGGCGGGGCGCCTGCCAGCCGGACTGCTCAAGGACAAGATCGTTCTGTTCGGAACCACCGCCCCGGGGCTTTTGGACCTGCGCACCACCCCGGTCAGCGAGGCTTATCCCGGGGTTGAAATCCATGCCAACCTGATCTCCGGGCTATTGGACGGCCGGGTTCTGGTAAAGCCCGACTATGCGTTGGGCTACGACGTGTTCGTTCTCCTGCTCGTCGGGATCGGGCTGGCGTTCGGACTGCCGTGGTTCGCGGCTGTTGGGGCCATGGTGGTCAGCGGCGCCGCGATCGCATCCGTCGTCGCGCTGAATTCATGGCTTTTCCTGGACCACGGCCTTGTGTTGCCCCTGGCTTCAGTGCTTGCAATGGCCGTGGCGGTTGTGGTGCTGAACATGGGCTACGGCTTCTGGGTGGAAAGCCGAACCAAGCGCGAACTGGCCCATTTGTTCGGCACCTATGTGCCGCCGGAACTGGTCGAGGAGATGGTCAATGATCCGGACCGATACACCATGCAGGCGACCGCCCGTGAAATGACCGTCATGTTCTGCGACATGCGCGGATTCACGCGACTGTCCGAGCGCATGGATCCGGGGCAGTTGCAGCGCCTGCTCAACGAACTGTTCAGCCGGTTGACCCGCATCATCCGCCATGAACGCGGGACCGTGGACAAATACATGGGCGACTGCATCATGGCCTTCTGGGGCGCCCCGGTAGAGTCCGGCGAACACGCGTCTCAGTCAGTCCGGGCGGCGTTGGCGATGGTGGAGGAAATTCGGGCCATCAATCAAGAACGGGTGGCTTCGAACGAGTTGCCCGTTGCCCTTGGGATCGGCCTGCACACGGGGCTGATGTGCGTCGGGGACATGGGTTCAGATGTTCGGCGCAGTTACACCGTCGTGGGCGATGCCGTGAACCTGGGTTCGCGGCTCGAAGGCCTGACCAAGACCTATGGCGTTGACATCATCGCCAGTCACGCGACCCGGAAACTGGCGACAGGGTTCCGCTGGCAAGAGTTGGACCGCGTGCGGGTCAAGGGTCGGGAGCAGGTCGTAACCATCTACCGCCCCTTGCCCGAAGGAGACGATGGCGAACCGGCCGGGTCGGCTGAATCCACCGCCTGGGAGGAACTGTTGAAGAGCTACAGGGCCCAGGACTGGGAACAGTGCGAACTGTGTCTGTTAAACCTGATCCGTCTCGATCCCCGAAATGTTCTATACCATCTCTACGCTGAGCGCGTTGCCAGACGAAAGTCGCTGCCCCGGATTCACGGCTGGGACGGTGCCACCGACATAGAGACCAAATGATTCCTGGAAAACCATGCGCATTCGGGTGTTAGGCTGTTCCGGCGCCATCGCAAAGGACTGTCGGACCACGTCGTTCCTGATCGATGACGACACGTTGGTTGATGCCGGCACGGGTGTCGGTGACCTGACGCTGGACGAAATGCGCCGCATCGATCGCGTTTTCCTGACCCACTCCCACCTGGACCATGTCGCCGCGTTGCCGCTGATGGTGGACTCGGTGGGTACCGCTCGAGGAAAGCCCTTGAAAATCCACGCCTTGCCCGAGACCATCCAAGCTCTGCGCGCCCACATCTTCAATGACCTGATCTGGCCCGATTTCAGCCGAATTCCCTCCGAATCCGACCCCTTCATCCAGTTCCGGGAAATTGCTATCGGACAAGCCGTGCCCGCCGGTGCCAACCAGGTCGAGGTGTTGGCAGCCACCCACACCGTTGCGGCTGCGGGCTTTTCCGTATCAGCCGGCAAGGGATGCTGGGTGTTCACCGGTGACACCGGGCGAAATCCGACCCTGTGGGCACGCCTGAACCAACTGGACGTTTCAATGTTGGTGATCGAAACGGCCTTCAGCAACCGCGAGAGTCAACTGGCGCAGCGCAGCTTGCACCTGTCGCCCCAGGTGCTCGCGACGGAGCTTGAAAACTTGGATGCAACCAAGCGCTTCCCGATCTACATCACGCACACCAAACCCGCCGAAACCGAGCTGATCATGGCGGAAATTGAGCGATTCGACCGCGCCCAACCTGGCGGCCGACACGTGGCACACGACATCCACTGGCTTCGCGCCGGCGATGTCTTCGTGATCTGATCAATTCTGCAATTTCCCGTCGCAATGCATCGCGCTTGCGGCACGCCTACCCGCGCAGGATCCGGTTTTCGGCCAAGGCCAAGGCCTCCGCCTTGCCTGACATCACCAACGTGTCCCCCGACGCAAGAACCGTCTGGTCATCAAGGACCAGCGCCGCCGCCCCGGTGCGCCGTAGCGAAACCACCCGAACGCCCAAACCGTTCAAAGCGAGGTGGCCGACGGTCTTGCCGACGCACACTGCGCCCACCGGCAGCGTCAGGCTTGCCAGACGCTCATGTTCATGCTCGTCGACAGTGCTGTCATCGGCACCGTGAAAATAGCCTCGCAACAGGTTGTACCGGGCGTCGCGCTGATCCTGGACGATCCGGATCACGCGGCGCATCGGCACGCCGATGAGCGCCAGGGCATGGCTGGCCAGCATCAATGAACCCTCGATCGCCTCGGGGACCACTTCGGCGGCGCCCGCGGCCTGAAGTTTTTCGAGGTCCTTGTCGTCCTGCGTTCTAACGATCACCGGAACCTGCGGCGCATGGGCATTGGTGTGGGCCAGAACCTTCATGGCACCAGCCACATCGAGATAGGTCACGACCACGGCGCTGGCTCGCGCCAGTCCTGCTGCAATGAGCGCCTGCAGGCGGGCCGCGTCACCGAACACGACCGAATCGCCCGCCGCAGCCGCCTGGCGCACCCGGTCGGGATCCAGGTCCAGCGCCATGTAAGGGATGCCTTCTTGCTCCAGCATGCGGGCCAGGTTTTGCCCGCAACGCCCGTAACCACAAATGATCACGTGCTTGTTCACGTTGATCGACTTGCGGGCGATGGTTGTCATCTGCAACGACTGCTGCAACCATTCGCTGGAGACCAGTCTCATCACGATGCGGTTGCTGTACAGGATGATGAGGGGCGTCGCCAGCATGGAGAGCACCATGCTGGCCAAAATCGGATTGAACAGTTCGGGGGGCACCAGCCCGTTTCGTCCGCTGAGCGTCAACAGGACGAAGCCGAACTCGCCAGCCTGGGCCAGATACAAACCGGTTCGCAACGCAACGCCGTTCGTCGCGCCCAACGCCTTGGACAACGCTGTCACCACGACCAGCTTGAACAGCACCGGCAGGATCAGGAGCAACATCACCAGCGGCCAGCGGGCGAGGACCAAGCGCCAGTCCAGCATCATCCCGATGGCGATGAAAAACAGACCCAACAGCACGTCGTGAAAAGGCCGGATGTCGGTTTCGACCTGCTGCTTGTATTCGGTCTCCGAGATCAGCATGCCGGCGATGAACGCGCCCAGTGCCAGGCTCAGCCCGGCCAGTTCGGTCAGCCAGGCCAGGCCCAGGGTGATCAACAACAGGTTCAGCACGAACAGCTCTTCGCTCTTGCGCCGGGCGACCAGCGTGAGCCACCAGCGCATCACCCGCTGCCCGCCCACCAGCAAGACGGTTATCAGCAATACCGCCTTGACCCCCGCCAACGCCAGCGAAATCAACAGCTTCTCAGGCGACGATCCAAGGGCCGGGATCAGGACCAGCAAGGGAACCACCGCCAGATCCTGGAACAGCAGGACCCCGACCACCCGTTTGCCGTGCTCCGAGTCGATTTCCTGGCGCTCTGCCATCATCTTGACCACGATGGCCGTGCTGCTCATCGCCAGCGCGCCCGACAGAGCCACGGCGGCACGCCACTCCATCGTCCACCATGAGGGCGCCCATGCCGCGAGGATCACCGATCCCAGCGTGACGAGCAGCATCGTCACCACCACCTGGAACAGGCCCAGCCCGAACACATGCCTGCGCATCGCGCGCAGCTTGGGCAGATTGAATTCGAGGCCGATGACGAACATCAGGAACACCACCCCGAATTCGCCCAGATGCCGGATATCGTCAGCGCTGCGTGCCAGCGCCAGCGCATGCGGACCGATGACCACGCCCACCGACAGATACCCCAGCATCGGCGGCAACTTGAGGGAACGGCAGGCGACGACGCCCAACACGGCGGCCAGCAAGTACAGCAGCGTGAGCTCCAGGGACGTCATGCCCCGATGCTAGCAAGTGGCGAGCCGGTGTGCCCCCATCCAAAACCCGCGCGCCGGGCGCATCGATAGAATCCGGCCATGAATCCCGATCCAGCCAATACCCTGCGATTGGCCTGCGAAGCTCTCGACATCGAGGCCGAGGCCGTAGCCGGTCTCAAGACCCGTTTGAACGACGGTTTTGCGCGGGCGGTTGGCATGATGCTGACCGTTCGAGGGCGGGTTGTCGTGATGGGCATGGGAAAGAGCGGCCACATCGGACGCAAGATCGCGGCCACCCTGGCGTCCACCGGGACACCGGCCATGTTTGTCCACCCTGCGGAAGCCAGTCACGGCGATCTGGGCATGATCAAGTCGGTCGACCTGGTTCTGGCAATCTCGAACAGTGGCGAAAGCGATGAACTGACCGCCATCCTTCCCGTGCTCAAACGCCAGGGCGTCCCGCTGATCGCCATCACCGGCGGAAACAGTTCGACATTGGCCCGCCATGCGGACGTCACGATCGACAGCGGCGTCGACCGGGAAGCGTGTCCGCTCAACCTTGCGCCCACCGCCAGCACAACCGCGCAGCTCGCGTTGGGCGATGCGTTGGCCGTGGTCCTGCTGGACGCCCGTGGTTTCAAAGCGGAAGATTTCGCGCGCTCCCACCCCGGTGGCACGCTGGGGCGCCGCTTGCTCACGCATGTCAGCGACGTGATGCGCCGGGGCGAACAACTGCCCCGCGTGCTTCCGTCGGCTCCATTCACGACACTGATGCGGGAAATGAGCGCCAAGGGTCTGGGCGCAGCGGCGGTGGTCGACGCGGACGATCGGGTGTTGGGCATCTTCACCGATGGGGACCTGCGCCGTCTGGTTGAAAAGGGAACCGATCTGCGCCAGCGCACCGCTGGAGAAGTCATGCATCCGAAACCCCTGACCCTCCGCGACGATGCCCTGGCCGCCGAAGCGGCCAGCCTGATGGAACTCCACCGCATCACGAGCGTGCTGGTGGTCGATGCCGAAGACCGGCTTTGCGGCGCCGTGAACAGCAACGACCTGATGCGCGCCAAGGTGATCTGAGCATGCGAGCCATCCGACCGGTTCTCCGGTTTCCACCCGAACTTCTGCTGCACGCGCAGGGCATTCGCGTGGCCTTCTTCGATGTCGACGGGGTGCTGACCGACGGCGGACTGTATTTTTCGGAGCAGGGTGAATCGCTGAAACGATTCAGCACGCTGGACGGCCATGGCCTGAAGCTGCTGGCATTGGCTGGCATCACACCGGCCGTGATCACCGGGCGGGACTCACGGCCGCTGCGATTGCGCCTGGAGGCGCTGGGGGTCCGGCACGTTCGATACGGCACCGAAGACAAGAAGCCGGCAGCCCAATCCATTCTGGACGAACTGGAACTCGGTTGGCATCAAGCCGCCGCCATGGGCGATGACTGGCCCGACCTTCCCGTCATGCACGCCTGCGCACTGGCCTGTTCGCCACCGGGCGCCCACGCACAAGCACGGGATCTGGCGCACCACGTCACGACGGCGCCGGCAGGTTTCGGCGCGGCGCGGGAGTTCTGCGATCTGCTCCTCGTTGCCAGCGGCCACTACGTCAGCCTGCTGGAACGCACCACCGGTACTCAGGCATGAAACGCCTCTCGCTGCGCCTGTTCTGGGACCGTCTCAGCATTTACCTGCCGATTGTTCTCATGGGCCTGTTTGCCCTCGCGACCTTCTGGCTGATTCGCAGCGCGCCAGCCGCGATCGAAACGTTGCCCGGGAAACCGGTCCGACACGAGGCGGACTATTTCCTGCGCAATTTCTCCATCAAGGCCTTCGACGTCCAAGGCAAGCTCAAGAACGAGGTCTTTGGCGCCGAAGCGCGGCACTTCCCCGACACCGACACCCTCGAGATTGATACGGTCCGGATGCGAGCGATCGGAGAAAACGGCTTGCCAACCGTCGCGACGGCCCGTCGGGCGGTCTCCGATGCCACCGGCGATGACGTCCAACTGTTCGGCGATGTCCATGTCCAGCGCCAGCAGGCGCCCGGCAAGCCCGGAACGGAGCGCGGCCCCGCCGTATACCGCAGCGAATACCTGCATGTTCAATCGGACCTGGGAAAGGCGACGACGCATCTGCCGGTGGTGATCTCTCAGGGGCAGGACCGATTCAGCGGCGATGCCATGGCATACGACGACAACACATCGGTGATCGAACTGACCGGTCGGGTTCGCGGGGTGCTGTCCCCGCAGAAGGCTCCCTGAATGCCGCACGGCGATCGATCCCGACTCGCGTTCATCACCGGGGCATCCAGCGGCATCGGACAAGCGCTGGCTGCGCGTTTTTACGCGGCCGGCTATCGCCTGGCACTGGTCGGCAGACGCACCGGGGAGATCAGTTCATGGGCAACCCAATGCGGAATGGCCACGGATCGCTTCTCTATTTATAGCAGCGACGTGTCGGTGATTGACAGCGTCGTCACCGCCGGCCGGGCTTGCCTGGCACAACAGGGCGTTCCGGATGTTGTCATCGCGAGCGCCGGTATCAGCGTGGGCGTGGACACCGCCGTGCGATCCGACCTGGATGTGATCAGCCAGGTGTTCGCCACCAACAACATCGGAACCGCCGCCACGTTTCACCCGTTCATTGCGCCGATGTCTGCCCGGGGGTCGGGCACCTTGGTGGGCATCGGCAGCGTGAACGGCATCCGAGGCCTCCCTGGCCACGGCGCCACCTGTCCCAGCAAGGCTGCCATCATTTCGTATTGTGAGAGTTTGCGCGGCGAGTTGAGGTCCGCCGGCGTAAAGGTCGTCACCATTTGCCCGGGATACATCGATACGCCGCTCACGCGGGACAACCAGTTCCGGATGCCGTTCCTGATGCCAGCGGACCGATTCGCCGACAAAGCCTTCGCCGCCATCGAAGCTGGCGCAAGCTACCGCGTGATCCCGTGGCAAATGGGTGTCGTCGCAAAGCTTCTTCGGTTGATGCCCAACAACCTGTTCGACCGTGTAATGGCCGGGCGCCCCCGCAAACCCCGCAAGACGAGCAATCAGGCGCGCTGAGGCGCATCGTCGTTCGCCTCCCCAGAGAAAAGGGCTCGCCAGGAACCCTTTGTCATTCACACTGATCGTCGCTCACACTTCAGTAGTTGTCGCCGTACCCGCCACCGGAGCGGCCACCGCCGCCGCCACTGCGGCCGCCACCGCGCGGGCCCGAGCCGTAGGGGCTGCGGAACCCTCCGTCGTTGCCGCCCCCGTAGCCACCGCCGTCGCGACGCCCGCCACCCGCGTCGCCGTCGCGGCGGCCACCACCGTACCCGCCACCACCGCCATAGCCACCACCACCGCCACCGAAACCGCCACTGCGAGGCGGACGGGGCTCCATGGGCCGGGCTTCATTGACGACCACACTTCGCCCACCCAGAGGCTGGCCGTTCATGCCATTGATGGCCGCCTGGGCTTCGGCATCACTGCCCATCTCGACAAAACCAAAGCCTTTCGAACGACCGGTGTCGCGCTCCATCATGACCTTGGCGCTGGTCACGGCCCCGAACTGGCTGAAGGCCTGCTCAAGGTCGTTGTCACGGACGGAATATGGCAGGTTGCCAACGTAGAGTTTGTTGCCCATGCGAGGGACTCCTAAGAACACAAGAAAAAGCGATCAAGCCCATTCACATTCCAAACACCCGGGCAACACCGGCAAAAAGCAAACGAGGCCGTTTCATCGCTACGGCAAATGGCCGAAGATACCGGCCCATCAAATTATGCGTCAGACCTGCCTCAAAGACAGTCGGGTTTTTCCATGATGGGCTCACGAATTTCAATCCCAAGAAAAAAGGGCCCGACCGGGCCCTTTTCTGATAGCCATCCGGGAATGGAAAAATCAACACGCCCCAGATGCAAGGTCCGCAGCGGCGCTCAATAGCCGCCGCTACGGCCACCGCCGTAGCCGCCACCACCGCCGCCGTACCCACCGCCGCCACTGCGGCCACCGCCGTAGCCGCCCCCACCGCCGAAACCACCACCGCCACTGCGTGGAGGACGCGGCTCCATCGGTCGGGCTTCATTGACCACCAGGTCACGACCGCCCATGTTCTGGCCGTTCATGCCCTTGATGGCAGCCTGTGCTTCGGCATCGCTGCCCATTTCAACAAAGCCGAAACCTTTGGAGCGACCGGTGTCGCGCTCCATCATGACTTTGGCGCTGGACACGGCACCGAACTGGCCAAAAGCCTGCTCAAGGTCGTTGTCGCGGACGGAATACGGCAAATTGCCGACGTACAGTTTGTTGCCCATGGAGGACTCCTCAAAATACCCAATAAACGCGATGGAGTCCGCTAACGCAATCAACAAACCAATGAAGAATGCCCACGACGCGAAACTGACCGAAACACCGCAAACCCGCCCCTCCAAACCGGAGGAGCGGCCCCATTATGCGCCACAAAGCCCAAATCGACCAATACCTGTCGTGACGATGTGCCGGCAATCAACCCAGCGTTGCGCGCAGCCACAGG
This sequence comes from Burkholderiaceae bacterium, assembly GCA_046348065.1. GTDB lineage: Bacteria > Pseudomonadota > Gammaproteobacteria > Burkholderiales > Burkholderiaceae_C > Skiveiella. The sequence goes on from JAXMFA010000010.1 coordinate 86,339, forward strand.
ACCCTGGGTCTGAACGCCTCACCAGCTGACCTCCCGATCCGGGGTCGAACTGATCCGGTGGACCGTCAAGTCGGCACCATCGAACTCCTCTTCCTGACTCAGCCGCAGCCCTATCGAGACCTTCAAGACCCCATACACCACAAATCCGCTGAACAGCGCCCAGGCCACGCCCATCAGGGTGCCGATCAATTGAGCCCCGAAACTCACGCCACCCAGGCCACCCAGCACCTTGGCACCGAAGATTCCCGCGGCCAGGCCACCCCAGGCACCACACAAACCGTGCAGAGGCCAGACCCCCAGCACATCATCGATCTTCCACTTGTTCTGGGTCAGGGTGAACATGACGACAAACAGACCCCCCGCCACGGCCCCGACGACAAGCGCACCAAGTGGGTGCATCAAATCCGAGCCCGCACAGACGGCCACCAGGCCTGCCAACGGGCCGTTGTGAACGAAACCCGGGTCGTTCTTGCCGGCCACCAGCGCCGCCAGCGTGCCCCCGACCATGGCCATGAGGGAATTGACCGCGACGAGGCCCGAGATCTTGTCGAGCGTCTGGGCACTCATCACGTTGAATCCAAACCAACCCACTGTCAGCACCCAAGCGCCCAAAGCCAGAAACGGGATGTTCGACGGCGGGTGGGCCGATACGGCACCATCCTTGCGATACCGGTTGCTGCGCGCACCCAGAAGGAGCACGGCCGGCAGCGCGATCCAGCCGCCGACCGCATGCACCACCACGGAACCGGCGAAGTCATGGAACTCTTCGCCCGTGACGCCCTTGATCCAGGCCTGAACACCGAAATGCTGGTTCCAGGCAATGCCTTCGAAGAACGGATAGACAAATCCCACAATGGCCGCCGTCGCGACCAGCTGCGGCCAGAACTTGGCGCGTTCGGCAATTCCGCCTGAAATGATGGCGGGAATGGCTGCGGCAAAAGTCAACAGGAAGAAAAACCGCACGAGTTCAAACCCGTTTTTCGCCGCCAGCTGTTCTGCACCCACAAAAAAGCTGGTGCCGTACGCCACGGCGAATCCGACGGCAAAATACATCACGGTGGACACGGAGAAATCCACCAGGATCTTGACCAAAGCGTTGACCTGATTCTTCTTGCGCACGGTCCCCAGTTCAAGAAAGGCAAAGCCCGCATGCATGGCCAGAACCATGATGGCGCCCAACAAAATGAACAAGGTATCCGCGCCCTGTTTGAGTGCTTCCATACATTCCTCTTTGGATATTGCGTACTGTTTTGGTGCTTGATCGGCCGAGTTTTCGGCTTCGCACCAAAAACAAGCAATTTTCGCGCCAATTCCGGGCAGCGACATTTGGCAACACCCTTCTGGCGTCCTTTCGCACGGCTCGTCGGCTAGAATCAAAGGGTCATCGGGGAGTAGCCTCCCTTCAATCTTGAAAGGGGTTTGCGTCAACAGACTTGTCCTGCCAGCGGCGGACATGGCGCAAGCGGTTTTCAGACTTGGCGAGACCTTTGACTGCACAGCCTCCACGTTCCTTGCAGGGCGGGCCGGAGATGCCGTGTGGTCAACGGTTGTTCACCTGGGTCCGGCCCGCCCCAACACCCCATGGAAGCCTTTCTCATCTCCACCGGCATCGTCGCCCTCGCCGAAATGGGCGACAAGACGCAGCTGCTTTCGCTCGTTCTGGCGGCCCGATTTCGCCGACCCTGGCCCATCGTCTGGGGCATTCTCGTGGCCACGCTGGCCAACCATGCCCTGGCCGGCGCGCTGGGCACCTGGGTCACCACGGTGCTTGGACCCGATGTGCTGCGATGGGTGCTTGGACTGTCCTTCCTGGCCATGGCCGCCTGGATGCTGATCCCCGACAAGCTCGACGCCGACGATGCCGACAACCAGGCGCCCCGCTTTGGTGTCTTTGGCACCACGCTGCTTGCCTTCTTCCTGGCCGAGATGGGCGACAAGACCCAGATCGCCACCGTGATGCTGGCCGCGCAATACCAGGCCTGGTTCTGGGTCGTCGCAGGCACCACACTGGGCATGATGATCGCCAACGTACCCGTGGTGTGGCTGGGCGAAAGAATCACCCGTCTGGTACCGATCCACATCGTGCACCGGGTTTCGGCGACGGTGTTTGCCGCGCTTGGCGCCGCGGCGTTGCTGGGCTGGGGTTGAGCCGCCCAAGATGACCCGCCTCTGCCGCGGCAGCGCTGGCGGGTGCGCAGGTGCGACCTTGAAGGCTTCGATTTATACTTCTCGCCAGCGCCGATTTGCTCCAGCTTGCGGGCGCCGGGCCTCAGGGTCCCGAAATTCAGCTAAAGAGGGGTCCCGCAACCCGGTTCCGCATCTCTGGCGCAACCGGGTTTTTTTTGTTCTGACCATGCTTGCCACACCGCAGTCGATGCCGTTCGAATCCCCCCTGCCCTTGCGCAGCGGGGCGTCGATCCGCGACTACGCCCTGTCGTACGAAACCTACGGCACCCTCAACGCCGACGGGTCCAACGCCGTGTTGATCTGCCACGCACTCAACGCCTCCCACCATGTCGCAGGGGTGTACGCCGGACAGGACAAGTCGGAGGGCTGGTGGGACAACATGATCGGTCCGGGAAAACCGGTCGACACCAACCGGTTCTTCGTCATCGGGATCAACAACCTGGGCTCCTGTTTCGGCTCGACCGGGCCGATGCACACCAACCCGGACACCGGCCGGGTCTATGGTGCCGATTTCCCGGTCGTCACCGTGGAGGACTGGGTCAACGCGCAGGCGCGTCTGATCGACGCCCTGGGTATCGAACGGCTTGCCGCCGTCATGGGAGGCAGCCTGGGCGGCATGCAGGCCCTGTCGTGGACCCTGCAGTACCCACAGCGCGTCCGTCATGCGGTGGTGATCGCCAGCGCGCCCAACCTCACCGCAGAAAACATCGCCTTCAACGAGGTGGCGCGACGCGCCATCGTGACCGACCCCGACTTTCATGGGGGTCACTTCTATGAACACGGGGTGCTGCCACGGCGGGGTCTGCGCATCGCACGCATGGTGGGCCACATCACCTACCTGAGCGACGACGTCATGAACGAAAAATTCGGACGCAGCCTCCGGCCCCCCACGCTCCCCGCTGCGCGTGGCTCGCTGCCCCCCGAGGGGGCTCGTCCGCCTGGGGGCGGCCCGGCGGCGGACGGCGCGATCCGCGACTACCTCTACTCCACGCAGGAGGTGGAGTTCCAGATCGAAAGCTACCTGCGCTACCAGGGCGACAAGTTCAGCGAGTATTTCGACGCCAACACCTACCTGCTGATCACCCGGGCACTAGACTATTTCGACCCGGCCCGCGCGCATGGTGGCGACCTCGGCGCCGCGCTGGCGGCAGCCACCAGCAAGTTCCTCCTGGTCAGCTTCACCACCGACTGGCGCTTCAGCCCCCAGCGCAGCCGCGAGATTGTCAAAGCCCTGGTCGACAACCGGCGCGACGTGAGCTACGCCGAGATCGACGCGCCGCATGGCCACGACGCCTTCCTGCTGGACGATCCCCGTTACATGGCCGTTGTCCGTTCCTACTTTGACCGGATTGCCGCCGAAGGATCCGCATCATGAGCGACGCATTGATCCAGCAGTCCATCGCTCGCCTCGTGCCCCAAGGGTCCCGGGTGCTCGACCTCGGCTGCGGCGACGGCGCCTTGTTATCGTTGCTCCAGCGTGAACGCGGATGCAGTGGCTACGGGATCGAACTGGACGATGCCAACGTGCACGCCTGTGTGCAGCGCGGCGTCAACGTCATCCAGCTCAACCTCGACGAGGGCCTGGCGATGTTCGGCGACCGGTCTTTCGACGTGGTGCTGCAGATCGACACCCTGCAGCACCTGCGCAACGCCGAGACCATGCTGCGCGAGACCGCGCGCGTCGGGCGCCTGGGCATCGTGGCCTTCCCCAACTTCGCGCACTGGCCGAACCGGCTGAGCGTGCTGGGCGGGCGCATGCCCGTGACCCGCCGCCTGCCCTACCAGTGGTATGACACGCCCAACATTCGCGTCGGCACCCACGCCGACTTCGCGGTGCTGGCGCACAAGAATGCGCTGCGGGTGCTGGACGCATTCGGGCTTCAGGACGGTCGCGAGATCCGTTTCCTGCCCAACCTGATGGCCGGCACCGCCGTGTTCAAGTTCGAACGCGGCTGAGCAGCGCCCTGCCTCACCCGCCTAACGGGCCGGCGGTTTCCCGTTCCACATCGGCCAGAAAGTCATCCTTTTGCAGGTCGCTGGGGCGGGTGTCGGAGCCCAGCATGTTCCCGTAGACCTCGGCGAAGGTTTTCAGAATCTGCGCCAAAGGCAGGTCGTCGAAACTGCCGCGCTGGTGCACGTATTCCATGTGCCGCTGGCCCGAGCGGTCGAACGGGTGGTAGATCGAGTCGTGCAGGCCATCGAATTCCAGCGGCAGCAGGCCGAAGCGCTCGCACAAAGCCAGGTTGAACGCTGGGGTGGCCTTGCGCCACGCGCCGTCGATCCAGATATCGGTGTAGCCATGCCAGACGAAGAGGTCGGTCTTCATGGTCTGGCGCATGCGCTCGGTCGAGAGGTGGTTGCGCACGTCAGCAAATCCCAGTCGCGCCGGAATGCCCGCCGCCCGGCACACCGCGGCCAGCAGCGTGGCCTTGGGCACGCACCAGCCGTAGCCGTTGGCCAGCACAGTGCTGGCCTTCATGCCAACGGGTGACAGGTCGATGCGGTACGGGTCGTAACGAAAGCCGTCGCGCACCGCATAGACCAGCGCCACGGCGCGTTCGCGCTCATTGGCGCCGTGCGCGTGCTCGGTGGCAAAGGCACGCACAGCGGGGTGGTCGCTGTCGATAAAGGTGGTAGGTTGCAGGGTTTCGGGCGTCATGGGCGCATGATCCCAGAATTTGCGGTTCGCGCGGCCACGCTGGCGACAGGGATGTGGGCCAGCGTGGCGCTGATACCATGAAGCCCAAAGGGATGTCGGCCTCCTGGTTCTTCACGGACAGACGGTGTGCCGTCCAAGCGCTGGCAACCTGATGGACCCATTGCATGGACACCCTGCGCCCGCCTTCCCCCGTCTCCTTTGTCGATGCTCTGCGTTTCTGGCTCAAACTCGGCCTCATCAGCTTCGGCGGGCCGGCCGGGCAGATTGCGATCATGCACCGCGAACTCGTGGAGAACCGTCGCTGGATCAGCGAGAAGCGGTTCCTGCACGCCCTGAACTACTGCATGCTGCTGCCAGGCCCCGAAGCGCAGCAGCTCGCGACTTATCTGGGCTGGCTGATGCACCGCACCTGGGGCGGCGTGGCGGCGGGCGTGCTCTTTGTGCTGCCATCCTTGCTCATCCTGATCGTGCTCAGTTGGGCCTACGTGGCGTTTGGCCACCTGCCGTGGATCGCCGGGCTGTTCTACGGCATCAAGCCGGCCGTGGCGGCGATCGTGCTGCAGGCGGTGCATCGCATTGGCAGCAGGACGCTGAAATCGCCCGCCAAGGCACCCATCCTGTGGGTCATTGCGTTGTCCAGCTTTGTGGCTATCGCCGTGCTGCACATCGCTTTTCCCTGGGTCGTGGCCGGCGCCGCACTCATCGGCTGGGTGGCGGCGCGGATTGCACCCGCGCAATTTGTCGCCGGTGGTGGGCATGGTGAGGCCACGGGCGCTCACCGGCCAGCCCTGATCGACGACGACACGCCGACACCGGCCCATGCCCGCTTCAGCAAAGCCAGGCTGGGCCGCGTGCTGGCGGTGGGCGCTTTGCTGTGGCTGCTGCCGATGGCCGCGCTGCTGGCCGGGCGTGGCTGGGACATGTCGCATGGCAACACGTTGGCTCAGATGGGCTGGTTCTTCACCAAGGCGGCGTTGCTGACCTTCGGCGGCGCGTACGCGGTGCTGCCCTACGTGTACCAGGGCGCGGTGGAACGGTTCCACTGGCTCACCGGGCCCCAGATGATCGATGGCCTGGCGCTGGGCGAATCCACGCCCGGACCGCTGATCATGGTGGTGGCCTTCGTCGGCTTCCTGGGTGGCTGGACGCGGCAGGTGCTGGGGCCGGACCACCTGTTCCTGGGCGCGGCGCTGGCCGCCGCAGTGGTGACCTGGTTCACCTTTCTGCCGTCCTTCATCTTCATCCTGGCCGGCGGTCCGTTGGTGGAATCGACCCACGGCCAGCTGCACCTGACCGCGCCGCTGGTGGCCATCACGGCTGCGGTGGTGGGTGTGGTTGCCAGCCTTGCTTTGTTCTTCATCGCACATGTTGCCCTTCCGACGCTGGGAAACGGGCAACCAGGCCTTGAAATCGACTGGATCGGCCTGTTTCTGGCCGCGACAGCATTCGTGGCGCTGCTGCGCTTCAAGCTAGGCGTGATTCCGGTGCTGGCGGCCAGCGCGCTCGCTGGTCTGGCGCTGCGGCTGGGCGGCTGGGCGTGAAGCGAACCCAGCGCGGTGCGCGAGGACCGGCCCGCACACACTGATGCTCACCCGCCCCGGGCTGTCTCTGGCAGCACGGCAGCCATGCCAGATGCCGAACCGTAGCGGCCGGTCGAGGCCCGCAACGGAGGAATTGACGCCCCACAGGCCATTTTTCAGACAAAATCTGCCAATTTCCAGCGTCAACCGGCCACCAGCAGCTATCATTTTGTGAGTTCCTGAAAGCATCCCATGCCCCGTTTCGCCGCCAACCTGTCCATGATGTACCCCGAACTGCCCTTTCTCGACCGCTTCGAGGCAGCGGCAAAAGACGGTTTCGAGGCCGTGGAATACCTGTTTCCATACGCGTACAGACCGGAGGAACTGGCCGCGCGTCTGAAGGCCAATGGCCTGCGGCAGGTGCTGTTCAACGCGCCGCCGGGCGGCACCGACGCCGCGTCGATCGACCGTGCCTGGGCCGCCGCCGACCGGGGAACCGCCAGCCTGGCGGGGCGGGAACCCGAGTTTTGCGCCGGCGTGGCGCTGGCGCTGGCGTATGCGCGGGTGCTCGGCTGTCCGCGCATCCACCTGATGGCCGGCGTGCTGCCTCCGGACGCGGACCGCGTGGCGGCTCAGGCGACGTACGTGGCCAATCTGCGCTGGGCCGCCACCGAGGCGGCGCGGCAGGGTTGTGACGTGCTGATCGAGCCCATCAACACCCGCGACATTCCCGGCTTTTTCCTGAACCGCCAGGACCAGGCCCACGCGATCGTGGCCGAGATCGGCGCGCCCAACCTCCAGGTGCAGATGGACCTGTACCACTGCCAGATCGTCGAAGGCGACGTGGCGATGAAGATCCGCCAGTACCTGCCCACGGGCCGGGTCGGGCATTTCCAGATCGCGGGCGTGCCCGAGCGCCATGAGCCCGACATCGGCGAGCTGTGCTACCCCTACCTGTTCGGCGTGATCGACGAGGTGGCAGCGCAATGTGGCTGGGACGGCTGGGTCGGCTGCGAATACAAACCGAAGCGAGGCGGTGAGGCGGGCGGCACGTCAAAAGGGCTGGGCTGGTTTGCCGCGCACCGGGCAAGGCGCTGATCACCCGCCAAGGCCGAACCTGACCGAGCGGGCCGGATCAGGGTTGTTGCCGCTCGAAATAGATGTCGTAGCGCTGTTTGGCCACGGCCTGGAAATAGACGCCCTTGAGGCGGTCGGTGACCGGGTCGTAGGTCAACTCGTAGGTGGAACCGTTGTAGCCGCCCGCCTGCAGCTCCAGGAACACCCGCAACCCCAGCCCATCGCGCGCGGCCTGCGCCCTGGCAAATGCAATCGGCTTGGGATTGAAGTACATCGCTTCGAGCTGGCCGTCGGCGCCGACGTTGCGGATCACGATGCCGTAACCGCCATCGGGGCGGATCCAGCGCCCGCGCAGCTTGTCCATCGCCACGGCCACAACAGCCCGGCTGGCGCCCGTCTGGGGAGCCGGGGTGCGTGTCTCCTGGGCCGAAGCCATCGCGGCCCAAGTCATCAAGGTCACACCGGTCAAGACGGCAAGAATTCGGCTGGATCTCTGCATGGATTTCATGCCGGCATTGTCACACCGCTTGCCGGCTTCGCGCCGGTCGGTCCGGCCCTCCGACCGCCGCCGGTTCCTTCGGTGCGCCCATGTCTGGCGCCTTCAGACGACAATCGGTCCTCAACATGAACCCTGCCCCCTCCAGGATTCCAGTACGACGCACGCGCAGCGTGCGCCAACGCCTCGTCGCCCTCACGGTCTGCGCATGAACCGGTTCACCGCGCCGCTGCTCGCCTTTGCCGCCTTGCTCGTGGTCTTCGGAATCGGCCTCACGCTCAACCCGCGCGAGATCCCGTCGCCACTGGTCGGCAAACCGGCCCCGGCCTTCGATGCGGAGAGCCTGCACGATCCCGGCTCACGGTTTTCGCCCGCAGACCTGCGCGGCAAGGTGTGGTTGCTCAACGTCTGGGCTTCGTGGTGCGTGGCCTGCCGGGACGAGCACCCGGTCCTCGTGGCCTATGCCCGGACCCCGGGGGCGGCGCCGGTCATCGGGCTGAACTACAAGGACAAGCGCAACGACGGCCAACTCTGGCTCGCCCGCCATGGCAACCCGTACACGCTTTCGGTCTTCGACCCCGACGGTCGCATCGGGCTCGACTACGGCGTCTACGGCGTGCCCGAGACCTACCTGATCGACCGATCCGGCCGCATTCGCCACAAGCACAACGGCCCGGTGACACCCGAGGTACTCGAAAAGACACTGTTGCCGCAGATCAACGAACTGCTCCGCTCACCGAACTGAAGGGCCCATGAACCGGCGGTGCCATGCACAATGCGCCGAACGTTCGCATCCATCCATGCAGAAACCTGACCGCCCGGCCCTGACCAGGACTTCAATACGCCCGTTTCACTGGCTCGTCTGGCTGTTGCTGGCATCGCCGCCGGCCTTGCTGGCCGCGGACGCCCGGGAGATCGCCCGGACCGTCTGCGCGGCCTGCCACGGGGTGGACGGCAACAGCGCCGACCCCGCGCACCCCAAGCTCGCCGGCATGGACCAGGAGTACCTGGTGCGTCAGCTCAGGGCATTCGCCGACGGCAAGCGCCGGGATGAGACCATGGCGGGCATCGTCGCCGCGCTGGATCCGGCGCAGTTTGCCGGACTCGCGGCCTATTACGGCACCCAGAAACCGACACCCGGCCAGGTGAAGGATCCGCAACTCGCGGCCAAGGGCCGTGCGCTGTTCGAGGACGGCAACACCGACACCGGGCTGCCCGCCTGCGCGGGGTGCCATCAGTCCGACGGCAAGGGCAACGCGCGCTTTCCGCGGCTGGCCGGGCAGCACCAGGCCTACACGCTGAAACAGCTGGCCGACTACAAGAGCGGTCGCCGCGCAACCGACCCGCTGATGACCACCGTCGGCAAACGGCTGAGCGCCGAAGAGGCCAAGGCGCTGGCCGAGTACATCGCCGGTCTCTGAGAGGAAGCCATGTTGTCCCGACGACTGCCCGGATTGCTGCTCGCCACGCTCGGCTGTTCCTTCGTGCTGGCCAGCCCGCCGCCGGAGGCCTGGAACGCGCCGTACCCGGAAAAGACCGCCGCGCTCGCCGCCAAGGGTGACGCCGCGCGCGGTGCTTCGGCGTTCGAGATTTGCCAGGGCTGCCACCGCGTGGGCGCGCTGGGTCGGCCCGATGGCAGTTACCCGCGCCTGGCCGGACAGCATGCCACGGTGCTGATCAAACAATTGACCGACGTGCGTTCCGAGCGGCGCGGCAACCCGAAAATGCTGCCCTTTGCCGACCACCAGGCGCTGACGGTGCAGGACATCGCCGACATCGCGGCCTACCTGCAGGCCTTGCCGGTTCCGGCCACCCAGGGCCAGGGCCCGGGAACGGACCTCGCGCACGGGCAACGTCTTTATGAACGGGATTGCCAGATCTGCCACGGCCCGCGTGGGGAAGGCCAGGCCGAACGGTTCTTCCCCAGGGTTTCCGGCCAGCACTACCGGTACCTGCTGCGCGAGGGCCTCGCGCTCCGCGACGGTCAACGGCGCAACGTGCATCCCGAGATGTCCGCCGCGATCGCCAGGTACAGCGACGACGAGCTGGCCGCGGTGTCGGACTACATGTCGCGCCTGCCGGTACAGGGTCGCTGAACGGACGCCTGACCGGCGCTGAAGGTCAATGAGGTGCCTTGGGTTTTTCAGGGGCTTCCAGAAGCGCGCGGTCGCCCAGACCCGAAGCCTCCACCACCTTGCGCTCGGCGATGCGCACCGCGCGGCCGATCTCCTCATAGGCCTCGCTGTCCTTGGGCAGCTTCTTCATCAAGCGACGCCAGAAATGCAGTGACTGCGCCCACTGTTGTTGCTGGTAGGCCGCAAGGCCCGCCAGCTCCAGCGCCTTCTCGTCCTCATAGTCGAGGTCGAGCGCCTGCATGATGAGCTCCATCGGCCGCCCCTGCAGGCTGCCCGACTTCAAGGCGATGGCCTCGGCCTGCTGTGACAGCATGCGCGCCTCCTTGGGCGCCAGCTGGGCCGCGCGGGCAAACGCGCGCTCGGCATCATCCGGACGTTGCAGCTCGATATAGGCGCGTCCCAGCGTGAACCAGCCCTCGGCGTCATCGGGTTTGTCCCTGAGCTTGGCTTCGAGCGCCTGGATCATCGCGTCGGTGTCGTAGGCGGCGTGCGCCTGCGTCAGAGCCTGTTCCTGCAGAATCGTCGGCGCGCCCAGGTACAGGTACAGCGCAGCGGTTGCCGCCGGCAGGGTGACCAGCAGGCCCAGGCTCAGCCAGCGGCGCACCGATCGGGACGCATCTCCGGGCAGGCCCGCAACAACCGGGTTCTCGCCAGCGCCCGCGCCCACCAAGCCGGGGGCCTGCGCTTTGGTTGCGCGCCACAGGGGCACCAGCAGGACACCCAACGCCACCAGCACCAGAACGCCCACACCCAACCACAGGTTCATGCTTTCATCTCCGATGGCCGGCGCGCGCCCAGGGCCGCCAGAACGCCGCCGGCGAACATGAACAGGGCGCCTGCCCACAGCCAGCCGACAAAGGGCTTGACGTACAGCTGCACGCTCCAGGCGCCGCCCGGCAGAGGCTCCCCGAGCGCGACGTAAACATCGCCCAGAAAACCGTACCGGATCGCGGCTTCTGTCATGGTGGTGCGCGACGAGCGGTACAGGCGCTTCTCCGGCTCCAACAGGCCCAGGGTCTTGCCATCACGGGCCAGCTCCAGCGAGGCCCGCATGGCCGAGTAGTTTGACGCCGGCACCTCGGTCGCGCCTTTGAACACGAAGGTGTAGGCGCCCAGGGTCGCCGTGTCGCCCGGGCGCATCGAGACGGCTCGCTCGCTCTGGTAGGCCGACACCAGGCCCATGCCGATGATGCCGATCGCGAGGCCGGCGTGCGCGCAGCCCATGCCGAAGGCGCTGAGCGACAGGAAGCCCGCCTCGCGCCAGCGCGTCACCAGACTGCCGACGGTGGTCAGAACCATCCAGCCCCCGAGGCCCAGGCCCAGCACCGCCTGCCACCTGAACTCACCGAAAGCGAGCGGCGCGGTGCCTGCCAGCACCAGTGCGGCCAGCGCTTCCCAGCGTGCGCCGCCCAGCACGGTCGCGAGACGGTTGTGCCCCCAGCGCAAACGCGGGGCGATGCCAAGCAGCAACAGAACCGGCGCCATCATCGGAACAAAGACGGTGTTGAAATACGGCGGGCCAATCGACACCTTGCCCAGATCGAACGCGTCGAGCACCAGCGGGTACAGGGTGCCGAGCAGCACCGTCGCCAACGCCGCGAGCAACAGGACGTTGCCCAGCAGGATGGCGGTTTCACGCGAGACAGGCTTGAAGCCGGCGCCCGATCCGTCGCGCTGGCCGCCGGACTTCACGACGGCCGCGCGCCGTGCGAACAGCAGCAGCGAACCGCCGATGACCGCCGCCAGGAAGACCAGGATGAACAGGCCGCGCAACGGATCCTGGGCAAAAGCATGCACCGACGACAGGACCCCCGAACGAACCAGAAAGGTCCCCACCAGCGACAGGGAAAACGCCCCCAGCGCCAGAAACACGGTCCAGACCTTGAGCTCGCCCCGGCGTTCGGTCACCACCAGCGAATGCAGCAAGGCCGTTCCGGCCAGCCAGGGCATCAGCGACGCGTTCTCGGACGGATCCCAGAACCACCAGCCGCCCCAGCCCAGCTCGTAATAGGCCCACCACGAGCCGACCATGATGCCCAGCGTCAGGAACGACCAGGCCACCAGCGTCCAGGGACGGGCCCAGCGGGCCCACGCCTGATCCAGCCGCCCGGAAATCAAGGCCGCGATCGCAAAGGCGAATGCCACCGAAAACCCCACGTAGCCCATGTACAGCAAGGGCGGGTGGATGATCATCCCGGGGTCCTGCAACAACGGGTTCAGGTCGCGCCCGTTGGCCGGAGCTGGGTGCAGCCGCATGAACGGGTTGGAGGTGAACAGGATGTACGCCAGAAAACAGAAACTGAGCAGCCCCATGACGCCGGTCACGCGGGTCACGAGCTCGGTCGGCAAGCGGCGGCTGAAGCGCACCACGGCCACCGTCCAGCCGGCCATCAGCGTGGTCCACAACAGGAACGAGCCCTCGTGCGAGCCCCAGGCGGCGGTGAACCGGTACTCGACGGGCAGGTGCCGGGACGAATGGTCCGCCACGTTCATCACCGAAAAATCGTTGACCAGGAACGACCAGATCAGCGCCAGGAAGCCCGCCAGGACAAACAGCAGCTGCCCAACGGCCGCCCCGCGCGCGAGCGCCATCAGGCCGGGATCGGTGCGCGCGGCACCCACCAGCCCCGCCACACCCTGCACCAGTGCGAGCTGCAGCGCAAGGATCAGGGCCACGTGGCCCAACTCAGGAATCATGGTTTCAGAAAATGGAACATGAAAAAGGGGCGCGGAAGACCGCGCCCCTGGGATGGTACTGTGGCGCGACGACTACTTCGCCGCCGTCGCCGGAGCCGGGGCGGCCGCTGCCACCGGTGTTGCGGCCTTGGCGGCGATCGCGTCGTTCAACACCTTGATGCCAGCCTGCGATTCCACGACCGACTGGGTCAGGGACTTGCGGGCATAGGCCGGGTTGTGGAAACCGGCGGAGTTCTCGGCCGTCCACCATTCCCATTGCGTCTGTGCGTCGTCATGGTGCTTCTGGGCGGCCTTGATCGCTTCGGGCGGCACCCCTGCGGCGCGGGCCTTGGCAAAGGTGTCGATCAATTGGGCGAGCCAGAATTCGGCCTTTGCGATCTTGCCGCGGGTGTAGCTCTGGATCGCGTCGATCTGGTACTTCGCGTCCTGCTCGGTCATTTCGCCGTGGCACTTCACGCAGGTTTCCTTGAGCATGTAACGCGGCGATTTCTGCTGGTGGTTGGTGAAGGTCTTGCCGCCCTTTTCGACCTTGCCCATGTGGCAGTCCTTGCACTGCACGCCTTCGCGCTCGTGCTTGGACATCCAGAAGGTTTCAGTTTCGGGGTGCTGGATCTTGGACAGGGCGGCCCCGGTCACCGCGTGGCGGAAGTCCTTGAAGTTGCCGAACTTGTCGACCATCTTTTTGTTGTAGTCGAACACGTTGGACCACTGGAACAGGTTGGTGCGCTGGTCGGCCATCGTCACCGGCTTGTCGGCGCCGTTGGGGCCGGCATTGGGCTCGATGCCCGGGTTGCAGTTGTATTCCACGTGGCACTGGGCACACATCAGCACGGAGTCGGGCTTGGACAACAGGCCGATGGCGCGGAATCCATCGCGGAACGTGACCTTCTTCATCGGGTTCTTTTCGCTCTTGGCCTTGTCATACGGGTAGGTTCCCTCGCCGCGGTCCACCACGGCCTGGATCAGCGCATCGCGCACGACGCGGGGCGCCGACGAGTGCGGGTCGTGGCACATGTAGCAGTTGAGCGCGTGATTGACGTCGCGGGCAAACTCGACCGGCTTGGACACGCGGCTCCACTTGGCCCGCGGGTCCGGATCGCCCATGTACTTCCACTTCAGGATGTTGTCGAAGGACTTGCAGTTCATGCAGACCGGGTTGGCCGCGGTGGCCGTGCCGGGCATGAAGATCTTCTGGTCGCTGCTGGCCGGGTCGAGGTCCTTCAGCACGACTTCCCACATGTTGGTCAGGACGCTCTTGGAATCGGTGATGTAGGTCCAGTCCTTGAGCTGGAAACGCCCGCCGTAAGCGCGATCCACGATCAGGTGATCGAGGTTCATGAACACGTGGCTGCGGGGCTCGTTGTGCTCCCGCGTGAAGCCGTGCGGCGCCATGAGCTTGTCGAACAACGGCGACACCCCGCGCGCCGTGGCCTTCTCGAGCTTGGCGCCGGATTCATGGTTGACCGTCGCGAACGAGTTGAACTGCTCCTGGTGGCAGGTGGCGCAGGCCGCGTGGTCGGTGCGCGTGCCGATGGACTGGTTGATGCCGTCGGCCTTGCCATTCTTGGCGAGGTGGTTTTCCGCCCCCGTGTGGCAGTAGGCGCAGTTCACATTGGCGTGCTTGCTGTTGAGGTGAAATTCCTTGATGTCCTTGTGGCAGCTGTAGCAGTTGTTGACGTCAACAAACTTGATCTTGGACTCGGCCGACTTGGCCAGGTTGCCCTTCATCTGCTGCAGCGTGGCGTCCTGCTGCTTGGCGTAGGCCGGATCGGGCCCTTTGGATTGCGCCATCGCCACGCCAAGAATGGCTGTTGCACACGCTGCAACCAAGCCTCTGAGCCAACTGCCTGCTTTCATGTTGATTCTCCTGACAAGCTCATGGGGACATCCCCCGGGCGCGAGTCTAGAACGAAAGACCACGCACCAAAAGGGGGAAAGCCGGCATTGTGTACGCGGTTCCACAGTTTTTCCACGGCGGTTGATGTGCGTCAACCGTAGCAGCGCAGGGTCGCCGCGACGCTGTTACTATGCTTTTTGTAGCTGTTAGTGGCCATTCCGCCCCGGGATCAGGTGCTTTTTATGCATCAAATGGCAGGAAACCCACGGTTTGACCCCGTCGCGCGGCCAGGCGCCCCCCCGGCAGCGCGGTGGTCGCAGTTCGCTCCCGCCGCTCAAGCGGCAAACGGCCCGACCCGTCCTTGCAAGCAAGAGCAAGCAGGTCGCGACAACCCGGTGGGGCGCGGCGATCGGCGCGTTCGGCTTCATTGCGCGATCCTTCGGCCGGGCTGTCGCACGGGGATGCCAAAATGAGGCCGTGTCAGGTTTTCGATCACTCTCCATGCCCTCCCTTCAACCGAACCACCTGCTGGCGCACGCCCTGCAGGCAGGCCGTTGCCGCGATCCCTTTTCGCACCTCGGGCCGCACCGGGACGCGGCGGACGGCTGGGTCGTGCGCGCTTTCCTGCCGGGGGCAACCGCGGTGCGTGCGCTGGCCGCTGACGGCGGGGCGGTGTTGGCCCACCTGACCGACGCCGAAGGTCTGGGCCTGTTCGCTGGCCATGTCGGTGGCCTTGACCGGCCGCACTACCGCTTGGCCGTCGAGTTTGGTGACCGGCGCTTCGAGCTCGAAGACCCCTACCGTTTCGGCCCCTGGCTCGGCGAGATGGACGTCTGGCTGCTCGCCGAAGGGCGGCACCTGCGGCCGTGGCAGAAACTCGGTGCGCACCCGACCACCCTGGACGGCACGCCGGGCACGGCGTTCGCCGTCTGGGCACCCCATGCGCAGCGCGTCTCGGTGGTGGGCGACTTCAACGGCTGGGACGGCCGGCGCCATCCGATGCGCTGGCGCGCCGAATGCGGTGTGTGGGAAATCTTTCTGCCCCAGGTGCTGGCCGGTGCCTTGTACAAGTTCGAAGTCATCGACGAACAAGGCCTTTGCGTGCTCAAGTCCGACCCCTACGCGCGGCGCAGCGAGGGTCCGCCGGGCAACGCCGCGGTGGTCTGTGCCAAGCCGCCGGCATCAAACCGGCGGTACGCGGGGGCCTTGGGCGGCGAATCGGCGCCCATGGCCATCTACGAGGTGCACGCAGGTTCGTGGCGCCGCCCGGACGGCCGCATGCCCGACTGGGACGAGTTGGCCGCAACGCTGGTTCCTTACGCGGCCGACATGGGTTTCACGCACATCGAGCTGTTGCCGGTGAGCGAACACCCGTTCTATGGCTCCTGGGGCTATCAGCCCACCGGCCTGTACGCGCCCACCGCGCGCTATGGCTCACCCGAGGCCTTGTGCCGCTTCATCGACGCGGCCCATGCCGCGGGTCTGCGCGTGATCCTGGACTGGGTGCCGGGACACTTTCCGGCCGACCCGCATGCGCTGGCCCGATTCGATGGCAGCGCGCTGTACGAGCACGCCGATCCGCGCGAGGGTTTTCATCGCGACTGGAACACGCTGATCTACAACTTCGGCCGCCACGAGGTGCGCAATTTCCTGGTCGGCAACGCGTTGTACTGGATCGAGCAGTTCGGCGTGGATGGGCTGCGGGTGGACGCCGTGGCGTCCATGCTGTACCGCGACTACAGCCGGCCAGCTGGCGAATGGGTGCCCAACCGCGACGGCGGGCGCGAGAACTACGAAGCGATCGACTTCCTGAAACTGGCCAATCAAACCTTGCACCGGGAGGTGCCCGGCGTGCTGACCATGGCCGAGGAATCCACCGCGTTCCCGCGCGTCACCGGCGATCCCCACCATGGCGGGCTGGGCTTCGACTACAAGTGGAACATGGGCTGGATGAACGACACGCTGGCCTATTTTTCGCTCGACCCCCTGTACCGGCGCTGGCACCACGACCGCATCACGTTCGCCATGATGTACGCCTACAGCGAACGTTTCGTGTTGCCGCTCTCGCACGACGAGGTGGTGCACGGCAAGGGCTCGCTGCTCGGCAAGATGGCGGGCGATCCGTGGCAGAAGCGCGCCAATTTGCGCGCCTTGTACGCCCTGATGTGGGCATTCCCCGGCAAGAAGCTGCTGTTCATGGGCTGCGAACTGGCCACGCCATCAGAATGGAACCACGACGCGGAGCTGGACTGGGGCTTGCTGCACGATCCCGCGCATGCCGGGATCCAGCGCCTGGTGCGGGATCTCAACCACCTGTACCGCGCCCAACCGGGCCTGCATGCACGCGACACCGATCCCGGCGGCTTCTGCTGGATCAGCGCCGACGACCGCGACAACTCGGTGTTCAGCTTTCTGCGCTTCGGCCACACGCCCGCCGACACGGTGGCCGTGGTCTGCAACCTCACGCCGGTGCCACGTGACGGCTACCGGATCGGTCTGCCTCATGCGGGCGCCTGGTCGGAATGCCTGAACACCGACTCGGCCCACTACGGCGGCACCAACGCCGGCAACCAGGGCCGGGTCCGGACCGAGGAGTTTCCGATGCACGGTCACGCCTGTTCAGTCGCGCTGCACCTGCCGCCCCTGGCCGTGCTCTGGCTGAAATGGGAAGCTGCGGCATGACCCTGGCATCAGGTGGCGTCCCCACACCGGTCTGCGAACCCGGCCGGCCGTGGCCGATGGGCGTCGTTCCGGCGCTGATCGGCGGTCGCGCCGGCATCAACGCGGCCGTTCCGGCGCCGCACGCCACGGCGGTGGAACTGTGCCTGTTCGACGACGAGGGCCGGCAGGAAACCGCCCGCATTCGCCTGGCCGCGCGCACGGACAACATCTGGCACGGTTTTGTGGCCGGTCCCGGGGCGGGACAGCGGTACGGTTTGAGGGTCCACGGACCGTGGCAGCCCGAGGCCGGCCATCGCTTCAACCCACAGCGCCTGCTGATCGACCCCTGGACACGCTCCCTGTCAGGCCCGCTGGCACGGCTGGCCAACGAGATCGGTTACCGCGCCAGCGCCCCACACCAGGCCTGCGCCCATGACAACGCCGAGCGCGTGCCGCGCTGCCGGGTTGTCGACATCGCGGAGGAACTGCGCGCCGGCGCGGCGATCATGCCCGGCCCGGAGACGCCAATGGCACGCACCGTGCTGTACGAGTCCCACGTCAAGGCGCTGACCGTGATGCACCCAGCGGTCCCGGCTGAACAGCGTGGCAGCTACGCCGGCCTGGCCAGCGCGCCGATGCTGGCGCATTTCAAGCGCCTGGGCATCACGGCCCTGTGCCTGCTGCCGGTGCACCTGCACATCGACGAGCACCACCTGGTCGAGCGGGGCATGACGAACCATTGGGGCTACAACACCCTGGCCTTCTTCGTGCCCGATCCGCGTTACGCCAGCGTCGCCGCCCGTCGGGGCGATGCCGACGACGCCGGCGTGCGTGCCGAGTTCCGAACCATGGTCGACACGCTGCACCGGCACGGCATCGAGGTCATTCTCGACGTGGTCTACAACCACAGCGCGGAAGGCAACGCCCTGGGACCCACCTTGTCCTGGCGCGGCCTGGACCATGCGGCCTGGTACGCCCTGGACCATCACGGCCGCCATCTCAATCCCAGCGGCTGTGGCAACACCTTCAACATGGGCAATCCGCACGTCGTGCAGATGATCATGGACAGCCTGCGCTGGTGGGTTCAGGCCTACGGCGTGGACGGATTCCGCTTCGACCTGGCCACCGCGCTGGGGCGGGAACCAGGCCATGGCCACCGGTTCAACAACCAGGCGCCGCTGTTTTCCGCCATGGCACAGGATCCGGTGCTGGCACGCATCAAACTCATCGCGGAACCGTGGGACATTGGTCACGCCGGCTACCAGACCGGTCATTTTGGCGCCCGCTGGCACGAATGGAACGACCAGTTCCGTGACACCGTGCGCGCGTGGTGGTTGGGACACCCCTGCACACGCGGGCAGATCGCGCGGCGCCTGGCGGGTTCCAATGACCTGTTCCAGGCCAGTGGACGCAGCCCGCTGGCCAGTATCAACATGGTGACCGCCCACGATGGGTTCACGCTGGCGGACCTGACCGCCTACCGGCACAAGCACAACGAGGCCAACGGCGAGGACAACCGCGACGGCCACAACCACAACCTCAGCGCCAACGGCGGCGAGGAGGGCCCAAGCAACAACACGGAGATTCTTCAGCGTCGTGCCAAATGGCGCCGCGCCCTGCTGGCCACACTGCTGTGCGCGCAGGGCACGCCGCAATTGCTGGCCGGCGACGAGATGGGGCACAGCCAGCAGGGCAACAACAACGCCTATTGCCAGGACAACGCGCTGACCTGGCTGGACTGGGCATCGGCCGACCGGGCGCTGACCGACTTCGTGGCCGCGCTGGTACACCTGCGCCAGCGCTACCCGGGGTTGCGCCATCCACAGTGGTTCCACGGCGAGGACGGCGCGACGGGCCCGCTGCCCGACATCGCCTGGAGAACCGCCGACGGCGCCCCGCCAGACAAGTTCGCCTGGGAACGACCCGAGGGCCGGCTCCTGTGCTGCGTCATCACCGTCGGTGAAGGAAGCAAACTCGCTCGCGAGCGGCTGATGCTGATCCTCGCGGCCGGGGACCACGCATCCGAGGTACGACTGCCCGAGGGAACCTGGCACATCGCGCTGGACAGCGGCATTGGTTACGTTGCCGCGCCCGGCGGACCACCGCCGGTTGACGCCATCGATGTGCTGCGGGTCGTGCCGCCGAGCGTCATGGTTCTGGTCCAGCCGCTGGAACACAGTGCCCGTTCCGAACCGGAGCCGTCAACATGACCCGACCCGCGCCCGGCCACCCGCTGCTGACCCGCCGCAGCAGCGGTGTGCTGCTGCACCTGACCAGCCTGCCGGGCCGCCACGGCAGCGGCGATCTCGGTGTGGCCGCCCGGCACTTCGTGGACTGGCTGGCCCTTGCGGGCCAGACGCTGTGGCAGATCCTGCCGTTGACCCCGCCCGGCGCAGGGCAGTCGCCCTACCAGAGTCCGTCCGCGTTCGCGGGCAGTCCGTGGCTGGTCGATCTCGACGATCTGGTGACCAACGGCTGGCTGAAACCGCTGCCCGACCCCCGCTTCGATGCGCGGCATTGCGATTTCAACCGAGTGATCCCCTACCGGCTCAACGCCCTGCGCGCCGCGTGGCAAGGGTTCGTCGCCCATGGCAGCGATGCGGATCGCGAGGCGCTGGCCGCCTTCACCCGCTCGCAGGCGAACTGGCTGGACGACTACGCGCTGTTCATGGTGCTGCAGGACCGCCACGGCCCCGCCTGGACCCGGTGGCCGCTGGCGCTGGCGCGCCGCGACCCGACGGCCCTGACCGCCGTCCGCGACAAGGCGCTGGCCGAACTGGGCTTCTGGCACTTCGTGCAGTGGCGGTTTCACGCGCAGTGGCGTCGCCTGCGCGAATACGCCCACACGCGCGGCGTGCACATCGTCGGCGACGCGCCGATCTTCGTCGCGCACCAGAGTGCGGACGTCTGGGCGCGCGCGGACCAGTTTCTGCTGGACGCGCAGGGCGAGCCGCTGATGGTCGCCGGCGTGCCGCCCGATTATTTCAGCGCCACCGGCCAGCGCTGGGGCAATCCGCTGTACCGCTGGGATGCGATGGAACGCGATGGCTTCACCTGGTGGAAACAACGCCTTGCGCACCTGTTTTCGCTGGTCGATGTGGCGCGTCTGGACCACTTCCGCGGTTTCGAGGCGTTCTGGGAGATCCCCGCCAGCGACCCGACCGCCGAAGGCGGGCGTTGGCGCGACGGGCCCGGAGAGGCCTTCTTCGCGTCCATCCGGGACGCACTGGGTCCGTTGCCAGTCATCGCCGAGGATCTGGGCGTCATCACCGAGGGCGTCACCCGCCTGCGTCGCGCCTGCGGATTTCCGGGCATGCGGGTGATGCAGTTCGCTTTTGCCGACACCGCGCGCAACCCATACCTGCCACACAACTTCGGCCGCTGCACGGTGGCCTACACCGGCACCCACGACAACGCCACCACCGTGGGTTGGTGGGCCCAGGCCAGCGAAGCCGAACGCCGCGCGGCCCGTGACTACCTGGGCCCGATGGCCGACCGTGAGATCCACTGGGCCATGATCCAGGCGCTCTCGCAGTCGGTGGCCAACACCGTGGTCACGCCGCTGCAGGACGTGCTGGGCCTGGATGCCAGCCACCGCATGAACACCCCCGGCCAACCCGACGGTTGCTGGACCTGGCGTTTTGACTGGCCCGACGTCGGCGACGAACCGGCCCCCCGGCTGGCATCGCTGGCCCGGGCGCACGGTCGCACCTGACAGGCAAACGGATGCGAGTGCCCGCCGCCGTCATCGTTTTCAAGACACCCATCATTGACCCAGGAGAACCCACATGACCCACCAAGAGCCCCATCAGTTGGCGCGACGCACCATCGGCCTGGTGCTGGCCGGCGGCCGTGGCTCAAGGCTGCACGCGCTGACCGACCGCCGCGCCAAGCCCGCCGTCTATTTCGGCGGCAAGTTCCGCATCGTCGATTTCGCGCTGTCCAACTGCCTGAATTCCGGCGTACGCCGCATCGGCGTGGTCACGCAGTACAAGTCGCACAGCCTGCTGCGTCATTTGCAGCGCGGCTGGTCGTTCCTGCGCAGCGAGTTCAACGAGTTCATCGACCTGTTGCCCGCGCAGCAGCGCATCGACGAAACGTCCTGGTACCAGGGCACAGCCGACGCCGTGTTCCAGAACCTCGACATCCTGATGGCGGAGCAGCCCGAATACATCCTCATCCTTGCCGGTGACCACATCTACAAGATGGACTACGCCAACCTGATCGCCGATCACGTGGCGCAGGGCGCCCCCTGCACGGTGGCCTGCATCGAGGTGCCACTGGCCGAGGCCAGCGCCTTCGGCGTGATGGCGGTGAATGCGCAGCGGCGCATCGTGCGTTTCGACGAGAAACCGGCCCGCCCCGCCCCGATGCCCGGACGCGAAAGCCACGCACTGGCCAGCATGGGCGTCTACGTGTTCGACGCCGCCTACCTGTACGAAGCCCTGAAGGCCGACGCGGCCGCCCACGGATCCAGCCGCGACTTCGGCAAGGACCTGATCCCGGCAATCGTCGGACGGGGCGAAGCGGTGGCGCACCCGTTCGGCCTGTCCTGCGTCAAGAGCGGCTCGGACGCGCCGGTCTACTGGCGCGACGTGGGCACCATCGACGCCTACTGGGCCGCCAACATCGACCTGACCGACATCACGCCGGACTTGGACATGTACGACCGCCAGTGGCCGATCTGGACCCACCAGGAACAGCTGCCGCCCGCCAAGTTCGTGTTCGACGACGAGGGCCGGCGCGGCATGGCGGTCGACTCGCTGGTCTCGGGCGGCTGCATCATCTCGGGCGCGTATGCACGGCGCTCGGTGCTGTTCTCCAAGGTCCGGCTGCACTCCTACAGCCAGGTCGAAGAAGCGGTGCTGCTGCCCGAAGTCGATGTGGGGCGCGATTGCAAGCTGCGCAAGGTGGTCATCGACAAGGGTTGCCGCATCCCCGATGGCATGGTGATCGGCTTCGATGCCGCCGAAGACGCGCGCCGCTTCTTCCGCACCGAACAGGGCGTGGTGCTGGTGACCCAGGAGATGCTGGAGCGCCTCCGGGACGCGGTCGCCCCCGGCAAGGACCGCGCGTGAACAGCCTGTACGTCTGTGCCGAGGTCTACCCCCTGCTCAAGACCGGCGGGCTGGCCGACGTGAGTGCGGCGTTGCCGGCGGCGCTGCGCGCCGAGGGTCTGGATGTGCGCCTGTTGTTGCCGGGTTTCGACCCGATCGCCGCGGGCTTCGTGGCCGATGGCACGCCACTGGGCCTGCCCGCTTCCGGCGGCCCCACGGTGGCGCACACGCTGGCGCCACGGCCGGTGATCGTGCCCGGCAGGCTGGCAGCGACCGGCCAGAGCGCCTACCTGCTGGACGCGCCCGCCCTGTATCGCCGCCACGGCGGCCCCTACCAGGACGCCCGGGGCCATGACTGGCCCGACAACGCGGCCCGGTTCGCGCTACTGGGATGGGCCGCGGCCTGGCTCGGCGCGGGGGGCGACCCTGCGTGGCAGCCCGACGTGGTTCACGCCCACGACTGGCATGCCGGGCTGGCTCCGCTGTACCTGCAACGCCTCACCGGCGCCGGCCCACGGCCGGCCACCGTTTTCACCGTGCACAACCTTGCCTACCAGGGCTTGTTCGGTGCCGACACGCTGGGTGCGCTGGGACTGCCGGACGCGCTGTACCGCTTCGACGGCGTCGAATTCCACGGCCACGTGTCGTTCATGAAGGCCGGGCTGCAGTTCGCCGATGCCATCACCACCGTCAGTCCGCGGTACGCGCGTGAAATCATGACGCCGGAACAGGGTTGCGGCATGGACGGCCTGTTGCGCCACCGCGCCGACCGGGTCAGCGGCATTCTCAACGGGGTGGACTACGGGGTCTGGAACCCGGCGACCGACCCGTTTCTCGCATCCAGCTTCGACCACGACCGCCTGGAAGGCAAGTCTGCGGCGAAGCAGGCCTTGCAGCGTGAGTTGGGGCTGGAGCAACGAGCGGATGGGCTGCTGTTCGGCGTCGTGTCACGGCTGAGCGATCAGAAGGGTCTGCACCTGCTGCCCGAGGTGATCGACGAACTGGTGGCGGCGGGCGGACATCTGGCCGTGCTGGGCAGCGGCGAGACCGGCATCGAGGCGGCCATTCAGCACGCCGTTGATCGCCACCCTGGTCGGGCCGTGCTGCGCCGCGGCTACGACGAGGCGCTGGCTCACCGCATCATCGCGGGCGCCGACGTGCTGCTGGTGCCGTCGCGCTACGAGCCCTGCGGGCTGACCCAGCTCTATGCCTTGCGCTACGGCGCCTTGCCCCTGGTGCACGGCGTCGGCGGGCTCGCCGACACCGTCACCGACTGCTCGCTCCCGGCGCTGGCGGATCACAGCGCCACCGGTTTCGTGTTCCACGAGTTCGGCCCCCAGGGCCTGCGCGAGGCTCTGCGCCGCGCCTTCGAATTGGCACGACACCCCGCGCAATGGCGTGCCGTGCAGACCCATGCCATGCGCCTTCGTTTTGACTGGCGCGACGCTGCCCGGGCCTACGGCGCACTGTACCGACGCCTGGTGGACGCTGGCGGCACGGCGCTTGCATGAGGGCCATCGGACCGACAGCCTTTGACACCCAGACCCACGGATGAAACCATGCCCAGCGCCCAGCCTTTTTATTTTGACCACCCCACCAACACCGTCGATGCGCTGCGGCGCTCGATCGCGAACCGGCTCGTCTATGCCGTCGGCAAGGACGTTCGCTCGGCGACGCGACGCGACTGGCTGTTCGCGATCCTGTACGCGGTGCGCGACCGGATCATGGACGGCTGGCGCGACTCCCTGAACGCCGCCTCCGAACACGATGCGAAGCGGGTCTACTACCTATCGGCCGAGTTCCTCACCGGGCGCGTGCTGACCAACGCGCTGATGGCCGTCGGCATCTACGACGACACCCGCACCGCCTGCACGCAACTGGGCGCCGATTTCGATGCCTTGCTGGACCTGGAGGCCGATCCCGGGCTCGGCAACGGCGGACTGGGCCGGCTGGCCGCCTGTTTTCTGGACTCGATCGCCACGCTGGGCCTGCCCGGCATGGGCTACGGCATCCGTTACGACTACGGCATGTTCGCCCAGCGCATCGTCGACGGGCGCCAGGTCGAAGAACCGGACGGCTGGCTGATCAACGGCAACCCCTGGGAGTTCATGCGCCCCGAACTGAGTTATTCGGTGCGTTTCGGCGGCCGGCTCACATCCGAAGGCGGCCGCGTGCGCTGGGTCGATACCGACGATGTGGTGGCCACCGCCTACGACAACGCGGTGCCCGGCTACCAGCTCACCTCGGTCGCCACGCTGCGCCTGTGGTCGGCGCGCGCCACCAGCGCGATCAACCTCGCCGCGTTCAACAAGGGCGACTACATCGGCGCGGTGGAGGCCAAGAACCAGTCGGAAAACGTCTCGCGCGTGCTGTATCCCGACGACAGCACCGAGCACGGGCGCGAACTGCGGCTGCGACAGGAGTTCTTCTTCGTGAGCGCCTCGCTGCAGGACCTGCTGCGCCGTTTCCTGCGCGACCACGGCAGCCTGGACATCCTGGCCGACAAGGTGGCCATCCACCTCAACGACACCCACCCGGCGCTGGCGGTGCCGGAGCTGATGCGCCTGCTGATCGACGAACACCAGATGGACTGGGACGGCGCCTGGGCCCAGTGCGGCCGCATCTTCAGCTACACCAACCACACGCTGATGCACGAGGCGCTGGAAACCTGGCCGGTGGACCTGCTGGGCCGCGTCCTGCCGCGCCATCTGCGCATCATCTTCGACCTCAACGCCCGCTTCCTGGCCACCCTGCACGAAAGCCATCCGGGTGAACCCGACCTGTTGCGCCGGGTATCGCTGATCGACGAACACGGCCCCCGGCGCGTGCGCATGGCCTACCTCTGCGTGCTGGCCAGCCACAAGGTCAACGGCGTGTCGGCGCTGCACAGCGAGCTGATGCGCCAGACCATCTTCGCCGACTTTGCCCGCCTGTTCCCGCAGCGCTTCTGCAACAAGACCAACGGCGTCACGCCGAGGCGCTGGCTGGCCCAGGCCAACCGGCCGTTGGCAACGCTGATCGACGACCGCATCGGTCCGGCGTGGCGACGCGACCTCGATGAACTGGGCGCGCTGCGCGAACTCGCCAACGAACCCGCGTTCAACAACGCGGTGCGCCTGGCCAAGCAGCAGAACAAACGCCGGCTGGCCGACTACATCTCGCGCGAACTGGACATCCGCATCGATCCGGACAGCCTGTTCGACGTGCAGGTCAAACGCATGCACGAGTACAAGCGGCAACTGCTCAACGTGCTGCACGTCATCACGCGTTACCACCAGATCCTGGCCAATCCCCAGGGAAACTGGGTGCCCCGCACCGTGATCTTCGGCGGCAAGGCGGCGTCGGCCTATCACATGGCGAAGCAGGTGATCCGCCTGATCAACGATGTCGGCAGCGCGGTCAACGCCGATCCGGTGGTGGGCAACCGCCTGAAGGTGGTGTTCGTTCCGAACTACCGCGTGACGCTGGCGGAACTTATCATTCCCGCTGCGGACCTGTCGGAACAGATCTCGACCGCGGGCACCGAAGCCTCCGGCACCGGCAACATGAAGTTCGCGCTCAACGGGGCGCTGACCATTGGCACCTGGGACGGCGCGAACATCGAGATTGCCGAACACGTGGGGCTGGACAACATCTTCATCTTCGGCAACCGAACCGAGCGGGTGGCCGAACTGCGCGCCCAGGGTTACCGGCCACGGCACTGCTACGAGTCCAACTACGAGTTGAAGACGGCCATCGACCGCATCGCCGACGGTGCGTTCTCCCCGGAAGAACCCGAGCGCTATCGCGATGTCACCAACGCCCTGCTGGAATCGGACCATTACCAGCTGCTGGCCGATTTCGAGGACTATGTCGCCACACAACGTCGCGTCGACGACCTCTACCGTCGCCCGTCCGAATGGACCCGCCAGGCGATCCTGAACATCGCGGGCATGGGCACGTTCTCGTCCGACCGCACCATCCGTGAATACGCCGACGAAATCTGGGGCGTCAAGCCGCTGTCGACGGGTCACACGGCGGCGTGAGGTTTTCGCGGGCCGGTACCGCTGTTCTACGATAGCCACCCGCCATGCCGAACAACGACTTCGCCACCCTCTTCGACTGGTTGCCCCTGGGTGCTTACCGCAGCAGCCTGGAGGGTCGCCAGCTGCGGGCCAATCCGGCGCTGGTTCGTCTCAACGGCTTCGATTCTGAAGCCGAGATGCTGGCGTCGGTGAACGACATCGCCGGCCGCTGGTACGTGCAGGCGGGTCGGCGCGACGCGTTCCGCGCGCTGCTGGAAGCAAACGGCGAAGTGCACGACTTCGTCTCGGAGGTCTACCGCTACAAGACCCGCGAGCGCATCTGGGTCCGGGAACACGCGCGCGTTGTGCCCGATGCCGACGGGCGGCCGATGTTCTATGAAGGCACGGTGGAGGACATCACCGACAGGATGCGCGCGACCGACGCCCTGGCGGTTACGCTGCAAAACATCGACCAGGGCATCATGCGTTTCGCCGCCGATGGCCGCTGCGTGTTTTACAACGAGCAGGCGCTGGCGTTGCTCGAACTGCCGACCGAACTGATGCAACGCCAGCCCACCGCGCACGAGCTGGCGCTGTGGCAGCAGGCACGCGGCGATTTCGGTGAAGACCTGCGCTGGTTGGACTCCGCCGACGATCGCGCTTTTCTGGCCGACATCATCCAAGGCCGCAATCCGGCTGCGGCGCACCACGTGCCGATACGGAACTATGTTCGCCGCACACGCCAGGGCCGTACCCTGGAGGTCCGAACCCGCAGCCTGTCCGATGGTGGATCGGTGCGAACCTACACCGACATCACCGGGCATGCGCAGGCCCAGGAGGCGCTGGCCTACCGGCAGGCCATGCTGCGCGCGTTGGTCAACAACATCCCCGACCGCATCTGGCTCAAGGACGCCAACGGGGTCTACCTCCTGACCAATCCGGCGCACCAGCGCCAGCATGGGCTGACAGAGCAGCAGATCATCGGCAAGACGGCAATGGAGTTGTTCGGCGAGCGTTACGGCACGGAATACCGCGATGCCGACCTCGTGGCCATGGCCAGCGCCACGCCCCTGGTGTACGAAGACCGGCTGGTCGACCGCCAGACTGGCACGGTTCAATACTACGAACTGGTCAAGGTGGCCATGCGCGACGCGCAGGGGCGTTGCACCGGCTTGCTGGGCATTGCCCGCGATATCACGGCGCGCAAGCGCACCGAGTCCGAGCTGATCGCGGCGCGCGACGCCGCCGACGCCGGCAACCGGGCCAAGGCCGAATTCCTGGCCAACATGAGCCACGAGATTCGCACCCCGTTGAACGCGGTCATCGGCATGAGCGATCTGCTGCTGCAGACGCCGCTGACCGCGGCTCAGAAGGAGTTTGCGGGCATCGTTCGGACCAGCAGCGAAACCTTGCTGGCGCTGATCAACGGCATCCTCGATTTTTCGCGGCTGGAATCGGGCCAGGTTGAACTGGAGAGCGAGCCGTTCGAGCTCGCGGCATGCCTGGACGATGCGCTCGACCTGTGTTGCGGCGCCGCCCGTGACAAGGGTGTGGATCTGTCGTACTGGATCGACGACGCGGTGCCGCGCCGCGTCATCGGCGACAGTGCCCGGCTGCGCCAGGTGCTGGTGAACCTGATCGCCAACGCGGTCAAGTTCACCGCCGAGGGTGAGGTGTGCGTCGGTCTGAGCTGGCACCGCGCTGACAGCGGCGCCACGCTGCTGCGCGGATCGGTGCGCGACACCGGCATCGGCATTCCCGCCGACCGCATGGACCGGCTGTTCCGCTCGTTCAGCCAGGTGGACGCCTCGACCACCCGGCGCTTTGGCGGCACCGGCCTGGGCCTGGCCATCTGCCAGCGACTGCTGGCCCTGATGGGCGGGCGCATCGGGGTGGAGTCGAACCCCGGCGTCGGCTCCTGTTTCGAGTTCGAGCTGCCCTGCCTGAGCGTGACCGCGCCCGACCGGCCCGAGCCCGCGGACCCGCCCGGTGCGCTGGCCGGGCGCCACCTGCTGCTGGTCGCGCCGGAGCGTGCGAGCCGCGATGTCCTGGAGCGCCTGGCCCGCCGCTGGGGCATGCGGGTGCAGACCTTGCACGCCTTGCACGCGTGGGACGGAGCGCAGGCCCGCCTGCGTGATCCGATGCCCCCCGACGTCGTGATCGTCGACCTGGACTGGCGCGATGCCGACGGGCGCACCGGTTTCGATCTGGTGCACGCCTTGCGCCAGCGCCCGCAACAAAGCGAACTGCCCCTGCTGGCGCTCGTGCGCGCGGCGGGCAACGGCGCGCATCCGGTCCTGCCGGCGCGGGTTCGCACCCTGACCAAGCCGCTGCGACACCGGCCGTTGTTCGACACCCTGTGCGAGCTCATCGGCCAGAAGCCGACGGCCGCACCGCCGCCGACACGCGCGCCGGCCAGCAAACCGCTGCTCGCCTCGCGCCTGCCGCTGCGCATCCTGCTCGCCGAAGACAACGCGGTGAACCTGCGCGTGTCCTCGCTGATCCTCAACGGACTGGGCTACGACATCCAGATCGCCACCGATGGCCACGAGGCGGTGGCGGCCGTCTGCCGGGCGGCGACGGGACCCGGCCTCGACGTGGTGCTGATGGACATGCAGATGCCAGAGATGGACGGACTGGAAGCCACCCGGCAGATCCACGGGCGCCTGCCACCGGCGCGACGGCCCTGGATCGTCGCGATGACCGCCAGCGCCATGGCCGAAGACCGCGACGCCTGCCTGGCCGCCGGGATGGACGATTACCTGAGCAAGCCGGTGCGCGCCGCAACCCTGGCCGCCGCGCTGGAGCGTGCGGCGGCCACGCTGGCGCATCGGCGCACCGCCCCGCCTTGATAACGCGAGCCAATCCCGCTCGCTGGCAGGGATGGTCTTGAGCGCGTACAGTGGGGGCATGCCACGCACCACAGCCGTCTGACGCGACGGCCACCCAGCCCATGAATGCACCGATCCACCGCGAAATCCCGCCTTCGGCCCTGCTCGACACCGGTCGCGCCCTGGCCGCCGTCAGCGCCCAGTGGGACAACGACATCGTCGGTCAGCTGACCCGCTACATCACGATTCCCGCCAAGTCGCCCGGCTTCGATCCCGACTGGGTCGCGCACGGCCACATCGAGACGGTGGTTCGTGAGGCCGCCGACTGGGTGCTGGCCCAAAAGGTGCCGGGCCTGCGCCTGGAGATCGTGCGCCTGAACAAGCCCGATGGCACGCCGCGCACGCCGGTGCTGTTCTTCGAGATCGACGCGACGAAACCGGCCGGCGGCCAGACCGTCCTGATGTACGGCCACCTCGACAAGCAGCCCGAATTCAACGGCTGGCGCAACGACCTGGGGCCCTGGACACCGAAATACGAGGACGGCAAGCTCTACGGCCGCGGTGGCGCCGATGACGGCTATGCGGTTTACGCGGCGATCGCCGCGGTGCAGGCACTCAAGGCGCAGGGCGTGGCACACCCGCGCATCGTCGGCCTGATCGAAACCTGCGAAGAGTCCGGCTCCTACGACCTGCTGCCCTACATCGACGCGCTGCGCGCGAGCGGCAACAACCGCCTGGGGGACGTCGGCCTGGTGGTCTGCCTGGACTCGGGCGCCGGCAACTACGACCAGCTCTGGCTGACCACCAGCCTGCGCGGCATGGCCAGCGGCACGCTCAAGGTGGAAATCCTCACCGAAGGCATCCATTCGGGCGACGCCTCGGGCCTCGTGCCGTCAAGCTTTCGCATCATGCGCCAGGTGCTGGACCGGCTCGAAGACAGCGCCACCGGTCGGCTGTTGCCCGCGAGCTTCCACTGCGAGGTGCCGGCCGACCGGCTGGCCCAGGCGCAGGCCACGGCGGCCATCCTGGGCGAGGAGGTCTACAAACGATTCCCGTGGGCGCATTACGACTGCGGCGGCTCCACCACCTTCGCACTGCCCACCACCACCGACCCGCTGCAGGCGCTGCTCAACCGCACCTGGCTGCCCACCCTGTCGGTGACCGGCGCCGACGGGTTTCCGGCGATTCAGGACGCCGGCAACGTGCTGCGGCCTTTCACCGCGTTCAAGCTCAGCCTGCGCCTGCCCCCGTTGGTGGACGCGTCAGCCGCTGTGCGAGAACTCAAGGCGCTGCTGGAAGACAACGCGCCCTACCAGGCCAAGGTCACGTTCGACAGCCACGGCGGCGCGACGGGCTGGAACGCACCGGCGGCCACGCCGTGGTTCGAGACCGCGCTGAACGAGGCCAGCCAGGCCCATTTCGGCGCACCCTGTGGCTACATCGGACAGGGTGGCACGATTCCGCTCATGAACCTGCTCAGCGAGGGCTTCCCGGCGGCGCAGATGATGGTGTGCGGCGTGCTCGGGCCCCGCAGCAACGCGCACGGCCCCAACGAGTTCCTGCACGTGCCCTACGCGCGCAAACTGACGGCAGCGGTGGCGCAGGTGATCGCCGCCATGCCCTGACGGTTGTACCGCAACAGCCCATAACCCCGACATGTCCGACTCCACCCTGCACGCCTTCACCGCGCACGACGGCAGCAACATCGCCGTGATGGAGTGGCCGCTGCCTCCTGGGACCCCGTCGCGCGGCATGGTGCTCATCGTGCACGGCCTGGGTGAACACGCCGGCCGGTACGAGCACGTGGCCGAGCGCCTGAACAACTGGGGCTTCGCGGTGCGCAGCTACGACCAGTATGGCCATGGCGAGAGCGACGGCAAGCCCGGCGCGCTGCCCGCCGACGGCTTTCTGCTCGAAAACCTGGCCGAACTGATCGACACCACGCGCCGGCATCTGGCGCCCCGGCTGCCGCTGATCCTGATGGGCCACAGCCTGGGCGGTCTGCTGGCCGCGCGGCTGGTGTCGCTGAACCTGCGCACGGTCGACGCGCTGGTGCTGTCGTCACCGGCGCTGGACGCCGGCATGAACGCCTTCCAGAAACTGCTGGTGGCGGTGCTGCCGCGCCTGGCACCCGACCTGCGCGTGGGCAACGGGCTCGACGCCCGCTACCTGTCACACGATGCCGGCGTGGTGCAGGCGTATCGGGACGATCCGCTGGTGCACGACCGCATCAGCGCCCGGCTGGCCCGCTTCATCGCCGAAGCGGGCCCGGCGGTGCTGGCCAGCGCGCCGCACTGGCGCGTGCCCACGCTGCTGCTGTACGCGGGGGACGACCGCCTGGTGAACCCGGACGGCAGCCGTCGCTTCGCGGCGGCGGCGCCCGCCAACGTCGTCAGCGCGCACCGGTTCGACCGGCTGTACCACGAGATCTTCAACGAGGTCGAGCGCGAAACGGTGTTTGCGCAGCTCAAAACCTGGCTGGACGCCCGTTTTTGAAGCTTTTCTGGCTGTTTCCCAGCGCGAGGCGGCCACCGGTTGCTATGCTTTTTGAAGCATACTGCCCGGCACACCCGCCAGGTCGACCGGGCTGGTCACCCCGTCGCCCGTTCAGCCCCGAGCCCAACACCGAATCCAGCAATCCCCTGATCTGTTGCTTGCGTCAAGAATTCCGCGCATTCTGGTCGGCGCGCTGTCGAAGCGCCAGCCACGCCAGGGCCAGGCCCGTGAGCGCCACTGGCAGCAGCGAGCCCAGGTTCAGCAGCGCCCAGCCCTGCGTGGTGACCAGCGCACCCGAGGCAAAGGAGGTGAGCGCCATGGTGGCGAACACGCAAAAATTGATGGCGGCCTGCGCGCGGTCTTTTTCCTCAGGCCGGTAGGCGCGCAGCGACAGCGTGGTACTGCCGGTGAACAGGAAGTTCCAGCCCACCCCCAGCAGGAACAACGCCACCAGGAACCGGTGCAGATCCACACCCGACAAGGCCACGGCAATGCACACCGCGTACAGCACCACGCCTGTCCCCATGATCGGCAGGGTGCCGAAGCGACGGATCAGGTGCCCGGTGAAAAAACCCGGCGCGAACATGCCGATCACGTGCCACTCCAGCACCAGCGCAGCATCGTCGAACGGAAACCCGCAGACCTGCATCGCCAGCGGCGTGGCCGCCATCAGCAGGTTCATCACGCCATAGCTCAGGGCCGCGCTGGCGGCCGCGACGATGAACACCGGCTGTCGCGCGATCACCGACAGCGGACGGCCCGCCGACCCGCCCGCTGCCTTGGGCGGTGTCAGCGGAAATCTCACGAACGCCATCAGGGCCATCGACAGCAGCGCCACCAGCGCGAGGCTGAGGTAGGCGCCGAGAAACGGCACCTCGCTCAGCGCACGCGTGCGCGATGCCAGGTTGGGGCCAACGACCGCGCCCAGCAGCCCGCCGGCCAGCACCAGGGACACCGCCTTCTCGCGAAACGACGGCGCCGACAGCTCGGCCGCGGCAAAACGGTACAGCTGCCCGTTGGCGCTGTAGTAGCCAGCGATGACCGTGGCGGCGCACAGCAGCCAGAAGTCGCGGCGCCAGGCCGCGAGGGCGCACAACAGTGCCGACAGCAAGGCCACCAGCAGCCCGGTCTGGAACGACACCCGCCGCCCGAAACGGGTCTGTACCCCCGCCACCAGGCTGGTGGACAGCGCACCGCCCACCACGTAGCCCATCACCGGCAGCGTGGCCATCCAGCCCAGCGGTGCCAGGCTCAGGCCCACCAGGCCGTTGATGGCGATGAACACCACGTTGTTGGTCAGGAACAGGCCCTGGCACAGGGCCAGCAGGAGGAGGTTGCGGTTCATACAGGGCAGTGTATGGGCAAGCTTCTGAGCCCACTGTCGCGCCGGTCACCACACGCCCGCCCGGGAAGGTAAAGCCACCAATCGCATCATGGGTTCGCTTGCGTTTCATCGTTCGGGGTGCTAAATTAAATATTCATTTTCTTTGAATCTATTTTCCTTGCGACTGCCCTGCACACTCAGGAGTGCTCATGTCCCTTCTCCAACCCATGCAGAACCTGCAGTCGCACGACCATCGGTCGCCCGACGCGATCTATCCGTTTGATGCCCGCGGCATCGCCAAGCGCTTTCGCCATGCGGCAATCTTCGGCGCGATCGACGCTTTGAATCCCGGCGAAACTATGCGCTTCGTGAACGACCACGATCCGATTCCGCTTTTACAGCAACTGAACGCTCGTTACGGCGAGTCGGTCCAAGTGAACTACCGAGAGCGCAACGCCAGCGCCGTGATGATCGATTTCGTGCGCCAGTGAGCTCGGCCTCGGATCACCCTGCCACCGACCAGGTTCGCATCGGTCTAGGCCATCGGCTTGCATCAACGGCGGCCCGACGCCAGTCTGGAAGCGTGGCAAAGGCTCTCCGATCGACCTACGTTATTGATCCGCCCCCACACCTCCCTGGATGAACCCTATCGCCCCGGAGCTGGCAACCACGCCACCGACCACCGCCAGCGCCTCACCGCTTGAGCTGGTCTGCCCGGCTGGCAGCCTGCCCGCGCTCAGGACCGCCATCGACCATGGCGCCGACTGCGTCTACCTCGGCTTTCGCGACGCCACCAACGCGCGCAACTTTGCCGGGCTGAACTTCGACGAGAAGGCCATTGCCCAGGGCATCGAGTACGCCCACAGCCGCGGGCGCAAGGTGCTCGTGGCCTTGAACACCTACCCGCAGGCCGCCAGCCCGCAGCTGTGGCAGGTCGCCATCGACCGCGCAGCCAGCGCCGGGGTGGACGCGGTCATCCTGGCCGATCCGGGCCTGATGGCCTACGCCACCAAGCACCAGCCGCAATTGCGATTACACCTGTCCGTGCAAGGCTCGGCCACGAACTACGAGGCCATTAACTTCTACCACCAGCACTTCGGCATCCAGCGTGCTGTGCTGCCGCGCGTACTTTCCATTGCCCAGGTCGAGCACGTGCTGGAAAAGACTCTGGTGGAGATCGAAGTGTTCGGCTTCGGCAGCCTGTGCGTCATGGTCGAAGGCCGCTGCGCCCTGTCCAGCTACGCCACCGGCGAAGCCCCCAATACCAACGGCGTGTGTTCGCCCCCGAAGGCCGTGCGCTGGGTCGAAACCCCACAGGGCCGCGAGTCGCGCCTCAACGGAGTGCTCATCGACCGCTACGCCCCCGGTGAGAACGCGGGCTACCCCACGCTGTGCAAGGGCCGGTTTGACGTGGGCGACGAGGAAAACTACTACGCCATCGAGGAGCCCACCAGCCTCAACACGCTGGAGCTGTTGCCCAAGCTCATGAAGATGGGCGTGCGTGCCATCAAGATCGAAGGGCGCCAGCGTAGCCCGGCCTATGTGGCCCAGGTGACCAAGGTGTGGCGCGAAGCTATCGACAACTGCCGTGCCAACCCGCACCGCTACTCGGCCAAACCGGCCTGGATGGCCGACCTCGACAGGGTCGGTGAAGGGCAGCAACACACACTCGGTGCCTACCACCGGTCGTGGAAGTGATGGGGGCATGCATATGAAACTCTCTCTCGGACCCCTGCAGTACTACTGGCCGCGCCAGACCGTTTTTGACTTCTACCAGCAAGTCGCGAAGATGCCCGTGGACATCGTCTACGTGGGTGAAGCCGTGTGTTCGCGGCGTAAGGAGCTGCGCCTGACCGACTGGCTCGACGTGGCGCGCATGCTGCGCGACGCGGGCAAGCAGGTGGTCCTGTCCACCATGACGCTGATCGAGTCCAGTGCCGACGTGAGCACGATGCACAAGGTAACCGCCAATGGCGAATTCATGGTCGAAGCCAACGACATGGGCGCGGTGCACTGCTTGGAGGGCAGGGTGCCCTTCGTGGCCGGGCCGCACTGCAACATCTACAACTTGCCCACCCTGCAGTGGTTAGCGCCATTGGGCGTGCAGCGCTGGGTGATCCCGCTGGAAATGGGCGAGACGGACCTCGCCATATTGCAGGCGGGCCGTCCGCTGGGTGTGCAGACCGAGGTGTTTGCCTATGGCCGCATGCCGCTGGCGTTCTCGGCCCGCTGCTTCACCGCGCGCCACAACAACCTGCCCAAGGACGACTGCCAGTTCCTGTGCATCGACCACCCGGACGGCCTGCTGCTGCGCACCCGTGAGCAGGAAGGCTTTCTGGTGCTCAACGGCATCCAGACCCAGTCTGCCAAGATCTACAACCTGCTGCCCGAGGTAGCCCAGCTGCGCAGCCTGGGTGTGGACGTGCTGCGCATCAGCCCGCAAAGCACCCACACCGGCGACATCGTGGCACTGGTCTGTGGCGTGGTGGACGGCACGCTGACGGCGGCCGACGCCAACGCCCAGCTGCAAGCGTTCCTGCCTGCCGCCAGCTGCAACGGCTACTGGCACGGCAAGCCGGGGCTGGAAACCTGGAAGACCGACGCCCAAGGCACCTTGAGCAAAGTGCTGGAAGCCGCCTGAGGTTCAAAAGACCGCCACCATGCAAGCCACCCCCATGCTCCTGCCCAAACCCGTGGGCGATGTCTTTTCCCGCCTGCCGGCCTACCCCGGCTCGATCCTCTTCGTCACCGCCCTGAACCTGGCCCTGGCCAAGCAGCTCGGCGACGACGTGGGCGACATGCTCCAAGGCAAAAGCCTGTGCCTGTGCGTGACCGACGCGCGCGTGGCCTTCAACTTTGCCTGGCAGGGTGGCCGCTTTGTGGCCCGCCACGCCAGAAAGCCAGATGCAACGCCCGACCTCACCATCAGCGCCAGCGCCCACGACTTCGTGCTGCTGGCCCAGCGCAAGGAAGACCCGGACACCCTGTTCTTCAGCCGCCGCCTCGCCATGGAAGGCGACACCGAACTGGGCCTGATGGTGAAGAACACCATCGACGCCATCGAGCTGCCGGTGTTCGACCCACAGCAGTTCGCTCCGGTCAAGGTGCTGGGCCGCCTGCGCGAACGCCTGCGCGCCGGGTGGCCATGAGCCGCGGCCAGGGGCACTGGCCCCTGCGGGCGGCACCGGGCGTCAATATGCGACCATTCGGTGCCTTCTTTCCGACGGACCTGGCATGAGCACACCTACCGCCTCCTCAGGCACCACCTCCCCGCCGCGCCGCCTCATCGTTGCCATTACCGGCGCCAGCGGCGCCGTGTACGGTGTGCGCCTGTTGCAGGCGCTGCGCGACACCCCGGGCGTGCAAACCCACGTCACCGTGTCCGACGCGGGCTGGCTCAACCTGCGGCATGAACTCGACCTCGGCCCCGGGGATCTGGAGCCGCTGGCGCATGCCATCTACCCCGTGGCCGACGTGGGCGCCGCCATCGCCAGCGGATCGTTCCGGGCCGACGCCATGGCGATCGCGCCATGCTCCATGCGCACCCTGGCCGCGGTGGCCCACGGCCTGGCCGACAACCTGATCACCCGCGCCGCCGACGTGATGCTCAAGGAGCGTCGCCGGCTGGTGCTGCTGGCGCGCGAAACGCCGCTGAACCTGGCGCACCTTCGCAACATGGTGAGCGTCACCGAGATGGGGGCGATCGTCTTTCCACCGGTGCCGGCGTTCTACCAGCGCCCGCAGACGGTGGACGACATCGTGGATCACACGGTGAGCCGACTCGTCGACCTGCTGGATCTGCCCAATCCGCTCGCGCCGCGCTGGCAGGGCCTGAACACGCCCAAGGACGCCTGACCATGGCCTACGACGACCTGCGGGACTTCATCGCCCAACTCGAAGCGGATGGCGAACTTCGTCGGGTGAGCGCGCCGGTGTCGCCGAACCTGGAGATGACCGCGCTGTGCGACCGGGTGCTGCGCGCCGGCGGGCCGGCGCTGCTGTTCGAGCAGCCCTCAGGCCACACGATGCCGGTGCTGGGCAACCTGTTCGGCACCACCGCGCGCGTCGCCCGCGCCATGGGCGTGGCCGACGTGCGTGCGCTGCGCACCTTCGGCGAGCTGCTGGCCAGCCTCAAGGAGCCCGAGGCGCCCAAGGGTTTCAAGGACATGCTCGGCCTGGGCGGCCTGCTCAAGACCCTGTGGCACATGACGCCCAAGGTGACCGGCTCGGCGCCGTGCCAGGAGGTGGTCTGGGAAGGCGATGACGTGGACCTGTCGCGCCTGCCGGTGCAGCACTGCTGGCCGGGCGACGTGGCCCCGCTGATCACCTGGGGCCTGGTGATCACGCGCGGGCCGAACAAGGCGAGACAGAACCTGGGCATCTACCGCCAGCAGGTGCTCTCGCGCAACCGGGTCATCATGCGCTGGCTGGCCCACCGCGGCGGCGCCCAGGACTTTCGCGAGCACGGCCTGGCGCATCCCGGCGAGCCCTACCCGGTGGCGGTGGCCATCGGCGCCGATCCGGCCACCATCCTGGGCGCGGTCACCCCGGTGCCCGACAGCCTGTCGGAATACCAGTTCGCCGGCCTGCTGCGCGGCAGCCGCACCGAGGTGGTGGGCGCCCTGGGCAGCACCTTGCAGGTGCCGGCCACCGCCGAGATCGTGCTGGAGGGCAGCATCCGGCCCGATGCCACGCACCCCAGCGGCTACGAGCACGCGATCGAGGGGCCGTTCGGCGACCACACCGGCTACTACAACGAACAGGCCGAGTTCCCGGTGTTCACCATCGACCGCATCACGCTGCGCCGCGAGCCGATCTACCACTCGACCTACACCGGCAAGCCACCCGACGAGCCGGCGGTGCTGGCGTTGGCGATGAACGAGCTGTTCGTGCCGCTGCTGCAGCGCCAGTTTCCCGAGGTCACCGATTTCTACCTGCCGCCCGAAGGCTGCAGCTACCGCATGGCGCTGGTGCAGATCCGCAAGGCCTACCCCGGCCATGCACGCCGGGTGATGATGGGCGTCTGGAGCCACCTGCGCCAGTTCATGTACACCAAGTTCATCGTGGTCGTGGACGAGGACGTGAACCTGCGCGACTGGCGCGAAGTGATCTGGGCCGTCACCACCCGGGTGGACCCGGTCCGCGACACCATGATGGTGGAGAACACGCCGATCGACTACCTGGACTTCGCCTCGCCGGTCAGCGGCCTGGGCAGCAAGATGGGGCTGGACGCCACCAACAAGTGGCCCGGCGAGACCCCGCGCGAATGGGGCCGCGCGCTGACCATGAGCCCCGAGGTGCTGGCGCGGGTGGCGCCGGTCTGGGACTCGCTGGGCCTGTGACGCCAGGCGGCCGGCGCGGGCCGCTCAGACCAGCAAGGCGCCCAGCACCGCCAGCGGCGCGGTCTCGGCCCGCAACACGCGCGGTCCGAGCGTGACCGGTACGAAGCCCGTCGCGACGGCCGCGGCTTCTTCGTCCGCCGTCAGCCCGCCTTCGGGGCCGGACAACAGCCAGACCGCTCCGGCGGGCGGCACCGCGTCGCGCAGCGGCCGGGCTTCCGGCGTGAGGGACAGCACCAGGCGGGTCGCCGGCGCCCCCGGATCGGCTGGCGCCCGGCCGTGGGCCGCGAGCCAGCCGGCCAGGTCCATCGCCTCATGCACCGGTGGCACCCGGTTGCGCCCGCATTGTTCACAGGCCGCCACCGCCACCGCCTGCCAGTGCGCGCGCTTTTTGTCGCCGCGCTCGCCCTTGAGTTTGAGCACGCTGCGCGCGGCCAGGATTGGCGTCACGCTGGCGGCGCCGAGTTCGGCGGCTTTTTCCACGAGCCAGTCCATGCGCTCGTTGGCCGTCAGGCCCGCCAGCAGGTGCACGGCCCGGGGCGCTTCGCGTTCGATGGCGTGGTGCGCGCCCACCAGCACCTGCACGTCCGAGCGCCCCATGCGGGTGACGGTGGCCTCGAACTCCCCGCCCGGGCCGTCCGGCTCGCCGTGAAACAGGGTGATCCGCGCGCCCGGTTGCAGCCGCAGGACCTGCACGTGGCGCGCGGCGCCTGGCGGCAGGTCGATGACCTCGCCGGCGGCCAGTGGCACGGGACAATGGAACCGCGGCATCAGCGCAGGTCACTCCGAAAACGATAGCTGCTTGTGGCCATGGGACGCTGGGAAAATGCCGGTTGGACGCTCAAATCCGGCCAAACGCATAGCCCGTTGCCACCTGGATGCCCTCCACCTCGTCGATCAGGCGCAGCAGGGGCGTCAGTTCACGGTAGCGGCTGGCGGTGGCGCGGATGTAGCCGATGAAGCGCGGTGTGTCGGCCAGGTAGCGCGGCTTGCCGTCGCGCAGCGTCAGGCGCGCAAAGATGCCGGCCACCTTGAGGTGCCGCTGCAGGCCCATCCATTCGACCGCGCGGTAGAAGGCGCCGAAGTCGCTGTGCCAGTCCTCGAAGTCCATCAGGCCTGCCTTGCGCGCCTGCTCCCAGTAGCGCACCGTCACATCGAGCACAAAGTCCTCCTCCCAGCTCAGGAAGGCGTCGCGCATCAGGCTGGCGATGTCATAGGTGATGGGGCCGTAGACCGCATCCTGGAAGTCCAACACCCCGAGCCGGGTCGCCGGGGTCGTGCCGGGTGCAGTGGGGATCATCAGGTTGCGCGGCATGAAGTCGCGGTGCACGTACACCGACGGCGCGGCCAGGTTGCGGGCCACGATAAGGTCGAAAGTCTTGTC
The DNA here is from genome assembly GCA_046348065.1 of Burkholderiaceae bacterium. Taxonomy (GTDB): domain Bacteria; phylum Pseudomonadota; class Gammaproteobacteria; order Burkholderiales; family Burkholderiaceae_C; genus Skiveiella. The sequence continues at coordinate 126,043 of JAXMFA010000010.1, forward strand.
CAGCGTTTCGCGGGTGCGGCCTTCAACCGCGACGCCCTTGTGGCGCGTCAGGTACCAATCCGGGAACAAAGCCAGTTCGCGGCGCAGCAGTGTCTCGTCGTAAGGCGGCAGCACGCCAGGGCGCGACGCCTGCTGCCAGGCGATCAGCGCGTCCAACGCCTGCCGGTACAGCGGCAGGTTGGCGCCGGGGTGCTCGCGGTCGATCACCTCCATCATCGTCTGCGTGCCGAGGTCGCTCAGCAGCATGAAGCCCAGCGGCTCGTCCCAGGCCAGGATGCGCGGCACGTTCAGGCCGGCGGTTTGCATCAGGCCTGCCACCTGCACGAATGGCGCGCAGTTTTCCTGCGCGGGCGGCGCGTCCATGATGATCAGGCTGCCCGTGCCATCGGCGCGGTCGACCCGGAAATAACGGCGAAAACTGGCGTCGGCGGACGCGCTTCGCACGCTGGCAGGGTTCAGCGCCTGGGCTGGCGCCTCTCGCGCCAGCCAGGCCTGGAAAGCCCGGGCGCGGGCGGGGTCGGCCCAGACCGGGGCGCAGGCGGGCGGCGCGGGGGCCGCGCCCGGGGGAAGTGCTTGATCGCTCATGGATAATCCATTCTACAAATCCGGCCCCGACGCCCGGTCGGATGCCACCCGCCGACCCGGGGCGGACCTGCCGATCGAACACGCCGCCCCTGTGCCCGTCCTGATGAAGCCTCAAACGCTGCCACCGCCCAGCCGCCGCACCCCGGTGGCCGTCGTGGTGGCCGGCTTGCTGCATGGCCTGGCCTGGGGACAGGAGGGGGACGTCGAAGCGCTCAAGCTCAACCGCACGCCGCAGCTGGAAGAAAAGGTCCCCCCCCAGACCCGCAAGGACCTGCCCACCTTCGTCTCGGGCCAGCGCCTGGAGGGGCAGGTGGACCAGCGCGTGGTGGTCGAAGGCGAGGCCGAGCTGCGCAACCGCTCCACCGTGCTGCGCGGCGACTGGCTGCAGTACACCATGCCGGACGACACGGCCCGCGCGCGCGGCAAGGTGCGGCTCAACCGCGAAGGCAACGTCTACCAGGCGCCCGAGGGCGAACTGGAGATTGATGCGTTTCGGGGTCACCTCAAAAGCCCGAGTTTCGAGCTCCTGAAGAACGGGGCGCTGGGTGACGCCGAGCGGCTGGACTTCCTCGACGACAAACGCTCCATCCTGCACAACGCGCGCTACAGCACCTGCCGCCGCGATGGCCCGGAATGGCTGCCCGACTGGGTGCTGAAAGCCCGCCGCATCGATGTCGACCTGGAGGACGACACCGGGGTGGCCGAGGGCGCCACCCTGCGCTTCATGGATGTGCCGATACTGCCGGTTCCCGAAATCAGTTTCCCGCTCAGCGGCAAGCGCAAGACCGGCTTCCTGACGCCGACCGTCGGCCTGGGCAACGTCAACGGTGTCGAGTATTCGCAGCCCTATTACCTGAACCTGGCGCCGAACCGCGACGCGACCCTGTGGGGCACGGTGATGTCCAAACGCGGTGTCGACCTGGCCGGCGAGTACCGTTACCTGGAGGAACCCTACAAAGGTCAGGTCTGGGGCAACTTCATGCCCTGGGACCGCCTGCGCGACGAGAAACGCTGGGGCTTCGCGGGCGTCCACAACGGCACCTTGCCAGGCGGCTCGGCGCTCAGCGTCAACCTGAACCGGGTCAGCGATGACAACTACTGGAAGGATTTTCCCCGGATCGGCACCTCGCAGACCACCCGCCTGCTGCCCAACGACGCGAACCTCACCTGGTCCCAGGGCGGTTTTTCGACCGCCGCCCGCGCGCTGTACTGGCAGACCCTGCAGGATCCCACCGCGCCGATCACGCCCCCATACAACCGGCTGCCCCAATTGACCGCGCGTTACGGTGGCGGCACTGGCGTCGGAATCGATTACAGCGTGAACGCCGATTACACGAAGTTCGAATCCCTGCCAGCCATGACCGGGCAGCCCAATGGACAGCGCACGTTCATTGCGGCACAAGTCAGTCGGCCATGGACGCAGCCAGGCGGTTTCATCACGCCCAAGCTGATGGTGCAGGCCACCAACTACACCGTGGACGGACCCTTGAGCAACGGGGATACCCGCGCCAACGTGACCGTGCCGACCGTCAGCCTCGACAGCGGCCTGATCTTCGAACGCGACGCCAGCTACTTCGGCCGCGAGTTGCGCCAGACCCTGGAGCCCAGAGCGTTCTACGTCTACACGCCGTATCGCAACCAGAACTACCTGCCCAATTACGACACCGCCAGTTTCGACTACAACTTCACCACGATCTACCAGGAGAACGCCTTCGTTGGCAACGACCGCATCGCCGACAACAACCTGCTCACGCTGGGCCTGTCGTCGCGCCTGCTCGATCCTGCAAGCGGCAGCCAGGCCGCGCAGTTCGGCATCGCGAACCGATTGCGCTTTTCGAGCCAGCAGGTCACCTTGCCCGGGCAAGCCGCGGTGCCCAGCGGCTGGAGCGACATCCTGGTGGGCGGCATCGTCAACTGGGATCCGCGCTGGAGTGCACGCGCGGTGGTGCAGTTCGATGCCAAGACGGCCAGTTCGGTGCGCACCACCGTGGGCGGAACCTACAATCCGGGCAACTACCGGGTGTTCAACGCCGCCTACCGATTGCAGGCGGGAACCAGCGAGTCGCTCGACGTCAGCTGGCAGTGGCCGATCAACGATCTGTGGGGCGACAGGGGTCAGGAACTCGGCGCTGGCAAGGGCCAGGGGCCAGGGCGCTGGTACACCGTCGGGCGCATGAGCTACAGCCTGATGAACCGTCAGCTCACGGACGGCTTGCTCGGATTCGAATACGATGCCGGCTGCTGGCTCACGCGGATCGTGGTCACCCGCTTGCAGACCAGCAGCACGACTGCGAACACGAGTGTCACGATGCAACTTGAACTTGTCGGCTTTTCGCGCCTCGGGACGAGCCCATTGAAGACCTTGCGTGACCAGGTTTCACGCTACCAATACCTGCGGGACCAGAGCACGCCGCCGCCCAGCCGCTTCAGCAACTATGAATAAACCTCTTACGGTACCTTCTGCCCGGCGCGCCCACCACCACCGGATCGGCGTATTCACCCTGGCCTGCGCCCTGCTGGTGCCGCTGATGGCGCCCGCGCAGGGCCTTCGCCCGTCCCCAAGCCTGGGCGCAAGCGGCTCGGGCGGCGGATTGGGCGGCGGCAACCTGTCGGCCCGCTCCGCACCCAGCGGACCGCGACAGGCGGATTTCATCGTGGTGGTGGTCAACAGCGAACCGATCACCAACAACGAGGTCTTGGCCAAACTGGTCCGCACCGAACAGCAACTGGCCCAGCAAGGCGGCGCCGTTCCGCCGCGCGATGCGCTGGCGCGCCAGGTGCTGGATCGCATGATCAACGAGAAGGTTCAACTGCAGCTGGCGCGCGAGGCGGGTATCAAGGTCGACGATGCCGCGGTGAACCAGGCCGAAGCTGCCATCGCCAACCAGAACCAGCTCACCGTGACAGAGCTTCGCCGGCGGCTGAACCAGGACGGACAGTCGGTCACCCAGTTCCGCGAAGACCTGCGAGACCAGATCCTGCTGACCCGCGTGCGCGAGCGCGAGCTGGAGCCCAGGGCCAAGGTGACCGAGACCGACATCGACCTGTTCATCCAGGAAAAGCAGGGCTTCGACGCGGCCAACTCCGAACTCGGCCTGGCCATGGTGCTGGTGGCCGTGCCCGAGAACGCCGAGCCCGCGCAGGTTGCCACCCTGAAAGCCCGCGCCGAAGAAGTAGCCCGGCGCGCCCGTGCCGGCCAGGACTTCACGGCGCTGGTGCGGGAGTTTTCCGATGCGCCGGATCGCAGCCGCAACGACGGCAACCTGGGCGTGCGCACCGTCGACCGTTTTCCCAGCATCTTCATCGATGCCACCAAAGGCCTGCCGAAGAACGGGGTTTCCGACCCGGTGCGCTCCGGCGCGGGCTTTCACGTCCTGAAGGTGCTCGAACGGCGCCAGGGCAGCCTGCCAGGCATGACGGTGACGCAAAGCCGCGCGCGCCACATCCTGTTGCGGCCCAGCGCGCAGCTCACCGAGTCGGCGGCCACCGAACGTCTGGCGGACTTCCGGCGCCGGGTCGTGGCCGGACAGGCGGATTTCGCCACCCTGGCACGCGAGAACTCGCAGGATGGCAGCGCCCGCGAAGGAGGCGACCTCGGCTGGGTGAGCCCCGGGCAGTTCGTGCCCGAGTTTGAGGAAGCCATGAACAAGCTGGCGCCCGGCCAGATCAGCCAACCGGTTGTGTCCCGGTTCGGCGTGCACCTGATTCAGTTGATGGAGCGGCGCGACACCCAGCTCAGCGCGCGCGAACAGCGCGAAATCGTCCGGGGCCTGGTGCGGGAGAAGAAGATGGAAGAGGCCTACCAGAGTTGGGCACAGGAGGTGCGCGGGCGCGCCTACGTGGAACTGCGCGAACCACCCCAATAATGATGATTGTGCCCCCACGCTCCCTCACTGCGTGTGGTCGCTGCCCCCCGAGGGGGAGCGCCTTGCTTGGGGCGGCCCGGCGCTGCGGCGGTGTGCCCCCACGCTCCCTCATTGCGGGTGGCGGCGGCCTGAAATCGAAGTCCGCAACAGCGGCGCCTGATTGATGAAGCACGTCGCCCGCAAGCGCTTCGGGCAGCACTTCCTCACCGACTGCGGCGTCATCGACGCCATCGTGCGCCTGATCGATCCCCGGCCCGGACAGGCAATGGTCGAGATCGGTCCGGGCCTGGCCGCGCTTACCCAGCCGCTGGTGGAACGGCTGGGACACCTGACCGTGATCGAGCTCGATCGCGACCTGGCGGCGCGGCTGCGGGCGCACCCGCAGCTCACGGTGATCGAGTCGGATGTATTGAAAGTTGACTTTTCCGCCGTCAATAGGCCATCAGGCGCCATGAAACTGAGAGTGGTCGGGAATCTCCCGTACAACATTTCCACCCCCATTCTGTTTCACCTGTTGCGCTATGTGGACACGATTGAGGACCAGCATTTCATGCTCCAGAAGGAGGTCATCGATCGCATGGTGGCCACGCCCGCGACAGCCGAATACGGGCGCCTGTCGGTCATGCTCCAATGGCGCTACGCGATGGAGAACGTGCTGTTCGTGCCCCCTGCCAGCTTCGAGCCGCCACCACGAGTCGACAGCGCGGTGGTTCGGATGGAGCCGCTGAAGCAGCCGCCCCGCCTGGACCCGACGCGCCTGGGTGAAATCGTGCAGGTCGCGTTCAGCCAGCGCCGCAAGCTGCTGCGGCACAGCCTGGGCCGTTGGCTCGATGACCACGGCTTCACCGGAGGTTTTGACGTGCAGCGCCGTGCCGAAGAGGTGCCCGTGGCCGACTACGTCGCCCTGGCGCAGGCGATGGGGGCGGGCAAGCTCGTCGCCCCGGAAACAGCGAAGCCCGCGTGAGAGCGGGCTCAAAGTAGCCCCCGCCAAGGTGACGGGCGCGCATGGGGCTCGGCCCTGACGCCGCTCAGGCGGCGGTCAGCCAGTACCCGGCGTTGAAGGGGCTGCTCATGCGCAGCGCCTGCGGCGAGATGTCCACCAGCAGGTTGGTGGGCATCTTTTCCCCGTTTTCGGTGACCGGCTCGGCGCCGACCGGTACGCCGCCTGCGGCCTCACCCTTTGCCTCGTTAGCCCGTTCCGCTTGGCTGGTTTGTGCGGAACGGGCTACAGAAAAGAATAGAAACACCTGAAGGGGACTTTTCGGTCACCCCAGTAGTCGGCGGCGTCGCGGAAGATGTCGAGCAGCTGCTCGCGCGCTTCCTTGTCGAACTTGCCGTTGGCCGGCACCTGCTCCAGAACCACGATGAAGCCGGGCTGCGGACCCGACTTGTGCAGCGGATCGGTCATCGAGTCGTACAAGGCGTCGAAATTCTTGCCGAAATGCGCCGGAAAGGTGAACTGCTGCGCGATCAGGTCGAGCACATCCTGCTTGCTCTGAGCGGACGACAGGTTGGCGTACAGGAAGTGGTGCCCCAGCGCCTGCGAGGCTTCCTGCAGATCGCTCACGCGAAACGCGCGAATCGACTGCACGATGTTGGTTCTTACGTTACGAAGTGGTGTATCCATCTCCGCTGCTCTTTCTCTAATGGTCAAAAAAACTGTCTGCAACCACGGGGCAGTACCTGACAGGCCGCGTCACCGTCACTGAACGATCCGCTTGAAACTCGCGTAATGATCCCCGGTGTAATAACAGGCATCCGGCGTTCGCGGCTGCCCACCGCACACGATGCGCCGAGCACCCCGATCACGTGAACCCGGCGTTTTCACCGTGTATTCCAGGTAGTAGCCCCGCTGCCTGGCAGGCAACAGGCGTTCGCGATTGCCGAACACCGTGCCGTCCTTGCTGTAAGGGAACGGTCCGCCGTCGTGGATCAACTGAAGCGTCTGGCGCCCTTGCGGTGGCAAATCCGCCGCAGCAACCGTTGCCAACCCATCGACCGGAACTGGCTGCCTGGCATGCACCAAAACAGGGCACGTCAGGCTGACCCACACCAGAAGACCTGCGAGCAAGGGCTTTTTGTTATCGACGAATGCAGCTCGCAACATGGAAATACTTCGGATGAAAAATCCGGGTTAACCCCGAAAATTCAGGCCGTAGTGTGACCGAAGCGGGTCAAAAAAGCAAGTGATTGCCCAAAATTTGAGCAAACACGCCAGGGTTTTTCTGGCGTAAGTCAGTGCTTGCTGTTTGTTCGGACCTCAGCGCGCCACGTTGGCGTCCGCCACCGTGAGCGCAGTCATGTTGACGATACGGCGGACCGTGGTACTCGGGGTCAGGATGTGCACCGGTTTGGCGGCTCCCAGCAGCACGGGTCCGATCGCGATGTTGCCGCCCGCCGCGGTCTTGAGCAGGTTGTAGGAGATGTTGGCCGCGTCGATGTTGGGCAGCACGAGCAGGTTGGCGTCGCCGATCAAGGTGCTGCGCGGCATCAAGGCGTGGCGCGCCACGCCGTCGAGCGCGACGTCGCCATGCATCTCGCCGTCCACTTCCAGCCAGGACGCCTGGGTTTTCAGCAGCTCCAGCACCCGGCGCATCTTCAGCGCACTGGGCTGGCTGGACGACCCGAAGTTGGAGTGCGACAGCAGCGCCGCCTTGGGCCGCAGCCCGAAGCGCATCATCTCTTCGGCAGCCAACATCGTGATCTCGGCCAGCTGTTCAGCGCTCGGGTCGTAGTTGATGTGGGTGTCCACCAGGAACACCTGCCGGCCTGGCAGCATCAGCCCGTTCATCGCGGCGAAGGTGGTCACGCCGGGTCGCTTGCCGATGACCTGGTCCACGTATTCCAGGTGCAGGCCGGTGCCGCCCCAGGTGCCGCAGATCAGGCCATCGACCTCGCCCTTGTGCAGCAACATCGCGCCGATCAGTGACAGGCGCCGGCGCATTTCGATCTTGGCCATCTGCTCGGTGATGCCCTTGCGCTCGGTCATGCGGTGGTAGGTCTGCCAAAAGTCGCGGTAGCGCGGATCCAGCTCGACGTTGACCACGTCGTAGTCCAGTCCTTCCTTGAGCCGCAGACCGAATTTGTCGACCCGCTTTGCAATCACGGCCGGACGGCCGATCAGTGTCGGGCGGGCGACACCTTCGTCCACCACGATCTGCGCGGCCCGCAGCACGCGCTCTTCCTCGCCCTCGGCATAGGCCACGCGCTTCTTCAGGGCCCGCTTCGCGGCCAGGAAGATCGGCTTCATCAGTGTGCCGGAGGCGTAGACGAAGCTCTGCAGGCGCTGGCGGTAGGCGTCCATGTCGGCGATCGGCCGCGTGGCCACCCCGCTGTCGGCCGCCGCCTGCGCCACAGCGGGCGCGATCTTCATCATGAGGCGCGGGTCGAAGGGTTTGGGGATCAGGTATTCGGGGCCGAAGGCCAGCTGTTGCCCAGCGTAGGCCACCGCCACCACCTCGCTTTGCTCGGCCTGGGCCAGCTCGGCAATCGCGTGCACCGCCGCCAGCTCCATTTCCAGGGTGATGGTGGACGCACCGGCGTCCAGCGCGCCGCGGAAGATGTAGGGAAAACACAGGACGTTGTTGACCTGGTTCGGGAAATCGGTGCGCCCGGTGGCCATGATGGCGTCGTCACGCACCGCCTTCACCAGGTCGGGCATGATCTCAGGCGTCGGGTTCGCCAGCGCAAAGATCAGCGGCCGCGCGGCCATCGTGCGCACCATGTCCTGCTTGAGCACACCGCCGGCGGACAGCCCCAGGAACACGTCGGCGCCCTGGATCACCTCGGCCAGCGTGCGGGCTTCGGTCTTCTGCGCGAACTGGATCTTGTCCTCGTCCATCAACTCGGTGCGGCCCGCATAGACGACGCCCGCCAGGTCGGTGACCCAGATGTTCTCGCGCGGAATGCCCAGCTTGACCAGCAGGCCCAGACAGGCGAGCGCGGCCGCGCCGGCACCCGAGGTCACAAGCTTGACCTGCTTCGGATCCTTGCCGGCGACCTTGAGCCCGTTGAGGATGGCAGCGCCCACCACGATGGCGGTGCCGTGCTGGTCGTCGTGGAAAACCGGAATCTTCATGCGCTCGCGCAACTTGCGCTCGATGTAGAAGCAGTCGGGCGCCTTGATGTCCTCGAGGTTGATACCGCCGAACGTGGGCTCCAGCGCGGCGATGATCTCAACCAGCTTGTCCGGGTCTTTCTCGTTGATCTCGATGTCGAACACGTCGATGCCCGAGAACTTCTTGAACAGCACGCCCTTGCCCTCCATCACGGGCTTGCTCGCCAGGGGGCCGATATCGCCCAGCCCCAGCACCGCGGTGCCGTTGGTCACCACACCGACCAGGTTGCCGCGGCTGGTGTACTTGAACGAGGTGGCCGGATCGCGGGCGATTTCCTCGCAGGGCGCGGCCACGCCAGGCGAGTAGGCCAGCGCCAGGTCGTGCTGGTTGACCAGCTGCTTGGTGGCCGCGATGGCAATCTTGCCGGGGGTGGGAAGCTCGTGGTATTCCAGCGCGGCGCGGCGCAGCTGGGTGCGTTTTTCTTCGGCGATTTCGATGTCCGAGGCCATGATTTGTCTCCTGCGCGGCGGCTTCCGGGATCGCCGGGCCGTCCGTCCTGTCTGGTTTGGGGAGGCTGATTGTACGGCGACCCCGGGGAAACCCTAGTCCGTAAATCTGCGTAAACGGGTGCTGCGCTTTTTACTTTCCGCGCACCAATGGCACCCTGCGGCGCGCCAGGCGAAGCTCCCCGAGAGCACGCAGATACTACAAAAACAATAGCTTCTTGTGGCCTGCTGGTGCAGGGATGGTGTCAATTCGGCACTGATTTCGGCGCCAGCACGGCCATGGTGATGCGCGAAACGCAGGTCAGTTCGCCGGCGTCATTGCTCAGGTCGATCTGCCAGACCTGGGTGGTGCGACCGATGTGCACCGGACGCGCCACGCCGGTCACCCAACCGCTGGTGGCGCCACGCAAATGATTGGCATTGATGTCCAGGCCCACGGCGCGATAGTCCTCAGGGCACGAAAAAGCCGCCCCACAGGAGCCCAGCGTCTCGGCCAGAACCACGCTCACGCCGCCGTGCAGCAGACCGTAGGGTTGGCGGGTCCGTGCATCGACGGGCACGCGGGCGCGGATGAAGTCATCGCCCACCTCCAGAAACTCGATACCCAGATGGGCGACGGTTGTGCCGACGTGAACGGCGTTGAGCACATCAATCGAGAGAGCTTGTTTCCAGAGCGGCATGGCAGTGTGGTGGGTTGACGGACAGGACCCGCCATTGTCCGCTCCCGGCGGCGCACCGGGTCTACTTCGCCGGCGGCAACTGGTAGCGCCCCTGACCGGTCAGGAATGAATCGCCGAGCATGCCATCGGCCTGCCGGTCCAGCCCCATCACCGCGCGGAACGTGAACGTGCCAGTGGCACCAGCGAAACGGCCCGTGCCGGTGGCGATTTCTCCGTTGCCGGTCCACTCGTCACGGCCATGGGTGTTCTGCGGTGTCAGGTTGATGGTTTCGCGGCTGCGCATCACCAGGGTCGAGCCGTCCGCAAAACGGTAGACCGATTCCACGTTGACGGCGAGCTTGCCATCCTGCGGTGGCGCGGCGGCCGCGATCTTGCGCTCATAGGTAGCGGCCTCGTTGCCGGAGAACATCGCCACGCCGAGCCGGGTGTTCATCGCCGGCGTGCGCGGACCTTGCACCGAGGTCGCGCGCCAGGTGATGTCCTCCGCCGCGCTGCCGACGGGCGCCAGTCCTGCCAGGACGAATGCCAGCAATCCAACCAGATGACGCATGGTTCCTCCGAATGGGCTGTGAATCGACGCCAACCATTCTGGACCGCCGGACCGCACACGCTTTGACCGCCATCAAACCCGTGTCGGTCGCGGGTCGGGCCAGCGGTCGGTCCCCGGCCGCTCAGCCGGCGTCGCGCACCACGCGGCAGGATTCGATGTCGAACGTGGCACCTCCGATGCTCATCGCGGTCTGGTCGCGCAAACCTTGCACGAATTCCAGGAAACGCTCCACATCCGCAAAATGGCTGGCCAGGCCGGTGGACACGCGGATCGCGCCCGCGGTCTTGCCACCACGCGATTGCATCACCTGCAGAAAACGCGGCAGGTTGATGTCTCGGCCGGCCTGCTCGACGGCTGCGCGCATGTCGGCTTCGTCCAGGCCTTCGGCCGCCTCGCCGGCCCCGGGGTTGCAGAAGCAGCCGGTGCGCAGCGAGATGCGCGCCTGGGCCGCCAGCTCTTCCACCCGCCGGTAATCCACCAGGTGCCCCTCGGGGTCGTAGAGGTTCATGGTCAGCGTGCCGCCACGCATCGTCAGATTGGCCGGACCATACAGCCGGACCATCGGGCGCCCGTTGCCATGCTTCAAGGCCAGCAGGCGCCGGATCAGCCAGCCGGTGAGGCACTGCACGCGCGTGCCGATGGTCTCGATGCCGACCCGCTGCAGGTGACGCAGGCCGGTTTCCACCGCCGGAATGCTCAGGTAGTTGAGCGTGCCATCCTCGAACCCCGCTTCGCCGTCGGAGAGCACATGCAGCCGAGCCTGCACCGAGGCGAAATTGACCGTGCCACCGCCGAACCAGGGCCGGCGCAGGGTGGCGAGTGTTTCGTTGCGCACCAGCAGGCAACCCACGCCGGTGGGATAGCCGAACATCTTGTAGAACGACATCACCACGAAGTCCGGCGACACGGCGCGCAGGTCCAGGCGGCTGGTCGGCACGTAGGCGGCTGCGTCCAGCAGCACGTGCCACCCGCGCGAGCGGGCCGTCTGCACCCATTCGAGCGCGTGCTTGACCCCGGAGAAATTCGATTGCGCCGGAAACGCGAACAGCCTGGGTTGATCCGCGTCCGCCTGCGCCAGCAGCGCGTGCAGCGCCGGCTCGTCGAGGCGCAGCTCGGGGCGGGTCAGGGGCGCATAGTCCACCGCGGCGCCACGGCGCTGCGCGAACTCCCGGATGCCGTTGACCGAGTTGTGGTTGTCCGCGGTCAGCAGAAGCCGCCCACCGGGCGCGAACGGGTAGGACTCACCCACCAGCTTGAGCGCCCCCGAGGCGTTGAGCGTGAAGATGGCGGTGTAGGCACCGGTGCCGCCAAAGTACGCCAGCACGGCGGCACGCGCCTGTTCCACCCGGCGGGTGGTCTGCATCGAACTCGGGTTGGCCGAGTGCGGGTTGCCCAGCACCTGTTCGGCCAGCATCGCCGCATGTTCCTGCACCTGGCTGGTCGCGTACAGGCCGGCGCCGGTGTAGTCCAGGTACACCTGATCCAGGCGGTCCAGCCGGGCGTACTGCGTGGCGCGCAGCTCGTCCAGGGCGAGGGTGGTGGCGTAGTCGGGGAAGGCGGCCAGGAAGTCGTCGTACGGCGTCATGGCCCAGGATTATCCGGGCCGGCCCCATCCATCCTTCAGGAAGCCCGGATCACGCCGCAGGCCACGCGCGGGCCGGAGTTGCCGGTGGGCTGGGTCTTGTAGTCGTCGGGGTCCCGGTGCACGATCAGGCCCTTGTCCATGATGTTGGTGGCACCGGGCTTGAGCGTGAGGGCGGAGGTGGTGAAGTCGACCTTGGCCACACCCTGGGCGTCGGCCTTCAGCGACGGCAGGTCGCCCACGTGGTGCGTGCCCTGGCCATGCTGACCGTGCGCGGTGGTGGTGGGGTTGAAATGGCCACCGGTGCTCATGCCGTCACCGCTGGAGCAGTCGCCTTTTTCATGGACGTGAAACCCGTGTTCGGCGTTGGGTTTCAGGCCCTTGACCTCGCCGCTGACCTGGACCTTGTCGCCGTTCTGCACAAAACGCACGGTGCCGCTGGCGGTGTTGCCGCGCGTCGGTTGCAATTCGGCGGTGGCGGCCGCTTCGGGCCGCGGCGCGGCACAGGCCACCAGGCCCAGCAGCAGCGCGGTGGCCGTCAGGGTGCGAAACGAAGGGCGATGGCGGATAGAGGTCTTCATGGTGATGTCCTTTTTGAAGGTCGAGGCGGGCGGAAACCGGTCAGCCCTTGCGGTTGAGCAGGGCATACAAAAGGATCGCGCCAAAGGTGGCGGTGCCGATGCCGCCCAGCGCAAACTGGCCGAACTTCAGCGTGAAGTCGCCCGTGCCCAGCACCAGCGTGACCGCGGCGACGATCAGGTTCTTGTTCTGCGAAAAATCGACCTTGTTGTCGACCCAGATCTTGGCGCCGGCCACCGCGATCAGGCCGAAAACGACGATGGACACGCCGCCCATCACCGGCAGCGGGATCACCTGGATCAGCGCGCCGAACTTCGGCGAGAAGCCCAGCAGCACCGCGATCAGCGCCGCCACCAGGAACACCGCCGTCGAGTAGATCTTGGTGGCCGCCATCACGCCGATGTTCTCGGCGTAGGTGGTCACACCGGTCCCGCCCGCGCTGCCCGACACCATCGTGGCCAGCCCGTCGCCGATGAAGGCGCGGCCCATGTAGACGTCCAGGTTCTTGCCGGTCATCGCGGTGACGGCCTTGATGTGGCCCAGGTTCTCCGCCACCAGGATGATCGCGACCGGCGCGATCAGCAGCATCGCGTTGGCAGTGAACACCGGCGCGGTGAACGACGGCGCGCCGAACCAGGCCGCACCCATCAGCCCGCCCAGGTCCATCGGCTTGCCCAGGCCCAGGCCGTTGGTCAGCACCGCGTAGATCAGCGAGGCCACGATCAGCCCCACGAGGATCAGCAGCCGCTGCACCATGCCGCGCGTGAGCACCGCCACCAGGCCCACGCTCACAAAGGTGACCAGCTGCATCCACGCGTCAAAGTTGCTGGCCGCCATGTTCTTCACCGGAATGCCGGCCAGGTTGAGCCCGATCACCGCCACCACCGCACCGGTAACCACCGGCGGCATGAAGCGCTCGATCCAGCCCGTGCCGATGGCCTGCACCACCACGCCGATCAGCGTGTACAGCGCGCCGCAGGCGATGATGCCGCCCAGCGCCACGCCGATGTTGGCGTTCGGCCCCTTGCCGGCGTAAGCCGTGGCCGTGATCACCACGCCGATGAAGGCGAAGCTCGAACCCAGGTAGCTCGGCACCTTGCCGCCGGTGACCACGAAGAAGATCAGCGTGCCGATGCCGCTCATCAGGATCGCGATGTTGGGATCGAAGCCCATCAGGATCGGCGCCAGCACCGTGGCGCCGAACATCGCGATGACGTGCTGCACGCCCATCGCCGCCGTCTGCGGCCAGGGCAGGCGCTCGTCGGGGCCGATGACCCCGCCCTGTTGCAACACGTCCGCGCTTTTTTCGGTCCAGTCCAGCAGGGCCATCGGGCATTCCTTTTCTTTTGATGAAGCGGGCATCCTAGACGGGTTCTTGATCCAACTCAAGAAGGCGAGCGACTCGGCCCGGGCGATGTGGCAAGCCCGGATGCCCGCCGTGTGCCACTCGCGGGAAAATGGCGGGATCCGAAACCGACCCCCTTCACCACCATGACCGCTGCCACCCCCACCGCCCGCCCCCTTCGCATCGCCGTCATCGCCGGTGACGGCATCGGCCGCGAGGTCATGCCCGAGGGGCTGCGCGTGCTCGAAGCCGCCGCGCGGCGCTTCGCGCTGCCGCTGACGTTCACCCACTTCGACTGGGCGCACTGCGACTACTACCTGCAGCACGGCCAGATGATGCCGGACGACTGGAAGGCGCAGCTGCAGGACATGGACGCGATCTACTTCGGCGCCGTGGGCTGGCCGGCCACGGTGCCGGACCATGTGTCGCTGTGGGGCTCGCTGCTGAAGTTCCGGCGCGAGTTCGACCAGTACATCAACCTGCGCCCGGTGCGCCTGTTCGACGGCGTGCCCTGCCCGCTGGCCGGGCGCAAGGCCGGCGACATCGACTACCTGGTGGTGCGCGAGAACACCGAGGGCGAGTACACCAACCTCGGTGGCGTGATGTACGCCGGCACCGAGCGCGAGATCGTGATCCAGGAGTCGGTCTACTCGCGCCACGGCACCGACCGCGTGCTCAAGTACGCCTTCGAGCTCGCACAGAGCCGCACCCGCCAGCACCTCACCGTGGCCACCAAGAGCAACGGCATCGCGATCAGCATGCCCTGGTGGGATGGCCGCGCCGATGCCATGGCGAAGGGCTACCCCGAGGTGACCGTGGACAAGCAGCACATCGACATCCTGAGCGCGCGTTTCGTGCTGCAGCCGGGGCGCTTCGACGTGGTGGTGGCGTCCAACCTGTTCGGCGACATCCTCTCGGACCTGGGCCCGGCCACTACGGGCACCATCGGCCTGGCGCCCTCGGCCAACCTGAACCCGGAGCGCAAGTTCCCCTCGCTGTTCGAGCCGGTGCACGGCTCCGCACCCGACATCTACGGCCAGAACATCGCCAACCCGGTGGCCATGATCTGGTCGGGCGCGCTGATGCTCGATTTTCTCGGCCAGGGCAACGCGGCCTTCCGCCAGGCGCACGACGCCATCGTGCAGGCGATCGAGGTGGCGCTGATCACCGGCCCGCGCACCCCGGACCTGGGCGGCAACGCCAGCACGCAGGAGATGGGCGCGGCGATTGCCGCGCGGGTGGCCGGCTGAGGCGCCCAAAGGCTCCGGAGCCGGCTTTTTGAGAGCAAAATCGGGCCATCTCCAGCGTTGACTGGCCACAAGCCGCTATGATTTGATGAGCACCCATCCGTGCCAGACACCACCATGACCGCTCCGTCCCGCCAGGCGGGCGACGCGCCCACGACCTGCCCCTCGTGCCGCCAGCTCATGTCCGTCCACCCGATGGCCAGCCAGGACGGGCGGCCGCTGGCCTTGGACATCTGCTTTGCCTGCCAGGGTCTGTGGTTCGATCCCCGGGAGAACCTCAAGCTCGCACCGGCCTCGGTGGTCGAGCTGTTCCGGCTGCTGCACGATCAGCGCGATGCGCCGCACCACCCGCTGGCGGCGCAACTGAGCTGCCCACGCTGCGAGCGCGGGCTGGAGAAGGGCTTCGACGTGGTGCGCAGCGGGCGCTACGTGACCTACCGCTGCGCGCGCGGCCATGGGCGCTTCAGCGCGTTCTCGTCCTTCATGGTGGAGAAAGGCTTTGTGCGCCAGCTCACAAAGCCCGAGATCGACGACATCGCCCAACGCGTGGGCGTCATCACCTGCACCGGCTGCGGCGCGCCGGTGGACATCCGCAAGGACCACGCCTGCCCGCACTGCCGCTCGGCGTTTTCGCTGCTCGACCCGCAGGCCGTGGCGCGCGCCCTGGAAGGCTACGCCGGCGCCGCGCAGCGCCTGGCCACGCCCCGACCACTGGACGTGGCCGATGCGCTGATCGGGATCGAGCGCGACCGCCTGAAAGCCGAGCGCGAGGCCAGGGCCGAGCGCAGCAACTTGTTGAGCAGCCAGGGGACCGGCGGCGCCGACCTGTGGTCGATCGGGCTCGAGCTGGTCTGGCAGCGCATCAAGTAGAAGGCCGCTCAGGCGACCCTGAAAAAACGCATCTCCACCCGATCCGGAAAGCGCGCGCCGGTACCGACGAACACGTTCTCGGTCAGCCAGGCCAGCGCGGGCGAGGACACCTCGAAGGTGGGCACGCAGCGGAAGTAGATCGCTTGCGGGTCCACCGGCTCGCCGCGCACCAGCTTCGCAATGTCCTCCACCGAACCCCGGCGCAGCGCGCGGTTCATCACGAAGACGTGCTCGCCGCTGTCGAGTTGCAGCAGGTAGCGCGCGTCCAGGTCGGCGCAGGTGTCGGACACCACGATCTGGAAGTCCGCGCCGCCGGGCAGCACGGTACCGTTGATTTTTCCAGTGACTTTTCCGCCCGTGATCGGGATGATGCGGCGCCGGCCGTGGCTGTTCAGGCCCGTCACCGAGCCGGCCTCGATGGGTGTGGCGACAAAGACGGTGAGTTCGGCCACCGGTTCGAGGATGGGCGTCGCCAGCGTCATGCCGTGCCCTCCACCGCCGGCAGCACGGTGCCGCGGCAGGTGCCGAAGCCGATGCGTGCCGCGCCGGGCGCCTCGCACCAGCCGCGCAGGATGACGGTGTCGCCGTCTTCCAGGAAGGTGCGCGTCTCGCCGGTGCCGGCGAGGGTGATCGCCTGCCGCCCGCCCTGGCTCAGCTCGACCATCGCGCCGGCTTCCGACGGTGTGGGGCCGGAAATGGTGCCGGTGCCCAGCAGGTCGCCGCTCTGCAGGTTGCAGCCGCCCACCGTGTGCTGCGTGACCATCTGCGCCAGCGTCCAGTACTGGTGGCGAAAGCTGGTGCGCGAGAGTTCGGCCGCCGGCAGGCCCTGCGCGCGGTGGCGCGCGCTCTCCAGGCCCACCGTGAGCTGGATGTCCAGCCCGCCGTGCGTGCGGTTGTCCGCGCTGTCCAGATAGGCCAGCGGCTGCGGCTCGGGCGCGGGGCGCGCCACGGCGGGCACCCGGAACGGCGCCAGCGCCTCCAGGGTGACGATCCACGGCGAGACGCTGGTGCAGAAGTTCTTGCCCAGGAAGGGGCCGAGCGGGTTCATCTCCCAGAACTGGTGGTCGCGCGCGGACCAGTCGTTGAGCAGGCACAGGCCGAAGATCTGGTCTTCCGCGGCGGCCAGCGGCACCGGCTGGCCCAGCGCATTGCCGTGGCCGATGTAGAAGCCCAGCTCCAGTTCGTAGTCCAGCCGCGCGCAGGGGCCGTACACGGGGGCCTTGGCACCCGGTGGCAGGGCCTGCCCGTGCGGGCGATGAAAGGCGGTGCCACTGACCACCACGCTGGACGCGCGCCCGTGGTAGGCGATGGGCAGCCACTGGAAGTTGGGCGTGAGCGGGTCGTCCGGGCGGATGACCCGGCCCACGTTGCGGGCGTGGTGGATGGAGGTGTAGAAGTCGGTGTAGTTGGCGACCTGGGCCGGCACGCGGTAGATGGCGCGCGCCTGCGACACCAGGCAGGCCTGCACCGCGGCCTGCGCCTCGGGCGTGGCGTCGTCGCGCAGCAGCGCGAACAGCGCGTGGCGCAGCGCGCGCCAGCTCTCGGGGCCGGTGGCCATGAAGGCGTTCAGGCCGAAGACCTTCTGGCTGGGCACGGCCGCGGCTTCGAGCGCCGCCGCGGCCAGACCCTGCAACAGGCCCTTGCCGTGCAGCGCCGCCAGGTCCAGCACCTGGTCGCCGATGGCCACGCCGGCGCACCAGTGGGCATACGTGCCGGCTTCGGCAAACATCGCGTACGGCAGGTTCTGGAGCGGGAAGTCGGCGTCAGCCGCGTTGGCGGAGGCGACCCAGCTGCGCGCGGCGGGGTCGTGGGTGTGGTTCAGTTCGGGCATGTCGTTACTCACTTTTCAATAGCTGGCGGTGGCCATTCTGCGCTGGCTACGTGGCATTCTTGTCCTCAAAACCACTACTGTCCGGTAAATTTCCCCGATTTCAAAACAGCTCGGTCTGGGCATGGATATGGGAGAACGCGTGACCCCTGAGCGCGTTGGTCACCATTTGCGCCAGAGGGATCCGCTCGAACATGTTCACCTCCACCAGATGCAGGAAGTTGCGCAGAGAAATCTCTGATTGAAACGGCTTGTGGGCGATCAGGGCCATGAGGTAAGTGCACACCGCGATCCAGATCTGCGACTTCACGGCATTCAAGGAATTGCCAAAGAAATGCCTGACATTCAAGTTCTGCTTGAGCCACTTGAAGAACAGCTCGACTTGCCAACGCTGCTTGTAGATCGCCGCGATCGTCAGGGCCGACAAATCCAAACGATTGGTCAGAAACACCAACTCCAGACAGCTGATGGCGTCATAGAAGCGCACCCGGCGCAACGGCGCCGGGTAGCCCTTCTTGGAGCGTTCACCCGCAAGCAAGATTGTCTGGTCTGAATACACCCCCGCCTTGATATCGCTCGGGTGCGCCTGGATGCAACGAAAGCTCAGGTCGTCCCTGGCGCGCACCACAAAATCACAATGGCGCTGCACCAGCTTGTACAAGCGCGCAAAGTCCACATACCCACGGTCCAGCACCACGATGGAGCCTTTGGGCAGATTCAGACTGTCCAGCATTCCCACATCACTGGTCTTTGCTGTCGTGGTGCTCAGCATGACCGGGATTGAGCCGCGCAGATCGATCACGGTGTGGGCTTTGATCCCCGCTTTGGTGGATCGGAAGTCGGCCCAGGCAAACAAGCTCAGACACAGATCGATGGTGGTGGAGTCCATGGCGTACAAGGGCTCCTGTAGGCCAAGTCCGATGTCATGGTCCTGGTACAACGCCAGGGCCATCTCCGTCAGGCGCTGGCCCAGTGCCTCGAACAAGACCGCATCGCGGCGTTCGTTGGCATCGGCCAGGGTTGAGCGTGAGACCCGCTGGCGCAGGCCCACGTGATACAGCTTGCTGCTGTGCGAGTTCAGGCAAGCGATCAGATCGCGCAAGCCTTCGCGGCGGGTGATCTGGGCGTAGGCCATGCAGACGAAATGGCTCCAGGCGGTGAACTCGCGTGTCCAGTGGTTGGAGCGGTGTTTGTTGACGAGGTGCTCAAAGTGCTTGAAGGGCACCACTGCGAGCAGTTGTGCGAATACCGTGCGGCCTGCATGCATGACGTGAACCTCGACAAAAGGAGGTCACGGTACGCGACGCAAACCCATCGCGTTTGAAATCGTCCGAATCGAAAAAACCCCGCAAACCCGCATCCAGCCTACGTTTGCGTCACTTTCAGTCGAAATTTACCGGACAGTAGTGCCTCAAAACCGGCCTCCAGCCATCAGCGCGTCGTCAAAAATGGCCACCGCGCGCGTCCAGCCGGCCGAAGCGCCCCGAATCTTGTGCGGGAAGCAGGAGATGTAGAAGCCGCTGGGCGGCAGGGCTTCGAGGTTGTGCAGCTTTTCCAGGTGGCAGTAGCCGATGTCGCGCCCGGCCTTGTGGCCCTCCCAGATCAGGCTGGCGTCGTGGCTGGCGCCGTATTTTTGGGCGGTGTGCACGAAGGGCGCGTCCCAGCTCCAGGCGTCGGTGCCGGTGAGGCGCACGCCGCGCTCCAGCAGGTACATGGTGGCCTCGTAGCCCATGCCGCAGCCGCTGGCCACATAGTCGGGCTGGCCGTAGCGGCTGCCGGCGCGGGTGTTGACCACCACGATCTCCAGGGGCTTCAGGGTGTGGCCGATGCGCGCGAGTTCGGCCTCGACATCGGCCGCCGTGACCACGTAGCCGTCGCCGAAGTGGCGGAAGTCCAGCTTCACGCCGGGCTGGAAACACCATTCGAGCGGCACCTGGTCGATGGTGATGGCGGGTTTTTTCTCGCCCAGCGCCTTGTCCTGCGTGGAGTGGAAGTGCCAGGGCGCGTCCAGGTGCGTGCCGTTGTGGGTGGACAGCTGCACCTTCTCCACCGCCCAGCCTTCGCCGTCGGGCAGGTCGGCCTTCTGCAGGCCAGGGAAGAAGGGCTGGATCTGCTCGACCGTGTGTTCATGGGTGAAGTACTCGATCTGCGGCGCAAACGGCGGCGGGTCGGACAGCACATCGTTTTCGAGATAGATCGACAGGTCGACAAAGCTACGGGGCATGGCGGTCTCCTTCTGGTGGAATGGAATCGGGGGGTCAGGGGTGCTGCCAGCGCAGCAGGCGGCGCTCGGCCAACGCAAGAAAGGTGTTGCTCACAAAACCGATAGCACCCAGCAGCACGATGCCGGCGTACAGCTCGCTGGCCTGGAACGAGCGCGAGGCCAGCAAGATGGCCTGGCCGAGGCCGGGCTGCGAGGCCACCATCTCGCCGACCACGCTGACGATCAGCGACACCGTCATCGACAGGCGCATGCCGGCCAGGATGTCGGGCAACGCATGGGGCAGGCCGATCTGCAGGATGAAGGCGCGCCGGTTCAGCTGCAGCGCCTGCGCCACCTCGCGCAGCTGCGGGTGTACATGGGCCAGGCCGTGCACCGTGGCCAGCAGCACCGGCCACATGGCACCAAAGGCCACCACCGCCAGCACCATGCTGCCGGACAGGCCGAAGATCGCCATCGCGAGCGGCATCACCGCTGAGGCCGGCAGCGGGCGGATGGCCTCCAGCGTGGGCGCGATCCACACCCGCGCCGCGGCCGAACTGCCGATCAGCGCGCCCAGCGCCACCCCCAGCCCGGACGCCAGCCCCCAGCCCAGCAGCATGCGGCCCACGGTGGCGCCGGTGAAGCCCAGCAGCTCGCCGCCGGCGCCCAGGCCCGCGAGCAAGCTGGCTAGCGTGGCCTCGGGCGAGGGCAGGAACACGCGGCTGACCCAGCCGCCATGGCTGGCCGCCCACCACAGTGCCACGAGCGCCCCCAGCACGGCGAGTGAACCGGCCGCGCCCAGCCCGTCGAAACGACGGTTCATGCGCCGCCCTCCGCGCCCATGCGCCGCGCCACCGCGCGCTGCAGCGCGAGCGCCGCCGCGTTGATCGCGAAACCGACCGCGCCGACCCAGCCCAGCCAGGCCAGCATCAGCGCCGGGTCCAGGCTTTGCTGGGCGATGATCAGTGCGTAGCCCATGCCGTGCGGGTTGGCGGCGATCTCCACCGTCACCGCCACCACCAGCGCAATCGCCACGCCCAGGCGCAGCGCCACAAACAGGCGCGGCACGATGGCCGGCCCGACGATCCAGACAAAGCGCTGCCAGGGTGTGAGCTGCAGCGCCTGCGCCACCTCCAGCAGGCGCGGCTCCACCTGGCGCACCGCCACCTGCGTGAGCACCAGCACCGGCCACAGGCAGGCAAACGCGACCACGCTGACCTCCATGCGCAGCCCGAAACCGAACACCAGCATGGCCAGCGGGATCAGCGCCACCGAGGGCACCGGCCGCGCCACCTCCACGCTCAGCGCGGCCGCCGACGCCGCCCGGCGCGACAGGCCCAGCAGCGTGCCCCCCGCCAGCCCCAGTGTGAAGCCGATCAGCAGGCCCAGCGCGGCGCTGCCCAGCGTGAAGGCGGTGGCCGCCAGCAACGAGCCGTCGCTTGCCGCGCCCACGAACGCCCGCAGCGCCGCGCTCGGCGGCGCCAGTGCGTCGCTGCCACGCCCGGTGGTGCGCGCCCACCATTCGAGCGCGCCCAGCAGCACCGCGGGGAAGACAAAGGGGCGCAGGTTGAGGGCCATGGCTTCCCTTCAGTGATGACCCAAATACTGGTACAGCTCGCGTCGCAGCCGCAGGAACGCCGGGTGCTCGCGCGTCGAAAGCTGGTCGCGCGGGTTGGGCAGCGGCACGTCGATCAGCGCCGCCAGGCTCGGCTGGTCCGGCGTGGGGTTGGCGCGCAGCGCAATGACGCGGTCGCCCAGGTACAGCGCCTCGTCCAGGTCGTGGGTCACGAACATCACCGTCAGGCCCTGGTCGCGTACCAGGCGCGCGACTTCGTCCTGCAGGCCTTCGCGGGTCATCGCGTCGAGCGCGCCAAAGGGCTCGTCCATGAGCAGGACCTCCGGTTGCTGCGCCAGGCAGCGGGCGATCTGCACCCGCTGCTGCATGCCACCCGACAGCTGGGCCGGGAATTTGTCCGCGTGCGCGCCCAGGCCCACGGTGGCGAGCACGGCGGCGATGCGCGCGGCGCGGTCGGCGGCGGGCACGCCCGCGGCCTCCAGCGCCAGGCTCACGTTGGACCGCACCGTGCGCCAGGGCAGCAGCGCGCGCCCATAGTCCTGGAACACGAAGGCCACCTCGCGCGACGGGCCTTGCACGCGCCGGCCATGGAGGCTGACGCGGCCAGCGCTCGGCGTGACGAATCCGGCTGCGGCGCGCAGCAGCGTCGTCTTGCCGCAGCCCGAGGGACCGATCACGCAGACAAATTCGCCCCGGCGCACCGTCAGGCTAGTGGGCGAGAGGATCTCCCGCCCGCCCAGGTGGATGGCCACGTGGTCGAAATCGAGGACAGATTCCGTCATTTACGACTCTTTTCGGCCACGTCCCGGCGTGCAATGGTCATGATGCGCTATGAAAACAGGAATTCGCCGAAGCGCTCACTTGACGATCAGCTTCGCCACGTCGGGCGTGGTCTTGAGCATGTCCTGGTCTTTCATCAGCCCGACCCAGTAGCTGAGTTGCTTCTCGGTGACCACCGGGCCGGGCGGCGAGATCTGCACCTTGGCGATCACCTCGGGCGGGAGCTTGATGTACTTGCCGATGGCCGCGCGCACCTTGTCGTTGTTCTTGGGGTTGGCCATGAAGGCGGCGGCCTCCTGCAACGCCTCGCGGAAGGCCCGGGCCGCCGCCGGGTTCTTCTCCACCCAGTCACGCCGCGCGGTGTGGATGATGGTGGGCTGGCCCTCGGGCAGGAAGGTGGAGTAGTACGAGGCCACGTAGCCGACGCCGCTGTCGGTGATGCGGCTCATGAACGGGTCGGCGCTGACCACCGCATCCACCGAGCCGCCGCGCAGCAGGTCGCCGTGCTGCGGGAAGGCGGCCTCGACGAAGTTGACCTTCTTGTAGTCCACGCCCTGGCTCTTGAGCCAGGCGCGGAAGGTCACGTGCAGGAAGGCGCCCAGGCCGGGCACACCGATCTTCTTGCCCACCGTGTCCTGTGCGGTCTTGATGCCGCTGCCGGCGCGCGCCACCAGGCCGAAGCCGGTGATCGACTTGGACGTGACGCCGCCGCCGGCCACCACCACGTGGTCCAGCCCGCCGTCCACGGCCTGCAGGAACACGCTGGGCGTGGGCCCGCCGATCTGCAGCGAATCGGACTGGATCGCCGCGGGGATGGTGGAGTTGATGGGAATGAACTTGAGTTCCACGTCCAGCCCACGCTTCTTGAAATAGCCCTCCTCGGCGGCAACGAAAACCGAGGTGAAGTCGGTCACCGCGGTGTAGCCGAAGACGATCTTCGTGGGCGCCTGGGCACGGGCGGGCAGGCTGGCGGCCACCGGCAGGGCGGCCAGGGCGTGGAGGGCGTTGCGGCGTTTCATGGGTGTTTCCTGGTTGTGGGTGATGGGTGGGGATCAGGTCGCCTGGGGCTCGAGCGCTGCGCGAAGGCCGCCGGTGATGAACGCATTGAGCAAGGGCGCAGCGGCCGGATCGCACGGGGCGGCCACGCCGTGGGACAGGCGGCCCACTCGGGTGTCGCTCAGGTGGTGCAGCAGCGCGCCCAGCGCAAACTGGTAGCCCCAGGCCGCCTGCGCGCGGCTGGCGCGGGGCGACGCGGTGGCGATGGCGTCGATGAAAGCATGCGCCAGCGGGTCGAAAAATTCGCGCAGCACGCGGTCGGCCTCTTCGGTGGCGTGCGCCAGTTCGCGGGCGACCAGCAGTGCGTAGAACTCCCCCTCGGCGCTGGCCCGCAGGCGCAGCACCGGGCCGGTGAACGCCTCGACGATGCGTGCCAGCGTCTGGGGCTCGGCCGGATCCAGCGCAATGGTGCGCAACGCGGCCAGGCGTTCCTCGATGGTCTGGCTCCAGTGGGCGAAGATGGCGTGAAACAGGTCGCGCTTCGGGCCGAAGTGGTAGCCCACCAGCGCCAGCGGCACGCCGGCTTCCTCGGCAATCTGGCGGATGGTGACGGCGTGGTAACCCCGCTGCGCGAACAGCTTTTCCGCCGCCAGCAGGATGGCCAGGCGGCGGTCGGGCCGGTCAACGGCGGTGCGCGGGCGCGCGGGTCGGACGGTGTCACGGGGGGCCATGGCGGGATTGAACGGGCGTACAAAAATCTTGAACATCCGTACAAACCCCTGTCGCCGGCGCGTAGCACTCCCGATGCGCAAGGCGCACGCCGCTGCTACCCTCGACGCCATGAACGAGACCCCCACCCCGGCCTTCGTCCCCCAGATCCGCCTGTACCAGAACTGGCTGCGCGACACGCGCGGGCTGACCTTCGAGCACTATGACGACCTGTGGCGCTGGTCGATCACCGAGCTGGACGCCTTCTGGCAGAGCATCTGGGACTACTTTGACCTGCAATCCCCCACCCCGCACACCGCGGTGCTGGAGAAGAACGTGATGCCGGGCGCCAAATGGTTTCCCGGCGCGCAGGCCAACTACGCGCAGCAGGTGTTCCGGCACGTGGGGCCGGCGCACGCGGCGGGCTTTGCCGCCATCATCAGCCGCAACGAGAAGGGGCAGCAGCACGAGCTGTCGTGGCCCGAGCTGCGGCGTCAGGTGGCCTCGCTGGCGCTGCACCTGCAGGAAGCCGGCGTGAGGCCCGGCGACCGCGTCGCCGCCTACCTGCCCAACATTCCCGAGACCATGGTGGCCTTTCTGGCCACGGTGAGCATCGGCGCGGTCTGGAGCGTCTGCGCGCCCGACATGGGCACCAACGCCGTGCTCGACCGCTTCCGCCAGATCGACCCGGTGGTGCTGATCGCCTGCGACGGCGTGACCTACGGCGGGCGCGATTTCGACCGCCTCGGTGTGGTGGCCGAGATGCGCGCCGCCCTGCCCACGCTCCGTCATGTCATCCTGCACCGCAACCTGGGCCATGCGGGCGACGACAAGTCATCGGATTTGATAGCAGACTATTACCCGTGGGCGCTGGGAATCGCCAGAAATGATGCCCAGGTGGCGGCTTTCGAGCCGGTGTGGCTGCCGTTCGACCACCCGCTGTGGATCGTCTACTCCAGCGGCACCACCGGGCTGCCCAAGCCCATCGTGCACGGCCATGGCGGCACGGTCATCGTGGCGCTGGCGCTGAAGATCATCCACAACGACGTGGGCTGCAGCTACCACCCGAACAACTGGGGCGAGCGCTACCACTGGTACAGCTCCACCGGCTGGGTGATGTGGAACGCGCAGACCAGCGGCCTGCTCAACGGCACCACCTGCGTGATCTTCGACGGCAACCCCGGCGGCAGCAGGGACAAACCCGACTGGACCACGCTGTGGCGCTTCGGCGCCGAGCTGGGCGTGACCTTCTTCGGCGCGGGCGCGGCCTTCTTTGCCAACTGCCTGAAGGCGGGTGTGGACCTCTCGAACGTCGGCGACCTGTCCAAGGTGCGCGCGCTGGGCACCACCGGCTCACCGCTGTCGCCCGAGGCGCAGCAGTGGGGCACCCGGCAGTTCGCCGCGATCGCGAAGACCGAAGCCCAGCAAGACATCTGGTGGTGCAACATCAGCGGTGGAACCGACTTTGCCGGCGCCTTCATCGGCGGCAACCGCGAGCTGCCGCAGGTGGCGGGCGAGATGCAGTGCCGCCTGATGGGCTGCGCCGTGGAGGCCTGGAACGACGCCGGCGAACCGGTGCTGGGCGAGGTGGGCGAGCTGGTCTGCGCGCAGCCGATTCCGTCGATGCCGTTGTACTTCGTGGGCGACACGAACCACGCGCGCCTGCTGGCCAGCTACTTCGAGATGTACCCCCCCGGCCACGGCCGCAAGCCCGGTGGCGGTGACCTCGGCCCGGAAGCCGGCGGCGTCTGGCGCCACGGCGACTGGCTGCGCATCGGCAACCCGGCCACCGGCAGCACCGGCTGCGTGATCTTCGGCCGCAGCGACGCCACCATCAACCGCCACGGCCTGCGCATGGGCACCAGCGAGCTGTACAGCGCGGTCGAAGCGCTGCCCGAGGTGCTCGATTCGATGGTGGTGGATCTGGAGTACCTGGGCCGCGAAAGCTACATGCCGCTGTTCGTGGTGCTGCGCGAAGGACAGGCGCTGGACGAGACCATGCAAGCCCGCATCAACGACGCGATCAAGGTTTCACTGAGCCCACGTTTCCTGCCCAACGAAATCTTCCAGGTGGCCGAGATCCCGCGCACGCTTTCCGGAAAGAAGCAGGAGCTGCCGATCAAGAAGCTGCTGCTGGGCCACCCGCTGGAGAAGGTGCTCAACCGCGAAGCCATGGCCAACCCCGGCTGCCTGGACTGGTATGTGGCGTTTGCCCAAGCGCACCAGGGCCGCCACAGCGGTCAGAACGGCCTTTGAGCACCGGATTTCGGCACCGGAAGTGGCCGCTATCGTTGCCTGTCGGCCACGGACAGCTATGCTTTCAGGAGCGACTCAAGTACTCCCAGGCGTTCAGGTAGCCGCCTTGATCTTGCCGGCGAAGCCCTTCAGAGCCTGGCTGGCGGCCTCGGGCAGCAGCTGCCAGTACTGATCCGGCGACACGGTGCCGGGGTAGATCTTGATCTTTTCGCCCGTCATCGCCCGCAGGGCGTTCGGGTGCTTGACCTCTTCGACCGTGCTGTCGATCGGGCCGGGGATCAGGTAGGGGTCGCTCAGGTACAGCTTGGCATAGTCGCCGTTGGCACCCACCGCCACGCGGGTCAGGCGGTTGCCCAGGCGCAGGCCGGGCTCGATGCCCTGGCGGCTGTAGCCCGATCCCCAGAAGCTCGATGACGCCACCTGCACATGGGCCAGCGGCACATACAGGCGCACATGCAGCGTCGCGGCGCCCAGTTCTTTCTGCACATCCTTGTCGTAATACGGCCAGTTGGTGGTGTACAGGCTCAGGCTCCCGGAAAACGTGAGCGTGGGGTCCGGCGCGTTGGAGCCGAATCGCCCGGTGGCCAGGTGGTCGAACTTGTCGCCCAGCACCAGCGGCACGCCCGGCGGGGTGTAGAACACGCTGGTGATGGCGCCGGCGCCGTTGCTTTTCTGGGATTCGGCCTCTTCCTTGCGCGGCGTCTTCGGCGCGTTGGCTGCGTAGGCTTTGTAGGCTTTGCTGGCGGCCAGTTGTTCCGGCGTCACCACATCGAAGCCGGCGGCTTGCAGATCCGCCAGAAAGCCGGCATACAGTTTGTCGGTCGTGGCCTGCATCTTTTCCGGATCCAGCGCGCCCGCGATGTCGAAGCCACCACCCTGCCCGGCCGTCTGGCGGATACCCGTGCCGACGAACGAACCGCCCGGACCCTTCACGCCATACCCGGCACCGCCCGAGGTGTACGAGGTGTCCCACACCTGAGAGGTGACATATTGCACCGTGAACGAGGTCACCGCGACGCGCTTGATGCCCTTCAGGACCGCCGCGTCAACCACCTCGATGACCGGTTGGCCAAAATCCGCCGCCTGCGCCAGCGGCCAGGCCAGCGCGCACGCGGCCACCAGAATTCCAAGTTGTCTAACCAATCCCATCCCCAACCCTCCGGACGTACATGCACAAACCTCAGGCGCAGCACGCCCGCGGCAACCTGAATGAGTATAAAAGTTCGAAGCCTGAAAGGGCGCTGCTGCAACCGGCGACCCCCTCAATCAGGGGAGCAGGCGCAGATGGTTCAACCCGCTGACGCGATGGCTCACCCCAGCCGCAAAGCCATCACCCCCGCGACGATCACCACCGCGCCCATGGCGCGCTGCAGGCCGAAGCGTTCCTTGAGCATCACCGTGCCGATGACGGTGGCGAACAGCACGGAGGTTTCGCGCAATGCGGCCACGCTGGCCACCGGCGCGCGGGTCATCGCCCACAACGCGACGGCGTAGGAGCCGATCGAGGCCAGGCCGCCCAGCGCGGCCAGCGGCCAGCGTGAGCGCGCATAGGCCAGGATGCGGCGGCGGCCCTCAGGTCCGCGACGAAGCCAGACCAGCGCGGGGTAGGGAAGGCCGTCGAGCACGAACAGGATCAGCACATAACGCAGCGCCTCGCCGCCGGCGGCCACTTCGGTGCGCACGCCGCGCCCGTCGACGATGGTGTACAGCGCGATGATCGCCGCGTTGGCAAAGGCGAAGGCCAGCGCCTTGCCGTGGTGCAGCGCCTCACCGGGATGCGACAGCCCGACCAGGGCCACGCCCAGCGTGATGCCCGCGATGCCCGCCCAGGCGGCCACACTCGGCGCCTCGCCCAGAAACGGCAGGCTGCCCAGCGCCACCAGCATTGGCGCGAAGCCACGCATGATGGGGTAGGTCACGCCGAACTCGCCGTGCTGGTAGGCGCCGGCCAGCGCGATGTAATACCCCACATGGATGGTCAGCGAGGCCGCGATGTAGGGCACGGTCTCGAGGCGTGGCAGCCCGACCGCGAGCAGCATCGGCAGGGCGACCACCGCGCCCAGGAAGTGCACCAGCGCGGTGTCCAGTGGCTTGTCCCCGCTGGACTTGACCAGCGCGTTCCAGCCCGCATGCAGCACAGCGCCCAGCAGCACGGCGGCCACGACGGGCCAGGTCAGGCCCGACGCGATCTCAGGCGGCATGGTGCGGCGTGCGGCCCGGCGCGTTTTCGCCCGCGTCCGGCTTCGAGCCGCGCAGCCGGGTGTCGGCCAGAACGCCCCTGGACTCCAGGATCGGGTAGGCGATCGAGCACAGGTGCGAGTTGATGCGCTTGAGCTCGGCGATCAGGTCCAGGTGCAGCGCGCTGGTTTCGATGCTGTCGGGTGTGTTGTCCTGCAGCCGGGCGATGTGGTTGGCCGCATAGCCATGTTCCAGGTCGCGGAAGCGCGCCTTCTCCTGCAGCAGGCGCTCGGCGTCGGCCAGGCGACCGTCGAGGAAGACGCCCATGCCCAGGCGCAGGTTGGCCTGCAGCCGTTCGTGCAGGTGGCTGATCTCGGCCATGCCGGCCTCGGAAAAACGGCGGTTCTTGCGGATCTTCTTCTCTTCGACGTCGACCAGCACCCGCTCGATCGCGTCGCCCACATGCTCCATGTTGATCGCAAAGGACAGCACCTCGGCCCAGCGCCGGCCTTCGCGCTCGGACAGCGCTTCGCGCGAGATCTGGGTCAGGTAGAACTTGATCGCGGTGTACAGCTCGTCGACGGTGTCGTCCAGGCGGCGCAGCCGTTCCGCCAGGTCGAGGTCGTTGGTGCGGATCACCGTGATCAAGCCGCCCAGCATGTTCTCGACCACGTCGGCCTGGTGCAGCGCCTCGCGCGCCGCGCAGCTGATGGCCAGCGACGGCGTGGCCAGGCTGACCGGGTCGAGATGCCGGGGTCGTTCGCCCACGCCGGCCTGCGGCTCGGGCAGCCAGCGATCGACCCGGTCGGCCACCAGCCGCACGAACCAGAGTCCCACGCCCGCGAGCAGCAGGTTGAACAACAGGTGGAAGGCCACCACGCGCTGGTGCACCTCGGGCAGGAACTGAATCAGCACGGGCGACAGGTGGGGCAGCAGCGGGACCGCCAGCGCCGCACCGGCGGCCTTGAAAATCAGGCTGCCCAGGGGCAGGCGCCGCACCTGCGGCGTGGCGCCACTGGTGGCCAGCACCGCCAGGATGCCGCTGCCCACGTTGGCGCCAAGCACCAGCCCGAGCGCCACCGATTCCGGCACGATGCCCGAGGCCGCCAGCGTGGCCGTCAGCAGAACGATGGCCAGGCTGGAGTAGGACGCCACGGTCAAGGCCGCCCCCACCACGATGTCCAGCAGGATCTCGTTGGGCAAGGCGGCCAGCAGCGACCGCACCGCCGGTGCGTGGGTCAGCGGGGCCGTGGCCGCCACGATCAGCTGCAGCGCCAGCGTGATGAGGCCGAGCCCGATCAGGATGCGCCCGACGCGGCCGGCATTGCCGTTCTGGCGCGAGATGAAGGTGAGCACGCCGATGAAGATCAGCAGGGGCGAGACCCACGACAGGTCGAACGAGTAGACCGCGACCATCAGGGCCGTGCCCACGTCGGCGCCCAGCATGACGGTCAGCGCGGCGGCGGTCGGCACCAGGCCGTTGCCAGCGAATGACGCGAGCAGCAGACAGGTGGCGGTGCTGGACTGCACCACGCTGGTGACCACCAGCCCGGCCCCGAGCGCGGTGCCGCGGCGGCTGACGCTGCGCGACAGGATCGCGCGCAGGTTCTCGCCGAAGACCCGCAGCATGCCCGTGCGCACGATGTGCGTGCCCCACACGAGCAGGGCGATGGCCGCGAGCAGGTTCAGCAGGTGGATCATCGCTTGGGGTTCGGCTCCGTGCGGTCAATGCCAGGGCAGGCTGTAGGTCTTGAGGTTGGTGAAACTCTTGATGGCTTCCTGCACACCTTCCTTGTAGCCCAGGCCGGAGTCCTTGATGCCGCCGAAGGGCGTGAGCTCGAGGCGGTAGCCCGGCACCTCGCGCACGTTCACGGTGCCCACCTTGAGTTCGTTGACGAACCGCATGATGACGTCCAGCCGGTTCGTGCAGACCGAGGACGACAGGCCGTAGGCGGTGCCGTTGCTGATCGCGATCGCCTCGTCGAGCGAACCGAAGGTGATGATGGGCGACACGGGCCCGAAGGTTTCCTCGCGCACCACCGTCATCTCGGGGCGCACGCCGTCGATCACGGTGGGGGCGAACAAGGCTCCTTCGCGACGATGCCCGGCCAGCAGCCGCGCGCCCTGGGCGATGGCCTCGTCCACGCGCGATTCGAACAGGCGCGCAGCCGCCTCGTCGATCACCGTGCCCATGTCGGTGGCGGCATCGGCCGGGTTGCCATGTTTCCAGGCCCGGGTCTTGTCCACCACGAGATCGGTGAAGCGCCGCGCGACCTTTTCATGCACCAGCATGCGCTTGACGGCGGTGCAGCGCTGGCCCGAGTTCTTGTAGGACCCCTGCACCGCCAGGGTCGAAGCCTCGTCCAGGTCGGCATCGTCCATGACGATGATCGGGTCGTTGCCGCCGAGCTCCAGCACCACGCGGCGGTACCCGGCCTTGCCGGCGATGTACTTGCCGATGGCCACGCCGCCGGTGAACGTGATCAGGTCCACCGCCGGGTGGGTGAGCAGCTCGTCCGCGATCTCGCGCGGGTCCCCCGTGATCACCGACAGCATCGCCGGCGGCAGGCCCGCTTCGTACAGCAGATCGGCGAACAGCAGGGCCGACAGCGGCACCTTCTCGCTGGGCTTGAGCACCATGCGGTTGTTGGTGGCCACCGAGGGCACGACCTTGTGGGCGACCTGGTTCATCGGGTGGTTGAAGGGCGTGATGGCCGTGATCACGCCCATCAGGGGCTCGCGCAGCGTGTGGACCCGGCGCTTGCGCCCGTGCGGGGTGATGTCGCACGAGAAGCTCTGGCCATCGTCACGCAGGCACTCGTTGGCGCCGAACATCAGCACGTCGGCCACTCGGCCGGCTTCGTAGGTGCTGTCCTTCAGGCACAGGCCCGATTCCGCGGTGATCAGCGCGGCGATCTCGGGCGTGCGCGCGCGCACCAGGTCGGCGGCGCGGTTGAGGATGTTGGCGCGATCGAAGCGGGACAGGGTGGGCTGAAAGGCCTTCGCGATCTCGAAGGTTTCGCGCACCTGCTGCAGCGTGGCTTTCGGCACCGTGCCGACCACCGCGTCGTTGTACGGGTTGCGGACCTCGATGTGGCCCTGGCCGGCGACTTTTTCGCCAGCCATGCGAAGCAGTTCATTGCGCATGGTTCAGGGCCAGGTGGAAGGCGTCGAAATTGCGCCAACGGCGCTGGGGGTCGATGCCGGGCAGGGGCCGGTTGAGGATCAGGGGCACCCGCTGTTCGCTCACGCCGCCGTGCGAACGCAGCGGCGCGTCCAGCCCCGAGAGATCGTGGCGTGCGGCCGACGTGCCGATGACCGTGGATCGTTCCGAGACACAGACGATGTCGCCGATGCGGTCGGCCGGCAGCTCGAACCGTTCGGCCGCCTGCTCGCGGGTCAGCACCGACTCCATGCCGCGCAGCGCGTCAAGTTGCTCGCACACCCGGGCCCGGTCGGCGCCCTCGGGCAGGTAGACCGTGGCGAAAGAGCCGAGCGCGCCGTGGTGCACCACGTAGGGGTCGGTGATCGGCAGGATCACGCGCGCCTGCGCGGCGCCGAGCCGCTCGTCGAACCAGTCCTGCAGGTAGATCACGTTGGGCCGGCCGTCCATGCCGATCTTGGCGTTCATGCCATGGTCGGCCGTCAGCGCGATCACGCAGCCCAGCGCGTCGAGCTGCCCGAGGTAGCCGTCCATCATGCGGTTGAAGGCGTTGGCGCCTTCGGTGCCGGGCGCATGTTTGTGCTGGATGTAGTCGGTGGTGGAGAGGTACATCACGTCGGGCCGGCGCGTCTGCATGAGGCGCACGCCGGCGGCAAAGACGAACTCCGACAGGTCGGCGCTGTAGACATCCGGCAAGGGCCTGCCCACCAGGCCCAGCACGTCGGTGATGCCGTTTTCTTCCTGGGTGACCTGGTCCGCTTTTTCCGAGGAGAAGCAGATGCCGCCCTTCATGCCGTGCCCCAGCAGTTTGCGCAGCTTGTCCTTGGCCGTGACGATGGCCACCGACTTGCCGGCCTCGGCCAGCGCCGCCAGCAAGGTGGGCGCGCGCAGCCATTTGGGGTCGTTCATCATGACCTCGGTGCCGGTGGCGGTGTCGAACAGGTAGTTGCCGCAGATCCCGTGCACGCTGGGCGGCGCCCCGGTCACGATGGACAGGTTGTTGGGGTTGGTGAAGGTCGGCACGACGCAATCGGCCACCAGGCCGCAGCCCCTGGCCAGCGCGCCGGCGAGCCAGGGCATCTGCCCGGTGGCGACCGCCTGGCCTAGGTAATCGGGTTCGCAGCCGTCCACACACACCACGACGGTGGGCTGGGTCGGCAATTGATAGCTACGCTGGTTAACGGTCAGCACGAGAAGCCTTTCGAGACGGGGGTGAAACGGGATCGGGCGTCGGGGCGGGTTCGACGGTGACGCCGGCCAGTCGCTGCCGGCGCCGCAGGTGGTTGGCGATCGTGCGCTCCTTGCTTTCCATCACGTGTTCGAACATCGCGCGGGCAGCGCCTTCGGCGTCGCCCGCTGCGATGGCTTTCACGATGGCGCGGTGTTCGCCGGCCGAGACCGGCATCGGCCAGCCGCTGGCCAGGTTCAGGCGCCGGAACAGCGAAAGCTCCTTGATGAGCTTGCGGTAGATCGCGGTGAGCTTGCGGTTGCCGGTCATCTCGACCAGGCGGTCGTGGAACTGCAGGTTCAGCAGGTGGTAGGCGTGCGCATCCTCGGCCTTGACCGCCTTTTCCATCGCGTCGACCAGGCCGCGCACCTCCTTGAGTCCGGCCGGCGTGATGTGTTGCGCCAGCTGCCGCCCCACCAGCTCGTCCATGGCCGCGCGCAGGTCGAAGATTTCGATGGCTTCGTCGATCGGGATGTCGCGCACGAACACGCCACGGTTTTTCTCCGTGCGCACCAGCCCGGCTTCCTCGAGTGCCCGGAAGGCCTCGCGGATCGGGCCGCGCGACACGCCCGTGCGCTCCGACAGGGTCGCCTCCACCAGCTTGCTGCCGGGCGGGTATTCGCCGTCCAGGATCGCGCGCTCGATCTCCTGCTGCACCACCGTGGTGAGCGAGCTGGTCCGCAGGAGTTCAAGCGTCGGAAGCACAACCGCGTTCATGGCCTCCATTAGACCATCGAATCGCAAATTGTCAACAATCTACAAAAAACAATTGACATTCCGAAAAGTTCGTCGTTCAATCTTTCGCGTGCGGGTGCATTGCGTTGGCTGGCATGGCAAATGCATGGTTGTCACAGGCCCGTCACAGGCGGATCACAAACTCGAAGTTTTCTTGTCTTACAGGAGTGTTTCCATGCGCTTGTCCCAAACCCTCAAATCGCTCCTGCTGACCGCGCTGTTCGCGGTTGCAGGCACGGCGGCGGCCCAGAAAACCCAGCTGCTGGTCTACACCGCACTGGAAACCGACCAGCTCAAGGCCTACCAGGAAGCCTTCAACAAGGTGGAGCCCAACATCGAGATCAAGTGGGTTCGAGATTCCACCGGCGTCATCACGGCCAAGCTGCTGGCCGAAAAGGCCAACCCGCAGGCCGACGCGGTGATGGGCGTGGCCGCGTCCAGCCTGGCGCTGCTGGACAAGCAGGGCATGCTGGTGGCCTTCGCGCCGCTGAACCTCGACGCCATCATGAGCCAGTACCGCGACAAGAAGAACCCGCCCGCCTGGTTCGGCATGGATGTCTGGGGCGCCACGATCTGCTTCAACACGGTGGAAGCCGCCAAGCGCGGCATTCCCAAGCCCGAAACCTGGAAAGACCTGACCAAGCCCGTCTACAAAGGCCAGATCGTCATGCCCAGCCCCGCCAGCTCGGGCACCGGCTACTTCGACGTCACCGCGTGGCTCTCGCTGTTCGGCGACGACAACGGCAAGGGCGGCGGCTGGAAGTTCATGGACGCGCTGCACGAAAACATCGCGCAGTACACCCATTCGGGCAGCAAGCCCTGCAACATGGCCGCCGCCGGCGAGTACGTCATCGGCATCAGCTTCGAATACCGCGCCAACGCGAACAAGGCCAAGGGCGCCCCGATCGATCTCGTGTTCCCGAAGGAGGGCCTGGGCTGGGACCTCGAAGCCTTTGCGATCCACAAGGGCACCAAGAAACTCGAGGCCGCGCAGAAGCTCGCCAACTGGGCCGCCAGCAAGGACGCCATGATGCTGTACGGCAAGAACTTCGCCATCACCGCCCAGCCCGGCGTCGCCGCCCCGTTGGCCAACGTGCCGAAAGACTACGAGGCCCGTCTCGTGAAGATGGACTTCAACTGGGCCGCGGAGAACCGCGAGCGCATCCTGGCCGAATGGACCAAGCGCTACGGCGGCAAGGTCGAAAAGCGCTGAGCCCCCGCATGACCTTCGCATCCGGTCCGGCCCTGCCCGGACCGGATGGCCCTTCACGTGCTCCCGCATGACCGACGAATACTTCCTGGAGTTGCGGCACATCCGCAAGACCTTCGGCGCCTTCACGGCTTTGGAGGACATCAACCTCGGCATCCGGCGCGGTGAATTTGTCTGCTTTCTGGGGCCTTCGGGCTGCGGAAAGACCACGCTGCTGCGCATCATCGCCGGCCTGGAAGTGCAAACTTCCGGCGAAATCCGGCAGGCCGGGCGCGACATCTCGCGCCTGCCGCCGGCCGAACGCGATTACGGCATCGTGTTCCAGAGCTACGCGCTGTTTCCCAACCTCAGCGTGGCGGACAACGTGGCCTACGGTCTGGTCAACCGCCGCGTGCCCAAGGCCGAAGCGGCCCGGCGGGTGAGCGAACTGGTGAAGCTGGTGGGCCTGCCGGGCAGCGAGCGCAAATACCCCGCGCAGCTTTCCGGCGGCCAGCAGCAGCGCATCGCCCTGGCCCGCGCGCTGGCCACCGAGCCCGGCCTCTTGCTGCTGGACGAACCGCTGTCGGCGCTGGACGCAATCGTGCGCGTGCACCTGCGCCAGGAAATCCGCGCGCTGCAGCGCAAGCTCGGCGTCACCACCGTGATGGTGACGCACGATCAGGAAGAGGCGCTGTCGGTGGCCGACCGCATCGTCGTGATGAACCACGGCGTGATCGAGCAGGTCGGCACCCCGATGGAGGTCTACCGCGAGCCCGCCTCGCCCTTCGTGGCCGATTTCGTCGGCAAGGTGAACGTGCTGCCGTCCGCCGTGCGAAATGGAACCCTGGAAATCGGTTCGCTGCGCGTCCCGCACGCCGGCGAGGACCGCCCGGTGCAGGTCTATCTGCGGCCCGAGGACGTGCTGGCGCGGCCGATCGAACCGGGTGATCCCCACGTGTTCGACGCCCGCATCGAAAAGATCGAGTTCCTGGGCTCCCACTGCCACGTGCACGTCAGCGCGGAAGCCCTGCAGCCCCACCGCCTGACGGTCTATCTGTCGCTGAATTTCCTGTCCGAGCAGTCCCTGACCGAAGGTTCGACCGTGCGGCTGAAACTGCTGGCCGAGCGGCTGCGGGTGTTCGGATGAGCGCCGCGCCGGGCCGCCCCAAGCAAGCGCGCACCGCCATGCGGAGCACGAGGGTTACCCAATGAGCGCGGCCCTGCCGGTCTTTGCCACGGGCACCGTGCGCCAGCGGGTGCACTGGAGCGAGCGTATCGCGCACGCTGCGCTCGCGGTGGTGGTGCTGGCGCTGCTGGCGTTTCTGGCGGCTCCGCTGGCCGCGATCCTGATCCAGTCCGTCGAGGGTTCGGAAGGCGAGTTCGTCGGGCTGCGCAACTTCATCGCCTACGCGCGCACCCCGGCGCTGCTGGACAGCCTCTGGAACAGCCTGTGGGTGTCCGCCATGGTCACGGTGATCACGATTCCGCTGGCCTTCGGCTTCGCCTACGCCCTCACCCGCTCCTGCATGTGGGGCAAGCCGGTGTTCCGCGGCATCACGCTGATCCCCCTGCTGGCGCCTTCGCTGCTGTCAGCCATCTCGCTGATCTACTGGTTCGGCAACCAGGGTGCGCTGAAATCGGTTCTGGTGGCACTGGGCATCGACGAAATCTACGGTGCAACGGGCATCGTCATCGCCGAGTGTTTTGCCGTGTTCCCGCACGCGCTGATGATCCTGGTCACCGCGTTGAGCCTGTCCGACGCGCGGCTCTACGAGGCGGCCGACGCCATGGGAACCGGCACCGTGCGCAAGTTCTTCACCATCACCCTGCCGGGCGCGCGCTACGGGCTGATCTCAGCGGCGCTGGTGACGTTCACGCTGGTGATCACCGACTTCGGCATCCCCAAGGTCATCGGGGGCAATTTCAACGTGCTCGCCACCGACGTGTTCAAGCTGGTGATCGGCCAGCAGGATTTCGCCAAGGGCGCCGTGGTGGCCCTGTTGCTGCTGGCGCCCGCGGTGCTGACCTACGGCATCGACAGCTACGTGAGCCGGCGCCAGACCGCGATGCTGTCCGCCCGCGCGGTGCCCTATGAGCCCCGGCCGGCGCGCGGCTTCGACCGGCTGATGACCGCCTATTGCGCGGTGATCGCGCTGCTGATGCTGGCCGTGCTCGGCATGGCGGTGTTCGCCTCGTTCGCGAGTTTCTGGCCCTACAACCTCAAGCCCTGCTGGCGGCATTACGCGATGGGGCTGGTCGATGCCGAGGTCGGCGAGGCCTTTGTCAACAGCCTGCTGATGGCGGCCGGCACCGCCGGTGCCGGCACGCTGCTGGTGTTCGTCGGCGCCTACCTGCTCGAAAAGACCCACGGCGCCAACGCGCTGCGCGGCCTGGCGCGGCTGCTCGCGATGCTGCCGATGGCCGTGCCCGGGCTGGTGCTCGGCCTGGGCTACATCTTTTTCTTCAACGCGCCCGCCAACCCGCTGGGCGGGCTGTACCACACCCTCACGCTGCTGACGCTGTGCACCATCGTGCACTTCTACACCACCGGCCACCTGACCGCGGTCACGGCGCTCAAGTCGCTGGACGGCGAGTTCGAGGCCGTGAGCGCATCGCTCAAGGTGCCGTTCTACCGCACGTTCTGGCGCGTCACCCTGCCCATCTGCACGCCCGCGCTGATCGACATCGCGCGCTATTTCTTCATCAACGCGATGACCACGATCTCGGCCGTCGTGTTCCTGTATTCGCCCGAAACCAAGGTCGCGGCCATCGCCATCCTGAACCTCGACGAGGCCGGCGAGATGGGCGCCGCCGCTGCAATGGCGGTGCTGATCCTGGCGGCCTCCAGCGTCGCGATGGGCCTGTTCACCGCCCTGGGCTGGTGGGTGAACCGCCGCACCCAGGCCTGGCGAACCCGATGAACCGACCTCCCCGAACCTGCAATCCGAAAAGGCATCCCCATGGACCGAGACAAGATCCTGCTGACACCCGGCCCGCTGACCACCACGCTGCGGACCAAACTGGCGATGCTGCGCGACTGGGGCTCCTGGGACGCGGACTTCAACGCGGTGACCGCGCGCATCCGCCACAGCCTGCTGGACATCGTGCAGGGCCACGACACCCATGTCGTGGTGCCCTTGCAGGGCAGCGGCACTTTCAGCGTGGAGGCCGCAGTGGCCACCGTTGTGCCGCGCGACGGTCATGTGCTGGTGCTGGACAACGGCGCCTACTGCAAGCGCGCCGCCAAGCTCACGCAGATGATGGGCCGGCGCTGTTCGGTGCTGGCCTTCGGCGACGACGAACCGGTGTCTGCCACTGCGCTGGAAGCCCGGCTGCGCGAGGACGCGAGCATCAGCCACGTCGTGCTGATCCACTGCGAGACCGGCGCCGGGGTGCTGAACCCGCTGCAGGCGGTGGCCGACGTCTGCGCCGCGCACGGCAAGGGCCTGATTGTCGATGCGATGAGCTCCTTCGCGGCCCTGCCCATCGATGCGCGCACGATGCGCTTCGACGCGCTCGTCGCGGCCAGCGGCAAGTGCCTCGAAGGGGTGCCCGGCATGGGCTTCGTGTTCATCCGCAAGGCCATCCTGGACGGCTGCGCCGGCCAGAGCCAGAGCCTGGCGATGGACCTGCACGACCAGCACGTCTACATGGAAAAGACCGGGCAGTGGCGCTTCACGCCGCCCACCCACGTGGTGGTGGCGTTGTCTGAAGCCATTCGCCAGTTCGAGGAAGAAGGGGGCCAGCCGGCGCGTCTGGCGCGCTACACCGACAACTGCCGCACCCTGGTCGACGGCATGGCACGGCTGGGCTTCAAGCCCTTCCTCGACCCGACAGTGCAGGCGCCGATCATCGTGACCTTCCACGCGCCCGGCGACGCGCGCTACCAGTTCAAGGCCTTCTACGACGCCGCCAAAGCGCGCGGATTCATCCTGTATCCCGGCAAGCTCACGCAGATCGAGACCTTCCGCGTCGGCTGCATCGGCGCGATCGGGCGCAACGAGATGGAACAGGCGGTGCACGCGGTGGCGCTGGCGCTGCAGAATCTCGGCATCGCCTCCGGCGCGCCGGCCTGAGCATCGGCGCTTCCTTCCGGCCGTCCGAGCAACCGGGCCGCGTGCCCGGTCACCGACCTGATTCATCCCGCACCTCATGCATACGTCTCACCCGAATGTCCCCAGTCAGAGCGAAGGCGACATCAACTCGACCCCGCGCCGCGCCGCGTGGCAGCACGAACACCTCGACGCGCCGACGCGCCAGCTGCTCGCACGCGACAGCGACGCCTTCCTGCACCAATCCGTCTCCACCCCCTGCCTGAACGGCATCGCCCAGGCCCAAGGCCTGTGGATCACCGACACCGCCGGCCGGCGGTACATGGACTTCCACGGCAACAACGTGCACCACGTGGGCTACGCCCATCCGCACGTGGTGGCCGCCATCAAGG
>JAXMFA010000011.1:0-137036 GCA_046348065.1 Burkholderiaceae bacterium
ACCGTAGGTGGCGTCCATCGTCAGGGTGGAAAGAATCTGGCCCAGCTGCAAGGTCACGGTACCCCAATTGGCACGACCGACGCTGTTCATGTAAGCCACCACCGCGCTGTTCAGCGGCTCTGCGTTCACGCCGAGGTGATCCAGAACCAGGTTCACGTAGGCGCCCGTGGTCATCGCAGAAGCGCTGAAGGGTTGCGCAACCAGGTTTGCGTAGGTGTATTGGTTTGCGGTCGCTTGGGTCACCTGGTTTGCAAACTCAAGGGGCGTCAGCACATAGCTGTCACCGTAGAGCGCCAGATTGATCATCGTAACGGCAGCGGAGGGGCCAAAGACTGTTGGTTGTGACATAAGAGGTTCCTCAGTTAGTTTTCACGAAGTAACAAGTTAAACATCGGAGCTGCCAGCACCCGTAACCTTGGTTACGTGACACCACCCGCTCACCCTTGCAAGTTACCCACCGGATTATTGCATGGATCGCCAGCTTCCTGACAACCCTGCCAACCCGGTTGGTCTACCTGAAACTTCAGTATAGAGAAGTCGCAACCGAGATTCGAGTGATTTTGATCACACGTTTGAATCGGTCGTGGCACTTTTGCGAAAATACAACAAATTCTTACAGGCATCGCTCGTGCCATCACCATACGGTGCGGAGCCCGACATAGGGCCCGGCGTTGCCGAACGTGAACAAGCGAAGGCTGGAGCGCTGCTGATACCAGTCGAATCCCCACACCAGTTGCCATGTCGAACTCAGTTGTTGTTGCAACTCTGCCCGCAGGTTGAACTGATGGATCTGGCGGACCCGTCCGGAATCGAGCAACGGGCTGTAACCCGTGGTGTCGCGGGTGCCCATCACGGCGGCCACCAGCAGCAAATTGCCAGCGCGCTCGAATCCGGCTGGCGCCCATTGACGGTTGAGCCAGAGGCGGCTGAGCCGCGCAGCGTACTGAATCTGATCGCCACCGGGACGACTCGCCTGTTTGACATGGTCGCGCCCCACCACTGCCCCGACCTGCCAGTAACCGCCTTGCAAGGGGTAGCACCGCCATTGCCCACTGATGCCCCCGTAGAGGCCGGAGAGCAGCCGGTTGCTGCTCAATTCGCGGTTGAAAGCCTCGATCCCGACGCGGCTCCTGCAGTTGGGTGAGGGATCGGTCGAAATCAGGGTCCACCCGCTCAACCCCGGCAGCTCGACACCGGCCGTCAGGAGTTGCGATTGGTATCGGACACCAGCGGCCGTATGGAGACCGAACACCGACAACCCCTGGTAGAAGGCCACCGTCGAAGATCCGGTTCCAAGTCCGTTGGAGCCCGACAGTCGTTCGACGGCAAATTCCGCCTGCTGCGACTTCGAGCTTTCGGCGAGCACGCTGCGAAATGCCTGCAGTCCGCCAAAGAAGTCGTAGAGTACGTCGGCCCCTGTGTCGTAGCGCATCGCCAGACCGGCGTCGGCGCGCCCGTACGAGCCCGGACGCGCAAGGTAGCTGCCGTCCAGCGGCAATTCGATCGGAAAACCTGGAAAGGTCAGGATGAGAGATGACAGGTTGGGCGATCCCAGCGGATTGGTGGCGTAGCCCATCAGAAAACCCGCCGTCCCACGCACTCGCATGGGGCGGTCGGCTGCGGCTGTTTGTGTGCTCATCTGGACGGACAGCGCTTCAATCTGGCGTCGCAACACCGGCGC
Organism: Burkholderiaceae bacterium; assembly: GCA_046348065.1. Lineage (GTDB taxonomy): Bacteria > Pseudomonadota > Gammaproteobacteria > Burkholderiales > Burkholderiaceae_C > Skiveiella. The sequence continues at coordinate 1,682 of JAXMFA010000011.1, forward strand.
CACACCGTCGGGCAGCGTCGGATCGGCCAACAGGCTTTGAATCAGTGTCAGTGCCGAGGCGTTGTCGCCGACCCCAGCGAGTGCAACGGCATAGTCGATCCGTGCCCCTTTGAGCCCGGGATTGAGCATCAAGGCCCGCTCAAGGTGGTCGAGCGCTTCGGCATACCGGCCTTGGGCGTTGAGCACAAACCCCAGTTGAGCCAGAAATTCGGCATTGGCCTGGCATTGGGCAACCTGGTTCAAGAGGGAATCGAGGCTCGCATTGCGCGTGCTGCAGACCGTCGATGACACTGCGCTAGCTGATTCCGGATTGGGCATCGACCCAGACGGGTCATCGGGTGGAGCAGCTAGCGCTGCGAGATCTGCGCAAACCATGGCTATTGCCATTGCCCGAATTGCCCTGAAAAAAATCGCGGCAACGGGCGCTCGACCTGGACGATGGGCGCAGGCTTGCATCGCGCAGGAACTACTGAATGGTTATAGAAGCGAGCAGCGGTGGCGCGTACACGTGATGCGGCACCCTGAGTCCGTCCAGCAGGAAGACTCCCATGGACTTCAGTCCAATGCCGCCTACCTGTGCGGCCAGTCCTTCACCCACCAGGATGGGATGCGCCAGGTCGGCCGTCATGCTGACCAATCGACTGGCAATCGTCACTGTTCGCCCCATGACCATGTGGGTGCGCCGGCTGGCGAGACCAAAGGAGCCCGACATCGCAGGACCAGTTTCCACGCCAATTCCGAGCGCCAAAGGCTCAAGCCCCGCAGGCGCGGGATCGGGGAGAACGCCTGCAATGGCTTGCTGCAGGCTGATGGCCGCGTCCAGCGCCAACTGGGCGTGGGAAACATTGCCAACAACCGGTGGATCCTGTGGCGCGTTGACAACACCCCACACAGAAACAGGACTGGACTCGGGTTCGAAGCTTCGCTCGGGCGCGTGGCGATTCATGGTCTTGGCTGTTTGTTGTTCAGATTTGCCGTCACTGTTCCAGACCGCGAAGACGGCATCCCCCTGAAAGGATTCTATGATCCCCCCGTGTGCTTCAATGACGCGCGTCGCCGTGGAGAAAAACGCGTGCAGTACGGCAGCAGCCTCCTCTGGGGGGCGCGCCTCACAATAGGCAGAGAAATTGCGGATGTCGGCAAACAGCACCGAAACTTGGCGCGTGCTGGCACGGATGGCGCTGGATGGCGACTGTTGCGCCAGTGCCTCGGCCACTGGCGCGGGCAGGTAGCTGGAAAGATGGGAATAAAGACGATCCCGGTCGACACGGCTGCGGGCGTGCTCAAGGATACCCATGATCAGGCCAGAAAGGCCGACAAAGAGGGCCGGATCGGCCCAACCCAACCAGAGGGATGCTTTTACTTGCAGCAGGCTGTGCACACCCCACAAGACCAAGCCCCAAACCCCAGCCGCCAACGGAATCAGGTAGACCGGAAAGCGTCTTCGCTCCCTCACCATGAGCACCAGCAACGCAATTCCCACTGCGGCCATGACGATCCGATAGGCCGGTGCGCCAATCGGAGTGGCCGGGATATGGCCGTCAATCATCGCCGTGATGATTTCAGCGTGGACCTGCAAGCCGGCCGCAGCGCCTTCGAATGGTGTTGCGATGGCGTCATGAAGCCCAAAAGCGCTGCTTCCGACCAACACCCAGGCCCCTTTCAGGAGACCGGACGGCACTCGGCCGGCAAGCACATCGGCGGCGGAAATGCTGATGAAGCTTTGCGGATGCAGTTTCCAGGGCACCCGGATATCGCCACTTTCACTCAACGGAACGGACGGCAAGGCCTGAGTCCTGCCCTCGAGAATCCAAGGTGCGTCGAGTGGGCTGATGCCGCGCCGTAAGACCAAACCGGTTTCTGCAGTGCCGTACAAGAGGGCGGCAAGACTCAGCGCCGGATAGGACGATCCCCCATGGCAGACGATTGCTGGTTGTTGCCGGACGATGCCGTCGGCGGCAACCCTCGGCGTGATATGCCCGACCACATTCGCTGCCAGCGTCGCAGACGTGGCCAAAAAACCGTACGCCTCCGGGAAAACCGCCGGACAGGCCGGCCAGTCAAGCGCGCCGCCAAGTTTGCCAGACGACGGGCCGGTACCAGCGTCCAAGGAAAAAATCTGTGACAGGACGGGCCGGTTCCGCAACAGAGCATTGTTCAGCGCGGCATCGTCCGGTCTGCTGTCGTTCAGAACGATGTCAATTATCTGCTGTCCCGCACCGGCCTTGGCCAACTGTTCGATCAACAGGGCCTGGGTTGCCCGGGGCCATGGCCACGGACCGATTTCCTGAAGGCTCTTTTCGTTGATATCGACAATGATGAGGCGCCGCTCGTCCTTTCGTTCGGCAACCATGCGCCAGACAACATCACCACCGCGCTCTTCAAGCATGGACAACCAGTTCCCGGAAAATACCCGCAGTCCGGCCCACACCATCAGGCTCAGCGCCATGCTCAGCACGACGACGCCATACCGAGCAAGGAAAAATCCCTGCAGTCGCGCTGCCAGTGTCAACTACCGCCCCCAAAGGGTGACGCCGCGCAGTGCACCTGATGCAAGGTTCTTTTCAAACAGATAGCCGGCCTCTTTCCCGTCCAGCGTCGTGGCGCCCTGTACGATCGCGTTGGCGGACGTCGAACGCATCACACCATCCTTTCCAATGGTGCCACTTGCCGACACGTTGTCTGCACCCAGAGTCGGGCTTGACACCCCCAATTGGGTGGAAAAAGTTGATCGTGAAAAATCGACAGACAGCATCCCGTTGTCCACTTTGGCGGCTTCGACACCATGATCAAAGTCGCGCCGGAAAAAGGCCGATGCCCCCGCCAGCCGGAAGTTGACAGCGCTATCGGAAGTGGTCAACATTGCGCCCACTGGCGACGCGCTCCGGGTGAGAGCGTGGGCGGTTCCGAATACAACCGCCTCGCGCCCGGCGGCCGACGCCTGCTCAAAGGTCTGACCGAGGGTGTCAAATCCTTCATCCCTGATCCACGCATACCGCGCCCACGCCAATTGGGTGACCTGCGGCGGTAGAGACACCGGAGGAATCTGACCAACTTGCGTCTGGGCTGCAGCTATTTGCGCAGCCGCAATTTGGCCGGCAGTTTCTACCAGATCACGTGCCCTTGATTCACTGACGATTGGTTTGTCCACATTGACCCCACTGACCCCCAGCACTTCGCCCCCCGTAGGCGCGAGCGCGACTGGCACCGAAGCGACAACCGAGCCTTGGGGCGGGCGTCTGGCGCTTGCCATCAGGTCTACAGCCGTGACAAACTGGGGCACACCCTGTTGACGATTCAGTTCAAGCATGACGCCTTTCATGTCTGCCGACAAAAGCTTTTCGCGGCCGCCCTGGCAAGAACCCAGAGGCGTTGCGCAGTCGCCCAACGGCGCCACCAAGATAGCTCCAGCGTAGACCGACGCTGCCGTGGTGTTGGCGTCCGACTTGACTACAAAGTCCGTGCCTTTGATACCGATCGCAGCCATCGGGGTATTGAGTCGGAAACGGTCGCGCGCCTCCTCGCCCCACGTCCCGGTAATGGATCGAATCACCCCTTCATCAAGGCGAAATTTAATGGCCGAACTTTGCGGTTGTGTCGGGGAGTGGCTGTAATTCTCGATCTGCAACCGACTGGAGGGACGGACGCTGAGGCGCCCTCCGTCCAAGAAACGAACGTGCACGTGACCACCTTCGCGTGTTTCAATGCGGTCCCCTGCCCTTACGGTTTGGCCGCGTTCAACCACGCGGATAACCTCATCCGCACCGACCAGTTGCGCTTGTCCGATGAGCAAGGTAACCTCGCCGACGACCTCAGCGCCGCCCTGCGCAGCCCAGAGTGGCGCCACCAAACCCATGCCCAACAGCAAGTGGGCGAAGCAACGGGGCAATATTGCCGGATTCTTCGTGGAACTCATGACGAACTTTCCTTTCGGAAACTGGGGCCTGACAATGACCCAAACATTGGTTTCATGGTAATTCTCTCACTTCGGGCGCGTTTGGATGTGCGCCTCATCACACGTTCTGTCGTTCCGCAGAACTGTGCTTCGGTCACTCATCACGATTTTCGGTCGCGTTGGATCGCAGGGCCGGCGCTAAACTAGTGGCGAATGCCGGCTTCGCTTCAATTGATTTCTCAGTTTCCGCTGCTGCAACCGTTGCCGCTGGAAACGCTGGAAGCGCTTTCTGGGCAAATGACCCTTCGATCTTTTGCGCGGCGTGCAATAGTGATGTCAAAAGACAGTCCCGCGCAAGAATTGGGCTTTCTTGTGGACGGAAGGCTTCAGGGCGTTGACTTCACGGTTGATGGCCGCAGTGTTGGGTTGTATTTTGTGGACTCGGGCGACTATTTTGGCGAACTGTCTGTGGTGGATAGTCAACCTCTGTCGGAATATGTCATGGCTGCTGTCAAGTCGACGGTGGCCTTTCTGGATTCCCGGACCGCACGCCAGCTTATCTTGAACCACCCCGACTTGGCTCGCGCCGTGATGACGCGGCTGGCGCAGCGAGTTCGTTCCGTAATGGCCCAGCGCACACTGCTCAGCTTGCCCAACCCCTTCCAAAGGCTTTGCGTGCTGTTACTACAATTGCCGCGCCCCGCTCCTGAAGGAAACTCGCGGCAGCCTACGGTTGAGCAGGCTCCCACTCATCAGGAACTCGCGATTATGATCAATGCGAGTCGTGAGACGGTGACGCGCTCATTTCAGCTCTTGTTCGTCAACCGAATCGTGGAGCGTGACGGGCATGCACTGCGCGTCTTGCGACCCGAGATACTGAAAGAAATTGCGGAGGGTCGGGCCGAGCCCCCAAAATCCTGAACCATTTGCGGCTGGCCGAGTCCTGTTGTTCGGATATGTCTTGGTCATCAATTTCATGAGTCTCAAGGTTTGAAATTCCTGTCGTCGTACCTGTTGCCTCTTCGCCATGCCGGCCTCATTGGCCAGTTGGCCATACGCGAGGTGCACATTCGTTACCGCCAGTCGTGGCTTGGTACGGCTTGGCTGGTTCTGACACCACTGTTGATGCTGGTGGTCTATACCTTCGTCTTTCGGCATGTATTCCAGGTTCGCTGGAGCCCGCCCGGCGAGGGACATCTGGCCTTTGCATTGCGTCTTTACGCAGGTCTCGCCGTATTCAATTTCTTTGCCGAATGTGTTAACCGATCCCCTTTGCTGATTGTGGAGCAACCGCATCTGGTAAAGAAAGTGGTGTTTCCGGTGGAAGTGCTCCCGTGGGTCAGCGCGATGGCCGCATTGGTCCATCTGGGCATCGCTGCGTTGGCGCTACTGTGCCTGCGCTGGATGGGCATGGGAGAAGTCCCAATGACCGCGCTGGCATTGCCACTGGTCTGGCTGCCCTTATTGCCGCTTTGCCTGGGCTTGGGCTGGGGATTGAGCGCAATAGGTACGTTCATTCGTGACATCGGACAGGTATTGTCAATGGCTATGACGGCACTGGTTTTCATGAGCCCGGTGTTTTTCCCGGTGGAGGCATTGCCCGGCGGATTGCGCGACTGGATGTGGCTGAACCCGCTGGCGCCGATCATGACCCAGACTCGAACAGTCCTGCTCGATGGGCGGTGGCCGGATTGGAGCCTCGCCTTCTGGAGTCTCGTCGCCAGTCTGGCGGTGGCTTGGGCCGGTGCCGCCCTTTTCCGTCGGCTGAGACCAGGGTTTTCCGATGTTGTCTGAATTCGAGTCTGCGACTGCGGCAAGCTCGCAAGCGACGCGTTATGCGATCGAGGCGCGCGACCTAGGCAAATGTTATGGTTTGTATGATCGGCCTAATGACCGCCTGAAACAATTGCTATGGGGACGCTGGCGACAGTTCAGTCGGGAGTTCTGGGCACTGCAGGGCGTTGACCTGCTGATCAAGCCAGGGGAAGTTGTCGGACTGGTGGGCCGCAATGGCGCTGGTAAATCGACCTTGCTCCAAATCCTGTGCGGAACTCTGCCACCGACTACCGGCCGCCTCCACGTGCGTGGCAGGATTGCGGCATTGCTCGAACTGGGGGCGGGGTTCAATCCGGAGTTCACCGGCATTGAGAACGTATTCATGAACGGCGCCATCCTCGGGCTGAAGCACCACGAAGTCAAAGAACGGCTGGATGAAATCCTGGCTTTCGCGGATATCGGGGAGTTTGTTCATCAACCGGTCAAGACCTATTCAAGCGGGATGTTTGTCCGGCTGGCGTTTGCAGTGGCAACCGCCGTGGAGCCCGACATACTGGTCATTGACGAGGCGCTGGCTGTGGGTGACGGCGCTTTTGCCCGCAAGTCGTTTGATCGGATCATGCGCCTTAAGGATTCAGGGAAGACCATCCTGTTTTGCTCGCATTCGATGTACCAGGTGGAAGCCTTGTGCTCACGCGCTGTCTGGATCGACAAGGGCAAGCTGCGGTTGCAAGGCTCGGCAGCAGAAGTGACCAGCGCCTATAACGCCAGCCTGGCTTCCGGGGGCGCTTTCGCGTCGCAGTCCGCATCGTTCGCCCCGCCTGAGGAGATGCGCACGGCTGTTCCTGACGGCACAGGACGAATTGTTCGTGCCGTGGCCCGCACCGAGTACGAGGAGGGCCGGCAGGTGCATGTGCACTCGAGCGAGACCGATGTCGCAATCACCATCGAGTTCGCCATTGATCCGTCCTTGCCGGTTCCCGGCGTGGCGGTGGGATTCTCGGATACGACGGGGTTGACCGTGGCCAGCGCCGGATCGGTCAATGACGGTGTGACGCTGCGTATGGACAGCGAGGGACAGGGACAAGCGACCCTCTTGTTCAGGCGGCTGCCTTTGCTGAAGGGACGCTATTCGGTCACCTGCTTTCTGACCACCGAGGACGGCGTGCACCCTTACGATCAGGTGGAGCAGTGTCTGCAACTGGAAGTGACCCAACACGGTCTGGAGCAGGGCGTGGTGACCTTGCCCCATGAGTGGCAGGTTTGAAAACGTCAGCCCATGACATTCGACACCAGAGTACAAATGCTCGAGATCGCTGGAACGGTTTTTACGCTTCGCGACGTCGCCCCATCCGACTGCACGGCTGTCTTGAGCTTGCACCGCCGTGTTTTTGGTTCTTCAGTGGATTCAGCGTGGTTTGACTGGAAATACCACCATGGCGGCGGCGAGGCGGTGGGCCTGTGGCAAGGCAATGAACTAGTGGCGCACTGCGGCGGTACCCCGCGCACCGTTCTCCATCATGGCCGACCGGCCCGTGACCTGCAAATCGGCGATGTGATGGTGGCGCCCGAGTGGCGTGGTGTCCTGCGGCGCCGCGGGCCTTTTTATCACGTGTCGGAGAGGCTTTACTCCAGCCGGCTGGGCCCAGCAAGGGATTTCTTTGCCGCGTTTGGTTTTCCGAACGAGCGGCATTTGCGGCTGGCCGTGAAGATGGGGCTGAGCTGGGATGGCGGACCGGTGGAGGCGCTGAGTTGGCACGGAAGTAGGGGCCTGCCCAGTCCCGGATGGTCATGGCGCACAGAAGCGCTGTCCGTGGATCACCCCGAGTTTGACCGTAGGGTCAACCATGCCTGGTCCGCAATGCAGCAAGAAGCAGGCCGGTATTCCATGGGAGTTCGCGATGCCGCCTACCTGCGATGGCGGTTTGCCAGGCGACCCGACCGCGCCTACCAATTCCTGCAGCTTCGACGCCCCTGGCAGAGACTGCCGTGCGGCGTGGCGGTGCTCGGGGCGGCCGCGGCCGCCCCGAATTACCTGCAGTGGCTGGACTGGGTGGGTCCGCTCGCGCTGTTGCCGATGGCATGTACGTTGGCTCGCCTGGAGGCCGCGAGGTCGGGCTCGGCCGGCCTGACGACATGGGCATCGCCCGCTGTGGCCCTCCGACTGGCCGACACGGGGGTGACGCAACGCTCGCTGGCCGCCGTGTTGGGTGTGCCGAAGGCATCCGATCTGAAGGAAGAACAGGTGCTGCATCTTGACTGGTGGCTGATGGCGGGCGACACCGACTTCCTATGATCCATTTCACTAAGAATTTCAGGCCGAGGTCCAGCAAAATTGAAAACTTGCGGTCGAGATGGACTGCTCACGACAAGTTCCACTTCACCTCGGTTGGAGGCGGTAGGTCCGGCCAAACAACGTGCCGACGGTATGTTGCCAGCCCCTTTTTTGAGGCCAGGAGTCGCTGATGTCCGAGACAATCCGACTTCCCGACCTCATGCTGGTGACGGGTGTCAGCCGGATCGACGTTTTGTCTGCTCGGCTCGCCGCCTCGCCCTGCCTTCAGCGTGGCGGCCTGCCTTGGGTGGCCCACTTCAACTGCGACTCCGCTGCCAAGGCATTCAATGCCACCTTGGACAGCCGCCCTCGTGCAGACTGGCTGGTATGGGTGCATCAGGATGTGTTCTTGCCGGACGGCTGGGATAGCCGGTTCGCGGCCTCTCTGCGCGACGCGCAATTCAAATTTCCGAATCTGGCCGTGGCCGGTGTCTATGGGATCAGCGGCGCGGGACGCAGCGCTGTGCGGGCAGGGCATGTGCTCGATCGGGGACAGTTGTTGAAGGAGCCGGCCGCCCTGCCCTGCCCGGTCAACAGCCTTGATGAACTCTTGCTGGCTGTGCACGTGGATTCACCTCTGAGAATGGACCCGGCTCTCGGTTTTGATTTTTATGCGACGGATCTGGTGCTTCAGGCACAGGAGGCCGGCCTGGCGAGTGTGGTTGTGGACGCCTATTGCGAGCATTGGTCCGATACGCCGTCAAGCGGCCCGATGCCACGCGAGCTTTTTGAGCGTGTCAAGGCAAACGGACATGCTTTCGAGTTGAAATGGGCGCACCGCCTGCCATTGAGCACCCCCTGTTTCGAAATCACCCGGCCAGGGGATGTGGCTGCCTTTGTCGATTCGATCGCCTGGGTGGCGCCATGAAATCATCCCTTGGAGCCCCAATCCGCAAGTTGATCTGGCGGAGCGTTTCGTGGCTGCACCATCTTGATTTCGCATGGCTACTGCCGTCTTTGGCCCGTCTGCCATTGGCTTGGGGATTTTCGCTCGCAAAATTGCGGGGGCACCTGAACGCTGCCACGGGCCGGGATTGGCGTTCGGTCGCGTTGGGGTTTAGGCACATTCGGCAACAAAGCCTGGCGGGCTTTCGGCTCCTGCCGGTACAGGCCGACGAGCCCCAACTCTTGGCCTGGCGCAATGCACGGTTCGTCGCGGAAGCCCGTGACGAGTACGAAGCGCAACTGCTGGCCGCGGACCGCGTGCGGGAATTGAACTGTGTCTTCACACCGCCCGGGGCATCAGTTGTGTGCGCAGGCCGTAGCCGCGGCCTGGTTTTGCTGACACCGCATTACGAAAGTTTCTGTCTGGGCATCGCCTTTCTCGGCCGCACGGGCGGCGTCGTCAATTCGATGTCTTCTTCCGTGACTCAGGATCCTCGCGTGGATCCGGCGGTGCGGCGACATTTTGATGACAAGTACCGTGGCCTTGAAACCTACTTGAATGGCGGGCGCGTCATTGACATGGAGTCAGGGCTGCGGCCGTTCTACCGCATGCTGGAACAGCACGAAACGCTGGTGGTGCTGGCAGACGCCCCGGTGTTGCCCGGTGGTGCGGCGATGTCGGTAAACTTCCTCGGTGGGCGACGCACGCTGGCAGCGGGTGCTGTGCGACTGGCCCAACGCACCGGCAGTGACCTTGGCGGCTTCATCTGCGCGCCGACTGCAACTGGCAGGTATGAATTGACCTTGTGCCAACCAGGCCCTTCGAACGATCCGGCAACGATTGATCGGGTTTACGGCTTCATGTCAGCCGCGATCATGGCCAACCCGGGCGGGTGGTGGGCTGCTGACTTGCTACCATTCATGCCCCTGACCGAACCGGTGGCATGATGACACCGGCCGACTCAGGTTGCGGGATGGCACGCGAGCTGTGTTGCCCGCGCCTTGGCCCGATCTCTGAAATTTTTTCCTGATGACTACCGTTGTTGCAGTCGTGATTCCTTGCTTCTGTGTGAAGGACCATATTCTGGATGTCCTCGCCCGCCTGGGACCGGAGGTGACTCAGGTGTACGTGGTGGATGATGCGTGCCCGCAGAACAGCGGTGATTTTGTGTCCGAACGCTGTCAGGACCCTCGTGTCAAGGTCTTGAGACACACGGTCAATCGCGGCGTCGGTGGCGCAGTCATGACGGGCTACGCTGAGGCACTGCGCAACGGCGCGGATGTCGTGGTGAAAGTGGATGGTGATGGCCAAATGGATCCTTGCCTGGTTCCGCTTTTTGTCGCCCCGATCGTGAAAGGGCAGGCTGACTACACGAAGGGCAATCGGTTCTACGACCTGGCGCAAGTGGACCGGATGCCTGCCATGCGCCTGGTGGGCAACGCACTGCTTTCATTGGTCGCCAAGCTGTCAACCGGATACTGGAATTTGTTTGATGTCACCAACGGGTTTACCGCAATCCATGCAAAGGTCTTGCGCCACCTGCCAATGGAAAAGATCAGTGAACGCTATTTCTTTGAAACCGACCTGCTGTTCCGGTTGAATACGGTGCGGGCGGTCGTGGTGGACATTCCAATGGATGCGCGGTATGGCACGGAAATCAGTAACCTGAAGATTCACAAAATTCTTCTTGAATTCGCTGGCAAACACTTGCGCAATTTCAGCAAACGGATCTTCTACAACTACTTCCTGCGCGACATGACTGTGGCCTCGCTGGAACTGGTTGCCGGATCAGGCTTGCTGCTGTTCGGCCTGCTTTTCGGCGCAATCCACTGGGCAAGATCCATCGCAACTGGCACCGCAGCCCCCGTGGGAACAATCATGCTGGCGGCCCTGCCGACGCTAGTCGGGTTGCAGTTACTGCTCGCTTTCGTAGCTTTTGATGTCGCGAATATGCCTCGCCGTACAATTCATGTTGACCTACCCGACTGAACTCATGATTGCGAGAGCAGTACTTTGATACCCTTCAACAAATTACCCCCCCAGCGCCCATTTTTGTCCTTGGGAAAGATGATCATTTGGTTGATTTGTTCTTGCGCCACAATGCTATGTGCGTCATTCGCCAGCGCCCAGAACTTGCTGCTCGGGGCTACTGTGACCGATACATGTTCAACCTGTCCCTCTGAGCAATTCGGCCCACCTGGCGCCATAACGGATGGGAACATCAAGACCAACAGAAATCTGGGTGGAGGTGCTCCGGGAGCATTCATAATCTCGCCCGCCCAGCCAATATCACTGGACAAGTTGGTTCTGATTCCAAATATGACTCCGAATGGACAAGTCTCCTTCGAAGTCCAAACGAGCAATAACCCGGCGGGTGCACCTGGAACCTGGACGAGCCATGGCGGTCCTCTAAGCGGAGATTGGGCAGACAAGCACCCGATTGATGTGAATTTTGATCGCCAAGCGTCAGGCGTCAGAGTTGTAAAAGTAATTGTTCACAAGTCGCCAGCCTGGGTGTCTTTTTATGAGATAGAAGGCTATTCAACTCCAAATCGCTGGCTTCTCTTTCTGCTCATTCTCCCTCCGCTCCTGATAACGGGCGGTCTTGTCTACAGAAAGAGGGTGGGGAACAGGAATCGCCCAAAAAACGTGCCGCAAAAAGACTAGGGGGTTAACTCAGCGCAGCTGGAATGCCGCCCTTGTGAGTAAGTACGTCAAAGGCAAAGTGGCGCCGATTGCGGCCAATGGAGCCAAGTGTCGTGGCCACTGAAGCCATGTCACCCAAGTCTCAACCACAGTCAGACCTAGACCGTACTGGAACAGGTATATCAGCGGCATGGCCAGAACGCTGCGCCATCCGGCATGAGATTCGAAGACATAGTTTCGGTTCAGAACGTAGGCCAGACCAACGCCGGTCAAGAAAGCGGCCGAGTACGCGAGGCGATGACCGAAGGCATCTAGCAACAACACATAAAGTAGGTAGGTCAACAACGTGTTGGCGGCGCCTGAGAGCAGAAAGCGTCTGAGAAGCCTAAGTTGGTGACCCGCACACAAGACGGCACCCGACTCCTGACGAACGGTCGGCACCCCGCAATCAGGTCGTTCTTGGTCAGGCACGCCGTACCCGTGCCAAAAAATCGGCGTAGTTGCGAATATAGTCGTTTGCGTCGTAGTGATGGGACGCAAACACCAGCAATACCGCATCAGTGGAGTAACGATATTGGATCGCCCAAGTCATCGGTGGTAAGTACAAACCCATGTTGGGGCGGTTCAAGAGGAACTCCTCCCGCTGCTCGCCGTCGTCGGCAACCACACTGACGCTGCCTTTGACTGCCAGCAAGAATTGGTGGCATTCAATATGCGCGTGCTCACCGCGAGTCTTGGCCGTGGGCACATCAAATACCAAAAAATATCGCTGCGGCACAAACGGAATGTCCCGCCCAAACTCCCCGGTGATAGCGCCCCGCGGAGGTCAGGCACGTAGCGCAGGGAAATGAGTCGCACCCCTCTAACCCTGGAGGCGCGCGGCCCGTCGGGTTCGTTGATCTCATTGGTCCCTGACACAAGGCCGCCCTGAGCGTTGACATAGCCTACGATTTTTGCCGGGTTGCCCACCACGATCGAGTTTGGCGGTACCGATCGGGTGACCACCGCACCCGCGCCCACCATGGCGTTCTGACCGACGGTGACGTTTGCCAAGATGGTGGCGTTCGCCCCGATTGACGCGCCTTTCTCGATGCGGGTTCGGGACCAAGCCGGTGGCGGTTGTCGACTGCGCGGGAATAGGTCATTGGTGAAGGTGACATTCGGACCCACGAAAACATCGTCCTCCAACTCGACACCATCCCACAATTGCACGCCACACTTGACCGTAACGCGGTCACCCACCTTGACGTCGTTTTCAACGAAGACGTTGTCACAGATATTGCAGTCGGCCCCGATCACCGCGCCAGGTAACACGTGCGCAAAAGCCCAAACCCGGGTGCGCGGGCCAATGTGCAGGCTTTCGCATAGCGCCTGCTGGTGAACAAAGAAATCATTCGGAGGTGTCATGAGGTTCTTTCACTGGTGGCCATACATGCTGGCGCAGAACCGCGTGCAACGGTCGGGCTTTGGTGTTTTCGTAGGCGCGCCAGGCGTAGGAACCCACCACGCCCAATGCAAATACATTCAGTGCACCAAAGAAGACGATGACAGAAATCGTCATGGCGTAGCCAGGCACGGTAATTCCGCCAGTCAGTCGCGAGAGGACCACCATCGCTGTGAACATTCCGGACAGGGCGGCCAGTAGCCCGCCACCACGGATCAACAGACGGATAGGCAGGTCTGTAAACGCAAAGATACTGTCCATCATGTAGTTGATTTTTTCTGCAAGGTCCAAGCAGATTTTCCATGTCGACGCACCTGACGCTCGTATTCCACAAAGCGCCTGCGGTAACCAAGCCAGAATATTTGGGCAATCAGTGAGCTGTGACTTTCTCCAAGCTGCAGCAACTCATTGCGAAAAACCCGGTTGCAGCCGAAAATGTCAACGCCACCGGGCGGGACCTCTGGAACGACAAAGCGGCGGTAGAGGCGCCAGAAAAGTCCTGCAGTGATCTTGGACATGGCAGGATCGTGACGTGCATTGCGCACGCCTAGCACCACATCTGCATTGTCCTCGTGCAACAAAGTTGACATGCGTTGCACCAGTTCCGGCGGTTCCTGCAGATCGGCGGCCATCACGGCAAAACAGTCGCCGCGCCCCGCCTTCAAACCGGCCCGGATGGCCGCAAACGATCCAAAATTCCGCGACAGCAGCAACAGTTGCGAAGCGAAGGTGCTGGCCGGCAACCGCTCACGCAAGATTTCATAGCTGCGGTCAGGGCTTCCATCCACGACAAACACGGCTTCAAATTCAACTCCAGCCGCCCGGTTCAGGCTTTCGATCGCCTCCAGCAGATCGGGCAATGAGCCCTCATTGCGATAGACCGGCACAATGAGAGAGAGCATGCTTAATCAGTCGTGGCAAAAAAATCCCGCACCGCGCTGGCAACACGCGCCATCGCCGACTGCGGAAGCCCGGGGTAACACGGCAAAGAAAGCACCGTCGCGCAGCCTTTTTCAGTTTCTGGCAAGTTGCCGGCATGACCAGGCTCGGCACAGGCGGGTTGCAGGTGGTCGGGCACTGGGTAGTGAATATCGGTGGCAACACCACATTCGCCCAGATATTGCCTCAACGCATCTCGGCGCGCTGTTCGAACCACATACAAATGGGCAACGTAGTCTTCACTGGTGGATGGCGGAAGTTTCAGCGGCAAGCCATCCAAGGCATTCTGGTAAAAGCGGGCAATTTCACGACGACGATGATTGTCGGCGTCAAGTGTTGGTAGCTTGTCATTCAGCACAGCGGCCTGCAACTCGTCGAGCCGGCTGTTTCGCCCCAGCGGCATGTCGTTGTGGTACTTACGGCCCCATCCGTACTGGCGCAGCGAAAGCAACTTGGAGGCCAATCGGTCGTCGCGACAGACCACCGCTCCACCGTCACCCAACGCCCCAAGGTTCTTTGTGGGATAGAAGCTGAAGCAGCCGATATCGCCAAAACTACCGGCGCGTTGCCCATTGCGCAGCGCACCGTGTGACTGCGCGCAGTCTTCAATCAGCGCAACCCCATGCTGCCTTGCCAATGCAGAAATTTCTTCGACATCAGCGAGTTGCCCGTAGAGGTGCGTCAAGATGATAGCCTGAGGTCGATATTTCTTCAGTGAAGTATCCACACGTTGTGGATCAAGCGTGAGCGAAGACGCAGTCACGTCCACATACACCGGTCGCGCGCCGACCAGATTGACGGCTGTGCTACCATAAAAACCAGCATTGGCAGCCAGCAGAACCTGCTTTCCTGGTCCCACACCCACTGCGCGCAGCGCCAATTCCAAAGCATCCGTTCCGTTGGCCAGACCGATGCCGTGGTTTACTCCACAGTAGGCGGCAAAGTCACGCTCAAAAGTCGCCACCTCTTTGCCCAAAATGTACCAATTACTGGCCAAGACTCGCGCAAAAGACGCCGCGGGTTCTATCGCTGAATTGGCTGCCTGGGGAGAAAAGAAAAGGATGGGTTCGGTCATTGATTTTTTTCGCGAATCAGCAGAATTAGCAGCACGAGCCAAAGAAACAAGCCCAATAGACCACTCAACAGGGCTTTGGCGCGATGTGGGGACTCAAAAGTGGCAAGCATTTTGTAACGGCCCGCAGGCAACTCCCAGCCCCTCATGTCGTGCGCATCAAATGCTGTGATCTTCTGGCCATTGATCTGAGCCGTCCAGCCAGGCCAGAACACTTCGTTTTCCACCACGCGCGTGGGCCTTTCCAGGTTCACTTCATACTCAACGCGGGTCGTGCCGTAGCTTTGGCAATGCACCGCCACGGCCTCCCCTCGGGTCATTTCCTGCGGGGTAAATTGTGTTTCCTTCGGAAGAGCGAGCGCGGTCCATGGTTTCAAGGCAAAAGTGTACAAGGGTGAGTTCTGCGCGATCCGCTGAAAGCGCGCCAGGTGGGCCGGCCCGGTAGCGTCCTGCGCCATGTAGTCGCCTGTGTGATACCCCCGCCATGCCACTTGGTCGGTCCGCGTTGCAGGAATGTCCACTCGTGCCGGGCGGCAGGCGGGTGGGCTTTTCAATCGTTCACGTAGCGTTATGCTGGCCTGCTCAGGCGCTCCAACCATGGTTTGTAACCAGGTCCTGGCTCCGGCGCTTTGGAAGTAAGGGGATCGCCAATGAATTCGCGTCCAGTCCAACACGGTGATCAGGCCAAGACCAGCCAGCAGGAACATCGCAGCCAGCCCGCCCGCCGGAGAAGGTGCAATCTTCACCCAAGCCGCTATCAGAGCCAGTGCCGCCCCCGCTGTGCAAATCAGCAGGGCGGCTGTGGTTGTGTCCGTTCTGGTTGGCATTTTTCCGTCCAGCATCACCAGCAAAGCGCCTATGACGAAGGTAATTGTGAACAACCACCAGGTGTGGCGCCAGCTCCTGGGCCCAGTAACGCCATTTGCCGCCAGATGAGCAGCCTGAACACCCAGCAGGATCATGGGCAGTGTCAGCAAGGCCCGGTAATCCGCAACGATATAACGGCTGTAACCCAGAGGCGGCATCAGCTTCATGGCCGGCTGGTGCAGCACGCCAGTGATCATGGCCAGCGCCAAAAGTACCATCGCGAACAACGGGGCGCCGTCGCGCAACCTGCCCAGTTGCACCCTCAGCACGAACAAGGTCAGTGCCGGAAGCCCAATGAACAGCGCTCGCATGGTGACGTCATGACCAAAGAAATCGCCTTCGATTCGCCAAATCAGCGCCAACCAATCCCTTGGCACCAGGTATTCGTAGGACAGAAGTCCGCTCGCAGCCGCGCGGGTAACTTCGGCACGATCCAACATCGCGGGAAGCAGGCCATATCCAGCCAGAAGCGCCCCACTGAGGCAAGCGAGTCCTATCCGGCCACCCAAAATTCTGGACGACCGGTCTGCGAGGTTCGCAATGAGTCTCCCCACAAGCAGGCACCCCATCACAAAGCTGATGGCAATTGCGCCGCCGCTGTAACCCCCGGTCCACAGACCATAAAGCCACAAAGGCATAAGGCCCACACTCAATCTAAACAAACGGCTTGCCCGCCAAGGCACAATGACAGGCGCACACAGCCAAGGCAACAACGCGTAAGCTCGAACGATATCGGGGTGTGACGCGTGGGAATAGAAACCGCCGAAGGACTGATAGATCACAGCAGCCAACAGCGCCAACGCCCAACGCATATTCAGCAGGCGCGCGCACACAGCTGCTCCAAGAGCGCCAAACAACACATGCAACCCCTGCATCCAGATCGCTGCATCGACTGTGTAGGTTGCCCCTGTCAGCACAAACAACCAGAACGGGGGATAGAAGTACCCGCTTTGGAGGTTGAGGTAGATCGGATAGCCCATGGCCTGGAATGGAATCCAGGAAACTGGCACTCCAAGCTTTGCGGCCTCGATCCAGAAGTGCGGTACAGCGTGGTAGGGCCCCAGGAAATCCCACGGAACTGCATAGCCTGCAAAGTAATGCAGACTGAAAAAGAGCAAATTTTGGGCGGCCAGCACTGCGACCACCACTGATACGACTCGGAGCCTCTGCCGCATCTATTGGAGTGCGGCACGGATCTTTGTCGTGCAACGTACGAATAGGAATTTCATTGACATGTGCAGAAGTATGGCACGGGTTCTTGCAACACAAACAGCAACATCGGTCCCACTTGAGTTTTTGCTGCGCCGCGCTCCGCACAACCTTGACCGGCTACGGGTTTACACGCCCATCGCTGATTGAAATGAATATTTTAGGGACGACTCATATGAGGCTGTCAGTGGCGCGACCCCCCAATGGCAAGTGCAGGCCTCTCCACCCAAAACCATGACAAGCCCGCGAAAGCCAAACTGACAATCGTGCTGGTAAGCGCAAAAACGGCAATGCCCGCACTTGCCAGTCCGAACATCGCGAGAACCTGTTGAACAGGGAAACCATACAGAAACAAACCATAGGACCAATCGCCCATTTTTTCTGGTAACTTGGGCAACAATTCTCCCCGGCTTCCAAGGGCCAGAACAAATGCAGAAAAACCGAAGACAAACACGGCCATCTGCACATTCGAAGGACTCATAACCAATGAAACCCCAACCAGACTGACACCAGCCCACAGCTTCGGCCTTGCATTTGTCCGCCAAAGACCAAACCAGGCGCCAATGAAGAAAAACAGCCCGAGCTTGATGGCGGTCAATCCAAGGTACTGTTCAAGAGGGTTTGCATAAGGCGCCGACGGAATGGAGCAAAGGATCACGCCAAGAAGCAAGACTGCGCCGCTGACAGCAGCGCGACGGGGAATCGGCAACACCCAACAAACAGTCAGCGAGATATAACAAGCAATCTCGTAACGCAAAGACCACAGCGAGCCGTTGACGACGTCCGGCAACGGATTTGTAGCGAATACCCCGGGCAATATATATTGAATTCTCCATGCGGATATATTCCCAAGGTACAGGGCGGTTTGCGGATGTTGGAGGTATGTCTCAAGCGGTAACGTGGTGACAACAGGGCCAAGCCAATACACACAATAAACCGTCAAAACGACAAGGGCAGGGAATATTCGAAGAACTCTTTTTCTGGCAAATGACAGCAGATTTGGTGACCGCTCAAGCGAAATGCTGACCAGATACCCACTCAACACAAAGAATATCGACACGCCAATCCCGCCAAGTGTGTCAATTCCCGTAAAACGCGCAAAGGGATCCAGTACGGGTTGCCCTGTAAGCGGATAGCAGTGACTGAACAGCACAAACCAAGCTGCGACCAACCGCAACAGATCGAAGTTGTTCGCCCGTCGATCGGGCGTGCTTTCAATAGCTGCTTGTAGGTTCTCGTGGAACAAGCTCAGCGATCGAAGCCTCCATGGCAACATGCGGGCAAGCCACCACAGGCTAGAATGCTCTGATGTTATATGGACATTTTCCACCTTCATTGACGCATTGCTCTTAAATTACCGCCTATCAAACCATCTTCATTGTACATATCCGCGAAAAAGCCCATCATGTTTCAAGTTCTTCTTGCTGAAGCCAAGAAACAACCGAACGGATATTCTGTCATACAATAGGTGGGCCGTGACCTTCAGAAAATGCTTGAATCAACACATTGCGAAGCTTGTTGACTTCAATGCGATTCTTGATCATGGGCAACATGCTTCTTTTCTGATCGGACGAACGGCCACCTCATACCAAATTCCGAGGACGACAAGTTCCCGGCCCCCTTATGAGTACTCCCCTTTTTCTGTTGACTTTGACTACAGTCATCGGACTGTCCGGCGGACAGATTCTGTTCAAACTGGCGGCCGAGGCAATGAATGATGACGGACCTATTGGGTTTTCATCTGTTCGTAATGTTTACCTTCTGAGCGCACTGCTGGTGTACGGACTGTCCACGGCATTGTGGATAGCGGTGCTGCGACAAGCGCCCTTACGGCTCGCGTATCCGTTTGTAGCCATTGCCTTTGTACTCGTACCGATCTTCGCGCATTGGTTCTTGGGTGAGCCGCTACGCTGGCAGAACTTCGTCGGTGCCGGCCTGATCGGTGTCGGAATATGGATTTCGGTGGGCGGGCAATGACCTCCGGCTTGTTTGAATGTTTCCCTGATAAAACCGGTAGGCTGTTGATCTGCATTGTACTTGCGGTGGCTGGATGGTCGCTTTCGCTCATGATTCCACCCATGCAGTCCCCCGATGAAAACCAGCATGTAGCAAGAGCGCACCTCCTAGCACACGGAGCCTTGAGCCTGTCCACGCTCCCAGGCAGAAATTCCGGTGGATGGGTCGATGTCGGGTTGGTAGCCTTCATGAATGGCTACATGACCCTCCCCGGCAATCCAGCCCGACGCCTCAGTAGCGGAGAGCGTTCGCAATTGGATCAAGAAAAATGGCATGGCGAGGGAAGTCGCGTTTACTATGAAATGCCAGGAACAGGCTACTACCTGCCTCTGGCGTATCTTCCCCATGCGGCGGGTTTGCGGGGGGGCGAACTGCTTGGACTTTCAGTGGGGCGTAGCTATGGTCTGACACGCATTCTTGTACTGTTGACCTGCCTCAGCTTGTGCGCCTTGAGTTTTTCACTGCACAGACCGCCACCACTGGTGATTGCGGTATTGCTGCTTCCTATGAGCGTTTTTCAGCTTCTGTCTCCCAGCTTGGACGGGATTACAACCAGCTTGGCGCTAGTGGCGACCAGTGTGTTCCTGTATGGATTTGATGAGGATCAGGTATGGCCGAGATGGGCGTCATGGACGCTGGCGAGCAGCCTTTTGGTGGTTGTCGGCAGTAGGGTACATCTCTTGCCGATGGTGATGATGCCATTTATCTTGTACTGGAAACATCGGCAAAGGCGAGATCTGTACCTTGGGTCGGGACTGGTTCTGGTGTCGATGGCATGGTTTGTGTATGCGCTGCTTTGGACGACCGACCTCAGGGTTGTGCGCAGCCATGGAACCTTGGACGTACTGCGCTACTACCTGACACATCCTTGGGAGGCCACGCAAGCCATCCGGCGTACGCTCCAGGACGCGGACATGAGGGATTTCTACTTTCGATCTTTTGTCGGCAATCTTGGCTGGTTGGATGCGCCGCTGCGGTCTTTCTTCTACCCTTGGCTTGGAATTGGACTTGGCCTGTGCGCGCTGGCCTCCATTTCTAGCCCCAAGCACGTTGGTGATCTTCACGCCAGAGTGGTATTGCTTGCGATCGCCTTTGCGTCATCGATACTCGTTTTCATTGCTTTGCTGGTGACATGGACACCCCATCCCGCTCACGTCATCGTCGGCGTTCAGGGTCGATACTTTGTCGTTCCGATTCTGCTCACCGCTTATGCAATGAGCGGAGTGGTGCCGGACAAAGGGACATGGCGGCAAAGTTTGGACTGGCTGGTATTGGTGGCATTCTCCGCTTTGAGCCTCACCGCGCTGTTTCTGGGGCTTCAGGACCGCTTCGCAGGATGACCAGAGATGGTGACAACGATCATCGTCAATTTTTTCGGTGCGGATCTGACCGTGGGTGCCGTCACCAGTGTGTTGACGGATGCGCCAGCCTGCAAAATAGTTGTGGTCGACAACAGCGAATGTCCGGTCGAAACAGAGCGCTTGAAAGCCTCTCTTCACGGTCGCGCCGAGTTGCTGACAAACAGGAAAAACTTGGGATTTGGTGCGGCCTGCAATATTGGTCTATCTGCAGCTGACGCAGATTATGTGATGTTACTAAACCCGGACGCCCGGGTACTGCCAGGCTGCATACCGACACTTGCGTCGGTGCTGGATGAACATCCGGAACTGGGCGCGGTCAGCCCTGTACAGTGGTGGGAGCCATCTGGTCGCTGGCTGTTGCCACCCGCCTGGTTGCCGTCTGGCATCGGCATGTGGAGTCTGGAGCAGGCTTGGCGCCAACCGCGCTGGGCCAAGCGCATGTCGGATGCCTACCGCCGCCTGGCGCTCCGAGCTTGGACGGAACGAGGCCGATGGGTACGACAACGTGCCCTATCGGGCGGAGCCATGATGGTGCGTCGAACAGCGGCCTTGGCGGCGGGTGGCCTGTTCGATCCGGCCTATTTCATGTACTACGAGGATTCCGACCTGTGCCTCCGCCTGAAACGGTCGGGCTTTGCATTGGGGTTGGCACCTGGCGCGACGGCATTGCATGAATGGCATCACTCGGCAGCGAAGGTCCAGATGATGGAGGAATCAAAAAGCACCTTTCTGAAGCAGCATTTTGAAGGAAGGGGTGACTGGGAACGACGCTTGATGTATTGCACTGCTCAGCCTGCCCGTCCGCACCCGCTGGACTATGTCCCTTTGCCGCACCTGCCCATGGGTCTTGACGTGCCCTCGCATTGGCAGTCCGGCTGGCTGCTTGAGGTCAGCCCTTCTCCACTGCTGATACCGGCGATTGGACAGCTGGGGGAAGGGCCATCGGCGCCGCTGCCCGCGCCGCTGATGGCGCGACTGGGAACAGGGCCTTTGTACCTGAGACTGGGCCCCGCGCTAGCTGAGGCTCCGGATGCAACCCTTTACGTCATCGAAAATGCCGCACCCAACGACTGAACCAACGCACGGGCGCGGTGAAACGCCAGGCTCGGGAATTCAACATACTGGCCAGCTGCTGACGAACCTCGTCGCGCTCCTGCTGCGCGTTGGCTAGCTGGGCAACGAGCGACTGGTGACTTATCCCCGCTTCGTTGAGTTCGTATCTGGTCTTTTCCAAATGGCTGGTTGTTTGGCGCAATACCGCCTCTGCTGCCAAGAGCTCCTGAGCCTGTTTCTCAAGGGCATCTTTCAGAATTGAATTGCTTGCTTCAGCCGAAATCATCGCTGAATCCATTCGCTGGTGCATCATGTGGCGGATCGGATCAAACCCCAATGCCTCCGGAACGACCAACTGGTCGGGTGTAACCAGAGTTAGTGCCTCAGCATAACGTACCGATGCAGGCAATGTGTAAGTGCGATAGGTGTTGAGGGCCTGGATATGGCGTTTGTAGTCCTGATGGGCCAACTGTGAAGGAAACATGAGCATGGCGCTCTGCTTTTCCGCCCAAACTTCAGTGATATCAACGAGCAAGTTGGCGAATTGTGGTGCCCCCACTTCGTACAACAGCAACACCGGAACGGGTTCCCCGTTTTGAAGTAGATTACACAAAGCAGCCCAAGCCGCACGAAAGGTGGCGAGATGGTCTGGATGTATCTCCCACATCGAGGGTGCCAAAATCACATCAATCTGGTATTGCTTCACCTTTTCAGCGACAAGGGAACTCAAGTTCGCTTGGGCGCCGAGGCAACGATCCGGCAAGCCTAGAAATTCGGCTGGACCGACTCCAAAGCTCGCCAATGCGGCGTTGGTTTCGGCTTGGCGGGTTCGGTAAATGGCGGCCCTATCCGCTGGTTCTGCATATCCTGCTCCGTCACTGAGAACGTACACGTGGATACTCGCCCCGTTCCTTCGATAAAGGGCCAAGCTGCCACCGCAACCAAAAATCTCATCGTCAGGGTGTGGCGCGAGAACCAGAACATTTCGCGCCGAAGGTAACGGCGACGGGCTGTAGGGCAGATGCCAATCTTCCATACGGCTCACCTGTTGCGAAATTTATGCCAGATTCGACGAATAGGGTGATAAAACCTGCTTAGAACGGGGTTGCCAAGAACTTTGCCTCGCAACCAGGACGTTGGAATTCCCGAGACGTAAAGTTCGCGCGAAAGCGCCTGCGCAATAGCAAGAACCTCAGGGGGACTGATTTCAATTCGAAGGCTTCCATGCCTGGCTTGCGCCTTGGCATAATAGTCATCCAGCAACTGCTGACGCTGAACAGCATGCGCCGCTACGGACGGAACCCGATAGAGCGACGTAACTTTGGGGACAAGAAGGAAATCGTGCCGCAACGAGTAGCGAACCCAAAGGTTCCAGTCCTCAAGATTTTCGAGTTCGGCATCGAACCCACCATATTCCTGAAAAAGTTTGCGTTGAAACAAAACGGTTTGAATAGGCAGGTAATTGTGGTGCCAGAGCAAAGGGCGATTGAAAGTTTGTCGGTAAATCAGGCAATGCATGACATCGCGGTAAACCCACGGCTCGTGGCTGACAACCTCCGAGCGAACCTCATAGGCAAGGCTGTAAACAGCACCAAGCTGAGGCTGTTCGACCCACGCAGCCACGAGGACTTCAATGTGGTCCGCATAGAAAAGATCGTCATCATCGAGGAAACATACCAAGGTACCCGTGGCTGCGGCCAGCGCGGTGTTTCCGGCCACACAACGACCCACCTTCTCACAAGAGCGGTAGATCACGCTAGCAAACCGTTGGCTTGCGCGCAACGTCTCGACCATCGGCTGTGCGGTAGCACCTCCGTCTTCAACAATCACCAGTTCAATTCTTGAATAGGTTTGTGCAACAACAGAGGCGATCGCCTCTCTGAGCTTGCCAGAACGACCGGGCATCGTACGCACCAAGACACTGACAAGAGGCTCTTGGATGAGCGGGCCGCTTCCATACCTGTAAAAAGCGCCTTCCCGCGACATTGCATAGTCCCACATGCGGAACGAGAATGAATGCTGACTTTGATGTCTGGTGGTCAGAAACTGGGGGGCCAACCATAACAATCGCAGAAGATTGGTCATCAAACCACGTCGCTGGCCTTCGAACTGGCTCGGCAGGAAAAAAAGGCCCAGGTACATCGCAAAGCCTTGTAAAACTTCATCCGATCTGCCATAGCGACAACGCAAGAGCACATTCGCCAATGTACTGCCGAGGAACTGTTGCGGTTTCACCTCCGCAGCTTCCTCATAGGTGTGGTGCCAAACGGTGGCCTTCGGTACATAACGCAGGCGATAGCCATGATCGCGCAAGCGATAGGACAGTTCAACGTCTTCTCCATACAAGAAGAGGCGCGGCTCATAACCGCCAACATGTCTTAACGCGGACGTTCGCAACAGCACGCATGCACTGGAACACCATTCAGTATCCCCAGTGACAGGATGGTAGTCCTTTGGGTGTTCGAAGGGTTTTTGCCTGCACTCCCATGCGACAACCTCGGAGACATCCGCGACGGCCGTATCCACCAAAGTCGTCAAAGTGCTCTTCTCAAATTCCAGATCAACGTTGGTCACCAGGAAGAACTCGCTGCCAACTCTCGCCAAGTTAGCGTTGTGCCCCCGACCAAACCCAACATTTTGGCCTTGGTCAATTTCAATTCGACGAAACAGAGATCCAAGTTCTTCCTGGATCTTCAGCAGCAACTCCAAAGTCCCGTCATGTGAACCGTTATCGCGCCACAACAAAGATATCCGTGAAAGCGGCAGATCTTGGCGCACCAGGCTGTCAACAAATGGCCGAATCCATTTTTCAGAGTTAAAAGTAACGACCGAAATATCGATCGCGTGCGAGGAACTATTCATAGATGAAGTAGTGCGTCAATATCCCGAAATGCAGGAGGCTGATCTGCGACGGGATTGGAATGCCTGATACACATCAGAATGCCACAGACGCCACAAGCTCTGTACATGCCAGAAGAGATGTTGCAAGCGCCTACGACTGGCGTGTTGCGCCTCATGTTCTACAGTCACACTGGCAACTGGCATAAGGCGATACCCCTTCAACTGAAGACGCAAACAGATATCCACATCCTCGCAATACATGAAGTAACGACGATCAAAGCCCCCGAGTTCATCGAAAACAGCAACGGGAAAAACCATGAAAGCCCCATTGATCCATTCTCTAGGCTGAGGCCTTCTACGGGATCCAGGAATTAGATAGCGGCGCAACAGGGACAATGGAGAAGGCACCTCGCGCGCCAAATCCAGAGGCTTTGGATTCCCGTTTGATTGCATCGGGTACGCACACCCGCCCATCGGCTCCTCCAGAGCGCTCACCAAAGCTGGAAAAGGGTCTTTAGTTAGCCTGATGTCAGGATTGACGATGCAAAAATAAGGTGTCTTGCAATGACCGAATGCCTGATCATGGTTGGCACCAAAACCCATGGGCTCTGGGTTGGAGATCACCGTCACAACAAATGGCCAACTGCGCACACCGATCCACTGGGCCAGCGCCGCTTCCGGCGTATTCAACGTAACCACCACTTCCGCAATCGCGGTGGGCGCAAAGGCGGCGAAATCGCGCAGAAGGTTGGGGATTTCGTCCCCGTGTTCGTGACTTACCACAGAAACGGTCACCTGACGTGGCATCACGAATACACCTCAGCGGTGACCAACTGCTGCCCCAGCTGATCCTTGGCGGAGAGCAAAGGTCCGACCCCTGTGTATGGCCAGTTGATTCCAATGTCAGCGTCGTTCCACGCAATGCAACGCTCAAATAACGGCGCATAGTACTCTGTCGTCTTATACAGAAAGTCTGCAGTTTCGCTAAGGACCAGAAAACCGTGCGCAAAGCCGGGCGGCACCCACAGCTGCCGGTGGTTGTCCTCACTCAACTCAACACCAATCCATTGGCCAAAGTTGGGTGACGACCTGCGGACGTCAACGGCAACATCGAATACAGCACCACGCACTACCCGCACCAGTTTTCCTTGGGGACGATGCAGCTGATAGTGCATGCCACGCAGAACGCCTCGCGAGCTGCGACTTTGGTTGTCTTGTACAAATGCCGTCGAAACACCCGTGGATTCCTCGAACACGCGCTGGTTAAAGGACTCGAAGAAGAAGCCTCGACCATCCCCAAAGACCCTGGGTTCAATGATCAGTGCGCCTGGAATCGCCGTTGGCGTGACCTTCATGCCTACGCCACCTCTTTCAGCAAACGCAGCAGGTACTGCCCGTAACCGCTCTTGGCCAATGGCTGCGCCAACGATTCCAGCCTTGCAGAGTCGATGAACCCGTTGCGCCAGGCGACTTCTTCGGGACAAGCGATCTTCAAACCCTGCCGGTTCTCGAGCGTCGCGATGAACTGGCTGGCATCAAGAAGGCTTTCGTGCGTGCCCGTATCCAACCAGGCGTAGCCGCGTTGCATGATCTGCACATTCAATTGACAGCGATCCAGATAAGCCTGATTGACAGCAGTGATCTCAAGTTCACCTCGCTTGCTGGGCTTGACTTCCTTGGCAATGTCGACGACTTGGTTGTCGTAGAAGTACAGGCCAGTTACAGCAAAACTGCTCTTCGGGACAACCGGCTTCTCCTCAATGCTGACAGCCCTGCCACTCGGGTCAAACGCTACCACTCCATAACGCTCTGGATCGTGCACATGGTAAGCAAAGACCGTGGCACCCACAACCTGCGCATCAGCCCTGGAGAGCAACTGTACAAAATCGTGCCCATAAAAGATGTTGTCCCCCAGCACCAACGCACTAGGGGCATTTCCAACAAACTTGTCCCCAATAACAAAAGCCTGGGCAAGGCCATCCGGACTCGGCTGAACAGCGTACGTCAGATTCATCCCCCATTGGCTTCCATCACCCAAGAGTTGCTGGAACCGAGGCGTATCCTGCGGCGTACTTATCACCAGAACGTCACGTATGCCGGCCAGCATGAGCGTGCTGAGCGGGTAATAGATCATGGGCTTGTCATAGACCGGGAGCAGCTGTTTGCTGATAGCCAGGGTGGCGGGATGTAACCGCGTTCCAGAGCCTCCGGCGAGGATGATGCCTTTGCGAGGTTTCATGGCTTGCTTTGTTACCGCCAACTCAGAGAACTTCGGCGAGCATACGCTCTACGCCCTGCTGCCAATGCGGCAAAGTCAGGTTGAAGACCGTTCGCAACCGATCTGTTTCCAGGCGGGAATTTAGAGGTCGGCGCGCCGAAGTGGGGAAGGCCGCGGTTGGCACAGGGTCGACCGATACGACTTTGATGGTGGGCGCGACAGGCGAGCGCCGGGCGTGTCCTATCACGTATTGGGCATACCCATACCAACTGGTTTCACCGCCCGCAACCAGATGAAAGAGGCCCGCCAATTCGGGCCGGTGCTGCGCCTGTCGAAGGGCGTGCGCTGTCACATCGGCCAGAAGATCGGCTCCGGTGGGTGCCCCTATCTGGTCGTCAATCACGGTAAGCCGCTCCCGCTCCTGCGCCAAACGCAACATGGTCTTTGCAAAATTACCACCACGGGCCGCGTAGACCCAACTCGTTCGGAATATGAGGTGCCGGCGACAGCGAGCCACGATCAGCTGTTCGCCTTCCAATTTGGTTTCGCCATAGACATTGATTGGCGCAGGTTTGTCGGTTTCCACCCAAGGTTGCTGACCCCTGCCATCAAACACATAATCCGTTGAGTAGTGAACCATCCAAGCGCCGAGCCTCTCGGCCTCCTCGGCCAGAACTCCAGGGGACAACGCATTGATGAGACGGGCCAATTCGGGCTCACTCTGTGCCTTATCCACGGCAGTATAGGCAGCGGCATTTACGATCACGTCGGGGTGCACCGTCCGAACGGTCTGCACCAGTTTTTCGGGGCGCATGAAGTCACCGCAGAGCACGTCACTATCAAAGTCAAGCGCCACGACCTCACCTAATGGCAGCAAGCTACGCTGAAGCTCCCAGCCAACCTGGCCACCCTTCCCGAACAAGAGAATTTTCATGCGGCGTATTGGGTCTTGATCCAGTCACGATAAGCGCCACTTTGAACGTGGACCACCCATTGGGGATTGTCGAGGTACCACTGCACGGTCTTGCGAATGCCCGACTCAAAAGTTTCGACAGGCTTCCAGCCGAGTTCGCTTTCCAGCTTGCGCGCGTCGATGGCATATCGTCGATCGTGCCCCGGTCGGTCAGCAACGTAACTGATCTGTTCGCGGTAGCTCTGTCCATCAGCCCGGGGACGCATCTCATCAAGCAATTCGCAGATGTTATGCACAATCTGGATGTTGGGCATTTCGTTCCAGCCGCCCACGTTGTAAACCTCACCTACGCGACCAGCCTCAAGTACGCGACGAATCGCACTGCAATGGTCCTTCACGAACAACCAGTCGCGGACCTGCAGACCATCCCCATAGACCGGCAAGGGCTTGCCAGCAAGAGCATTGACGATCATCAGGGGTATCAGCTTCTCCGGGAAATGGTATGGGCCGTAATTGTTGGAGCAATTGGTCGTCAGCACCGGCAACCCATAGGTTTGGTGATAGGCCCGCACCAAGTGATCACTTGCTGCTTTGCTTGCACTGTACGGGCTGTTCGGTTCGTATCGATGGGTTTCGTCAAAGGCAGGATCCAACGCGGAAAGCGACCCATAGACCTCATCAGTTGACACATGAAGGAAGCGAAAGGAACTCTTTTCCCGCGCCTTGAGGCTAGCCCAATAAGTACGAACCGCTTCCAGCAAACGAAAGGTGCCAACAATATTGGTCTGAATAAAGTCGTCCGGCCCGTGGATTGATCGGTCAACATGACTTTCTGCCGCAAAGTTGACCACCGCACGCGGCTGGTGTTGCGTCAACAACTCACGCAATAGTTCACTATCACCAATATCACCCTGAACAAAAATGTGTCGCGGATCATCCTGGAGGCTCTGAAGGTTCTCCAAGTTGCCAGCGTAAGTCAATTTGTCGAGATTCACCAGCGGTTCGCCACCCCGGGCAAGCCAGTCCAGAACGAAATTGGCACCAATAAAGCCGGCGCCACCGGTAACCAATATCATGAAAATTATTCTCGTTGAGCATCACCCTCTGCCGGGTAAGCGATAGATTATCTCACTGTCCCGGCGCCACTCAGTTGACCCTAATTCCGGCAGTCACCCTGTAGCGGGCAAGGGGTTGAGTGGTGGCGGAGGGGCGATAGAGTGAGCGATGCGCTGGCAGATCTTGCGCAGTAGCGCGTTCCAGCGATCGGTGCGTGGCAACTGCTCCGTAATCGCCTTCACCTGCTGCATGAACCGCCCCGAGTTTTGAGGAGGCTCATTTCTCTGAGAGGATTGAGCAATGACAAAGGCAAACAAGTTTTCACCCGAAGTACGCGAGCGCGCTGTGCGCATGGTGCAGGAGCACCGAGGGGAATACCCGTCGCTGTGGGCCGCCATCGAATCCATAGCCCCCAAGATTGGCTGCGTGCCCCAGACCCTTCGCGAATGGGTCAAACGGCATCAGATTGACACGGGTGCGCGCCAAGGCGTCACAACAACCGAGCTGCAACGGCTGAAGGAACTCGAACGCGAGAACAAGGAGTTGCGCAAGGCCAATGAGATCCTCAAACTGGCCAGCGCGTTTTTCGCCCAGGCGGAACTCGACCGCCGTCTGAAGTCCTGAACAACTTCGTCGATCAGCATCGACAGGCCTACGGGGTCGAGTCGATCTGCAAAGTGCTGCAGATCGCCCCGTCAGGCTATTGGCGCCACGCCGCCGAGCAGCGCGACCCCGAGCGACGCTGCGCCAGAGCGCAACGCGACGATGCACTGATCCCGCATGTCCAGCGGGTGTGGTACGCCAACATGCAGGTCTATGGTGCCGACAAAGTCTGGAAACAGCTCAACCGCGAAGGTATCGCTATTGCGCGCTGTACGGTCGAACGACTGATGAGGCGCCAGGGGCTGCAGGGTGTGCGCCGTGGCAAAGTGGTGCGCACCACGGTCAGCGACGCTCGGGCGCCATGCCCGCTGGACCGGGTCAATCGAGTGTTCAGGGCAGACCGTCCCGACCAGCTCTGGGTATCGGATTTCACCTATGTATCGACCTGGCAAGGCTGGCTGTACGTGGCCTTTGTGATCGACGTGTACGCGCGGCGCATCGTGGGCTGGCGGGTGAGCAGTGCCATGCACACGGACTTCGTTCTGGATGCCCTGGAGCAGGCGCTTTATGCCCGCCAACCCGAACGCAATGGCGCGCTGACCCACCATTGCGATCGCGGCTCGCAGTACGTGTCCATTCGCTACAGCGAGCGCCTGGCCGAAGCGGGCATTGAACCCTCCGTGGGCAGCAAGGGAGACAGCTACGACAACGCCTTGGCCGAGACGATCAACGGGCTCTACAAGGCCGAGTTGATCCACCGCCGAGCACCCTGGAAGACCAAGGAGTCGGTGGAGTTGGCCACCCTGGAATGGGTGTCCTGGTTCAACCACCACAGGCTGCTCGAACCCATCGGCTACATCCCGCCTGCAGAAGCTGAGGCAAACTACTACCGGCAACTCGCCAATCAAGCCGCTATGGTGGCGGCCTGACTTAAACCAAACAGCCTCCATGAAACCCGGGGCGGTTCATACGGATCTCGCGCGGTGTGCCGCCCAAGTGTTCGAAGGCCTGCATGTGGCAGCGCAGCACCGTGGGCAAGTCCTGGTGCATCACGAACTGGGCCCACAGGTAGCGGCTGTGGCCCAGCACCATGCAAAAAAGCCAGACCTTGCGTTCGATGGACTCGCCGGCAAAACGCACCTTGAACTCGGCAAAGTCCACCTGGGCCTGCTGGCCGGCACGCGTCTCAAAGCGAACCTCGAAGGCGCGTACGGGCGCGGGCCGGATCTGGCGCAGGCAGTCGTGCAAGATGGTCTTGCCGCCTTGGTAGCCAAGCGCCCGAATCTCGCGCAGCAACCGTGAGCCGGTCAGCTCGGGCCAGGCCTGCAATCGCTCCTGCAGATAGCCGCGGAAATCATCCAGTGCGCCGGCGCGGGCTGCTCTGGGTTTGTACTTGGGAACGGCCAGTCCCTGCTGGATGTACTTGCGAACCGTCTTGCGGTCGTGCCCGGTTCTCTGGGCAATCACGGAGATCGGCAGTCCCTGCCGGTGCAACTCCAGAATCATCATCAGTCCCTTCAGATTGACCACCTGGCCTCCAGCTCCACAAAGATCGGGAGCCAATGGTCGGTCAGGTGAGTGAACAAGCAGAGGGCCTCGGCCCGCTGCTTGTTCACGCTTCAAACTGGGGAAAATTCAACCGGCCAATATGGGGAGTATTCATTCGGCGTTGACAGGCAGCCCAGCGCGTCGGGGCGGCTCCAGTCCCCTCGCGCGAACTGCCGCGCCTCCAGGCGCTGCACGTTCTTGGTCTGACGCAGCCGCAGCAGGTAGGGCGGGCCTCGTTCTTCCAGCGTCAGCAGGATGCCCTCGTTGCCATAGCCGGAGTCACCGCGTACCGGCGCCACCTTGGCGTGCCCGCTGGTGTGCTGCTTGCCCGATTTCACCTGCACGTCCAGCACCAGGCGCAGGTTGGCCACCAGGAAGGTGTGCAGCACTTGGCCGGGCCGCATGGGCTTGTTCGGGTTGTCGCCGATCTCGGTGCCCTCCGGGCGCCCGTACAGCGGCTTGATGCTGGCGTCGATGCCCAGCACCCAGGGCCGCTCCAGCGTCTCGCGTACCGAATGCATCAGCGCCGGGCTCAGCCAAGCTTCGCTGCTGGCTTCGTCGATGCGCTGCAGGGCTCAGCGCAGCGCGTCCTCGCTGATCAACTTGTTCGTCCCGGTCGCCTGTACGGCCACCGCGTGGCCGCGCAGCGCGGTGATATGCGCATAGCACTTGTGTCCGGCCAGGATTGCCAGCACCAGCGCGCCCAGTAAGTCGCGCTTGCCTGGCGCGTTGCCATTTGCGTATACCAGCGGGCAGGCATCGACCCAGTGATCGAACACGCCTGCGTTGGCCAGGAACTCGGCTAAGAACACCAGCTGCCCGTTGGGCGTGGCCGCCGCGCCTTTGTCCCAGCGCACGTGCATGCCCCCGCCCAGCGTGTCCACCACCATGCTCTTCGCCGCCACCCACGGCCGCCGATGCGACCCGCTCTCGATTGCGTCTTACTTCAACTGCCGGATTGAGGTTCCCGAGCGATGGATGTCTCCGGATGGGTCACACAGGCCGGGTTGCCTCCCGAACGACTGTCATGCCGAATGCACATCGTCTGATGGGGTGATGCATCCGTGTTGAAGCGTCCGACGAGCGATCGTCCAAGACGCATACCGCCACGGGCGGCAATGACTTTCAAGGGGTTGGGATTCGATGGGCCTGCGTTCGGTATTGCGGGGAAACGGGGGCCCGCCAGTGCCAACCGGTTCAAATGCCAGTGTGGTGAGCGACGTGCTGATCGCCTGCCTTCAGGCGGTGCTGTGGTGGACCGACGAGGTCACAGGACGAAAGCGCGACATCGGACGGTGGCACCGTGGCCCCGGCGCACGGTTACCGCGCGTGCAAGTGCGTAGTGCCGAAGTCCGAGCGGTAGCACGGATCTTGGCTGCAAGCCCTTTAGGGACCGGACAACGATACCGGATCAGATGGTATCGGGCACAACGGCCGTCACTTCGATTTCGACCCTTGCGCGTTCTTCCATCAGCGCGGCGACTTCCACGCAGGTCATCGCAGGAAAATTGCGCCCCATCACCTCGCGATAGGCCTTGCCAAGTTCCGGCAGGCGCTCCAGGTATTCCGCGCGGCTGGTGATGTACCAGGTCATGCGCACCATGTGCTCGGGTCCGGCGCCGGCCTCTGCCAGCACCGCATGCACGTTGCGCAGGGTCTGCCCGGTCTGTTCGATGAAATCGTCGGTCTCGAACTGTTGCTGTGCGTTCCAGCCGATCTGGCCGCCCACAAACACCAGCTTGCCGCGTGCGGCGACGCCGTTGGCGTAGCCTTTGGGTGTGGCCCAGCCGGGCGGTTGCAGGATTTTCATGGATTCCTCAGCTTGAAACGTTGCAGCTTGCCGGTCTGGGTGCGGGGCATCTTGTCGACAAAGACAATGGCGCGCGGGTACTTGTAGGGTGCCACGGTCTGCTTGACGAAGTCCTGCAGGGCCTTGACCATGGCTTCGTCCCCGGCATATCCGGGGCGCAGCACCACATAGGCCTTGACGATCTGACCGCGCTCCTCGTCGGGCCAGCCGATCACACCGCATTCTGCCACCGCCGGGTGCAGCATCAACGCGTCCTCCACCTCGGGGCTGGCAATGTTGTATCCGGCCGAGATGATCATGTCGTCGGTGCGGGCGTGGTAATGGAAGTAGCCCTCCGCGTCGCGCAGGTAGGCATCACCGGTGTAGTTCCAACCATTACGAACGTAGGTTCTCTGACGTTCGTCAGCCAGGTAGCGGCAGCCGGTGGGCCCCTTGACCCGCAATTTGCCCACGACGCCAGGCGGGCAGGGCTGGTCGTGCTCGTCGACCACCTCGGCACGGTAGCCAGGCACGGCGATGCCGGTGGCGCCAGGTCGGGCGTTGCTTTCGTCGTGCGAGATGAAGATGTGCAGCATTTCGGTGGCTCCGATGCCGTCAATCAGTTCGATGCCGGTGGCTTCTTTCCACAGCGCGCGGGTCGATGAGGGAAGGGCCTCACCGGCCGACACACACTTGCGCAGCGGGGTGCGTCGCAGCTCCACGCCGCGTGCGGCCAGCGTGCGATACGAGGTGGGTGCGGTGAATAGCACGGTGGCATGGAACTCTTTGATGCCGTCGAGCAACTGCGGCGGCCCGGCCTTTTCCAGCAGCACCGTCGAGGCGCCCACAGCCATCGGGAACAAAAGCAGACCACCGAGGCCGAAAGTGAAGGCCAGGGGAGGGCTTCCGATGAACACATCGTCGGGCGCGGGACGCAGCATGTGGGGTGGCCAGCAGCGGCAGATGGCCATCACGTCGCGGTGGAAGTGCATGGTGGCCTTGGGAATGCCGGTGGTGCCCGAGGTGAAGCCCAGGATGCACGTGTCGTCGTCGGCGGTACCCACCGTGGCGAACGGGTGCGGGTATCGCTCCATCGAGCGCTCCAGGCTGTCGGGGCCTTGGTAGTTGAAGTGCCGAATCTGCCGCAGGATGGGGCTGTCCATTGCCGCCTCATGCAATTCATCGGCCAGGTTCGCGTCGCACAGTGCGTGCGTCGTCTGCGCGATGTCGAGGATGGCCTTGAGCTCCTTGGCTCTCAACAGCGGCATGGTCGCCACGGCGATTGCGCCGGCCTTGATCACCGCAAACCAGCACGCTGCCAGCATAGGGTTGTTGGGTGCACGCAGCAGCACGCGGTTGCCGGGCACCAGCCCCATCTCGTGTACCAGGACATGGGCGATGCGATCGGCTTTGTCCAACAGGTCGCGGTAGGTCCAGGTCAGACCGGGCGCGCGGATGCACACACGGTCGCCGCGGCCCTCGGCGACGTGACTGTCCAACAGTTCGGCGGCGCAGTTGAGTTGGGCCGGAAAGTTCAGTTCGGGAAGTTCGAACAGGAATTCGGGCTGCTGGTCGGTGGGAGGCAAGCGGTCTCGCGCGAAAGTGTCCAAATGGGCGCTGGGCATCGATTTACTCCTTGGGTGAAGCGTCGCGCAACAATTCGCGCGCGATGATGAGCAACTGCACTTCGGTGGCGCCTTCGTAAATTCGAAGCGAGCGGATCTCGCGGTACAGGCTTTCCACCATCTGGCCCTGGGTGACCCCCAGGCCGCCGAAAAGTTGCACCGCGCTGTCGATCACTTGTTGCGCGCCCTCGGTGGCGACCATCTTGGCCATGGCCGCTTCGCGGGTGACGTTGCGCCCCTGGTCGCGCTGCCAGGCGGCGCGGTACACCAGAAGCGCCGAGCTGTCGATGGTGGTGGCCATCTGCGCGAGCTTGGCCTGGGTGAGCTGGAAGTCGGCCAGCAGGCCCTTGAACATCCTGCGTGTGGTGGCGCGCGCCAGACCCTCATCGAGTGCTCGGCGGGCAAAGCCCAGCGCAGCGGCGGCCACCGATGTGCGGAACACGTCGAGCGTGCGCATGGCCACTTTGAAACCCTCGCCAGCGGCGCCCACGCGCTGAGAGACGGGGATGCGGCAGTTCGTGAAGCGAAGCCGCGCCAGCGGATGCGGGGCGATCACGTCGATGCGCTCGGCAATCTCGAAACCGGGCGTGCCCGCCTCGACGATGAAGGCCGAAATACCCCGCGCGCCGGAGGCTTCACCGGTACGTGCGAAGACCACGTAGAAATCCGCGATGCCGCCATTGCTGATCCAGGTCTTTTCGCCATCGAGGATGTAATCCCCGCCGTCGGCGCGCGCGGCACAGCTCATGGCCGCCACGTCGGAGCCGGCATTCGGCTCTGAAAGCGCGAAGGCCGCGATGGCTTCGCCGCGGGCCACGCGCGGCAAGTAGCGCGCCTTCTGTGTCGGCGTGCCGTCCAGGCTGATGGCCCCCGATCCCAGGCCTTGCATGGCAAAGGCGAAATCGGCCAGCCCCGAATGGCGGCCCAGGGTTTCGCGGACCAGGCAAATCGCGCGCGTGTCGATGGTGTCGGCCGCGCCGCCATGCTCGCGTCCACCGACGGCGTGCCTGAGCCACCCGCCGGCCCCCAGCTGGCGAACCAATTCGCGGCATTCGGCATCCACGTCCGGCCCGTGCCCGTGGGCCAGATGCTCGGTGGCCCAGGCATCGAGCGCGTGTGCAAGCTCACCGTGGCGGAATTCGAAGAAAGGCCATTCGAGGTAGTTGGAGTCTGCCATGTCAGTTTCCCTCGAAGACGGGCTTTTGCTTGGCCACGAAGGCGTGGTAGGCGCGCTTGAAATCCTCGGTCAGCATGCAAAGGGCTTGCGCCTGTGCCTCGGCTTCGATGGCCTGCTCGACCGTCATGGCCCATTCCTGGTGCAACATGGTCTTGGTGATGCCGTTGGCGAAGGTGGGGCCCTCGACGATCTGCTGGGCCACGGCTTGGGCCTGCCCAAGCACATCCTCCGGCGCGGCCAGACGGTTGAAGAAGCCCCAGCGCTCGCCCTCCTCGCCGGTCATCGAGCGGCCGGTGTAGAGAAGCTCGCTGGCTCGACCCTGGCCGATCAGGCGCGGCAGGATGGCGCAGGCACCCATGTCGCAGCCGGCCAGACCGACACGGTTGAACAGGAAGGCGGTCTTGCAGCGCGCTGTGCCCAGGCGAAGGTCGCTGGCCATGGCGATGATGGCGCCGGCCCCGGCGCACACACCATCGACCGCGGCGACGATGGGCTGCGGACAACCGCGCATGGCGTTGACCAGGTCGCCGGTCATGCGGGTGAACATCAGCAACTCGGGGGCGGTCAGGCGCACCAGTGGGCCAATGATGTCATGCACGTCGCCGCCGGAGCAGAAATTTCCGCCCGCACCGGTGATCACCACCGCATGGATGTCAGTGGCGTACTTGAGTTGGCGAAACAAGTCGCGCAGTTCCGCGTAGCTGTCAAAGGTGATGGGGTTTTTGCGCTCGGGACGGTTGAGTGTGATGGTGGCCACCGTGCCCTGCACCTGCCACACAAAGTGCTGGGCGGCGTAGTTGGCGAGCTGGCGGTGGTTACCGGCGACGAGTGCGGGATCGACACGTTCGTTCATGGACTGTCCTTGGGCTTCTTGGAATTGCGGGAGGCTTTGGGATGGGCTCCGGCCTTGCGGAGCGCCTTCGCGGGGCGCTCGCCCAGCGTGTCGGTCTCCCGATGGGCCAGATGCACACGCAGGCGGCCCAGCATTTCGTACAGCGTGTCCTTGTACGCCGGCTCAAAGCCGGCCATCAGCTCGATCAGCCAGCGTTCATGCTCGTCGGCCATGCGCAGGAAGTGCTTGCGACCGGCTGCGGTGAGCTTGACGATCGACGAACGCCGATCCAGCGGGTCCGGGCAACGCTGGACATGTCCTTCCGCCACCAACTGGTCGGTCAAGCCGGTGACGTTGCCGCCGGTGACCATGAGATAGCGAGACAGCGCGTTCATGCGCAGCCCCTCGGGGTGACGCTCGAGCTGCGCCAGGTAGTCAAAGCGTGGCAGCGTGGTGGCGAAACGCTGGCGCAGGCGCGAGCGCACCTCCTGCTCGATTTGCGTGCTGCAGGCGAGCAGGCGCAGCCAGAGCTTGACGGCGCCATGGTCGCCAACCTGCACGCGCGCCTCGCGACCGATGGATTCGTCGCCCAGCACATGAACCAACTTGAAGTCGCGTGGGTTGCTCACATGACCTCCCCGCCCGAGACCGAGATGGACTGGCCGTGGACCGAGGCGGCGCACGCCCCACAGAGCCAGGCCACGGCGTCGGCCACCTCCTCGGGCTGCACGAGGCGCCCCTGGGGGTTGGAGCGTGCGAACTCGCCACGCGCCTCCTCGGCGCTGCGGCCGGGCTTGGCCATCACGTTGTCCAGGCCTTGCCGCAGCAGGTCGGTCTCGGTGTATCCGGGGCACACGGCGTTGACGATGCGGCCCCCGTTCGCACCCAACATTCCAGGCAACGCGGCGCGCGTGACCAGGAAAGTGCCGGTGAGGTTGACTGCCAGCAACTGCTGCCTCAGTGCGTCGCTGGTGCGCGTGAAAGGGGCGCTGGCTGCCTGACCGGCGTTGTTCACCAGCACATGCACCGGTCCGGCGGTGGCAGTGGTCTCCGCCAGGGCGTGCGCTACCGATTCGGCGTCCGCCACGTCGCAGGCCACAGCCTGGGAACCTGGACCCAACTCCGCGGCCAGGGCCTTCAGCGGCGCATGTTGGCGCCCCAGCAGGGTCAAGCGCGCGCCATTGGCGGCCAGGCGCCGTGCAATCGCTGCACCGATGCCGCGACCAGCGCCGGTGACGAGGGCATGGCGCCCGGAAAGCGTGCCTGCCATGATCCTCAGGCCTCGATGTTCGGGCCGCTGGCCTTGAGCGCGGCGGCCAGCACGGCAGCGGCCTGGGCTGCCTTGTCGCGCGCGAAGTTGGCTTCCATCTGTGCCTTGGCGCTGCGGTACTGTTTGGGCCAGTTGATCTCGGTGAAACCGATCTTGGCCGCTTCAGTCAGCGTCCACGCCGGGTTTGCCAGGTGCGGGCGTGCCACGGCGCAAAGATCGGCGCGGCCGGCGGCGATGATGGAGTTCACATGATCGGCCTCGCTGATGGCGCCCACAGCCATGGTGGCGATTCCGGCTTCCTGGCGGACGCGATCGGCGAAAGGCGTCTGGAACATGCGGCCGAAGGTGATCTTCTCCTTCTTGCTGACCTGACCCGATGAGCAGTCGATCAGGTCAGCGCCAGCGGCCTTGAATGCCTTGCCGATCTGCACCGCATCGCTGGGCGTGATGCCGCCTTCCACCCAGTCGCTGGCCGAGATGCGAACGCTCATGGGCAGGTGCTCGGGCCAGGCCGCTCGCATCGCCTTGAATACCTCCAGCGGGTATCGCAGGCGATTCTCCAGTGAGCCGCCATACTCGTCGGTTCGCTGGTTCACCAGGGGCGAGATGAAACCCGAGAACAAGTAGCCGTGGGCGCAATGGAATTCGAGCCAGTCGAAGCCGCAGTCGGCGGCACGCTTGGTGGCGGCCACGAATTCGGCTTTGACGCGGTCCATGTCCTGGCGGGTCATGGCGCGCGCGGTTTGGCTCACACCCTCCAGGTACTGTTGCTCGCTGGCGGCGATGATCTCCCAGTTGTTCGAGCCCAGCGGCTTGTCGATTCCCGCGCCGACCCAGGGCTCGTTGGTGGAGGCTTTGCCGCCGGCATGACCGAGCTGGAGGGCCAGCTTGGCATCGGAGTTGGCGCGAACCCAGTCCACGATCTTCTTGAAGGCCGCGCTTTGGGCGTCGTTCCACAGTCCGGGGCATCCTGGGGTAATGCGACCGTCAGGGCTGGGAGCGGTCATTTCGACGAACACCATGGCAGCTCCGCCCAGCGCACGCGCGCCCAGATGCACCAGGTGATAGTCGCCCGGCACGCCATCGACCGCCGAGTATTGCGCCATCGGTGATACCACCACCCGGTTCTTGAGCGTCAGGCTGCGCAGCTGGTAGGGGGTGAACATCGGCGGCACCGGCGGGAGCTCGGGCTGGC
The DNA here is from genome assembly GCA_046348065.1 of Burkholderiaceae bacterium. Taxonomy (GTDB): domain Bacteria; phylum Pseudomonadota; class Gammaproteobacteria; order Burkholderiales; family Burkholderiaceae_C; genus Skiveiella. The sequence continues at coordinate 40,248 of JAXMFA010000011.1, forward strand.
GCGTCATGGGCGTGCGTGAAGCCAGCCAGCGCTCGTAGCCTTCGAGCCATGCCTTGTCGCGCAGGCGCAGGTTCTCGTGGCTGATGCGCTGGCTGCGGGTCAGCATGGAATACATGAACTGCTCGGGTTCCAGTTGGTCGCAGTAGCGCTCGCCGCAGACCTCGAACCACTCCATCGCGTTCCAAGCGGCGTTCTGCAGGCGCAGGGTCTCCACGCCGCGCAGCGACTGGTAGGTGTCGAGCACCTCGCTCAGCTTTTCAGGGGCGTCGCCCAGCAGCTTGAACTGGCGCACCAGCTCGATGGCATCTTCGAAAGCCAGCTTGGTGCCCGATCCGATGGCGAAGTGCGCGGTGTGCACTGCATCGCCCATCAGCACCACATGGCTGCCGTGCCTGTTTTTCAACCACCACTGGTCGCACACCACGCGCTGGAAGTTCAGCCATGCGGAGCCGCGCAGGTGGCGCGCGTTGGTCATCAGCTTCTCGCCCTTCAGGTTCTCCGCAAAAAGCGATTCGCAGAAGTCGATGCTCTGCTGCTGGTCGGCAGTGTCCAGACCGTGTGCCAGCCACACATGTTCGGGACATTCGACGATGAAGGTGGTGGTCTTGTCGTCGAACTTGTAGATGTGGGCCTGGAACCAGCCATGCTCGGTCTTTCGGAAATCGAAGGTGAAGGCATCGTAGAGCTTGTAGGTTCCCAGCCAGATGTAGCGATTGGGACGCACCACGATGTCGGGCTTGAACACGTTCTCGTACTTCGTGCGCACCTTGGAGTTGATCCCGTCGCTGGCGATGACGAGGTCGGCGTCGGGGTAGTCCTCGTCGGAATCCGCGTCCCGCTCGAACACCAGCTTCACGTTCAGCTGCTCGCAACGCGCTTGCAGAATGTTGAGCAGCTTCTTCCGGCCGATGCCCACGAAGCCGTGGCCGCCCGATCGGATGGTTCGGCCCTTGAACAGAAGCTCGATATCGTCCCAGTGATTGAAGGCTTGCTGGATCTCATTGGCCGTCACGTCGTCCCACTGGCGCATGTTGTCCATGGTGGCATCGGAGAACACGACGCCCCAGCCGAAGGTGTCATAAGGCTTGTTGCGCTCGACCACGGTGATGTCATGGGCCGGATTGAGCTTCTTCATCAGCAAGCCGAAATACAGGCCGGCGGGGCCGCCGCCGATGCAGACGATCTTCATGGGCATTCCTCGTGTGAATATTTCAGTCAGAAATAGTTTAGGTCTAAATGAAATGGGTCTGAAGAGGGAAAACCCGAATCCCGATCGCATATGCGGGCACAATCGGACCGACACGTCTTCCGGAGCGATCAGATGCTGTACAAATTCAAGTCGCGGGTCACGGGCGATCTCATCATGCTGGAGCCCAACGGGCGCCGGGTGCTGGAGATCCTGGGCAAAGATCCCGGTGCGCCCGGCATCATCGAAGCGGTGGACGTGCCAGCGGCCATCCGAGCGCTGGAAACAGCCGTCACCGAGGAGGAGGCCCGACAAAAGGCGGCCATCGAAGAAGCGCGCGCACGGGGCGAGCCCGAACCACGATTCGAAGGCGTCTCACTGCGCCAGCGCGTGGTCCCGCTGGTGGAGATGCTGCGCCGCTGCGAGAAGGCCGGGAAAGAGATGGTCTGGGGCGTGTGACCGCCACGGCGCCGCAGGCGCCGCAACCGGTTCGCGCGCCTGCCGGTTGTTTCGATCAGTCGACTTTGGCGCCCGACGCCTTCACCACGCCGGCCCATTTGATGTGTTCGGCGTCGATCATCTTGGCAAATTCCTGCGGTGTGTTGCCGCCGGGAATCGCCCCCTGGGCCAGCAGTTTTTCCTTGACGGCGGGCGAGGCGAGCGCCTTGGCGGTTTCCTGCTGGATGCGGGTGACGATGTCTGCCGGGGTGCCGGCGGGTGCCAGCAGCCCGAACCAGGAACTGGCGTCGAATCCCTTCAGGCTGGCGGCCTCGGCAATCGTCGGTAGCTCCGGCACGGCCGCCGAGCGCTCGGCGCTGGTCACCGCGAAGGCTTTGAGCTTGCCCGCCTTGATCTGTGGCAGCGCCGAAGGCAGGTTGTCGAACATCACGTCCGTGTTGCCCGCGACGAGGTCCAGCAGGGCCGGTCCGGAGCCGCGGTAGGGGATGTGGGTCATGAAGATGCCGGTGCGCGACTTGAAGAGTTCGCCAGCGAGATGGATCGAGGTGCCGTTGCCGCTGGACGCCATGCTGAGTTTGCCTGGGTTGGCCTTGGCGTATTTGATGAAGTCCGCCACGGTGTTGATGCCCAGGGCCCGGGCCTTGTCGGCATTCATCACCATCACGTTGGGCACGCCGGCCACCAGGGTGATGGGCGCGAAATCCTTCTGCGGGTCGTAGGGCAGCTTGGCGTACAGCGCCTTGTTGATGCCGTGCGTGCCCACCGTACCCATCAGCAGGGTGTAGCCGTCGGCGGACGATCTGGCGACGGCTTCCGCGCCGACGTTGCCACCGGCACCCGCCCGGTTCTCCACGATGAACGATTGACCGAAAGCGCGCGACAGCTCCGGCGCCATCGCGCGGGCCAGGATGTCGGTGGTGCCGCCGGGCGCGAACGGCACGACGATGCGCACCGGTTTGCTCGGCCAGGCGGACTGCGCCTGCAGTGTCGGCGCGGCCAGTACCAGAGTGGCGGCGAAAGCCATCAAGCCCCTGCGGGCGTGGAAGAATGAAGGCATGAGGTCTCCTCAGTATTTGATTCGCCGGTCGCCGAGCGGTCGGTCACGACGATCATGCCATCTTCCCTCGGTGACGGACACCCTCGGGTACCCTGATCACCCTACGGCACGGGCGCGAAAAAAAGCCGCCGGTCCGTGCGAATCGGCGGCCTGACCCAAGCTGGCGGCGCGTGTCAGTCGGCGTAGATACCCGCGGCCTTGATGACCGGGCCCCACTTGGCAATCTCGGCGGCCACGAACTTCTGGTGCTCGGCCGGCTCCATGCGCTTGTCCGTGACCACGATGGCCCCCAGGCCCTCTTGCTTCTTGATGAAGTCCGGGTCCTTCAGTGCGGCTTTCAAGGCGGTGTTGATCTTGGCGGCGACATCGCCAGGTGTGCCCTTGGGCGCGTACAGGCCGTGCCAGATCGTGACCTCGAAACCTTTCAGGCCCGATTCGTCCAGCGTGGGGATATCCTTTAGCGCCGGCACTGTCAGGCGCTTGAGGGTCGTCACGCCGAAGGCCTTGATCTTCTTGCCTTCGATCTGGCTGCTGGTGTTGGTGGTCTGGTCGCACATCAGGTCGATCTGGCCACCGATCAGGTCCGTCATCGCCGGTGCGGTTCCCTTATAGGGGACGGTGGTCATGTCGGTCTTGACGGCTTCCTGGAACATCAGGCCGCACAGGTGCGAAGCCGAGCCCAGCCCCGCGTTGCCCAAGTTGATCTTGCCTTTGTTCTGGTTGATCCAGGCGGACAGCTCCTTGAAATTGTTCGCTGGCAGGGCCGGCTTGCTGATCAGCGTCATCGGCACATCGTTGATCATCCCGAGGTACACGAAATCGGTTTCCACCTTGAACGGCAGGCTACGATAGAGCGCCGGCATCGTGGCCATGGCGATGTGCGCCAGCAGCAGGGTATGACCGTCGGGATTGGCCTTGGCGACTTTGTTGGTGCCGATGGTGCTGCCGGCGCCAGCAGCGTTTTCCACCACGATGGTCGCGCCAAGCGGCTTGCGCATGGCTTCGGCCAAGTCGCGCGCAACGCGGTCGGTCGGGCCACCGGCCGCGAAAGGAACGACGATCGTGACGGGCTTGTCCTTGATCGGGAAGTCGGCGGCAAACGCGCCGCTGCTGGCCAGAACGGCGGCCATCACGACGCCAAGGGTTTTGAGGGCTTTCATGGGGGTGTCTCCGGAAAACGAATGGAAGTGTGGGGCTGATCCTAGCGATCCAGCGCCATCCGCACATCCTGAAAACTACGTAGACGCGCGGCCCCCAAGCTAGGTCCTGGCGCCGGGGGGGCGACTGCCGGCCACGCCCGCCGGGCCTTCGCTACTGGTAGCTGCGCGCGTCCTCGATCACCTTGCCGTCGTTGGGCAGGCTGCCCGGCAGAAACACCTCGACATCGCCGCGCAGCTTGGTGACCTCACGGATGGCCTCTCCGACGCGCGCGTGCAGTCCTTCCGGCGCGGAGCAAGCGGTTTCGACCTTGAGCGTCATCTGGTCGTTGGCCATTTCGCCGGTGACGACCAGGCGCGCTTTGACGATGTCGGGGAAGCGCTTGACGATCTCGGCCACCTGCCCGGGGTGCACGAACATACCCCGGATCTTGGTGGTCTGGTCGGCGCGACCCATCCAGCCCTTGATCCGGGGCGCGGTACGGCCGGTCGGACAGGTGCCCGCCAGGATCGCCGAAAGGTCGCCGGTGCCGAATCGGATCAGCGGGTAATCCGGGTTGAGCACCGTCACCACCACCTCGCCCACCTCGCCGTCGGGGACCGGGTCGCCGGTGCCGGGCCGCACGATTTCGACGATGATGTTTTCGTCCAGCACCAGGCCCTCGCGGGCCTCGGTTTCGTACGCGATCAGTCCGACATCCGCCGTGGCATAGCACTGGTAGGCGGTGATGCCGCGCTCGGCCAGCCAGTCCCGCAACGAGGGGGGGAATGCCTCGCCGGACACCAGCGCCTTGGTGATCGGCAGCTTCATGCCGGCCTCGTGGGCCTTTTCCACCAGGATTTTCAGGAAGCTCGGCGTGCCCGAGTAGGCTTGGGGCTGCAGATCGGCGATGGCTGCCAGCTGTTGTTCGGTGTTGCCCACGCCGCCCGGGATGACCGTGCAGCCCAGCGCCTGCGCACCGCTTTCCATGATCCAGGCGCCCGGCGTCAGGTGGTAGCTGAAGCAGTTGTGCACCAGATCGCCCTCCCGGAAACCGGCTGCAGCCATGGCGCGCGCGCAGCGCCAGTAGTCGGTGGCGTTGCCTTCGGGCTCATAGATCGGCCCCGGCGACTGGTACACCCGCCGTGCGCCCCGGCTGCGCAACAGGCCGTTCCAGCCGATGGTGGCAAAGCCGCCGAACGGATCGCTGCCCGCGGCACGGGAGGCCTTCTGGCGATCGAGCAGTTCGTACTTGCGCGTCACCGGCAGGCGCGCCAGGGCCGCACGATCGTTGACGGCCGTGGCGTCGACACCGTTCAGCAACGCGGCAAGCGCCGGCGCGTGGCGTTGGGCCTGGGCGATCTGCGCGGGAAGTGCGGCGAACAACGCGGCTTCGCGGGCTTCGGGGCTGCGGATTTCAAGATCGTCGTGGTGATGGCTCATGGTGGAACGCTTGCGCACCTCCGGCAAGGGTTGAAACGGAATGGGAAAACGGAACCGGGCAGTCAGGCCAGCCAGCGCTTGCGCCGCTTGTAGCTCTTGACGTCCTTGAAGCTCTTGCGCTCGCCGCCGCCCATGCCAAGGTAGAACTCCTTGACGTCTTCGTTGCTGGCCAGGTCGGCGGCCGCGCCGTCCATCACGATGCGTCCGGACTCCATGATGTAGCCATAGTCGGCGTACTTGAGCGCCATGTTGGTGTTCTGCTCCGCCAGCAGGAAGGTGACCTTTTCCTTGGTGTTCAGGTCTTTCACGATGTTGAACACCTCTTCGACGATCTGCGGCGCCAGGCCCATCGACGGTTCGTCCAGCAGCACCATGTTGGGGTTGGCCATCAGTGCGCGACCGATGGCGCACATCTGCTGCTCACCGCCCGAGGTGTAGGCGGCCTGCGAGGTGCGGCGCGTCTTCAGGCGTGGGAAATAGTTGTAGACCTTTTCCAGGTTGCGGGCCACTTCGGCCTTGTCCTTTCGGGTGTAGGAGCCGGTCAGCAGGTTCTCTTCGATCGTCAGGTGGGCAAAGCAGTGCCGGCCCTCCATCACCTGCACCACGCCGCGCTGCACCAGGTCGGCCGGCGAGAGGTTCTCGATTCGTTCGCCGCGCAGCTCGATCGAGCCTTTGGTGACCTCGCCGCGCTCGCCCTTGAGCAAGTTGGAGACCGCCCGCAGCGTGGTGGTCTTGCCCGCGCCATTGCCACCCAAGATGGCCACGATGCCGCCTTCGGGCACCTGCAGCGACACGCCCTTCAACACAAGTATGACGTGGTTGTAGATGACCTCGATGCCGTTGACGTTGAGAACGATTTGTTTCGCATCACTCATGGTGGTAGTTCCATTCAAGCCAAATGAAAGGGCCGGTGTCCGGGCCTTTCATTTGGTGGCCCATCGGGCCACAAGCCTCCTGCACAGGCAGGAGGCGGCGGACACGATCAGGACTGGCAGTCCGCAGGCGTGCGCGGCGTCAACTTCTTGTCGGCAGCGTATTTGGCAGCGGTGGATTTCACCAGCGGCTTCAGGATCTGCTCGTCGGCCTGCAGCCAGTCGGAGCTGAAGTTCCACTTCTTGCCGTCCCAGGTGTGCACGCGGGCCCAGTTCGAACCCATGTGGTCGACGCAGGAGGTGCTGATCGGGCGCATCACGCCGGCGAAGCCGAGGGCGTCGAGCTTCTTCTGGTCGAGAGACAGGTTCTCGTAGCCCCAACGCGCCTGCTCGCCGCTGACCCATTTGCCCTTGCCGTAACGCTCCTGGGCGGTGCGAACGCCTTCGACGGCCAGCATGGCGCTCATGACACCGCGCATGTACAGCACCGAACCCACTTCGTCCTTCGGACCGGTGCCTTGGCCTTTGTCATGCACCTTGGCCAGGATTTCCTTGACGACGGCCGATTGCGGCTCCGCGCCATGCTGCATGGTGACGGCGTTGTAGCCCTTGGCGCCTTCGCCGACGTCCTTCACATCGGGTTCCGCACCCGACCACCACACGCCGTACATCTTCTCGCGGGGGTAGCCGGTGGCTTGCGCCTCCTTGAGTGCCGTGGAGTTCATCACGCCCCAGCCCCACAGGAAGACATAGTCCGGGCGCGACTGGCGAACCTGCAGCCAGGTGGCCTTCTGATCGACACCAGGGGCGGTGACGGGCAGCAACTGGAGTTCGAAGCCCAGTTGTTTGGCGCGCTCCTGCAGCAGCGGGATCGGCTCCTTGCCGTAGGGGCTGTCGTGGTACACGAGCGCGACCTTCTTGCCCTTGAGCTTGTCAAGTCCGCCTTCCTTCTTGCCGATGGTCTGTACCAGGGCGTCAGCGGCCAGCCAGTAGGTGCCGGCGAGCGGGAAGTTCCATTTGAACACCGTGCCATCCTGGCTCTCGCTGCGGCCATAGCCGGCCGTGATCAGCGGAATCTTGTCGCCGGGAGCCTTTTCGGTGAGCGCAAAGGTGATGCCGGTGGACAGCGGCTGGAACACGGTGGCACCGCCGTATTTGCCCTTGAGACGTTCGTAGCATTCCACGCCGCGCGCGGTGTCATAGCCGGTCTCGCACTCTTCGTAGACGATCTTCACGCCGTTGATGCCGCCGCGGGCGTTGACGAGCTTGAGGTAGTCGGCGTAGCCGTTGGCCCAGGGCACGCCGTTGGGGGCGTAGGGGCCGGTGCGGTAGGGCAAGCCCGGGAAGAACTGTTCCTTGGCCTGGGCAAATGCTGTGACGCCAACCGCGGCGAGGCAGGTGGCCAGAGCGATGGTACGAAGTTTCATAACGTCTCCTGATGTTGAGGCACGGTTGGAAGTGCCGGGGTTGCTGGCGAGAAAAAAGCGGGGTGTCAGTGGGGGAACGGCCACAGGCGGAGCTTCTGCTTTCCGATGGACCACAACTTGGCCAGACCGTGCGGCTCCACAATCAGGAACCAGACGATGAGCGCGCCGAAGATCATCAGTTCCGCGTGGGAGATGCCGGCGGTCGAGATGTCCAGGCCAAACAGGTTGCCGAGCACCGGCAAGGCCTGGTTCAGCGCGATCGGCAACACCACGATGAAGGCGGCGCCAAAGAAACTGCCCATGATCGAGCCCATGCCGCCGATGATCACCATGAACAGCATCTTGAACGACTGGTCCACCGAGAAGGCGGCGGGCTCCCACGCGCCCAGGTAAATGAAGCCCCACAACGCGCCCGCGATGCCGACGATGAACGAGCTGACGGCGAAGGCGCTGAGTTTGGCGTACATCGGCCGGATGCCGATCACGGCGGCGGCCACATCCATGTCGCGGATGGCCATCCATTCCCGGCCGATGGCGCTTCGGACCAGGTTCTTCGCGAGCAGGGCGACCACCACCAGGATCGCGAGGCACAGCAGGTATTTGGAGACCGGGGTCTCGATCTCCAGGCCGAACACCTGAAGATTGGAAACCGAGACCGAACCGGACGGTGAGTCGTTCGTGAACCACTTCACCCGCAAGAACATCCAATCCGCGAAGAACTGCGCCGCCAGCGTGGCCACCGCCAGGTACAGGCCCTTCACCCGAAGGCTGGGCAACCCGAACAGGATGCCGAAGACGGTCGCGCACAAGCCCCCGAGGATCAGCGCCGGAATCAAGGGCATGCCTGGCACACGGACAAAAAAGTTGTAGGCGCCATAGGCCCCAACCGCCATGAAGGCGCCCGAACCCAGCGAGATCTGACCGCAGTAACCGACGAGGATGTTCACACCGATCGCCGCGAGCGAGAAGATCAGAAACGGGATCAGGATGGCGCGGAACAGGTAGTCGCTCGCCAGCATGGGCACAGCGATGAAGGCCAGGGCCAGAATCAGCCCGATGGCGATGCGGTCCTGCGAGATCGGGAAGATCTGTTGGTCGGCCCGGTACGTGGTCTTGAACTGGCCGTTTTCTCTGTAAAACATGATTTATCCGTTCGTCCTGAGCTTGTCGAAGGGCTTACACACGGTCGATGATCTTCTCGCCGAACAGACCTTGCGGGCGGAACAGCAGGAACACGAGGGCCAGCACGTAGGCGAACCAGATCTCGATGCCTCCGCCGACAAACGGGCCGAGATACACCTCCGAGAGCTTTTCGCCGACGCCGATGATCAGGCCGCCGATGATGGCGCCGGGCACCGAGGTCAGGCCACCCAGGATCACCACCGGCAAGGCGCGCAGGGCGACCGTGGCCAGGGAGAACTGCACGCCCAGCTTGGAGCCCCAGATCATGCCGGCGACCAGTGCGGCAACCCCCGCCACGCACCAGACGATCACCCAGATGCGGTTGAGGGGAATCCCGATCGACTGTGCTGCCTGGTGGTCGTCGGCCACCGCGCGCAAGGCCCGTCCGGTGGCCGTCTTCTGGAAGAAAAGGGTCAGCAAGGTGACCAGCGCCGCGGCGATCACGGCGGCGATCATGTCCTCCTTGTTGATCAGGATGCCACCCTGGAACATCGATTCGAAAGCCATGATCGGCTCTTTCGGCATGCCCACGTCGATCTTATAGATGTCGCTGCCGAAAATGGTCTGACCGAGGCCTTCCAGAAAATAGGTGATCCCGAGCGTGGCCATCAGCAAGGTGGCGCCTTCCTGATTGACCAGGTGGCGCAGCACCAGGCGTTCGATCAACCAGGCGACGACGAACATCACCGCGCCCGCCAGCACGAACGCCGCGATGTTGGCGACGATGGGGTTGTCCACGCCGGTCCACTTCGGAATCCACTCGGCGAAACGGGCCATCGCCAGGGCGGCGAACAGCACCATCGCGCCCTGCGCGAAATTGAAGACCCCGGAGGCCTTGAAGATCAGCACGAAGCCGAGGGCCACCAGCGAATACAGCATGCCGGCCATCAGGCCGCCAAGCAGGGTTTCAAGAAAAAATGCCATGGCTGTGTTCTCCTCAGTGATTCGTGCCCAGATAGGCACGAATCACGTCTTCGTTGCTGCGCACTTCATCGGGGGTGCCGTCGCCGATCTTCTTGCCGTAGTCGAGCACCACGACGCGGTCGGAGATGTCCATCACCACGCCCATGTCGTGCTCGATCAACACGATGGTCGTGCCGAATTCGTCGTTCACGTCGAGCACGAAACGGCTCATGTCCTGCTTTTCTTCGAGGTTCATGCCGGCCATTGGCTCGTCGAGCAGCAGCACCTGCGGCTCCATGGCCAGCGCACGGCCCAGGTCCACGCGTTTTTGCAGGCCGTAGGGCAACTGGCCGACCGGGGTCTTGCGGAACGCCTGGATTTCCAGGAAGTCGATGACGTGCTCCACGTACTCGCGGTGGCGGATTTCTTCGCGCTCGGCGGGGCCGATGCGCAAGGCCTGAAGAAGCAGGTTGCTGCGGATCTTCAGGTTGCGGCCCGACATGATGTTGTCGATCACGCTCATGCCCTTGAACAGCGCCAGGTTCTGGAAGGTGCGGGCCACGCCCATCTCGGCCACCTGGCGACTGTTCATGTGCGAAAACGTCTTGCCGCGGAAGGTGATGCTGCCCTCGGACGGGGTGTAGACGCCGTTGATGCAGTTCAGCATCGAGCTTTTGCCGGCGCCGTTGGGGCCGATGATGGCGCGGATCTCGTGCTCCTTCACGTTGAAGGAGATGTCGGTCAGGGCCTTCACGCCGCCGAACCGCAGGCTGATGTTCTTGACGTCGAGGATGACGTCACCGATCTTTTTCTTGCTCATGTTGCGTGCGTCCAGTGGGGGTCAGGCAGCGGCCTTGACCGGCGCGAAGGTCTTGGCGTCCATGATCTTGAGCGTGGCGCTCACGCTGCCGGTACGCCCGTCTTCGAACTTCACCACCGTCTCGATGAACTGTTCGGTCTTGCCGCCGTACAGGCCGTCGATCAGGGGCTGGTATTTCTCCGCGATGAAGCCGCGGCGGACCTTGTTGGTGCGGGTCAGCTCGCCGTCGTCGGCGTCCAGCTCCTTGTGCAATACCAGGAAGCGGCTGATCTGGCTGCCGGCCAGCAGCGCATCCTGGGCCAGGTCGGCGTTGACCTTCTCCACGCACTCCTTGATCAGCTGGTACACCTCGGGTTTCTGCGCCAGGTCGGTGTAGCCCGCATAGGGCAGGTTCTGTCGCTCGGCCCAGTTTCCGACGGCGTCGAAGTCGATGTTGACCATCACGCAGACTTTCTCGCGCTGGTCGCCGTAGGCCACCACTTCCTTGATCTGCGGGAAGAACTTGAGCTTGTTCTCCACGTACTTGGGCGCAAACATCGCGCCATCGTTGGCGCCGCCCTGGATGCGGCCCACGTCCTTCACGCGGTCGATGATCTTGAGGTGGCCGTGGCTGTCGATGAAGCCGGCGTCGCTGGTGTGGTACCAGCCGTCGGCCGTGAGCACTTCTTCGGTGGCCTTGGGATTCTTGTAGTACTCCTTGAGCAGGCCAGGCGACTTCACCAGGATCTCCCCGTTGTCGGCCACCTTGATCTCCACGCCCTTGCAGGGCACGCCCACGGTGTCGGCGCGTGCCTCGTTGTCGGGCTGCAGACAGACGAACACGGCGGTTTCGGTGGAACCGTACAGCTGCTTGAGGTTGATGCCGATCGAGCGGTAGAAACTGAACAGGTCGGGGCCGATGGCTTCACCGGCGGTGTACGCCACGCGCACGCGGTTCATGCCCAGGTTGTTGCGCAGCGGGCCGTAAACCAGCAGGTTGCCCAGCCAGTACAGCAGCGAATTGCCGGCGCCGATGGACTTGCCGTCCATGCGGTCGGGGCCGACCTTCTTCGCCAGGTCCATGAAATAGTGGAACATCTTGCGCTTGAGGGTGCCGGCATCCTCCATGCGGATCATCACGCTGGTCAGCAGGCCCTCGAACACCCGTGGCGGGGCGAAGTAGTAGGTGGGGCCCACTTCCTTGAGGTCGATGTTGACCGTGCTGGCCGACTCGGGGCAGTTCACGGTGTAGCCACACACCAGCCACTGCGCGTAGCTGAAAATGTTCTGGCCGATCCAGGCCGGCGGCAGGTAGGCGAGCACATCCTCCTGGCTGCTCAGGCGATCGAATTCGGCGCCTGCACGAGCACGGTCGATCAGCGTGTTGTGGGTGTGAACCACGCCTTTGGGATTGCCGGTGGTGCCGGAGGTGAAGAACATCGCCGCCACGTCGCCGGCCTGGGCCTTCTCGACCTCTTCCTTGAAGAAATCGGGATGCTGCTGGGCAAAGGCCTTGCCCGCACCGATCAGTTCGTCCAGCCCGGCCAGGCCTTGCTCGTCGTAGTTGCGCAGGCCGCGCGGATCGTCGAAGAAGATGTGCGACAGCTGCGGGCAGCTTTCGCGAATCTCCAGCATCTTGTCGACCTGCTCCTGGTCTTCCACCAGGGCAAAGCGCACCTCCGCGTTGTTGATCGGGAACACGCATTCGGCGGCCACGGCGTCCTGGTACAGCGGCACCGGAATCGCGCCCAGCGACTGCGCGGCGAGCATGGTGGCGTACAGGCGCGGGCGGTTGGCGCCGACGATGACGATGTGCTCACCCCGGCGCAAGCCGGCCTGGTGCAGGCCGCAGGCCACCCGCTCGACGAGGGCGGCCATGTCGGCCCAGCTGTGGGTCTGCCAGATGCCGTATTCCTTTTCGCGCATGGCAGGCGCGCTGGCGCGCTCGGCGGCGTGTTTGAGCAGAAGTCGTGGGAACGTGGTCAACATGGGCGGTACCTGGTCTCCAGTTTCAAGAGGCCCGGCGACAAACGAGTCCGGGCCTGCTGTTGTGCCCTGAATGTAGGGCGTCATTTGACGCCTTGTTGTCATTTCGACGACAATCTGCGGGTCTGCTCTCCTAGGACTTTCCCTAATGACGGTCTGTGATCGCCCATCATGAGCCCTGAAGCCTCCCTGTACCAGCGCCGGCGCCCGCCCCGCCACGACGAACTCGACGGCATCCCGTGGCTGGCGCAACTGCTGCCGGCCGAGCGTGAACGTGCCATCGAGGAGCTGCGGGTGGGCGATGCGCAGGCGGGCGACTACGTCTGCCGGGTCGGTCGCCCCATCACCTACTGGTTCGGTGTGGTCGAGGGGCTGCTGAAGATGAGCAGCGACAGTGCCGATGGCCAGACCATGACCTTCACCGGGGTGCCGCCCGGCGGGTGGTTCGGCGAAGGCACCGCGCTCAAGCGCGAGGTGTACCGCTACAACATCCAGGCACTGCGCAAGAGCGTGGTGGCCGGGCTGCCGATCGACACCTTCCACTGGCTGCTGGACCATTCCATCGGTTTCAACCGGTTCGTGATGAACCAGCTCAACGAGCGTCTGGGCCAGTTCATCGCCGCGCGCGAGATCGACCGCCTGAACACGCCCGAACTCCGGGTGGCCCGCAACCTGGCGGCGCTGTTCAACCCGGTGCTGTACCCCGGCGTGGGCGAGGTGCTGCGCATCACCCAGCAGGAGCTGGCCTACCTGGTGGGGCTGTCGCGCCAGCGTGTGAACGAAGCGCTGTCCACCTTGCAGGCCCGCGGGCTGATCCGCATCGAATACGGCGGCCTGCGGGTGCTGAGCTTGTCCGGGCTGCGTTCGGGGGAGTTTTGATGATTCAATACGCCGTTTCCCAGCATCAATCGGTCACCTGTAGCTAGAAAAAACATAGCGATGTCATCTCCGAAGCATCCACCGCCAACCGACCGGAACGCCGGTTCCGCGCCTGCGGCGACACCGTCGGCGACGCCGTCCACCTTGCGCCGGGTGGAAGGACCCGCGAGCACCGTGCGCCTGAACAAGCGCATGGCCGACCTGGGCCTGTGCTCGCGCCGCGAGGCCGACGACTGGATCGCCAAGGGCTGGGTCCAGGTCAACGGCCGGGTGGCCACGATGGGCCTGCAGGTGGCGCCGTCCGACCGGGTCACCGTGGACCGCCAGGCGCAAGGCCAGCAGGCCAACCGCGTCACCATCCTGCTGAACAAGCCGCTGGGCATCGTGAGCGGCCAGGCCGAGGACGGCCATGCGCCCGCGATCTCGCTGATCCAGCCGGCCAGTCGCTGGCGTGACGACAACGCCCGCTTTTTCTTTCATCCGTCGCAACTGCGCGGGCTGGCGCCGGCCGGGCGGCTGGACATCGATTCCACCGGCTTGCTGGTGCTGACGCAGGACGGCCGCGTGGCGCGGCAGCTGATCGGCGAAGACGCCGGCATGGAGAAGGAATACCTGGTTCGCGTGGCGTACACCGGCGCAGAGAACCCCGCGGCGGCCACCTCCGCGGCGGCCACCCATGCGCCGCTGCGCACCACCTTGCGGCTGCCGTCCGGCGCTGCGTCGCTGGGCCTCATCGACGAGCACGACCCGGTGACGCGTGACGTGCAATCGGTCTTTCCCCGGGAGCGGCTGGCCCTGCTGCGCCACGGCCTGAGCCTGGACGGCCAGCCGCTCAAGCCCGCCCGGGTGGAGTGGCAGAACCCCGAGCAGCTGCGCTTCGTGCTGACCGAAGGCAAGAAACGCCAGATCCGGCGCATGTGCGAGCTGGTGGGGCTGAAGGTGGTTGGCCTGAAGCGCGTTCGCATCGGTCGCGTGATGCTGGGCAAGCTGCCGCTGGGGCAATGGCGGTATCTGGCGCCGCACGAGCGGTTCTGAGGGCCGCCCCCTAAACCGCGCCGGTTTTCGTGCCCACAATGGGCCGTCGCTCGCGGCTCCTGTTCCGCGACGACCCTGCCCATGAGCACAAAACCCGCCCCCACCGACGTCCTGCGCCACCTGCGCCCTTCCGACCTGCGCGGCGTCGCGCAGCTGGCGACCCAGGCCACCCTGGGCGTGACCCGCATTGTCGAAGGCGTGCACCAGTCGGTCTACGACACGCTGGGGGTGCCCGGTGGCCCCGCCACGGGACAGACGCGGGGCGTGACCGGCCTGGTCTACAAGAGCATCCACGGGGTGACGAAGGCGGTCGGCAAGGCGCTGGACGTGGCGCTCGCCGGGGTGATCCCGCTGTTGGAAGCCGCTGGCGCCGCGCCCGACGCCAGCGCGCAGCGCGAGACCGTGCTGGCCATTCTCAACGGCGTGATGGGCGACCACCTGGTGGCCAGCGGCAACCCCCTGGCCACATCCATGACGATTCGCCACCAGGGCCAGGCGCTGCGCTGGGACGTCGAGCCGCGCCCGGCGCACCTGCAGGGCGCTCAGGGCAAGGTGCTGCTGATGATCCACGGCCTGTGCATGAACGACCTGCAATGGACCGCCGAGCACGAAGGGCAGGCCGTCAACCACGGCGAGGCCGTTGCCGCCGCGCTGGGCTACACGCCGCTGTACCTGCGCTACAACACCGGCCTGCACACCTCGCAGAACGGACACCTGCTCGCGGCCGAACTCGAGCGGCTGGTGCAGAACTGGCCGGTGCCCTTGCTGGAGATCAGCGTGCTGGTGCACAGCATGGGCGGTCTGGTGATCCGCAGCGCGGTGGCCGATGCGCGCGAAAAGGGGTTGGGCTGGCCCGGTCGAATGAAATCCATCGTGTTTCTGGGTACGCCGCACCACGGCTCGCCGCTGGAGCGCGCCGGCAACTGGGTGGACACGATCCTGGGCAGCACGCCCTTCACCGAGCCTTTCACCCGGCTGGGCAAGTTGCGCAGCGCCGGCATCACCGACCTGCGCTGGGGCCATGTGCTCGACGCCGACTGGCAGGGCCACGACCGCTTCCGCCGCAAGCCCGACAGCCGCGTGCCGCTGCCACTGCCCGAGGGCGTGGCCTGCTACACCGTGGCCGCCACGCTGGCCTCGCAGCGCAGCCCGCTGGCCGACCGGCTCACCGGCGACGGCCTGGTCCCCTTGCGCAGCGCACTGGGCCAGCACGACGACCCGGCCCACTCGCTGGTGTTCGCCCGGGACTCGCAGTGGATTGCTTTCAACACCGGCCACATGGCGCTGCTGAGCCGCCCGGAGGTGACGCGGCAAATCCTGAAATGGCTGGCGCCGATCGCCGACCCGGTGCACTGAGGCCAGCCACCGGCGCGCGCGGCGCGGGTGAAAACTGCGCGATACTGGCGCATCGCGAACCCGCAGGAGAACACTTAGATGAAATTCAGTGCTTTGAAAACCATAGCAGCTTGTGGCCTGCTGATGATGGGATCGGCCACTTTGATGGCCCAAACCGCGTCGGTGAACGCCATTTGCAGCACCGACGGCCCCTGGTGTGAGCTCGCGGCCAAGGAGTTCACCCGGCAGACCGGCATCAAGGTTTTCCAGACCCACAAGGCCACCGGTGAGGCCCAGGCCCAGTTGCGCGCCGAAGCAGCCAACCCCAAGACCGACATCTGGTGGGGCGGCACCGGCGACCCCTACTACCAGGCCGCCGAAATCGGCCTGCTGGAGCCCTACCGGCCCGCCTACCTGGGCGACCTGCACGGCTGGGCGGTGCGCCAGTACGCGATGAGCCAGAACCACGTGGGCGGCTTCTACACCAGCGCCATCGGATTCGGCTACAACGAAGAGGTGCTCAAGCGCAAGAACCTTCCGCCGCCCAAGTGCTGGAAGGACCTGCTGAACCCGATCTACAAGGGTGAGGTCGAGACCTCGCACCCGGCCACCAGCGGCACCGCCTACACCATCCTCGCGAGCCTGGTCCAGCTCATGGGCGAGGACGCCGCCTTCGACTACATGAAGAAGCTGCACAAGAACGTCACCCAGTACACCCGCAGCGGGCAGGCGCAGGCGCGCAACGTCGGCAAAGGCGAGGTGGGCATCGGCGTCAGCTTCATCTTCGGCTTCGAGAACGAGCGCCTGACCAACAAGTTCCCGGTGCAGTCGGTCGCGCCGTGCGAGGGCACGGGCTACGAGATCGGCGGCATCGCACTGATCAAGGGCGCGCGCAACAAGGAGGCCGCCAAGCGCTATTACGACTGGCTGATGAGCCCCGAAGGCCAGCAGATCGGCGCCCGCGCCAACAGCCTGCAGGTGCCGGCCAACAAGACCTTCAAGCCCGATCCGCGCATCCCGTCGCTCGACAACGTGCGCCTGGTCAAGTACGACTTC
Organism: Burkholderiaceae bacterium; assembly: GCA_046348065.1. Classification (GTDB taxonomy): domain Bacteria; phylum Pseudomonadota; class Gammaproteobacteria; order Burkholderiales; family Burkholderiaceae_C; genus Skiveiella. Next base: position 57,004 of record JAXMFA010000011.1, read on the forward strand.
GAGAAGTACGGCAAGGCCGCCGAGCGCAAACGCCTGGTGGATCGCTGGGTGAAAGAGGTGGAGTCGCAGCCGCGATAATCGGACCTTGAAACTTGTGGCGACGCCCCTACCTGAAGGGGCGTTGTTTTTTCCACTTTCCGATATTCCATCTGGATCATGACCAAGCAAACCCATTCCTTCCAGGCCGAAGTCGCCCAGCTGCTGCACCTCGTCACCCACTCGCTGTATTCGAACAAGGAGATCTTCCTGCGCGAGCTGATCTCCAACGCGTCGGACGCCTGCGACAAGCTGCGCTTCGAGGCCATCAACGACAGCGGCCTGTACGAAAGCGACGCCGATCTGAAGGTCAAGCTCAGCTTCGACAAGGATGCGAAGACGCTGACCATCACCGACAACGGCATCGGCATGAGCGCCCAGGAGGCCATCGACCACCTCGGCACCATCGCCAAGAGCGGCACCAAGGATTTCGTCAGCAAGCTCAGCGGCGACCAGAAGGCCGATTCCCAGCTCATCGGGCAGTTCGGCGTGGGCTTCTACTCCGGCTTCATCGTGGCCGACAAGATCACCGTCGAGTCCCGCCGCGCCGGCATGAAAGAGACCGAGGGCGTGCGCTGGGTCAGCGGTGGCGCCGGCGACTTTGACGTTGAAACGATCACCCGCGCCGAGCGCGGCACCAGCGTGATCCTGCACCTGCGCGATGACGCCCTGGAATACGCCAGCGCCTGGAAACTCAAGGACATCATCAACAAGTACTCCGACCACATCAGCCTGCCCATCCTGATGGAGAAGGAAGAGTGGAAGGAAGGCGAGCTGATCAACCCGTCCGACGAAAACGGTGGCCGCCAGCCCGGCGGCATGGTCAAGACCGGCGAGTGGGAAACCGTCAATCAGGCCACAGCCCTCTGGACGCGGCCGAAGAAAGACGTCAGTGACGAGCAGTACACCGAGTTCTACAAGGCTATCAGCCATGACTACGAGGCCCCGCTGACCTGGACGCACAATCGCGTCGAAGGTGCCACCGAATACACCCAGCTGCTCTACCTGCCGGCCAAGGCGCCGATGGACCTGTGGAACCGCGACAAGAAGGCCGGCATCAAGCTCTACGTGAAGCGCGTCTTCATCATGGACGACGCCGAGGCGCTGCTGCCCACCTACCTGCGCTTCGTCAAGGGCGTGGTCGACTCGGCCGACCTGCCGCTGAACGTGAGCCGCGAGCTGCTGCAGGAAAGCCGCGACGTCAAAGCTATCCGCGATGGCAACACCCGGCGCGTGCTGTCCATGCTCGAAGACCTGGCCAAGCACGACCAGCTGCCCGTCACCACCGAAGGCGCGGATGGCGTCACCGATGTGGTGAGCGACGAGGACAAGGCCAAGGCCGGCAAGTACACGAAGTTCTATGCCGAGTTCGGCGCGGTGCTGAAAGAAGGCCTGGGCGAGGACTTCGCCAACAAGGAACGCCTGGCCAAACTGGCTCGCTTCGCCTCCACCACCAGCGATACGGTGAGCGTGTCCTTCGCCGACTACAAGGCGCGCATGAAAGAAGGCCAGGAGGCCATCTACTACATCACCGCCGAGACCCTGGCCGGCGCCAAGAACAGCCCGCAGCTCGAAGTGTTCAAGAAAAAGGGCATCGAAGTCCTGCTGATGACCGACCGGGTGGACGAGTGGGCGCTGAACTTCCTGCACGACTTTGATGGAACGCCGCTGCAATCAGTGGCGAAGGGGGCGGTCGACCTGGGCAAGCTGCAGGACGAAGCCGAGAAAAAGGCCGCCGAGGAAGCGGCCGAAACCCTCAAGCCGCTGCTGGCCAGGCTCAAGGAAGCGCTCAAGGACAAGGCCGAGGACGTGCGCCTGACCACCCGGCTGGTCGACAGCCCCGCCTGCCTGGTGGTGCAGGACGCCGGCATGAGCATGCAGCTCGCCCGCATGCTCAAGCAGGCCGGCCAGGCAGCGCCCGAGGTCAAGCCGGTGCTGGAGGTCAACGCCGAGCACGCGCTGGTGAAAAAGCTCGACGACAGCGTGCACTTCCACGACCTGGCCCACATCCTGTTCGACCAGGCGCTGATCGCCGAGGGCGGCCTGCCGGACGATCCGGCGGCCTACGTGAAGCGGGTGAACGCGCTGCTGGCCTGACGGTGAGCCGGTCCGTGTTGCTGGAAGCCGGTTTTTTCAGGAAATTGAAGAAAAAATGGCATTTCCCAGCGTCAACTGGACATAGTTAGCTATTCTATTGTGAGCAAAAAAGCCCCGGCCGCGAAAGCAGCCGGGGCTCTTTTTTCCAGGCGCCGGGTGGACGTGACCCTCAGCGCACGCCAACCCGGTTCACGGGCCCGCCGCGATTCGCGGGGGCCGCACCCGGACCGGGCGCGCCCACGCCTGGGGCGACACCCACGCCCGGCGCACCGGCGCCGACCCCGGGAGCCACGCCGACACCCGGCGCGCCCACACCGACGCCCGGGGCAACCCCCACCCCTGGCGCACCCACGCCCGGCGTGGCGACCGCCGCGGCGGCTGCCGTCGGTCGCGCCACGCAGCCTTTGGGCACACCGACGGACTTGCAGTAGACCACCGCGCCGGCTTGTCCGGCAAACAGGGTGGCGCCGAGAACAGCGACAGACAGATGACGAAGCATGGTTTTCTCCTCAGTCGGTTTCAAGGCTTACTGGACATTGACCACGACGAACTGCGTGCCTGACGGCTGGTAGTAGGTCGTGCCGCATTGATGCAGCGTGGTGCCCTCGATGACGACGACGGTGCAGGCGGGCGGCAACGTGGCCACCGTGACCGAGGTCGCCACGATCACGCGCCGCGTCGTGCGCCGGGCCACCCCCGCCACGCTTACCGGCGTCGCCGGCCGGCCCACAATCGCCTGGGCCTCCTTGAGCATCACGCCACCGGGGACGATGCCGCCCGGCACCAGGTCTCCCACCATGACGGCGGCTCCGAGCGCCATCAGCAACAAAGTGGACTTCTTCATCATTTTTTCTCCTCCGGGATCTTCAGTTCGCCGGTTTCATCCACCAGGATCGTCTGAAGATTCTTCGCACCCGCCGGGGCCACGAACTTGAACCGGTCGGCGGCGATCGCCGGCTTGGTGTTCCAGTTGCTCAGCGTGACGCTGTACTGCGGCGCCCCGGTCAACCACTTGGTGGTGATGACGTACTTCAGGGGCAGCGGATCGGCCCCGTCCTTCACCCAGATCTGCCAGTCCACCTGCGGTGTGCGGAACGACAGGTGGTGCGCCGGCACCCCGCCAATCTGGGCGATGCCGTGGTAGCCGCTGCTGGTGACGCCGGCGGTCAGCACCGCGTAGGGGTTGGACAGCAGCAGGTCCGAGCCCGGCAGGCTCAGGCCGACTTCACGTTCCAGCGCCGGGATTGCCTGGTCGATGGTACCGGCGACATTCTTCTGGAAATAGGCATTTGCCGCTTTGCCGAAGATCGTCAGCTTGTTCCCGTCGAAGATCATTTCCGCGTCGGCAAACCGGCCCTTGCGGACCGCGTGGAAGCGGGAGGGCCGTTCGATCAGCACGCTGGCGTGGCCGTTGAATTGCAGCTTCTGCGCCTCGACGCTGATGATCTCGTTGCTGATGTCCGCCGACACGCTAAAGGCCTTGGTGTCCGCGAGGTACTTGGACATCGAACGCAGGATTTCATCGGCATTCGGGTCCAGGCCGGGGGCCGCCATCGCGGCGCCGGCCGAAAGCCCCAGCACGAGCACGGCAGCCAGCTTGCCGCCTCCCGTGCGCGATCTTCCAAAGGTTTGTTGAATCATAGGTTTGCCTTCGCTTGGTCTGATGAAAATGTAGCGCCGTGAACCTGATAACACTCGGGCGTTCCTTCGAGCGCCCTCTCGTCATAGTCTGATCGTTTCGGTGGCCTTCAAATTGACGCAGCACAACGTCCAGGGTCAGCTTCCGCTCCGGCCCTCCTAGCCTTCAGTTGCCGCCGGAATTCTTCCCTCCCGGATTGCCCGGATGAACGTCCGGTAGTCGGCGCGGTTCTGCGCGGCGTACTCGACAGCGAATTCGCCGATGGCGTCGTCGAAGGTCTGCCCGCTGCCCATGTAACCGGCCATCATCGCGGCGTCGCCGGTGCGGGCGTGGGCGCGCGCCAGCGCGTGCGCGCACATCCGGCCGTAGTGCCGCAGCATGTCGGTATCCCAGTCTTCGATGATCGCGGACATCTTCATGTCGCGCAGCTGGCGCACGTAGACATCGCGGCCATTCTTGCCGCGGGTCCAGCCCAGGAACACGTCGCTGGCGGACTGCATCAGCCGCTGGCCGACCACGACCCGCTGGCCATGGTTGGCATGAAGGCTCTTGCCCGCGTAGGGTTCGAGCACCGAGGCGCGCGCTTCCTTGATCTGCAGGAACAGCGGGTCGTCGTCTGCCGCCATGAACAGGACGATGCCGCAGTACGTCCCGACACTGCCCACGCCGACGACCTTGAACGCCAGGTCAAAGAAATGGAAACGGTCGAACAGCGTGCGCGTCTGTTCAGGCAAGGTCTCGCGGTAGGCAGCAATCACGTCACCGTACCCCGACTCGACGCCGGGCAACTGCTCGGCCGTCGGATGGAAGATCAAGGGTGGTTCATCTCTGATGGTGGGCCTTGCCCCCTCTTGCGAGACGAGCTTGGGAAACAGAAAATCCGGCACCGACTTGCGCTCTTCTCTTTCGATCCGCTCGGCAAACCGTTTGCTGGCCTCTTTCCTGACCTGCGGGTCCGCCGACCGGTCTTCGTACTTCTGCAGATCGATCTTGTCGTACCAGACGTCCAGGGCCCGCATCGAGGCGTAATCGCTCATGCGCTCGCGATAGCCGCGCACCAGGTCGGTGGCCACGCGCGCGGCGTCGCTGTTGGGCAGCTGCAGGTAGTTCGCCGCGATCACCACGCTGGCCGCCAGGCGCTTGAGGTCCCACTCGAACGGGGCGGGCAAGGTCTCGTCGAGATCGTTGATGTCGAAGATCACGTTGCGCTCCGGCGTCGCAAAGGCGCCGAAGTTCATCAGGTGCGCGTCGCCGCAGGCCTGCACGCGGATGCCGCTGGTCGGGGTGTGGGCCAGGTCGGCGGCCATCAGCGCGGCGGCACCGCGGTAGAACGCGAACGGCGACGCGGCCATGCGACCGAAGCGGATCGGGATCAGGTCCTGCAATCGGCCCTGGTTGGACTCGCTCAGCAGTTCGACCGGGTCCCGGCGGCCTTCGAACGGATGCCAGCCCGCGTGTGACGTGCGCGGCGCGGCGTCGCGCAAGGCCTTGCCTTTGGCGGCGCGCTCATCGGCGGACAAGTAGGGTGTTTCTGTCTGGGCGGAGCCTTGCGGCTCCTTCTTCTTGCTGGCCTTTGACATCTTGCTGCTTTCGTTCCCAGGGTCAGGCATCCTGAGCTCCATGGACGGCTGGATGGCTACTACTCGCTCTTGAGCCGTTTCATACCCTCGACCAGCGGGTGCCACCCGAACACGAGCGACATCATGAAGCTGTCCATGCGCAAGGCATTCGGGTCGCTGCCGTTGTTCAAGTTTGACTTGTAGCCGAAGGTGAAAGCCAGGTTGTCGTTGACCTGGTAGCCCAGCGTGAAGCCGACTCCCCAGGTGTTGAGCTGTTTCCCGGCGACGCCGTTGATGCTCGACGCGCCGTGGTTGTAATAGACCGCGTCGAGCGAGCCCCAGAGGTTCTGGGTGAAATCGCGCGTCAGGTGCGCGTCCAGCTGGAACATCGGGTCGGTCTTGAGCGTCTGGCCGACGAAGTTGTTGTTGGGTCCGAACAGCCACACCGCCGGCAGGAATTCCAGCGTGGTGCGCTGGCCCGGCACCCACGAGCCGAGCTGCGCGACGATCGGCGCGCCCAGGCGGCCATACCAGCGGTTCAGCCCGATGTTCAATGGCTGGCTGCTGTTGTAGGTGCCGATCGGGAACGCCAGGTCGGCGATCAGGTCGACCGAGAATCCGGGCTGAAAACGCAGGTTGGCGGGAATGTCCTTCTGTGCCTTCGGACCGATGACATTCAGGTTGAGTTCGACCATCGGATCGCCGAATCCGCTGGCCGACTCGTTGAACGTCCTGCCCGCCGCCGTGACCTGGCCGGAGAGTCGGCCCATGGGCACGAGGATCGCGGCCATGGCCGCGCGATTACCCACTTCGAACGTGTGCGCAAAGCCCGCAATCGCCATGCTGGCGTCGATGCTGCTGCCTGGCAGGACGGTGTGGGCGGGGTCGAACGGGTTCGAGTTGCCGCTGATCGAGTTGAAGATCAGCGGCACCGCATTCGCGCCCGCGAGGGATTTCCAGTAGAAGCGCGCGGGAACCTGGGCCGAGGCCTGCGGCGGGCACAGTGCGCCCAGGCTGAGGATGGCTGCGGCGGCCAACCGGAGCCAGGCGGCCGGCTTCATCGGGTTCATGCTGTTCTTCATGGGATCTCCGTCTCTGTTGGTTGATTGTTTGACTGGGGTTCGGATCGACAACGCTCAGGGCTTGGGATCAGCCAGCATGTCCTTCGGCGGCACGAACTGCCGCTGGTAGATCAGCGGCGGGAAGCCCGGATGGACCGTCACCCGTTGCGGCATGTCCTTTTCCAGGGTATCGAATATGGTACGACTGGGCAGGATCACGTTGTTGGCTTTGGCGTAGCTTTCCCAGGCCGCGAGCATGGCCTTCACCTTGTCGGGATTCTGTGCGGCGAGATCGTTGCGCTCGGCGGTATCAGACGCCAGGTTGAACAGCTCCCAGTCCCCATTGCCGTACGGCTTGATCTGCCAGCGCAGCTTCCAGTCGCCCTGGCGCACCGCGCGGTTGCCGAAGATTTCCCACACCAAATAGTCCTGCTCGGTTCGCACCGAGTCCGCCTTGCCGGCGAGCACCGGGCCCCACGACTTGCCGATCAGCGGCGGCAGATCAGGCTGGCTGGCCTTGGGATAGCTGGTGCCAGCGACTTCAAGCATCGTCGGCATCAGGTCGGCCACGTGCATCAGGCCGTTGTTGATGCCGCCCTTGGGCTTGACGCCCGGGCCGCTGACGATCAGCGCGTTGCGGATGCCGCCCTCGGCCAGCCAGCCCTTGTACTGGCTGAACGGCGTCATCGACACCTGGGCCCACATCGGGCCATAGCCGACATAGGAGCCCGGATCGCCCCATGCATTGATATGGGTTTGCGACCAGTTGATCGCTGCGAAGAGGTAGTCGCGCGAACCCGGCGAACCCGTGATCATGTCGAACAGGTCGGTGCCCTCGGCCCCGTTGTCGCCGAAGAAGACGAAGATCGTGTTCTCGTACTCGCCGATCTTCTTCAGGTGGTCGACCAGCCGCCCGATGTGGTGGTCCATGTTCTCCACCAGGCCGGCATAGAGCTCCATCTTCCTGCCCATCACGGCGCGGCTTGCGGGGGCCAGCACGATCGGATCGGGCACAAACCACATCCGCTCGGCAAGCTCGGTTCCGGCCGGCATGATGCCCATCTCGACCTGACGCTTCAGGCGCTCCTGGCGCACCGCGTCCCAGCCTTTGTCGTATTCGCCGACATGGCGGTTGCGCCAGTCCTTCGGCAGGTGGTACGGGTCGTGCGGCGCCTGGTGCGCCACATAGGCGAAGAAGGGCTTGCCGTCGCCGCGGTTGGAATCGATGTAGCCGATCAGCTTGTCGGTGTAGGTCTTGGTCGCGTAATAGTCGTCGGGCAGCTTCGTCAGGTAGCGGCCGTCCTCGGTGAAGGTCGACTTCGGCGTCGCGGCGCTGAGGTTCGTCATGTCCCAGTAGCTGCCGGCGCCGTCGAGCAGCGAGAAGTCACGCTCGAAGCCGCGTGCGCGCGGTATCTGGTCAGGCGCCTTGCCCAGGTGCCACTTGCCGACCATGTAGGTGTGGTACCCGGCGCCCTTGAGCAGCTGCGGCAGCGTGACCACGCGGTCGTTGAGGTAGCCCTCGTAGCCGCGCACGCCCGCCTGATTGGGCGCGATCATCTCGTTCATGTTGCCCAGGCCATTCAGGTGGGTATCCACACCACTGAGCAGCATCGATCGCGTGGGTGAGCAGCTGGCGTGCGTGTAGAAGTTCGTGAAGCGCACGCCGTCACGGGCCAGCGCGTCGAGGTTCGGCGTCCTGATCTCGCCGCCGAACGCGCCCATGTCGGCGTAGCCCATGTCGTCGGCGACGATGACGACGATGTTGGGGCGCTTCGCCTGGGCGTGGACAGGCAAAGCCAGGGCCGAAAGCACGGCCAGCCAGAGGGCAAGAACCAAAGTGAGTCTGGATTTCATGGTCAACCTGGTGATATTGTGACTGTGACCGGTGATGCAGCGTTCTGGGCCCTTTCCGGTAACGCGCCTGCCTCGCCGGATGGCCAAATCGTTCAATCCTTGAGGATTTCCTGCATCGATGTCAACCCATTCCACTGTTTTGGGCTACTCTGATTCTCAGGGCAACCGTTCTGAACGTCTATCAGAATTCCGCAAGAATGAACACCTTGGACCCCGCAGTCCCCCCCGCGCCGGCGGCCGTCACGATTGACGACCTCACCGATGCCGCGACCATCGGCGCGGGCATTGACCTGGTTTCCCACGATGCGATGACGCTCCAGTCGTTGCCGCTGCAGGCGCGGCGGGTGATCGTGCGCCTGGGGGCTGTCATGGTCGTGTTCTACACGAGCAACCTTCGGGTGCGGACCCGCACCCAGGTGCGGGAGGATTTGCTGGCCTACGTGACCTTCGGCCCCCAGACCCGGGGCACCGTCAACGGCTTGCCGGTCCGTTCCGGCATGATGCTGGCCGCGGCGCCGCGGTCCGAGGCCGCGTTCGTCGTCGAACCGGGCTGGGAGGGTATGAGCTTCCTGGTGTCGCCGCAGGTGATCGGGGAGCATCTGGCAATCCGCCAGCGCGACCACGATTTCCAGCCTCCGCAGGGCGTGGAGGCGCTGCAGGTCAGCGAAGCCAGGGCCCAGCAGCTGTTCGACTGGGGACGGCGCCTGCTGGACACCGCCGTGCGCGATCCGGCCCTGTTCAACGACCGTGAGGCCGAACGCACCGCGGCCCAGGCTGAGTTGATTGAAACCTTGCTGGCGGCGCTCGACACGGCCCAGGACCTGGAGCCCAGCCGCAGCGACCGGACGCGACAGGCGCAAAGCCTGGTCGTGAAAACCGCCGAGGCCTACGCCGTGTCAAAGGCGGGCGCCAGTCTGTACGTGACGGACCTGTGCCAGGCCACGGGAGTCAGCCAACGCACGCTGGAATACGCCTTCAAGGAAGTGATGGGGCTGACGCCGATGGCCTACCTGGTCCGGCTCAGGCTGCATCGGGTGCGCCAGGCGCTGCTGGCCGCGCCCGGCGCGTCCACCACGGTCTCGGCCGAGGCGCTCAAGTGGGGTTTCTGGCACTTCGGTGAATTCTCCCGGGCCTACAAGGCGTGCTTCGGCGAACCGCCGTCGGATACCTTGCGACGGAATTCCGCGGCGCTGGCCGACCGGCCCAAGGAAACCTGAAGCCGTTCAGCCCGGTGCTCATGGCGCCCCATCGGCGCAGTCGCGCAGCCGGGGGCCTCTGTTGTGCCGCCTTCCACTGAAATATCATGAAAATACGGCCCATCCCAGCGCGGACTGGTCACAGATGGCTATTGAAAAAAATAGCAAACAGAAAGCCCCGCCGGCCTGCGCAGCCGGGGCTTTGTTGACTGGGCTGGCCTATTCGGCGCCCGCGACCGCCTGCTCGGCGCTCACCGGGCCCGGCCCGCGGCGCTCGAACCAGGAGCCGGCAAAGAACACGGCCACCAGCATCACCACCAGAGCGGCCAGTACGACGGGTTCGGCCACGCCGTAGGCGTCGGTGAAGGTGTCGCCCTCGGCGATCATGCCCAGTGCCATCACGCTGCGCACGGTCGGGCCGTACAGGCCCACGAAGGCGAAGGTGCCCACCAGCAGGCCGACGATGAAGACCAGCGCGTCCAGCCGGCCGGAGGCCAGGCCGGCCACCGAGGTGCCCGGGCAGTAGCCGCCAATGGCGAAGCCCGCGCCGACCAGCACGCCGCCCACGGCCGAGGCCATCACCAGCGCCTGCGGCACCGCCACGGAGTCGGGTGGCAGCACCCCGACCAGGCGCAGGACCCACAGGCCGAAAGCTGTTACGACGATGGCGGTGAACATCACCTTGAAGACGGACCAGTCGGTCAGGCGGAACTGCGCGGTGAGCTTCAGCGGGCTCCCGAAACCGGCGTTCTCCAGGATGAAGCCGAACAGAAAACCGCAGATCAGACCGGACGCGGCGCCGGCGGTGTGCAGGGGAAAGTGAAGGTCGAGCATCTCAGACTCCTCGAACGATGCGACTGGTGATCAGGCCGGTCGCGAAAAACAAGGCCAGGAACACGAACGCCGCGACGCCCAGCGCGGCCGCGCCCGACAGGCCCAGCCCGCTGGTGCAGCCGCCCGCCACCCGGGCGCCGAAGCCGGCCAGCATGCCGCCGGCCAGCGCACGACCGATGCGGCTGCTGGTCCCCACGCTGCGCGCGCCATCGAGCTGCACCCGAAAGCGTCCGGCCATGAAGGCGGCCAGCAGCGCGCCGATGAACAGGCCCAGCACTTCCCAGGTCATCCAGGAGCCGATCGGGTTGCCGTCGGCCACCTTGGGGCCGAGGTAGAGGTTGGCCTGGGTGGCGGCGGGGGCCACCGCCAGGCCAGTTCCGGCAATCACGTCGGTGGCGGCGCCGCTGGCGCCCAGGCCGTGGCCGGTGATCAGGAAGGTGAAAAGGAGCGCCAGGCCGAGCGCGGCGCCGGCGGCCATCGGCGGCCAGAACGCCTTGACGGGGCGATCGCCGGTGGGAGAAGAAACGGACATGGTGTGACCCTTCTTGAAGTTCGGCGAAACGGCAGACCCGGGACGCCGTGAGGTGAATCTAATGGATACCCCTTATAGTATTCTTTGATCTGCGTCAAGGTCTTGGAAGACGGGCCGCCGGAGAATTCTCCCAGCGGAAAAACGGATGTTCCGGCTCCGCGAAGAAAGGTTCCACATGACGTCCCCTCTGAACCGACTGGCCCGCATGGCGTGGCTGGCGAGTGCGCTGGGTCTGGGCGTGATGGCTTGGGCACAGGCGCAGGATGCCAAGCCGGTCAATCTCAAGACCACGGCCGACCACTCCAAATTCAAGGAACTCCAGCGCGAGTTCAAATCCGGCCCCGAGCTGACCAAGGCCTGCCTGAGCTGCCACACCGAGGCGGCGGGTCAGATCCACCGCACCAAGCACTGGAAGTGGGAATACAAGAACCCGGTCACGAACCAGCTGTTGGGCAAGAAGAACGTCCTCAACAACTACTGCATCTCGATCGCGTCCAACGAGGCCTCGTGCAACACCTGCCACGTCGGCTACGGCTGGAAGGACGCCTCGTTCGATTTCAAGTCCGAAGAAAACGTGGACTGCGTGGTCTGCCACGACACCACCGGCAACTACCGCAAGGCGCCCGGCATGGCCGGCCATGTGGTGACCAAGGACACCGAGTTTCCGCCCGGATCCGGCAAGATCATCAAGGGCATCGACCTGACCAAGATCGCGCAGAAGGTCGGCAAGTCCAGCCGTGACACCTGCGGCGCCTGCCACTTCTACGGCGGCGGGGGCGACGGTGTCAAGCACGGTGATCTCGACAGTTCCCTGGCCGCGCCTGACAAGGCGCTGGACGTGCACATGGACGCCACCGGCCTGGACTTCACCTGCGCGACCTGCCACAAGGCCGCCAGCCATGACGTGGCCGGCAGCCGCTACACGCCGACCGCCAAGGACGCCAAGGGCGCCCACATGCGCGGCGCCAGCGACAACGGCAACCCGGCCACCTGCGTGTCCTGCCACGGCCAGACCCCGCACAAGAAGGATGCGCTGCTGAACCGGCACACCGCCAAGCTGGCCTGCCAGACCTGCCATATTCCCACCTTTGCCCGCGGCGGCGTCGCCACCAAGATGGGTTGGGACTGGTCCACGGCCGGCCAGCGTGACGCGAAGGGCGAACACATCGTCCGAAAGGACGCCAAAGGCCACGTGATCTATGAATCCCGCAAGGGCGACTTCGTGCTCGGCGAGAACGTCAAGCCCACCTACCTATGGTTCAACGGCGACGTTCACTACACCCTGCTCACGGACAAGATCGATCCGGGCCAGCCGGTGGTCGGCATCAATTCGCTCGGCGGCAGCCCCAACGACGGCAAGTCGATGATCTGGCCGGTCAAGCGCCACGTGGGCAAGCAGCCCTACGACACCGAAAACCTCACGCTGATCACGCCGCACACCGCCGGCAATGACGACACCGGCTACTGGAAGAACCTCGAATGGAACAAGGCCATCGAGGCCGGCATGAAGGTTTCCGGGGCGCCGTTCTCCGGCAAGTACGGCTTCGTGCGCACGCAGATGGACTGGCCCATCACCCACATGGTGGCGCCCAAGGACAAGGCGCTGGCCTGTGTCGACTGCCACACGCGCAACGGTGGTCGGCTCGAAGGGCTGGGCGGCATCTATATGCCCGGCGCCAGCGCCAATCCGTGGGTGACAAGGCTGGGCTGGGGCCTGGTGCTGCTGACCCTGCTGGGCGTGACCGGACACGGCGTGTTGCGCCTGGTGTCCCGTGGCAAGAAACAAGGAGCATGAACATGACCGAACGTGTCTATCTGTTCAAGGGATTCGAGCGCTTCTGGCACTGGTCCCAGGCGGCCCTGATCATCTTCCTGATGATCACCGGCTTCGAGATTCACGGAACCTACCGGTTGTTCGGCTTCCAGAACGCGGTGAGCTACCACACCATCGCCGCCTGGTCGCTGGTGGGCCTTTGGGTGTTCGCGATCTTCTGGCACCTGACCACCGGCGAGTGGCGCCAGTACATCCCGACCACCGAACGGGTGATCGCCATGGCGCGTTTCTATTCGTCCGGCATCTTCAAGGGCGAACCGCATCCGTACAAGCCGACGCCATTGAAGAAGCACAACCCGCTGCAGCGGCTGACCTATCTGGCGGTGCTGACGCTGCTCAGCCCCCTGATCTGGATCACCGGCTGGCTGTATCTCTTTTACGGCGACTGGGCCGCCTGGGGCGTCGGTTCCCTGAGCCTGTATTGGGTCGCGACCCTGCACACCCTCGGCGCGTTCCTGATGCTGGCGTTCCTCATCTCCCACCTGTACCTGGCCACCACCGGACACAAGTGGAATTCGCAGCTCAAAGCCATGATCACCGGCTGGGAAGAAGTCGCCTGATCCGGCTCATCCATCGAACATTTTCACTTAGGAGTCATCATGAAATCGTCAAAGTACCTGCCCGTCGCCGCCCTGATCGCCTTGATGGGCGCTTCGTTCGCCGCGCAAGCCTACGACGCCGACTGGAAGCGTGGTCGCATCTACTACCGCAGCGTCTGCACGGCCTGCCACACAGCCTCGCCGATCGGCGGCATCAACCCGAGCGCCAAGACGAAGGCCGACTGGAATGCGTACCTGATGCTCGACAAGCATGCCAAGGGCAAAGAGACCGTCAGCAAGTTCTACAGCAAGGAGTACCGGGCCAGCATCAAGGCGACCAACAAGACCGCCGAGAAGTTTGCCGACGTGCCCGACAAGGAACTGGCCGAAGACGTCAAGGCCTTCCTGCTCAAGGGCGCCAAGGACGGCGATTCGCCGGCCACCTGCAGCTGACTCCCGTGTGACCGGTCCGGGTCGCTTGCCCCGTCGGCATCGCCTGACCGGTTCGGTGGAACAGCGATCTCATTCATTCGATTCAGGAGAACATCATGAAAGTCAAGTACATCCCTCTCGTGGCCGCCCTGTTGTCGGCCTTTGCATTGACCCAGCCGCAGGCCCAGACCGCGACACCCGCAGCCGTATCGGCCTCGGCGCCGGTCGCCCAGTACTCGCCATCGAATCCCGGGCCGGGCTGGTACAAGCACCTGGTCAACCTCGACTTTGTGAAGAAGCAGGCTGCCATTCCCAAGGTCGACGGCGTGATGCTGATCGATTCGCGACCGACCGCTCGCAAGTACGACATCGGCCACATTCCGACGGCCGTCAACATCCCGGACACCAGCTTCGACAAGCTCGCTCCCACGATGCTGCCGCAGGACAAGGCCACGCTGCTGGTGTTCTATTGCGAAGGCTATGACTGCATGCTCAGCCACAGTTCGGCCGCCAAGGCCGAGAAGCTGGGCTACACCAACGTGCGTGTCTTTGCCGAAGGTTTCCCCGGCTGGATCGCGGGCGGCAACCTGCACGCGGTCAGCGTGGCCTATATCAAGAAGCTGATCGACGAAAAAGCGCCGATGACACTGATCGATTCGCGCCCGAAGGCCCGCAAGTACGACTTGGGCCACATTCCCACAGCCATCAGCATCCCGGATTCGTCATTCGAATCCCTGGCACCCAAGATGCTGCCGAGCGACAAGGCAGCTCCGCTGTATTTCTACTGTGAAGGCGTGACCTGCGTGCTGAGCAACGACTCGGCGCTGAAGGCGATCAAGCTGGGGTATACGAACGTGAAGGTGGTGCCCGAAGGCTACCCGGCCTGGGAAAAGGCTTATGGGCCGGGGCCGAAAGCCGGAACTTCTGGCGCGGCGCCGGCAGCGGCCAAGGCCGCGCCCGCCATCGAAGCGGGCAAAGAAGCGGGAACGATTGCGGTCGCCTCGTTTGAGCGCATCTACAAGGAGGCGCCGGACAGCATCTTCCTGATCGACGTGCGCGATCCGAAGGAGTTCGAGGCCGGAACGTTCAAAGGCGCGATCAACATGCCGCTGAGCACCCTGGAAAAGAACCTGGACAAGCTGCCGACCGGCAAACCGATCGTCTTCTTCTGTGGCAAGGGTGCCCGCAGCGGCGAAGCGCATGACCTGGTGAAGCTGCACAAGCCCGAGATGAAGACTGTGTTCCTTGATGCGGACATCAAGTGGGCCAAGGACGGGACGTTTACCATCAAAGGCAACTGAACGGGAGAACACGATGAAAAGAAACTCACTCCTTGTTTCCGCGCTGCTGGTGTGTGCCACGTCGGCCTTCGCGCAGAACCCGACCGAAACGTTCTTCAATGTCACCAGCGCCGACAACCAGACGCAGGGCATGGCGATGGTGCTGGCCAGCCAGATGGCCGAGCAGAAGGCCGCCGTGCGCATCCTGCTGTGCGGTCCCGCCGGTCAACTGGCCTTGAAGGCGTATGAGCCGCCCGCGCTCAAGCCCCGAAATGTCACGCCCAAGCAGATGATGGCCGGGCTGATCAAGGGCGGCGCCACCGTGGAGGTGTGCGCCTTGTTCCTGCCGAACGCCGACAAGGCCCCGTCAGACCTGGTCGAAGGCGTCACGGTGGCGAAACCGCCGGAGGTGGCTGCCTACATGGTCAAGCCCGGCGTGCGCGCGTTCGGGTTCTGACCACCAGCGCTGGTTCGAAGGGCGCGTACCATCGCGCCATGGACAACCGGACCCTGCACGACTGCCTCGCCGACCTGGACCGTGACCTGTTGCAACGCGACGCCGCCGTGCGCGTGCTGCTGCTGGGTGCGCTGGCCGGCGAGCATGTGCTGCTGATCGGCCCGCCCGGCACCGCCAAGAGCGAGCTCGCGCGGCGCCTGCACCGGGTGTTTGCGGGCGCCCGGTATTTCGAACGCCTGCTCACGCGCTTCTCGGTGCCCGAGGAGCTGTTCGGGCCGTTGTCGTTGCGCGCGCTGGAGGAAGACCGCTACGAACGGCTGACGGACGGCTTCCTGCCCACGGCTCAGGTGGCGTTTCTGGACGAGGTGTTCAAGGCCAACTCGGCCATCCTGAACGCGCTGCTGACGCTGCTGAACGAGCGCGAATTCGACAACGGCAGCGGCCGGGTGCCGGTGCCGCTGATCAGCGTGGTCGGCGCGACCAACGAGGTGCCGGACGATGAAGCCTTGCAGGCCTTCTACGACCGCTTCGCGCTGCGCGTGCCGGTGGAGCCGGTGGGCGACGCGCAGTTTGTCGCGCTGCTGCAACTGCCCGCCAACCTGCCGCAACCGGTGGCGCGGCTCGATTCCGCGGAACTGGCGCACCTGCGAGCGCGGGCCGCTTCGGTGGCGCTGCCGCAGGCGGTGGTGGATGGCCTGGTTCAGGTGCGCACCTTGTGCACGGCGCGGCAGATCCCCGTGTCCGACCGCCGCTGGCGCAAGCTGGCCGCGTTGTTGCAGGTGCAGGCAGCAAGCCGCTCGCCGGCTGACGCAGGGTCCGTGCCGGTGAGCCTGTGGGATCTGTGGTTGATGCCCTTCGTGCTGGCCGCCCGGCCCGAACAGGTGCCGGCGCTGCGCGACTGGTTCATGACCGAGATTGCGCTGGCGGTGCCGGTCGACGTGCAGTGGCTCACCCGCGCGACCGAAGCGTTCGAGAAGCAACTGGAGATCGAAACGTCCGCGCCGGCCGTCTCCGACGACGACGGCGCCGGCAAGCTCGCGCTGGCGCGATCCATTTCAGGCGCGGACGAAGGTGGGCAGATGCTGGTGCGCATGGTGTCGGAGCGGGCTCGCAAACACTACAGCGCGCTGCATGTGTCCGCGCGCCTGGCTCAGGTGGGCGAAGTCGAACAGCGGGTGGTTGCGGTACTTCAGTCGGTGAGCGCCACGCTGGACGCTGTGCGCGCGCAAGCGGGCGCGCACGCCTGGTTGCCGCCCTCCTGGCGCGAGGCCATCGATGCCGTGCACCGTGACAACGTGCAGCGGGCGGGTGCCTTGCGCTCGCGTCTGCAGGCCGTGGCCGATGGCTTTGCCGCCCTGCCGGTGGATGCGGCCTTGGCCACGCCCGAGCCGTCACCCGTGGCGCTGCCGGCCTGACGCGAGCCGCCGCCATGGTCTCCAGCGCCCCGAATCCGGGCATTGCCGCGATGGCCGAGGGTGGACCGGCGGGCGCGGGGCCTTTCAATGCACCCTTCGATGCGGCGGCGCGGCTGCCACGCGGCCTGTGGCTGCCCGCGCTGGTGTGCAGCGCCGGCAGAACCGACGCCCGCCTGGACGGCCTGGCGCACTGGGGACAGGCCTTGCTGCAAGGCGTCCTGCCCGACGCCGCGCACGATCTGGGCGATCCCGCCGCCGCCGCGGCGCTGCGTCAGGCGATCGGCGATCTCGCGCTGCCGGCGCTCACCCAAGGCAGCGAGGCGCTCGCTGTGCAGGTGCTGCGCACCGCGCTGTGGCACCTCGACACCCTTGTGGACCGTCCGGCGGATCAGACCCATGCGCACGCGATCGAGGCCATGGCGCAGGCCTTTCGCGAGGAATGGTCGGTGGAGCGCCAGGGCTGGGAGTCGGTGCTAGCGCTGCTGCGCACGCTCGGTGACCTGGCGCACCTGCGCTGGGACGAGCTGCGCGGGCGACTGAACAGCCGCGAATGGGGCGAGGCGCAGCGCATCGGCGAACTGCTCGCGGCCATGCCGCAACTGGCCGCCTTCATCGAGCGTGTGGGCCGTGCCCAGCGGCGGGACGATGTGCCGCCCCGCCCGCAGGACGCGCCACGCACCGCGCCGCCGCGTTCGCTGGCGATGAAGGCCATCGAGATCCGCCTGGTGGACCAGCCCGGTGCGGTGCGTGGCATCAAACGCTCGGGCCTGATCAGCCGCATGCTCGCCAGCGAGGCCGCGCTGATCCGTCACCCGGTGCTGCACCGCCTGTGGCGTGCGCGCCTGGCCGAATCGCAGCTGCTGAGCTTCGAGGACGAGGCGGTGCTGACGCAATGGGTGCCTTGTCCGGATGCGCGGCGTGTGCTGGCGGCGGCGACGGAGCCCGCACCGCGCGGGCAGGGGCCGATGATCGTGTGCCTGGACACCTCGGGTTCGATGCACGGCGCGCCCGAAAACGTGGCCAAGGCCTGCGTGCTGCAGGTGCTGCGGACCGCGCACCAGAGTCGGCGCGCTTGCCGCCTGCTGGCCTTCGGCGGACCCGACGAGCTGATCGAGCGCGAGCTCTCGCCCGACCTGGCGGGCCTGGATGCGCTGCTCGCGGTGATGGGTCAGAGCTTCGACGGCGGCACCGACGTGCAGACACCGCTGGAACGCGCGGTCGCCCTGGTGCACCGACAGGGCTGGGCCCTGGCCGACATCCTGATCGTCAGCGACGGTGAGTTTGGCGTGACGCCGTCCACACTGGCCGCGCTGCGTGCGGGCAAGGCCGAGCTGGGGCTGCGCGTGCACGGCATCCTGATCGGCGACCGCGAAACGATCGGCCTGCTGGAGGTGTGCGACGCGATCCACTGGGTGCGCGACTGGCGCCGCTACGCCAGCGATGCGCGCGCGGCCTACTCTGACGGCTTTTCACCGGTGCACAGCCAAAGCCTGTCGGCGATGTATTTCCCGAACGCGATCCGGCGATGAAACCGTCGCGGGCGGCGGCACTCAGCGCGCAAAACCTTTTCAAAGTCGCAAACTTTCCCGGCGGCCGAGGTCGAGCAATTTGCTCAGCGTGACACCGAGCGCCGCTTGGGCGCGGTCGATCTTGTCGATCAGTTCGTCGGCACGACGCGCCTGGGCCGGCGCGAGGTCGGCGTCGGCTCGGGTGGCCTGCCAGACCGTGCGCTGGCGCGCGAGCTCGGCGGCGTCTTCGGAACTCAAACTTGTGGCACGGGCGAACTCCGCGCGGGTCTGGGTGATCGCGCGCTCGTTGAGCCGCCAGTGCCGCTCCAAGCTTTCCTGCCCGCGCACCGAAAGCAGCGTCATGTCGCTGCCGTCGGTCAGCTCGCTCAGGCGATTCAGCGCGGCAGACTGCTCGGCCAGCGTTTGCTCGAAGCGCCGCAGCTTGTCGCCCACCTGGGACCGGCGCGTGATTGCCTGGATGAGGATTTCGTCGGCGTCGGCGCGCGCGGAAATGTCGCCGGGTTCGATCGCCGCGGCCGCCGGCGCCGGCCAACCAGCAAAGGCCGGTCAACAAATCACGCACGCGTTGCGCAGCGCGCCGGCACCGATGCCCGGCTGGTGGTGTCTCAGGGTCAACATGTCGGCACCGTTTCGCAGTTTCCAGACGACCCTCGCTCAGGGACCGCCGAAGGCCGGGCTGTCATCCGGCACGAAAGTGGACAGGATGGCTTCCAGACGCACCGGCAGACCGGTCGCGGGTGAGGCTGCCAGGTTGCGCCCGGTGGGGCCCGAGGGCCGCAGAATACCCTCCTCGACCCGCTCCAGGATGTAGGGGAAGAACGGATTGGACGGCAGGCGCGTCAGGAAATCCTGGTCGACGATCAACGCGCCGCGCTCGCCGCGCGCGTCCATCGCACCGAGGTGGTAGCCGAACTCGGGCGGTTTGCCGGTGTCGGGCTTCATGCCGTACAGCGAGTCGTCCATCGGGATCGGGATGGCCAGGTGCGAGAGCGAGAAGATGCCCGGCGGGTAGGGCAGGGCCAGCGGCCGGTCCTTGGCTTGCAGTTGCCCCGGCCCGATGCTGCGCTCCATCGTGGCATGGCTGTCTTCGCTGGCGTTGACGATGGAGGTGAACCGGTAGGCCTGCGGCGCCTTCGGCGCCAGCTGCTCGAGCGCCACATAGGCGGCCGGGCGCAGCAGCGGCGCGAACTTGACGGTGCGGTTGACATCGAACAGCACGATCTCGCTGCCGTTGTCGGGCAGTTTCTGGTACAGCGCGCTCAGGATGGCGGGCGTGCTCACGGTGAAGTCGATCACCGACTGAAAGGTCAGCACCGGCGGCAACGTGCCCAGCCGGCCGGCGCGCGCCAGCCGGTCGATCTGCGCCTGCAGGGCATCGGTCAGCCGGTACGACTGCCGCGCGCCATTGACCGGGAACGAGTTGTACTTGAACGGGTTGAACTCCGGCGTGACGCTGAGCCAGGCCGCGTTGGCAAACGGCGGCAGCACCGCCGGCAGGCCGGCAAGGCCGGCGAAACGCGCAAACCGCGTGATCCCGATCATGGGGGTGAAGAGAATCAGGCGGTCGGCCCGGGGCAGCATCGGATCCTCGATCACGTCCAGCGAATACTTCATCGCGAGCGCGCCGCCGTTGGAGAAACCCACCAGGTGCAAGGGCGCCGGCGCCGGCACGCGGCGCCGGGCCTCGCGCACGCCGAGCCGCGTGGCGGCCATCCAGTCTTCCCAGCGCACGTCGCTGAGGCCGGCTGGCACGGTGCCATGGCCCGGCATGCGCATCCCGATCACGACAAAACCGCGATCGCGGTACAGCTTGGCGATGTGGCGCAGGCTGTAAGGTGAATCGGTCAGCCCGTGCAACAGCAGCACCGCGCCAGCAGGCTTGCCATCGGGCTCCATGATGTAGGAGCGGTTCCAGTCCTGCTTGAAGCGGGCCGGGTACACCGGGCTGTCCTCGAAATAGCGGTTGATCGGCACCCGGGCGTCGGGCGCCAGCTTCTGGCTGACCTCGGCGCGAACGCTCTGGAAGATGGCGTCTTCCTGTGCCAGGTAGCGAGGCCAGTCGGCGCCGTCGAGTTCAGGGGCACGCAACTCCGCCGGCACGAAGGTGTGCCAGGGCTGCAACGTGGGGCCGCCGAGCGAGCGGTACGCCCGCACGGCCAACCCGACCGTGCCCAGCACGACCAGGCCGATCACGGCCCATTTGACGGTTTTTCTGACAGGCATCTGAGCATCTCTCCCTTGGGGTGTGTTGGCATGCAACCCGCGACGTGGGGTTGAAGGCGGCGACTCGCTGAACCGGCGTGACCGTCACACCGCCGGGCGCAAGCCGTGCATTGTGCGAAATGGGGGTGGGGACGTCAAGAAAATCACCCCCGATGCAATGGCCGGCGGGCCGCCAGAACGCTACCTTTTTCATAGCTGCCTGTTGCCATCTGGCGGCGGCCAACCATCGAACCGAATCCAAACGCGGTCAAACCGAGGCGCCCGCGCCGAGGGGCGGCGCCTGGGCGGGAGCCCCCGCCGCGAGCTCGCGCCCGAAGGCCTCGACCTGCTGCCAGTCGGTGAACTCGATCACGGCCGTGGGATCGGTCGGGCCCTTGGTGATGAACATGATCAGGCGGATCATGAAACGGTCGAACGGGCGGTAGCGCGGGTAGTCGAGCTTGCCCGCGAACACCGCCAGATGCGCGGGTTTCCAAGGGATCTGGCACAGGAACTTGCGCAGGTAGGGGTTGGTGGCGGGCGTGTTCTTCTCGGGTTTGCGCGCGACGATGTTGACGGTGAAGAAGGCACCATCGGCGCGTTCGAGCTGCGCCTGGTGTCGCGCGATGAACCGCGCCACCTGGGGCTGGTGCTTGCCGTAGCGGATGCTGGCGCCGATCACGATGCGGTCGAAGCCGGTCAGATCCAGCGCATCGGCTTCGGCCAGCGGCGCCACGGTGACAGCGTGCCCCCGGGTTTCGATCTCGCGGCGCAGGCGTTCACAGATGCGCGGCGTGTGACCGTCCGTGGTGGACCAGGCGATCAGAAAGCGGCTCACGCGCCTGCCCCGCTCACACAGCCACGGTCCTGGGAAACATGCCTCAGTCGTCCGTCAGGCTCTCGGCCTTGAAATTGCCCGCCAGCTGCGCCTGCGTCTGCGCCGGCACCTGCGCATAGTGCGAGAACGTGATGCTGTACGAGCCCTTGCCGCCGGTGAGCGACTTCAGCCGGCCCTGGTACTCGCCGAGCTCGGCCAGCGGAATCAGGCCGCTGATCGCGACGTTGCCATCGTTGCGCGGCTGGGTGCCGGTGACGTGGCCGCGCTTGCTCGCGAGGTCGCCGGTGAGGTCGCCGATCGCCGCTTCGGGCGCCAGCACCTCGATGTTGACCAACGGCTCCAGCACCATGGGATTGGCCTTGAGCACCGCGTCGATCGTGGCCTTGCGTCCGGCCGTGACGAAAGCGATGTCCTTGCCGTCAACGGCATGGGTCTTGCCGTCGTACACCGTGACCCGCAGGTCCTGCAACGGAAAGCCGGCCACCACGCCGTCGGCGAGGGCCTGGCGCACGCCTTTTTCCACCGACGCCATGAAAACGCCCGGAATGACCCCGCCCTTGACGACATCGACAAACTCGAATCCCGCGCCACGCGCCAGCGGCTCGACGCGCAGCATGACCTCGCCGAACTGGCCCGCGCCGCCGCTCTGCTTCTTGTGGCGGCAATGGCCCTCGGCGTGCGCGGTGATGGTCTCGCGGTAGGCAATCTGCGGCGTGCTGGTGTCCAGCTCCAGCTTGAATTGCTGCTGCATGCGGACCATCTTGGCGCGCAGGTGCATCTCGCCGAGGCCACGGATCACGGTCTCGTTGGTGGTGGGATGACGCTCAACCTTGAAGCAGGGGTCTTCCAGCTCCAGTTTGTGCAGGATCTCGAACAGGCGCTGCTCGTCTCCCTTGCGCCGCGTCTCCACGGCCAGACCCTGCATCGGCTCGGGAAACTCCAGCGGCTTCAGGTGGATGTGGTCTTCGTCGTGCGAGTCGTGCAGCACGCTGTCGAACTCGATCTCCTCGACCTTGGCCACGGCACCGATGTCGCCCGGCACCAGCGACGGCACCTCGACATAGTCCTTGCCCTGCAGCTTGTACAGGTGCGCCACCTTGAAGGCACGCTTGGCCGAGCCGACGAACAGCTGCGTATCGCGGCGCACCGTGCCCTGGTGCACCCGGAAGATGCCCATCTTGCCGATGAACGGATCGACCACCACCTTGAACACATGCGCCAGCACGTGCATCGCGTCGTCGGGCTGTGCCTCGAAGGCCTGCGGCTCTTCGCCGGCCTCGCCGCGGTAGAACGGCGGCGGGTTGCCCTCGGCCGGATTCGGCGCGAGCTTGGCCAATGCGTCCAGCAACTGGGGAATGCCGGCGCCGGTGCGCGCGGAGGTGAAAAGAATCGGCACCAGATGCCCGGCACGCAAGGCTTTCTCGAACGGCGCGTGCAGCTCGTCGGGGCTGGGGTCGGCGCCATCTTCCAGGTAGCGCGCCATCAGGCTGTCGTCTTCCTCGATGATCTGGTCGATCAGATCGCGGTGGGCCGCCGCGACGGAGGCGAAATCGCTCTCGCCATCGTCGTGACCCAGCAACTCCACCACTTCGGCACCGTGGTGCACCGGCAGGTCGAGCAGCAGGCATTGTTTGCCGAAGCGTTCGCGGATGTCGGCCACCAGGCCGGGCAGGTCCACGTTGTCGGCGTCGATCCGGTTGATCACGATCATGCGGCACAGGCCGCGCTGGCCGGCCAGATTGAACATGCGCTCCGTGGACAGTTCGATGCCGGTCTGGGCATTGATCACCACCAGCGCGGTATCCACCGCCGCGAGCGCACCGATGGCCTGACCGGCGAAATCGGGATAGCCGGGCGTGTCGACGATGTGGATGTGCGTGCCGGCCCAATCGACACTGCACACCGCCGACTGCAGCGAATGCCCGAAGTCTTTTTCGACCGGATCGAAATCGCAGACGGTGTTGCCTTTTTCAACCGAGCCCCTGCCGGAGATGGCGCCCGTGGCCGCGAGCAGACTCTCGGCCAGCGTGGTCTTTCCGGCGGCACCGTGACCGACAAGGGCAACCGTACGAATCTTGGCGCTGGCGTTCTGGCTCATGAAAATCCTCAGGAAAGTAGGGGGTGTCCCCGCCGAATGGGCCGTGCCGTCGAACAGTGCTGGCAAGCCCGGGAGGGTGAAGAAATGGGAAACGGACGTGACGAAATCACGCAAAGATTCTACGCCTGCGCCAACCCGGCCCTGCGGCCCGGTGCACGCGCCGACACGGGCATTTCCGGGCCCGTCCGGCGGCGGTCTTACACTTGGCGCTTCGGGCTGCGGGATTTTCGCCAGGGTTTTCTGCTGCCAGGGTTCCCGGTATTTGAGCGCGCGCGCTGGTACGCCGCGCAGGTGGCAGCGAAACAGTCAGGATGACCATGAAACGAGTAGATGATTTCCGCCTCAGGTTCGGCAAGCAGGAGCTGGTGCCGATCATGGTGGGCGGCATGGGCGTCGACATCTCGACCGCCGAGCTGGCGCTGGAAGCGGCGCGCCTGGGCGGCATCGGCCACATTTCCGACGCGATGGTGACCGACGTCTCGGACCGGCGCTTCGACACCAGCTTCGTGAAGGAAAAGACGAAGTTCTACAAGTACAACATTGACAACGCCGACAAGTCGGGCGTCAAGTTCGACCTCGGCCACGTCGCCGAAGCCACGCGCCTGCACGTGGGCCGCACCATGGAAGCCAAGCGCGGCGACGGCATGATCTTCGTCAACTGCATGGAAAAGCTCACGATGAACGCGCCAGCCGACACGCTGCGGGTGCGACTGGCGTCATCACTGGACGCCGGCATCGACGGAATCACGCTGAGCGCCGGCCTGCACCTGGGTTCGTTCGCGCTGATCGAGGACCACCCGCGCTTTCGCGATGCCAAGCTCGGCATCATCGTCTCGTCGCTGCGGGCCTTGCAGCTGTTCCTGCGCAAGAACGCGCGGCTCAACCGCCTGCCCGATTTCATCGTGATCGAAGGCCCGCTGGCCGGCGGCCACCTGGGTTTCGGCATGGACTGGGCGCAGTACGACCTGCAGACCATCGTGACCGAAATCGCCGCGTGGATGAAACAGGAGCAGCTCGACATCCCGCTGGTGGCGGCCGGCGGCATCTTCACCGGCAGCGATGCGGTGGGCTTCCTGGAACACGGCGCCGCCGCGGTGCAGGTGGCCACGCGCTTCACCGTGGCCCGGGAGTGCGGCCTGCCCGACGACACCAAGCAGGAGTACTTCAAAGCCAACGAAGACGACATCGAGGTCAACACCGTGTCGCCCACCGGCTACCCGATGCGCATGCTCAAGAACTCGCCGGCGATCGGCTCGGGCATCCGTCCGGGTTGCGAGTCCTATGGCTACCTGCTGGACGGCAAGGGCAACTGCGCCTACATCACCGCCTACAACCGCGAAGTCGCTCTGCACCCGGACGCCAAGAACATCTCGGTGATGGACAAGACCTGCCTGTGCACGCACATGCGCAACTTCAAGTGCTGGACCTGCGGCCAAACCACCTACCGCCTCAAGGACACCACCCACCGCAACGCCGACGGCAGCTACCAACTTCTCAGCGCGGAGCACATCTTCCGCGACTACCAGTTCAGCGTGGATCAGCAGATCGCGCTGCCAGCCTGACCCGTTCATCGGCCCGACAAAGTCGTCACATGCCACGCCCCATCCTCGACGAGTCGCACATCCATCCGGCCATCCGCGACCAGGTCGCCCGGCATCAGCAGGACATCGTGAAGGAAGTGATGGCGGCGGTGAAGGCCCATGATGTGGTGGTGGTTGGCATGGGGATGAATCCGTTTCCCAAGAAGGCGCGCAAGCTGCTCGACGACGCCGGCCAGCCCTACCACTACCTCGAATACGGCAACTACTTCAACACCTGGCGCAGGCGCAACGCGCTCAAGCTGTGGACCGGCTGGCCCACGTTTCCGATGGTGTTCGTCAAGGGCGTGCTGGTGGGCGGCGCCAAGGAACTGAAGGCGCTGATCGACAACGGTGAGCTGGGCCGGCTGCTGACCAATCGCTCCTGATGTTATAGCGCCTTGTGGCCGTTTGGCGCTGGGAACCGGCCAGAAACATCCCGAAAATGCACCGTTGGGCCTGCCATTGTGGTGCCCCAGCGGCAACGGGACGCCCGGCTCGACCGGCATCCTGCACAATCCTCCATCGAATCCACGCCCCCTCGACACATCTCGATGAGCCACCGACCCAAACGGGGCGCCCGCCACACGCGCCCCGACGCACCCGAAACCCCACACCCGGCGGCGGATCTGTCGCAGCGCGCCAGCGCTTTGAGCCGTTGGCGCGGGTGGTTGACGGCCCTGGGCGTCGTGTTGGCCCTGCTGGTCGGCGGCTTGGCGCTCTACGTTCGCGCCCCGGGCCCTTCGCCCGCCGCGCCCGGTGCGGTGGCAGCCAGCTCCACCACGCAGGCCAGCGCGCGTTTCGTCGGCGCGGCCGTCTGCAAGACCTGCCACGACGCGCAGTACCAAGCCTGGCATAGCTCGCACCACCGCCAGTCGATGCAGGAGGCCACGGCTGACACCGTGCTCGGCGACTTCAACCAGGCCACGCTGCGGCATTTCAAGGTCGAGACCACTTTCTTCAAGCGCGACGGCCGGTTCATGGTGCGCACCGACGGCCCCGACGGCAAGCCGGCCGAGTACGAAATTGCCCACACCTTCGGCGTCTGGCCGCTGCAGCAGTACCTGATCGCCTTTCCCGGCGGACGCTACCAGATGCTGGGCATTGCCTGGGACGCACGCACCCGAGCCGAAGGCGGACAGCGCTGGTTCCACCTTTACCCCGACGAGAAGATGGATCACAAGGACCCGCTGCACTGGACCGGTCGCTACCAGAACTGGAACCTGCAGTGCGCGGCCTGTCATTCCACCCACCTGAAAAAAGGCTACGACGCAGCCACCGACAGTTACCAGACCACCTTCAGTGAGATCAACGTCGCCTGCGAGGCCTGCCATGGCCCGGGCTCGCACCACGCGGACTGGGCCAAGACTGCACGCGCTCCTTACCCGTCCGACAGCGACAAGGGCCTGGTGGTGCTGCGGTCGCGCTGGCGCGAGGCATGGTCGTTTGCTGCCGACGGTGCCCCCACGGCACAACGCGACCGACCCGCGGACGAGGCCGCCGCAAACACCTGCGCCGCCTGCCACGCGCGCCGCTCGGCGCTGGTGGAGCATGGCACCCCCGGTGCGCCGCTGATGGACACCCACCGCCCGGCGCTGCTGACCCAACCGGCCTTTTTTGCCGACGGCCAGCAACGTGACGAAGACTTCGTCTGGAACTCCTTCCTGCAGACCCGCATGCACCAGAAGGGCGTCACCTGCATGGACTGCCACGACGCCCATTCGCTGAAGCTGCGCGTCGATGGCAACGCGCTGTGCGCACGCTGTCACAACGGCGCCGTGTTCGACACGATCAAACACCACGGCCACAAGGCGGGCAGCCCCGGCGCGCAGTGCGTGGAGTGCCACATGCCCGAGCGCAACTACATGGTGATCGACGCCCGCCGCGACCACGCCATCCGCGTGCCGAGGCCCGACCTGAGCGAGGCGCTGGGCACGCCCAACGCCTGCAACCGCTGCCACACCGAGCGCAAACCGGCCTGGGCGGCCGAGGCCATGGACCGCTGGTACGGCACCGGCTGGCGCGCGCGGCCCCAGACCGGCAGCACCTTGCACGCGGGGGCCACCCAGGGCCGGGCGGCGTTGCCCTCGCTGATGGCGCTGGCCGAAGACCCGGCCCTGGCGCCCATCGTGCGGGCCACTGCGCTGACCCTGGCGCAACCCCACCTCGGGCCCCGGTCCTTGCCGACCCTTCGAAAGCTGCTGGCCCACAGCGATCCGCTGATTCGCGCCGCCGCACTGGGCGCGCTGGAGCCGCTCGATGCACCGACACGCGCCCAGGCCGCCGCGCCCTTGCTGGTCGATCCGGTGCGCGCGGTGCGCGTCGAAGCGGCCCGCGTGCTGGCCGACGTTCCTGACGACCGCTTGCCGCCCGAATCGCAGGCCAGCCGTGCCACGGCCCTGAAGGAGTACGAGGACTCGCTGACGCTGGACGCCGACTGGGCCTCGTCCGTTGCCAATCTGGGCAACCTGCGCCTGCGCCAGGGCCGCGTCGAGGACGCGATCGCCGCGTTCCAGCGCGCCGTGCGGCTGGACCCGCTGTTTGCGCCCGCCTGGCTGAACCTGGCCGATGCCTGGCGGGTGGCCGGCCGGGAAGCCGACGGCGAAAAAGCCTTGCGCGAGGCGATGACCCGGATACCGCGCCAAGCCGATCTGCACCACGCGCTGGGCCTGTTGCTGGTGCGCAAGGGCGACAAGGCCGCGGCGCTGCCGGCGCTGTCGCAGGCGGCGCGCCTGGCGCCGGATAACGCGCGCTACGCCTACGTGCACGCGATCGCCCTGAATTCAGCCGGCAAGCGCAGCGAGGCGCTGGCGGTGCTGGGCGCCACGCACGCGCGCCATCCCGACGACGTGGACGTCCTGAACGCGCTGGTGTCGATCAACGTCGAGGCTGGTCAGCACAAGGCTGCGCTGGGCTATGCCCGCCAGCTGGCCACCTTGCTGCCCGAAGACCCGTCGGTGCGCCGCCTCCTGGCCGACCTGCAATCGCGCGCCGGCGGCTGAAACCCGCCGAACGGGCCTCTTCGCCTGAGGCAAAATCAATGCGTGGGGACGGTCGCGCGGCCGATGCCGCGATGGCCGACCTCCGAATTCCGTTCATCCGAGGTCGTCCACACCATGTCGCACCAACTGCTCGTTCTGCCCGATGACACCGCCAAGCCGCTCATCGACGCGATCGACGGCGCCGCCAGCGCCCTCAACATCCGCATGTTCCTGTTCACCGATCCGACCCTGATCGACACGGTGATCGCGGCGCACCGGCGCGGCGTCAAGGTGCGCGTGATGCTCAATCCGGCCCGGCGCAGCGGCGAGTCCGAGAACGAGGAAGCCCGCCAGAAATTCATCGACGCGGGCATCGAGGTGCGCGACAGCAACCCGGCGTTCGCACTGACGCACCAAAAGTCGATGGTGATCGACAACCAGACCGGTTTTGTCGAATCGTTGAACTGGGAACCGCGCGACCTGACGCTCACCCGCGACTACGCCATCGTCACCACCGACCGCACCGAGGTCGACGAAATGGTGGCCTGCTTCGACGCGGACTGGGAGCAACGCGAGTTCAAGCCCCAGCCGGGCTCGCCGCTGATCTGGTGCCCGAACAACGGTCGCGAACGCATTGCCGCCTTCATCGACGCGACCAAACACACGCTGTGGCTGCAGAACGAACGCTACCAGGACCAGGTCATCATCGAGCGCCTGGTGCGCGCCGCGCGCCGCGGGGTCAAGATCCACATCCTGTCGAAGAAACCGCATTCGCTCAAGGCCGACAAGTTGATCGAAGGCGTCGGCGGGTTGCGCATCCTGCAGGACGTGGGCGCCAGGGTCCACGCACTCAAGGGCCTGAAACTGCATGGCAAGATGCTGCTCGCGGACGGGAAGCGCGCCGTCATCGGCTCGATCAACCTGGCGCCCGGCAGCTTCGATTCCCGGCGCGAACTGGCCATCGTGACGGAAGACCACGCGGTGATCCACCGCCTGAACGAAACGGTGCAGAAGGACTGGGAAAACTCCAAGAGCCTGGACCTCAGCGACGAAGCCCTGCTCGCCGACCTGAAGAAGCGCGATCTCGACCCCCACCAGCTGGCCCTCGAAGAGGACATCGAGCACTGGGGCTATCACCACAATGGCCACCACGACAAGGACCAGGCCGACACGAGCGGCCATGGCATGCACGGCGGGTCCGGCCACAAACACCACGACGGCAAGCACTGAGCGCTGATGCGCCCTTCGGTTGCCGGCGTCCCTGATCACCCTTTTTCCAACCCCTCACCCAGGAGAACCATCCCATGTTGAACCGCCTCCATGCCCGCCTCAGTGCCGCCGCCCTGGCCCTCGTGCTCACCGCCTGCGCCGCCCCTGCGCCACCCGCGCCGGTGGAGATCCGCAAGGGCGTGATCGAGCAGATCACGCCGACCCAGATCGCGAGCAACCAGCACGCCGGCGTGGGCGCAGTGCTCGGCGGGCTGGCCGGCGTTGGCCTGGGCAGCCTGATTGGCGGCGGCACCGGGCGTGATGTGGCCATGGTGGCGGGCGCCATCGGCGGCGCGCTGGTCGGTAACGAAGTCCAGAAACGCAACGAACAGCCGATCGCGGCACAACAGATCATCGTTCGCACCAATTCCGGCGTGCTGGTGGCCATCACGCAGCCGGTGGGGCAACCGCTGTTCGTCGGCCAGCGGGTCTTCATCCAGGGTTACGGCGAGAGCGCGATGGTCACGCCACAGTGAGTCGACCGGGAAACGCTTGGCAAGACCCGCCAGCGCGGCCGGCCTGATGTTTCAGACCGGCAATGGCTGGCTGTGCCACCACAGCCGGCACTCCTCGCACAGGCCCCCCTTGAAGCGCGCCTGCAGCACCCCATCCAGCACCATGCGCGGCAGTGGCGAGCCCGGTTCGCGCGGCGGCAGGTGCGTGCCGGTGGAGCGCGCCCAGATCGCGAACAGCTCCTCCGACGCCACCTGGTAGGTCACGTGCCAATGCGCCACCCCGGCACCTGGGGTGGCGGCCAGCACCTCGTAACGCAGCGCCACGTCCTCCTGCAACTTCACCCGCTGCCAGTAGTCGGCCAGCTCGGCGTGGCCGCGTTGCACCGCAAACGGGGTGTTGTGGTACGCGCCATCATCGGCAAAGAGCGCACAGAACAGCCGCTCGTCGCGCCCTTCCCAGGCGGCCTTGTAGCCCTGCATGAATTGTTCGATGTCCATGGTCGGCCTCCTCAATCCTCGAGCACCCGCACCTTCACGCTCTTGCCCTTGATGCGGCCGGCGTTGAGCCGACTGGCCGCCTGGCGGGCGATGCTGCGGTCCACCGCCACGTAGGTGGACCATTCGTTGACGTTGATCTTGCCCACCTGCTCGCGGGTGTAGCCCAGATCGGCAGTCAGCGCGCCCAGCACGTCGCCGGGTCGGATTTTCTCCTTGCGCCCGCCCTGGATGTGCAGCGTGAGCACAGGCGGCACCAGCGGACCGTCGCCGGTGGGGACCAGTTCGTCAAGCTTGTGCCATTCGGATTCGCGACCCTGCAATTGTTCGATGCGGCCCACGTAGCCCATCTCGGGCAGGCTGGCCAGACTCAGCGCCAGCCCGGTCTCGCCCGCGCGGCCGGTGCGGCCGATCCGGTGGACGTGCACCTCGGGGTCGGGCGTCACGTCCACGTTGATCACGGCCGCCAGGCTGGCGATGTCCAGCCCGCGGGCGGCCACGTCGGTCGCCACCAGCACCGAGCAGCTGCGGTTGGCAAACTGCACCAGCACCTGGTCGCGCTCGCGCTGCTCCAACTCGCCGAACAGTGCCAGCGCGCTGAACCCCTGCGCCTTCAAGACCGCGGCGAGGTCGCGGCATTGCGCCTTGGTGTTGCAGAACGCCAGCGTGCTGTCCGGCCGGAAATGGTTCAGCAACCGGCTGACCACGTGCAAGCGCTCGCCGTCGGTGACCTCGTACCAGCGCTGCTCGATCTGGCCGCCCGCGTGCTGCGCCTCGACCTTGACCGTCAGCGGTTCGCGCATGAACTGGCTCGCGAGCCGGGCAATGCCTTCCGGGTAGGTAGCGGAGAACAGCAAAGTCTGGCGTTCTTTCGGGCACTGGCGCACCACGCTGGCGATGTCGTCGAAAAAGCCCATGTCAAGCATGCGGTCGGCCTCGTCGAGCACCAGCGTGTTCAGCGCGTCAAGCCTGAGGCTTTCGCGTGCCAGATGGTCCATCACCCGCCCCGGCGTGCCCACCACGATGTGCGCACCATGCTCCAGCGATGCCAACTGCCCGCGCAGCGGAACCCCGCCGCACAGCGTGACGAGCTTGATGTTCTCCTGCGCCCGCGCCAGGCGGCGGATCTCGACGCTGACCTGGTCGGCCAGCTCGCGCGTGGGGCACAGCACCAGCGCCTGCACCGCAAAGCGGCGTGCATTGAGGTTGGCCAGCAGCGTCAGCGCAAACGCCACCGTCTTGCCGCTGCCGGTCTTGGCTTGAGCAATGAGGTCCTTGCCCAGCAGCGCGTCCGGCAGGCTGGCGGCCTGAATCGGCGTCATGGCGCGGTAGCCGAGCTGCACGAGGTTCGCCAACGTGGCGGGCGACAGGGGCAGACGGGCGAAATCGGGGGCGGAAGACAGGGCGGAAGGCATTCCTGATTATGGGCGCTGGGGGCGCTTGGCGCCCAGCCCAGCCGTCGGCAGGGGTTTGATATTTGCGATTCGAATTTTGACCCCCATTTCCCATGCAACCTGAGTAACATGGAGTCGCCATGAAGTTTCCGAACTACTACGAAGTCCTGGGCGTCAAGGACAGCGCGACCCCTGACGAAATCAAGAAGGCCTACCGCAAGCTCGCGCGCAAGTACCACCCCGATGTCAGCAAGGAGGCGGACGCCGCCAGGCACATGGCCGCCGTCAACGAAGCAAACGAGGTGTTGTCCGATCCCGAAAAGCGCTCGGCCTACGACGCGGTCGGCCACCAGGCCTGGGCCCAGGGCGCGCGCAGCGCCGACGACGTGCGCCCGCCCGCCGGCTGGAGCAGCGGGTTCGAACGCCCCGAAACCGGCAGCCACCGCGCCGCCCACGGATTCGGGTCGACCGGCGATGCGCAGTACAGCGAATTTTTCGAAGAATTGTTCGGCAGGGCCGCTCGGGAGCGCTCGCGCCAGAACGCCCGCCATCAGGGGGGACCACAGTCCTGGCCAGGCGACGACCAGCACGCCGACATCACGCTCACGCTCGATGATGCCTACCACGGCTGCGAACGAAGCATCCAGCTGCAATCCCACGAACTGGATGGCAGCGGCCAGGTGCAGCCGCGCCTGCGCACCCTGTCCGTGAAGGTGCCGCCTGGTGTCGGACAGGGACAAAGCATCCGCCTGGCCGGACAGGGCGGGCCCGGATTCGGCGGCGGCGCCGCGGGCGATCTGTTTCTGAAGGTCCACATCGCCGCGGACGCCCGCTGTCGCATCGAAGGCCATGACCTGACGATGAAGGTGTTCGTCGCCCCCTGGGAGGCCGCCCTGGGCGGTGACATCGAGGTCGACACGCCCGCCGGTCGGCTGACCGTGGTGGTCCCGTCGGGATCGGTTTCCGGCCGCAAGCTGCGCCTGAAGGGCAAAGGCATTCCGGGCAAGACCCCGGGCGACCTGTACCTCGAACTGGAGATCGCGATCCCGGGGGCCGTCACCGACGAGCAGAAGAATGCCTGGCGCAACCTGGCCGCCGCCTACCCCGGCTTTTCGCCCCGTGCCCGCTGAAACAGGAGCCCCGCCATCATGTTCACCCAAGCCATGACCGTTGCACTGGACGAGACCGCGCAGGAAACCGAACGCTGGTTGCCCGTTCAGGAGGTGGCGCGAATCTGCTGCATGAGCACCGACTGGATCGTCACCCGTATCGACGACCAGGTGCTGGAGGCCAACACGATCGAAGGCTGCTACCACCTCAGCGCGTCCTGCATCCCCCGGATCCAGCACATGGCGGTCATCGAACGCCAGTTTGACGCCGACCCGCAACTTGCGGCCATTGTGGCCGACCTGGCGGAGGAAGTCCGTTCGTTGCGCGAGCAGCTCGCGTTTCACCTGCGCGGCGGGTAGCGATGCTGGTCGGGCGCGAATGCCGGCTGCAGCTCAGAACCTGTCACAAAGCAGGACGACAATGGCGACATGCCCATCCTGCCCCCGTTCATCGCTCCCATTCGCTTCACCGACCCAGCGGCCGCACTGGCCCAGGTCCAAGCCATCTACCAGGCCAGCCTGGCCCACTTGCGCGAGGCGATGCGCCGCTTCGTGGCCAGTGAGCCGCTGCCCGGCCAGACCGATCCCGCCCACCCGTCACGCGTGCGCGCCTGTTACCCGTTCGTGCGGGTGCAGACCGAGTCCGTGGCGCATGGCGATTCGCGCCTGAGCTACGGCTTCGTGGCCGGTCCCGGCCGCTTCGAGACCACGCTCACCCGCCCCGACCTCTATGGTCCGTACTACCTGGAGCAGTTCCGCCTGTTGCTGGCCAATCACGGCGCGAACCTGGAGGTGGGCACCAGCAACCAGCCGATTCCGGTGCATTTCAGCTTCGCCGAGCATGACCATGTGGAAGGCGAGATGAGCGCCGCGCGGCGCGCGCAGATGCGCGACGTGTTCGACCTGCCGGACCTGGCCGCCATGGACGACGGCATCGCCAACGGCACCCACCAGCCGCGCGCGGGCGAGGCCCAGCCGCTGGCCCTGTTCACCGCGCCGCGGGTGGACTACTCGCTGCAGCGCCTGCGCCACTACACCGGCACCGCGCCGGAATGGTTCCAGAACTTCGTGCTGTTCACCAACTACCAGTTCTACATCGACGAATTCATCGCGCTGGGCCGCGCCGCGATGGCCGACCCGGCCAGCGGCTATGTCGCGTTCGTGGAACCCGGCAATCTGGTGACGCGGCGCGTGGGGTTGCCCGCCGAGGCCATAGACAGCCTGGGCAAAGAACTGCCTCGGCTACCGCAGATGCCCGCCTACCACCTGATGCGCGCCGACCGCACCGGCATCACCATGGTCAACATCGGCGTCGGACCGGCCAACGCCAAGACGATCACCGACCACATCGCGGTGCTGCGCCCGCACGCCTGGATCATGCTGGGCCACTGCGCGGGCCTGCGCAACAGCCAGCAACTGGGCGACTACGTGCTGGCCCATGGTTACGTGCGCGAAGACCATGTGCTTGACGAAGAGGTGCCACTGTGGGTGCCGATACCTGCGCTGGCCGAGGTGCAGGTGGCGCTGGAGACCGCTGTGGCCGAGGTCACGCAGCTCCGCGGCCATGCGCTCAAGCGCGTGCTGCGCACCGGCACCGTGGCCTCCACCGACAACCGCAACTGGGAACTGCTGCCCGACAACACGCCGCAGCGCCGCTTCAGCCAGAGCCGCGCGATCGCGCTGGACATGGAAAGCGCCACCATCGCCGCCAACGGCTTTCGCTTTCGCGTGCCCTACGGCACCCTGCTGTGCGTGAGCGACAAGCCGCTGCACGGCGAAATCAAGCTGCCCGGCATGGCCAACCACTTCTACCGCGAACGCGTCAACCAGCACCTGCTGATCGGCCTGCGCACCATCGAGCGCCTGCGCGAGGCCGGGCTCGACCAGCTGCACAGCCGCAAGCTGCGAAGTTTTGCGGAGGTGGCGTTTCAGTAGCCGCGAAGTCTGCGCGAGCGCGCGGCGCCGCCGGGCCCGGCAGCCACCGCCCGCCAATGCCGACGGCACACCGGGCGATCAATGAACCTTCTTGTAGGTGACGGGAAACACCCGGCCGCCCACCACCGTGGCGATCACGTCGATGTCCTTGACGCGGTCAACCGTCACGTCGAGCGGGCTGTCCTTGAGTACCACGAAATCGGCCAATTTGCCTTGCGTGATCGTGCCTTTCACATCGTCCTGTTTCATGAGGTAGGCCGCATCGATCGTCACCATGCGCAGCGCATCCACCACCGAGATGCGCTCGGCAGGCCCCAGAACCTTGCCCGACAGGGTCTTGCGCGTCGCGGCGACCCAAACCGACAGCAAGGGATCGAGCCGGGTAACCGAGGCGTCGGAGTGCGTCGCGAACCGGACGCCATGCCGCTGCGCGCTCTTGAGCGGGTTCATGCGCGCCGCGCGGTCGGGTCCGATGATCGACGGATGCAGGTCCCCCCAGTAATAGACGTGGTTGATGAACAGGTTGGTGGCGATGCCCTGGATGGCCATGCGCTGCAACTGGTTGTCATTGACCAATTGATTGTGGTCCAGGTGGTGGCGGTGATCGATGCGCGGATTCGTGCTCTGTGCCTTTTCGATGGCGCGGAGTCCCCACTCGGCCGCCTGGTCGCCATTGGTGTGGATCATGGCCTGCAGCCCGGCGTTGTGGACCTTGCCGACCCACTCCTCGATCTGCGCATAGGTCATGTTGGCCACACCGTTCTTGCCGGACTTGTAGTAGTAGGGCCAGTTGAGGTTGGCGGTCAGACCCTGGATGGAGCCATCGGTGACGAACTTGATCGCACCGATGGACAGGCGATCGTTGTTCTGCTTCATCAACGACTTGACGTAGTCCAGGCCGCCACGGTCCTGGACCATCTTGGACTCAATCAGGTCGATCATCGGATACAGCGTGGTGCGCACCGGAAAGCTGGGATCGTCGGCAGCATCCTTGTACGCCTTGTATGCCCCCGGAATCGTGCCGAACGACGCATCCGCAATCGTCGTCACGCCAACCTGATTCGCGAGCTTCGCGGCATTCCAGGTCGCTTTTTTCATCAACTCGTCACCCACCTTGGGCAGGAAGGGAAGCAGGCGCTTCACGGCATCCAACTCTTCGAATTCGCCGGTGGGCTTTCCGTTCTTGACGATCACACCCGGGATGTTGTCCGCTGCTGTGATCTTGCCGATGTTCAGCGCCAGGCTGTTGACGTAATAGATGTGCATGCTGGCGTTTTCGATCAAGACCGGGTGCTTGCCGGTGACCGGGTCCAGGTCCGTGACAGTCAGGGGCTGGTCGTCGTAGAACTCGGGCTGATAACCCCACGCGATCAGCCACTTGTCGTTGTCGCCCAGCTTCTTGGCAGCGGCGGCGATCTTCTCGATCACCTCCTTGCGGGTACGAAGCCCTTTCTCAAACCGGCCGTCGGGCGCGTAACGGTCGAAGCGTCCGACGTAAACACCCTCCCACAGCAAGCCGGTGATATGGGGGTGCATGTGGGCTTCGATGAAGCCCGGCAGGATCACATCCTTGGCAAATCGGGTGTCCACCTCGACCGGCGTCGTTCCAGCCCACCCTTTGACCTGGTCCAGGGTTCCCACCGAAAGAATCCGGCCATCCTGCACCGCGACCGCCGTGCCCTGAGGCTGCATCGGATCGAGCGTGACGATCTTTCGCGCAGTGAACACCGTGATCTTGCTGTTGCTGCGCGCCGCGGGCGCCACAGCGGGCGGCAGGGACACTGCGGCAGGCAAGGACGTGTCAGGCGCCTCCACAACGGTGGCCGGATTCGGGTGCGCGCTTGCGCCGCTTGCGAGGCCGACAAGGATCGGCAACAGGACAAATGCCTTTTTCACGGTGAAGCCTTTCAAGCGGGATTTGTAAAGCGCGGATTATGTCCGTACAGTGCATTGCGCCGCTCGCAACGGGGTTGGCGCGCTTGACCTGCTCCATCAAGGAAATCAACTGGCCTCGGTGCCGATCACCACCATCGAGACGATCACCAAAGGAGAACCGGAACGTGGGCATCAAACGCATTGCGGTCGAGGAAGCATTCGTCACCCAGGACATCGCGGACGAATGGAGCCGTGTTCTGGCGGGCCGGTTTGTCGAGCCTGGCTTTCAGAAGATGGGCGAGACCATCCTGGGGGATGGACCCGGTGCACGCTCGTTGCACGCGCGCTTGCTCGACGTGGGCGCCGGACGCATTGCCCAGATGGACGCTGACGGGATCGATCTCGCCGTCGTGTCCATCACCTCGCCCGGGGTACAGGTGTTCGACGCCGTGACGGCAACCCGTCTGGCGCAACACGCCAACGATGTGCTGGCCGAAGCAATCCGGGCATATCCGCAGCGCCTGGCGGGACTCGCTGCGGTGGCCCCGCAGTTCCCGGGCGGTGCTGCCGTCGAGCTCGAGCGCGCCGTCCGGACCCTGGGCATGAAGGGCTTCCTGGTCAATTCGCACACCAAGAGTGAATACCTCGACGACCGGAAATACTGGCCGTTGTTCGAGGCGGCCGAGGCTCTACGGACACCGATGTACTTGCATCCCCGCGAGCCCGCGCCGGCCATGGTGCAACCGTTTCTGGACTATGGGCTGTACTTCGCAGGGCTCGGCTTTGCTGTCGAAACCAGCCTGCACGCGATGCGCCTGATCATGTCCGGACTGTTCGACAAATTTCCGAAACTGCGCGTCGTGCTCGGACACATGGGCGAGGGCCTGCCGTTCTGGCTGAAACGCCTGGACAACCGTTACCTGCTGCAAGTGCAGATCGGTGCCGTCTCGAAATTGCCCAGGCTGCCGAGCGAGTACTTCCTGGATCATTTTGTCGTGACGACGAGCGGCATGACGTCGGCACCGGTGCTCAAGATGTGCATCGAGGTCCTGGGCAGCGAACGCATCCTGTTTGCCGCCGACTACCCTTACGAGGACGTGCAGGACAGCGTGCGTTTTCTGGACGCGGTGGAAATCCCCGAATCCCAGCGCGAACAGATCTACCGCACCAACGCCGAACGGGTTTTCGGCCTGGCTTAACGATGGCCTGCCGGGGCAATGACCGGTTCTGCGAGGCGTTCACGCCCCACAACAGGCGTGCCATACTGCGCCGCATGCGATTGAAGCCCCCGTCCGCTCGATCCTTTGCCAGCTCGCGCAGGTCCACCATCGGCCCGGCACCCATCCGCCCGGAGAAGCCATGAGGACCCGCAAGGCCGTGGCGCGAGCGGTGGCATCGAGCGCGCCGGTGGTGAGCGAACTGCCGGCGGTTGCGGCCAAGGCGGGCATCGCGCTGGCCCAAGCGCAGCGTCGGCTGCAGGCAGCCTTGGAAGAGATGGTCACCGTTCACGCTCCGTTGTCCAGTTTCCTGTTGAACCGCGTGCTGGTGCCGCTGCAGACGCGGGCCTGGGAGTTGGACGCCGACGCCGACGAACTGCGCCAGCTGCGCGCACTCGGCGAACATCACTCCCTGGTCTTCCTGCCGACCCATCGTTCCTACGCCGATACCTATGTCGTCATGCAGCTGCTCCGCGCGGCCGGCATGCCACCCAACCACGTGCTGGGTGGTGACAACCTGCGCTTTTTTCCGCTGGGAACGATCGCGCGGCGCGCCGGCGGCATCCTCATCCGGCGCAGCTTCCGAGACGACGAGATCTACAAGTTCGCGCTTCGTGCCTACTTTCGCTTCCTGGTGGACCGCGGCGGCAATCTCGAGTGGTACATGGAAGGTGGCCGCTCGCGCACCGGCAAACTCAGGCCACCGCGCTACGGCCTGCTCAGCTATCTGGTCAGGGCGCTCGAAGGCAGCGACCGCGAGATTTTTCTGGTGCCACTGGCCATCACCTACGACCAACTCCAGGAGGTCTCGGCCATGGCAGCCGAGGAGGCGGGAGGCAACAAACCGAAAGAAGGTCTGGGGTGGTTGGCCGGCTACCTCCGCGACCAAGGGCGACCTCAGGGCATGGCGCATGTCCGTTTCGGAGAGCCCTTTGCACTGCGCCAGGCGCTGGCGCCCGAGCCGGACGGTGGCGTGCGTTGGACCCTGCCCAAGATAGCCTTCGAAGTCTTCCAGCGCCTCAATCACGTCACCCCGGTCACCGCCCCCGCGCTGGTCACCCTGGCTTTGCTGGGCGTGCACGACCAGGCGCTCACCCTGGAGGAGGTAAGGGCAACGGTCGGTCCGCTGCTCGACTACGCAGGCCAGCGCAAGCTGCCGACCGTCGCGCTGGCTGAACTGCGAAAAGACCAAGGCGTCCGGATGGTGCTCGACTCGCTGGTTGCCAACGGCGTCGTGGGCCGCCACGACGGGGGTAGCGAATCGGTCTATTTCATCGTGCGCGGTCAGCACGGGGTTGCGGCCTTTTATCGCAACAGCGCCGTTCACTGGTTCGTCAATCGCGCGATCCTCGAACTCGGGATCATGGTGGCCGCGCAACAAGGTGACGGTGGGGCGCTCGACCGCGGCTTCGAGGCCGCATTGGCCTGGCGCGACCTGCTGAAGTTCGAATTCTTCTTCAGCGAAAAGCCCGCCTTTCGTGAGGAGATGCTGGCCGAAGCGCGCCTGATCGACCCCGACGGCAGCGGCCTGGTGCCCGGGCCGACGGTCAGCCCAGCCGTACTGGAGAAGGCCTCCTTCCTGATCGCCCACCGCGTCCTGCCGGCCTTCCTCGAAGCGTATTTCATCGTGGCCGAGCAGCTGGCGGCGTTGACCGGCGACACGCCCTTCGACCGGCGGACGTTCCTGGCCCACTGCACGGCGGTGGGCCAGCAGTACCTGCTGCAAAAGCGGCTGCGCCACCCCGAGTGCGTGAGCAACGAGCTGTTCACCAACGCCCTGTCGCTCGCCGAGAACCGGGGGCTGCTGGCACCGGCGGAGAGCCCGGAACGAACCGGCCTGCGGCAGGCCTTCGCGGCCGAGACGACCGCCGCTGTATCCGCACTCGAAGCGATCGGCACGCTCGACCACCGGTTGCGGCATGGCCCGCGGGAGAACGGCTGATGCCCCTGGCCAATGCCTTCGCCACCATCGAATCGGCGCCACCAGGACCGACGGTTGGGGCCTTCTTCGATTTCGACGGGACGCTGATCGACGGCTATTCGGCGGTGCCTTACATCACCGACCGAATACGGCATGGCGCGATGGGACTCGACGAGATGGCGGACGTGGTTCGCTTCGCCATGCGCCGCCACATGGACGAGAGTGAGTTTGCGCAGGTCCTCGATCGCAGCCTCGCGGTCTGGCGCGGCCACGCCGAAGCCGAGGTCGCAGCCCTGTGGCTGCGTCTGTTCCGCGAGAAGATCGCCGCGCGGCTGTTCCCCGAAGCCTGGACACTGGTGAAGGCACATCAACGCCGGGGGCACACGGTGGTGATCGCATCCTCGGCGCTGGACTACCAGGTGGCGCCGACCGCCGACGAATTGGGTATCACCGATCGCCTGTGTACCCGCGCCGAAGTGCTTGACGGCCGTCTGACCGGTGCCGTCGTCGGCGCACCGCTCTGGGGCCGTGGCAAGGCGGAAGCGGTGATCGCGTTTGCCGCTTCGCGCGGCATCGCACTTGGCCAGAGCCATGGCTATGCCAACGGCAACGAGGACATCGCGTTTCTGGAAACCGTCGGCCACGCACACGCCGTGAACCCGCAACCGGCGCTGCGGCTCGCCGCGACCCAAACCGGCTGGCCCGCGCTGCAGTTCAAGCCCAGAGCCCGGACTTCGCCGGCGGCGCTGGCGCGCAGCCTGGGCGCGTATTCAACCCTGGCGGCGACGGCCTTGGGCGGGCTGGCCTGGGGCGTCACCACCGGTCGGCGGCGCGCCGCCGCGGAGACCGCAACGCGGGTGTCGAGCGAGGCGGTCCTTGGGATGGGTGGCATCGAGGTCGCGGTCACGGGCGAGGCGCATCTGTGGGCGCACCGACCCGCCGTCTTCCTGTTCAACCACCAGAGCTCACTCGATGCCTACGTCCTGTTCAGCCTGCTCAAACACGGTGTCACCGCCGTGGCCAAGAAGGAGATGGCCAACGCACCCTTGGTCGGGCCGCTGCTGCAGGCGCTCGATTTCGCCTTCATCGACCGCGGCAACACCCGCAATGCCATCGCCACGTTGCAGCCAGCCGTTGACCGCTTGCGAAACGGGCTGAGCGTCGTGGTGGCGCCCGAGGGTACCCGCAGCCGCTCGCCGCGGCTTGGCCGCTTCCGCAAGGGCGCCTTCCACCTGGCCATGCAAGCGGGCGTGCCCTTAGTGCCGATCGTGCTGCACAACACCTACGAGATGATGCCGCGCGGTTCGATGATGCTGCGACCTGGCACGGTACGCGTCAGCGTGTTGTCGCCGATCGACGTGAGGGGCTGGACGACCGACACCCTGGATGACCATGTTGCCGACGTTCAGGCGCTGTTTCAGCGCACCTTGGACAGCGCGGTGGCGTAAGGTGCTGCGACCTCGCGATCACCGCCCGATCGGCCACTCCCACGCGTCCAGAGGGCTGTCCCTGCAAGCTTGCAGACCACAGCCGCATTACTTCACGGGTACGGTTGCCTTGCCATTGAGGTAGGTGCCAACCACGCCGATGCCAGAAATCAGTCGCGGATCGCCACCGGCCCTGCTGTCGTATTTGAGCGGGTTGTCGGCCAGGCGCACAAAGTCGGCGACCTTGCCGCGCTCGATGCTGCCGACCCAGCCATCGATTTCCTTCTCGCTGGCGACATTGATCGTGACCGCACGCAGCGCCTCCTCAACTGAGATGGTGTTTTCAGGCCCCAGGACTTTGCGTTTCGAATCGAGAATTTCGGGGTAGGACCAGGTGTCACGCGTCACGGCCTGTTGCACGAACCACATCGGGAACGGCAACGACACCATCGTGTCGCTGTGCAGCGTGTACGGAATGCCATAGCTGGCGTCGAACGTGACCAGGGGATCGATGTTGCGCGCCTGCTCGGGCGTGAAAATGCTCTCGAACGCGCCGCCCCAATACGCGACGTGGCCTATGAGATGGGTCAGGCGCACGTCCAGCTTGGGCACTTTCTTGCCGTTGAGAACGTAGCGGCCCGAGCGCAGGTCCGCCATCTGCTGGTACACGCCGGCATCCGGGACCGTCGCGTGGATGAGGGTCACCACCCGGTCGATGGGCACTTCCGACTGCAGCATCGAATAGGCGTCCAGCACCATCCTCATGCCGCCCGCACCGTTCGCATGGGCTTCAATGCGCCATTGGCGGTTTTTCCAGTAGGGACGGAAGTACTCCGCGATCTCGTCCGCGTTTTGGTAATCCGCCCGGCCCAATGCGTTGGGCCTGCCGAACGCGTCCACGGCGCAGGGTCCGGAGCTCGAATACGGCATCGACGGCAGCATCGACGCCGTGCAACCCTGGGTCGAGCCATCGGAAGTGAGCTTGATGCCGGTCACCCCGAGGTCTTGCGGCAGCGAGCAGCGCGCGTCGGTGCGCGGGTCGCAGACGGCGCGCGTCGGCGGCGCCACGGCGACCGGCGGATTGAACACCGGATAACGGGCATTGGTGACGGTGCGTATTGGCGACCCGGCCAGATTGGCCACCGCGCTGATGCCGCCGATGTCGCTCGCGGTGTCGGCGATGCTGGTCACCGTCGTCACGCCCGCTGCACGCAGTCTTTCCAATGCCAGCAGCACCGGCCCCTGCCGCTGATTGATCACCTTGGCCGGATCGCGCAGCATCTGCCCCATGAAGCCTGGGTCGGTTGCAGCAAGCCACTCCATGAACGGGGTGAAAGCGTCCTGCTCGATCAGCAGGCCGGAGAATTTGCTGTTGTCGCTCGCACTGGGTGTGGTGCTGGACAACGCCCATGCCGCGTCGGCTGGCATCGCGGGCGGCCACTGGCACTGCGGGGCCGTTGGGTTTGTCTTGCACTGAGGCTGGTTCTGGATGAAAGCCTGCAGCCCGTCGAAAGCCGCCTTGTTCACATAACCGAAATGGCCCGACTGGTCGATGATCAGCACGGGCTGGCTGTTGCACACCTCGGTATCGATGTACGTTCCCGGAGACTTGCGAAATGCCGCGGCCGTCGTGCCCTTGTCGTCGTAGGGCTGGCGCGACGGATCAAGGTCGAGGCCGAACAGGATGCCGCCTGCGGCGTTGCAGGTCATGGGTTTCAGAAGACTCAGCGAGGTCTGGATGTAGTTCGAGCAGTTGGGCGCGTTGCCGGCCGCGTAGGGGCCGGGATAACAGGGTGAGAGGACCGTGGTGCCGTTGTACTGCAGCCAGGCGAGCAGGTGCGTATGCGGCTCGATTAGGCCTGGCATCAGCACCTCCTTGGAGCCTAGCACTTCAAAACGTGTGCGACTGCCGGCGAACTGGGCACGAATCTCCGCAGCCTTTCCCACGGCAAGAATGACGCCGCGCGCGTCCACCGCGACCGACTCAGCCACCGTGTTCGAGGCGTCCATTGTCAGAATCGTGCCCTCGAAAATCGTGTCGGCGACCGTGGCGGGTTCCGAGTTATTGCTGCACGCTACGACCGACGCGGCCAACGCCGTAAGTCCAAGCAGGACGAACCGATGCAGGCTCCGGCTGGCAAGCGAATTGTCAATAAACTTCATCGAATCACCTCGCAGTTCAAGACCCACGTCGAGCTCTCATTTCTAACATTGGAGCTTCAGCACGCAGCACCATTTTGCGAGACGACGTTGCCTCACTGCAACATCGAATCCCCGGTATTCGGCATTAATTGATAGCGATTGATTTTTCTCATAGCATGCACTGACGTTCCCCGCCCGCACCCGTTAAAGCGCTTCTCAGCCA
Organism: Burkholderiaceae bacterium; assembly: GCA_046348065.1. Taxonomy (GTDB): domain Bacteria; phylum Pseudomonadota; class Gammaproteobacteria; order Burkholderiales; family Burkholderiaceae_C; genus Skiveiella. The sequence continues at coordinate 100,456 of JAXMFA010000011.1, forward strand.
CGTGCACGGCATGCCCTGAAACGCGTTCGGTGCCTGAGTCCACGCTGAACCCCGGCAGCGACTCGGAAAAGGCCTTTGGTTTTCTTTCATGAAGGAGCAGCTCGATGCGTCATTTCACCCGGTGGAGCCTTGGATCCGTTGCCCTTTCGGGCCTGGTTTTGCTGTCCGGATGTGGGAGCAACAACGACGAGCCGGTGCCCGTGCCGCTACAGACCGGCCGCCTGGTGGGCAAGCTGATCGAGCAAGTTCCATACGAATGCGGTTCTGAGAAGGGCAGGACCGGGCGCCTTGGCCAGTTCAGCCACCGGGCGGGCGACGCCTGTAAGTTCTCGGTGGGCACGATGGTGTTCGCCGTAACGGCGGCCAAGCTCCAAAAAGGCTACGTCACCGCCTATGACCTGACCGAGACGCCCACCGAAGCCTGGACGCTGATGGCCATTCTGGAGTCGATTTCGCACTGGCGGCCAGGCAAGAACCTCATGGTGGTGGACAACAACCTTCTGGGTCGAATTCCCAGCGTCCCTCTGCGTGACGGCGACCTGGCGGTGGCGGCGGCGCTCGCGCCGTTCAAGGGCACCGTCAAGCCCGTTTCGGTCAGCAGCGCGCGGATTCTGCTGGCCCAGACCGTCAACACCGACAACTCGCTCGTCATCCCGCTGGATTCGCTGGTCGCTCAGGGCAAGGCCACACTGGATGCACTCCAGATCGCGACCGAATCCGGTATGCCCTTCTTGGCGGTTGGTTCGGCTGCCCTGGTCAAGACCACCGACAACAGGGTGAATCTGCGCTTCTATGACGCTGCCGGCAACGCCTTGCCGCTGGCGTCTTTCAGCAATTCCCCGCGGTGGCTGCCTTGGGACCAGCCCGCCCCCGCGCCGTGGTACTGGTACTGGTTCACCGGGATCGACGTCACCAACCTCAGCAATCCAGGGCCTTCGGCCGGTTCCGACGTCGGCACCATGCAGGGCCCGAACATCATGGCGTACAGCTGGGAAGTCGGGCGCAAGGACTCCGACAACGTAGGCAGCGCTTTCCAGCGCGCCGTTCTAAACCCGGATGAAGCCGTCAGTCCGAATTCGCCGATTTCGATTCTGGCCGCCGGTGCGCATCCGTCCGCCAACGAGAACACGGTGTACCCGCAGCAGCTCAATTTCGGATTCTCCCAGAGCCTCGTGGTAAACGCGCAGTCCGGCGGCAGTTTCACCTGCACCGATTTGGTGTTCGGTCAGAGCACGACCAAGACATCGCTGAAGGCGATTTTCAACTTCCTCTACGATTTGGGCGACACGGTTCTGCAAGCGGCAGAGCTGGTCGGCACCGATGGTTCCGAAATCCAGGCCGACTACGAATTCTTGGGAAGTGTGAAGAACGCCGTCAAGGCGGGCCTCAACCTCGGCAATCAGAACTGGTGGATCGTCGCCATCAGCGCAGCCACCCCGAGCTACCGGGTGTCGATCAATAAAAACCCGGCGGTGATGATGGCCTGCAAGGACAACAACAACAAATACATTCCGGTGGTGATCAACTCCACGGCCGACGACCACACCTTTGACGTCTATGTGGCATTCACGGGACAGCGGCTCCTGAACATTGGCGGCTACCCGCTGCCCACCCAATAGGAGACCGGCGCACCGTCGAGCACCTCAGCGAAGCCCGGCTGGACCCGTTGCACAGCCGAAAGCTGCGCGACTTCGCGGAGGTTGCGTTTCAGTGAATGAATGACGTCGCTGCATTTTTTGCAGCACGATATGACCGTTCGACGATGGGACCGGCGCGAACAGAGTCCATTTTTCCGCCCTGCGGCCCTCCCGCCCGGCGTGGTGAGCCCACGCGCGCAAGGCCGACGCTCAATGCTCGGCTGACGAGGCATACCGCAGTCCTTCGCTGAACACCAGCAAACGGCTAGTCTCCCATCTTCAACCGGCTGCGTGGCGTCAATCGGACCCCTGCCATCACTTGAGTACCGCTCCCCGGGGACAGTCAGGTGCAGCGGATGCCGCGACACCCTTCCAACACAACGCAATCGAGTTTGGTTCATCCGGCCACGAACTTCGGGTTGCTTTTCCTACCGGGGCCGACGACCCCGCGGGTCATACCGTCTTGCACGGCGCCAACCCCAGGGTTAGTATCCGGCGACGTTTGTTGGCGGACGTGGTTCCTAGGGGTTCCGAAGCAGACGAACGACTTGTCCGCGCGCACCCGGCGTTGCCCGGTGATGCGTTGACACCCTGTCCACAATCTGGAGGCCGCCCAGGCTTTCACCCTTGCAGGAGCCGCCGATGCGTAACTTCACCCGATGGAGTCTTGGACTTGTCGCGTTCTCGGGCCTGTTGCTTGTTTCCGGGTGCGGAAGCAACGACGACACGCCCGCGCCAACGCCGCTGGCAACCGGGTATCTGGTTGGCAACCTGATCGAGGGGGTCCCCTACAAATGCGGCACTGAACAGGGCAGAACCGGGCGGCTCGGGCAATTCAGCTACAAGACCGGAGACGGCTGCGAATTCAAGGTCGGCAAGATGGTGTTGCCCGTGACGCCGGCCAAGCTGCAGAAAGGCTATGTATCGGCCTACGACCTCACGGCCACCGCCACCGAAGCTTGGACGCTGATGGCGATCCTGCAGTCGATCTCGTACTGGCGCCCCGGCAACAACCTCATGGTGGTCGACAACAACCTCCTGGAGAGGATTCCGCTTGTCGATCTCAAGAACGGCGACGCTGCGGTATCGGCTGCCTTGGCGCCGTTCATGGGCACCCTGACAACGGTGTCGGTCAACAGCGCCCGCATCGTGCTGGCGCAAACCGTGAATGCCGACAATTCGCTGGTCATATCCCTGGACTCGCTGGTCGCGCAAGGCAAGGCCACGCTTGATGCGTTGCAAATTGCAACGGTATCGGGCTATCCCTACGTGCCAGCTGGGGGAATGGCTGCGCAATCCAAAGAAAAGAACCACTCCGAAAGCGTAAACCTGCGCTTCTACGACTACGCAGGCAACAAGCTCAATTTCTCGGGATCCAGCTTCACATACAGCCATTTGCCCATCTATTCGCAATCCATCGTGACCCCCCCGATGGACACGAACGGGCTCTGGTTTGAATGGATCTACACCAGCCCGAACCAAAATCCGAGCGGCAACTTGCCGGTTTTGGGCGCCAACGTGGGCACCATGCAGGGGACCAACATCATCGCCTTCAACTGGAACGTCGGACAGAAGGCCTCCTATGACGCCGGCAACGCGTTCCAGAACGCGATCTTCTGGACGAATTCCAGCAACCAAGGTTCACCCATGACGATCTTCGGCAAAGACGCGAATCCGTCGGCCAAGAACGACACCGCCTACCCGTCGGAGCTCAATTTCTTCTTCTCGGTGAATTTGTCCGGATCCTTCAGCAATGGTCCAGGCAACAGCTTCACATGCCCGAACATGATGTTTGCCCAGAGCCAGACCAAGGGATCGCTCAAGGCGGTCCTTGATTTCCTGTATGACCTCGGCGACACGGTACTGAAGGGGGTTGAACTGGCCGATACCGATGGCACCGACATCGAGGCGGACAAGAATTTCATGGGGAGCGTGAAGAGCACTATCAAGGCGGCGTTCAAGCTCGGAACCGAACATTGGTGGGTTTTCGGCGTCAATGCCCAGACCCCGAGTTACCGCGTGACAATCAACACGACCGGTTCTGACATCCCGGCAATCATCATGCCCTGCAAAGACGGCAATGGCACCATCATTCCCGCGGTCGTCACCTCGACGGCGGATGACCACACGTTTGATGTCCACATGGCCTTCCCCGGCCAGACCCTCAAGGGCATCGGCGCATCCGGCTGCACGGGTTCGAACTGCTGACAGCCGCCGGGGACTCTGGCCCTTTTGGGAATCAAGGCATCTGGTTGCTAATGTTTTGGTAGCAACTGGAGGCCATTTGACGCTGGGTTTCAGCCCATTTTTCTGAATAGTTCCGGAATCTGAGGCGCCTACAACGCCTGCGCCATCACCTCGCCCATGCGCACCGCGCCGACCGGTGCCCAGGCCGGATTGAAGCGCAGGGTGTCCTTGGGCCAGAGCAGCACCACGGTGGAGCCGAGCAGGAAGCGGCCCATCTCGTCGCCCTGCTTCAGGTTCACCGGCGCGTCGTCGTAGCGCCATTCCCGCACCGAGCGGCCACGCGGCGGATTGACCACGCCGTGCCAGGCGGTGGCCATGCTGCCGACGATGGTGGCGCCCACCAGCACCTGCACGAAGGGCCCGCGCGCGGTGTCGAACACGCACACGACGCGCTCGTTGCGGGCGAACAGCCCCGGCACACCGCGCGCCGTGGCCGGGTTGACCGAAAACAGGTCGCCCGGCACGTAGATCATGCGTGTCAGGCGGCCGTCGCAGGGCATGTGGATGCGGTGGTAATCCTTCGGGCTCAGGTAGATGGTGGCAAAGTGACCGTCCTGAAACTGCGCCGCCAGCGCCGCATCACCGCCCACCAGCGCGCGGGTGCTGTAGTGGTGGCCCTTGGCCTGGAAGATCTGGTCTTTTTCGATTGGGCCGAACTGGCTGATCGCGCCATCGACCGGGCAGATCCAGTCGGCAGCGGCCAGTGGCCGCGCCCCCGCGCGCAACGGGCGGGTGAAGAACTCGTTGAAGCTGCGGTAGCTGGCCGGATCGGGGTTGGCCGCCTCCGCCATGTTGACGCCATAGCGGCGGATGAACCACGGGATGACCCGGCGCGTCCAGCCGGTGGACTCCGACGTCGCACACCGTCCGGCAAATTCGGTGAGCGCTTGTTTGGGCAACAGGTACTGCAGCAGCACCGAAAGACGGTCAGACACGATACGGCCACCCGGAGTCCATGAAGAGGCAAATTTTATCCGGCGCCCGTTCGCCGCCCCGGCGCGCCCAGGGCGGAACCCCTGCGCGCAAAACACGTCAACCAAGGGTTAACCCCAAGTGCGGCTGGCATATTAATAAGTATGCTTAGTATTTTCTAAAACGAGGTGACGCATGGCTCAAGAGACCAATCAATTGCCCGTCCTGGTGTCCGGCGGCGGCATCGGCGGCCTGGCCGCAGCGCTGGCGCTGGTGCGCCAGGGCTTTCAGGTGCAGGTGTTCGAGCAATCGGCCGAGATCGGCGAGATCGGCGCGGGCATCCAGCTCGGGCCCAATGCCTTCCACGCGTTCGACGCGCTCGGCGTGGGCGACAAGGCGCGCGGCCGCGCGGTCTACACCGACTACATGGTGATGCACGACGCGCTGGACGAAACGCTGGTCGGCCGCATCGAGACCGGCGAGGCCTTCCGCAAGCGCTTCGGCAACCCCTATGCGGTGATCCACCGCGTGGACATCCACTCCTCGCTGCTCGAAGGCGCGGTCGAGACCGGGCGCGTCGAGTTCTTCACCAGCACCCGCATCGAGAAGATCGAGCAGGACGAAGCCGCCGGCACCGTGACCGCCATCGACCAGAACGGAAAGCGCTGGACCGGCCAGGCGCTGATCGGCGCCGACGGCGGCAAATCGGTGGTGCGCGCGCAGTACGTGAACGACCCGCCGCGTGTGACCGGCCATGTGGTCTACCGCGCGGTGGTCGAGAAGGCCGATTTCCCCGACGACCTGAAGTGGAACGCCGCCAGCCTGTGGGCCGGCCCCAAATGCCACCTGGTGCACTACCCGCTGCGCGGCGGCGAGCAGTACAACGTCGTGGTGACCTTCCACAGCCGCCAGCAGGAGCAGTGGGGCGTGACCGACGGCAGCAAGGAAGAGGTGGAGAGCTACTTCCAGGGCATCTGTCCCAAGGCACGCCAGCTGATCGAACTGCCCAAGAGCTGGCGCCGTTGGGCCACGGCCGACAAGGAGCCCATCGGCACCTGGGTGTTCGGTCGCGCCACCATCCTCGGCGATGCCGCCCACCCCACCACGCAGTACATGGCCCAGGGCGCCTGCATGGCCATGGAAGACGCCGTGACGCTGGGCGAGGCCTTGCGCGTGACGAACAAGGACTGGGACGCCGCGCTGGCGCTGTACCAGAAGAACCGCGTGACCCGCACCGCGCGCATCGTGCTCTCGGGCCGCGAAATGGGCCGTCTGTACCACGCCGCCGGCGTGGAGCGTCTGGTGCGCAACAGCCTGTGGAAAGGCCGCAGCCAGGAGCGCTTCTACGACGCCATGGAATGGCTGTACGGCTGGAACGTCCACAACTGCCTGCAACAGGGCTGACCCGCTGCCCCCTCACACCCCACCGGAGACCACCATGCACGACCTTGGCCGCCTCGAAGACCTGCCGCAGGACTACCGCGACGAACTGACCCAACTCAACCTGGTGCCGCTGTGGCCCAGCCTGCGCGCGGTGCTGCCGCCGAACGTACCCACGCGCAAGACGCAGCCCACCTGCTGGGCCTACGACACGCTGCGCCCGCTGCTGATGCGCGCCGGCGATCTCACGCCAATGGAAAAGGCCGAGCGCCGCGTGCTGGTCATGGCCAACCCCGGCCACGGCCTGGAGAAGATGCAGGCCAGTGCCGCGATCTACCTCGGCATGCAGCTGTTGCTGCCCGGCGAGTGGGCGCCCAGCCACCGCCACACGCCCAATGCCGTGCGCATGATCGTGGAAGGTGAAGGCGCCTGGACCACGGTGGACGGTGAAAAATGTCCGATGTCGCGTGGCGACCTGATCCTGACCCCCACCGGCCTGTGGCACGAACACGGCCACGACGGCGCCCAACCCGTGGTCTGGCTCGACGTGCTGGATTTGCCCATCGTCTATTTCATGGAAGCCTCCTACGTGCTCCCCGGCGAGCGCCAGGCCGTGAAGGCCAGCCGCGGCGACCGCGCATGGAGCCGCGCCGGCGTGGTGCCCAGCCCGGTGTTCGCACGCAGCGACAAGCGCAACCCGGTGCTGCGCTACCCCTGGGCCGAGGCCCGCGCCGCGCTGCTGGAGCTGGCGGCCGACCAGCCGGAGCTGGACGCGGTGCAGGTGACCTATGTGAACCCCGAGACCGGCGAGGACGCCGAGAACATCCTGGGTTTCTATGCACTGATGCTGCGCCCCGGCCAGACGCTGCGCCTGCCGGCGCGCTCGCCGGCCCAGGTGTTCCACCTGATCGAGGGCCGCGTGCAGGCGCAGATCGTGGACAGCACCTTCACACTCGCCGAGGCCGACACCTGCTGCGCACCGGGCTACGAAGCGGTCACGCTGACCAACCTGCGCGCCGACGCCCCCTCGTTCGTCTTCATTGCCGACGAATCGCCACTGCACCGCAAGCTGGGCGTGTACGAAACACGCTGACCCCCTGAGCCGCGCTTCGCGCGTCACCCCCCTGCAAGGGGGGCGGCACCAGCGGCCTGGCAAAGCCAGTTCCACGGTGCCCCTGACCCCACACCCTTCCGCATCGAACCATGACCACCTACCTTTTCAACCCGCCCGCCATCCCATCCTTGCCCATCCAGGGCCGCGACGAACGCTTCCCCATCAACCGCCTGTTTTTTGTCGGCCGCAACTACCATGCGCACGCGGTCGAGATGGGCAAGCCGGTGGACAAATCGGTCGAGCGCCCGTTCTACTTCACCAAGGCGCCGCAGACGCTGACGCCCTCGGGCGCCACGGTGGCCTACCCGCCCGAGACGAAGAATTACCACTTCGAGATGGAACTGGTCGTGGCCATCGGCAAGCCGGGCTTTCGCGTCAAGGTCGAAGACGCCCACACCGTGATCTACGGCTACGCCGCCGGGCTCGACATGACCCGGCGCGACCTGCAGCTGGTGGCGCGCGACAAAGGCCGCCCCTGGGACCTGGGCAAGGACGTGGAGCAGTCGTCGGTGTGCAGCGCCATCGTGCCGATGCCGGGGCAGATCGTCGAGCACGGGGCCATCGCGCTGGAAGTGAACGGCCAGACGAAGCAGTCGTCCGACGTGGACAAGCTGATCTGGAACATCCGCGAAATCATCGCCGACCTGTCGCTGTTCTACCACCTGTTGCCCGGCGACCTGATCTACACCGGCACGCCCGAGGGCGTCGGCGCGGTGCTGCCCGGCGACCACATCACCGGCCGCGTGGCCGGCGTGGCCGAGGTGGCGCTGACGGTGGGACCGGCGGCGTAAGCCGCGCCGCCGGGCAAGTACCGCCCGTCGCGACCCTCAGCCGGCGGGCCAGGGCCCGGCGACGAACTCGGCCTCGTCCATGCCGGGCCAGGGGGGCATGGTCACGGCAACGGCCTCGAAGGGCACCGTGCCGGCCGCACGGAACTGGAAGGCGGTGCCCAGCGGAATCGACAGGCTGGTACCCGGGCGCAGGGCGACCACCGTTTCACGCCCGTCCTGGCAACGCCACATCTCGGCCTCACCGGCGATCACGTACCAGAGCTCTTCCACCGTCCGGTGACGCACGGCTTGCGAGCAGCGGCCCGGCGCCAGCTCGAAGTGCGCCATGCTGCCACCGGCGAGGCGCAGCAGCACCCGCACGTCGGAGCCGTCGGGTGCGGTGACGGTGGGCCGTTCGGGCAGGTCCATCGTGGCGAAGTTGGTCATGAGCGATACGCTTTGCAGTGTTTCGACGCCGCCGGTCCGGCGCCAGCGCATGTGGCAGCACGCCATTCTGGCGCAGACCCAGGCCGGCCGGTGCACGATCCACGCCTTGACGCCCTGGTAACTCCTGTTTTCATAGCATTCAGTGGCCATCCGGTGCTGGGATCGGGCCAATCTGGTGCGAAAAAACGGGCCGTTTCTCCCCGCGCGGAGCCTCCGGAGGCGGGCCCGGACGCCTTGGGAAGCCCATGAGACCGCCATTTCAGGCATCTAAACAGCCATGACCCAGCGCCGAATGGCCACGACACGCTATGGTTTTTCAAGTGCTCGGCGGTGGTGGCCACGGCGTAACGCCCGCGCCCGGCACCGTGGCCGCCAGGCCCGGCAAGGGCGCCGGCATCCGGCGACAATGGGTGCATGAGCGCACCCTTGATCGACGTCAGCCACCTGCGCAAGCGCTACGGCGAGTCCGTGGTGGTGGACGACGTGTCCTTTCACATCGCGCCGGGCGAGTGCCTGGGCGTGATCGGCCCCAACGGCGCCGGCAAGACCACCACCATCCGCATGGCGCTGGGCCTGGCCGCGCCCGACGGCGGCGAGGTGGCCTACACGCTGGACGGCACGCGCCGCACCATGCCCGCCGACGCGCTGGCCATCAAGGCACGCCTGGGCGTGGTCAGCCAGTTCGACACGCTGGACCCGGACTTCAACCTGGCCGAGAACCTGCTGGTCTACGGCCGTTATTTCGGCATGAAGGACGCGGCCATCCGCGCGCGCATTCCGCAGCTGCTGGAGTTTGCGGCCTTGTCGCACAAGGCCGAGGCCAAGCCGGGCGAGCTCTCGGGCGGCATGAAGCGACGCCTGTCGCTGGCGCGTGCGCTGGTCAACGACCCGCAGCTGCTGCTGCTCGACGAGCCCACCACCGGACTGGACCCGCAGGCGCGCCACCTGATGTGGGAGCGCCTGCAACTGCTGCTGCAGCAGGGCAAATCCATCCTGTTGACCACCCACTTCATGGACGAGGCCGAGCGCCTGTGCCACCGCCTGCTGGTGCTGGACCACGGCCGAAAGATCGCCGAGGGCCGCCCCCGCGAACTCATCGCCGAGCACCTAGAGCCCGATGTGGTCGAGGTCTACGGCGTGGGCGCGCTGGCGCTGGCCGACGACCCGGCCCTGCGCGCGCAGGCGGCGCGGGTGGAGGTCAGCGGCGAAACCGTGTTTTTCTACACCGCGCAGGCCCGTCCCCTGCTGGGGGCGCTGGAGGCCTACCCGCAGCTGCGCACGCTGCACCGGCCGGCGAACCTGGAAGATCTTTTTCTCAAATTGACCGGGCGCCAGATCCGGGAGGAAGGCTGATCATGAGCCAGGTTTCCACCACTTCCGTCTGGGCCGCGCCGCGCCTGTCGATGCGCTGGTGGCCGGTGTTCCTGCGCAACCTGCTGGTCTGGCGCAAGCTGGCCATTCCCAGCCTGGTGGGCAACATCGCCGAGCCGTTGATGTGGCTGGTGGCCTTCGGCTACGGGCTGGGCGCGCTGGTCGGGCAGGTGCAGCTCGGCGACCGACAAGTGCCCTACATCCTGTTCCTGGCCAGCGGCAGCATCTGCATGAGCGCGATGAACGCGGCCAGCTTCGAGGCGCTGTACTCGGCGTTCTCGCGCATGCACGTGCAGAAAACCTGGGACGGCATCATGAACGCCCCGGTCCGGCTGGACGACGTGGTGCTGGCCGAAATGCTCTGGGCCGCCTTCAAGGCGCTGTTCACCGTGACCGCCATCCTGGGGGTGATGCTGGCGCTGGGCATCAGCCACAGCCCGAAGCTGCTGGTGGCCTGGCCCGTGCTGCTGTTCGTGGGCATCACCTTCAGCTGCATCGCGCTGATCTTCAACGCGCTGGCCAAGGGCTACGACTTCTTCACCTACTACTTCACGCTGTTCCTCACGCCGATGATGTTCCTGTCGGGCATCTTCTTTCCGCGCGAGCAGCTGCCGCCACTGGTGCGCGCGGTGGCCGAATGGCTGCCGCTGTCGGCCGCGGTGGAACTCGTGCGCCCGCTGTTCCTGGACCAGTGGCCGGCGCATCCGCTGCGCCACCTGGCGGTGCTGGCCATCTTTGCGGGCGTGTCGTTCTGGATCGCGCTGGCGCTCACGCGCAAACGTTTTCGCAGTTGAAGCGCCATGTTCGGTATCAACTTCATAGCGGCCGTTGGCCATCCCGCGCTGGAAATTGGTCCATTTGATCGCAAACCGGCGCCTTGGAACGCCTTTTTTGAACCAGCGGCAATCACCTGCGACGCGGCGGCACCGGTTTAGACTGCGCATTCACGCTTGCTCAGACCCGCCAACGCCATGCAACTGACCTTCACCGCCCTGCTGCTGACCCTCGCCCTGTTCGTGAGCATCGTGCTCTGCATGGAACTCGGGCGGCGTCTGGGGCGCATCGCGCTGGAGCGCAATCCGGGCGGCCTGCCCAAGGGCATCGGCGCCGCGGAAGGCGCCATCTTCGGCCTGCTCGGGTTGATCATCGCCTTCACCTTTTCGGGCGCGGCGTCCCGGTTCGAGGAACGCCGCCACCTCATCACCGAGGAAGCCAACGACATCGGCACCGCCTGGCTGCGGATCGACCTGTTGCCAGCGCAGGCCCAGCCCGAGATGCGTGACCTGTTCCGGCGGTACCTCGATTCGCGACTGGCCGTGTACCAAGCTGCGCAGGACCCGCAAGCCGTGGCCACGCGGCTGGCGGTCAGCGCTGATCTGCAAAACCGGATCTGGGCCAAGGCCACCCACGGCGTGCACAGCGCGGGCGCGTCGGGTGCGGCGCCAATGCTGCTGCTGCCCGCGCTGAACGCGATGTTCGATATCGCCACCACCCGCACCCGTGCGACGCAAAACCACCCGCCGGCAGTGATGTTCATGCTGCTGCCGGCGCTGATGCTGATCGCCGCCGTCCTGGTGGGCTTTGACCTGTCGGAAAACAAGGTGCGTCAGCCGCTGCACATCCTGGCGTTCGCGGCCGTGTTGTCGCTCACGGTCTACGTGATCGTCGACCTGGAGTTCCCGCGCTTCGGCCTGATCCGGATCGACAGTTCCGACCAGGTGCTGGTGGACCTTCGGGCGGGCATGAACTGACGCCGCGTGGACGCTTGAACGCCTTATTTGAGCCAGATCAAGATGCTGCACCGCGTCATTCCCACAATAGGCCTTCATGTTTCCTGAATCTTGAAATGGAGCGCCTTCATGTCCGCCACAGCCCCCGCCTCAAACGCCGTCGACAAGAGCCTGTTCGTCTTCCTGGACAAATGCCACGCGGACATCCAGCAAAAACTCGAACAGATGATGGCGCTGGCGGTGGCCCTGGACGAGGGCGGCCTGACGCCGGCGCTGCAGGCGCAGGCACGGGAGCTCACCGACTGGTTCAACGCCGAGGCGCGCCAGCACCACCTGGACGAAGAAAAACACGTTTTCCCCGCCTTGCTGGCGAGCAACCAGGAGGAGATCCTGCAGGTGACGCACCGCTTGATTCAGGACCACGGCTGGCTGGAAGCCGACTGGTACGAAATGGAACCGTCACTGGAGGCCACGGCCGACGGCAACGTCTGGTTCGATCCGATCGTGCTGCGCCAGGGCGTGGAGGTGTTCCAGCAACTCTATCTGGACCACATCGTGCTGGAGGAATCGCTGGCCTACCCCGAGGCGCGTTCGCGCGTGAACCCGGCCCTGCTGGAATCCATGGGCCGCGAAATGGCCAAACGCCGCGCCGTGCGCGACGCCAAGGAAGCCCGGAACAAAGACAAGGCTTGAGTAGGGCGCTGCCAGCTTGAGCCCGCTTGCCGGGCGCTGGTGGCATGCCGGTCGCATTCGTCGCCTCGCTGACAGATACGGCAGCTAAGATCGCGATCGTGTCGATCGCTGAGGTCGTCTCTTTTCTTCATTTCAATTTTTCGGAGTTCACAGCATGAGCATCACCACCGTCGGCATCATCGGCGCGGGCACCATGGGCAACGGCATTGCACAGGCCTGCGCGGTCTCGGGCATTCAAGTCGTCATGGTCGACATTTCAGACGCGGCGGTTGCCAAAGGTTTGGCCACTGTGGCGGGCAGCCTGGAGCGCCTGCTCAAGAAGGAGAAGATCAGCGCGGCCGACAAGGATGCCGCCTTGGCGCGCATCAAGGGGAGCACCAGCTACGACGACCTCAAGGGTGCGGGTCTCGTGATCGAGGCTGCCACGGAAAACCACGAGCTCAAGGTCAGAATCCTCAAGCAGATCGACGCCATCGTCGTGCCCGAGGTCATCATTGCCTCCAACACCTCGTCGATCTCGATCACCAAACTGGCCTCCGTGACCAGCCGCCCGGACCGCTTCATTGGCATGCATTTCTTCAACCCGGTGCCCATGATGGCGCTGGTGGAGATCATCCGCGGCCTGCAGACCAGCGATGCCACCCACGCCGCAGTGGAAGCCATGGCCAAGGCCCTGGGCAAGACCCCGATCACGGTGAAAAACTCGCCCGGATTCGTGGTCAACCGCATCCTGGTGCCGATGATCAACGAGGCGTTTTTCGTGCTGGCCGAGGGCCTGGCCACGCCCGAGGACATCGATGCGGGCATGAAGCTCGGTTGCAACCAGCCCATCGGGCCCCTGGCCCTGGCCGACATGGTGGGGCTGGACGTCTGCCTGGCGGTGATGGATGTCTATCTGGCCGAGTTCGGCGACAGCAAGTACCGCGCCTGCCCGCTGCTGAAGGAAATGGTGGCGGCGGGGCACCTGGGCCGCAAGACCGGACGCGGCGTCTACACCTACTGATCCAGCGCCCTGGCCGGCGCCCTGCCAGCCGCGGTGTCGCTTGCGCGAACCGGCGGCAGCAGGGCTCCCCCTACCATGCGGGGCATGAACCCTGCCAACACCCCCACCGCTTCCCACCCCGACGGCAGCGTCGACTGCGAAGTCCGCGGCAACCTGCTGCTCATCGGCATCAACCGGCCTGCCAAACGCAACGGCTTCACGCCGAAGATGTTCCGCGAGCTCGGTGAAGCCTACACGCGCCTGGACGACGAGCCCGATCTGCGTGTGGGGGTTCTGCATGCCTTTGGCGATCATTTCACGGCCGGTCTGGATCTGCCCACCATCGCTCCGCTGATGCAGCGCGGCGAAAAGGCCGTTCCCCTGGGCCTGGTGGACCCGTTGAACCTGGGCATGGAGGGCTATCGGCGGCGCACCAAGCCGATGGTGGTGGCGGTCAAGGGCATCACGTACACCTTGGGCATCGAGCTGATGCTGGCCGCCGACATCGTGGTGGCCGCGCGCGACTGCCGCTTTTCGCAGCTGGAAGTCAAGCGCGGCATCATGGCCACCGGCGGGGCCACATTGCGCATGGCCGAACGTGCGGGCTTGGGCAATGCGCTGCTGCATCTGCTGACCGGCGACGAGTTCGGCAGCGACGAGGCGCTGCGGCTGAACTTCGTGCAGAAAGTGGTGCCGGCCGGCACCGAACTGGACGCGGCCCTGGCCTTGGCCGACGCCATTGCGGCGCAGGCGCCGCTTGCTGTGGTAGCCACCCGGCTGAACGCGCTCAATGCCGTCGAGCATGGCCCGGTGGTGGCCATGCACGAGTTCATCGCCACCCAGCAGCGCCTGTCCCGCAGCGAGGACGCCGCCGAAGGCGTGCGCTCCTTCGTCGAGCGCCGTCCGGCGCGGTTTCGAGGCCGCTGAGCCCACCCTTCCCCGGCCCAAGGCGGGCTTCAACAAAGACCGCAAAGACCCATTTACATTGCGTACAATTTAATTTTGAGCAATAATAAGCCCATGCCCGTTCCGACATCAGAAAACACCCTCTTTGACGCCAACCAGGCCCTGCGCCTGGACCATCAGCTGTGTTTTGCGCTGTACTCCACGTCGTTGGCGATGACCAAGTTGTACAAACCCCTGCTCACCGATCTGGGCCTGACCTACCCGCAATACCTGGCGCTGCTGGCCTTGTGGGAGCGCGACGGCCAGCGGGTGTCCGACCTGGGTGCGCGCCTGTTCCTTGACTCCGGCACCCTCACGCCGCTGCTCAAGCGCCTGGAGGCCGCCGATCTGGTGCGCCGCCAGCGCAGCCGCGACGACGAGCGCACCGTGCGCATCCACCTGACCGAGACCGGCCACGCCCTGAAGGCGCGCGCCGCTGCCGTGCCCGGCTGCATGCTGAAAGCCACCGGTTGCAGTCTTGGCGAGGTGATGAACCTGACCCGGCGCGTGCAGGCCCTGCGCGACCAGCTCGGCGTTCTGGCGTTGTCGCCAGAAGCCCCGCCCGGGGATCTTCCCGTTTCTCCCACCGCCTGAACCAGGCACCTACCCTTTGAAAGAAGACCATGACCACTACCCTCACCAAAGTCCTTTACACCGCCGTGGCCACCTCCACCGGCGGCCGCGCCGGCCGCGCAGTCAGTTCCGACGGCTTGCTGGACGTGAACATCGCCCCGCCGAAAGAACTCAGCGGCCCCGGCGGCGCAACCAACCCCGAGCAACTGTTTGCCGCCGGTTATTCGGCCTGTTTCCTCAGCGCGCTCAAGCACGTGGCCGGCCTGCAGAAGATCGCCGTGCCGGCCGACGCCACGGCGACCGCGTCGGTGGGCATCGGGCCGGTCGCTACCGGTTTTGGCCTCAATGCCCGCATGGTCGTGAACCTGCCCGGCATGGACCCCGCCGTCGCGCAGAAGCTGGTCGACACCGCCCATCAGGTGTGCCCCTACTCCAACGCCACGCGCGGCAACATCGACGTCGTGATCGAGCTGGCCTGAGCGCCCTGCCAGGATGGCAGGCCTGGCCGGCCCGCACCGGGCGCCAGGCTTGCGGATACCCCCAACACGGGGCTGCAAGTTGACATGGGTCAACTGAGCGGACGGCCAGCGGGTGCAAGCTAGCGCTCAGCTTGGCCGGGGATGATGGTCAGGCCGGACTACAACCAATCACGCCGTAGAGGCGGACCGCAGGAGACATCATGAAGCTCGCTTTGCTCTCGGACATTCATTCAAACGTCCAGGCCCTTGACGCCTGCCTTGAACACGCCGAGGCGGCCGGCGCCCAGCGATTCGCCCTGCTCGGCGACCTGGTCGGTTATGGCGCCGACCCGGTCGCGGTGGTGCAGCGCGTGATGCAACTGGCCGGCGATGGCGCCATCGTGCTCAAGGGCAATCACGACGAGATGGCGGTGACCCCGGAGGGCGGCAACAAGACACTTGGCGGCAGCACCGCCGACTGGACCCACGCACAGCTCGACGCGCAGCAGCGCGCCTTTCTCGACCAGCTGCCGATGACCCACCGGGAAGACGCGGTGCTGCTGGTGCACGCGAGCGTCGACTCCCCCGAGCGCTGGCGCTATGTGGACGATGAGCGAAGCGCCGGCGCGAGCCTGGATGCCTGCGCGGAACAGCCGGGGGTGCACTATGTGTTTGGCGGCCACGTCCACCAGCAGATGCTGTACTACCGCGGCACCGGTAGGGGCCTGATGAAGTTCGCGCCGACACCCGGCGTGGCGATACCGATGCCGCGTCACCGGCAGTGGGTGGCCACGATCGGCTCGGTGGGCCAGCCGCGCGACGGCGATCCGCGCGCCATGTATGCGATGTTCGACCTGTCCAGCGCCCAGGTTGCTTTTCATCGCGTGCCGTACGATTTTCAATCGGCCGCTGCGGCGATCAGAGCCGCCGGACTGCCCGAATTTTTTGCCAAACGCCTGGAGGATGGACGTTGAAACTGCTGGAACCTGGAACCGAACTGGACGGATTTGTCATCGAGGACTGCATTCACGCGGGGGGCATGGCCCACATCTACCGCGTTCACTATGCGTCCGGCCCCCGCGATCCGGGTTTCCCGCTGGCGATGAAGATTCCCCGCATGACTGCGGGAGATGGTGCCGAGAACATCGTGAGCTTCGAGGTGGAGCACCAGATCATGCAGGTGCTCACCGGCTACCACGCACCGCGCTTTGTGGCCGCTGGCGACTTGGACCACATCCCGTATCTGGTGATGGAGTACGTCGAAGGCCACACGCTTCAGCACTGGCTCGACATGCCCGAACGGCCCGACACCGCCACGCTGCAACACCTCGGCGCGGCGATGGCCCGCGCTGCGCACAGCCTGCACCGCCAAAACGTCTGCCACCTCGACCTCAAGCCGGCCAACGTGCTCATGCGCGAGAACGGGGTGGCGGTGTTTCTCGATTTCGGGCTCTCCTGCCATGCGCATTACCCCGACCTGCTGGCCGAGGAACTGCGCAAGGCCATCGGCTCGCCCGCCTGGATCGCGCCCGAGCAGGTGGTGGGCGTACGCGGCGACCCCCGCAGTGACATCTTCGCGATCGGCGTGATCCTCTACGAACTGGCCACCGGCGAGCTGCCCTTCGGCGCACCCCAGACGGCAGGCGGCATGCGCCAGCGGCTGTGGATGGACCCGGTGCCGCCGCGCGCCTTGCGTCCCGACCTGCCTGAATGGTTGCAGGAAGTCATCCTGCGCTGCCTGGAGCCCGAAGCGGCCAAGCGTTACCCGTCCGCGGCGCACCTGCTGTTCGACATGACGCATCCCGACCAGATCGAGGTCACCGAGCGCGGCAAGAAGACCGAGAAAACCGGCTTCGGGACCCACTTCAAGCGCTGGATCAAGGCCGCCGGCATGCATTACGAGCCCAGCCCGCTTCCCACGCACCAGATCGACGAAGTGCCGATCGTGATGGTGGCCGTGCCACACTGGGACGTCAAGGACGAGACCCTGTACTCGCTGCGCCAGGCGGTGGAACGGTCGATGGGGCTGCGCCCGGGCGCCCGGCTGGCCTGCGTCACGGTCATCTCCCCGGGCGACACCAGTTCGTCGAAAAGCGAGAAGAGCGAAACCCGGGTGCACCGGCGCTACCTCACCATGTTGCGACAGTGGGCACAGCCGCTGAATCTCAATGGCGGTCAGGTGTCGTACCACGTGATCGAATCCAGCGACGTGGCGCAGGCGATCGTGCGCTACGCCGAAGGCAACCACGCGAGCCTGATCGTGATGGGCGCGGCCACGCACGGCCTTCAGATGCAGCGCTTCGTGGCGACGGTGCCGATCAAGGTGGCCATGGATGCCCCGTGCACGGTGATCCTGGTCAAGCAGGCCTTGCCGTTCGACCAGCTCGCGGACCTGCCGGAAGAAACCGCCTGAGCCCGCCGCGCGACGGCGAGAATCGCCGCATGGCCCACCCGCTGCCCGACCACGAAGCCCTCGCAACGGGCCACGCGCCCCCCTACGCGGCGCTCACCCCCGACGTGGTGCTGGACGCGCTGGCCGGCGTGGGGCTGCACGGCGATGGCCGCCTGACCGCGCTGAGCTCCTACGAAAACCGCGTGTACCAGATCCATCTGGAGGAACCCCATGCCGGACAGGGTGCGGTGGTGGCCAAGTTCTACCGCCCCGGACGCTGGAGCGAGGCCCAGATCCTGGAAGAACACGCTTTTACCGCCGAACTGGCCGCCGCCGAAGTCCCGGTGGTCGCGCCCCTGGCACTGGACGGAAACACCCTGCACCGCCACGCCGGCTTTTCTTTCAGCGTCAGCCCCTGGCGCGGCGGGCGGCGCCCCGAGTTGGACGATTTCGAGGTGCTGGAATGGGTGGGGCGCTTTCTGGCGCGCATTCACACGGTGGGCGCCGCCGGTGAGTTTGTGGCGCGCCCCGCACTGGACGTGCAGACCTTCGCCATCGAGCCGCGCGATTGGCTGCTGGCGCACCCGATGATCCCGCTCGACGTGCAGGCCGACTGGGAAAAGGCCTGCGACAAAGCTATTGATTTGATAGCTGCTCGTGGCCGACTGACGCTGGAGAATGACCAAAATGATTCCAAATTGAGGCTCCACGGCGACTGCCACCCTGGCAACATCCTGTGGACGCCCACCGACCGCGCCGGTGGCGGCCCGCACTTCGTCGATCTCGATGACGCGCGCACGGGCCCGGCGGTGCAGGACCTGTGGATGCTGCTCTCGGGCGACCGGCGCCAGCGCACGCTGCAACTGTCCGGCCTGCTGGATGGCTACGAACAGTTCCGCGCTTTTGACCGCCGGGAACTGGCGCTGATCGAACCCTTGCGCACCCTGCGCCTGATCCACTACAGCGCCTGGCTGGCGCGCCGTTGGAACGACCCGATCTTCCCGGCCAACTTCCCCTGGTTCGGCAGTCGGGACTACTGGCGTGGTCAGGTGGACACCTTGCATGAGCAGATCGAAGCCATGCAGGAAGACCCGTTGGATGTCGGTTGAGCCGAGCCGTGTGTCGCCCTGGCACGGCGGTCGCCTTGCAGCAGCGGGGCATCGTCCGTAGCATGGCAAAGCGGCCGGCCGGCGCAACGCTGAAGCCATTTCGGCCGTCATGCACCACAAGACCCTCCACACAACCCGATCCGCCCACCATGAACGTTCCATCACGCGCCCTCGCTCTGTTGTTGCTTGCCCTCCCGGCCATCGCCAGCGCACAGCAGCTCAACGTCCTGTGCAGCATGAACCCCGAGTGGTGCCGCAACGCGGCATCGATTTACGAACGGACGCAGAACGTCAAGGTCAGCGTCATCAACAAGCCGACCGGCGAGTCCTTCGCGCAGCTGATGGCCGAGAAGGATCGCCCCAAGGTGGACGTGTGGTTCGGTGGAACGATCGACCCGCACCTCCAGGCAGCCGACTCGGGGCTGTTGCAGGAATACCGCTCGCCGAGCCTGCCGCAGCTGCACCCCTGGGCCCAGAACGCCGCGAAGGTTTCGGGCTACCGCACCGTCGGCCTGTACTCCGAAGTGCTGGGCATCGCCTACAACACCGATATCCTTCAGAAGAAAAAGTTGCCGACCCCGAAGTGCTGGAAAGATCTGGCTTTGCCCGCCTACCGCGGCGAGGTCCAGATCGCCAACGCCCAGTCCAGCGGCACCTCGTACGTGGCCATCGCGACGTTTGTCCAGCTTTT
Source organism: Burkholderiaceae bacterium (assembly GCA_046348065.1). GTDB lineage: Bacteria > Pseudomonadota > Gammaproteobacteria > Burkholderiales > Burkholderiaceae_C > Skiveiella. The sequence goes on from JAXMFA010000011.1 coordinate 119,907, forward strand.
CGGTGAAGAAGCCGCCTTTGACTTCATGAGGGCCATGCATCCCAATGTCAGCGCCTACTCACGCCAGGGACTCGGCCCGATCAAGGCCGTGGCCAAAGGCGAGGTTGGCGTCTCGGTCAGCTTTCTCCACAACGCGGCGCAGGAGGCCGAGCTCGGCTTTCCGGTCAGATACGTCGCGCCCTGCGAAGGCACCGGCTACAGTGTCGGCGGCATGAGCATCGTCAAGGGCGCCCCGCACACCGCCGAGGCGCAGCGGTTCTTCGAATGGGCGCTGTCACCGCAAGGGCAGAAGGTGGCCGCCACCTCACGCTCGTACCAGTTCCCATCCAACCGCCAGACACCGGTGCCCGAGGGCGCGCCCACGCTCAAGGGCGCCAAACTGATCGACTACGACCTCCAGAAGTACGGCGCCAGCGCCGAACGCAAGCGCCTGCTCAACCGGTGGGAAAAAGAGGTCTACAACCGTTCCAACTGAGGCTTGCCCGGCTGACTGTGGACTTCTACCATCTCTTGGGGCGCGGCCACACGCGATTATTCAATACAAGTTGCAACACCGTTGCATGGGTAAGCGATCGAAAGAAATGTAGCGTTTTAGGAGTAACTCACCTTTCCGAGAATGGACGCGGACACTCTACGTGGCATGATCAGCCAACACACTCCTTTTCAGTGAGCCGAATTCTCGGAACGAATGAATGCAATCTACAGGCACTTTGGCCACCGGCGATCTTCGTATTGATGCCTTGCTTGGAAGTTCTCAATGGGTTGGCACAGCTGGTCAAACCGTGGAACTGACCTACAGCTTTCCAGACGCCTCAAGCCTCTGGCCTACAACCGTCGGCGAATATGCAGCGGGTGCGGCCTGGGGACCTCAGAGTGGCGTTACCGCTCTTTCGGATGCGGCAAAGATGGCGGTTCGAGCGGCCCTGGCAAGCTGGTCAGCCGTAGCCAATATCCGATTCGTGGAAGCCGCAGACAACGCCTCGACACATGGAACGCTGCGCTTCGCTTGGACTGCATCGGCGGTCGATGAGCAGTCGTTTGCCTACGCTCCTCAGTCCACTGACAAGGCCGGTGACATTTGGTTGAACTCGCTGGCGCCTTGGGACGGTTTCACGCCAGGAAGCTACGGCTACTCCACGCTGATTCACGAGATCGGCCACGCATTGGGGCTGAAGCACCCCTTCGAAGGCGCATTGACGTTGCCAGCGCAACAGGAAAGCTATGCCTACTCCCTGATGAGCTACACCGCCTTCGCCGGCTCTGCGCGCTCGTGGGTCGATTTCGAGCCGACCACGCCCATGCTCTATGACCTGTTGGCCATCCAGTCAATGTATGGCGCCGATTTGAAAACACGAAGTGGCGACGACACCTACGTCTTTACCGAAAACCAGCGCTACTTCCAGACACTGTGGGATGTAGCCGGTAATGACACCATCGTCTGGCAAGGCCAAAACCAAGGCGCGCGCATCGACCTTAACGCTGGGAAATTCAGTCAGATCGGCGAAGCACTGACTTTTTGGAGCGAAGACTTCAGCAGTTCATGGACCGACCGCGACACGGTAGCGATCGCGTTCGGCGTGGCGATTGAGAACGCCACTGGCAGTGACGGCGATGACACTTTGATCGGCAATGCACTGGACAATCGACTGTTTGGCGGCGCCGGCAACGACACCTTGGACGGCGGAGCCGGCCTGGATACAGCGAGTTACAGCGCATCCGGCGCATCTTACGATCTTGCACCGATTTCCAGCGGCTTCACCATCAGCAGCGCCGAAGGTACCGACACTCTTTCAGGCATCGAACGCCTGCAATTCTCAGACAAGAAGATCGCGCTGGACGTGGCTCCATCCGAACATGCCGGACAAGCTCTTGAGTTTATCGGGGTAATGGCGCCTTCGCTGGTCCACACCCCGTCGATTGTGGGTGTAGTCCTTGGCCTGATCGATGGCGGCATGAACATGCAGGGCGTATTCCAACTCGCCATCGACATCGGGCTGGTTAACGACATTGCGGGCTCAAACAGCAATGCAGCCGTGGCCCAGATGGCTTTTCGAAACGTGATTGGTGCCGAGGCCGATGCGGCCGTGACTGATCTTCTGGTGAGCTACATGGATGGGCGAATTGCAAGTTACTCTCAAGCTGCCTTTCTTTCGACGGTTGCCGGGATGGATGTCAATCAGGCGCACATTGGATTGATCGGATTACAGCAAACTGGGGTTGAATTCAGCTGACGTAGATGAAGTTCCGAAATGTGCCCACGCGAGGGCACTGACCGTCTTGGACGGAGCTTTCCTGCTTGGCATACATGCTCCTGCTTGACATCGTATGCCTCACACACAGTATTCCTGACGACGCCTCTTCCTCAAGATGAAAGCAGTCTTGGATGGAAATCGCTGAATCACTCTCTTTCTTAGGGGTGTCCGAACGTTGGGCGGAGCGGATTCCGCTGGAGGTACTCCTGCGCTAGACTTGTTACGCCCTCTTGATCACAACCTGCAATCCGGCCAATGCACGACAAGGAATTCGTCATGTTTAGATATTCCGCCATGGCAATCATCTCGGCGGCAGCGTTCTATGGTGAGGTTGAGGCTTCTGAACCACAGGGCAACGTCAAGATTTACAAGGTCCAAGGCTCCAGGCAATGTGATGGAGGTGGTCAGTCGTTGGAGGCTTTGAAGCGCCAACTTGTTGAAACAGGTGCAAAGGTTTTGGTTGCTTCGTGCGGGGTAGACGGAAAGATGTATCCAGCAGTCTGTGGTGCCGCAGATGGTCGAATTGGCATCTTTGAGATTCCGGCCAGCAAAGCTCAATCGGGTTTGCCTGAGGGTTTCTTTCTGCTTTCAAGCCTTCCCGATGCACAAATCGTTCCCTGCAAATAGCGGTTTTCAGCGGAATCGAACCATCGACACTCGGAACAGTCGCAATGACTTGGTTTTCCTGAGTCACCAGCGCCCATCACCTGCAATGGCGGCACCGGCAAAGTCTAGATGCTCAGTCTTGCGGGTTGATAACAGCCATGACGCCAGAACCGCCAGTGGGTGGCTGTGGTTGATCATCTGATCCAGGCGGCTTCGGAAGAAATCATCGGGCATCGGCTTGCCCTTCAGAACGCACTCAAAAACTCTCAGGTTCTGGATCAGAATCTTGTGATTCCCGGGCGTTGTGCGCCATGGCATTTACCCTGCAAACCCAGCATTCATGCGGGTTGCAGGGGTTTTGCAGGGCCGACTACTTACTGGCGATGTTCTAAGGAATGTCTGCAAAAGTCAGTCCCGGTCACATCAATGTGGGCGGCTTCCGCCAGATGGGTCTTGAGCGCACTCTTGCCTTGCGCCAACCAGACCAGCAGCTTGAAGAATCGAAAAGGTTGCTCGACCAGAAAACGATTGGCTGTTTCGGCCAGCAGATCCGTCTTGATCAAGGTGCCGTCAAGGTCGACAACGAGGGGAAGGGAAGGTGTTGGCAAGCTGCGACAGCCTTAAAACGGTGGCTCCAACTATATCGATCTTTACCCCTGCTATTGCTCGGAAATTTCTGAGGCAGTGCGAGAGTGACGCGTCTAATCTACCCCCACCACCCACCACCGAACCCCGCCCGAACCCACCCGCCCAATGCGCCGATGCCCCAAGAAAAAAGCCCGCTAAGGTGACATAGCGGGCTTTTCTGATCTGGTGGCCTGGGACGGAATCGAACCATCGACACGCGGATTTTCAAAACAAGCTACAGGGGGTCGATGGCTCGCGTAAGTTGAAGAAACGTAACGAGTTTTGTGCTTCCCCACTTTTGCCGTCCGAACCTCGCCCGAACTTGCCCTGTCGGTTTTGCGCTATGTGGCTTGTAGCGGCCAACATGAACATACAGTGCCCCGCCCGGTGTCGCCCGAACCCGTCCGAGCCGATGCTGGGCATGACTATCCAGCATGCCCGGGTGGTGGGGTGCCACCCGGGTCTTCCGGTCACACTGCCTCTATCACCAGCGGCACTCTAGGCTTCTCTAACACCAGCGATGTCGATCTTGCCACCTCCTTCATCATTCGGGGAGAGGCATGGCTGTAAAGCATCGTCGTGCGAGGGTCGGCGTGGTGCATGGCCATTTGCAGTTCTGCAATGCTGTGCCCTTGTGCAAGGGCACGATGGGCCCAAGAATGTCTGATGTCATGGACGCGAGTCTTGGGATTGATCCCGGCTTTCTTGCGGATGCGGTACCAGACACGGGTGATGGTGGTGTAAGGCTTGCCGGTTTCCGGGTTGGCGAACACATACTCCGACGCGAGCTTCCCGGCGTTCTGACGCAAGATCCATAGCGCGGCCTCGTTCAGAAAATGCGGGTTCGGCTTAAGGTTCTTAGCGTCGGTCGCTGGCACCAGCCAGACCTCGTTGGCCATGTCGATATCCGACCACTTGCAGTGCATGGCGCTGGAGGCTCTGGCGCCGGTCACTAGCAGCCACAAAAGCAGCATGCAGACCGGGCGGTTGTCATCAGTGAGCAGCACGTCCTTCAACCGCTCCACTTCCTCTTCGACCAAGTAGTTATCGACGCGGTTATTGACCAGCAGCAGCTTGAATCCCTTGAGCACGTTGCGCTCTAACATCTCCCACTCGACAGCAAGGTTCAAGGCGTGACGCAAAAGGGCAATGTGCAAGTCAGCGGATGCCGGGCTGAGTCCATGCTCCTTGACCAAGGCCAGGTGAAATTGCTGGACTTCATGGCGCGTGATCTGGTTCAGCTGAAGATGGCCGAACTTCGGAGCGATCCGGATTCGGTAGAGCTGGTCGTCGCGCTTGTGGGAACGTTTATGCAGTTCGGCGTGCGGGAAGTAATGGTTGCGCATGAACACGTCCAGCGGCATGTTGCCTTTGGCCAGTTCCGTTGCGGGGATGCGTTTTGACACCATGGCGTGTTCGGCCTTAAGCAGCGTCACCTGCTTGCGAGCGCTGTCGAGGTCCAGTTCGTTCAGCGGTCCAAGGTTCTTGTAGGTCGTCTTGCCATTGAGCTTGTAGCGCCAGTACCAAGTGGGCACGGCATCCGCGCCCGAACGACATTCAATGAGCAGTCCGGCAACTTTTGCATCGCAGTATTCGATGCGTTTCTTGTCTGGCGGACAGACCAGGCCGGATGCCATGAAGGCAGGGGTAAGAGTTACAACGGGCATAGTGAAATCTCCTCGGTAGAAAACGATGAAAAGAAAGTGAAGGGGGGTGCCCACGACCATGGCTCGAATGCGCAGGCCGGGGCGTTTCAAAAGGCGCGGCAGGGGCTCGCCGCAGCGGTAGGGTCGGCGGGCGCCTCAATACTCCGAGTCGTCGGCTGCCTGGCGCGGCTGCCCTTCACCCGTGTCCGCAACGCCGCCGCGCGCGTCGTCCAGCGCCCTGGCGAAAGCGGCGAGGCGGTCGAGCTCCAAGACCTTTTCGGCTGTCTTGCCAGCATCTCCAACGGCGGGGGTGCTGGCGCCTTCAAACCTCATCGGACTGGACGCCGGGGGCAACCTGACGGTCACGCTCGGCGATCTTTCCACCACGATCTGGCGGTCTTTGCCGCGCTCCAGTTCGATGAAGATTCCCTGGGCGGCCAAGGGAGCCTGCAGGCCGTGCAAACGCTTGGACAAGGATGCTGCTGTTGGTGGCCATGCACGGGAGCGCTGCGCAGTGAACCCCGCCAGCGCCGTCAGTTTCTCGTAGAACTTGGTCGGCGTTCCTTTCCATTGGGACTTGGGCATCTCTTCCGCGAAATGAATGATGGTGACAGCCAGCGGGTTGTCGATCAGGCTTGGGGTGGATGGGTGGACTGGGGTAAAGGCTGATTCATGGATCAATGCCCTCCTTTACTGGCGTGGCGTGCAGTTGACACAGGGCCAATAGGTCAGCATCCATTCCGGTCTTGGGAAGGAACACCTCCGCACCGAATCCGGAGTCGTCCAGAACGATCACAAATTCATAGCAGGTGATGTGCTCCTCGATGAATTCCCACAGGGGGCATGCATCGACAGTCAGCAGGTCAGTTCCGAGCGCTTCTACCAGCTGCTGGATCGTTTCTCCCGGTTCAGGGACAACGAAGTACACAAGCTCTTCCATGGTCAAGTCATCGTCCTGCAATAGGTCGTTGAGGCGTTGCTGGACAAGGGCGGTGATGGTGTGGTCGGGGTGGGTTTGTATGAAGGCCGATACCTCAGGGGCATGGCGCAGGACGTGCATAGGGCTCCTTTTGATTGGGCAAAAGAAAACCCGCCGAGGATTTCTCCAGGGCGGGACCGAGCGAAAGCGAAGGGGCGAGGGAAGGGTCAGGTCATCTTGCGGATCGGACGGCCCACAGGAGGGCCAGTGTCAGGGCGATGGCCAGGGCAGTCATGGCTTTCAGACTCATGGACAGGACGGAGACCCAGACGGACATTGCGCCGAGTTGGATTAGCGCTGCAGCAATTGCGCCAAGGGTGATTGAGGCGAGGAAGGGGATGAACATGGGAGCTCCTTTCGTTTGGGCAAAAGAAAACCCACCGAGGATTTCTCCAGGGCGGGACCGAGTGACAAGAACGGAAATGGAAGGGTCAGGTCACCTGTTGGATCGGATGGCCCACATGAAAGCCAGGGTCAGAGCGATTGAGCCGACGGTCTTGGTATTCTGGGCGAAGTAATAAACACCTTGTCTCGATCCTTTTACTATTGTGAGATGACTTCCTTCTGCAGATATCCAACAGATTAATCAAATCAATAGTTTGTATTGAGCGTCGTAACGGCGGTGAAGTTGCTGCTATAACTTACCACCGTCTTGCTGATCTTTGCGATCAGGCCAGATTGAGTTATTCTATACCTCTCGGTTTCAGTCATTAACGTTTTCCCTGCTGTGTCCTTTAATGTCCCAGTTAACACGAACAAAGCAGTCGTTGCTGTATCTTCTTGGATGACATAGGAAGCAACGTAGGCGCCAACAAGAGTACTCCCCGTGCTTGTATTCGTACGATATCGATTGGCGGTATACAAGCTGCCCGAATCATTGATGCGCGCTGTTTGCGGAATTGGCGTAATCGACGTTGTTAGTAAATAGAGATAGCCATTTTCATCATTGTACTCATTTGAAATTAATGCTATTGGATTGTTGTTTGAGTCCAAGTGCATTTCTTTGATTGAATCCAACGAAACATTTCTGTTGGCTACGACAGCGCTCCCCCTAACGACTGTCGTGATCTTTTGCGTTGGCATGGAACCAAGTGTTGCGGCGGTTGCAACTCCAACATCTTCAGTACCATCACCCGAAATTGACTCCGTGAGCCCTCTTTCGACCAAATTGCCAGTCAACTTAAATTTTTTCACGCCTGATGACATCGTGAGCTTATTCAAATACGCAGTCCGCACTTGAAATTCCTTAGGCGCAGGAGCTGTAGTTGGACTGTCTCCGCCGCCATCACCGCCGCCGCAAGCAGTCAGCAAGAGAACCCCAATTGCAGATGAAAATGCAAACAAACGTCTTTTCATATCTTCCTCACTTCATAAAAGCTATGTTGGTAGCAAACGGCGTCCAAGTGATCCGACGATCTCAAGGGAACGGCCACGATTTCGAAGGATTTATCACATCGCCATTCAAATTTTCGGGTTCTTGCCAAGAAGAACGACCCCAGTTCGGGCAGACATTGGCATAATGACTAATTCAGTTGCGCTCAAGTTCATTGTTTTGGAAAAAAGCGACGCCATAAAAACGTCCCGCATAGCCCCAGAATGACCAATCCCTCGATCTGCAAAGCAACAGACATCACCTTGAACCAGACGGAATACATGCCAAGTGCGATGAAGGTGGCTGCGGCGCCGACGATGAGAACCAAAATCCAGATCATGACTTTTCTCCTTTCCTTGATGTTTGAGCCATGTCACTATCGTGCGCTGGCGTGATGACAGGTGATGTCGTTTCGGTGGGAAGCCAGATTTCTTTCAACAATTAAAACGACACACCCTGTCATCGTCAGGATCGATACTTGGGCCGGAGCGTTTTCACTGATTTGGGCACTATGGTTTCCGACAATCACGACACATTGGTCTATCGCCTTGCCCAGATGCTGGTGAAGCTGAACCAAGGCGAAAAATTGAATCCCCAGGCTTTGGCCGACGAATTCGGGGTCAACCTGCGAACCATTCAGCGCGACCTCAATGTCCGCTTCGCCTATCTACCGCTCCATAAGACCAATGGCTACTACCACCTCGATCCGACTTATCTAGGCAAGCTGAGTACCAAAGACGTTGATCGATTTGCGGGCCTCGCGGGTGTGCGTGGGCTGTTTCCGTCTTTGTCAGACGACTTCCTGCGCGACATTTTCGACGCTCGATTCCAGGCAGCGGTGATCGTCAGAGGGCATAACTACGAGAACCTGGCGGGCAGAGAAGCGACCTTCAAGACGCTGGAGCAGGCCATAGTCGGCCGGCGCCACATCGCCTTTGAATATGAGAAGGAAGGTCGGCTGAAGCCCTGCTCCAGTATTGCGCCCTTCAAACTCGTCAACCACAAAGGCATCTGGTACCTGGCTGCTCGGGATGGAGAAAAGCTCAAAACCTTCGCGTTCGCCAAGATCGAATCCCTGCGTTTAATGGATACTTGTTTTCCAGCCGATCCAGATGTAGACAAGAGGTTGGCCGAAGACGATGGCATCTGGCTCCACGACGAAAGGAAGGAAATTGTCCTGAAGGTCGAGGCCACAGTGGCGGGCTATTTCAAGCGCCGGAAGCTGATCGCCAATCAGGTCATCGAGAAGGCACTTGAAGATGGAGGGCTTATCATTTCCGCAAAGGTGGGCCACCCCAATCAGGTTGTGCCGATCGTTCGCTATTGGATTCCGCACATTCGAATCATTAGCCCTACAGACTTGCAGTTGGAGATGGAATCCGAAATCTCCACCTATCTGAAAGCCGCTCGCTAAGCAGCTGTGGAGTTCATCGTGTCCATTCATGCCAATGCGACGAATATTCCGTGTTCCTTCATTCCTGAAATTCGAAAGCGAGCCCGCTTAACGTCGTCTATGAATAGGTAAGTGTTTTCTAGGCGTATGGTCTTCACCAGTCTTGGCAGTTGGACTCATTTGCCATTTGGCTTCACATCAGAAAGAAAGCAATGAAGAGACGATCAAAGCTATTTGCCACTCTGGCGTGGTTCCAATTCGTGTTCAGTCTCCTGTTTGCCGCTTCCATTATTTGGAGCTACATCGCGTTCCATGCCTTGGTCGGCCAATTCGTGGGGTCCGTCGCGAGATCCATCGATGCAGTGGCTGTCGTGGTCATTCGAACCGCTGAGACGGTCGAAACAAGGCAAAACCTGCTCGCAGAAATGCAGAAAATGCTCCCGGCTACTCGAACTCTGTTCAAAGAACTGAGAGATCAGACCGAAAGTCAAGCGAAGCTGGCCCCGCAATATGCTGAGGGCCTGAGGACAGCTTCAAAATTCCTTAACAGCCTGCACGGCCCACTTCAAAACATAGGCGAAGTGCTGATATCTACTTCCATTCCCACAGATATTCAGATGGTAGGAGTGAAGCCTGTTGTCACGATGAAGAAGCCATTTGAAGCTTTCGGAAAGCAACTCAAGGATTCAGCCGATCAGACCAAGACCGTTGGTATAGCACTCGACGGGCTTTCCTCGTCACTTGCCAAAGATAGCCGTCAGTTAAGCGACGCGTTCATCGCGACCAGCAACCAGGCGATCCAAGTGATCGATGAGGCGGAGAAGACTTTGGCGCGGTTGAACACGGAAGATATGCCCAAAGCCATTGCCGACCTGAAAACGACGTCAACGGAGTTGCGCAACATGAGCACACAAATCAACGCGCTTCCCAACGTTGGCTTGGCAATATTGGTGGCCGGACTGGTACTGGCGTTGTGGTGCATTGTGCACAGCATCGGTAGTTTGATGATGGCCAAATCCTACGCGTTTGACCACACAACTGATAGGAGCCAAGTATGAAAATCATCCGCAATCTCGCAGTCCTATTGGGCATGTTGGTAGTGCTTGCCGGCTCCTGGGTTGCCCCCATGGATGCACCCGCCGTCGCACAGGTTGACGCAGGTCTAAAGCGAGCGCTACTGACATACGGCACGGCGCGGACTGCCAGTGGAATTCTTTCTACGTTGCAAGCAGCGCAAATAGATATTCAGCCGGCCGGGCTTGGTGTAACGCTGTCACCCGGGCAAATTTTGGCTCCCGCAAATGAGATGATCAAACAACTGGCTGATGTAATGTTGCTGGCCAGCGTCGCTTTCGGCGTGCAAAAGATTTTTATCACCATTGGCGGCTACTGGGCCCTTTCCTTGGTACTCACTGGGGTAGTCCTGGCTTGGGCGTTTTGTCAGTACCGATGGGGAAGTTCACCGCGATGGCTGTCCGGCGCCTTGGTATTCGTGTTGGTACTGCGCTTCGCAATACCGTTGGCAACACTTGGAACCCACTTGATTTCACAACAGTTCTTGGCAAACGAATTCAAGACTGCTCAAGCGGCAATTGATGCAACGACGGGCGAGGCCGGCAGAGTGAAGTCTCCTGAGCCGAGTGCGGTCGAGGGCAAGTCGTGGATACCTTCCATGCCCAGTTGGGTTCCAAGTGTCGCGGACATCAAGGACCGTTATAACAAGCTGTATCAAGCCATCGAGCGATCAACAGAGCATGTGATCAGGTTAATGGTCGTCTTCTTGTTGGAAACCTTGATATTGCCCTTGCTATTCCTTTGGGCCGTAATCAGGGTTGCCCGACTTGCCGTCGAAAGGGTAGGTGTGTTGCCTGCCAAGACGGCGTAGTTCCGCAATTGGGAGAGTACAGTGGACACCGGCCTGTGGGCAGACGCACTTGGCGCATTGCTTCTGGGGCTGGGAGTATTTTTCGGACTCCGTTTCAAAAAGCGTCGCTTTGATCGCACAAATCATTCAGGCATAGAAGTGTTTCGAAGTTACTGGTCGATGATCGGCGCCAAGTTCAAAGATGCCACGTTGTGTCTACTTTCTTTGTTGTTCACCCTGACCGGCGTCCTATTGATCGCGTTCAATCACTTCGATTCCTGGGGGTGGGTTGTAGTCTTCCCGGCACTGATTTTTGGCGCCTTCTTGCCGCTGGGTAGTTGGACAAATAAGCGACCATGATATTGGCCACGTACCGTAGTAACGGAAGTGAAGATTGTTGTTTTCAGGGCATTACTTTGTAGGAGGATCTATGGCAATCAAAGGAAAGAATGTTCGACTGACGCCACAGCAAGTGGAAGAGCTGGCTGAACATGTCAATTCGACTACGCAAACGGATAGTCAAATGCTTCGAAAACTCGAATCGCTGCCTGTTTCAGCGGACGGCAAGGCTCTTCTCGCTGATCTTCTCAAGATTACGACGCGCGTAGGTGATGTTGTGCTCAAGATTGGGCGAAAGATTTTGGACTTTGTCTTGAACTTGGTTCGGCAGTTTCCCCATCTCGGATTTGCTGCGGTGCTGGCCCTTGTGGTCGGTGCTTTGGTAAGCATGGTCCCCATCGTTGGCGCGGCGCTGAGCGCGATCTTGACACCGTTGGGACTGGCTTTGGGCATTGCTTGGGGCAGCTATATGGAGTTGAGCTCAGACGACTTGGGCGAAAGAATCAAGGCTTTCGTGGACGGTTTCTCAGGGTTTGCATCGTGACCTCCGAAGATGTCGCCAAAGGAATGTTGGTCAACTTTGACGGCGTCGAGCGAGTAATCGCCGATAAGAACCGATTCAAGATCAGGCTGGCAATTGGCGAAGATGCCTACAAGCTATTAGGTACGACCAAGAAGCTGCGCGAACTTTGGGATATTCTTGGAACGGCAGGGACAGGTGCTGCAATAGCAAAGTCCGGCTTCGTGGCCTCGACATTTTTTGCCCCCACCGGTCTGTTAGGAATGTTGGGGATAGGAACGGCAGTGACCCCTATCGGGTGGGTTGCTTTTGCTGCGTTGGCATCCGGTGGTGCCTGCTATGGGCTGTATCGGCTATTTGGAAATGTTGCAAGTGACAGGGTTCACGTGATTCCTGTGTTCTTGAATACGCCGCTAGACGTGCTGGGCATGGCGTTGTTTGATTTGATTGTGCCCCTTGCACTCAGAATTGCCGCTGTAGATGGAAAGATCGGGCGCAAAGAAAAAGCGCACCTGATCGACCACTTGGTCGAGGAATGGGGATTCGATCAGCGGTATGTTCGAGCAGGTCTTCGTCAGATTGAACCGGATGTTATCACCCGCTCAATCGGCGCATTGACAATGGAGTTGGCAACCTTTCTTCATCTGAACCCTGATTGCAACCATAAAGAAATGGCTCAGAAAATTGGGGATTTCTTGCAGGAAATGCTCGAAGCCGAAGGCCCGTTGTGTGCTCAAGAATCTGACGCGATTGCACTCGTTCGCGCGGGACTTAAGTCGAAACCTCCGAGCAAGTTGTATGAAGGCTGGGCAAAGGCAAGAGAGAGCGCGAAAGGACTCGCGGACAAAGCGGTAGATTTGGTGAAAACGAAGGCTGTTTCAGAGGGTAAGCGGGGTTGAGGCTTTGATCCGCATGAAGTTGAGCCGAACCGAACTCCACCCGAACCCGCCCCGCCCAATGCGCCGATGCCCCCAAAGAAAGAAGCGCGCTTCGGTGACATAGCGGGCTTTTCTGATCTGGTGACCTGCTGTCGGTCAGCGATTTCTCGGGTGATCTCAATCACCTGCGGCGTGCGTTCGATCTCTTCGAGCAAAAGACGCAGCTGATGCGTCTGCTCGACGTATCCAGTCAAGCCGACGGGGTACGCATCTACATCGGTGGTGAGAGCCAGATCGTGCCCTTCGAGGAGCTGTCGATCGTCAGTTCACCGTACGAGGTGGATGGTGTCGTGGTGGGCACGCTGGGCGTGATCGGTCCTACACGCATGCCTTACGACCGGATGATTCAGATCGTCGACATCACGTCCAAACTGGTCAGCAATGCACTCAGTCACACCCGATAGTGCCTTTACAATCGGCGCCCGGCGGTGCTGATCGCCTGACGGGGCGTTAGCTCAGTTGGTCAGAGCAGAGGACTCATAATCCTTTGGTCGTTGGTTCAAGTCCAACACGCCCTACCAACGGTTTCCGTGGTACAATTTCAGCTTTCGCGGCTGTAGCTCAGCTGGATAGAGTACTTGGCTACGAACCAAGGGGTCGTGGGTTCGATTCCTGCCAGCCGCGCCAAAAACACGTAAAGCCTGCAACGCAAGTTGCAGGCTTTTTCGTTGGTCGGCATCGGTCAGGACGGGGGGCACGTTCATGAGCAAGGCATTCACCCGCGAAAACGTGGATGAGGATGAGGATGACGATGACCTCGCACCGCCCCTGTCGCCGGCTGGGGCACGCAACTACATCACCCCGCAAGGCTATGCAAGGCTGCGTTCTGAGCTGCTTGACCTGATCGATGTCGAGCGCCCCAAGGTCGTGGATGTGGTTCATTGGGCGGCCAGCAATGGCGACCGGTCGGAAAACGGCGACTACCTGTATGGCAAGAAGCGTCTGCGCGAGATCGATCGGCGCATCCGTTTTCTGACCCGTCGACTGGAACTGGCTGAAATCACCGACCCGTCGATTCACCGAGGCAATGATCAGGTCTTTTTCGGCGCAGAGGTCACTTATGTCGACGAAGACGGCGCCGAGACGACGGTCCGTATTCTCGGAATCGACGAAGCCGACAGCGCTCGTGGAGAGGTCAGCTGGGTGGCGCCTGTTTCAAGAACCTTGTTGAAGGCGCGGGTAGGCGATGTCCTGAGACTGGTGACACCGGGCGGCACCAAGGAAATCGAAGTCGTCAAGGTTGTCTATCCGGCAGGCGGATGAGCCTGCTTTGTCTTCAGCCGGCCGGCCTGACACGGCTGGCCTTCAGTACCGACGGTGTTCGGTTCAGGGTGCGCAACACGGCGTCCAGATGCGTGCTGTCGCGCACGGAAATCAAAAAGCGCAGATCCGTGGTTTCTTGTGCCGCCTCTTCACCCATGTCCATGTGAATGATGTCGGCCTCGGCGCCGGCGAATGCCGAAGCCACACGGGCCAGGACACCCTTGCCATTGGTCACCGTCACGATCACGTCTGCCTCGAAGGCGCGTGACGGATCGTCGGCCCAATCGACGTGAATGAACCGCTCTGCGTCCTTGTGCCGAAGGCGCGACGCAATGGGGCAATCGGCCACGTGGACCACCAGGCCCTCTCCCCGGCCGAGGTAACCCACGATGGTGTCGCCGGGAATAGGGCGGCAACAGCGTGCATACTGCACCGAGGCATTCTCCGACCCGTCCAGCAAGACTGCACCTTGCGAGATGGTTTCGTGGGCGGTGTAGCGCTCGCGGGACATCAGCAGCGCGTCCGGTTTCTCGCCGCGTTCGGCCAGCAGCGTCACAAGGCGCTTGGCCACGATGCTGGCAATGCGCCGCCCGAGTCCGACGTCGGTCAGGAGCTCGGCCTTGTTCTTGTTACCGGTAAAGCGGACCAGCTTGTCCCACAACGGCTGATAGGCCGCCTCATCCGGCGGTATTTGCTCAATTCCTTCGGCTCTGAGGGCCTGCGCCAGCAGCTTCTCGCCCAGCAGCTCGGATTCGGCCTGGGCCATGGTCTTCAGGTGATGGCGAATCTTGGAACGGGCCCGACCCGTTCGCACGAAACCGAGCCACGCCGGATTGGGTGTCGAAACCGGCGCGGTGATGATTTCAACCACGTCGCCATTCTTCAGCTCGGCCCGGAGCGGAACCTGCTCGCCGTTGATCTTGGCGGCCGCCGTGTGATCGCCCACGTTGCTGTGGATGGCGTATGCGAAATCAACCACGGTTGCGCCGCGGGGCAGCGCCATGATCTGGCTTTTTGGCGTGAAGACGTACACCGCGTCGGGGAACAGATCGACTTTCACATGGTCCCAGAATTCCGCCGCGTCCCGGGTTTCGTCCTGGATGTCGAGCAGGGACTGGAGCCACTTGACGCCCAAGCGCCCGGCGGTGGGTTCGTTGGGGTCCGATGCTTTGTACAGCCAATGCGCGGCGACCCCCGATTCGGCCACCACGTGCATTGCCTCGGTTCGCATCTGAAATTCGACGTTTACGCCGGACGGGCCGACCAGCGTGGTGTGCAAGGACTGATAGCCATTGAGCTTGGCGATCGCGATGTAGTCCTTGAAGCGGCCAGGCACCGGCTTGTACAGCTGATGCAGCACGCCGAGCGCGGTGTAGCAGTCGGTCACGGTCGGCACAATGACCCGAAAACCGTAGATGTCGGTCACCTGGGCGAAGCTCAGGTGCTTGTCGTCCATCTTGCGATAAATGGAATACAGGGTTTTCTCGCGACCTGCGATGCGGACCTTCATGCCGACGGCGGAAAAGGCCGCCTCCACTTCGCGACGGACCTTCTGGATCAGGTCGCGTCGCCGGTTGCGCGCACGAGCCACGGCTTTGGACAGGACGGCATATCGCCACGGCCTCAGGTAACGGAACGCGAGGTCCTGCAATTCGCGGTAGGTCTGGTTGAGCCCAAGCCGGTGGGCGATGGGCGCGTAGATCTCCAGGGTTTCAGCGGAAATTCGAGCCCATTTCGAGCGCGGCATGTCGCCCATGGTCCGCATGTTGTGCGTGCGATCGGCAAGCTTGATCAGGATCACACGCACGTCACGCGCCATGGCGAGCAACATCTTGCGAAACGACTCGGCCTGGTTCTCTTCGCGGGTGTGAAACTTCAGCCGGTCCAGTTTGGTGAGCCCATCCACCAGCTCGGCAACCGGAGCGCCAAAACGCTCGATCAGGTCGGTCTTGGTGACGCCGCAGTCCTCCATGGCGTCGTGCAGCAGCGCGGCCATGAGCGCGTGGGCATCGAGCTTCCACTCGGTGCACTGAACCGCCACGGCAATCGGGTGGGTGATGTAGGGCTCGCCGCTGTTTCGGAGTTGCCCGAGGTGGGCCTGATCGGCATAGCGATACGCACGCCGGACCAGTTCCACATCGCTTGCACCGAGATAGTCCATTCGCTCGGTGAGCGCGGCAAAACTCGCCGCCGCTGCGTTGGCCGCGGCGAGCGGACCACCATCGGCCTTTCGGGCCGTGGCTGGTGCCGTTTTGGGGGGGACGACCGCGCTCATCCCCTTACTGTAGCGTGGACGACGTAGACGCGTGGCTCCAAAGAAAAAAGCACCGCGTTGCGGTGCTTTTCTTGGATGCCGGATGCCTGTGTTCAGCCCGGAACCTTTTTCAGCATTTCGAGCCCCACTTTTCCGGCAGCGATTTCACGCAGGGCCGTGACGCCGGGCTTGTTGCGGCTTTCGATCTTGGGCGCATGGCCCTGGCTCAACATGCGCGCCCGGTAGGTGGCGGCGAGAACCAGCTGGAAACGGTTAGGAATCTGCGTCAGGCAGTCTTCAACGGTGATGCGGGCCATGGTGCTCCAGGAGACTAGTCGATGTTGAGGGCTTTGAAGGTGTCAGCCCGGGCGCGGCGCTGGGCGCTGTACTTGAGCCGCTGGGCGTGAACGATCGCCTTGAGGTCGAAAAGCGCACGTTCGAATAACTCGTTGATTATAACGAAGTCGAATTCTCCGACATGGCGCATCTCCAGTTCGGCGTTTCGCAGCCGAAGGTCAATGACTTCGGCGGCGTCCTCACCCCGGCGTTCCAACCGGGACCGCAGCTCTTCCCAACTGGGTGGCAGCACGAAGATCAGAACGGCGTTTGCGAAGATCCGCTTGATCTGGATCGCCCCCTGAAAGTCGATTTCGAGCACCACGTCGGCGCCGGTCGCAATGCGGTCCTCGATGGCTTTGCGCGACGTGCCGTACCGCCGGCCATGCACGTGGGCCCATTCGACAAAGGCTTCAGCCTGCACCATGGCGTCGAATTCCGCGTCAGATGCGAAGAAATACTCGCGTCCGTGCTTTTCCTGACCGCGTGGCGCGCGGGTCGTGTGCGACACCGAAGGCTGAACACGCGAGTCAAGTTCCATCAAAGCCTTGACCAGGCTTGATTTGCCGGCGCCGCTGGGTGCGGCCACCACAAACAGGTTTCCAGGGTAGTCCATGAGAGGTGAGGTCGGGTCTTGCAGCTTGGAGGTCTATTCGATGTTCTGAACCTGCTCTCGCATCTGTTCGATCAGCACCTTCATGTCGACGGAGATGCGCGTCATTTCCAGGCTGGCGGATTTGG
>JAXMFA010000012.1:0-126764 GCA_046348065.1 Burkholderiaceae bacterium
GTGCCGCACGAGAAGGTCAACGTCAACGGCGGCGCCATCGCCATGGGCCACCCGCTGGGCGCCACCGGCGCCATGATCCTGAACACCCTCATCGACGAACTGCACCGCCGCCAGCTGCGCTACGGCCTGGCCACGCTGTGCGTGGGCGGCGGCATGGGCATCGCCACCATCGTCGAGCGCATCTGATCCAACCGGAATCCCTTCCCATGAAACTCAAGACCATCCAGTACGGCATCCAGGACGGCATCGCCGTCATCACCTTCGACGAAGAGAACTCGCCCGTCAACACCATGTGCCTGCAATGGCAGGACGACCTGGAGGCCGTGGCGGCCCAGGTGCTGGCGGACAAGGACGCCATCCGCGGCGTGATCCTGGCCTCGGCCAAGAGCACCTTCTTCGCCGGTGCCGACCTCAAGGGTGTGATGCGCATGCAGCCCGAGGACGCCAAGCGCGTGTTCGTCGAGATCGAGCGCATCAAGAAGAACTTCCGCATCATCGAAACCCTGGGCAAGCCCGTGGTGAGCTGTCTCAACGGCACCGCGCTCGGCGGCGGCTGGGAGGTGGCGCTGGTGGGCCACCACCGCATCGCGGTGAACAACCCCAAGACGCAGTTCGGCCTGCCCGAGGTGACGCTGGGCCTGATCCCCGGCGGCGGCGGCATCACCAAGATGACGCGCCAGCTCGGCCTGATGGGCGCGCAGCCCTACCTGCTGGAGAGCAAGCTGTTCGGCCCCGCCGAGGCGCAGAAACTGGGCTTCGTGCACACGCTGGTGGACAGCGACGCCGAGCTGATGCCCGCCGCGCGCGCCTGGATCGATTCGGTGCAGGGCAACGCAGAAGCCTGCCAGCACCCCTGGGACCGCAAGGGCTTCAAGATCCCCGGCGGCACGCCGAGCAACCCGGCCATCGCGCAAGGCCTGGTGGTGGCGCCCTCGATGCTCAAGAAGACCACGCGCGGCCTGTACCCCGCCCCCGAAGCCGCGCTGTGCGCGATGGTCGAGGGCGCGCAGGTGGACTTCGACACCGCGATGCGCATCGAAAGCCGCTACCTTGCGGGCCTGATGGTCAACCCGGTGGCGAAGAACATGATCAACACGTTCTTCTTCAACCTGAACGCGATCAAGTCCGGCCAGAGCCGGCCCAAGGACGTGCCACGCTACAAGCCCAAGAAGGTGGGCATCCTGGGCGCCGGCATGATGGGCGCGGGCATCGCCTACGCGCAGGCCAGCCGCGGCATCGCCTCGGTGCTGAAGGACGTGAGCGTGGAGAAAGCCGAGCACGGCAAGGCCTACAGCGCCAAGCTCACCCAGGCGCGCGTGGACAAGGGCCGCATGGGCCCGCACGACCAGGCCGAGCTGCTGGGCCGCATCACGCCCACCGCCTCCGCCGCCGACCTGCAAGGCAGCGACCTCATCATCGAGGCCGTGTTCGAAAACCGCGAGCTCAAGGCCAAGGTGACGCAGGAGGCCGAGCCGATGCTGGCGCCGGGCGGCTTCTTCGCCAGCAACACCTCCACGCTGCCGATCAGCGGCCTGGCCAATGCCAGCGCGCACCCGGACAAGTTCATCGGCATCCACTTCTTCAGCCCGGTGGACAAGATGAAGCTGGTGGAGATCATCCGCGGCAAGCAGACCGACGACGAAACCGTGGCCCGCGCCTTCGACTACGTGCAGGCGCTGGGCAAGATCCCGATCGTGGTGAACGACTCGCGCGGCTTCTACACCAGCCGCACCTTCGGCACCTTCGTGATGGAAGGCGCGGCCATGCTGGACGAAGGCATCCCCGCCCCCGTGATCGAAAACGCCGCGATGCAGGTCGGCATGCCCGTGGGGCCGCTGGCGGTGATCGACGAAACCTCGCTCTCCTTGAGCGTGCACGTGATGGAGCAGACCCGCGCCGACTTCGCCGCCGAAGGCCGGGCCTACACCGCCACCGCGGGTGAGCTGCTGGTGGAGCGCATGGTGAAGGAATTCAAGCGCGCCGGCCGCGCTGCCGGCGGCGGCTTCTATGACTACCCCGAAGGCCAGAAGAAGCGCCTGTGGCCCGAGCTCAAGACCCGCTTCGAGAAGCCCGGCGCCACCTGGGACCTGCAGGACGTGAAAGACCGCATCCTGTACCGCCAGGCCGTGGAAACCGCGCGTTGCCTGGCCGAGGGCGTGCTGACCACGGTGCACGACGGCAACATCGGCTCGATCTTCGGCATCGGCTTCCCGGCCTGGACCGGCGGCGCGCTGCAGTTCATCTACGGCCAGGGCGTGGACGCTTTCGTGAAACGTGCTGCCGAACTGGCCGCACAGTTCGGACCCGGCTTCGCGCTGACGCCCGAAGTGATCGGCGCGCTGAAGAAGCACCAGCCGGTGTATTGAGTCGGCCGCTTCTCCGGTGAAAGCCCGCAAGGCGACTTGCGGGCTTTTTTGTGGGTTCATTTCCGAGCCACAGCCGCTGGATGCCGGGCAATTGACTCCTGAATAAATAGCACTTCGTGGCCGACTGGCAAGGGGAAGAGGTCAAAAAGTATCTGAAAACGGGCCGCCGTAGGCCAATTTGATGCCCTTCGCACGGTGCGACCGTGCCTGTGGACGGCTTGAAGGCCGATTTGGGCCTGGTTTTCAAGCTCTATCACCGCTTTCCCAGCGCCGGAAGGTCACAAGCCGCTATGTTTTTTGACTGGCCAGAGCGGGCAACGACATCCGACGGCCAGCAGGGCCGGTGCATCGGCGGCGTGCCTTGCGGATTGGCCGGGTCCCGCGAGCGCCCCGTGTTATTCCGTGGCCAGCACAGCCAGAAAACCCGCCACCTCGGCTTGCCTTGTCTCACGCGGGTGGCGCCCCCCGTTGCGCTGCCACAACACGAACGCCTTCGCCCGGCGGACAAAAAGCTGATCGGTCTGTAGGCTGTCGCGCAGGTGGCGAACGCGTTCGCGCACCTGATGGCCTCACGCGACGGCCAGGTGCAGTTTCCTTCCGATCAAAAAGGACTTCTCATGTCATTGATTGCCGACTTGCTCCAAAGACCCGAAAAGCTCTCCGCGGCGTCTCGATTCACTTCGGTGTGCGGCCTCTTCTATCTGCTGTCGGGCTTCGTGCTGCTGCTCTGGCCTGACATCTTTCAGGTCATCTACCGCGAGCCACCGTTCGCAGGTCATGAGCGATCGCTGGTCAGGGTCATGGGCATGTTGCTGGCGATCATCGGCTGGTTCTACTTCTTCGGTGGCCGCACGGGTGGCCGCCAATTTGTCGCCGCTTCTGTCCTGGACAGGATCGTATTGGTACCCATCGTCTTGGGCACAGTTGCAATGAGCGGTGCGTTTCCCAGGCCGCTCCTCGCCTTCGCGATCATTGACCCGGTGCTCGCGATCGTCGCGTGGCGACTTCTGTCCAAGGCAGACGCTGACGCGACTCCTGCGCATGGGTCCAGCGACCGGGTGGCCTGACGTGCAGCATTACCGGGGGATGTCGCGGGAAGGTCCTTGCGTGGGGGCGCGTTGTGGCGGATTCTGGCTGGAACACCCCCGCACAGAGTTCTGAATTGAAAGTGGTTTGTGGCCGGTTGGTGCGGTGGAAGAACTCCATCATCAGGACCAAACTGGATATCGGGTATGCCGTGGTCGGGCAAACGGTGGACATTTTCGAGATTCGACCCGACTGGCGAGACCCGTCCGCGACGCGACACACCCATGCGAGCACGCTTCGCTGCCGGATGCGCTGGCCGCCGTGGACCAAGGAACGGTTCGCCCTCTTCAACGGTAGACTTGAGGCTCTACCAGGGGATCAAAATGGCCCATCTCATCGAAGAACTCCGCTCACAAGCTCGCGCATTGCCTCCTGCGGACCGGGTTCGGTTGGCTGAGGAACTCCTTGCCACCGTCCACGAGCCTGACGGCGACGTCGAGGCGGCTTGGGACGAGGAGATTCGCAACCGAATCGCCGAAATCGACGCCGGCACGGCGAATCTCATTCCCGCCGAAGAGGTGTTTGCGGAAGTTCGACGCCTGCTGCGGTGATGCGCGTTCGATTCCACGAGGCCGCGCTGGCCGAGCTGTCGTGGGAGGTTCGGTACTACGCCAACATCAGCCCGAAGCTCGGCGAGCGCTTTGCGACGGTCATTGAGCAGGCGGTCGCGATTGCAGCTGAATTTCCGGATATGGGAGCCCCTCACAGACACGGCACCCGCCGGGTATTCCCGAGGCGGTTTCCATTTTCGGTCGTGTACCTGCACCGCGATGATGAACTCCTGGTGCTGGCCATCGCGCCAGACAACAGGAAGCCAGGCTATTGGCGTTCCAGGATGATCCAGGAATAAGGTGATGTTCGTCGCCCGCCCGAGCCCATCCGCCCCAGGCTGGATATCGGGTATGCGGTTGTCGGGCAGACGGTGGATCTGTTCGAGATTCGGCCCGACTGGCGGGACCCGTCCGTGACCCGTCACACGCCTGTGGCACGCATCCGGTACATCCGGTCCAAAGCGCAATGGCGCCTGTACTGGATGCGCAGTGATCTGAAGTGGCACGCCTACGAACCCAGCCCCGAGCATGAGTCGCTGCAGGAGGCGCTGGCCTTGGTAGACGAAGACGCTCACTGTTGCTTTTTCGGCTGAGACTGCCTATCCGACGCCCTGCGCGTACACGCCGGCGTTCTGCTCGGGATAGGCCTCGTACACATGCTCGAACACCGCCGAGCATTTCTGGCGGTAGATCTCGGGGGTGTAGGCGCGCGGCAGGCCCGCGTCCAGCGTGTCTTCGATGGCGAGCTTCAGCACCGAGCGGGCGGCGGATTTCTGCCGCCAGTTCAGCACCAGCAAGGTCTTGAGCCGTTCCAGCAGCAGGCGCACCACCTTCTTGACCTCGGCGCGTTCCTCGGTGCCGAGGGCCGGCGCCGGCCGGGTCAGGATGTCGAAGATCACCAGCTCCTCCTCGCTCAGGTGCTCGCGCACATGGCGCTGCTGCTCGTCGTCCAGGCTGTTCGACAGCGCCAGCAGCTCCTGGTACAGCGCCTCGATGGTGGCGCTGCCGGCGTTGTAGGCCTCGATCAGCGCCTCGAATTTCTCGGCGAAGTCCGCGCGGGTGTGGTTCAGGCGGATCAGTTTGTCCAGCCGGGCGCGGATCGCGGCCTTGAGCACTTCCAGCTCGGTGTTCTGGTGTTTCGATGCCTTGAAGCGCTGCGCCAGCGCCTCGAAGTTGATCTTTGACAGGTCCAGCGGCGGCGGGCCGTCTTCGCGGATCGCGTGGCCGGTGATGGACTGGTCGAGCAGCCCGGTGATCTGCCCCAGCACCGGTGCGATGTCGGGCACTCCGGGGTTCAGCCGGGCGCGGATGGCATCGGCCAGCGTGGCCAGACAGGCCACGCGCGCGGCAAATTCCAGCGCCGCCGGGTCGGGCTTGACCGCCTGATACAGCGTGGCCACCAGCCGCTCGTGGGCCAGAAAGTCGCGGCGCAGCGGGTCGGGCGAGATCAGCGCGTTCAGGCCGTCCTCGATCCGTTCCAGCCGCTCCAGGCTCGCCGCCGGCGCGGCCTCGATCGCCTCCAGTGCCACGCCGCGGGCTGCGCAAAAGCCGGTGGCCGCCGCCAGGGCCTGCCGCAGTTCACCCACCAGCTGCTGCTTGTCCCGCACCGGGCTCTGGCCGCCCTGCCCTGCGCCGTACAAGGCCAGCGCCTTCTCCAGCGAGGCGAACACGTTGGCGTAATCGACGATCACCCCGCTGTGTTTGCCCGGAAACACCCGGTTGGCGCGCGCGATGGTCTGCATCAGCGTGTGGTTGCGCATGGGCTTGTCCAGGTACACCGTGGAGCAGCTCGGCGCGTCGAAGCCGGTCAGCCACATCGCGCAGACAAACACCAGACGCAGCGGGTCTTCGGTGTCCTTGAACCGCTCGTCCAGCGGCGGCTGGGAGTCGTTCATGCGCTGGCGGTGTGGCGCGATGTCCAGGCCCAGCGCCTGCATCTGCGCGATCTCGTTCTGCGCCGGCGACACGATCACCGCCATGTCGGTGCCGGTGAGCAGCGCCAGCCGCGCCTTCAGCTCGGCGCTTTGCACATCCCGCCGCGCCTGCTCGGGCGTCAGTTCGCCACCGGGCGGCAGGTAGCTCAGTGCGCCCAGCGCCTGCTCCACCCGCGCCGTCTCGGCCGCCCAATGGGCCTGGACCTTGTCGAACATGCGCAGCGCGGTGGCCTTGTCGATGGACACCACCATCGCCTTGCCGACAAAACCGCGCCCCAGAAAGTGCCGCACGATGTCCCGCGCCACCGTGTCCAGCCGGTCGTCGCGGGTGATCAGGTGGTACTGCCGCCCGAGCACCTTCTCCAGCCGGGTCTCCTGCTCGGCGTCGAGGTCGGCGTCCTCGATCAGGCGGTAAATGTCGTCGTTCAGGTCGGGGTTGACGAGCTGCAGCTCGGGCGTGCGGTTCTCGTAGAACAGCGGCACCGTGGCGCCATCCTCGATCGACTGCTGAAAGTCGTAGATCGACACGTAATCGCCGAAGACCTCCTTGGTGCGTTCCTCGCCCGCGATCAGCGGCGTGCCGGTGAACGCCAGGAATAGCGCCTTCGGCAGCGCGCCGCGCATGTTCAGCGCCAGGGTGTCGTACTGGCTGCGGTGCGCTTCGTCCGTCAGCACGATCACGTCGGCGCGGTCGGTCAGCAGCTCCGGCGTCTGGAACTTGTGGATCAGCGTGAACACGTAGCGATGGTTGCCGCGCAGCAGCTCGCGCAGGTGCGCGCCGCTGCCCGCGTGGCAGGCATCGCCCTCGGCCGCGCTCACCGCGCCCACCGCCTTGAAGGTCTTGGCGATCTGCCCGTCCAGCTCCACCCGGTCGGTCACCACCACGAAGGTCCAGTTGCCGGCCAGCCGGCGCAACACCTTCTGGGCGAAGAACACCATCGAAAAGCTCTTGCCGCTGCCCTGCGTCTGCCAGAACACGCCGCCGCGGCCGTGGCCCTGCTGGCGCGCGGCCATCATCGACGTGATGGCGTTGTTCACGCCCAGCACCTGGTGGTTCTGCCCGATCACCTTCACCAGCCCGGCCTTGTGCTCGGAAAACAGCGTGAAGTTCTCCACCAGGTCCAGCAGGCGGGCGGGGTCGCAGGTGCCGCGCAGCATCACCTCCAGCGAGACGCGGCGCGGCTCGTCCTCGCGCGCCACCCGCTTCCACTCGAAAAACCGGCCCCAGTCGGCCGTCAGCGAGCCCACCCGGCTGGCGGTGCCGTTGCTGGCGATCAGCAGCGCGTTGAACCAGAAAAGCTGGGGAATCTCTTTCTTGTAATGCGTCAGGTTCTCGTCGAAGGCGGCGCGCGCCGGCACGCCGGGCTTTTTCAGTTCGATCACCACCCAGGGCAGGCCGTTGACAAAGCCCACCAGGTCGGGCCGGCAGGTGTAGAGCGCGCCGGTCACGCTGAACTGGCTGACCAGCAGAAAGTCGTTGCGCGCCGGGTGCTCCCAATCCACCACGCGCAGGCGCTCGGTCTTCTGGCCGCCCTGCGCGGCGTCGGGCACCGATACCGCGATGCCTTCTTTCAGCAGCGCGTAGACCTCGCGGTTGGCCGCCTCCAAGCTCATGGCCGAGCGGTCGCGGCCGAGCTCGTCGATGGCGGTCTGGATCGCCTCGGGCGGCAGGCCGGGGTTGAGGGCGGTGAGCGCCGCGCGCAGGCGCGGCACCAGCACCACCTCGCCCTTGGTCTCGCGCCCCAGGCTGGCGCCGCCGGGGCCGAAGGTCTCGTCCAACGCCACGGCCGTCTGCCAGCCCAGCGTGGCAAAGAGCTGCACAGCCGGCTGCTCGACGAGCTGGTCTTCGGTCCAGGCGTGGGGGCTCATGGGGGTCAGGCCTTCAGGTCAGCCAGAGGGTGGAAAGCGGCACCGCCCACAGCGGCCGGCCTGACACCTCGCCCATGGGCAGGGTCTGTGTGCCGTCGTATAGCAACACGCCGGCAGTGAAGCGGTCGCCCGAAAGCGCCGCCAGCTTTTTGAGGCCCGCGAAGTCGCCGGCCTGAAAGCTCGCCGCTGCCTTGACCTCCACCCCCACGATGTCGCCACGCCGGTTTTCCAGCACAAAGTCCACTTCGGCCTGCGCCGTGGTGCGCAAGGTCAGCACCTGCACATCCTGGTCGGCCCACGAGGCCATCTTCAGCAACTCGCCGTACACATGGCTTTCCAGCAGCGCACCGAGCTGCGGACGCTGGCGCATCAGCAGTTCTTCATTGACACCCAGCAGCCCGCACAGCAGGCCGGAATCGATGAACTGCAGCTTGGGGCTCTTGACGATGCGCGACAGCCCGTTGCCCGACCACTGCAGCACCCGGCGCAGCAGAAACATCTGTTCGAAGATGCCCAGGTATTTCTCGGCCGTCTTGTTGTCCAGTCCGATCTGGCCCGCCAGTTGGGCGAAGTTGCACAGTTGCCCCGACATGTGCGCCAGGGCACCCAGCAGGCGCGGCAGGTGGTCGAGCTTCTCCACCGCCGCGATGTCGGGCACATCGCGCCGGATCAGCGTATCGACGTACTGCGTCAGCCAGGCCTCGCGCCGCCGCGTCGTCGGCCGGGCCAGCGCCTGTGGGTAGCCGCCCCGCAGCACGCGCCGCACCATTTCGGCACCCACTTCGGCCGTGGCCTGCGCGGCTGGCGGCCGCGGCATGTCGCCGGCAAACACCGCGTCGATCCAGCGGCCCGGCTGGCGCGCCAGCTCGCAGCCGGCCAGCGGCAGAAGCGTGTGGGTTTCAATGCGCCCGGCCAGGGAATCGGCCACGCGCGGCAAAGTCATCACATTGGCCGAGCCCGTGAGCAGAAAGCGGCCCGGCCGCCGATCCTGGTCCACCGCCTGCTTGATGGCCAGCAGCAGGTCGGGCGCGCGCTGCACCTCGTCGATCACCGCGCCGTCCAGCTCGCGCACAAAGCCCACCGGGTCGTGGCGCACGGCGGCCAGCGTGGCCGCGTCGTCCAGCGTGATGTAGGCCCGCTTGGCATCGGCCAGCTGGCGCACCAGCGTCGTCTTGCCCGCCTGGCGCGGCCCGTTCACCAGCACCACCGGCGTGTCTGACAACGCCTCTTCAATGCGCGGCCGCAGGTAGCGTGGGATGTAGGGGGTGTCCATGCCGAGGGCCTGAAAATTCTGGATTATTTGGTGTGAAAAAATGGAATCCAGGTCATGATAAATTGGATTGCATGGCGGCGCCAGCCCCCTCGGGGCCGCCATGCAAAACAAACCTGCTCAGTCCGCCTCCACCGCGATCTGTCCGGACAGCAGGCGCGGCAGCAGCAGGTCGCGGGTGCGGCGGAGGGTTTTGATTTGGCGCTGGAGTTTGATGGCGTGTCGTTCGATCGAGTCGGCCACGTCGCAGAACTTTGCGAGCAAATCGGCGGGCGGAACAGGCAGCTCCAGCGAGTAGGCTTGGTGCCGGCTCAAGCCTGGAACGGCTGCGTCGCTGTTGATGAAGTTCAAGGTCGGTAGAACGTAGAACAAGAAACGCAGCGGCAAAGCAGAGGTCACGAAGTAAGCCGTATCAATCACAAAGAAGTCATCGTCGCACCAAAACACGCTTCCAACGTTGCCTTTTCGTCCGACGATGATGCCAGGACCTTTGACCAAGCTGGCGTCGTGGGTCCCGACAATGCCGCTTGACCCATAGACCGGGTACGGACCATCGTGACGGTCTTCCTTTTTAAGCGCCTTGCCGTAGTTCAGTTCAAGAATCTCGCCCAGTCTCCTCACTTCCCACCCCTTTGGAATCTCCCCCAGCGGCGAGGGGACGCGGGGGACGGATTCGTGGCCGGGGAAGCGGAAGTGGACGAACCACTCGCGGTAGAGGGCGCGGGCCATCGTCTCCAGAATCCTGATACGCCGCTGGCTGTTCTCGATCAGCTCGTCGTAGGCCGACAGGATGCCCGCGATGCGGCGCTGGATCGGGAGGGTGGGTACCCGAACTGGAAAATCCGGAAAAGTCGTTAGGGGGATGCGATCGACCGTAGCGCCGGTCAGCATGTTGCGCCGAATAACCGCGCGCCACTCAGCCGTGAAGAAGTAGTAGAGCAAAAAGCGAACATCGACCTTCTGCGGGTCCGTCCGGATCAACGCCATTCGTCGACCGAGACAACCCCGAAAGCCAGCCGGAACGATGGCGTAACGATTCAGTGTTGCCTCGTAGGTAAAGACCAAGTCGTTCTCGCGAGGCTGGACGCGGCGTG
The DNA here is from genome assembly GCA_046348065.1 of Burkholderiaceae bacterium. Taxonomy (GTDB): domain Bacteria; phylum Pseudomonadota; class Gammaproteobacteria; order Burkholderiales; family Burkholderiaceae_C; genus Skiveiella. The sequence goes on from JAXMFA010000012.1 coordinate 10,171, forward strand.
TCCAAGCGGCGTAGTCATCCTCCGCGATGTGTCGAATTTCTGTAAGGTCAAGGCGCCCGTCATCGGTAACGTTCTTGATTCCCAAGAACACGGGACCACTGTCGGACAGCTTGGGTGTGGCGTGCGGGCCATCGTAGAGGCCCTCGTAGAGATCCTTGATGGGCATCGTTTTCCATTCGCTTGCCATCCTCACCCCTCCAGAATCCCCGCCACATTCGCGGCGATGGTCTGCTCGAGCTCCCGCGCCTGCGCGTTCAGCGCTTCCAGTTCTTCGTTCAACGTTTCGAGCTGTTCCTTGAAGTCCTCGTCGCTCACCGCCTCGCCCGGCGCCACGCCCACGTAGCGGCCGGGGTTGAGCGACCAGCCCTGGGCTTCGATCTCGGCCAGCGTCGCGGCCTTGCACAGGCCGGGGATGTCGCGGTAGGCGGGCTGGCCTTGGGCGTTGTGGCCGAACACCTCCGCCAGCCTGGTCGCCATTTCATCGCCGCCCACGGTGGCATCCACCGCCTCGCCCCGGTACAGGCGCACCAGGTTGGCGAGGAAGCCGATCTGCGCGGGCGTCCAATCGCGGTGGGCGCGGTCCACCTGGCGGCAGATGTGGCGGGCGTCGATGAACAGCACGGTGTCGGCGCGCGCGGTGCCGGCCTTGCCCTTGTCCAGAAACCACAGGGTGCAGGGCAACGTGACGGTGTAGAACATGTTGGGGCCCACGGCCACCATCACGTCCACCGCGCGGGCCTGGATGAGCTGCCGGCGGATGTCCTGTTCGCTGCTGCGCGCGTCCGACGCCGAGTTGGCCATCACGAAGCCGGCGCGGCCGGTGGCGTTGAGCGCCGACCAGAAGAGCTGGATCCACAGGTAGTTGGCGTTGTCGGTGCGCGGCAGGCCGAAGGGGAAGCGCCGGGGGTTGCCCCGTGCATCATGGCCCACCATGTCCTTGAGGCGCTCCTTGTCCACCGCGTTGACGTTGAAGGGCGGATTGGCCAGGACGAAGTCGAACGCGCCGGTGGCGGCGTGCGGGTCGTCGTAGTAGCTGTTGACGTTGCCGCCATGGCGGATGTCGCCTTCCAGCCCGTGCACGGCCAGGTTCAGGCGGCACAGGCGGCCGGTTTCGTCGGTCTTTTCGACACCGCAGATGGCCAGCTCGGCGGCGGGGTTCTTCTGGTGCTCGGCCACGAAGCGCGCCGACTGCACGAACATGCCGCCCGAGCCGCAGGCCGGGTCGAGGATGCGGCCGTGGAAGGGTTCGATGATTTCGGTGAGCAGCTTGACGATGCTGCTGGGGGTGTAGAACTCGCCGCCGCCCTGCCCTTCGGTCTTGGCGAAGGCACCGAGGAAGTATTCGTAGATGCGGCCAAAGGCGTCGAAGTCGAGCGTGGCCGGAATCTCGGACACCTTTTTCAGCAGTTCCTTGAGCAGGGTGCTGGTGAACAGGTTGTAGGTCTTGGGCAGCACGCCGGCCAGCGTGGGGTTGTGCTGCTCGATCAGGCGCATGGCGGCGTTGACGCTGGCGCCGATGACTTCGAACTCGGGCAGCGTCAGCAGGTGCTCGAAACGGGCCTCGGGCGCGAGGTAGAGCACGCCCTCGGCATGGTAGGCGGCGGGCTCGTCCACCCGGCTGCCGCGCCGCGACGAGGCGCCGGCGGCCTCCAGCCGGGCGCGCTGGGCGGCGAAGCGCACCTCGGCAAAGCGCAGAAAGATCAGGCCGAGGATGGGGCCGGAGTATTCCTGCGCCTTGAGCCCGGAGTTGGCGCGGAACTGGTCGGCGGCGTCCCACAGGCGTTTTTCCAGCGAGCTGGCGGCGGTGTCTTTCTCGGAGGGGGCGATCCAGTGCAAACGGGGGCTCCTTGGTGTGTGGGGGACTATAGCCGGCGATTTCTGCTGCGCTGCGCGTCTGGGCGGTGGGTGGGGCGTGTGCGGACTTTGATTTTGATAGCAGCGTCTGGCCATTTGGCGCTGGGAATCAGCCGATTAACACCTGAAAAAGTGCCGTCAGAGGCCTTTGGAGGCCTTGGGCAGGGTGCCGTCGTGCCTGTTGACGGCCTGCGGGTCGTTTCGGGGCCTGGTTTTCAGGCGTTTTCAGGGCTTTCCCAGCGCCGGATGGCCACGGGTCGCTATGGTTTTTGACAGCCTATTTTCGCGCCTGAAACCTCGGCCCTGCGCGGAGTGCGTGCCATCGGATCGCTTCAGGCTCGCCGGTCTGAAGCCTCAGCGGGCTGCGTGTCCTTGCGCAGCAGCCCCGGCGACACCTTCCAGTTCTGCCGGTCGTCGGTGAGCAGGCTGGCGGTCTTCTTGTTCAGGCGCACGATGACGCCGCGCTTGACCTCGCCGGTGTCCAGCGTGAAGCAGACCCGGTCGCCCTGCGCGAACTGGGCGAGTTGCACGGTGCTTTTGGCCTGGGCCAGCAGGTTCAGGCGCTCCACCACCATGCGGTTCAGAAAGCGCAGGTCTTCTTCGCCCATGTGGCGCAAGGCCTCCAGAAACGCCTCGCGGTCGAGCAGGGTGTGGTGGTGGGTCACTGGCCAGTCCTTTCCACCCAGTAGGCGGGCCGGCGGCGGTGGTGCGCGATGGCCAGCACGACGATGTGCGTTGGCTCGGCGCGATAGATGACGTGGAACGGGAAGCGCTTGAGAGTGGCCTTGCGAATGTCGACATCGCCGATGCGCGGATAAAGCGCCGGGTTCGCGCAGATGCGCGCCATGACCGCCTCAAACTCGGCCAGGTAGGCCGCGCCCAAGCCGGGCGATCGGCTTTCGTAAAACGCCACCTCTTCGAGATGCTCCGCCCGTGCGGCCCCCAGGAAGCGATAGTTCATCGCAACAGGGCTTGGGCAGCGGCGCGCACTTCTTCGGCGGAGACGGTTTCGGCCTGCCCGCTGTCAAGCTCGGCCGCGCGACGGATGGCTTCTGCGTGCCATGCCTGAGCGATTTCGTCCTCGCTTTCCGCTTCCAGGCTCAGCAGCAGCTTGTGCGCCAGCTCGGCGCGTTGCCGCATGGGCAGGTGCAAGACGGCTTCTTCGAGCGTTTGGGTGTTCATGGGGCGATCTCCTTTGCGTCACCAGAATCGCCACATTTTGCGCGATACGGCGTGGCCGCTTCAGCCAGGCCTGGGCTTTCTGGCGCTTGGCCGCGCGGAATCCCAAGCTCCGCCCAGCTTATCCGGCAGAATCTGCGGGATCGATTGCCTCAGGCTGTATGAACGACCAACTCGACATCCGCGACCTCCTCGTCGCAATATGCCGAATGAAGGAGGACCGCCGGGCTCCGTCGGCGTCAAAGTGGTACGAGAGCCAGAAGGAACACTGGATAGGCTGGTTGCTCGACTACCAATCACCGGGCGCCTACGACAGGAAGACGCAAAACCAAAGAGACGCCAGGTGCATATACAACCGCGTGGTTTGCCCAGACCTGTTGCTCTACCTGGCAAAGGGAAGCGGGGTTTCTGCGAGCGCCCTGTGCAAGGCAAGAACTGCAGCATCTTTGGCGGGCCCAACCCAAATGGCCAAAGCAGGGGCAGTGCGTCGAGAGCTTCCGTGGGAAGTGGTGCTTGAAGCCCTTCGCAACAGTGGTCTGCTGCCAAAGAATGCGGCCTGACCCACAATCAGCGCCACATACGTCCCGAGTCGCCGCCTACCACCTGCACCACCCTCCCCATGCCCTTCACCGATTCCGAACGAGCCACAAACCTCGCCGCGCTCAAGGGGCTCCTGGATCGTCGTCGCCCGCCCGAGCGCATCCGCCCCAGGCTGGATATCGGGTATGCGGTGGTCGGGCAGACGGTGGACGTGTTCGAGATTCGACCCGACTGGCAGGACCCATCCACGACCCGTCACACGCCGGTGGCGCGCGTCCGGTTCATCCGGTCTCCAAAGCGCACTGGCGCCTGTACTGGAGGCGCAGTGATCTGAAGTGGCACAGCTACGAACCCTGCGAGTACGCTTCGTTGCAGGATGCACTGGCCGCGGTGGACGAAGACGCTCACTGTTGCTTTTTCGGTTGAGTTGAAGCGCCGCAACATGGACACTTGGCACCATCCGCTTTCATGAAAACTGGCCCCACAAAGATCGAACGCTGGCGCGGACCCGCAGAGGGCCGAAGCCGCATGGTTGCCTTCGGCGAACTGGTCTGGGCGGTTTCCAACGCCAGCACGCCGGGCGCGGATTTTGAGGCGCAAGTGTTCGAAACCCTTCAGCGCCTGGATCAGTCGCTGCGCGAAGCGGGTTCGGACCGGGGCCGCCTGCTGTCGGTGCAGGTCATCCTGGCCGATGTCTCGATGCGGGGCGCGTTCGACGCGCTGTGGCAGGCATGGATCGGCCCGGACCCACTGCACTGGCCGCAGCGTGCCGTGCATGGCGGGGCGCTGGCGCCAGGGTTGTTGCTGGAGGTCGTGGCGACGGCGGCACGATCCGTGGACGGTGACGCCTGAGGGCTGGGTTCAGCGCCTACCGTTCCTGGATTGATAGCGCCGCGTGGCCAACTGGCGCTGGGATCGGGCCTGTCGGAGCCTGAAATCACTGCATCCGGCGCCATTCTCCTCCTGCCAGAAACAACTTCCCTGGTTGATCCGATCGTTGTTTGCCGGTCCGGCGGCGATGCGGCGCTCCGTCAAATGCAGCAGCGGTGCTACATTATTGGTAATTGCTGTATTACCAAATGCCCGAAGCCGACGCCGAACTGATCACCCCACCCGCGCGCCTGCCCACCGCCGAGCGTCGGGTGCTGATCGTGGAGGCCGCCATCGCGCTGACCGCGCGCACCGAACCGGCGGCTGTGACCACCACCGACATCGCGCGCGCGGTGGGCGTGACGCAGGGTGCACTGTTCAAGCACTTTGCCAGTCGCGACGCGATCTGGCTGGCGGTGATGCAGTGGGTGCGGGAGACGCTGCTGGCGCGCCTGCAGGCCGCCGCGTCGCCCACGCTGCCGGCCCTTGAGGCGCTGCAGCGGGTGTTCGAGGCACATGTGGGGTTTGTCATCGCTCATCCCGGCGTGCCGCGGCTGGTGTTCCACGAGCTGCAGCAGCCCGCCGGCTCGCCAGCCAAGGCCGAGCTGGCCGCGCTGCTGGGCGCCTACCGCACGCTGGTGACCGGCGTGCTGGAGGCCGCGCGCGCCGCCGACGAGACCGACCCGGCGCTGGACCTGGATGCCGCCGCGCGCCTGTTCATCGGCATGGTGCAAAGCCTCGCGATGCAATGGCTGCTGCTGGGCGCCATGCCGCCCGAACCCGCCGCCCGCGCCCAGGCAGACGGCTTTTTTTCCCTCTACCGGCGCAGCCTGCGCCCCCTGCCATGAAACTTCCACGCCCTTCCCTGCGCCAGGTACTGATTGCCGCCGCCGTGGTGCTGTTGCTTGCGGGCGCCGCCACGGTGGCGCGCCGGTCCGGGCCGTTCGCGGCGGTGTCGGTCACCGTGGTGCAGCCCGCGCAGGCCGACCTGGCCCCGGTGCTCTTCGGCATCGGCACGGTGGAAGCCCGCCGCAGCTACCTGATCGGCCCCACCACCGCCGCGCGCGTGTTGCGCGTGCGGGTGGATGTGGGCGACGTGGTCAAGGCCGGCGACCTGCTGGCCGAGATGGACCCGGTGGACCTGGACCCGCGCCTGGGCTCCGCGCAGGCCGCCATCGAGCGCGGCCTGAGCGCCCAGCGCAGCGCAGAGGCCCAGGTGGCCGATGCCCGCAGCCGCCAGGCACTGGCCGCGTCCGAGGCCACACGCTACCAGGACCTGCAGCGCCAGAACTTCGTGAGCCCGAGCGTGGTGGATGCCAAGTTGCAGGCGCTGAAATCCGCCGATGCCCAGCTCACCGCTGCCGAGGCCGCCCTGGCCGCCGCACGGCAGGACGTGACGCGCCTGGGCGCCGAGCGCGAGGCCGTGGGCCGCCAGCGCGCCAACCTGCGGCTGCTGGCCCCGGCGGACGGCGTGGTGACCGCGCGCGAGGCCGAGCCCGGCTCCACCGTGGTCGCCGGCCAGGCTGTGCTGAAGCTGCAGCAGCCGGGCAGCCTGTGGGTGACGACGCGCTTCGACCAGGCCCGCGCCACCGGCCTGGCCGAGGGCCTGCCGGCCTTGATCCGCCTGCGCAGTGCGCCCGAGCGCGCCTTGCCCGGCAAGGTGCTGCGCATCGAGCCGGTGGCCGACAGCGTGACCGAAGAGCGCATCGCGCAGATCACGTTCGACGCGCCGCCGGCGGGCGTGTCGACCAAGGAGATGGCCGAGGTCACGGTGGCGCTGCCCGTGGTGCCCAAGGCGCGCGTGCTGCCCAATGCGGCGCTCAAGACGCACCAGGGCCGCAGCGGCGTGTGGCTGCTGGACGGCGAGCGCCCGCGTTTTGCCCCGGTGCGCACCGGCGCGCGCGGGCCCGACGGTGCGGTACAGGTGCTGGACGGCCTGCCGGGCGATGCCCGCGTGGTGGTCTACAGCGAACGTGCCCTGAACCCCGACACCCGCGTGCGCGTGGTCGAGCGCCTGGCGGGTGCCGCGCCATGATCAGCCTGGCCGCGCGCGACATCGCCCACGGGCTGGGCCGCTTCGTGCTGACCGGGCTGGGCCTGGGCCTGCTGCTGGGCGTGACCTTCAGCATGGCCGGCATCTACCGCGGCATGGTGGACGATGCGCAGGCCCTGCTGGCCAACAGCGGCGCCGACCTCTGGGTGGTGCAGAAAGACACCCAGGGCCCGTACGCCGAATCCTCCAGCCTGCCGGACGACGCGGTGCGCGGCATCCGGGCGCTGGACGGCGTGGCCCAGGCCGCCAACGTGACCTACCTGACGATGCAGGTGCAGCGCGGCGAGACCGAGACCCGTGCCATGGTGGTGGGTTTCGAGCCCGGCCAGCCGGGCGAGCCGCCGTTCCTGATCGCCGGGCGGTTGCCGGTGCGCAGCCACTACGAGGCGGTGGCCGACCGCATGACCGGCTACCAGGTGGGCGAACGCATCCGGATCCGCCGGCACGACTACACCGTGGTGGGGCTCACCCGGCGCATGGTGTCGTCCGGCGGCGACCCGATGGTGTTCATCCCGCTCAAGGACGCGCAGGAGGCGCAGTTCCTGAAGGACAACGACGCCATCGTCAACAACCGCGCCCGCACCGCCGCCAACCCGGCCCTGAACCGCCCCGGCGTGCCGGGCCTGCTGGACGCCATCAACGCCACGCAGACCAGCAACCACAGCGTCAACGCCGTGCTGGTGCGCCTGGCACCGGGTGCCGACCCCGACGCCGTGGCCGACACGGTGCGGCGGTGGAAGCACCTGCAGGCCTACACCGTGGCGCAGATGCAGGAGATTCTGGTGGCCAAGCTGATCGCGACCTCGGCCCGACAGATCGGCATGTTCCTGGCCATCCTCACGGTGGTCAGCGCAGCCATCGTGGCCTTCATCATCTACACCATGACGCTGGGCAAGATGCGCGAGATCGCGGTGCTCAAGCTCATCGGCACGCGCAACCGCACCATCGCCGGCATGATCCTGCAGCAGGCGCTGGGCCTGGGCCTGATCGGTTTCCTGGTGGGGCGCGTGGCGGCCGAGTTGTGGGCGCCGTTCTTCCCCAAATACGTGCTGCTGCTGCCCGGTGACGCGGCGCGCGGCTTTGCGGTGGTGATGGTGGTCTGCGCGCTGGCCAGCACCCTGGCGATCCGCGTGGCGCTGCGCGTGGATCCGGCGGAGGCCATCGGATGAACGCGCCAATGAGCACCCAGCCCGGCCAGGGCATCCGCATCGACCAGCTGCGCAAGCGCTATGGCAGCGGCGACACCGCCGTGGACGCGCTGAAGAACGTCAACATGACGGTGGCCCCCGGCGAGGTGGTGGGCCTGATCGGCCCCAGCGGCTCGGGCAAGAGCACGCTGCTCAAGTGCCTGGGCGCCATCATCGAGCCCAGCGCCGGCCGCATGACGCTGGGCGGCGACGTGATCTACGACGACGCCTGGAAAGCCGGCGACCTGCGCGCGCTGCGCCGCGACCGCATCGGCTTCGTGTTCCAGGCGCCCTACCTGATCCCGTTCCTGGACGTGACCGACAACGTCGCCCTGCTGCCCATGCTGGCCGGCGTGCCCAACGCGCAGGCCCGCCAGCGCGCCCGCGAGCTGCTCGACGCGCTGGACGTGGGCCACCGCGCCCGCGCACAGCCATCGCAGCTGTCGGGCGGCGAGCAGCAACGCGTGGCGATTGCCCGCGCACTGGTGAACCGCCCGCCCGTGATCCTGGCCGACGAGCCCACCGCGCCGCTGGACAGCGAACGCGCGCTGGCGGTGATCCGCATCCTCAACACCATGGCGCAGCAGTTCCAGACGGCGGTGATCGTGGTCACGCACGACGAGAAGATCATCCCCACCTTCCGCCGCATCTACCAGATCCGCGACGGCCAGACGGTGGAGGAAGCCGGCGAGGGGCGCGCGATTTAGGGCGTGTCCCTTGATCCCTGTCATGCTGCATTGCAGCAAAACCGGCTAGACTGGCATCAGCCGTTGGGCCTGTCCCAGTCGGCTCTTTGCACACACATCAAGCCTGAACATGAAACGACTCGACAACAAGGTTTCCATCATCACGGGCGCCGCCCAGGGCATCGGCCTGGCCACCGCGCTCAAATTCGCCGCCGAAGGCGCCATCGTGGTCATCTGCGACATCAAGCAGGCGGCGGTGGAGGCCGCCGTGCAGCAATGCCAGGCGCTGGGCGCCACGGCGGTCGGTTTTGAGATGGACGTGACGAAATGCGAGCGCGTCGACGAGGTGGTCGCCGCCGTCAAGCAGCAGTTCGGCCGCATCGACGTGCTGGTCAACAACGCCGGCATCACGCAGGACGCGCGCCTGCAGAAGATGACGCTGGAGCAGTTCGACAAGGTCATCGACGTCAACCTGCGTGGCGTGTTCCACTGCTCGCAGGCGGTGGCCGACACCATGGTGGCCCAGGGCGCCGGCGTGATCCTGAACGCCTCGTCCGTGGTCGGCCTGTACGGCAACTTCGGCCAGACCAACTACGCGGCCACCAAGTTCGGCGTGATCGGCTTCACGAAGACCTGGAGCCGCGAGCTGGGCCCCAAGGGCGTGCGCATCAACGCGGTGGCGCCGGGCTTCATCGCCACGCCCATGGTCGCCGCCATGCCCGAGAAGGTGCTGAAAGACCTGGAAGCCAAGGTGCCGCTGCGCCGCCTGGGCAAGCCCGAAGAAATCGCCAACACCTACGCCTTCCTGGCGAGCGACGAGGCCGGCTACATCAATGGCACGGTGATCGAGGTGTCCGGCGGCATTTCGCTCTGAGGCCCCGCGAGCGGAGCCGCTTCAGCGCCGTTTTGTTGCTTTGGTCAAGTTTCTCGGACACAATGTGCCGATTACTTGATTGAGGCAAGTTTTGACCGATTCACAACCGCCCGCCTCCCGGCCCGAGCCGGTGGACCCTGCGCAGGTGCGCGCGCTGCGCGCCTTCAACCGCTTCTACACGCAGCGCATCGGCGTGCTCGACCCGTACCTGGGCAGTGCGTTTTCGCTCACCGAGGTGCGCGTGCTGTACGAACTGGCCCACCACGGCAGCGCCACGGCCAGCGAACTGGCCCGGCGCCTGCTGCTGGATGCCGGCTACCTGAGCCGCATCGTGGCCCGCTTTGCCGGCCAGGGCTGGATCGAGCGCACCCCCTCCCCCACCGACGCGCGCCAGCAGGTGCTGACGCTGACCGACGCCGGCCGAGGCGCCTTCGAGCCCTTACAGCAGCGTTCCCGCGAGGAAGCCGCCGCGCTGCTGGCGCCCCTGCCGCCAGTGGCCCGCGCCGGGCTGATCACCGCACTGCATCAGGCCCAGGCCCTGCTGGAAGCGCCGACCCCCGAGGGCGCTGCGCCCAGCGACGCGCCCGTCACGCTGCGCGCACCCCGTGCCGGCGACCTGGGCTGGGTGGTGGAGCAGCACGGCGCGCTGTACGCGCAGGAATACGGCTGGAACAGCGAGTTCGAGGCACTGGTGGCCGAGATCGTGGCCGGCATGATCCGTGCGCACGACCCGGCCTGGGAGGCCGGCTGGATTGCCGAGCGCGCGACGCCCGGTGGCACCGAGCGTCTGGGCAGCGCCTTCGTCGTGCGCAAGGCCGAGGGCGTGGCGCAGCTGCGGCTGGTGCTGGTGGCACCGGCCGCGCGCGGCCTGGGCCTGGGCGCGCGCCTCACCGACACCTGCCTGGCCTTTGCCCGTGCCAAGGGCTACCGCAAGATGGTGCTGTGGACCAACGCCAACCTGCTGGCCGCGCGCGCCCTGTACGCGCGACGGGGCTTCCGGCTGACCGCCAGCGAGCCCTACCACGGCTACGGCCACGACCTGGTCAGCGAAACCTGGGAACTGGACCTGTGAACCGGGCGCAGTGGGCGGCGGCCGCCACGGGCGTGCAGGTGGGCGCGGCCATCGTGGCCTCGCGCTTCGCGGTGGCCGAGGTTCCGCCGCTGACACTGGCTTTGCTGCGCTACACCATCGGTTTTGCCTGCCTGGCGCCCTTCGCGGTGCGGTTTTTGGGGTCTTTTCGCGCCGATCCCGGCGTCGAACGGCCACCGGGCGCTATGCATTCAGGAGTTCGCGACATCGCCGTGATGGCGGCCCTGGGCATTGGCCAGTTCGCGGTGCTGATCGCGTTGCTCAATTTCGGCCTGCAACGGGTGGGCGCCGCGCGCGCCGCGCTGATCTTCAGCCTGCTGCCCTTGCTGACGATGGCCCTGGCGGCGGCCCTGGGCCGCGAGCGCGTCACCGCCGGGCTCGGGGCGGGGGTCGTGCTCTCGATCGCCGGCGTGGCGCTGTCGCTCGCGCCCAAGCTGGGCACCTCCGTGCCCGGTACATGGGTTGGCGAGCTCGCGGTGCTGGCCAGCGCGGGCGTCGGCGCGGTGTGCAGCGTGCTGTACCGGCCCTACCTGCGGCGCTACCCGACCTTGCCGGTGTCGGCACTGGCCATGGGGGCCTCGGTGCTGTTCCTGGCGCTGCTGGCGCTGTCCGAGGCGTGGCCCGCGCGCGTGGCCGGCCTCAGCGGGCCCGCCTGGGCGGCGGTGCTGTTCATCGGCATGTCCAGCGGTGCGGGTTACTTCGCCTGGCTGTACGCACTCAAGCACGAGTCGCCCACGCGGGTCACGGTGTTCCTGGCCCTGAACCCCCTGACCGCCGCGCTGCTCGGCGCCTTGTTCCTGGCCGAACCGGTGGAAACCTGGACGGTCGGGGCCATCGCCTGCATAGGCGCCGGCCTCTGGCTGGCCACGCGCACGCCGGGATAATCCGCCCATGCCCGACCACGACGCCCCCGCCCCGCCCCTCAACCGGCCGCGCTCGCCCGCCGACCTGTTCGTTTCGTTCACCGTGCTGGCACTGCAAGGCTTTGGCGGCGTGGTGGCGGTGGTGCAGCGCGAGCTGGTAGAACGCAAGCGTTGGATGACGCGCGAGCAGTTCCTGGAAGACTGGGCCGTGGCCCACGTGATGCCCGGCCCCAGCGTGGTCAATTTGTCGATGATGATCGGCGGGCGCTATTTCGGACTGGGTGGCGCGGTGGCGGCCATGGCGGGCATGCTGCTGATTCCGATGCTCATCGTGCTGCTGCTGGCCGCGCTGTACAGCGGCGTCGCCGAGACCGAAGTGGCCCGCGGCGCGCTGCGCGGCATGGGCGCGGTGGCATCGGGACTGGTGGCGGCCACCGGGCTGAAGCTGGTCGGCGCGCTGGCGAAGAATCCGATGGGCCTGGCCGTCTGCGTGGTGGTGGCGGTGGTCGGCTTCGTGACCATCGCATGGCTGCGCTGGCCGCTGTTCTGGGTTCTGCCGCTCCTGGGCGGCAGCGCCTGCCTGTGGGCCTGGGTGCGGCTGGCGCCGTCGGCGGCCGCGGCCCCGTCGCCGGGGAACCAGGCATGAGCATCAGCCTGACACCGGCCGACTGGATCGGCCTGTTCACCCATTTCACGGCCCTGTCGCTGCTGGCGGTGGGCGGCGTCATCTCCACGGTGCCCGACATGCAACGTTACCTCGTGGCCGAACAGGGCTGGCTGACCGACCCGCAGTTCACCTCGTGCGTCGCGCTGGCACAGGCCGCGCCGGGGCCCAACGTGCTGTTCGTGGCGCTGATGGGCTGGAACGTCGGTCTGAACGCGGGCGGCGGGCTGTCCGGCGGGCCGACGGCCTGGGCGCTGGCCCTGCTCGGGGTGTTGATCACCATGGCCGGCATCCTGCTGCCATCGTCGATCCTGACCTACAGCGCCACCCGGTGGGCGCATCGCAACCGCGAGCTGCGCGCGGTGCGCGCGTTCAAGATCGGCATGGCACCGCTGGTGATCGCGCTGATGCTGGCCACCGCCTGGCTGCTGATCGCCCACCACGACCAGCCGCGACGCGACGGGCCGCTCTGGCTGCTGGCGATCGTGACCACGCTGATCGTGTGGCGGACCAAGGTCCACCTGCTTTGGCTGATCGGCGCCGGCGCGCTGCTGGGCGCGCTGGGCTGGGTGTAGAAGAAAGCCCGGCGCCGGGCCGGGCTCCTCGCACCTGCTCAGGCGTGCTACTCGCCGATGTTGCGGGCCAGCGGCGAGCGGTACAGGTAGGGATTGCCCTTGGGGTCCAGCGGCCGTTTGTCGGCTTCGGTGACCACACTCATCTCGTAGTCCAGGATGGCATCGCCGATCAGCTTGATGGCCACCGCGCGGTCCTTGAAACCCGGCGACGACAGCATCAGCTTGCCGTCTTTACCGTAGCCCTTGTACGAGGTGAACCAGGTCTGCAGGATCGTGGTCACGCCGGGGAATTTGGCGTCGAGTTCGGCGATGCTCTTGACCTTGGCAAACGGCGAGTTCTCCATCACCACGATGGCCTTGTCGTCCAGCTCGCCGGTATCGACCAGGCTCAGCACGCCGATGGCGCGACCGCGCACCACCGAGCCGCGGGGAACCGCAGGCCCGAGCACCAGCACATCGACGCTGTCGCCGTCGCCGCCCTTGGACTTCAGCATCACGGAGCGGGGAATCGCGCCGTAATTGACCGGATAGCCCAGGTACTGCACGTACCGCGGTGCGCCGCCCTTCTGCTCGAGTTCGAGCATGCCGGTCTGGTTGTTGGTTTCGTACTTGGCTGTGGTACCGGCCGGGATCTCGATGACCACGTTGTAGGTGCCATCGAGGTTGATCGGGTCGTAGCCAATCAGGTAGTTCTTCTCGCCGCGCAGCACCGAAACGTGCTCGGTGGCATAGCCCTGCATCTGGGCCGTCGCGCTCATCAGGCCGGTGCCCAAGGCCGCGGCGATGCAGACCTGGAGGACCAGACGTCTTGAATGGGTCATGATCGGATTCCTTGTGTGTTCGTAGGGATCGGCCCAGGCTCAGGACGGATCGTCGTTCTGCGCGGCCTTGGCTTTGCGGACCTTGGCGGGCTTGGCCGCGCCGCTGTCTGCCGGCGCTGCAGCGGCCGCAGGCGCCGCAACCGTGGCCGGCGCCGCGGCGGCGACCTTGGGCATCTCCTCGGGCTTGAATGTGGTGGCGCCACCGCCCATCACGATCAGGTGCGGACGCGCCTTCTTGACCGGGTCGTCATACTGGATCTTCGGGCTCGTCAGCAGGGCAGCACGCATTTCGTCGGAGCTGTATTCGAGCAGGAAGAACACCTGGCCCCAGGGCGTCTTGCCCGGATCCACCACCTCGCGAATCGTCGTGGCGGCGTTCACCAGCTGCTCGGGCGAACGGTCGGGGTTGTGCTTGGTGTAGCGACCGGACTTGTTGTTGATGACCCAGGTGTTGGTGTCCTTGTCATAGAGAATCTCGCCGCTGATGCGACCGGGCATGCCGGCCAGGGCCGAGACGTGGCCATAGTTCTCGCGGGTTCCGGGCTTGCGCGTCGACTGGTCTTCCGGACGGAAAAAGCCGTTCGGGTAGAGGCGGCCGTAGGGGTGCGCCGCCTCGGGAATGATGGCCACGTTACCGCCGGCGTCAATGACCCAGTTGTAGGGCGCTTCCTTGACCACCAGCACCGCGGGAAAATCCTTCGAAGCCACCTGCAGGTAGGGGTTGATCAGCACCTTGCCGGTCTTGTCCGCTTCGTAATGCTTGATGTAGGCCGGCGGCACCGCGTAGCCGAACCGGATGTCGAGCGCATTGACGGGCGCCGTGGCGGAGGTGTTGAAGCCCACCGCCGCCTTGGCTTCGACGGGCTTCGTCGCCGGTGCGGCTGCACCCGCAACGACCGCCGGAACGGGCCGGTTCATCATCTGCCGGACCTTGGAGCCGCCCCACTTGCCGCTGTCGGGCGACGCGAGCGCTCCGAGTTCGTCCTTCAGGACCTTGATCATGAACTGCTCGCCCGCTGCATGGGTGGAAGCCACGGCGTAGAAGTCCAGATCGCTGTAGCCGAACGAGAAGTCGTACAGGAAGGGTGCGCCGCCTTCGGTGCGACTCCAGGCCTCCATCGAAACCCCGGAGGGCGCGATCCCTGGCAGCACCACGGCGCCGGGCCGCACCCGGTACGAATACGCCCTGGTGGATTTCAGGGGTGTGTCGGCCGGCAGGCCGAGCTTGAGCAGTTCGGGCATGTACTTGCCGAAATCGCCCAGGGTGAACTTGCCCAGCGAGGCCAGCGGCACGCTGAAGGACGACCCTTTCTCGATGTACCCGCGCAACAGGCCGTCCGGCCCGAAGCCGACGTTTTCTTCAGCCTCGGTCTTGGACTTGTCGACCCCCACCACCGTCAGCGGCACCGCCAGCGTCCTGCCCGCGTCGTCGAACACGGCCTTGACCGTCACCGCAACGGGATCACCCGGTTTGCCGTCCTTGTAGCGGGTGGTGATGCGGATCAGATAGCCCTTGCCCCACAGCGCCTGCTCGGGCGTGTCGAAGTATTCCTTGGTCGAGAACTCGATGGCCAGCGGGTTCTTGTCCTTCTCGGTGACCTGCATGCCCTGTTTGGCCGCAGCAGCCTTGATCTTGTCCCACAGATCCTTGAAGGCCGTCGCCATGTCCGGGCTGGTCTTGGCGGGGTCGAACAGGATCTTGTATTCGCGTCCGTCGACGTCGGACAGCATCGGCGCCGGGTATTTGGCGATCGTGCTGGCATACAGCGGCGCTGGCGCTTCCTTGGCAATCAAGGGATGCACGGGTGCCGCCAGCATCACGGCGGCGACGAACCCGGTGAGGATTCGAATGATCGGTTTCAGCTTCATGCTTCTCTCTCCTGGTTGACACCGTCCTCCACGGACGCTCAATGGATTCTCGGAGCCCCGTCGGCCGTCGTCCAATCAAACGTCGAAGCGCCTGTTATCAAGATTTGTCTATATCAGGCATTCGGTACCGCCGCGGGCGCGTTTTCGAGGCGCCTGCTATGGGGCGCCGCCCCCGCGCCGCCACGGTCGGGGTTCAAAACGGAACACCTCGGGTTCCTCGGTATCGACCGTGCCACGCACCCAGCCCAGCTCCGGATAGCCGAAGAGTTCGACACGCCTGAAATTGCTCACCACCGCGCCGCTGGCCGCGTCCCGCATCGGCTGGTCGATACGCTGCTTGTGGGTGTCCCCGTGTACCAGCACCACCTGGCCGGCAAACCGCTGTACCTCGTCTCGCAGCTGTTCGAGGAAATCGCCGTAGGCCACCGACGTCTTGCCCTCGTTCCAGGCCTCGAATCCCGGGTTGGCATGGGCCACGATCAGGATGCCCGGCAGACCCTCCCGCCGGGCCAATGCGAACGCGTCGGCGAGCCAGGCCCGGTTGGCGGCGGCGCGCCGGGTGAATTCGGCCACGGGTCCCTTTCGGTCGGGTGCGCCGATGTGCTCGCCGTAGTAGTTGTTCTCGCTGCCAGGCAGGTTCAACCCGATAAACAGGACGCCGCCCGACTTCCATCGGACGTTTTCGCGGTAGGCCGCGAATTCGGCATGCCGGCTCTGGCGCTCCAGCACCATCGTGCGATGGCCCAGGCTGGCATCGCCGGCCCAGAACAGAGCCCGCAAGCGGTCCAGGCGTTCCAGCGGGTCGAAGCCGGCGTTCAGGCGGTGATGGCAGTCGGCCCACTCGTTGTCGCCGGGCACATAGACCAGCGGATGCCGGGATCCCTGGAACGCTTCCAGGATGGCGGCATAGGTTTCGTCGGTACAAGCGCTCGAGCTGTTCTTGATGTCTCCACCATGCACCACAAACGCCAGCGGCTGCGCGCTCATTTCGGCGATCAGCAGCGGGAACTGCTCACGCTCCCAGGCGCTGTAGGGCGCGTCGCTGAACAGACCGAAGTGCATGGGCGCGGCAGGCGCCGCCACCCAGGTCCATGCGGCAAACAACAGCACCAGGATCCGTGACGTCTTCACCGGAGATCACTCCTGCAGCATGGCGAGCTTGCCTTCGACCCGCCGCAACCGCATGGCCATGGTTCGGGTCAGCGCATTGGCCAGATCGACCGCCAGCTGCTTGTGCATCGCGGTGACCTCGTTGTATTTTTCGCGGGTCAAAACGTACAGTTCCGTTTCGGTGACGGCCACCGCGTCGTTCGGTCGCGGTTTGCCATCCATGAACGCAAGGCTGCCGAAAAAATCGCCACGACCAAAACTGGCCACGGGCTTGCGCTGACCGAGCGGAAGCCGCGCCATCAGCCGCACCGACCCCCGCCGCACCCAGTACAGCTCGTCGCCGGGCTGGCCGGCGGCGTAGATGACCTCGCCGGGCTGGTAGCTGCGGATGTCCATGCGGGCTTCCAGGTCCTGCAGGGTGTCGGTCTTGCGGCGCGAGAATATCTCCATGTCGGGCAGCCGCATGGGCGGCTCACCGTCCACGCTGTACTCGGCTTCGCCCAGCAGGCGGTCTTCGACCCAGGCGATGGCGGCATCGAGATCGGCAAACTGCCGCACCGTCTTGCTGTGCGCATGCCAGACGCCGCTGAGCCCCAGCAATTCCTGCAGGTGACGCCCCTCTCCCCGATCGTCCTGGATGCCGCTGAGCACCAGCGTGGCCCCGCGCTCCCGGATCGCGTCGCGGATCAGTTTGAACAGGTGCGCGGCGGTGACGTCGATCGATGGCACGCGCCGCATGTCGATGATCACGTAGCTGCGACTGCCGATTTCCTTTTCGAGATCGGAATAGAGCCGGTAGGTATTGCCGAAGAACAGGCTGCCCTGCAGTTCAAAGATGACCGCCTCCTCCCCGCGCGCGTCCAGGATGGCCAGTTCCGCGTCGGGCCGGTGCCAGCTGGACGGCGACTGCCGCAACAGCAGCTTGTGCCGGACCACCGTGTTGTCGATCTGCGCCCGAACGAACAGCACCATGGCCAGGGCCACCCCGGCGGCCGACGCGGCGATGAGACTGCTGGTCAATGCCACCGCCACCACCGTGACAACGACGCCAAAGTCCAGCACGGTCGCGCGCGAGCGCAGGAACTGGAGCGGCGCACGGTCGATCATGCGAAACCCGATCACGAGCAGGATGCCTGCGAGCGTCGCCACCGGAATCCAGGGAATGAAGCGGCTGAACAGCAGCGCCGCCACGAGCGCGAAGACACCCGTCATGACGCCGGTCATCCGGGTCGTGGCACCGCTGCCCAGGCCCACCAGGGTCGCGCCCATCTGGCCCGCGCCGGACATACCGCCGAGGCCGTTGCACACCACGTTCGCCACGCCCTGGCCCATCAGCTCCCGGTTGGGGTCGTGCCGGCTGCGGGTCAACTGGTCGAGTACCACGCAGGTCTTGAGGGTATCGATCGAGAGCAGGGCCGCAAGAGTCAATGCCGCGCTCGCCACGCCGAGCACCAGCTCGAGCCGAAGGTGGGTGATGCCCGACCAGCGTGTGGCCAGCATGGACAGGAAGCCATCGCCGGCGATCGCCAGCGAGCCGATGACCAGTCCGTTGCCACCAAGAACCCGAAGCGACGGGTCCATCAACGCAAAGGCGCCGTAGGTCAGCAGGCCGGCCAGAATGCCCAGGATGACGCCAGGCACTTTTCGGGTGTACCTGGGCGCGCCGAGCGCCACCAGCGCGGTGGCGGTTCCGATCGCCAGCGCCCGCCAGTCCCATGATTTCGGCGCACCCAGCGCGTCCCACCAGCCCATGGTTTCGGGCAAGCCAAGCAGGCGCGGGATCTGGCTGCCGATGATGATCAGCCCAACCCCGGTCAGGTAGCCGCTGACCACCGGGTACGGGATGTACTTGACCAGGTCGCCGATGCCCAGCAGACCCAGTGCCGCCTGAAGCAGCCCGGCCAGCATGCCGATGACCACCAGCATCAGCACGATCAGATCGGGCGGATCGCCACGCTGCACCATCTGGATTGCAAACGCGGACAGCACCGCCGCCGCGGGCGCGCAGGGTGCGCTGACAAGCCTTTCGGTGCCACCCAGCGAGGATGCCACCAGGCCCAGGACCACCACGCCCACGATGCCCGCCAGCGCGCCATAGGCCGCGTAGTTCGGCGCGATGGCGCCATAAACCGTGACCCCGAAGGCCATCGCGGCCGGGAAGGCGACCAGCATCGCCGCCAGGGCGCCCCACAGATCACCCACCGCCGGCCGCGGCCAGTGCGCGCCGCCGTCACCGGTACCGGGGATCAGATCGCGCAACGCCATGCCGGCCGGCCGGTTTCGGTTCCGCTCAGATCATGCCGACCACGCGCTTGGCCGCCTTCAGGTAATTGGTGTTGGGCAAGGCCGCGAGGCCCAGGCCGTCCACCACCTGCTGCATGCCGGCGTAGTTCTCGCTCTCGGCGCAGGCGCTTTCGATCAACGCGCCGTTGAACCAGACCTGTGCGTACTCGCAGATGATGCCGTCGACGGTGAAGCCGTAGCGCATTTTTTCCACCGTGACCGGGCACAGATCCGGATGCCGGCGCGCCATCGCGACGAAGGCCTCGAAGCTGTAGCTGTCCTGGTCGAGCGGCACATCGACCTTCAGGTGCGACAGGATGGTCGCGAGGTCTTCACGCCCGACCGGAAACTGGAACTTGCCCCGGGGCTGGAAGATCTCGTAGCCCTCTGGGGTTTCGCCCACCTTGGTCTTGATGTCGAGCAGGCCATCGCGCACCTTCACGTTGGCCTCGTCGGTGGCGGCGGACAGGAAATAGGTTTCGGCCGGCATGCGACGCGCCTGGTACAGCACCGTCTTGCCGTTCCACATGCGCTCCTTCACGCGGTCGATGATGCCGTGGCCGAACACGCGAAACTCGGCGCGTGGCGCGATCTTGGCCGCATCGGCGGCGGTGGTGGCCTGATTCTTTGCAAACACGTCCGACATGCTTCTTCTCCTAAAAAAACGGGGGATGACGGGGCTTCACCCGCCTACGGCGCCCGACCTGGCACGGCGCCGGTCGGCTCGCTGGTGCTCACCAGACTCCTGAAACCCACCAGATAGGCCACCGCGATGAGCAGGCCCACCAGCAGCCAGCCGTACGAAGGCCGCGCCGGCACCACGTTGAGCGTCATGGCGGTGCGGTCGCCCTGTTTCATGGCAGCCAGCTGCAGGGTCGCGCCCTGCTGCTCGCCAAACCGGTCCAGGCGCACCCGCGGCAACACCTCGCTGCGTTTGGGTCGAGGCGACTGCTCCACCACCTTCTGCACGCGCCGGTCTTCGGGCAAGGACACCGACAGTTCGTAGACGCCGATGGGCACAGCCCCCGTGTTCACGAACACGTGACGGAAAACCTGGGTATCGGCCGCAAGCTTGGATTTTTCGCCGCCGGCAACCTCGGGGCGACCGAGCGCCTTGCCGACAGAAACCGACAGCCGTATCGAGCAGGTGTCTGCCACGCCCTGCGGCAGGTCGATGTCGATGCGCGTTGCCTCCTTTCCGGCCACCGCCTTGGCCTGCGTGCCCTGCGGGGCTGCAAGAACCTGCAGCGCGTCGACGCCGCCGAAGCCGACCGGCAGGCTCAAACCACCGGGCTGGCATGGCGCGAGCCGGACGTCAAGCTGCGCCACACCGGCACCATCGGGCTTGATGTCGAGCCTCGTGGCATAGCGGTCGATCGCGGCGGCCTGCGCCACCGCGCAGGACATCATCAGCAGCGTCAGCATCCAGCGCTTCATGGTGCCACCGCCATGAAGGCAGGCGTCAGCCCGAGCCAGTGGAACCAGGTCGCGCCCGAGACCACCAGCAGCACCACGCCGAGCGTGCAGGTCAGGAACCCGTACTTGAAGTTGTCGGCCACCGAGTACTGGTTGGTCGAGAACAGGATCACGTTGGGCTTGCCGCTGATCGGCAGGCCCACGACCCAGTCGATGCACAGCGCGGCCGGCAACGCGAAGGCGATCGGCGGCCAGCCGAGCGCCTTGGCCATCGTGATGATGATGGGCAGCAGGATCAGTGTGCGCACCGTCTTGGATGTGGTGAGCAGGTGGCTGTACATCATCACCGCGATGATCACCGTGTAGGACACCCCGAACGGCACGCCCTTGAGGTCCATGCCGCCGAGCAGCTTGCGCACGCCCCATTCAGCGGCGCCCGTGTCGTCCAGTGCCAGTCCGCCGGCATAGGCGCCAGCGCTGAAGATCAGCAGATGCCAGGGGATCTCGGCCTCGGACCATTCGAGCACGCCGTATTTGGGAAACAGCACCAGCACGGCGCCCAGCAGGGCCGCAAACGGCGCGCTGATCTCCACGCCGAACCAGCCCATGTGCAAGGTGTCGGTCATCCAGAGAAACAGCACCAGGCCAAAGATCGCGATGGCCTTCTTTTCCTCGCGCCGCAGGGGCCCAAGCGCGGCGTACTGCTGCTCCACCAGCCCGAGCCCGCCATCCAGCTGTGGAGCGCGCTCGGCCTTCGCGATCGGAAACACCAGGCGCTGCCCGATCCACCACATCATCATCGTCGTCAGGATCGCGATCGGCGCGCCCACACGAACCCAGTCCATGTAGTAGACCCGCTCGCCGCCCATGGTCTGGATCAAACCCACGGCGATCAGGTTGGCTGAGGAGCCGGTCATGGTCATCGAGGACAACACCGAAATGCCGACCAGGTTGAGCAGAAACAGGTTGCGGCCGAAGTTGTTGTTGTGCTCCTCGGTCGCGCCGTAGATCGCGGCGACCACGATCATCAGCGGCAGGGTCATCACCGCCCGCGCCGCGGTGGCGGGGATCAGCGGCGCCAGCACCATCTGGATGATGACGAACGCCATCAGGGCCCAGGACGCCTTGCGGCCAAAACGCAGAATCAGCCACAGCGCCATGCGTTTGGCCAGTCGCACCTTCACCAGCATCGAACTCAGGATGAAGGCCAGCAGGTTGAGCCAGATCACCTCCATGCCGAGCACATCCATGATCGCCTTGGGTTCCGAGGTGCGGGTGATCAGCAGCAGGAACATCAGAACCAGCGAGGTCAGGTAGGTGGGGAACGGCTCGGTCACCCACCACACCAGCGCTAGGGCAAAACACGCCGCACCGGCCTGCGCCGAAGCGCTCAGACCGGCGCCCGGCGGCAGGTAATAGATCAGCAGAAACAAAAGGATGCCGCCGGGAAAACCGAGGTAGCGCATCCATTGCTCGGACCGGCTCTGGGCCGCCCGGGTCTTGGACGACAGGCTCATCCGGTCCATGCCCAGAAGCTCCATCAGCTTCTGGTTCTGGCTGGGCGGGTTGACGGCAGGCGCAGTCATGGTCGGTGCGTGATGCGCCTCATTGCCAGGTGCTGAACGGTTGTTTCAGCAGGTTGGCGTTGTAGTAACGCGGGTCGTGGGACACTTCCATCACCGCCCAGGCGGGCAGTTCCACCGCTTCGTCCTCGGACGTGAGTTCGACCTCGGCGACCACCAGACCCTGGTTCAGGCCATGGAACACGTCGATTTCCCAGGTCTTGCCGCCATGCACCTCCTTGTAACGGTGTTTGTCGATCAAGGGCTGCTCGCACAGGTTGTCGAGCAGCTCGCTGGCGTCGTCGAGCGGGATGTCGTATTCGAACTCCGAGCGGGTGACGCCCGTGGTCATGCCTTTGATGGTGAGTTTGGCGCGCTCGCCTTCGATCCGCACCCGCACCACCCGCTCCTTTTGCGCATTGAGGTAACCCTGCTTGAAGTGGATACCCGGACCGGCCGGTTTCCACGCCGCGAGATTGACCAGGTATTTGCGCTCGATTTCCTTGCCCATGTTGTTCACCTTGTTGTTTGTCTTGCAGCCGCGCCGCGCGGCGCCACCGGCCTGACGGCGAGGGACTGGGACGCCTTCCGCAGCCCGGGTCTGCACGACCCTGCCGCCTCGGCCCGCCCGGCTCACTGCCTGACAACGGAATTCTAGAAATCGCCCGTTCGGGCGTCCAATCAAACGGCTACCGCGTTTCTATAATGAATCATTGATAACAGCCGGCACCCAGACCGCGGAGAGACACCTGACGATGACAACGCTGTCGCAACTGCGGACCTTTCAGACGGTGGCCCGACTCAACAGCTTTTCGCGGGCTGCGCAGGAACTGCACCTGACCCAGCCGGCGGTCAGCGCCCAGATTGGTGCCTTGGAGAGCGCGCTTCGCATCCGTCTGTTTGAGCGCAATGGCAAGACCATCACCCTCACGGAACCCGGTCGGATCGCCCTGGCCGGCGCGCAGGACATCGGCGCCCGGCTGGCCCAGATGCGGCGCGAACTGGACGAACTCGGTGAAGTGCTGGCCGGTCGCCTGCAGATCGGCGCGAGCATGGTTGCCGGCGTGTATTTCCTGCCCGAGGTCCTGGCCCGCTTCAAGGACCTCTACCCGGAGGCCGAGCTGTCACTCAAGGTCGAGCCCGGCCGTCAGATCATCGACCAGATCCAACGCAACGAGCTCGATGTCGCCCTGGTCGGCGAGGTGGCCGGTTCCACCGATTCACATGTGGCCTTCAAGCCGATCCTGCAGGATGAACTGATCGTGGTCGCCCCGCCCGACAATCCGCTGGCAGAGGCCGGGGTCATCCAGCTGGATGCGCTCGCCGAGCTGCCCTTCGTGCTGCCGGAGAGCCATTCAGCCAGTGGCGAAAGCATTTACGACCAGCTGCGCGCCGCCGGCATCACGCTGAAGTCGGTGATCGAACTGGGCAACACCGGCGCCGTCAAACACGCGGTCATGGCCGGTCTCGGGCTCTCGATCATTTCCCACATGGCCGTGGTCCGGGAACTCGAAGAAGGCAAGCTGTGTTCGCTGCGCATTGCCGATCTGGCCTTGCACCGGCAGTTCGGCCTGTCGTGGAACCACGAGAAACCATTCTCAAGACTGACCAGCGCCTTCATCGGCTTCGTTCAGACCTATGCGAAGACCTGGTCCGAAAGCCACGCAGCCCCCTGACGGAAAAAAACCGGGCCCACCCGTTGCCGGGTGCCCGGGTAGAGCACACACCCATTCAGGCCGTGCCCTGGAGCTTTGCTGTGTCGCTCAGAACGAGTGGCGGATACCCAGGTCGATACCGGTGGAACGTCCGCTGAGCGTGCCCGAGTTGAACTTGGAGCCAGCCAGCGGCGTGTCCAGACCGTCATTCATGCTGATCGTGCCCAGTGCGCCGTACAACCAGGTGCGCTTGGACATCGAGTAGAAGTAACCGACCGAGAACTTGTCGCCGTCGGGCGTGCCGACATAGTAAGGCTTGCCCTTCTGGTCGTAGCCGTTGTTCCACTTGTAGGTGGAATACGAAGCGGCCAGATTGCCCTTGCCGATCGGTGCGGTGAGGCCCAGGCTCCAGCCACTGCCGTTCAACTCTTGGTGCGCGACGCTGGCGCCCACCGTGTCATGGGAGTACAGTGCCCAGAGTTTGACCACCTTGAAATCGTAGGTGGCGCCGAGCTGGTAATTGGTGAGATCGCCGCCCTTGGCCTTCGGCACGTAGTAGCTGTACTTGGTCTTCCCGTAGGAAGCACCCGCGGTGAACGGCCCTTTGTTGTCGTAGCCGGCATAGATGCCCGCGAAGTCGCCATCGCCCTTGTAAATGTTGGACGCCGGCACGTCGCTCGACTGTTCGCCGAACGCCACCATGACCCGCCCATACAGGCCGCCCAAGTCCTTCGGCAGGTGATACCCGATGCTGTTGGAGACGCGCTTGACGGCGGTGGTGTTGTTGTACATCTCACGACCGGCCTGCCACATGTAGGCCGCCCCGACCGTGTCGCCGCCGAACGGGTCGAAGTCGTTGAAGCCGTCGTACAGCGGGTTCTTGTCCCGGCCCAGGCGGAGTTCACCCCAGGGCGATATCAGGCTCACGGTGGAGCGACGGTTGAAACCGATGCCGTCACCACCGGCCTTGGTCACGTTGTTCTCGCTGGTGGACTTGCCGACGCCGCTGTCGGAGTCGAAGCCCGCTTCGAGCCAGAAGCCCGCCTCGAGGCCACCGCCCAAACTCTCGCGACCGCGGAACCCGAGGCGGCTGCCACTCCACTCGCCGCTGGTGAGTTGCCAGAGGGCACTGCCCGGGCTGGCCGTACCGTACGAGACGCCGGTGTCGATGACACCGAAGAGCTGGACCGATCCCTGTGCAAAGCACGAGGTTGCCGCTGCCGCGGCGGCCAGGGCGATGAGGGCTTTTTTCATGATGCTATTGAACTGGTAAGAAGGAACCCACATCGGCCAAACCCAAGAACCTGTTCATTCCCGTCGTCTGGTCCGACATTCACGAAAGCCACTTGTCTCACGGGATGGGGGCTTTCCTGACAGAGAAATTCTAGAAATCGGACCGGAGGGCGTCCAATCACGATTCGCCGGTTTTGCCATAAACAAAACCTTATTTCAGCGGGCGACGGCGTTCAAGCCCGCAAGCAGACCGCGCCACCGGCAGTCCTTTTGATGGCCCGTTGTTCGGGCAGGCACTCAGCGCGGGTTCTCGAAGAACACGTAGGTGGAAAAGTCGCTGACCTCGAAGTAGACCTTTTTTTCGCCAGGGTCCACCTGGAAGTTGAGGTTTTCGTCGAGCACGCCGTAACCGAAGCGGTACGCGCGCGGTTTGCTGTCGTCGGTGCCCAGCGCGGTGCTGAGCTTGTCGACCTTCAGGAAGCGACGCACCACCTTGTCGCCCGCATAGACCTCCATCACGCCGTTGGTGCCGGTCCAGTTCTGGATGTCCCGGCTGATCTTGTTCTGTTGCTCCTGGGTGCAGGAAATCAGAAGAAAAGAGGCCAATGCCAGCGTCAAATGGTACTTGATAGCTATCTTTTTCATACTTGTTCCGGATGATCTTCTCAGTCGGCCAGCAGCGCGGGTAGCGCCGCGGCGGCCGTGGCACGCAGCAGCGCATGGGCCACACCGTCCAGTTCGCTGGGCTCGGGGTTGACCACCACCACCCGGGCGCCGCCCTGGCGCGCCGTGTGGGCCAGTCCGGCCGCCGGCCAGACGGCACCGGATGTGCCGACCACCAGCAACAGATCGCAGGTCTGGGCGGCATCCTCCGCCGCGGCGAGTGCTGCCGCAGGCAGCATTTCACCGAACCACACAACGCCCGGGCGCAGCAGGTTGCCGCAGTCGGCGCAGGCGGGGGGACGTCCGGGCTGCGCCCTTGAGACTTCGCAGACACCGCCGCACCCGGGCGCGCCGGCGCAAGGGTCGAGCCAGATGTCGTCAAAGATGTTGCCGTGCAGCGACAGCGTGCCCACGCTCCCGGCCGCCTGGTGCAGCCCGTCCACGTTTTGCGTGATCACGGTGAGCCGGCCGGGGTGCCGCTGCTGGTATTCGGCCAGCGCCACATGACCGGCGTTGGGGCGCACGTCCTTCATCATCTCGCGCCGGCTGGCGTACCAGTCCCAGACCCGCTGCGGGTCGGCACGGAACGCTGCCTCGGTGGCGAGTTCTTCTGGCCTGAACTTCGCCCACAGGCCGGTCTGCGCGTCTCGGAACGTCGGCACGCCGGACTCCGCGCTCATTCCGGCGCCGGTGAGCACAGCGATGGCACGCGCATCCCGCAGCCAGACGCGGACGGTGGCGATGTCGGTGATCGAATTCATGTCGGTTGCCGCCCTTCCCGCTCAGCCGCGCTGGCGCAGCGCCTCGTACAGGCACACGCCGCTGGCCACCGAGACGTTCAGGCTTTCCACCGCGCCCTTCATCGGGATGCCGACCAGCTCGTCGCAAGTCTTTCGGGTGAGCTGGCGCATGCCGTCGCCTTCGGCGCCCAGTACCAGGGCCACCGGGCCTTTCAGATCCACCTGGTACAAGGTCTTCGGTGCGTCGTCGCTGGTGCCGATGACCCAGATGTTGCGTTCCTTGAGCTCGTTCAGCGTGCGCGCCAGGTTGGTGACCATGAAGTACGGCATGGTTTCGGCTGCCCCGCTGGCCACTTTTGCCACGGTGGCGTTGATGCCGGCGGCATGGTCCTTGGGGGCGATGACCGCGTGGGCGCCGGCGCCGTCGGCCACGCGCAGGCAGGCGCCCAGGTTGTGCGGATCGGTGATGCCGTCGAGCACCAGCAACAGCGGCGCATCGCCGCGGGCCTCGACCTGCTCCAGCAGCTCATCCAGCGAGGTCACCTGCGCCATGGGTTCCACCCGCGCGGCCACGCCCTGGTGACCATGGCTGCCGGCAAGTTTGGCCAGGCGCGGGCCATCGGCCTCGATCAGGCGTACGCCGGCTTCTTTCACGCGATCCAGAAACTGCCGCATGCGCGCGTCGCGCCGGGTGGGTTCGAAATAGATCTCGATGATGGATTGCGGTGCGGTCTTCAGGCGCACGCCGACGGCATGGAAGCCGAACAGGACTTTGGGTGCAGACATGGCCGGATTATCGACCGGCGCACCTCCCTAAAGTGGCGCGCCGGCACCCTTTTGGCCGCCGGACGGGCCCATACTGCGGTGCTACCGTCAGAACCACACCAAGGAAAACCATGAAAGTCTGCCCCGTTGCCATCGCCGTCGGTTGCGCGAAGTGCCCCGTGTTCAAGGTCTGCCCGCTCAAGAGCGTGCTGGGTGACCAGCCCGCGAAGTCCGACTCGCCGGCGGCCCATGCCGGACCGGCCAAATCAACGCGCGGCGCCCGGACCGGTTCGCCTGCCAGAACGCGCAAGGCCACGAAAGCGGGTGCATCGCGACGGAAGTGACGCCGGACGCGCTATCGAAACGATAGCTTCTCGTGGCCGTATGACGCTGGGAACAGGCCAAAAAGACTAAGAATTGACCACCTGACCGGCCTCGATCGTGATCCGGTGGGCACAGCGGGCCGCGATGCCGCGATCGTGCGTGACCAGCACCAGGGTTGTGCCCCGTTCGCGGTTCAGGTCGAACATCAGTTCCATGATGGTTTCACCGGTGGCGAAGTCCAGGCTGCCGGTCGGCTCGTCGGCCAGCAGCACGGCCGGCTGAACCACAAAGGCGCGGGCCAGTGCGACACGCTGTTGTTCACCGCCTGAGAGCACGCGCGGGTAGTGCCCCAGACGCCCCGCGAGGCCGACACGGGCCAGCATCTCTGTGGCGGCGGCGCGCGAGTCCTTGCGCCCGGCCAGCTCCAGCGGCAGCATCACGTTCTCGAGGGCCGTGAGGTTGCCCATCAGCTGAAAACTCTGAAAGACGAAGCCCACCTTGCGCGCCCGCAGCGCCGCGCGATCGTCTTCATCGAGCGCGAACAGATCCTGGCCGGCGAGGCGCACCGTCCCGCGGGTGGGCGTATCCAGACCGGCGATGATCGACAGCAGCGTGCTCTTGCCCGAACCGGAGGCGCCGACGATCGCCGCCGTTTCCCGCTCGGCAAGCGAAAAATCGATATCGCGCAAAATGTCCAGCGTGCCAGTGGAGTCGGACACGGACTTGTAGACGTGCTCGACGGCGATGATGGCGGAACGTGGGTCTTCGGACATGAAAGGTGGCTGGTTTTGAATCGACGACACTTTATCGCGAGTGCGGTGTGGGCTCTGCCCGTGGGGGCATCCTGGGCACAGCCTGCTGGGGCGGGGAAAGACCGGGTCGTGCTGGTGGTCGGCGATTCGCTGAGCGCCGAATATGGCCTGCCGCGCGGCACCGGCTGGGTCGCCTTGCTGGAGAAAAAGCTCACGCAGGAAAAAGTCGCGGCCCGCGTGGTCAATGCCAGCATCAGCGGCGACACCACCTCGGGCGGGCGCTCGCGCCTGCCGGCCCTGCTGGCCCAACACCAGCCGGCGGTGGTGGTGATCGAGCTCGGCGGCAACGACGCGCTGCGTGGCCTGCCGCTGCAACTGACCGTGGACAACCTCAACGCCATGACCCAGGCCGCGCAGCGCGCGGGCGCCAAGGTTCTGCTCGTGGGCATGCAGGTGCCGCCGAACTACGGTGCAGACTATGGGCGCCGCTTTGCCGCGTCGTTTGGCGAAGTGGCCCAGGCCAACAAAGCGGCCGTGGTGCCCTTCATGCTCAAGGGCGTGGCCGACGGTCCGGACGCCCTTCGTCTGTTCCAGACCGATCGCATCCATCCGACACAGGAGGCGCATCCGATCATCCTGGCCACGATCTGGCCGGAGCTGCGAAAGCTGCTCAAGTGAGCGCGCATGTTCTCCCCGCCGCCGAGGCCCTGGCCCGGCTCGATGCGTTCGACGCGATCATCGACGCGCGCAGTGAGGGCGAGTTCGCCGAAGACCACCTTCCCGGCGCGCTGAACTGGCCGTCGCTGAACAACGAACAACGCATCCGCGTTGGCACCTTGTACAAGCAGGTCAGCCCGTTCGAGGCCCAGAAGATCGGTGCTGCCCTGGTGGCGCGCAACATCGCCAACCACATCGAGCGCGAGGTGCTCGACAAGCCCAAGAACTGGCAGCCGCTGATCTACTGCTGGCGCGGCGGCAAACGCAGCAACGCGCTGGGGCTGGTGCTGGGCCAGATCGGGTTTAGGGTGCAGGTGCTCGAAGGCGGCTACAAGGCGTTTCGCTCGGCCATGCTCGGGAACATGCCACAGCAGGTGGCGCGGCTTCGCTTCCGCGTGGTTTGTGGCCCAACCGGCTCCGGCAAGACCCGGCTGCTGCGGGCGCTCGACGCAACCGGGGCCCAGGTGCTCGACCTCGAAGGGCTGGCCAGCCACCGCAGTTCGGTGCTCGGCATGATCCCCGGTCGGCCTCAACCAAGCCAGAAACGGTTTGAAACCTTGCTCTGGGACCGCCTGAGGCGTCTTGACGCCTCCCGACCCGTCTTTGTCGAGGCGGAAAGCAAAAAGGTCGGCAACCTGGCGGTGCCGCAATGCCTGATGGACGCCATGCGCGAAAGCCCCTGTGTGCTGTTGCAAATGCCCGACGACGAGCGCGTGCACCTGCTACTGGAGGACTATGCGTTCTTTGCCCAGGACATCGAGTTCTTCTGTCACCGGCTGGACGCCCTGACCATGCTCCGAAGCAAGGCCGTGGTCGAAGGCTGGAAAGCCCAAGCCCGGGCCGGGCGGGTCGAAGCCGTGGTGCGCGACCTGTTGCGGATGCACTACGACCCCGGCTATGCCGAATCGACCCGGCGCCACTTCAGCCGTTTTGCCGAAGCCCAGGTGCTGGACGCATCCGACCGCTCGATGCAGACGATGCGCACCCTGGCGCAATCGCTGGCAGATGGCGGCGATTGAGCATTGGTGAAAACTTCGCGCGCAACCCCCGCCGCGGCATGGGCGTTGTTGTCGCGTCAGGTGCCTGCGGGGTCGGCCGGTACGTCGGGCGGGGGGTGCGACTCGTCCGCAACCTGCCCCTCCTGAGCGCCTTCCTTGGTACCCGCGCCTTTGGAACGGGCCCTGAGCTTCTCCTCTTTCTTGCGCTTTTTCGCCAGTTCTTTCTGACGTTTTTCGTATCCGTAGTTGGGAGTGGCCAATATATGCTTTCAGGTCGCTGGAGGAGCCCCCCACTGTAACAGCAGATGGCCAGGTCGCCGGCGCGAAACCTGGCGGATCAGGCGCCGGCGCGGCTTTCGCCAATCGTCTCGACCTCCTCGACCCAAGCCACCGACCCGCGATAGGCATGCCAACTGGCATGGCCAAGCAGCGGCCCCGCCAACAACAGGCCGGCGCCCCACGGCAGCAGTGCCAGAAACACCAGGCTGGTCAGCAGCACGCCCCAAAGCAGCATGACCCCGGTGTTCTCCAGCACGACCCGGATGCTGGTGATCGCGGCCGAGATGGCGTCGGTGTCCCGGTCGAGAATCATCGGGATCGACACAGCGGACGTCGCATAGACCAGCGCGGCAAAAACGCTGCCCACCGCGAAATAGACCGCCACGAACTCCCAGTTTTCCGGATTGAACACCGCGTTCAACACGCCGGTGGTCGAGGGCATGCCGGTGTTGAAGAACACCGCGAACACCACCAGGGACGCCCGTCCCCACAGCAGTTCGAGCACGATCAGCACCAGCACCAGCATCGCCATGCTGCGGATGTGCGCCTTCCAGCAGGTGAGCGAACCGAACAGATCGGGCGCCAGCCCCTGCTCGCGCCGCCGGCTCACCTCATAAAGGCCCATGGCCAGGAACGGTCCGACCAGCAGACAACCGGACGCGATCGACATGGTGTATTCAGGCTGGGCGCGAAACACGTAGCCCAGCGTCAGCGCCATCAGCCAGAAACAGATGCCATAGAAGAAGCCGATGCCGGGATGGGCTCGAAAATCCTTCCATCCCATCGCCAGCCAATGAAACGGGGCGCCGAAGGCCAGCGGCCGGATCAGCGACTGCGGCCCGGTGGGCGGCGGCGGGTGGTACGGCGCCACTTCGGGCGCCTGGGTTTCTGGCAATGGGGTCGATTCGGTCATGGCGGCTCGTCTGCGGCAACTGGGCAATCCGAAGACTACCGGGCTGCCCGAATCATGACCAGTGCGGAAAACACTGATCTGGATCAATCATGCACGCACCGCTTTGTGCCATGCCTGTTCAAGATCCTGGATCAGATCGGCCACCGCCTCCAGACCGACCGAAAAACGCACCAGCGTCCCGCGCGCCAGGTGCGCCGGCCAAACCGGACGCATGGATTGCAGTTCGTAGGGAACGACCAGGCTGACCGGCCCGCTCCAGCTGTAACCGAGGCGGAACAGTTTCAATGCATCGCAGAACGCATCCACCCGGGTCTGGTCGTGAACCGGGTCCACCAGGACGCTGAACAAGCCCGCGGCCAAGCCCGCGTCGGGCTGATCTGCGGCACCGCCGCACAGCGCGCGCCAGGACGCATGACCGGGCGAACCCGCCAGAGCGGGATGCAGTACCTGGACGAACTGGGGCTGGGTCTGACACCACCGTGCCAGTTGTCGACCGGCCAGATCCTGGGCACGGTAGCGCAAGGCGATGCTGGGCAGCGATCGCAGCACCATCTCGGCGTCGTTGGCGCCCACGCCGACGCCGAGGCGCATGTGGCTGAGCTTGAGCCGGCGGTGCAGGGCTTCGTCTCGGGTGATCACGCTGCCCATCAGCACATCGCCGCCGCCGCTGGGGTACTTGGTCAAGGCCTGCACGGAGATATCCACGCCGAGGCTGCCTGGCGCACCGGCGTCAAGATCAAAGGGTTGGAACGCGAGCCCTGCACCCCAGGTGTTGTCCAGCGCTGTAGTGACCCCGCGCTCGCGGCACAGACGAACCTGGGCCATCAGGTCGGAAAACTCCATCGTGACCGAACCGGGCGCCTCCAGCCAGACCAGACGCGTGCGTTCGCCGATCTTTTCCGCGAGATCGCGGGTATCCATTGGGTTGTACAGCCGGTGACCAATGCCCCAGGCAGCCAGTTCGCCTTCTGCCAGGGCCTTGTTGGGGCCGTAGGCGTTGTCGGGTATCAGCACCTCGTCGCCGGTTTTCAGCAGTCCGAGGGAAACCGTCGCAATGGCGGCCAGGCCGCTGGGTGCCAGCAGGCATTGCGCGCCACCTTCCAGGGCGCACAGGCGCTCCTCCAGGAGAAAGGTGGTCGGCGTGCCGTGCAGGCCGTAGGTGTAGCCCGACTTGTGCCGCCAGTCGCGCGCCCGCAGGGCGGCCACGTTGGGGAAATACACGGTGGATGCCTTGAAGACCCCGGGCTGGGGCGCCTCGAATCCCGCTGGCGGTGCGTACGGGTGATGAATCAGGCGGGTGACGGGGTCAGATGCGGATGCGGTCATGCAGGCAATGGTAGCGCCTGGCCGTTCACGGTCGTCCTATCAACCTCAAATGGAAACGGGAGCCTGCGCTCCCGTTGCTCATGGTTCGGGCGCCATGGCCCGGATCAGAGTTTCCATTTTTCGAGCAGCATCTGCGGCGTCATGCTGTCGTAGTTCTCGAAGGGCTGGTGAATCCAGGGATTGGTGGGAAGGAATTCCACGGAGTAGTCCGGAACGAAGGTCGACACGCCCTTGGTCCAGATCACCGCGCTGCGCAGCTCGGTGATGGGCGCGTAATTGCTCTTGAGCATCTCGAACACCGCTTTCAGGGTGTGCCCGGTGTCCGCCAGATCGTCGACCAGCAGCACCCGACCGGCAATCTCGCCCTTGGGCGTGGTGATGAACCGTGCGATGTCCAGATGCCCTTGCACCGTACCGGCGTCGGCGCGGTAGGAGCTGGTCGACATGATGGCCAGCGGCTTGTCGAAAACCCGCGACAGGATGTCACCCGGGCGCATGCCGCCACGTGCGAGGCACAGGATGGTGTCGAACTGCCAACCCGACTGGTACACCTTCAGGGCAAGTTTTTCGATCAGGTTGTGGTACTCGTCGTAACTCACGTACAAGTGCTTGCCATCTTCAGTCAACATGATTGGATACTCCTGATTTCGTAGCTAACAAAGGCCGATACACGCTGGTACAGATCGAAAACAACCGAGAAAACTGCTCTGGGTCAGTCCGCCAGATAGGGATGCCGCATCATGATGGTGTGGTCGCGGTCCGGGCTGGTGGAGACGATGTGGATCGGCACACCGGTCACCTGCTCGATGCGCTGCAGATACAGACGGGCGTTGACCGGCAGCCGTTCGTACTGCGTCACGCCGACGGTGCTGTCGGTCCAGCCTTCAATGGTTTCATAGACCGGTTTGCAGCGGGAAATTTCGTCCGCGCCCAGCGGCAGGATGTCGATCAGTTCGCCATCGAGCTCATATCCGGTGCACAACTTGAGTTCTTTCAGGCCGTCAAGCACGTCGAGTTTGGTGATGCACAGGCCTGACAAGCCATTGACCTGGGCTGAACGCTTGAGCAACGCGGCGTCGAACCAGCCGCAGCGACGGCTGCGGCCGGTGGTGACACCCTTTTCGGCCCCGACGGTGCTCATGTGCCAGCCCGGTGTGCCCTCCTTTTCCCACTCCAGTTCGGTCGGGAACGGGCCGCCGCCCACGCGCGTGCAGTAGGCCTTGGTGATGCCGAGGATGTAATGCAACATGCCCGGCCCGACGCCGGAGCCGGCTGCCGCATTGCCCGCGACGCAGTTGCTCGAGGTGACATAGGGATAGGTTCCGTGGTCGACGTCGAGCAACGTACCCTGGGCGCCTTCGAACAGCAGGTTGGCACCATGCCGGTGCGCCTCGTTGAGCTCACGGGAGACGTCGGCCATCATCGGGCTGAGCAGTTCAGCATGCTTCATCGCCTCGTCGTACACGGCGTCAAACTGGACCTCTCCGTTGACGATGTAGGGCTTCAGCGCGTCGGGGAAGCTGAATCCGCCCGACCCCAGGAACGAGGTCAGCATGTGGTTGTGCAGCGCCAGCAAGTCCCGCAGGCGCGCCGCGAAGCTCTCGGGGTATTTCAGATCCTGGACCCGAAGAGCGCGCCGGGCGATCTTGTCTTCGTAGGTCGGGCCGATGCCACGGCCGGTGGTGCCGATCTTCTCCGAACCGCCCTGCTCCCGGGCGGCTTCGCGCGCGACATCGAGTGCCGCGTGGAACGGAAGGATCAGCGGGCAGGCTTCGCTGATGCGCAGTCGGGAGCGCACTTCCACGCCCGCCCGCTCCAGCCCTTCGATTTCCTCCAGCAGCTTGGACGCCGAAAGCACCACGCCGTTGCCGATGTAGCACTTCACGCCGGGTCGCATGATGCCGCTCGGAATCAGGTGCAGCGCGGTCTTCACGCCATTGATCACCAGCGTGTGGCCGGCGTTGTGTCCGCCCTGGAACCGAACGACGCCCTGGGCACTCTCAGTGAGCCAGTCCACCAGCTTGCCCTTGCCCTCGTCACCCCATTGGGTGCCGACAACCACCACGTTTCTGCCTTTGGTCTTGTTCATGTCATTGATTCTCAATGTTCTTTACCACCCACTGCCCGGAGACCGCGACCAACTCCCGATCACAGTGGAATTCATCAATTTCGCTTTCATGGCCCGGCAACATGCCTACGACCGTCTCACCGCGTTCGCGCAACGATTTGACAGCCTCGCGCAGGGCCATGTCCTCGCGCCAAGGGGCCCGGATAGCCGCCTTGAGCGGTCGCGGCGCCACAGCTCCAACCAGCATCTTGAGATCCAGGCTGAATCCCACTGCAGGGCGGGCCCGGTCGAGGTTGTGCCCGAAAACCGCCCCAACCCCGTCGTAACGACCGCCTCGCACCAAGGCGTCGGCCGCGCCCTTCGCATAAATTGAAAATCGTGCGCCGCTGTAGTACGAATACCCCCGAAGATCGGCGAGATCGAAACTCACGCGGGTGTCCTCAAGCTGACCGGCCAGCCACTTCAACGTGTTCAGCGCCTCGTCGATGCCGGGCGTGGACCTGAGGGCGATGCGCGCCTCCTCCAGCACACCCTCGTCGCCGTACAACTGCACCAGCGCCAACAGGCCCTCTCGCGTAGCGGCTGGCAATGTGCGACCGAGAGCGGCCACTTCAGCCGAATCCTTGGCAGCCAGCGCGGCAAGCAAACGCTGAAGCAGAGGCTCGCTGACCGGAACGCCCGCCAACAGCGCATCGACGACGCTGGCATCGGCCATGTCGACGCTCAGCCCCGACACTTTGGCCACCTTCAGGCAGTCCATCGCCAGCAACAGAATCTCCAGGTCGGCCTCGCGCCCGGCATGTCCGTAGATCTCTGCCCCAAGCTGAAGGGGCTCGCGCGAGGCATGGGGGCGATCCGGGCGGGTGTGGAGCACAGGGCCGCAGTAGCACAGCCGGGTGACGCCGGACCGGTTCAGCAGGTGCGCGTCGATTCGTGCGACCTGGGGCGTCGTGTCGGCGCGCACGCCCAGCATCCGTCCGGAAAGCTGGTCGACGAGTTTGAAGGTCTGTAGATCAAGCGCCTGGCCGGTACCGGTGAGCAGCGATTCCAGATGCTCCAGCAAGGGTGGCATGACCAGTTCGTACCCATAACTGCACGCGGTATCGAGCAGGCAGCGACGAAGCTCTTCGATGTGCCGAGCCTCGGAAGGCAAGACATCGGCAAGGTGATCCGGCAGGACCCAGGCGGACATGTGGTGAGGGCGCTGTTAAAACAGGGATTCTACCGGCCCGGCTGCGCCGTTCAGCTCACCAGCCACAGCACGACCAGGCCGCCCAAGACAGAACACAGCCCGAAAAAACGTATCTGTCCGTTGCCCAGTTGCAGAATCTGCTCAAACATCCGGCGCCAACTGACGGGCGAAACGAGCGGCAACAGACCTTCGAGCACCAGCATCAGCGCCAAGGCCTGCCACAGGGTGTTGCCGTCCACCAGAATTACTTCTTCGCGGGAGGCTGCGCGGCGCTGGTCGTGCCGCCCGATCCACGCATCGACTTAAAAAAGTCCGATGATGGATCGAGCACCATCACATCACTCTTCTTGCTGAAGGTCGCCTTGTAGGCATCAAGGCTGCGGTAGAACTGCGCGAACTGCGGATCACGGCCAAACGCGTCCGCGAAAATGCGAGCGGCCTCCGCATCGCCCTCACCCTTGACCTTCTGGGCCTCGCGATACGCGTTCGCGACCGTCACTTCACGCTGCCGATCGGCATCGGCGCGGATTCGCTCCCCTTCCGCCGCGCCTGTCGAACGCAATTCGTTGGCCACCCGCTGCCGTTCGGCGACCATGCGCCTGAAAACCGACTCGGTGATCGATTCCACATAGTCGATGCGCGTGATCCGGACATCGACGACCTCGATGCCCCAGGGTTTGGACCCTTGCACAGCCTGCTGCACTTCCCGTTTGACCCCGGTGACAAGCGATTCACGACTGGTCAGCAAATCGGCCACGGGTCGCCGGTTGATCTGTTCCTGGAATGCATTGCGCACAACCCGATTAAGCTGGCTGGCCCCGGCCTTTTCGTCAAGCCCGACATTGCGGATGAACTCCGAGGGCTCACTCACCCGCCAACGCACGAACCATTCGATCACGACGCGCTGCTTCTCGGCAGTCAGCATCGGATCGGTGTCGGAGTTCTCCAACACCAGCAGGCGCTTGTCAATATAGGAGACATTCTGGAATGGGGGTGGCAGCTTGACGTGAAGGCCCGGCTCGGTGATCACGTGACGAATCTGTCCAAACGCATACACCACGCCGAACTGCCGCTGATCGACCACAAACAGGGTTGAAGCCAACAGCGCCAGGACGATGAGGAGGGAAGAAACAATAAAACCGATTCTGTTCATTTGGCTCTTCCTCAGCGGGCTTCGCGGTCCCGGGTCCGCGCGGCGTCACGCGAGCGCGATTCTGGCGCCGGACTCGGTTGCGGTGCGGGCAAAGGCGTCGTCTGCGCTGTTGACGGTGCCGGCAAGCCCGCCCCGGATGAAACCGGCGCGTCCTGGCCTCCAGCGGCGGAAGACGAACCGGTCAACTGCAAGAGCTTGTCCAACGGAAGGTACAGAAGGTTGGAGCCCGAGCGTGACTCGACCAGTACCTTGGAAACGTTGCTGTAAACCTGCTGCATCGCATCGATGTACATCCGGTCGCGTGTGACCTGTGGCGCCTTCTGATATTCGGTCAGCACCGAACGAAACCGTTGGGCATCGCCTTGCGCCTGGGCCACGATGCGGGCACGGTAGGCTTCCGACTCTTCCCTCAAGCGTGCCGCGGAACCCACTGCCCGGGGGATCACATCGTTGGCATAGGCTTGGGCCTCGTTTTTTGCGCGCTCGCGCTCCTGCCCCGCCTTCAGCACGTCGTCGAAAGCCGCCTGAACCTGCTCGGGCGGTCGCACGCCGGTTTGCTGGAGGTTGATCCCGACAATCTCGATACCCACCTTGTAGCGGTCCAGGATCGCTTGCATGCGCTCTCTCACCCGCGGCGCGATCTGATCGCGTTCATCGGCCAAGGCCACTTGCATCGACATTCGTCCAACGACTTCTCGCACAGCCGACTCCGCCGCCTGTACCACCGCATTCGCCGGATCTTTGCTTTCGAACAGATACGCCCGGGCATCGTTCAGTCGGTACTGGACAGCGAACTTGATCTCGACGATGTTCTGGTCCGCCGTCAACATGGCGGAATCGCGCAGACCGGTTGCCTTGACAAGGGTGTCCCGACCCACATCCACCGAGCGGATCTGCGTGACCACCACGACCTCGTGCCGCTGGATCGGGTATGGCAGTCGCCAGTTGAAGCCCGCGCCAACCGTCGAGTGATACCGACCAAACTGGGTGATGACGGCTTGCTGCCCTTCCTGCACGATGAAGAAACCAGTTCCCAGCCAGATCAGCAGCACGACACCGGCTATCAGTCCCACGCCGATGCCAGCGTTCTTCATCTCAGGCGGTTGAAATCCGCCGGCTCCGTTGCTGTCGCCACCTCGGCCACCGCCCCGACCCGCACCGAACAGCCCGCCCAGCTTGCGATTGAAGTCCCGCCACAGTTCGTCGAGGTCGGGGGGGCCTTGATTGGGACCCTGGCCACGCCCATTTCCGGATGGAGGCAACGGCGGCTCGCCGCCGGGCTTTGGCGTTTCCGACTTCCCACCCTCCTCTGGCTGGTCGCCGCCACGCCCCCACCGGGGATCGTTCAGGTTGAACATGCCCCGGATGCGCCGCGCCAACCCTGAACCGGAATTGGCGCCAAATTGGAGATTCGTTCGCATAGATGTCTCGTGTCTGAGGCCCTGATTGTGCCCAATCAGGATGCCTCTTCGCCAAACCGTTCGGGCTTATCCACGGCGTCCTGTCCGGGCATTGCCGACTCGACCATAGCCGCCAGTTGCTCTCGCAGTTCCTTCAAGCCTTCGCCACTGCGCGCACTGACGAACACCCTCGGCACGGCCACACCCTCGACATCGAACCGGTCGATCCGCTTCAGCGGTCTTTGATCCGGCGCCAGCGCATCGACCTTGTTGAAAACGAGCACCTGCGGAACCAGGTCTGCGCCGATCTCGCGCAACACCCGTTGTACCTCGACCATCTGCTCCGGAAAGCCCGGATTGGCGGCGTCCACCACGTGCAGCAGCAAGTCCGCATCCGCCGCTTCTTGCAACGTTGCCTGAAAGGCATCGATCAGTCCGTGGGGAAGATCGCGGATGAAGCCCACTGTATCGGACAGCGAAACCGATCGACCGGCCTCCCCCAGGTAAAGCTGGCGGGTGGTGGTATCCAGGGTGGCAAACAACTGGTCGGCGGCATAGGCGCGAGCCTTCACCAAGGCATTGAAGAGCGTCGATTTTCCGGCGTTGGTGTATCCGACGAGCGATATTGAGAAACTCTCGCGGCGGCTGCGCTGCCGCCTTTGCGTCAGACGCTGCCGTTTGACCTTCTCCAGCCGCTCCCGGGTGCGCTTGATCGCATCGCTGATCATTCGGCGATCCAGCTCGATCTGGGTCTCGCCGGGGCCCCCACGTGTACCGATGCCACCTCGCTGTCGTTCCAGGTGCGACCATCGGCGCACCAGCCGGGTGCTCAAATATTGAAGCCGCGCCAGTTCCACCTGCAATTTTCCCTCGTGGCTTCGTGCCCGCTGAGCGAAAATTTCCAGGATCAGCAGCGTCCTGTCATTGACCGGGAGCCCCATGTGGCGCTCCAGGTTGCGTTGCTGCGCCGGGCTCAGCGACTGATCAAACAGGATTTCCTGCGCGCCATGCTGCTCAGCCAGCCATTTGATTTCATCGGCCTTACCGCTGCCGACAAACAAGGCCGCGTCGGGCGCCTTGCGTTTGCAGGTGATCCGTGCGACAGGCACCATCCCGGCGGTCTGAGCCAACAGGCCCAGTTCTTCGAGTTCGCCATCGAAATGGGGCAAACCAAGGTCGACCCCGACCAGGATGGCGCGCACAACGAAGTTTGCTTGAGGATCAGCCTGACTCAATTCGGAAGAAGTCTGTTGCATGGCGCCGACGCATCGGCTGCACGCGGAAACGGGAATCAGTTGCCCGACGATTCACCGGCGTCTGGCGCCGCGATCGTGACCGGGCGCCCAGGCACAATGGTCGAAATGGCGTGTTTGTACACCATTTGTGTCACCGTGTTCCTCAGAAGAACCACGTATTGGTCAAAGGACTCGATCTGGCCTTGGAGCTTGATGCCGTTGACGAGGTAGATCGACACCGGTACATGCTCGCGACGCAAGGCGTTGAGGAATGGGTCTTGCAAGAGTTGCCCTTTGTTGGTCACGATATGCTCCGTGTTCGAGAGTTGTGAGAGAGCCCCGACCATAACACAGGGTCCCACGCTGCCGCTGTTGCACGAACGCTAATCCTTACACCAACGGGCCTGCACATGACACTCATTGAGCATCCTTGTCGGCGAACGGGTTATTCGAGCTCTTCATTTCAATGCGCAGCGGGGTGCCGACCAGATCAAACTCTTTGCGGAACCGCCCTTCCAGAAAGCGTTTGTAGGCCTCGGTGACATGATCGAGCGAGTTTCCATGGATGACGATGACCGGCGGGTTCATTCCGCCTTGGTGAGCGTATCGCAGTTTCGGGCGGAACATGCCGGAGCGCTGAGGTGACTGAAACTGGACGGCTTCCAGCAAAAGCCGGGTCAACACCGGGGTCGACATCTTGCGCGTTGATGCCTTGTAGGCCTGAATGATCGAAGCCCACAAGGGCCCCAGACCTTGGCGTTTTCTGGCCGAGATGAAGTGAAGGTTCGCAAATTTCAAGAATGCCAAGCGGGTTTCGATGGATCGCTGCAGCAGGGTTCGCTGGTAGTCGTCGACCGCATCCCATTTGTTCACCGCCAGAACCACAGCCCGGCCGCTCTCCAGCGCGTACCCCGCAATATGGGCATCCTGATCGGTCACTCCCTGGGTCGCATCCAGCAGCAACAGCACCACATGCGCCGACTCAATCGCCTGTAGCGTCTTCACCACCGAAAACTTCTCGATTGCTTCGAACACCTTGCCACGGCGCCGCAAACCAGCAGTATCGATCAGTTCAAATCGCTGGCCATTGCGTTCGAACGGCACCTTGATGGCATCGCGGGTGGTGCCAGGAAGGTCGAACGCGACCAGGCGCTCCTCCCCCAGCCAGGTGTTGATCAGGGTTGACTTGCCGACATTGGGACGCCCTGCCACTGCCAGCTTGATGACACCGGGCGCTTCGCCAGCCTCATCCTCTTCGGGCTCCCCAAGGTGAAGGGGCTCCAAAGCACGATCGATCAAGCTTCTGATGCCTTGCCCATGCGCCGCAGAAACCGGAATGACTTCACCCAGCCCCAATTCGTAGAACTCGGTCAACTGCATGCCCTCATGCATGCCTTCCGCCTTGTTGGCGACCAGAATGCACGGTTTTCCGAGCCTTCTGAGGTATGCGGCGATATCGTGGTCCTGCGCGGACAATCCGGCTCGGGCATCGACCACGAACACGATCACGTCCGCTTCGGCGACAGCTTGCTGCGCCTGCCTTGCCATCTCCCGGGAGATGCCACCGGTCGCATCGGGCTCGAACCCGCCTGTGTCAATAACGATGAACTCGTGCTTGCCTGACTTTCCAATGCCGTAGTGCCGGTCCCTGGTCAACCCGGCGAAGTCGGCGACGATGGCGTCGCGGCTCCGGGTGAGGCGATTGAACAGGGTGGACTTGCCAACGTTCGGTCGACCGACCAGGGCGAGGACTGGTTTCACGTCAGCCGATCTGTCCGGTCATTCTGGGCGAAACCCGAACACGGCGCCGCTGCGCGTGACGGCAACCAGCGTATCCCCGGCTAGAACGGGCGTCGCGGCAATCGGCGATCCGTCGGTCGTCAGCCGATTGAGCGGACTGCCATCCTCCACCGACAGCAAGTGTATGAGGCCGGCATCATCCCCGACCACGACGGACCGACCTACCGCAAGTGGCGCGGTCAAAGTTCTGTATCTCAACCGCTCGGACACCCATTGGCGGTCTCCATTGGCGCGGTTCCATGCCAGGACTTTGCCGTCGGACTCGACGCCGAAAACGGATCGGGTGTTGCCATGGACACCGACGACGCCATTTGAAGGAACACTCCAGACCAGACTGGCTTTTGACGTGTCCACGCATCCGACGGCGATCTGAAAAGCACGGGCGCATACCACTTGGCCTTCCCGACTGACACTGCCAACCAGATCAACCAATCGTTCCACGTCGTTGGCGCCCCGCGCGGTTGCGATTGGAACCTCCCAGCGAACGCTTCCATTCGTCGGATTGAGGCCAACCATCCGGCTTGACAAACCAACGACCACGGTGTCGCCGACCGCACGGATCACCCCAGCCTCTTTCAAGACCAAGGCGTCGCCGGGACGTTGCTGCGTCCACAGGCGGCGCCCACTCGCGCCGTCAAATGCGAGTACCGAACGATCCCCAGCCAGTACAAACACGCGCTCACCTGCGACCAACGGAGCGGTGTAGACCTGTGCCGGAATTCGCGCCCGCCAGACTTCGCGTCCATCCCGAAACACGACCAGCTGGTTGGAGCGTGTCACCACCGCGGCCGCTTTCCCATCGCTCCCGACGCCGGCAGCCAGCGCTTCGGTCGCCTTGGTGCGCCACAATTCACGGCCACTCACGCTATCGAGCACCATGACCGTTCCGTCAGACGACGCCACCGTCACGCGCTCACCGTTTACGGCTACGTTCAACGGAAAACTGACCTGACCGACCCTCGCGCTCCAAGCCTGTTTCACACCGATCAATGCGGCATTGGGTGCAAGATCAGCGGGTTTGGGTTTGGCCCCACCGCCCGAACACGCAACCAGCAGCAGTGCCAGGGACGCGACGACGAGCGACTTCACCAGGCCGTTCTGCCGATCAACAACAACGGTTGTCACTTTTTGCCTCCGGAGGGACCGTCCAGTACTTTGGGCGCTGCCGCTTCTGCGGCGGTCGGGTCTGCACCCAAAGCGATGAGCTTCACTTCCACCAGGCGGCGGTAGTCGGCCTTTCCCTCATAAAGGCGATAGGCCTTCTGGTACTCCGAAATTGCCTCACCCTTCCTGCCCTGGACGTTCGCGAGGTCCCCTTTACGGTCCGCAAACAAGCCTTCAAAGTCCTTGGGCGCGGAGCCAGCCAACAGCTTGGCGGCCTCCTCATAGGCCTTCTGGCTGATCAGAATTCCGGCCAACCGGAGCCTCGCAACAGATTGATAGCCTTCGTCGGAGCTTTTGTCGGCGACCCAACGCAACGCGTCCTTGGCCGCATCGACCTTGTCGCCATCGAAATAGGCTTTGCTCGCAACCAGTGCCGCCTGCACGGCATAGGTTGTGCCACCAAATTTGTCCTTCATGTCCGACAGGGATCGATCCAACCGCGTCGTGTCGCCGGCCAAGGCATGGCGCTCGAGCTCGTCAAAAAGTGCGGCGGCCTGAACGGCCCGACTTCGTTGCCAATACTGGTATCCGTTCCAGGCCGCAAAGGTGCCCAGAGCGGCAATCAACAACCAAGTAATCAGGTTGCCATAGGTCTTCCAGAAATGCTTGAGCTCATCAAGCTGTTCCTGTTCTTCAAGATCTAGATGTTTGGCCATGTAACTGCAAGATTAAGCTTTCGATTGTAGGGTCTGCGCCCAACCGAGAAGGTTCAACAACGAGTGGGTGGTCTGCACACCGTCGCCCTCACGCAGCGGCTTGACCGTGATGGACTCATGGGCAACCTCGTCAGCGCCAAACACCAGCGCATATCGGGCTCCGCTGGCGTCGGCCTTCTTGAATTGCGCCTTCATGCTGCCCAAACCGTCAGGCGTTGCGGCGTGCATTTGCACGCTGCGACCGGCCGCACGAAGCATCTGTAGCGTCTTCATCGCAAAAGGGATTGCGCTCGGTTCCGGCACGACGGCATAGAACTCCGAGACGAGAGGCGCAGGCGCCTTGCCTTCCTCACGGACCAGCTCCAACACCCGCTCAACACCCAAGGCCCAGCCGACGGCGGGTGCCGGTTTGCCGCCGATCTGCTCGACGAGGTAATCGTAGCGACCGCCGCCACAAATGGTGCCCTGCGAGCCCAGCCGTTCGGTCACGAATTCGAACACGGTCAGGTTGTAGTAATCCATGCCGCGAACCAGGCGCGGATTGATGGTATAGGTGATCTGGTTGGCATCAAGGATGGTTCGCAGCGTATCAAAATGGGCCATCGACGCGGCGCCGAGGAAATCAAGCATCCTCGGTGCGGTTTCCACAACCTCGGACATCGCGGGGTTCTTGGTGTCAAGCACACGAAGCGGATTGCTGTACATCCTGCGCTTCGCATCGCCATCCAGTGCGTCCACATGCTTTTCAAGGTGCTCAATCAAGGCCGACCGATGGGCCTGACGCTCGGCGGGTTGTCCCAGGCTGTTGAGTTCCAGACGAATGCCCGACAGCCCCAGCTCTTGCCAGAGCGCATCAGCAAGGAGAATGAGCTCTGCATCGACCTCAGCACCTGGAAATCCGAGTACCTCAGCGCCGATCTGGTGAAACTGGCGATATCGCCCCCGCTGCGGACGTTCGTGACGGAACATCGGTCCCATGTAGTACAGCCGCTTTCCACCTTCGTACAGCATGGAATGCTGCACCACGGCCCTGACGACACCTGCCGTGCATTCCGGACGCAGCGTCAGTTCTTCTCCGTTGAGCCGGTCCTCAAAGGAGTACATCTCCTTTTCCACGATGTCTGTGACTTCGCCCAAACCACGCACAAACAATGCCGTGGGCTCCACGATAGGCGTACGGATGTTTCGATAAGC
This sequence comes from Burkholderiaceae bacterium, assembly GCA_046348065.1. GTDB lineage: Bacteria > Pseudomonadota > Gammaproteobacteria > Burkholderiales > Burkholderiaceae_C > Skiveiella. The sequence continues at coordinate 53,894 of JAXMFA010000012.1, forward strand.
GTATCGGGACATCAGCGCCCGAACTCTCGCTTCAAGCCATTCCCACGTTGCAGACTCCGGCGCCAGGACATCGTTCATGCCCTTGACAGCAGCCAGTTTTTCGGCGCGCTGCGCCCTGCTCACCTCAACCATGTTCTCTTTCTGCTCTGGCACGCACCCCGGATGCAGCGCCAAACCGGGACTCAATATAGTTCTCGACGATGTCCTGAAACTCACGGGCAATGCCTTCACCGCGCAGCGTCATGCGCTTTTCACCATCGATGAAGACAGGGGCTGCGGGTGCCTCGCCCGTCCCGGGCAGACTGATGCCGATGTCCGCATGCTTGCTCTCGCCAGGGCCATTGACAATGCATCCCATCACGGCGACTTTCAATTTCTCGACACCGGGGTATCGGCCTCGCCAGACCGGCATCTGAGCCCGGAGAAAATCGTCAATCTGCTTGGCCAGTTCCTGGAACGTACTGCTGGTGGTCCGACCGCAGCCCGGGCAGGCCGTCACACTGGGAACAAAGCTGCGCAGGCCCAGCGCCTGCAGAATCTCCGCCCCAACAACAACTTCCTGTGTCCGCGGCTCCCCGGGTTGCGGAGTCAGTGAAACCCGTATGGTGTCGCCAATTCCTTCTTGCAACAGAACCGCAAGGGCCGCTGTCGACGCCACCGTTCCTTTGGTTCCCATCCCCGCCTCGGTCAGGCCCAAGTGCAGTGCGTAGTCACAACGGCGCGCCAATTCCCGGTATACCGCGATCAGATCTTGAACGCCGCTGACCTTGCAGGACAGGAGAATCTGGCTTCCATCCAGTCCCATCTTCTCTGCCAGTCTAGCCGATGTGATGGCCGAGCTCACCAAGGCCTCGTACATCACCTGCCGGGCGTCCCACGGCTCTGCACGCCGACTGTTCTGGTCCATCAGATCCGCCAGAAGCTCCTGGTCCAGACTGCCCCAGTTCACGCCAATACGTACGGGCTTGCCCCAACGCATGGCGGCATCAATCATCTGGCCGAATTGCAAGTCTCTTTTGTGGCCCTTGCCCACATTGCCGGGGTTGATGCGGTATTTCGAGAGGGCTTGTGCGCAATCTGGAAAATCAGTCAGCAGACGATGCCCGTTGTAATGGAAATCGCCAATCAACGGAACACTGACGCCCATCCGGTCCAGTTGCTCCCGTATGTGGGGCACGGCTTGGGCAGCTTCCGGAGTGTTGACGGTCAAGCGGACCATTTCCGAACCAGCCAACGCGAGCTCTTTGACCTGTATGGCCGTACCGATCACATCGACCGTGTCGGAGTTGGTCATGCTCTGCAATCGGACAGGGGCGGCCCCGCCGACCGTCACCACGTTGTCGGCCCAAGTGATACTGGCGGTTCTGGACCGGCGCGCAACGGGTCCAGCCACAGCGACCGGCTTCGAAGTCGGAGTCATTCCTTCACCTCGAAACGTGCGACATTGTTCTTGGCCAATGGCGCCAGATCCATCGGCTTGCCCCGCAATTCCACCGTCGTCACATCCGCCCTGCCAACCACAACAGCCAGCGGCAGCGCACCGACGGCACTCGCGGTTTCGCCGGCCACCAGTTCCCTTTTGAGGACGATAGCGCCCGTTGCATCAATCACCTGAATCCATGAGGGCCCCTGTGCCCTGAACACCATGATCGCATCACCTGCAGCAGTCCTTGCCGGTTCACTTTGACGCTCCGCGCCCACGGACATCGGCGGGGCCACTGACGGTGGCTCACGCTGTGTGGACGCACCTTTCGACTCAGCAACCGGAGCCGATACGCTCGCCACCGGCTGCGGTGCTGGGGCGAGGTCACCTGACGTCGCGTCAACAGGAGCAAGCTTGCTGTCCGGCGCGGGTGCACTTGAAAACGGCTTTCCAGGGTCCGGATCACCCTGGGATCGGCTTCCGGGCAGGTGGATCGACGGAAATATGGCCAATGCAAGCGCACCCAACAGCATGGCCCCAACCGCCAGCATCAGGGGCCGCGAAAACTGCGATGTACCATGCGGAGTCACGCTTGGGCCGGGTGTGCCACGAAAAGGCGTGTTAACCGGGCTCCCGACTTCAATCGGTTGGGGGGCGGCCTGAGGCAGCTTCAGAAGCACCGGAGCCGGGTCCACCCTCAGGGCGCGGCAGACGCTGGACGCCAGCGCGCGAACGAAGACCGTGTCCGGCAACTGCTCCCAACGTTCAGCCTCAAGGGCCTCTAACCGATGCACGGGAACTTTGAGCATCACGGCCAGCGCACCGACATGCAAACCTGAGGCCTCGCGGGCTCGCCGCAACAACTCACCGGCACCGGGACTGGGCACGGTAGCGAGCCTCTCCTGCGAAGCCTCCGTCGTCTCAGTCATCGAACTCTCCGCGTTCATAGCGCCCGGCCTCTTTGGACTGCGGGAATCGCCGCTTCAGCTGATCACCCAATTGTCGCATTGCCTCCGGGTTGTTCAGGCGTTTTTCGATTCGTATTCCCAACCACAGGGTTTCCGAATTGGCCTGTTCGCTGTTGTTCAGGCGACGAATGTAGAACTGAGCCCGGGTCAATTCGCCGCGTCCGTAGAGCAGCAATGCCAGGTTATAACCGGTGATCGGATTGGCCGCATCCATTTCATAAGCACGCATCAGGCTACGCTCGGCCCTGACCCGATCGCCGGAGCGCGCCTCACACAAGCCTTGTGCAAGGAACGTCTTGGCCCTATCCAGATACATAGGGTTAGCGCGAGCACGTGAGAACGCCTGGAACGACTCAGGATATCGTCCTTGCTGACAAAGAAACCAGCCGAAGTTATGAAGTGTGGCTGAATCGTCCGAACTCAAACTGAGCGCGCGCCGAAAGCTTTCTTCCGCCTGCCGAGTGTCATTGAGACGCATGTAAATGAGCCCGCGCAAGTTGTAGGCATCGGCGAACCCGGAGTCGAGTGCGAGAACCTGCTTCAACTCTTCCAGCGCGACGTTGGTCTGACCCTGATCGAAGTAGCTGGCCGCCAGTTCGAGGCGAAGGCGCGCCCGTTTTCGCGTTTCGGGTTCTTCGCCCTCTGCAGAGGGCGAAGGCACCGGCTTGGGCGCCACAGAAGGTAGTACGGAACCTGCTGACGGACCGGCTACGGGCGAGGAGGTGCAGCCATACAAGCCGAAACACACGGCGACACAGCCCACCGCCGCCGCAAACGTTCCAAGAACCTGTCCCCAATCAACGCCTGCGTCTTTCATTCCCGAATTCTCCCTTCAAGCAATTGGCTACCGATCTGCCTTCAACATGATGGTCCTGCGCCGCGCCATCCGCTCCTCGGCACCGGTCCGATCCCGGACGTCGCCCGCCAACTGGCCGCAGGCTGCGTCGATGTCGTCTCCGCGTGTCTTGCGAATGGTCGTCACCAAACCGGCATCGTTGAGTATCCGCGCAAATGCGTTGACCTGGGCGGGCCTTGAGCGGACAAGACCCGACACAGGAAAAGGATTGAACGGGATCAGGTTGAACTTGCAGCGGATCCCCCTGCCGTGATCTTGCCGCCGAATCAGATCGATCAACTGCCTGGCATGTACAGGGCTGTCATTGACTCCCTCCAGCATGCAGTATTCAAAGGTCACGAAGTCGCGAGGCGCGTGCTCCAGGTAGCGCCGGCACGCACCCAGCACCTCGTCAAGCGGGAACTTGTGGTTCAGCGGCACCAGATCGTCGCGTAACGTGTCAGTGGGTGCATGAAGTGACACCGCCAGCGCGACGGGGCAATCGGTGGCGAGGCGATCGATCATCGGAACCACGCCTGAGGTAGAAACCGTCACCCGGCGCCTGGAAAGCCCGTAGCCGTGGTCATCCAGCATGGTCCGCAAGGCAGGCACCAGCGCACCATAGTTCTGTAGCGGCTCTCCCATTCCCATCATGACGACGTTTGAGATGATTCGATCCGTCGTTCCATGGCGGGCACGAAGAAAATGCTCGGCAAACCAGAGTTGGGACACGATTTCGCCGGTGGTCAGATTTCGGCTGAAGCCCTGGTGCCCTGTCGAACAAAAGCGGCAACCCACAGCGCAACCGGCCTGTGACGAGATGCACAAGGTGCCCCGGTCGTCCTCAGGGATGTAAACCGCCTCGACAGCGTTGCCGTCGCCGGCGTCGAACAGCCACTTGATCGTCCCGTCAGCCGACTCGTGCCGACTGAGTACCGGCATCGGAACAACGCCGGCGCGGGTTGCGAGTTTTTCCCGCAATGACCGGGCCAGATCGGTCATCTGGGCAAATTCGGATGCGCCGCGCTGGTGAATCCAGCGAAAAAGCTGCGTCGCCCTGAATCGTCGCTCGCCAAGTTCCTCGCAATACCGGGCCAGCCCTTCAAGGTCGAAATCGAGAAGGTTGGCCGTCATTGGAGGAATCGGACGATCAACGGGAATAGACGTTCATGCCGGCAAAAAAGAACGCAATCTCGACAGCGGCGGTTTCCGGGGCGTCGGAACCATGAACCGCGTTGGCGTCAATGCTGTCGGCAAAGTCAGCCCGAATCGTGCCCGGCGCCGCCTTTTTCGGGTCCGTTGCGCCCATGAGGTCGCGGTTTTTCAGAATCGCGTTGTCGCCTTCGAGAACCTGGATCATGACCGGGCCTGAAACCATGAAGTCGACCAAATCCTTGAAAAAGGGCCGCGCCTTGTGCACGGCATAAAAGGCTTCGGCCTCAGCCCTGGAAAGATGGGCCAATCGGGCCGCCACGATCTTCAGGCCGGCGGCTTCAAACCGGGCATAGATCTGACCGATCACGTTTTTGGCGACGGCGTCCGGCTTGATGATGGAAAGGGTGCGTTCAGTTGCCATTTGATGTTCCTTAAAGTGGGTGATGAATGAGTTCGCCAATTGGACAAAGCTTTTGATTTTACCTGAGCCAGCGGGTTGGCTTCGCCCAGTTCGCGATGGAAATTCCCACCCGGTTTCACCGCCCCCTGCCGCCGGTCCGACCGCCACCTTTTCTTGGATTCCCGGAACCGGAGCGCCTCGAACCCGCAGCCTGACGCTGCTGCCTGAAACTGTCGGCACCGATGTAACCCAAGGAAGTCTTCAAAGGATCGGGTTGACTGCCCTCTTTGCGCTCATTTCGGGCTTTTCCGGTCGGGCCACCCTTCTGGCCCGACGTGCGATTGAAGAACGAATCACCGCCACCGCCCTGGCGACCGCCACCTCGCCGGCCCTGTCCACTCCGCCCCGCAGGTTCGGAGCCTGGCCCAGTGTGCCCGCGACCCCCGCGCGCCTTTGATGCTTCGGCTCCCGCGGCTTGCATGAGCGCACGCAGGTCCCGATCACCCAGTTCCATCCAGGCGCCCCGCTTCAACCCTCGCGGCAGCAGCATCGCACCATATCGAATCCGGATGAGCCGGCTGACCGCATGACCAACCGCCTCCAGCATTCGACGCACCTCCCGGTTACGCCCTTCGGAGATGGTGACCCGATACCAGCAGTTCGAACCTTCGCCTCCGCCGTCTTCGATGGAACCGAATTGAGCCATTCCATCGTCGAGGGCCACGCCATCCAGGAGTCTTTGCTTTTCCTCGTTGCTCAGCGCGCCCAACACCCTCACGGCGTACTCTCGCTCCAGCCCAAAGCGGGGATGCATCAGTTTGTTGGCGAGTTCGCCGGAATTGGTCAGAAGAAGCAATCCTTCCGTATTCAAATCCAGCCGGCCCACCGACTGCCACTTGCCCTGCATCAGCCGCGGCAGCTTTCGAAACACGGTCGGTCTGTTCTGAGGGTCGTCATGGGTCACCACCTCGCCGACCGGCTTGTGATACGCGATTACTCGCGGCGGCGGCGGGTCGATCCGCACACGGATGGGCTTTCCATTGACTTTGACCTGGTCACCAAACTGGACGCGCTGGCCAATGTGAGCAGGCTCATTGTTGACGGAAATACGTCCTTCCGTGATCAACTGCTCCATTTCGAGGCGCGAGCCCAATCCGGCCTGCGCGAGCACTTTGTGCAGCTTCGGTGTGTCCACCTGAGGCGCAAGCACCCGCTTGGGCGGGGGTAAGTCCGTTCGGGTTTCATCGGCGTCAAACACGCCAGAAATGACGTCCGCAAACTGGACCGCAGGCAGTGTCGAATCAGCCCCCGTGGCCACGCCCGCCGAGGTGGTGTGTCCCTCATCATCAGCTTCTGTTTCGATAGCGGGCTTTGACCTTTCCACGCCGGCATCGGCCAAAATATCGTCGGAATTCCGCTCGTCGCGCGGCTCCAGGCTGTCAGTCGGATTCGGGTTCGTCATGAGTTCCCTCTGGTGTAGGTTGCCCTGCGTGGACGGCATCCTGAAAGGCATCGGCATCAACTTGCGCAGGAACCTCGACGAGCAAACCTGGCTGAACAGGGTCTGCCGACGCCTCCAGACTGGCCATCACCCTCGCTTCCCCCGCCGAACTGGCGATGGCTGGCAACTGGTCCAGTGACTCAATGCCCAAGTCGTCCAGAAACTGGCGGGTCGTTGCGAACAGTGCGGGGCGCCCTGCGGCCTCCCGGTGCCCGATCACTTCGATCCATCCACGATCCTCGAGCTGCTTGATGATCAGGGAGTTGATCATCACGCCCCGGATGTCCTCCATATCGGCTCGAGTCACTGGCTGTCGATAGGCAATGATGGCCAGCGTTTCCAGGGTCGCTCGCGTGTATTTCGGGGGCTTTTCGGGATGCAAGCGATCCAGAAATACCCGCATCTCCGGCCGACTTTGGAAGCGCCAACCCGACGCCACACAAACCAGTTCCACGCCCCGCTGTACCCAATCCTGCTGTAACTGAGCCAGCAAGGTCTTGATCGAGTCGGCGCTGAGCGCGTCGTCAAACAGCACACGCAGATCCCTCACCGTGACCGGTTGCTGGGAACAGATCAAGGCGGTTTCAAGGATACGCTTGGCATCCACCGTGTTCATAGTCAAGGATTCCGCGGGTTGACGACCAGAAAACAGACCCAAGCTCCACCCGATGCGCTGGGGTTTCAGGAGCGAGTGCCGCGCAAACAGCGCCTTCCGCACGAACCCGGCACCAGTCGGTTTCTATCCGGGAGCGGAAAAGTCAGTCGGAGCCAACATTGTATCGGAGCTCCAGCGCGGTGAATGCGCAAGCCATGTCCGCTGGAACTGGCGCAGAGAACTGCAGGCTTTCGGCGCTCACGGGGTGGGCAAATGCGAGCCGATAGGCGTGCAAAGCCTGACGTTTTAAGCCGCCAAGCGGCGATCCCCCGTAGAGCCCGTCCCCAATCAGTGGGTGACCGAGACTCGCCATGTGCACCCGAATCTGATGGGTTCGACCGGTCTGCAAACTGCACTCGACCAGGCAACAAGTCTCGGCGTTCTCGATCAGGCGAATGTCGGTCACAGCGCTCTTGCCAGCATGTTGGCTCAAATCCACCACGGCCATCCGGAGTCGGTTCCGCGGGTCCCGCCCGATCGGCGCACTGACCAGAACGGATTCGCCGCCGCTCCACCGTCGATGTCCGACAGCCAGGTATTGCCGCCGCACCGCACGTGCGGCGATGGCCTGGACCAGCCGATCCATCGCCAACCGGCTCCGAGCGACCACCATCAACCCACTGGTGTCCTTGTCGAGGCGATGGACAATCCCGGCACGCGGCAGGTGTGCGGCACTCGGGTCACGTCCGAGAAGTCCGTTGAGCAGCGTGCCACTCCAATTGCCGGGCGCGGGGTGCACGACCAGCCCGGCGGGTTTGTTGACGATCAGCAGGTCATTGTCCTGGTATACCACTTCCAGCGGCATCGGCTCGGGCCTGAACGCCTGCGTCTGCGGCGTTGGCCGAAGTTCCACAGTGACTGAATCCCCGGCATGCACCCGTGTGGAGGGCTTTCGCACCGGCACCCCGCGGAGATGGACCAGTCCTGCGTCGATCAGTTGCTGCAGGTAGCTTCTGGAAAATTCCGGAATCTGCCTGGCAAGCACCATGTCGACCCGCTGGGCGTGCAGTTCTTCGCAAACACGTATCTCACGCAACTCGGCATCAGGCCCCTGCTCCAGCAGGTCCTCGACCTCCATGTCCGCGGCGCCTGCCGCAGGGTCGGTCGATATAATGAATTTGCCCTGTTTCAAGAAAGTCGCCACTGATGCTTCGAGCCAAATTATCGTGTGTGCCAGCCTGGATGCTCTTCAGTCTGGTTGCATTTCTGCATGGCTGCTCAACGACGACCCCTGACAACACCGCCGGGTGGAGCCCCAACAAGATTTATGCTGAAGCCAAGGACGAGATCGATTCGGGCTCGTACTCGAAGGCGATTCCCCTTCTGGAGAAGCTTGAGGGCCGTGCTGCCGGCACCCTGCTTGCCCAACAGGCCCAGTTGGACAAGGCGTACGCCTATTACAAGAACAACGAGAAGGCCCAGGCCATCACCACGCTTGAACGTTTCATCAAGCTTCATCCGGCCAGCCCGGCACTGGACTATGCGCTGTACCTGAAAGGCATCGTCAATTTCAACGAAAACCTCGGTTTCCTGTCCTCGATCACGCAACAGGACTTGTCGGAGCGCGACCAGAAGGCGGCGAAGGAATCGTTCGAGTCATTCAGTGACCTGGTCAACCGGTTTCCGGATTCGAAATACACCCCCGATGCACGCCAGCGGATGACCTACATCCTCAACGCCCTGGCGGAGTACGAGGTACATGTGGCGCGCTATTACTACTCGCGTGGCGCCTACGTTGCTGCCATCAATCGCGCACAACTGGCACTATCCGAATACCGCAACGTTCCGGCCGCTGAAGATGCCTTGGGCGTTTTGCTGAACTCGTACAACGCTTTGGGCATGGATCAGCTTCGCGACGATGCGCGACGGGTGCTCGAAACCAACTATCCGCAAAGCGTCTATCTGACAAAGGGCTTTAAGACCCGTGCGCAGCCTTGGTGGAAACTCTGGTAAGCCCTCAGTGAACGATTCTCTGGCACTGCCGGCCGAGGCTGCCCCGTCACACCAGACCGCCTCCTCCTGATGCCAGATCGACGGCGACGGAGCCGCCTTGTCGGTTCCGAAACTGCGCTGTGTCAACCAGGCCGGCTCTCTTGGAGTGAGGAGCACTCCGGTTGCACCATTTCGCACTTCAGTTTCTTTCGTCGTCTCAGCGTCAACTGATCAACGGGTTGATCCCGATCCAGGCGTCCAGGTCGGTGTATTCATTGATGGGTTCGATCAGTCGTCGATCCGGGGAAAGCAGAGTGGTTTTCAAGTAGAGTACGAAGCAACAAAAGTTACGCCAACGGATCGACTGGTCGTTCAATAATACGACCTTGACAGGATCTATCAGAGCGGTTCCTCGGACACACCATCTCCATGAGCACAGGGTATCGACTCACTGCCGCCACCGGCATCCACAAGGGCGACCGCGAGTACCAGCAGGACCAGGTTGGTATCTTCACGCACCCTCGGGTGCCAGGCTGCTTGTTGGCGGTTGTAGCGGATGGCATGGGCGGACGCAGCGGCGGGCGCAAAGCGTCCGACCAGGTCATGATGACCGCTCGGCAACTGTTTGAGCGCTATGCGCCTGCCACCGACGACGGGCCGTCAATGCTGCGCCAGATTGCGCAGGAGGCACACATCGTCATTAGGCTGACGGCGATTTCAGCCGAGCAGGAGCCGCACAGCACCATTGCGCTGTTTCTCATCAACCCAGGCGCCGATGCGCACTGGCTGCATGCCGGAGATTCGAGGATTTACCACTTCAGCGCCGGTCGCATGGTCAAGCGCACCCTGGATCACTCCTATGTTCAGGCCTTGGTCGATCGGGGCGAAATCACCGAAGAGGACGCCCAGACGCATCCACAGTCGAACATCCTGATGGGTTGCCTGGGTACGGAGGACGATCCCGTCTTCAGCCTTGACTACATCCCCGAACTCAAGTCCGGCGACGTCATCATGTCATGCAGCGACGGCCTTTGGCACTACTTCACGCCGGAAGAGCTGGCGTATGTTCTGGGGTCGCTGACACCCCGAGAGGCCAGTGAGTTCCTGATTGAGAAGGCGCGCTCGCGCGGCAAAGGGGGTGGCGACAACATCTCTCTCGCCATCGTGAAACTAGAGCACCTCTGAGAGCGTCGCCCCCAGCCAGGCATCAGCGTGAAAAGCGAAGACGCCGTTCACGTCAAGCGGGTGTCGACGGTTCGATGTTCGAGAGCGAGGTACTCCTGCGATTGCATCTCGTTCAGTCTTGATACGGTGCGGGGAAATTCATGCGCCAGAGGGCCCTCCAAGTAGAGCAATTCTGGCGGCACCTGTGCCGATATGATGAACTTGACCCGTCGGTCATACAACACATCCACCAACCAGGTGAAGCGACGCGCCTCGGATGCCATGCGTACCGGCATCTGTGGCACGTTTGACAAGATGACTGTGTGGAACTGAGACGCGAGTTCCAGGTAGTCGTTCTGCGAGCGTGGGCCGCCGCAGAGCGTTCGAAAGTCGAACCAGACCACACCGCCAGCCTTGCGAACGGCGCGGATTTCACGCGCCTCGATGTGCAGGACCGGTTCCTCGTCGTGCGCCTCGGCCAAGCGGTTGAACGCGTCCTCCAGATCGGCGTCCGCTGATTCGTCCAACGGGGTGTGATACAGCCTGACATGTTCCAGGGCTCGTCGCCGGTAATCGGTGCCGTTGTCCACGTTCAACACCTCCATGCGCTCGTTCAACAAGGCAATGGCCGGCAGAATTCGGTCGCGGTGCAAACCGTCAGGATACAGTCCATCGGGCTCAAAATTGGACGTGGTCACAAATCCCACACCGTTGTCAAACAGGGCAACGAGCAGGCGATGCAGGATCATCGCATCGGTGATGTCGGCGACATGGAACTCGTCAAAGCAGATCAGCTTGTACCGTTGCGAGATGCGCCTGCCCAGCTCGTCCAGGGGATTCACCGTGCCCTGCAGACCCGCGAGTTCCCGATGAACCTCGCGCATGAACTCGTGGAAGTGCAGACGCGTCTTGCGACGGATCGGCACCGCATTGAAAAAGCAATCCATCAGAAAGCTCTTTCCGCGCCCAACCCCGCCATACATGTACACACCACGTGGAATCGCGGGACGGTTGATCAGCTTCTTGAAGGCGTTGGATCGTTTGCCCTTGTATTCCGCCCATTCGCTGGCGCACCGCTCCAGCGCCTCGACGGCGCGCAGCTGGGCCGGGTCGCTGGTGTACCCGCGAACGATCAGTTCCTTTTCATAGGCCTGGCGGACCGACATGGTTCAACCGGTTCAAGCTGGCAAACCCAAGCGCTGGTCGTTGCTTGGGTTTGCGTGGCCTGCAGGTGCTCAGAAGTTCAGCGTGCGTTTTTCCACGGCCAGCGCCGCCTCCTTGGTGGCCTCGCTCAACGACGGGTGCGCATGGCAGATGCGCGCAATGTCTTCACTGCTCGCACGGAACTCCATCGCCACCACCGCCTCACTGATCAGTTCGCTGGCCATGGGGCCGACGATGTGGACACCGAGGATTTCATCGGTGGCCGCGTCGGCCAGGAACTTGACCATGCCGGTGGTGTCCCCCAATGCCCGCGCACGGCCGTTGGCCAGGAAGGGGAATGTGCCCGCCTTGTAGGCCACTCCGTCAATCTTGAGTTGCTCTTCCGTTCGACCGACCCAAGCAATTTCAGGACTGGTGTAGATGACCCAAGGAATGGTGTTGAAGTTGACATGGCCGTGCTGCCCCGCAATGCGCTCCGCCACGGCCACACCCTCCTCCTCGGCCTTGTGCGCGAGCATGGGGCCACGCACGACGTCACCCACCGCCCAGACACCGGGCAAGTTGGTGCGGCAGTCACCGTCCACCACAATCGCGCCGCGCTCGTCAAGCTGCAGGCCCACAGCCTCGGCGTTGAGTCCGGCCGTGTTGGGCACCCGGCCGATGGACACGATCAGTTTGTCGACATCCAGCGTCTGAGCTTCACCCTTGGCGTTGGCGTAGGCCACATTCACGCCCTTCTTGCCGGTCTTGATCTCACCGACCTTGACGCCCAATTCGATCTTCAGGCCCTGTTTGTCGAACGCCTTCTTGGCCTCTTTGGCGATCTGCTGATCCACCGCGCCCAGGAACGTCGGCAGACCTTCCAGCACCGTCACCTCGGCACCCAGGCGGCGCCAAACCGAGCCCATTTCCAGGCCAATGACACCGGAGCCGATCAGGCCCAGCTTCTTAGGGACCGCGCCGAGACGCAACGCACCGTCGTTGGACAGGATGTTCTCTTCGTCGAAAGCCACGCCCGGCAACGCGCGTGCGTTGGAGCCGGTGGCCACAATGATCTGCTTGCCAACGAGCGTTTCGCTGGTCGCTCCGGCCACGCCAATTTCATAGCCGCCGTCGACCGCCTTGGCGAACGAACCCCGACCATGAAAAAAGCTGACCTTGTTCTTCTTGAACAGGTACAGGATGCCGTCGTTGTTCTGTTTGACGACCGCGTCCTTGCGCGCAACCATCTTCGTCACGTCCATCTTCACGCCCGTGACGCTGATGCCATGGTCGCCAAAGTGCTTGTTGGCATGCTCGAAGTGTTCGGACGATTGCAGCAGCGCCTTGGACGGGATGCAGCCCACGTTGGTGCAGGTGCCGCCGGGCGCCGGCCCGCCCGCGGCGTTTTTCCATTCGTCGATGCAGGCAACCTGGAAGCCCAGTTGCGCCGCGCGAATGGCGGCGATGTAGCCACCGGGGCCGCCGCCGATGACGATGACGTCGAATTGTTTGCTCATGATGATGTCGAAGATTCAGTTGGAAAAAAACCCACCGATCGGCTTGACAGGCGGTCGGGCCTCACCGGTGGGTCTGTCGGGTACAGCGCCGTATCAGAGGTCGAACAACAGTCGCGACGGGTCTTCCAGCGCCTCCTTCATGGCCACGAGCCCCAGGACGGCTTCGCGACCGTCGATGATGCGGTGGTCGTACGACATGGCCAGGTAGTTGATCGGGCGCACGACGACCTGTCCGTTCTCAACGACCGCGCGATCCTTGGTGGCGTGAACGCCCAGGATGGCCGATTGCGGCGGGTTGATGATGGGGGTGGACAACATCGAACCGAACGTTCCGCCGTTGGAGATCGAGAAGGTGCCGCCGGTCATCTCCTCGATGCCCAGTTTGCCGTCGGCGGCTTTCTTGCCGTATTCGGCGATCTTCTTCTCGATATCGGCAAAGCTCATCTGGTCGGCGTTGCGCAGGATCGGCACCACCAGGCCGCGTGGAGACCCAACCGCGATGCCGATGTCGAAGTAGCCGTGGTAGACGATGTCGTTGCCGTCGACAGAGGCATTGAGCACCGGGAACTTGCGCAGCGCATGCACAGCCGCCTTGACGAAGAAACTCATGAAGCCCAGCTTGACGCCATGGGTCTTCTCGAAGCGCTCCTGGTGCGTCTTGCGCAACGCCATCACGGGAGCCATGTTCACTTCGTTGAAGGTGGTCAGGATCGCGTTGGTGGCCTGCGATTGCAGCAGGCGCTCGGCCACACGGGCGCGCAAGCGGGTCATGGGCACGCGCTGTTCGGGGCGCTCGCCCAGGTCCACGGAGGGAGCGGCCACCTGCGGCAAGACCTTGGTGGGCACGCCGGTGGGAATCACGACCGTGGCCGCCTGGACCGGAGCGGCTGCGCCGCCAGCGACCGCCGCCAGGACGTCACCCTTGGTGACGCGGCCGTCACGACCAGAGCCCGCCACAGACCCGGCGGCCAGGCCATTGTCAGCCATCAGCTTTGCGGCAGCCGGCATGGCCACGCCTGCCTTGGTGCCACCAGCCAGGGCAGGCGCAGCGACCGGCGCGGCAGCGGCCGCGGCCGGTGGCGTCGCTGCCGGCGCAGCAACAGCGCCCGCTTTGCCTTCGGTGTCGATGCGGGCGATGAGTTGATCCGCGACAACGGTCCCGCCGTCGCCAACCACGACTTCAGCCAGCACGCCAGCGGCCGGCGCCGGCACTTCCAGCACGACCTTGTCGGTCTCGATCTCGATCAGGATTTCGTCCACGGCGACGGCCTCGCCCGGCTTTTTCTTCCACTGCAACATCGTGGCCTCGGCCACGGACTCCGACAGCTGCGGTACTTTGACGTCGATGATTGCCATTTCAATTCTTTCGGTATGGGGTGGGTACGGTGAATGCGGGAGGACTTACTTGGCCAGGATGAAGCCCTTGAGCTTTGCAAACGCGCCTTCGACGAGCGCCTTCTGCTGCTCCTGGTGGAGGTGGGAGTAACCCACGGCGGGGGAAGCCGACGCGGCCCGCCCCGAGTAGCCCAACCGTTGCCCTTCGACCATGTTCTCGTGGATGTTGTGCTGGATGAAGAACCAAGCGCCCTGGTTCTGGGGCTCATCCTGGCACCAGACAATCTCCGTGGCATTCGGATACCTTTTCATCTCTGCCGCAAACGCCTTGTGCGGGAACGGATACAGCTGTTCGACGCGGATGATGGCCACATCTTCTGCGCCCTTGCTTTCACGTTTCTTGACCAGGTCGTAGTAGACCTTGCCGCTGCAGGCGATCACCCGCTTGACCTTGTCTACCTTGCGGACGATTTCCTCGTTCTGCTCGGGAATGACGGTCTGGAATCCGCCTTTGGTGAACTCCGACAGCGGCGAGGTCGCATCCTTGTTGCGCAGCAGCGATTTCGGCGTGAAGATGATCAACGGCTTGCGCAGGTTGCGCACCATCTGGCGGCGCAGTACATGGAAGATCTGGCTGGCCGTGGTGGGCTGAACAATCTGCATGTTGGTATCGGCAGCCAGTTGCATGAAGCGCTCGACACGCGCCGAGCTGTGTTCCGGGCCCTGGCCTTCGTAGCCGTGCGGCAGCATCAGCGTGATGCCGTTGACCCGGCCCCACTTCACTTCGCCGGACGCGATGAACTGGTCGATCACCACCTGGGCGCCGTTGGCGAAATCGCCGAACTGGGCTTCCCAGATCACCAGGGTGTTCGGGTCGTTCGACGCATAGCCGTATTCAAAGCCCAGCACCGCCTCTTCCGACAGGATGGAGTCAATGACCACGAACGGGGCCTGGTTGTCGGCCACGTTCTCGAGGCCCACATAGGTGCCGACGTCCCACTTCTCCCGGTTCTGGTCGTGTATCACCGCATGGCGGTGGGTAAACGTTCCGCGTCCGCAATCTTCACCCGACAGGCGCACCGCGTAGCCACTGGCCACGAGCGATGCGAAAGCCATGTGTTCGCCCATACCCCAGTCGACATTCATTTCACCGCGCCCCATCGCGGCCCGATCGTCGTACACCTTCTTCACCAGTTGGTGCGGCGTGATCGTGGCCGGAATGGTTGTGATCTTCTCGGCCAGGCGTTTCCACTCCGTCAGCGGAAGCGCCGTGTCAGCGGCGTCGGTCCATTTCTTGCCCAGGAACGGCGACCAGTCCACCGCGTACTTGCTCTTGAAATTGGTCAGAACGGGGTCAACCGTGTGCACGCCGGCGTCCATGGCGGCACGGTACGCCTTGGCCATGTCATCACCCAGGGTATCCCCCAGACCTTGCGACGCCAGCCGGTCGGCGTACAGTTTGCGCGTGCCGGGGTGCTGCCCGATCTTTTTGTACATCAGCGGCTGCGTCAGGCTGGGCGTGTCCTGCTCGTTGTGACCCAGCTTGCGGAAGCAGATGATGTCGACCACCACGTCCTTGCGGAACTCCATGCGGTATTCGAGCGCCAGTTGCGTGGCCAACACCACGGCTTCCGGATCATCGCCATTGACGTGCAAGACCGGCGATTCGACGCCTTTGACGATGTCGGTGCAATACAGCGTGGAACGCAGGTCACGCGGGTCGGAGGTGGTGAAGCCGATCTGGTTGTTGATGATCAGGTGCACCGTTCCGCCGGTGGTGTAACCGCGGGTCTGCGCCAGCGCCAGGGTTTCCTGGTTCACGCCCTGTCCGGCAAATGCCGCATCGCCGTGCACCAGCACCGGCAGAACCTGGCTGCCACGGGTGTCACCGCGGCGATCCATGCGCGCGCGCACCGAGCCTTCGACCACCGGGTTGACGATTTCCAGGTGCGAAGGATTGAACGCCAGCGACAGGTGAACGGGGCCGCCCGGCGTGGACACGTCGGAACTGAAGCCCTGGTGGTACTTCACGTCACCAGCGGGCAGGTCCTCGGGAGCGGTGTGATCGAACTCGGCAAACAAATCACCGGGCATCTTGCCCAGGGTGTTGACGAGCACGTTCAGGCGACCCCGGTGGGCCATGCCGATGACGATCTCCTGAACGCCTTTGGCGCCGGCCTGCTGGATCAGCTCGTCGATTGCAGCGATGAAGCTCTCGCCGCCTTCCAGCGAAAAGCGCTTCTGCCCGACAAACTTGGTGTGCAGGAAGCGCTCAAGCCCTTCGGCGGCGGTCAACCGGTCGAGAATGTGCTTCTTCCGTTCGGCTGAAAAGCTGGGTTTGCTGCGGATGCTTTCAAGCTTCTGCTGCCACCAGCGCTTTTCGGCCTGGTTGGTGATGTACATGTACTCCGGCCCGATCGTGCCGCAGTAGGTTTCCCGCAGGGCGTTGAGCAGCTCCCGCAAGGACATACGGTCCTTGCCGAAAAAGGTGTTGCTGGTGTCGAACACCGCTTCCTGGTCGGCGTCGCTGAAGCCGTAGAACGAGGCTTCAAGTTCATGGATCACGGGCCGCTCGGTGCGCTGCAGCGGATCCAGATCCGCCCAGCGCTGGCCTACATTTCGGTAGGCGGCGATCAACTGCTGAACGGCCGTGCGTTTGCGGCCCATCTCTGCGTCACTGCTGCCCTGAACCACACGGGTTCCGCCAAGTCTGGCGCGCTCGGCGAAGGCGTTGATCACCGGCAGATGGGGTACGTCCTTGGCGTCGCTGCCATCGCTGGCGGGGACGTGCTGCAGCGCATCAAAATAGCTGCGCCACGTGTCGGGCACGCTGCCGGGATTGGCAAGGTAGTTCTCGTACATCTCCTCGACATACGGGGCATTGCCGCCGAAGAGATAGGTGTTGCCACTGTATGCGGCGTAGACGGACTTTGTCTCACTCATGTTTCGCTGACCTCAATTCCCCTTGGGGGAACATTAGCTGGTTGATTTACCTCCCGCGACACGGCTGAACCGTTTGGCGGATGCGACTGTGGCTTTGGAAGGGCCCTGAAAAACGGGTGAATTCTGCCACCGAAACCCTGCACGCAACTGACAGCAGTGCCGGGAAACCCGGCTCCTGCCAGGAAAAGCACGGGCAGAAAGCCTGGTTCCGGCCAATGGTTAGCTATGTTATTGATAGCTGTCCGTGGCCATTGCACGCTGGAATCGACGGAAAAGTGTTCCAAGAACGCCGCAACAGCGGCTGATCGGGCGCCTCCGCCTCACGGCAGCCACTTCTGAAGAAACCTCGCCGTTCCCATTGCCGGGTCAAGCTGGTAACTGGCAAAACCGACGCGCTCGTACAAACGGCACGCCGGTGCATTGCCGGAAAGCACTTCCAGGGTCAGCTTGCAGGCGCCGCGGGCCCGCGCAACCCGTTCGGCTTCGGCCAGCATCCGTTCGCCGACCCGCTGCCCCCTGTGGCTACGCCGCACGACCACATCGTGAATGTTGACCAATGGCCGGCAGGCAAAGGTCGAAAAACCTTCTATGCAATTGATCAGCCCGACAGGCTGCTCCCCATCCAACGCGAGAATGCTGAACGCCTGGGGCCGCGCAGCCAACGCTGCCACCAGGTTTTCCCGCGCATAGGCCGACAACGGTGTGCCACCGCCGGCCGGGTCGCGCGCATAGGCGTCAAGCAGTTCGACAATGGCCCGAGCCTGCCCCGGTTCGTGGTAATCCGCGACAAAAACAAAAATGGAATTCATCCTCAAAGCGTAAAGCACAATGCGCCGATGACCGAGCGCACCCGGCAAACCGTGGCCCTGTTGGGCACCGCCCAGACACTGGCCTTCGCCTCCACGTACTACCTCCCCGCCGTGCTGGCAACCCCGATGGCCCGGGATCTCGGGGTCAGCCCACCGGCGGTGTTTTCAGCTTTTTCGCTCGCGATGCTGGTTTCCGCTCCACTGGGACCATGGGCCGGGAGGGCGATTGACCACCATGGCGGTCACGTGGTCCTGCCGGTGACCAGCCTGGTTTTCGCGGCCGGTCTCGCCGCCCTGGCCCTGGCGCAAGGGCCGTGGAGCCTGTTCGCAGCCTGGGCCCTCATCGGCGTGGCCATGGGCGGCGGCCTTTACGAAGCCGCCTTTTCGGCGCTGGTGCGCATCTACGGCGGTCAAGCCCGCCACGCCATCACCGGCATCACCTTGATAGCCGGGTTCGCCAGCACGGTGGGCTGGCCCCTGTCGGCGTGGATGGAGGCCAGATGGGGCTGGCGCGGGGCATGCGCCGGTTGGGCAACGGCCCATTTGTTGCTGGGTCTGCCCTTCAATGCCGCTTTGCCGCGACGCATCCATCCCGAGTCCCGGCCGGATGGCCCGCGCGCCGATGTGGCCGGCCCGGATCCGAAACCACTCGAGCCGAGCCCGGAGTCCGGAAACGCCGGAGCCGGCTCGGCACTGGCCCTGGCGGCGGTCTTTGCGATTGCCTGGTTCATCAGTACCGCGATGGCGACGCACCTGCCCCAGCTGCTGGGGATGGCGGGACTGGGTGTGGCGGCGGCCATCAGCGTGGCGGCGCTGGTCGGACCCGCGCAGGTCGGCGGCCGGCTGGCGGAATACAGTTTGCTTCGACACCTGCATCCGCTGCTGTCGGCCCGGCTCGCTGCGGCAGCCCATCCGCTGGGCGCGCTGGTACTGCTGCTGGCCGCGCCCATGGCCTTGGGCGCCGTCGCCCCGTTGTTTGTGATCCTGCATGGTGTCGGCAACGGCGTGCTGACCATCGCCAAGGGCACCCTGCCCCTGGCCCTTTTTGGCCCGCGAGCCTATGGAGCGCGCCTGGGCCTGATCATGACGCCGGCGCGCTTTGCCCAGGCACTCGCGCCGCCGGTGTTCGGCCTCGCGCTGGCTCGTTGGGGCACAGGCGCCCTTTGGATCACGGCCGCGCTGGGCCTGGGCTCGCTGTCCCTTCTGCTGTCCTTGAAAGCCCGGTCGCACCGTCGCTGAACGGAACCCCACAACCGAGGGACAAAAAGGTCGGACGGCACGTCCCGAACCGTCTGGCCGACGCGGAAGTGGCAATGGTCGAAGGCGGCTTGTCGCGGGCGGGTTCATCCCGCCTGCACCGCCTCAACCAGGCGCTCGGCGCTGGATTGGGCCACCGCAGCATCCCGGGCCTCCACCATCACCCTCAACAGGGGCTCCGTGCCACTGGGCCGGATCAGCACGCGGCCGCCGTCGCCCAGTTCGGCCTCGACCGTCCGGGTCTCCTGCGCGAGCCGGGCGTTGGAGGTCCAGTCTTGCCCCGGCCTGAGGCGAACGTTGAGCAACACCTGCGGGTACAGGCTAACCCCGGCCAGCAGATCGGCCAGCGACATGCCGCTGCCCACACAGGCCTGAAGCACCTGCAAGGCGCTGATCAGGCCATCGCCGGTGGTGTGCTTGTCCAGCGCAAGCAAATGGCCGGAGCCCTCGCCGCCGAGGATCCAGCCGCGCTGGTTCAGTTCCTCCAGCACATAGCGGTCGCCCACCTTGGCCCGCACGAACCGAACGTTTCGCGAAGCCAGCGCGACCTCAACCGCCTTGTTGGTCATCAAGGTGCCGACACAGCCCGGCACGTCCTCATCCCGCGCGATCCGATCCGCCACCATCAGGTACAACAACTCGTCGCCATTGAAGAGGCGCCCGGTCGCGTCCACGATTTGCAGCCGGTCCGCATCGCCGTCCAGCGCGACCCCGTAGTCGGCCTGGTGCGCGCGCACGGCGTCTACCAATGCCTGAGGATGCGTGGCGCCCACCTCGTGGTTGATGTTCAGCCCATCGGGTGAACAACCGATGGCGACCACCTCGGCTCCGAGCTCGTGAAACACCTTGGGTGCAATGTGGTAGGCCGCACCGTGCGCGGCATCCACGACGATTTTGAGGCCTTTGAGCGTGAGCTCGTTGTCGAAGGTACTCTTGCAAAATTCGATGTACCGACCGGCCGCATCGTCCAGCCGGCGGGCTTTGCCCAGGTTGGCTGAATCCACCCAGGCCGGCGCCTGCTCCAGCGCGGCTTCGACCGCCCGTTCCCAGTCATCGGGCAGCTTGGCCCCGTGTGCACTGAAAAACTTGATCCCGTTGTCGGGGAACGGATTGTGGCTCGCGCTGATGACCACACCGAGACTGGCCCGCAGCGCACGGGTGAGATAGGCCACGGCCGGGGTGGGCACCGGCCCGAGCAGCACCACATCGACCCCCGCCGAGTTGAAACCGGACTCCAGGGCGGACTCCAGCATGTAGCCGGAGATCCGGGTGTCTTTGCCGATCAGCACGGTGGGGTGGGCCTCGGTGCCTTTGAGCACCCGACCGACCGCATGGGCAAGCCGCAGGACGAAGTCCGGTGTGATGGGCGCCTGGCCAACAGTGCCTCGAATGCCATCGGTTCCAAAGTATTTTCTTGTCATCCCAGCGTCCCTTGGTCCTTTTATGCTATGAAAAATGAATTCCCGGCGCCGCCTGCTCGCGCACCGCGGACCACACGGCCAGTGCCTGAACGGTCTCCCGCACATCGTGCACCCGCAACACGCGGGCGCCGCGCTCGGCTGCCAGGACCGCAGCCGCCACGCTGGCGCCCAGACGTTCACCGGGTTCCGGCGCGTGGCCCTTGCGCGCGGCCACGGTTCCCAGCGATGATTTTCGCGACCAGCCAGCCAATATCGGATAGCCCGTTTTCAACAACTCGGCCTGTCGGGCGAGCAGGCTGAAGTTCTGCGCCACCGTCTTGCCAAAGCCGATACCGGGATCCAGCACGATCCGCGCGGCAGACACCCCCAGGCTGACAGCCTGCGCGGCGGCGGATGCCAGGAAATCGCGCACCACCGGCACGACATCGCCCTTCATGGGCGCCAGCTGCATGGTCTGGGGATCACGGTGCATGTGCATCAGACAAATGCCGCAGGCCGGGTGCCTGGCCACGACGTCCATCGCGCCGGGTTCCCGAAGTGCGCGGATGTCGTTGATGATGTCGGCGCCGAGTTCCAGCACCGCCCGCATCACCTCCGGCTTGAAGGTATCCACGGACAGCGGAACACCAAACCGAGCCACCTCCCTGACCAGCGGGACAATGCGGCCGAGTTCGACCTCCGCTGGCACGGGCGTCGCCCCGGGCCGGGTCGATTCACCGCCAATATCCAGGATGTCGGCACCCTCGTCCAGAATGCGTTCGCAATGGCGCAGCGCAGCGGTGAACCCACCATGCAAGCCACCATCCGAGAACGAATCCGGCGTGACATTGACAATTCCCATCACCCTGGGACGGGTGAGATCGATGGTGAAACGGGTGGTCTGCCAGTGCATGAAAAACGGGGCAAATTGCCCCGTCATTGTGCCCGTTCGGGGCTCGTAGCCAGCCCCGCTCAGGCCGCGGTCGGCGACGGATCGGTCTTGACCGCAGGGTTGCCGCCACTGCCTCCGCCTCCGGCGGGCGGCGTGCGGGGCGTGAAATCTTTGGGTGGACGCGGTTCGCGCCCCGCCATGATGTCGTCGAGCTGTTCGGAGTCGATGGTTTCCCATTCGAGCAAGGCTTTGGCCATGGCGTGCATCTTGTCGCTGTGCTCCTCGATCAGGCGGCGCGCCAGCGCGTACTGCTCGTCGATGATGCGACGCACTTCGGCGTCCACCTTTTGCATCGTCTCTTCGCTCATGTTGGTGGTCTTGGTGACCGAGCGGCCCAGGAACACCTCGCCTTCGTTTTCGGCATAGACCATGGGGCCGAGCGCCTCAGTCATGCCATAGCGCATCACCATGTCGCGCGCGATATGGGTGGCCCGCTCGAAGTCATTGGATGCCCCGGTGGTCATCTGGTTCATGAACACCTCTTCCGCGATGCGGCCACCGAACAGCATGCTGATCTGGTTCAACATGTAGTCCTTGTCGTAGCTGTACCGATCCTGTGCCGGCAGGCTCATGGTGACGCCGAGCGCGCGGCCTCGAGGAATGATGGTGACCTTGTGGACCGGGTCGCATTTCGGTAGCAGCTTGCCGATCAGTGCGTGTCCAGCCTCGTGGTAGGCGGTGTTGCGCCGTTCTTCCTCAGGCATGACCATGCTCTTGCGCTCGGGGCCCATGAGGATCTTGTCCTTGGCTTTCTCGAAATCCTGCATTTCCACCACGCGGGCGTTACGGCGTGCGGCCATCAGCGCAGCCTCGTTGCACAGGTTGGCCAAGTCGGCACCACTCATGCCGGGCGTACCACGGGCAATCACCGCCGGATTGACGTCCTGCCCAATCGGTACCTTGCGCATGTGCACACTGAGGATCTGTTCGCGTCCGCGGATATCCGGCAGGGTCACATAAACCTGACGATCAAAGCGGCCGGGGCGAAGCAAGGCCGCGTCCAGAATGTCCGGTCGGTTGGTCGCCGCCACGACGATGACGCCGGCATTGGTTTCAAAGCCATCCATCTCCACCAGCATCTGGTTGAGCGTCTGCTCTCGTTCGTCGTTGCCACCACCGAGCCCGGCGCCACGCTGACGGCCCACGGCATCGATTTCGTCGATGAAGATGATGCAGGGCGCGTTCTTCTTGGCGTTCTCGAACATGTCGCGCACGCGGGCCGCCCCCACGCCGACAAACATCTCCACGAAGTCCGAGCCCGAGATGCTAAAGAAAGGCACCTTCGCCTCGCCCGCAATGCCCTTGGCCAACAAGGTTTTGCCAGTACCGGGTGGGCCCACCAGCAGCAGGCCGCGCGGAATACGCCCGCCGAGCTTCTGGAACTTCTGGGGGTCTTTCAGGAAATCCACAACCTCTTTGACTTCCTCTTTGGCTTCGTCGCAGCCGGCGACGTCCGCGAAGGTCACGGTGTTGTTGTTCTCGTCGAGCATGCGCGCCTTGCTCTTTCCGAAACTGAAGGCGCCCCCCTTGCCCCCGCCCTGCATCTGGCGCATGAAGTAAACCCAGACACCAATCAGCAGCAGCATGGGCCCCCAGCTGACCAGCAGCGTCATGAGCAGGGAACCCTCCTCGCGTGGCTTGACATCGAACTTCACGCCGTGATTGATGAGGTCGCCAACCAAGCCCCGGTCCAGGTAGGTGGCCGTGGTGCGGATGCGGCGGTCATCGACCATGGTTGCGACGATTTCGGTGCCACCCTGGCCCTCCTGAATGGTCGCAGACTTGACCCGGCTGCCACGCACCTCTTCGAGGAAATCCGAATAGCCCATGTAGGTCGCCCCTGCCACGCCGCGGGTGTCGAACTGCTTGAACACCGTAAACAGCACCATGGCAATCACCAGCCAGACGGCAACTTTCGAGAACCACTGATTATTCAAGCGAAGCTCCAGTCCCAATTAATGCGCACGACAGTGCTACTTGCGGGTCATTTTAGGTGTTTCAAGCGCATCCGACGCAGTTAATGCCGTTTGCGGCCCCAACCTCCGCAAGGGAATCGCACATCAAAGGGATGCGCCTTTGACCTGTGTCACGTCCGGGAGGTCAACTTCAACCCGCGCCCCACCAGAAAGGTCTCTGACGAACGGTCTCTCGATGCCTTGGGCTTGACCGCCTTGACCGCTTGAAACGTGCTGCGGAACAAGCGCACCAGCTCATCGTAGCCACCGCCATGGAACAGCTTGGCCACCAGCGCGCCGTCTGGTTTCAGATGGGCCTGCGCGAATTCGACTGCCAACTCAACCAGATGAACCACCCGGGCCGAGTCCGACGATTCGATTCCCGACAGGTTGGGCGCCATGTCCGACACCACCAGGTCGGCCTGCCGTCCCTGCAGGGCATCCTCGAGCCGGGCCAGAGTCTCCGCTTCGCGAAAATCACCTTGCAGAAAACAGACACCTTCGATCGGTTCCATCGGCAGGATGTCCATGGCCACGATAGTGCCATTGAGCTCGCCGATTGCGGCGCCCCCCCCAATGGCAGACTTGGGCGACAGCCGGCGTCGCAGATACTGGCTCCACGCGCCAGGCGACGAACCGAGGTCCACCACGACCTGCCCCGGCCTGATCAGCCCCAGCGACTCGTCAAGCTCTTTCAGCTTGTAGACGGCTCGGGCGCGATAGCCTTCGCGCTGCGCCAGCTTCACGTAGGGATCGTTGACATGGTCGTGCAGCCAGGCTTTGTTGACCTTCTTGCTCTGGGTCCGGGTTTTCATGTTGCCCTTGATAATACGACCATGGCACAAATACAACTGACTCCGGCCGAGCGCAAGGTCCATCGCGCATCGGCTCATCACCTGGACCCGGTCGTCATGATTGGTGGCGATGGCCTGACTGCGGCCGTTCTCAAGGAAGCAAACGCCGCCTTGAGCGCCCACGGATTGATCAAGATCCGGGTGCTCGGCGACGACCGCGCGGTACGTGAACAGATGTACCAGGCGTTGGCGGATGAACTCAATGCCGCGCCGATCCAGCACATCGGCAAGCTGATGGTACTCTGGCGCCCGATACCGGCCAAAGAAAAGACCGTCGACGAGGATCGCATGCCCGGTCCACGCGACTTCAAGGTCCTCAAATACAGCAAACGCGGCGGCCAGCGACCCGACGTCAAGACCCTGCGCGTGCTCGGTAACCAGCGCCTGACACCGGGCGGGCGGATCAAGCGCGCCAAGCCGAAGATGAAATCGGTCAAGAAGTCCCGTCCGGACTGACGCGCCGGACATGAGCGACTCCGGCGCACCCGTGCGCAACGTCATCTGCATGAAATGGGGCAGCAAGTACGGCCCCGAATACGTCAACCGCCTGTACGCGATGGTGCGCAGACATCTCACCGGCGACTTTCGCATGGTGTGCCTGACAGACGACTCCCACGGCATCCGCGCCGAAGTGGCGTGTTTTCCGATCCCGGCGCTCGAATTGCCGCCCGGAATCCCGGAGCGCGGCTGGACCAAGCTCGCAACCTTTTCCGCCGACCTTCATGGTCTGCGTGGCACGGCCCTGTTCCTGGACCTGGATGTCGTGATCGTTGGCCCGCTGGACGGGTTTTTCACGCAACCGGGCGAATTCGTGATCATTCACGACTACAAACGCCCCTGGCGCATCACCGGCAACTCTTCGGTCTACCGCTACAAGCTCGGTGCCCACCCCGACGTGCTGGAATACTTCCGAACCCATTTCGAACAAATACGCTCGGACTTCCGCAACGAACAGGCCTATCTATCGGATTTCATGCACCGAAAAGGACTGCTCAGCTACTGGCCTGCTGCCTGGTGTCCGAGCTTCAAGTACCACTGCATCCCGCGCTGGCCCAGCAACTACTGGATCGCCCCGGTCGTGCCGCACGATGCGCGGATCGTGATCTTTCACGGCGAATGCAACCCGCCGGATGCCCTGGCCGGACGCCGCAATCGGCGGTTCCGTTTCATCAGGCCGACCGGGTGGGTGGCCGAGCACTGGCGAGAATGAGGTGTCGGAGTCAGCGCGGCGTTTGACGCGTGGCACGCCAGAGCAACAACCCGGCGCTGACCCATTGCGCGGCGTACAGGATGCTGCCCACGGTGTGCCACAGCTTCAATTGATCGCGGGCCAGAATGCGCGGTGACACGCCAAACTCGATCAGCAGGGCGGCCAGCATCGCAAATGCTATCAGTCCGATAGCGTCATATGACCATTTTGCGCTGGAATGCCCCGGATTTTGACCCGAAATAAGCAGAACCGTTGCGCCACAGAGCAGCGACAGCCAGTTCTGGACGCTGAACAACTTCCCCGCCACATTGCCGGCCAAGGCGGCGGACGGCAGGTTTGCAAACAGCATCGGGACAACGAATCCGGCCAGAGCGGTCAGGCTTCCCCACCACAGCGCCAACGCCATCACCGCCAGCCGATCTTTCATGCGTCCTGATTCGGTTCAGCGGTACGAGACGGCGATCACCTCATAGCGCCGCACGCCTCCCGGCGCCTGCACTTCGGCGGTGTCGCCCTCTTCCTTTCCGATCAGCGCGCGAGCAATGGGGCTGCTGATGTTGATCAGGCCGAGCTTGAGGTCGGCCTCGTCTTCGCCGACGATCTGGTACCTGACGGTGTCACCGCTGTCTTCGTCTTCCAGCTCGACGGTAGCGCCGAAAACCACCTTGCCGCCGGCGTCGAGAGCAGCGGGGTCGATGATCTGGGCAGCCGAGAGTTTGCCTTCCAGCTCACGGATACGGCCTTCAATGAAGCCCTGGCGATCTTTGGCGGCGTCGTATTCGGCGTTTTCGCTCAGGTCGCCCTGGGCGCGGGCTTCGGCAATGGCGTTGATGACCCAAGGACGCTGCACGGTCTTGAGGTCGTGCAGTTCGGCCTTGAGTTTCTCGGCACCGCGTTTGGTAATGGGAATGGTGGCCATGGGGGTTCTCCAAAAGCAAACCGCCGGGCGTTGCCGTCCGGCGGGTTCATGGGGGCGGATTATGCCGCGACCGGCGTTCAGGCCGCCAGTTGCGCGTGCATGTCCTGCACCGAGATGACGTCGAGCTGATCCAGGTACTTCATACCTTCCACCGCAGCTTCGGCACCTGCGATGGTGGTGAAGGTGGTCACCCGGGCCAGCAACGCGGATGTGCGGATCTGGCGCGAGTCGGCGATCGCATTGCGGCGCTCTTCGACGGTGTTGATGACGAGCACGATCTCGTTGTTCTTGATCATGTCCACGATGTGCGGACGACCTTCGGTGACCTTGTTGACCACCTTGACCGGCACCCCGGCCGCGGCGATCGCGGCGGCCGTGCCGCGGGTGGCGACCAGTTCGAAGCCCAGCGCAACCAATTGGCGGGCCACCTCGACCGCGCGCGGTTTGTCGCCGTTCTTCACGGTCAGGAACACCTTGTCGGCGGGTGTGCCGTCGGCTTTGAACGGGCGCGGCAACTTGGTGCCGGCGCCCAGCTGGCTCTTGACAAAGGCCTCGCCGAAGGTCTTGCCCACGCCCATGACTTCGCCGGTGGACTTCATCTCGGGGCAGAGGATGGTGTCGACACCGGGAAACTTGACGAAGGGGAAAACCGCTTCCTTCACGCTGAAATACGGTGGGGTCACTTCCCGCGTGATGCCCTGCTCGGCCAGCGTCTGGCCGGCCATGCAGCGCGCCGCCACCTTGGCGAGCTGGATGCCGGTGGCTTTGGACACGTAAGGCACGGTACGGCTGGCGCGGGGGTTGACCTCCAGCACGTAGATGACGTCCTGGCCATCGATCTGCTGAATGGCGAACTGCACGTTCATCAGGCCCACCACGTTCAGTGCACCGGCCATGGCGGCGGACTGGCGCTTGAGTTCGGCCACGGTGTCGGCGCTCAGGCTATAGGGCGGCAACGAGCAGGCAGAGTCGCCGCTGTGCACACCCGCTTGTTCGATGTGCTCCATGACGCCGCCGATGAAGGTGCGGCCCGAGGGGTCGCGCAGACAGTCCACGTCGCATTCGATGGCGTCGTTGAGGAAGCGGTCGAGCAGCACCGGGCTGTCGTTGCTGACCTTGACCGCCTCGCGCATGTAGCGCTCCAGATCGCGCTGCTCGTGCACGATTTCCATCGCGCGACCGCCCAGCACGTAGCTGGGACGCACCACCAGCGGGTAGCCCAGCGCGGCGGCTTTTTCCAGCGCCTCGGGCTCGGTGCGGGCGGTGGCGTTGGGCGGCTGGCGCAGGCCCAGGTCGTGCAAGAGTTTCTGAAAGCGCTCGCGGTCTTCGGCCGCGTCGATCATGTCGGGACTGGTGCCGATGATGGGCACGCCATTGGCCTCCAGGCCCAGGGCGAGCTTGAGCGGCGTCTGCCCGCCGTACTGCACGATCACGCCGGTGGGTTTTTCCTTGTCGACGATCTCCAGCACGTCTTCGAGCGTAAGGGGCTCGAAGTACAGGCGATCGGAGGTGTCGTAGTCGGTGGAGACGGTCTCGGGGTTGCAGTTGACCATGATGGTCTCGTAGCCGTCTTCGCGCATGGCCAGCGCCGCATGGACACAGCAGTAGTCAAACTCGATGCCCTGGCCAATTCGGTTGGGACCGCCGCCCAGCACCATGATCTTTTTCCGGTCGGTCGGCTCGGCCTCGCACTCGTCCTCGTAGGTCGAGTACATGTAGGCGGTGTTGGTGGCGAACTCGGCCGCGCAGGTGTCCACACGCTTGTACACCGGGCGCACGCCCAGGGCCCGGCGCTGGTCGCGCACGGCTTTTTCGGTCGTCTTGAGCAGCTTGGCCAGGCGGCGGTCGGAGAAACCCTTCTTCTTGAGCGTGCGCAGCGTGGTGGCGTCCAGGGCGGCCAAGGCACCCTCACCCTTCTCCGCAACAAGCTGGTCCAGCTCCAGTTCGATGCGGACAATTTCTTCGATCTGCACCAGGAACCATTTGTCGATTTTGGTGAGGTCGTGCACCTCGTCCACCGACCAGCCAGCCGCGAAGGCGTCGCCCACGTACCAGATGCGGTCGGGTCCGGGTTCACCCAGTTCCTTTTCGAGGATTTCGCGGTCCTGGGTTTTTTCGTTCATGCCGTCCACGCCCACTTCCAGGCCGCGCAGGGCCTTCTGGAAGCTTTCCTGGAAGGTGCGACCCATGGCCATCACCTCGCCCACGCTCTTCATCTGAGTGGTCAGGCGGCTGTCGGCGGCGGGAAATTTTTCGAACGCGAAACGCGGAATCTTGGTGACCACGTAGTCGATGCTGGGCTCGAAGCTCGCCGGCGTAGCGCCACCGGTGATCTCGTTGCGCAGCTCATCGAGCGTGTAGCCCACGGCCAGCTTGGCTGCGACCTTGGCGATGGGAAAACCCGTGGCCTTGGAGGCCAGCGCGGACGAACGCGACACACGCGGATTCATCTCGATGACGATCATGCGACCGTCTTGGGGGTTGACCGAGAACTGCACGTTGGAGCCACCCGTGTCCACACCGATCTCGCGCAGCACCGCCAGGCTGGCGTTGCGCATGATCTGGTATTCCTTGTCGGTCAGCGTCTGCGCCGGCGCCACGGTGATGGAATCGCCGGTGTGCACACCCATCGGATCGAGGTTCTCGATCGAGCAGACGATGATGCAGTTGTCGGCCTTGTCGCGCACGACTTCCATCTCGTACTCTTTCCAGCCGAGCAGCGATTCTTCGATCAGCAGCTCGTTGGTGGGTGAGGCTTCCAGGCCGCGCTTGCAGATGGTCTCGAACTCTTCGGCGTTGTAGGCGATGCCGCCGCCGGTGCCGCCCAGCGTGAAGCTGGGGCGGATCACGGTGGGAAATCCGACGCGTTTCTGCACGGCCCAGGCTTCTTCCATGCTGTGGGCGATGCCCGAGCGCGCCGACCCCAGGCCGATCTTGGTCATCGCGTCTTTGAACTTCAGGCGGTCTTCGGCCTTGTCGATGGCTTCGGGCGTGGCGCCGATCAGCTCGACACGGTACTTGTCGAGCACACCATGGCGCCAAAGGTCCAACGCGCAGTTCAGCGCCGTCTGCCCGCCCATGGTCGGGAGGATGGCATCCGGGCGTTCGCGAGCGATGATTTTCTCGACCGTCTGCCAGGTGATGGGCTCGATGTAGGTGACATCGGCCGTGGCCGGGTCGGTCATGATCGTCGCCGGGTTGCTGTTGATCAGGATGACCTTGTAGCCCTCTTCGCGCAAGGCCTTGCAGGCCTGCACGCCGGAGTAGTCGAACTCGCAGGCCTGGCCGATGATGATCGGGCCGGCGCCGATGATGAGGATGCTTTTGATGTCGGTGCGCTTAGGCATTCTTCTTCTCCAGGGCTTGCTGCATCAGCGCGGTGAACCGGTCGAACAGATATGCGATGTCGTGTGGGCCGGGCGACGCTTCCGGGTGGCCCTGAAAGCAGAAGGCGGGCTTGTCGGTTCGGGCCAGGCCCTGCAGTGTTCCGTCGAAAAGACTCACGTGGGTGGCGCGCAGGTTGGCGGGCAGGCTTTTTTCGTCAACCGCAAAGCCGTGGTTCTGGCTGGTGATGCTGACACGGCCACTGTCGAGATCCTTGACCGGATGGTTGGCGCCGTGGTGGCCGAACTTCATCTTGAAGGTCTTCGCACCAGAGGCCAGCGCCATGATCTGGTGGCCCAGACAGATGCCGAAGGTCGGAATGCCGGTTTCGATGAGTTCGCGCGCAGCGGCGATGGCATAGTCGCAGGGCTCGGGGTCGCCGGGGCCATTGGACAGGAAGATGCCGTCGGGGCGGTGTTTCAGCACCTCGGCCGCTGGCGTCTGCGCCGGGACCACGGTCACCTTGCAGCCGCGTTCGGCGAGCATGCGCAGGATGTTCTTCTTGACGCCGAAGTCATACGCCACGACGTGAAAGCGCGGCGCGTCCTGACGGCCATAGCCCTCACCGAGTGTCCACTCGGTCTGCGTCCAGTCGTAGGCGGCTGAAGCCGATACCACCCGCGCCAGGTCTTGCCCGGCCATGTTGGGCGCAGCCTGGGCCGCGGCGATTGCGCGATCGATGACGGTCTGCGTGACCGCTTCACCGGCGGCAAGGCCGACGATGGCGCCGTTCTGCGCGCCTTGGGTACGCAGCAGACGCGTGAGCTTGCGGGTGTCGATATTGGCGATGGCGACGGTGTTTTCGCGCACCAGGTACTGCGACAAGGTTTCGCTGGCGCGGAAATTCGAGGCCAGCAGCGGCAGGTCCTTGATGATGAGACCGGCGGCGTGGACCTTGTCGGCTTCAATGTCCTCGGTGTTGACGCCGTAGTTACCGATGTGCGGATACGTGAGCGTCACGATCTGCCGACAGTAGCTGGGGTCGGTGAGGATTTCCTGGTAGCCGGTGATGGCGGTGTTGAACACCACTTCGCCGACCGTGGTGCCGGTGGCACCGATGGAATTGCCGATAAAGACCGTGCCGTCTGCGAGCGCCAAGATGGCGGGGGGGACATTTCCCTTGAGAGACAAAAGCACTGGGTTCTCCGTTGGTTGCGGGTACGCCCAAACGCGCACAGGAAACGAGTCTCCTGGTGGCTGCTTTTGTGGGATTGTGGCTCGGTTGCGGCTGGGGCGTACGGTGAATTGCTGGAAAGCCTCTCATTATAGCCGGGCAGAACCATCTGCTGACCGGCGCCTGACACCGATTCCGGGCGCCAGGCGGGGATATCAAGGCGACACCGTGCCGGGCCGGGACGCCGCCAAGACCAAGGCGCTGGCGTGCAAGCAGATGGCCGCGGCTGCAGCGACGTTGAGCGACTCCTCGCCACCCGGCTGCGCAATGCGAACGGCGTGATCAGCGCGCGAGGCCAGCACCTCCGACACGCCCTGTCCTTCATGCCCCATCACCCAGGCGCAGGGAAACGGCGGGGGCGCCTCGTGGAGAAAGCTCCCCCGGTGCGAACTGGTGACCACCACCGGAACCGCGAGCCTGTCCAGCGCCGAAGGATCGGCCGACTCGATCAGGCGCAATCCGAAATGGGCGCCCATGCCCGCGCGCAGAACCTTGGGCGACCACAACGCCGCGCTGCCTTTGAGCGCCACGACCTGTCGAAATCCGAATGCGCCTGCGCTGCGCAGGATGGAACCCACATTGCCTGCGTCCTGCACCCGATCGAGCACCACCGTGGCGACCCCGGGCTGCAAGGTCGGCAGCGCCGGAAGGTCAACCACGAACCCCATTGACGCGGGCGACTCCAGCCCACTGATTTCGACAAAAAGGCGATCCGGAATCACTATTTTTTTTATAGCTATTTGTGGCCAATCCACGCTGGAACTGGCCAATAAAGACTCCGAAAACACCGCGATGGCAGGCTGTTGGCCCCGCTCCAGGGCCGCCCGGCAAAGATGGTCGCCTTCCAGCCAGACCTGCCCCTGCTTCCGGTAGGCCGTGTTGTCCTGCGCCAGGCGGCGCAAGGCTTTGATCAAGGGGTTGTCCCGCGACGTGATCAACGCCGGGGACACGCCATTGGCTGCTGGAATCCCGGCGCCGTGCCGGCCGATGGGGGTGCGCGGAGGACTCACGGCAAGACCTCGGCAACCGGCGAAAACGAGCGCCGGTGCTCCGGGCAGGCACCGTGCTGGCGCAATGCCGTCAGATGCGCGGCTGTTCCGTAGCCCTTGTGCGCCGCAAATCCGTACTGTGGAAACGCTTCGTCATAACGGGCACACCACCGGTCGCGATGGACCTTGGCGAGAATCGAAGCCGCCGAAATGGCGGCGATCTTGCTATCCCCCTTGACGACGGCCTCGGCCAGGACATCCAGTTTCGGCAAACGGTTGCCGTCGATCAACACTTTGGCCGGTTTCAGCCGCAGACCCTGTACGGCCCGCTGCATCGCCAGCAACGTGGCCTGCAGGATGTTCAGCCGGTCGATTTCGGCCACGCTGGCCTCGGCGATCGAACAGCACAAGGCTTTGGCCATGATCTCGTCAAACAGCGCCTCGCGCCGGCGCGGCGAAAGTTTCTTGGAGTCTGCCAGGCCGCGGATCGGTTTCAATTCGTCCAGTATCACGGCCGCTGCCACCACCGGACCAGCCAGGGGGCCGCGCCCGGCTTCGTCCACGCCCGCGATCAGGCCCGGGCTGTCCCACAGCAGGGAAACCTGTTCAACGGGCAAGGACTTTTTCGATCGCATCGGTGGCCAATTGCGCCGTGTCGCGGCGAAGTTCATGGTGCAAAGTCATGAAGCGCTCGCCGAGCGCCTGCGCTTTCTGCGGTGAATCCATCCAATCGAGAATGCCGGCCGCCAGCGCCATCGGCGTCGCGGCATCCTGGAGCAGCTCGGGCACGACGAAATCCCGGCACAGGATATTGGGCAGGCCCACCCAGGGTTGCAGGTTTCGGTGGCGCATCAGGTGCCAGGACAGCCAGTTCATGTTGTAGGCGATCACCATCGGGCGCTTGTACAGCGCAGCCTCCAAGGTAGCGGTCCCACTGGCAATCAGCGTGACGTCGCAGGCCTCGAGCGCGCGTTGCGACTGCCCATCGACGATCAGCAGCGTGTCGCCAAGACCGCTCGCCTGCGCGGCACGCTCAACCGACGGGCGAAGCGCCGGTAACGT
The DNA here is from genome assembly GCA_046348065.1 of Burkholderiaceae bacterium. GTDB lineage: Bacteria > Pseudomonadota > Gammaproteobacteria > Burkholderiales > Burkholderiaceae_C > Skiveiella. The sequence continues at coordinate 86,833 of JAXMFA010000012.1, forward strand.
GGGCAACACGAACCGCGTGCCGGGTCGCTGGCGCAGAATTTGCGCTGCAGCCGTGAGAAACCGGGTGGCGAGGTAGCGGATTTCAGACTCACGACTGCCCGGCAACAAGGCCACCACTGGATCGTCGGGCGCCAGACCCAGTGCGGCACGCGCCGCCTGTCGATCCGGTTCGAGGGGGATCACGCGAGCCAGTGGGTGTCCCACGTAGGTGGCAGCGATGCCGTGTTGCGCCAACAGTGCGGGCTCAAACGGGAAGATGCACAACACATGGTCGGCGCAGGCCTTCAGTTTGGCCAGCTTGCCGGCACGCCATGCCCAGAACGACGGGCTGACAAAATGCACGGTCCGGACGCCCCCGACCCGCAAGCGGGCTTCAAGGCCGAAATTGAAATCGGGCGCATCAATGCCGACAAACACGTCCGGCGGACTGGCCAAAAAACGGGTGCCCAGATCCCTGCGGATGGACAACAGCTTGAAAAGGCGTGGCAACACCTCGGCATAGCCCCGGACCGCCAGCAGGCTTTGTGGCCACCAGGACACAAAGCCTCGCTTCAGCATCTCGGGACCGCCGATGCCTGCCGCCTGCAAGCCGGGCCAACGCGCCGTCAGAGCGTCCAGCAGATGGCCGGCCAGCAAATCGCCGGAGGGCTCGCCAGCCACCATGCCGAAAACAGGCCGCTCGGGGTTCACCGCCTTACCCTGCCTCAACGGGCGATGCCACGCGAGGCATCGGCGAGAAAAGCGTTCATCAATGCCACATCCGCCGACGCGTCGGGAATCTCGGCCGCCAGCTCGGCAATCGCGCGGCGTGCGTCTTCCAGCGTCTTGCCTTCCCGGTAGAGCAGACGGTGCATCAATTTGACCGCCCGTAGACGATCCGGCGAAAAATCGCGGCGCCGCAGGCCCACGCTGTTGATGCCCCGCACCGCGAGTGGATTACCGTCCACCAGCATGTATGGCGGCACGTCCTGTGAGACTGCGCTGGCGAAACCCACCATGGCATGCGCCCCGATCTTGACGAACTGATGGATACCGGTCAGACCCCCGACCGTCACCCAGTTGCCCAGGTGTACGTGGCCTGCCATCGTCGTGTTGTTGGCCAGCGTGGTGTCGTCGTCGATCTGGCAGTCGTGCGCGATGTGGCAATAGGCCATGATCCAGTTGCGGCTGCCGATGCGCGTCACACCGCCCGCGCCCAGCACGCCCAGATTGATGGTGCAGAACTCCCGGATGGTGTTGCCGTCGCCGATGATCAGTTCGGACCGTTCGCCCGCGTATTTTTTGTCCTGGGGTACTGCGCCGATCGAATTGAACTGGAAGATGCGGTTGTCCCGCCCAATGCGGGTCTGGCCCTCGATCACGCAATGGGCGCCAACGGTCGTACCGCCGCCAATGCAGACGTTCGGGCCGACGACGCTGTACGGCCCGATCGTGACGGCCTCGTCGATCTGGGCCCTCGTATCCACCAGGGCGGTGGGGTGAATGCTCGCCATGCCGCGCCCCTCAGGAGACTCGGCGCATGGTGCACATCAGTTCAGCTTCGCAAGCCACTTCATCGCCGACCTTGGCCCGGGCTTTGAACTTGTAGATACCAGCACGCGCGCGGTCCAGTTCGGCCTCGAGGATCAACTGGTCGCCCGGTTCCACCGGGCGCTTGAAGCGGGCGCCGTCAATGCCGGCGAAATAGAACACAGTCTGGTCGTCCGGCAGCACCCCGAGCGAATCGAAAGCCATCAAGGCGGCGGCCTGGGCCATGGCCTCGAGCATCAGCACACCCGGCATGACCGGCCGGTACGGGAAGTGCCCGGTGAAAAACGGCTCGTTGATGGTGACGTTTTTCAACGCCCTGATCCGCTTTCCGGTTTCCAGCTCCAGAACCCGATCCACCAGGAGAAATGGATAACGATGTGGAAGGTGCTTGAGAATCTGGTGAATGTCCATCATGGTGTGTTTGCCTCTTGAGTCTGGCGGAAGTGTTTTTCGAGCGCCTTGAGCCGCTCCCGAAGCGCGTGCAGATGCCTGAGCGTCGCCGCGTTCTTTTCCCAGGAACCGTTTTCATCAATCGGAAAGAAGCCGGTGTACTGCCCCGGCTGAAGAATGGAGCGCGTGACCACGGACGCGGCCGAGACATGAACGCCATCGACCAAGGTCAGATGTCCCAGAATCATTCCCGCACCACCTACCGTGCAGTGCGCGCCGATGCTGGTGCTGCCGGCCACGCCCACGCACCCGGCCATCGCGGTATGGGCACCGATCCGGACGTTGTGGCCGATCTGGATCAGGTTGTCGAGCTTCACTCCGTCTTCAATGATCGTGTCCTGAAGCGCGCCACGATCGATGCAGGTATTGGCGCCGATCTCCACGTCATTGCCTATGCGCACAGCGCCGAGTTGCTCGATCTTCTCCCAACGCCCCTGGTCCGGCGCGAACCCGAAGCCGTCGGCGCCGATAACCGCGCCCGAATGAATCACACAGCGCTCGCCGATACGGCAGTTCTCACCGATTGACACCCGCGCGCGGATCACCGTCCCGGCGCCGACAACGGCGCCTCGTTCGATCACGCACAGTGCGCCGACCTGAGCCGTCGAATCGACGTGGGCATGGGGATCGACGACCGCGCTCGGGTGGATGCGGGGCCCCTGCGGCGGCGAATGCTCACGCTTCCAGAGTTGGGTCAGGCGCGCATAGTAGAGGTAGGGCTGGTCGGCAATGATGCAGGCACCACGAACGAGCGCCGCCTGCGCCATGTCCGGCCCGACGATCACACAGGCTGCACGCGACCCTTCAAGCAACGAACGAAACTTCGGATGGCTGAGAAAACTGATCTGTCCTGGCCCGGCGAATTCGAGCGGGGCAAGGCTCTCGATGATCTGTGCGGGTTCTCCGTGCAGCTCGCCGCCCAACCGGTCGGTGATGTAGTCTAGACGGAGCGCCACACGGAAACGACTGGCAACAGGACTATTTGCCCGTGCTGGCGTTCAGCGCCTTGATCACCTTCTCGGTGATGTCGAACTTCGGGTTGATATAAACCGCTTCCTGGAAGACGGCGTCGTATTTTTCTGCCTCGGCGACCTGCTTCACGATCCGGTTTGCGCGCTCCAGCAACTGCTGCAACTCTTCGTTCTTGCGCGCGGTCAGGTCCTCCTGAAACTCACGGCGCTTGCGTTGCAGTTCCCGGTCCTGCTCAACGAGTTGTTTCTGGCGCGTCAAGCGCTGGCTTTCCGACAGCGTGGGCGCATCGCGCTCAAATTTTTCCGAGGCGCTCTTGACCGTGTTGCCGAGCTCGATGATCTCCTTCTCGCGCCGGGAGAACTCCTGTTCCAGCTTTGCCTGAGCGGCCTTGGCACTGTTGGCCTCGCGGAAGATGCGATCCGTGTTCACGAATCCGGCCTTGAAGTCCTGGGCGTGAACGGCAGCCGAAGCGCCCAGCGCACCAACAACCAAGGCCAGCAAACGGATTTGACGCATTGAGTTCATTAGAAAGACGATCCTATCTGGAATGTTAAGGGTTGAATTCTATCCCCCGGCTGGGTCCGGAACGCATAGGCGTACGCGATCCGCAGCGGTCCCAGCGGCGAGATCCAGCTGATCCCCAGCCCGGCTGACGCCCGCAGAGAATCGACCGTCGGCTGTTGGTTGGCTCCCCAGACGTTGCCGATGTCCGTGAACGCGAAAAGTCTCAGAGTACGGTCATTGCCGCTGCCAGGCATTGGTGCGTAAACCTCACCATTGAGGACAAATTTCTTCGGGCCACCGATGAAGGATCCAGTGATATCCCGCGGGCCGAGCGTGTTCTGGTCGAACCCACGCACGGAACCCTGACCACCCGCATAGAAGTTCTTGAACACGGGGTACGGCTTGCCCGAAAGACCCGTGCCCCAGCCCAATTCCGTGTTGAACGCGGCGGTGAAACTGCGGGTGATCGGAATGTAGTACTGGAACTGATAGTTGAGTTTGACGAACTGCGCGTCGCCCAAGGCGCCCCATTCCGTGTTGAATCGTTGGACCGTGCCACGCGTCGGGATCAGCGCACTGTCTCTGGTGTCGCTCGACCATCCGATGGTCAGCGGCAGCGTGTTGCTCGGGTTTCCCACCTCCTCGGCATACTGCAAATAGTATGCGGGTATGTTGGTGCCATTCTTGATCTCCATGCGCTCCAGCGCTGCGCCGAAGAAGACCGTGTCCTTCTCGCTGAAGGGCACACCAAAGCGGATGCCGGCGCCTGCGGTCACGAGCTGATAGGAACCGCCCTGATTGGCATAGGGCTTGTTGCTGCGGTAGTAGGCATCCAGCGTTCGGGAAATACCGTCTTTCGTGAAATAGGGATCGGTGGTGTTCAAGACCAGAACCGTGTTGTACTTGCTGGTGTTGAGCTCGACCCCGAGGTAGTTGCCGGAACCGAACGCGTTCTCCTGCTTCATGCCGATGTTCAGCGCGAGCCGGTCGGCTGTCGAGAATCCCAGTCCCAACGTGATGCTGCCGGTTGGTTTCTCCGTAACGTTGACATTCAGGTCGACCTGGTCATTCACACCCGGGATTTCCGCGGTGTCAATGTTGACGCTCGTGAAATATCCCAGCCGGTCCACCCTGTCGCGGGAGAGGCGAATCTTGTTGCCGTCGTACCAGGACGCTTCGAACTGGCGGAACTCGCGCCGGATCACTTCGTCACGGGTCCGGTCGTTGCCCGAAATGTTGATCCGACGGATGTAGGCGCGCCGGGACGGATCGGCCTGCAGAATCAACGCGACCCGGTTGTTCACGCGGTCAATCTCCGGCCGCGCTTCGACCCGGGCGAACGCAAAGCCGTAATTGCCAAAATTTTCGGTAAACACCCGGGTCGTCTCCGCCACATCATCGGCGTTGAAAGGTTTTCCAGGCTTGATGGTCACAAGGGACTTGAATTCATCTTCCTTGCCCAAAAAGTTTCCTTCAAGCGCCACCGAGGACACAATGAATCGCTCCCCTTCGGTAATGTTGATCGTGACCGAAATGTCCTGCTTGTTCGGCGACATCGCGACCTGCGTCGAATCAATGCGGAAATCGAGAAAACCACGTGCGAGGTAAAACGAGCGCAGCGCCTCCAGATCGGCGTTGAGCTTTGTGCGTGAGTAATGGTTCGACTTGGTGTACCAGCTCAGCCAGCCACCGGTATCCTGGCTGAACAGACCTAGCAGCGTCGATTCGCTGAAAGCCTTGTTGCCGACGATGTTCATTTCCCGAATCTTGGCGGTGTCACCCTCTGTGACGGCGAATGTCAAGTTGACCCGGTTGCGCTCTATCGGCGTCACGGTGGTGACGACTTCGACACCATACAGACTGCGGTTGATGTACTGACGTTTGAGTTCCTGCTCAGCACGGTCGGCCAGTGCCTTGTCGAAAGGCCGCCCTTCAGCCAATCCGACTTCGCGCAGCATTTTTTGCAACGCCTCCTTGTCGAATTCCTTGGTGCCCGCAAAGTCGACATTGGCGATGGTCGGGCGTTCTTCGACGATCACCACGACCACGTTGCCGTTCACCTCAAGGCGGACGTCCTTGAACAAGCCTAAAGCGAACAAGGCCCGAATCGCTGCGGAACCCTTTTCATCGTTGTAGGTATCGCCCACGCGAAACGGGAGCGAGGCGAACACCGTACCGGCCTCGACGCGCTGCAAACCTTCGACCCGGATGTCGCCCACCGGAAACGGATTGACGGCCCACGAATGGGCAGCAAAGGCCAGCGCCACCGAGGCGACGGATGCGCGCAAACGAAATCGGTTCAATTGCTTTTTCATGAATTGGTCTGTTGACGGCCTCGCCGGTGGGATGCCCGCTACGGGGTCACCCAAAAAGCCGAGTGACATCGTTGAACAGCGCGACAGTCATCATGGCCAACAGCAGGGCGACGCCACCCCGCTGCAATCGCTCCATCCAGAGATCAGAGATGCCCCGCCCGCTCACGCCTTCCCAAAGATAATACAACAGGTGCCCCCCGTCGAGGACGGGCAACGGCATCAGGTTCAGCAACCCGAGGCTGACACTGATCAAGGCCAGAAACACCAGATACGATGTCACCCCGAGACTGGCCGACTTGCCCGCATAGTCGGCGATGGTCAGCGGACCACTGAGGTTCTTAAGGGATACGTCCCCGATGACCATCCGCCCGATCATGCGAACCGTCAGGATCGCAACCTCCCAGGTACGCTCAACACCCCGCCACAAGCCCTCCAATGGGCCCATCCTGACCACTGTCATGGCGGGAGGCGCACCGACGTAGGCGCCGATACGACCCACAACCAACTGGCCCTCGCTGCGAACCTCCGGCTCCAACGTCAAGTCGATCGGCTGTCCCTTGCGCTCGATGCGCCACAACATCGGGACTGGCGTTTGACCATCGACCGAGGAGCGAATCAGCTGGCGCAGCTGCTGGCCATCCACCACCTGGATCGCCCCCACCCGCAAGACTCGATCGCCGTCCTGAAGCCCAGCGCGCGAAGCGGGGCTCTGGGGGAGCACATCCCCAATGATCGGTTCGGTCCAGGGCGCAACGATCCCGATCCGCTGGAACAGTTGGGGATCGGCGTCTTTTGTCGAAAGTGCAGACAAAGGCAGCAACACATCACGGCCGCCGCCTTCTTTTCGGTTCGCCACCACCAGGCGGATGTCGCGTCCGTCCAGCGCTCCACGCGTCAGCAGCCAACGCAACGATTCGAACGAACGGACGGGTTCGACATCCTGATCGGCGAAGCCGGCAAATTGCACCCATTCCCCCCCTCTCAGCCCCGCGCGTTCGGCCAACGACGCCGCCACAGGACTGGCCAGGACCGGTTCGGGCTCCTTTACGCCGATCCAGTTCACCGACGCGTACAGAAAGACAGCCAGAACCAGGTTGGCCAGCGGACCGGCGGCCACGATGGCCGCGCGCTGCCGCAGGGGCCGGGTGTTGAAGGCCCATTGTGCCTCGTGCGGAGACACCGGTCCTTCGCGTTCATCCAGCATCCGGACGTATCCGCCGATCGGAAAAGCTCCGATGACGAATTCGGTGTCCTGTCCCGGATGCTGCACCTTTGGTTTCCAACGCAAGAGCGGGCGACCAAATCCGACGGAGAACCTCAGAACCTTCACGCCGCATGCCACGGCGACGCGGTAATGCCCGTACTCGTGCACCGCGATCAGCAAGCCCAGCGCAACAAGGAATGCAAGGACCGTGAGCATTGGATGCGCCCTCAGTGAACCAGGCGTGCGACCGCCGCTTCAGCGGCCTTGCGGCTGGTCGCGTCCAGATCCATCAGATCGCCAAGCGAGCGGGGTTCGTTGAAAGCCACCGACGCGAGTGTGTCCACATTGATGCGGTGAATCTGGTCGAAACGGATCCGCCGATCCAGAAACGCCGCGACCGCCACCTCGTTGGCCGCATTCAGCACCGCGCAACTGCCTGCCGGCCCCCGTAAGGCGTCCCAGGCCAGTTGGAGACCCGGATACCGCCGTTCATGACCGTGGTCATCCAGTGCTTCGAATGTCATGGCCGGCAAGTTGTGGAAGTCGAGTGCCGCGGCTCCGGAAACGATACGTTGGGGCCAGGACAAACCGTAGGCGATCGGAACCCGCATGTCGGGGGTACCCATCTGCGACACCACGGAATGGTCCCGGTATTGCACCATCGAATGGATGATGCTCTGGGGATGGATCACGACCTGCAATTGCGACGGCGAGACACCGAAGAGATAACTGGCTTCGATGACCTCCAATGCCTTGTTCATCATGGTGGCGGAGTCGACCGAGATCTTTTTCCCCATGACCCAGTTGGGGTGGGCGCAGGCCTCCTCCGGCGTGACGGCATGCAGGGTGGCAGGATCACGGGTGCGGAACGGCCCGCCCGATGCGGTCAGGATGATCCGGTCGATCCGCTCCGCCCAGGTCGCGGGATCCTCGGGAAGGGACTGAAAAATGGCGGAGTGCTCGCTGTCAATGGGCAACAGGGTCGCGCCACCGTGATGCACGGCGCGCATGAAAACGTCGCCACCCACCACCAAGGCTTCCTTGTTGGCCAGAAGCAGCCGTTTGCCAGCCGCCGCTGCCGCCAGACACGGCGCGAGGCCGGCGGCGCCAACGATGGCCGCCATGACCATGTCCACCGACTCGTCGGACGCTATTCTGTTGATAGCTTCCGGTGACCATTCAACGCTGGACTCAAGGCCTTCCTGCTTGATTTTCTCGGCCAGCAGCCGTCCATGCTCCTCGCTGGCCATGACCGCAAACCGCGGTCGGAACCGCCGGCACTGGGCCAACATCAAATCAACCTGGGTCGAGGCACTGAGCGCAAAGACCTCGAACCGGTCGGCGTGACGGGCAATCACGTCGAGGGTACTGGTCCCGATCGAACCCGTGGATCCCAGCACCGTGATGCGCTGCTTCATGGGCGTCCCAGGGTCGCCAGCATCATCGCCAAGGGCAATGTCGGCAAGAGCGCGTCAACCCGATCGAGCACACCACCATGGCCGGGGAGCAGGCCGCTGCTGTCCTTCACACCGGCGCTGCGCTTGATGAGTGATTCCACCAAGTCCCCGACCACGCTCATCGCGGCCATGAAGAGAACCGCGATCAGGAGCACCACGATGCCGTGACTGGACAGCCGGGTGTAAAAGCTGGCCACGCCGGCGCCCAGCCAGCGATCGGCCCAGAGCCAGGCAAACGCCAGGACCACCACGCCCGCCATGCCGCCCCAAACGCCCTCCCAACTCTTGCCTGGACTGATCGACGGCGCCAGTTTGCCCCGGCTGAAGCGTCCGCCGAACGCGCGCCCGGCAAAGTAGGCAAAGATATCCGCAACCCAGACCAGCACCAGGATCGACAGCAGAAAATTGACGCCGATGAAACGGGCCTGCGCAACGGCCAGCCACGCCAGCCACAGCGCCAACAATCCACCCGGAACGCGTACGCCGACGGGAACGTCCGACCACCCGGCCACGCCCCGGTGCAAAAGCAGACTTCCCCCAAGAACCCAAGCCAGACCCGCAGCGGACCACAAGAGCGGCGGGGGCTGGCTGACCCAGCCCAGCGCCCAACTGGCGCCGCAAAGCCCGACGCAAGCCAGTGACAACGCCAGCGACGACGCCTGTCCCAACCGGTTAAGGCGTCCCCACTCCCATGCGCCAGCGGCGATCAGAACCAGGGCGACCGTGGCAAAGGGTTCGGGCGTAGGATAGAACAGTGCCGGCAGCAGGATGGCCAGCAGAACCAGTGCGGTGATGACGCGCTGCTTCAGCATCGGGCACTCAAGCTGCGATCCGATCCGGCGGAGCCGATGCAACCTGGCTGGACGTCTGCCCGAAACGCCGTTCACGACGGCTGTAATCGGCGATCGCCTCGTCGAGCGCAGCCTCGTCGAAATCAGGCCATAGGTGGTCACTGAAATAGAACTCCGAATACGCGGCCTGCCACAGCAAAAAGTTGCTGATGCGCCGCTCCCCGCCGGTCCGTATCACCAGATCGGGATCGGGCACATGGGACAAGGCCATCGCACGGTCCAGATTCGCTTCGGTGAGGGGGACTCCCTGCTCGGCGAGACGGGCTGCGGCCTGAGCGATGTCCCAGCGCCCGCCATAGTTGAAGCAGACGTTGAGGATCAACCGGGTGTTCTGGGCGGTGGTAGCCTCCGCCTGGGCCAGGCCGCTTCGCATCTTTTCCGACAGCGCCGAACGGTCACCGACGATGTGGATACGCACGCCATCCTTGTGAAGCTGCGGCACCTCACGCCCCAAGGCCAGGGCCAGCAACTCCATCAGACCCGAGACTTCCTCGGCAGGACGGTTCCAGTTTTCGGAGGAAAATGCAAAGACCGTGAGCACGCGAACGCCGCGCTCCGAGCATGCCTTGACACAGCGCCGAAGCGACTCGACGCCTTGGCGATGCCCGGCCACCCGAGGCAGGTAGCGCCGCGTCGCCCACCGCCCGTTACCATCCATGACGATAGCGATGTGAAACGGTGGCGCAGCCGACTTGCTCATCTGGACCGCTCCCTGTCGGTCAGACCGCCAGGATTTCCTGCTCTTTGCCCGCCACGAGCTGGTCAATCGTGACGATGTGCCGGTCCGTGACCTTCTGTATGTCGCCTTCCGCACGTTTCTGGTCGTCTTCGGAAGCAAGCTTTTCCTTGACCAGCTTCTTGATGTGTTCGTTGGCATCGCGGCGCAGATTGCGGATCGCGATCTTGGCATTTTCGCCCTCGTGACGAACCAGCTTGGTCATCTCCTTGCGGCGCTCTTCGCTCATGGGTGGCATCGGCACACGGATCAAATCACCCATTGAAGCCGGGTTCAGACCCAGTTCGCTTTCGCGAATGGCCTTTTCGATCTTGGCACCCATGCCTTTTTCCCAAGGCTGCACACTGATGGTACGAGCATCGATGAGCGAGAGGTTGGCAACCTGGCTCAAGGGCACCATCGAGCCATAGTAATCGACATGAATGGTGTCCAGCAGCGCTGGATTGGCTCGGCCGGTTCGGATCTTGGTGAGGTTGTGCGTGAACGCCGCAATGGTCTGATCCATCTTGGTTTCAGCGATTTTCTTGATTTCAGCAGTTGTCATGTTCTGTTCTCCTGATCCTCGGGCGCCCTTCAGACCGACACCAGAGTGCCCTCATCCTCGCCCATCACGACGCGCCGAAGCGCCCCGTGCTTGAAAATCGAAAAGACCTTCACCGGCAGCTTCTGGTCGCGGCACAACGCGAACGCGGTCGCGTCCATGATGCCAAGGTTCTGGCCCATGGCCTCGTCAAACGTAATTTGGGAATAGCGGGTCGCAGTCGGGTCCTTCTTGGGATCCGCTGTGTACACACCATCGACCTTGGTGGCTTTCAGAACAACCTCGGCTCCCACTTCGGCCCCACGCAAAGCGGCAGCCGTATCGGTGGTGAAGAAGGGATTTCCGGTGCCGGCCGCGAAAACCACCACCTTGCCTTCTTCGAGGTACTGCAGCGCCTTGGGCCGCACATAGGGCTCCACCACCTGTTCGATGGCAATCGCCGACATGACCCGCGCGGTCAGGCCGGCCTTGTTCATCGTATCGGCCAGCGCCAGGGCATTCATGACGGTGGCCAGCATGCCCATGTAATCGGCGGTGGCACGGTCCATGCCCACGGATCCGCCTGCGACACCCCGGAAGATATTGCCACCCCCGATCACCACCGCCACTTCCACCCCCAGACGGGTCACTTCGGCAATCTCCTCGACCATGCGCACGATCGTGGCACGGTTGATCCCGAACGCATCGTCGCCCATCAGGGCCTCACCGGAGAGCTTGAGCAGGATGCGCTTGTGGACGGGTCGGGCAAGGGTCATGCGTGGGCTCCTTCTGAAGGTGAGAGTTTAGCCGCACGCAGGCGGCCGAATATCAGGCGGTTCCCTTGGCCGCAGCTACCTGGGCAGCCACTTCGGCAGCGAAATCATCCACGCGTTTTTCGATGCCTTCGCCAACCACATACAGAGTGAATCCCCGCACGGTGGTGCCGGTCGCCTTGAGATAGGCACCCACGGTCTGCTTGCCGTCCGCGGCCTTCACAAAGACCTGGTCGAACAGCGAAACTTCCTTGAGATATTTCTGCACCGACCCTTCAACCATCTTTGCGACGATGTCGGCGGGTTTGCCGGATTCAGCAGCCTTGGCGGCGGCCACGGAGCGCTCACGCTCCACCAGGTCGGCGGGCACGTCGGCGGCCGACAAGGCCACCGGTTTCATGGCGGCGACATGCATCGCCACATCTTTGGCCGCCGTGTCGTCGCCGTCGAATTCGACCACGACACCGATGCGGCTGCCATGCAGGTAGCTGGCCAACTTGGCGCCCGAGGCGAACCGCTTGAAACGGCGGAACGACATGTTCTCACCGATCTTGCCGATCAGGCCCTTGCGCACATCTTCCAGCGTCGGGCCGAAACCGTCCTGGCTGCAGGCCAGCGCGCCCAGCGCCTCGATGTCGGCCGGGTTGTTCTTGGCAATGAGTCCCGCAGCGGTCTTGGCCATCGCCTGAAAACTGTCGTTCTTGGTCACGAAGTCGGTCTCGCAGTTGACTTCGAGCAGGGCGCCCACGTTGCCGTCGATGCTGCAGGTCACGACGCCTTCAGCGGTCACGCGAGAAGCAGCCTTGCCGGCCTTGGTGCCAAGCTTGACACGCAGCAGCTCTTCCGCCTTGGCCATGTCGCCGTTGGCCTCGGTCAGCGCCTTCTTGCATTCCATCATGGGGGCGTCGGTCTTGCCACGCAGTTCGGCGACCATGCTTGCGGTAATTGCAGCCATTTTGTTTACTCCGTCTTCAATTCAGTTCTAAGGGTATTGGGGCTAAAAAAAAGGGGCAGAAAAGCCCCTTTCGATGCGCCAGGGGCGGCTCAGGCGCCAGCGTTCTCGACCTCGACGAATTCGTCGGCGTCATCGGCGGCAACCGCCTTGACCACGTCTTCCACCGCGTTGGCGCGGCCTTCCAGGATGGCGTCGGCGATGCCGCGGGCATACAGCGTGACGGCCTTGGCCGAGTCATCGTTGCCGGGGATCACGTAGTCGATGCCTTCGGGCGAGTGGTTGGTGTCGACCACGCCGATCAGAGGGATGCCCAGCTTCTTGGCCTCGGCGATGGCGATCTTGTGGTAGCCGACGTCGATCACGAAAATGGCGTCTGGCAGCGCGTTCATGTCCTGGATGCCGCCGATGTCGCGCTCGAGTTTCTCGAGTTCGCGCTTGAACATCAGCTGCTCCTTCTTGCTCAGCGAATCCAGACCGGCTTCCTGCTGGGCTTTCATGTCCTTCAGTCGCTTGATCGAGGTCTTGACCGTCTTGAAGTTGGTCAGCATGCCGCCGAGCCAGCGCTGGTCGACGTAGGGCACGCCCGCGCGCTGGGCTTCGCCTGCGACGGTTTCACGGGCTTGGCGCTTGGTGCCGACCATCAGGATGGTGCCGCGGTTGGCAGACAGCTGCCGCACGAACTTCGCGGCATCCTGGAACATCGGCAACGACTTTTCCAGGTTGATGATGTGAATCTTGTTGCGATGGCCGAAAATGAACGGGGCCATCTTGGGGTTCCAGAAGCGGGTCTGGTGACCGAAATGGACACCGGCTTCCAGCATTTCGCGCATGGTCACTGACATGGGTAACTACTCCGAAGGTTGGGTCTAAAATCCAGCCCATCCATCGCAACCCGATGACACTCCGATTCGGAATGAACGGGTCGCAACACCTTGTGGGGCCGGTTTGCGATTTGTCTTGACAGTCGGCAAATTGCCGACCTGCAAAACCCAAAGAGTATAGCACGCCCCTTGAAGCCAGCCATGCTGCCCGACCTCATCGCAACCCGGCAACGTATCCTGGCTGGCACCTTCACCGCCTCGCGGGCCATCGAGGCATCGATTCAACGCGCCAGCGCGGCTGCATGCCTGGGCGCTTTTCTTCGGACAACGTTCGACGACGCGCGGGCGCAGTCCGCCCGCCTCGATCGCCAGCCCGCTGGCGTGACCGGGTGGCCGCTGGCCGGCCTCGCGTACTCCGTCAAAGACCTTTTCGATGTCGAAGGGCAGGTGACCACCGCTGGCTCCACGGTTCTCGCCGACGCGCCCCCCGCCAGATCGGATTGCCCGGCAGTTGGGCGCCTTCGGGCCGCTGGCGGTTCCATGATCGGACGCACGCACATGGTCGAGTTCGCGTTCTCGGGTGTCGGCACGAATCCCCATGTCCCCACGCCCGCAGCCTGGGATGGCCGTTACGACCAACCCGTCGGTCAAATGGCCGAGCCCCGCGTTCCTGGCGGCTCGTCGTCCGGCGCGGCAGTCTCGGTGGCAACCGGCGCCGCGTACATCGGGCTGGGCTCCGACACCGGCGGATCGATCCGGATCCCCGCGGCGCTGAACGGCATTGTCGGCTTCAAAAGCACTGCGAACAGGGTGCCGACAACGGGCGCCGTACCCCTGTCGACCACGCTTGACACGGTCTGCGCCCTGACACGCAGCGTTCGCGACGCCGTGCTGGCGCACGAAATCCTGGCCGCGCGCACTGTCACGCGCAGCCCGGCGCCGCTGGCGGCCTACCGACTGGCGGTGGCTCGTGAGGTCTTTCTGGACGATGTCGATCCGGAGGTTGCGCGGGCCTTTGGACGAACCCTCGCGACCCTTCGTGCGGCAGGTGCCCGGATCGACGACATCGCCCTGCCCCAGGTGGCTGAGCTGGCCGGCTTGCAGGCAAGCGGTGGCTTTTCGGCGGCAGAGAGTTTCGCCTGGCACCGGCGCCTGCTTGCCACCCGAGCTGACGATTACGACCCCCGTGTCGCAGCGCGCATCCAGCGCGGCGCCACAATGCTGGCCCACGAGTACATCGATCTGATTCGGGCGCGAAGAAGCTGGATCGGACGGATGGAACAGGCCCTGGCCGGCTACGACGCCGTGCTGTCACCCACCGTACCCATCGTGGCGCCAAGGCTGGCCGATGTCGCACCGGCCACCGGTGACGATGCCGCGGCCGACACCGCCCGCAATGAAGCCTTCTTCCGCGCCAATGGACTGTTGCTGCGCAACACCAGCGTCATCAACATGCTTGACGGTTGTGCCCTGTCGCTGCCCTGCCACACGCCGGACGAAATGCCAGTGGGTTTGATGGTCTGGCACGTCCGTGAACGTGACGACACGGTCTTGAACCTGAGCCTCCGGATCGAGGAATCACTTCAATTACAATAGCATTGACTGACCATTTGACGCTGAGAATTTGGCGTTCTGACTGATTTTTCCATGAAAATTGCCATAGTGGGAGCCGGCATCATCGGCGTGACCACCGCGTTCGAGCTGGCCGCCGACGGCCATCAGGTAACCGTTTTCGAGCGCCATGGCGCCGTCGCCGAAGAAACCAGCTTCGCCAACGCGGGGCTGGTCGCGCCGGGTTACGTCACGCCTTGGGCCGCGCCCGGCATGACCCGCAAGGTCCTGGGCCACCTGCTGAGCCGCCACGCACCGGTGAAGCTCGGCTCGGGACTGGGAACGGCCGAGCTCGCCTGGATGTGGCGCTGGTGGCGAGCGTGCAAGCTCGATACCTATCTGGCCAACCGGGCACGCATGCAACGCCTGGCGTTCTACAGCCGCCAGCGCCTGCACCAGGTCACGGCGGATCTGAAGCTCGAATACGACCGCAGCGACGGTTACATGGTCCTGCTGCGCTCCGAAAAAGACCGCGAGCTCACCCGTCCCGGCCTGCAAGTGCTGCGCGACGCTGGCGTGAAGTTCCGCGAAATCGGCCCCGACGAGGCGCGCAAGGTCGAGCCCGCGCTGAACCCCGACACCGACTTCGCCGGCGCGATCCACCTGCCCGACGACGAGGTCGGCAACTGCCGTCAGTTCGCCCTGTTGCTGAAGGACGAGGCGCGCCGGCTCGGTGCCCGGTTCGAATTCAACACCACCGTGGCCAGCCTGACCGCGACATCCCGGCCCTCGCTGACCCTCACCGGCGACAAGGAACCCCGCAGCTTCGACGCGGTTGTGCTGTGCGCCGGGCTGGCCAGCGCTGCCCTGCTGCGCCCGCTCGGGCTCAGGCTCCCGCTGGTGGCTGTGCACGGCTATTCGGTCAGCGCCCACATCCGCGAACCGCTCAACGCACCCCGGAGCGCGGTC
This sequence comes from Burkholderiaceae bacterium, assembly GCA_046348065.1. Lineage (GTDB taxonomy): Bacteria > Pseudomonadota > Gammaproteobacteria > Burkholderiales > Burkholderiaceae_C > Skiveiella. The sequence goes on from JAXMFA010000012.1 coordinate 102,441, forward strand.
ATGGACGAGCGCTACAAGGTCGCGATTTCGCGCCTGGGTCTGCGGGTTCGGGTGGCGGGAAGTGCCGAAGTGGGCGGATCGGCCAGCGCCATGCGGACCGCGTCCTTGCAGACCCTTTACAAGGTGCTGCACGACTGGTTTCCCGGTGCCGCGCAACTCTCCAACGGTGTGCAGGAATGGAAGGGCGCGCGACCGATGATGCCCGACGGGCCGCCCCTGATCGGTCCAAGCGGCCTGCCCGGTCTGTGGCTCAACCTGGGACATGGTTCCAGCGGCTGGGCGCTGGCCTGTGGCAGCGCGAGCGCGGTGGCCGATCTGGTGGCCGGACGCGCGCCGGGCGTCGATCTCGAAGGTCTGGGCGTCGAGCGCTTGCGCCGCTGATCCGGGCTTCGCGGCACAATGACTGGCATGTTCCGCGTCACGCCCGCCCACCGGATCGCCCTGCACGGCGTGGAGGCATCGCGCCGCCTGGAAGCGGCCGCCGCGGCCGCCCTCCCCCCGCACACCCTGATGCAACGCGCCGGCCTGGCGGTGGCTCGCCTGGCACTGGCACTGGCGCCCCATCCGCGCACGGTATGGATCGCCTGTGGCCCCGGCAACAACGGCGGCGACGGCTTTGAGGCAGCAATGCACTTGAAACGATGGGGCACACACCCGGTTGTCACGTGGCTGGGCAACGAGGCCGCCATGCCCGACGACGCGCGGGCCTCGCTGGCCCGCGCTCGCGCTGAAGCGGTGACTTTCAGCGACGCACCGCCCGTCGGCCTGGGGCCCGACGATCTGTGCATCGACGCCCTGCTCGGCCTGGGCGCCGCCCGGGCGCCGCAGGGGCGGATGGCCGAGTGGCTGCGGGCCATGCGGACCGGCTCGGCACCGGTGCTCGCCGTCGACCTGCCCTCGGGGCTGAACGCCGAAACCGGCCAGCACGCTATTGATTCAATAGCTGCCGATGACCATCTGGCGATGGAAGCATGGCGCGTTCATGCCCAGAACACGCTCTGCCTGCTCACGTGCAAGCCGGGTCTGTTCACCGCGCACGGCCGGGATGCCGCGGGCACGGTCTGGTTCGACACCCTTGGTGTGGACAGCTCGACCGAACCCGCTACCGCATGGACCAACGGCACCCCGGCACGGGTACCACGCGCGCACGCGTCGCACAAAGGCACCCATGGCGACGTCGCGGTGATCGGCGGCGAAGGCCTGGACCGCCGCGGCATGGGGATGACCGGCGCCGCGCTATTGGCCGCGTCGGCCGCGCTGCATGGCGGTGCCGGCCGGGTGCTGGTGAGTTTGCTCGACGATGGGGCGATGGGCCTGGATGAAACCCTGCCTGAGCTCATGTTCCGCCGCCTCGACGCCATCGACCTGCGCTCGCTCACCGTGGTCTGCGGCTGCGGCGGTGGCGATGCCGTTCGCGCGGTGCTCCCACTGGTGCTGTCGCAAGCGCCGCGCTTGGTGCTCGACGCGGATGCCCTCAACGCCGTGGCGGCCGACACCGGTTTGCGAGCCCTGGTCCGTGCCCGCGCCGGTCGCCAACTGGTCACCGTCCTGACGCCCCACCCGCTGGAAGCGGCCCGCCTGTTGGGCAGCAATGCCGCCGCCGTGCAATACAACCGACTGGCGGCGGCCCGCCAGCTCGCCGACGCGCTGGGCTGCACGGCCGTGCTCAAAGGATCGGGCACGGTGGTGGCCGCTCCAGGGCAGATTCCGGTTCTGAACCTGACCGGCAACGCCCGGCTGGGAACGGCTGGCACCGGCGATGTGCTGGCCGGTCTGATCGGCGCGCATCTGGCATCCGGCCAGAAAGCATTCCAGGCCGCATGCGCCGCGGTGCACGGGCATGGCCAAGCCGCCGATGACTGGCCCGACGACGACGCCCTCACCGCCGGGGCGCTGGCCCGCCGTTTGCGCGTCTGAGCGCCGACACCGCGCGCGGCTCAGCCGCGCCCGACAAACGGCATCCGGGTCGCCATCACGGTGTGGAACAACACGTTGGCCTGTAGCGGCAGGCTGGCCATGTGCACCACCGATCGACCTACGATTTCCACATCCATCAGGGGTTCGACCGCCGTTTCGCCATTCGCCTGCAAAATGCCACGTGCCATCGGCGCTGCGATGTCGGTGGCCGCGTTGCCGATGTCGATCTGACCGACCGCGATGTCGTACTTGCGCCCGTCCAGCGAAGCCGCCTTGGTCAATCCGGTTACGCCGTGCTTGGTCGCGGTGTAGGCGATCGAATTCGGGCGCGGCGTGGTGGCGGAGATCGAGCCGTTGTTGATGATGCGTCCGCCGCGCGGACTCTGTGCCTTCATGACCCGGAACGCCGCCTGGATGCAATAGAACATGCCGCTCAGGTTCACATCGACCACCTGACGCCAATGTTCGACCGGAAGATCCTCCAGCGGGACACCCGGCGCGAACACGCCGGCGTTGTTGAACAGCAGATCGACCCGACCCCAGGACCGGACCACGGTGTCGAACAGGTTCTGAACCGCCGCAGGATCGGCCACGTCGGTCGGCACGACCAGCAGACGGGACGACACGCCTGACGCATCGGCCACCGCCTCCAGCGCAGCCTGCCGCCGCCCCGCCAATGCCACCTGCCAGCCGTCGGCGACCAAGGCCAGCGCGACCGCCTTGCCGATGCCGCTGCCGGCGCCGGTCACGATGGCGGTTCGGATCGATGAAGACATCCCAGATACTCCTTCAATGACGTTCGCCGGCGCGGCACGGTTCAGCGCCGGGATTTGCGCGCCTTGGCGCCGGCTTTGGCGGCAGGCTGGCGAACCGCGGCTCCCTTTTTCCCTTTGAGCGGCGCCAACGATGTTCGATCCGACGGACCGATCGTTCGGCCCGCCCGCTTGGCCGGACGTCGACCCACCGCATCCACCGACGGCAGGACCGCGCCCTTGTCACGTTCGCGCGGCAATCGCACCGGGAGATGGTTCCCCTCATGCACCAGCCGGAAGTCGATCTTGCGTCCGTCCAGATCGACCCGGCTGACCTGCACGCGCACCCGCGTCCCGACCGCATAGCGGATGCCGGTGCGCTCGCCACGCAATTCCTGCCGGGCCTCGTCGAAGCGGAAATACTCGCCACCCAGCTCGGTGATGTGCACCATGCCTTCGACATACAACTCGTCGAGCGTGACGAAGATGCCGAAACTGGCGGCGGCGGTCACCACGCCCCCGTATTCCTCACCCAGGTGTTCGCGCATGTACTTGCACTTGAGCCAGGCCTCGACGTCGCGGCTGGCCTCGTCCGCGCGCCGCTCGTTGGCGCTGCAATGCAGGCCGGCGGCTTGCCAGGCGAGCTGGTCGGCGCTGAGCTTGCGGGGGCTCGGCTCTGCAGACGCGGACCGACCGGATGCACCCTTGTTCAGCCGCTTGGCCAATTTGGCATGGGCCTCGCCTGGCGTCGGCAATTCGGGCAACTGGTAGCGCCGCTTGGCCAGCATGGCCTTGATCACGCGGTGCACCAGCAGATCGGGGTAACGCCGGATCGGGCTGGTGAAGTGGGTGTAGGCCTCGTACGCGAGTCCGAAGTGTCCGCTGTTGATCGGGGTGTAGATCGCCTGCTGCATGGAGCGCAGAAGCATCGAATGGATCTGCTGAGCGTCGGGCCGGTCCTTGGTGGCCTGGGCAATCTTCTGGAACTCGCCGGGTTTGGGGTCGTCGCTGAGCGCCAGGCCGACACCGACAGCCTTCAGGTAGTTGCGCAGGATTTCCTTCTTCTCGGGGGTCGGTCCTTCATGCACGCGAAACAGCCCCTGGTGCTTGCCCTGGGCAATGAAGTCGGCACTGCACACGTTGGCGGCGAGCATCGCCTCCTCGATCAGCCGGTGCGCCTCGTTGCGGGTTCGTGGCACGATCTTCTCGATGCGGCCGTTATCGTCACAGACGATCTGGGTCTCGGTGGTCTCGAAGTCGACCGCACCGCGCTCCGTGCGCGCAGCCAGCAACGCCCGGTACACGTCGTGCAGGTTCAGCAGATCGCCGACGCGGGTCTGGCGCCGGGCAGCCTCGGGGCCTCGCGTATTGGCCAGAATCGCGGCCACTTCGGTGTAGGTGAAGCGCGCATGGCTGAACATCACCGCCGGATAAAACTGGTACGCATGGATCTCGCCCGCAGCGGTGATGAGCATGTCGCACACCATGCACAGCCGCTCGACTTCCGGGTTGAGCGAACACAGGCCGTTGGACAGCTTCTCCGGCAGCATCGGGATCACCCGGCGCGGGAAGTAGACCGACGTGGCGCGGTCGTAAGCATCCACGTCGATGGCGCTGCCCGTTTCCACGTAATGGCTGACATCCGCAATGGCCACCAGCAGCCGCCAGCCTTTGCCACGACCGACCCGGGCCGGCTCGCAATAGACGGCATCGTCGAAGTCGCGGGCGTCTTCGCCGTCGATCGTCACCAAGGGAATGTCGGTCAGGTCGATACGGTGTTTCCTGTCCTGCGGCCGAACCTTGTCCGGCAAGGTCCGGGCCTGGGCAATGCAGGCTTCGGAGAACTCATGCGGCACGCTGTACTTGCGAACCGCGATTTCGATCTCCATGCCCGGGTCGTCGATCTCGCCCAACACCTCCTTGACCCTGCCCACCGGCTGCCCGAACAGGGCCGGGGGTTCGGTCAGCTCGACCACCACCACCTGGCCCGGCTGGCCGGCACCGGTGGCCGATTTGGGGATCAGAACATCCTGGCCGTAGCGCTTGTCTTCCGGCGCCACGATCCAGATGCCGTTTTCGTGCAACAGGCGACCGATGATCGGATGCGCGGGGCGCTCGACGATCTCCAGCACACGCCCTTCGGGGCGACCTTTTCGATCCTGCCGCACGATCCGCACCCGAACCTGGTCCTTGTGCAGCACCGCGCGCATCTCGTTCGGCGGCAGGTAGATGTCGGCGCCGCCGTCTTCGCGAATCAGAAACCCGTGCCCGTCGCGATGGCCCTGCACCGCACCTTCAATTTCGTCCAGCAGACCGCTGGTGGTGTCGATATTCTTGATATATAATCCTATCTTTCCTGAAATGCCCAGGTGGCGGAATTGGTAGACGCACTAGTTTCAGGTACTAGCGAGTAACTTCGTGGGGGTTCGAGTCCCTTCCTGGGCACCAAGTTTAACCAAGCCGTTGATGGCTTGACCGAAAAGAACCGCTGAGCATTCAGCGGTTTTTTTTCGCCCATTCGAGACCGCGCATTTGCCGCCGACCCGGTCTGACGCGATCCGTCGGCCGACAGCACCACAGTCCGTGGCGATGGGCTCCAGGCCATCGCGGTGGAGCGTTTCAAACCGGAACCGCCACCAGATCGTGCCCTTGCGTGCCCACCACGCGGGCACGTGTGAACTCGCCCACCTTAAGCGTCTTGCTGATCTTCTCCGGCGGAAGCAGTCGCACGGTGCCATCGATCTCCGGCGCGTCGGCATAGCTGCGCCCGACCCCGCCTTTGCGACCCAGACCGGGTGCCGAATCGACCAGCACCTGCATCGTGGCCCCCACCCGTTCCTGCAACTTGCGGGTGGACACCTCTTCGGCCACGGCCATGAACCGGGCGCGGCGCGCTTCCCGCTCGTCGGCCGGCAACATGCCCTCAAGCCGGTTGGCCTCGGCGCCTTCGACCGGGCTGTAGGCAAAACAACCGGCCCGGTCGATCCGCGCTTCGCGCATGAAATCCAGGAGATGGCTGAACTCTTCTTCGGTCTCACCGGGGAAGCCGGCGATGAAAGTGCTGCGGATCACCAACTCCGGACACAGTTCGCGCCAGCGCGCGATGCGCTCGAGGTTCTTCTCCCCGCTGGCGGGCCGCTTCATGCGCCGCAACACATCCGGATGGCTGTGTTGAAAGGGCACGTCGAGATAAGGCAAGACCTTGCCGCTGGCCATCAGCGGAATGATCTCGTCCACACTCGGATAGGGGTACACATAGTGCAGACGCACCCACGCGCCGAACAGCTCAGCGATTTCGCCCAGCGCTTGAACCAGCTCGAGCATGCGCGTCTTCACCGGCTTGCCATCCCAGAACCCGGTTCGGTACCGTTGATCCACGCCGTACGCCGAGGTGTCCTGGCTGATGACCAGCAATTCCTTCACGCCGCCTTCGAACAAGGCCCGGGCCTCGCTCAGCACGTCGCCGACCGGCCGACTGACCAGATCGCCACGCATCGAGGGAATGATGCAGAACGTGCAACGATGGTTGCAACCTTCGCTGATCTTCAGGTACGCATAGTGGCGAGGGGTCAGTTTGATGCCCGCTGTGCCGAACACGTTCGGTACCAGATCCAGGAACGGATCGTGCGGCTTGGGCAGGTTGGCGTGCACCGCGTCCATGACTTCCTGCGTGGCGTGCGGGCCGGTGACTGCCAACACGCTGGGATGCATCTGCCGCACCAGGTTGCCGCCGGCCTCGCCCGTCTTTGCGCCCAGACAGCCGGTGACAATGACGCGACCGTTTTCTGCCAAGGCTTCACCGATCGTATCCAGACTCTCCTTCACCGCATCATCGATGAAGCCGCAGGTGTTGACGATCACCAGATCGGCCCCCTCGAAAGTCTTGGCGGTCTGATAGCCCTCCGCGCTGAGTTGGGTCAGGATCAGTTCGGAATCGGTCAGGGCCTTCGGGCAGCCGAGGCTGACAAATCCGATCCGGGGCGCGGCGCCCCTGGCTGCCGCCGTTGGAGGAATCGATGGCATGGTGCGGTCGTTCATGCCCACATTGTCCCAGTTCCCTGGGGGGCTACCGTTTTAATCCGAATGCCCCAAACATCTGCTCGGCCTGCTTTTGCATCTGCTCCTGCATCTGCTCGAACACGCCGCGCGATTGCTCGGCGTAGCTGCCCAACATGCCCTGCAACATGGGTGACTGCAGGCTCATGTACTGGGTCAGCATCTCGGGCGACAGCCCCTTCGCCTGCTCGGCCAGCCGGGCCTGCATTTCGACGAAGGCCTGAATGTTCTTCTCCAGGTAGGCGCCCATGAAGCCCTGCATGGCATGGCCATAGAAACGGATGATGTTGGCCAGCAGGTCTTCCGTGAACATCGATGCGCCCCCGGCTTCTTCCTCCAGGATGATCTGAAGCAGGATGCTGCGGGTCAGGTCATCGTTGGTCTTCGCGTCACGAACCACAAACGGTTCGCGTGCCATGACGAGCGCCTTGACTTCGGCCAGCGTGATGTAGGAGGAAGTTTCGGTGTCGTACAGCCGGCGGTTGGGATATTTCTTGATCACGCGCAGCGCAGGTTGCGCGCTCGCGGCTGATTTGGTTGACACTGCAAACCTCCTTGGTCGGCCAGGGTCGGACAGGATTCCCGACAGCATGCCGCACTGCAACAGATTTTAGGGACGCGCCAAAGACAAAACGCCCAAGGTTTACCCTGAGCGTCTTGATATCGGGAAGGAAATTGGTAGGCGCGATTGGACTCGAACCAACGACCCCCACCATGTCAAGGTGGTGCTCTAACCAGCTGAGCTACGCGCCTGAGTTTGTTCGAGACCGCGAGTATAGCAGGAAAGCGCCGCCCGTCGCCACAGCGCCCCGCCTTTTTATTGGGGCATCGTGGTTCAGCGCCGGCGCGCGGAACGAACGTTGGGCACCTCGCGCACCACCCCCAGCACCTTTTCCAGCCGACCCGCATCCTGCACTTCCACGGTGAACGTCATCCAGGCCGTGCCCTTGACCGACTGCGTCTGAACCCCGATCACGTTCATCTTTTCCTTCGCGAACACCTCCGAGATGTCGCGCAACAGGCCCTGCCGGTCCGCGGCCTCCACCGCCACGTCCACCGGGTACACCGCAGCTTCGCTGACGCGTGAAGTGCCCCATTCGACGGGGATCACCCGCTCGCCGTGGCGCGCCGCGAACTCGCGAAAATTGCTGCAATCCGCGCGGTGCACCACCACGCCTTTGCCACGCGACACAAAACCGCCGATCGCATCCGGTGGCGCCGGTTTGCAGCACCGCGCCAGCTGGGTCATCAGCGAGTCGACACCAACCACCAGCACCCCACCCTTGGGCGCTTTCTCGCCCTGGCGGGATTTCTTGAGCAGCAGGTAGTCGTCCTGTGGCAGCAAGGGCACAGGCGGACGCAACAGGGTCTCGATGGTGCGCAGGGAGAATTCGTCTTTGCCCACCACCTCGAACAGCGCATCGGCCGACTTGAAGCCGAGCTGCAGCGCCAGGTCTTCAAGCTTGACGGCCGTTTTGCCCTCGCGCTGCAGCAGCTTCTCGACGGCTTCCCGGCCGCGTGCCACCGTCTCGTGCAGCACCTGGGCGTTGAACCACGCGCGCACCTTGGCCCGCGCCCGGTGGCTCACGAGGTATCCCAACTCGGCGTTGAGCCAGTCGCGCGACGGCCCACCTTCGCGAACGGCCGTGATCTCCACCGTCTGGCCGTTCTGCAGCGGGGTGTTCAGCGACACCATCGCGCCGTTGACGCGGGCGCCCCGGCATCGATGGCCCAGGTTGGTGTGCACCGTGTACGCAAAGTCCACCGGCGTCGCGCCTTTGGGCAGCTCCACCACCGCCGCGTCGGGGGTCAGCACATAGATGCGGTCGTCGAAAAGGCCCTTGTCCTGCACTGAACCGGACAGGTCGCGTTCCCAGGCCAGCAGTTGGCGCAACACGGCGATCTTGGCGTCATAGTCGCCCGCCGCCGACACCCCCGCGTAGCCCTTGGCGCCCGCCTCCTTGTAGGCCCAATGTGCCGCCACACCATGCTCGGCGTGGTCGTGCATGGCCTGGGTGCGGATCTGCACTTCCACCGGCTTGCCCGCCGCATCGCGTACCACCGTGTGCAGCGACTGGTAGCCGTTGGGTTTGGGCCGTGCGATGTAGTCGTCGAACTCGTTCATCACCGGCGTGAATCGCGAATGAACCCAGCTCAGCGCCGCGTAGCAGTCCGGCACCGTGGGCACCACGACCCGCAGCGCGCGGATGTCGAACACCCGGTCGAAATCGAGTCCTTTGCCACGCATCTTGCGCACGATGCTGTAGATGTGCTTCGGGCGGCCCTGCACCGAGGCCTCGATGCCCTGGGCCCGCAGCTCGGCGGCCAGCCCGGCTCGCAGCCGTTCGATGCCGCTTTCGCGTTCGGCGCGTTTTTCGTCCAGCAAGCGGGCCACCTGCCGATACATGTCCGGCTCCAGGAAACGAAAGGCCAGGTCCTCCATCTCCCACTTGATTTGCCAGATGCCGAGCCGGTTGGCCAGTGGCGCAAAAACCTGGAGCGACTCGCGCGCCAGCGCCGGCGACACCGCCTGCCGGCTCGCGGCGTGGAACCGCAGCGTTTGCAGTCTCGACGCCAGCCGCAGCATCACCACCCGGAAGTCGCGGCTGAAGGCCAGAAGCATCTTGCGCACGTTCTCGGTCTGCGCCTTCGGATCGTCGATCAGCTGCGCGTCGCTCTGCGCCTCGCGCGACAGGCGCTGCACCCGCACCAGCTTGGCCGTTTCCACCGCCAGGCCGGCAAGACTCGCGCCAAAGGCCTTGCCGATCACTTCCAGCGGATGGTTCAGGTGCTCCCCCGCATAGATCAGGTAGCTGGCGGCCTGCATCGCCTCGGAGCCACCGATCGCTTTCAGGATCGTGGCCACGGCGTCGGCGTGGGCCATCATGTTCTCACCCGAATCCAGCAATTCGTGCGCGATCAGGGGTTCGGCGAAGGCGCGCGCGCGCGCCAGCGCATCCGACACCTCGGCCGGTGCCGCCGAGGTCACCGCCAGCACTTTTGGCATCGGTGCCGCGGGCGCCATGCCGGGGTGCGGCGACCCCACCGCGTTGCGTTCGATGGTCTTCATGCGGTCGGTCGGCGCTCGGGGCCGAGCAGGAAGGACACCACCTGATCGCGCTGGTCGGCGGACACCAGCGTGGGCGCGTGGCCGACCCCCTCGAACGCCACCAGGCGTGCCTTCGGCCCGCGCCGGGTCATGGCCTGGGCCGTGTCCGCCGACAGCAGATCCGACAAGGCCCCGCGCAACAGCAGTGTCTCGCAGGTGAGCGCGTCATACAGCTGCCACAGCGCGGCTTCGCCCGCCTGCGCCGACTCGCGCGTCACGGCCTTGAGCGGCACCGCAATGGCCGGGTCGTAATGCAGCGTGAATCCGCCGTCCGGGTGGGGCCGCACCATGTGCCGGGACAGCGCGAGCCACTGCTGGGGTGTGTGCGGCCCGAAGCCGGTGGACACCGCCCACATCGCGTCCGCGGCCTGCTGCACCGTTTCAAAATGGCCAACCTGGCCCACGTACTGCCCGATCCGTTCCAACGCGGCCCATTCGATCACCGGCCCGACGTCGTTGAGCACCAGGCGGCGCACCGGCGCGGGCCGCGGCAGATCGGGCACGGCTGCCAGCATGAGGCCGATCAGCCCGCCCATGCTGGTGCCCACCCAGTCAAGCACACCGATTGGCGCCTGCCGCTGCAACTGCGCCAGCATGGCGAGCACGTCGCCCGCGTAGGTCGGCACCTGGTAGCCCGAGGGATCTTTCAGCCAGTCGCTGCGTCCTCGCCCCACGACATCCGGGCAGACCACGCGGACGCCGCCGCCGGCGCGCTCGACCAGTCCGCGGGCCAGGGTATCGAAGTCCCGCCCTTGCCGCGACAGCCCGTGCACGCACACCACCAGATGCGGTGCCTGCGGGTTGCCCCATTGCCAGAAAGCCATGCGGTGTCCGCCCGAGGCATCCGGGCAGGGTACGTAGTTCAGCGTAGGTTCAGTCATGGTGAAATGCGGGCTCGTGCGTGGCTCGTCTGCATCGTAATTCAATTGGAGATCTCACTATGTTGAAAGGCAAAACCGCCCTCGTCACCGGTTCCACCAGCGGCATCGGCCTGGGCATCGCGCTGGCGCTGGCGCGCCAGGGCGCGAACATCGTGCTCAACGGATTCGGCGACGTCGATGGCCCCAAGGCGCAGGTCGAAGCGCATGGCGTCAAGGTCGGCTACCACGGCGCCGACATGAGCAAGCCAGCCGACATCGAAGCCATGATGACCTACGCAGCTGCCGAGTTCGGCCGCGTCGACATCCTGGTCAACAACGCAGGCATCCAGCACGTGGCCCGCATCGAGAACTTCCCGGTCGAACGCTGGGACGCCGTGATCGCCATCAACCTCAGCAGCGCCTTCCACGCCACCCGCCTGGCACTGCCGGCGATGCGCGAAGCCAACTGGGGACGGATCATCAACGTGGCCTCGGTGCACGGTCTGGTGGCCTCGGCTGAAAAGTCGGCCTATGTCGCGGCCAAGCACGGCATCGTCGGGCTGACCAAGGTGACCGCGCTGGAGAACGCCACCACTGGCGTGACCTGCAACGCCATCTGCCCCGGCTGGGTGCTGACGCCCCTGGTCCAGAAACAGGTGGACGCCAAGGCCGCCGCGCTCGGTATTTCCAACGACGAAGCCAAGAAGGTGCTGCTGGGCGAGAAAGAGCCCTCGATGCAGTTCACCACACCCGAGGAACTCGGCGCACTGGCTGTGTTCTTCTGCTCGCCAGCCGGCAACAACGTGCGCGGCGTCGCCTGGAACATGGACGGCGGCTGGGCCGCCCAGTAAGCACCGCCCGGCTAGCTATTTTTTTGATAGCTTCCCGTGGCCATCCTGCGCTGGAATTGGCCTCATTGGGCCAGAAATCCAGGATTCAGCGCATCTGGATCGAACCCGACACCGTGACCTGAACCGTGGTGCGTCCGGCCTCCACCGGCACCGGCGCGGCTGGCGGTGCCGCCGCGGCCTCCATGGCCATCATGCGCGGTCTCGGAAAGCCGCCCTGGTCGTTGCTGTTGACCGCCACCTCGCGCAACGAAAATCCCGCAAAGCCGAATCCCTTGGCAATGTCGGCGGCGCGCGCCTTGAAGCGGTTGATGGCCAGCGCCTGCGCCTCGCCTTCCACCCGCTCGCGCTGCTCGCGGCTGAGGCTGAAGTGGGTTTGCGTCACCGCCAGCCCCTGGATCCTTCCCGCCGTGGCGCTGATGCGGGCGAAGTCCCGGCCTTCGAGCACCAGTTCGGCCGAACCCACCCAGTTGCTGATCTTGCCTTCGCGGCTGTAGCGCGGGTACAGGCTGAACTGGCCGGTTCGCACATCCAGCTGCCCGGCCACCACCTGCTTGCGGGCCTCGGTGAGCGCCGCGTCCAGCGCGGTCTTCAACTGGGTCTGCACCGCGGCGGCGTCCGGTCCCTCGCGTGTCGCGCTCAGCGTGATGGACAGCAGATCCTGCACCACCTCGACCGAGCCGCTGGCCGACAACTGCGCCACGTTCTGCGGCGCCGGCACGAGCTGGGACTGGGCCTGCAGCGAACCACTGACAGCCAACAACGCTGCCAGCACCAGGGGACGAATGAAGTGTTGCAAGGTGTGCTCCCATCGATAAAAGTTGACGACAGAACGGTCGTTTCGGGCTCGGGCGGCGCCCGGCACGAAGGCCCGACGATAGCAGCGCCGCGCGCCGCGCCATTTGTAACAGTGTGAAAAGGCCGGTCGCAAACCGGTTGTGACCAGTGGCAAAGCGCACAAAATCGGCCCTGTTACAAATTCAGCCCGACCGCCACGATGAGCCCCACCCCACGCGCTGACAAGATCCTGGTCGTCGACGACGACGCGCGCATCCGCGACCTGCTGCGCCGCTACCTCACCCAGGAAGGCTTTGAGGTGATGGTGGCCGAAGACGGCAAGGCGCTCAACCGCATCCTGCTGCGCGAGACGGTCGACCTGATCGTGCTCGACCTGATGATGCCCGGCGAAGACGGCCTGTCGATCTGCCGGCGCTTGCGCGGCGTGAACGACCGCACCCCCATCATCATGCTCACGGCCAAGGGCGAAGACGTGGACCGCATCGTCGGCCTGGAGGTCGGCGCCGACGACTACCTGGGCAAACCCTTCAATCCGCGTGAACTGCTGGCACGCATCCATGCGGTACTGCGGCGCCGGCCAGCACCCGAAGCCCCGGGGGCCCCGTCGGCCGAGAACGAGGTTCTGAATTTCGGCCCCTTCACCTTCGACCTGGGCGCGCGCATGTTGCGCCGCCATGGCGAGGAGCTGCCGCTGACCACCGGCGAGTTCGCGATGCTCAAAGCCCTGGCGCGCCACCCGCGCCAGCCGCTGTCGCGCGAGAAGCTGGCGCAGCTGGCGCGCGGGCGCGAGTTCGAACCGTTCGACCGCAGCCTGGACGTGCAGGTGTCGCGCCTGCGCAAACTCATCGAGCAGGACGCCGCCGCGCCACGCTACATCCAGACCGTCTGGGGCGTCGGCTACGTGTTCGTGCCGGACGGCGGCGGCTGATCCGGACACCCGCCTTGTTGTCACGGAACACCCACGCATCCCGGCCCAAGGCCTCGGAACCGGTGCCGGACGCGGCTTCCGCCGCCGTGCCGCTGGAAACCGCACCGGCCCCGCTGGAGTCCCGCCCACGGCTCGGCCTGAGCCTGTTCTGGCGCACCTTCGCCATGCTCGCGCTGCTGCTCCTGGGCAGCACGGTGGCCTGGCTGCAGACGTTTCGCGCGCTGGAGTACGAACCCCGCGCGCTGCTGGTGGCGCAGCAGATCGCCTCGCTGGTCAAGCTCAGCCGCGCCGCGCTGGTCCACTCCGACGCCATCGCGCGGGTCTCGCTGATCAAGACCCTGGCCGATCAGGAGTCGCTGCGCATCCAGCCGCGCGAGCCGGGTGACCAGGTGGAGCCGTTCAACCAGAGCGGCCTGGACGAGCGAATCGCCGAGGAGCTGACGCGTCGCCTCGGCGCCGGCACCGTCGTGGCCAGCCGGGTCAACGGCCAGGACGGCCTGTGGGTCGGTTTCCTGATCGACAAGGACACCTGGTGGCTCCAGATCGACCGAGCGCGCCTGAGCCCGCTGGGCAGCAAGACCTGGCTTGTCTGGCTGGCCGTGGCCGCGGTGATGTCGCTGGCCGGCGCCGCTTTCATCGCGCGGCTCATCAACCAGCCGCTGCAGCAGCTGTCCTTCGCCGCCAGCCGGGTGCGCGGCGGCGACTTCGACGCCAGCCACCTCGACGAGAAAGTGGCCACCAGCGAAATCCGCGAGGTCAACATCGGCTTCAACCGCATGGCCGAGCAGCTGGCCAAGATCGAGCAGGACCGCGCGGTGATGCTGGCCGGCATCTCGCACGACCTGCGCACGCCGCTGGCGCGCCTGCGGCTGGAAACCGAGATGAGCGTGGCCGACGAGAACGCCCGAAACCACATGGCGGCCGACATCGACCAGCTCGACGGGATCATCGACAAGTTCCTCGAATACGCGCGCCCGGGCATGGCGTCGTTGAGCACGGTCGCTCTGGCCGAGGTGGTGGAGGCCTGCGCCTACCCCTTCCGCCACGCCGACGACATCATCGTGCGCGTCGACGTGCATCCGGGTCTGCGGGTCCTGGCCGACGAGGTCGAACTCGCGCGCGTGCTGTCGAACCTGCTGGAGAACGCCCGGCGTTACGGCAAGTCGCCCCAGACCGGCGTGGCCCTGGTCGAGATCGCCGCTCGCCAGCGCAACGCCTGGGTGCTGATCAAGGTGCGTGACCACGGCACGGGTGTCGCGCCCGATGCGCTGGACAAGCTGACCAAGCCCTTCTACCGCGGCGACGCCGCGCGCACGGCGGCCAGCGGCGCCGGTCTGGGCCTGTCCATCGTCGACAAGACCGTGCAGCGCATGGGCGGCGCGTTCGCGCTGGCCAACGGCAGCTCCGGCGGTCTGGCGGCCCATATCCGGCTGCGGGCGGCCCCATAGGCCCTTTTTCGGGGTCTTTCTGGCCTGTTACCAGCGCCGGCAGGCCACAGCCAGCTATCGATAAATGAGCACGGTGGCGCGTGCCTCGATGCTCTGACCCTGCCCCACCGGGCCCAGCTTTTCAGCCGTCTTGGCCTTCACGTTGACGCAGGCCTGCTCGATGCCCAGCGCCCGCGCGATCGCGTCGGTCATGGCCTCGCGGTGGGACGCCAGCCGCGGCGCCTGCGCGATCACGGTGCTGTCCACGTTGCCGATCTGCCAGCCTTCGGCCCGCACGCGCCGGGCGGCCTCGGCCAGCAGCCGGGATGAATCGGCGCCGCGAAACGCCGCATCGGTGTCCGGGAAGTGCGTGCCGATGTCGCCCAGCCCGGCGGCGCCGAGCACCGCGTCGGTGATCGCATGCAGCAGCACGTCGGCGTCCGAATGGCCCAGCAGGCCCACCGGGTGCGCGATGGTGACGCCACCGATCACCAGCGGACGACCCGGCACCAGGGCATGCACGTCCCAGCCCTCGCCGATGCGGAAGTTGATGGGCGTGTTGTTCAAGGGGCTCATTGCCTGCTCCTGAGAATGGCCTCCGCGAGGGCGAAGTCCTCCGGGTAGGTGACCTTGAAGTTCTGCGCGCTGCCGCGCACCAGCAGCGGCCGGTGACCGGCGGCCTCCATCGCGCTGGCTTCGTCGGTGATCGCCGCCGCATCGGCCTGCAGCGCCTGGCGCAAGGCCGCCGCCAGCGGCCCGATGCGAAACATCTGCGGCGTCTGGGCCAGCCACTTGTCGCCGCGGTCCAGCGTGGCGGCCACGCGCCCATCCTCGGCGCGTTTGAGCGTGTCGGCCAGCGGCAGGGCCAGCAGGCCGCCGACCGGGTCTTCCCGGCAGGCGTCGATCAGCGCGTCGATCTGCGCCGGCGTCACCAGGCAGCGCGCCGCATCGTGCACCAGCACCCAGTCGTGCGCCTGCGCGCCGTGGGCGAGCAGGTGCGCCAGGCCATTGCACACGCTGTCGGCCCGCGAGGGCCCGCCACAGGGCGCCACCACCGTGCGCGGGTCATCCAGGCGCAGAAAATCGTCGCCCGGCGCCACCACCACCAGGCATTCGGTGAGCCGTGCCACCCCGGCAAATGCCGCCAGGGTGTGCAACACCATCGGCGCTCCGGCGATCATCTGGTATTGCTTGGGTTGGGCCGTTCCCGCACGCGAGCCGCTGCCGGCGCAGGGAATCAGGGCGAACAGGCGGGCTGTGTCGGCGGGGAGAGAAAGAGGCTGTTCGGTCATGGACGGGAGCCCCATTCTAAAATCGGCACCCTTACAGAACACCCGCACCCCCCGCCTTTTCGGGCCGGGGGGTGTTCGGCCTTTGCGGTTTCCATGGAACTCCCCAAACTCACCCCCGGCAGGCGCTTCACCCTGCCCCGCCCGGCCGGCTCGGCCGACGCCGTGCTGCTGGCACGGCTGGCCAGCCGCGAGAAAGCAGCCCGGCGCCTGACCGCGATCATCACCGCCGACGCCACCGACGCGCAGCGCCTGATCGACGAGATGGCCTTTTTCGCGCCGGACCTGCGCTGCGCGCTGTTTCCGGACTGGGAGACCCTGCCCTACGACACCTTCTCGCCGCACCAGGACCTGATCAGCGAGCGCCTGGCCACGCTGTGGCGGATTCAGCAGCGCGACAAGGACACCGGCGCCGACGTGGTCGTGATACCGGCCACCACCGCGCTGTACCGGCTGGCGCCGCCGTCCTTTCTGGCGGGCTACACCTTCCACTTCAAGGTCAGGCAGAAGCTCGACGAGGCCAAGCTCAAGGGCCAGCTGACCCTGGCCGGCTACAGCCACGTCACCCAGGTCGTGAGTCCTGGCGAATACGCGGTGCGCGGCGGGCTGATCGACCTGTTTCCGATGGGCAGCCCGGTGCCCTACCGGGTGGACCTGTTCGACGACGAGATCGACAGCATCCGCACCTTCGACCCCGACAGCCAGCGCAGCCTGTACCCGGTGCCCGAAGTGCGCCTGCTGCCAGGCCGCGAATTCCCGATGGACGACGCCGCGCGGGCAAGATTTCGCAGCCGCTGGCGTGAACTGCTCGAAGGCGATCCCACCAAGAGCCGCATCTACAAGGACATCGGCAACGGCGTGGCCACCGCCGGCATCGAGTATTACCTGCCGCTGTTCTTCGACGACACCGCCACCGTCTTCGACTACCTGGGTGATGACGCGACCGTGGTGCTGCACGGCGATCTGGAACCCGCCTTCCAGCACTTCTGGCAGGACACCAAAGAGCGCCACCGCCTGGTGCAGGGCGACCCCGAACGCCCGGTGCTCCCGCCCGAAGCGCTGTTCCTGGGCATCGAGCCCTTTTACGCGCGCGTCAACCAGCATGCCCAGCTGGCCATCCGGCCGGCGGTGGAGGACGTGGCCGACAACGCCCATTTCCAGAAACTTGCCGACCTCACCGTGGTGCGCGGCGCGGATGAGCCGCTGGCCCGGCTGCAGGCCCACCTGCGCGCCACGCCGCACCGGGTGCTGCTGCTGGCTGAGAGTGACGGCCGCCGCGAAAGCCTGCTCGACTTCCTGCGCGCCAGCGGCGTCAGCCCGCCGGCCTTCGACTCGCTGGCCGAATTCCAGGCCAGCAGCGAGAAGGTCGGCATTGCCACCGCCGCGCTGAGCACCGGCTTCGCCTGGATCGAAGACGGCATCGACCTGGTCACCGAGACCGAGCTCTTCGCCGCCGGCCCCACCACGCGCCGGCGCAAAAAGCAGGAACAGGTCAGCGACGTCGAAGCGCTGATCAAGGACCTGGCCGAACTGAACGTCGGCGACCCGGTGGTGCACAGCGCTCACGGCATCGGCCGCTACCGGGGCCTGGTGAACCTGGACCTCGGCGAGAAGGACGCCAAGGGCGAACCCGCGTTGCAGGAATTCCTTCACCTCGAATACGCCGACCACGCCGTGCTCTACGTGCCAGTGAGCCAGCTGCAGCAGATCAGCCGCTACACCGGCGTGAGCGCCGACGAGGCGCCGCTGCACAAGCTCGGCAGCGGCCAGTGGGAAAAAGCCCGGCGCAAGGCCGCCGAGCAGGTGCGCGACGCCGCCGCCGAGCTGCTGAACATCTACGCCCGGCGCGCCGCGCGCGAGGGCCATGCCTTCCGCTACTCGCCGCACGACTACGAGGCCTTCGCCGCCGATTTCGGCTTCGAGGAAACCGCCGACCAGAACGCCGCCATCCACGCCGTGATCCAGGACATGATCAGCCCGCGCCCCATGGACCGCCTGGTCTGTGGCGACGTCGGCTTCGGCAAGACCGAGGTGGCCTTGCGCGCCGCCTTCGTGGCCGTCACCGGGGGCAAGCAGGTGGCGCTGCTGGCGCCCACCACGCTGCTGGCCGAACAGCACTACCAGACGCTGGTGGACCGCTTTGCCAAATGGCCCGTGAAAGTGGCCGAGGTGTCGCGCTTTCGATCGGGCAAGGAAGTCAACGCCGCGCTCAAGGGCCTGGCCGACGGCACGGTCGACATCGTGGTCGGCACGCACAAGCTGCTCAGCGAATCGACGCACTTCAAGAACCTGGGCCTGCTGATCATCGACGAGGAGCACCGTTTCGGCGTGCGCCACAAGGAACAGATGAAGGCCCTGCGCGCCGAAGTGGACGTGCTCACGCTCACCGCCACGCCGATCCCGCGCACGCTGGGCATGGCGCTGGAGGGCCTGCGCGACCTCAGTGTGATCTCCACCGCGCCGCAGCGGCGCCTGGCGATCAAGACCTTCGTGCGCAACGAAGGCCACGGCGTGATCCGCGAGGCCGTGCTGCGCGAGTTGAAACGCGGCGGTCAGGTCTACTTCCTGCACAACGAGGTCGAGACCATCGAGAACCGGCGCCAGAAGCTCGAAGAAATCCTGCCCGAGGCGCGCATCGCCGTGGCCCACGGCCAGATGCCCGAGCGCGAGCTCGAGCGCGTGATGCGCGACTTCGTGGCCCAGCGCAGCAACCTGCTGCTGTGCTCCACCATCATCGAGACCGGCATCGACGTGCCCACGGCCAACACCATCGTCATCGCGCGCGCCGACAAGTTCGGCCTGGCCCAGCTGCACCAGCTGCGCGGGCGCGTGGGCCGCAGCCACCACCAGGCCTACGCCTACCTCATGGTGCCCGACACCGAAGGCCTGACCAAGCAGGCCGCGCAACGGCTGGACGCGATCCAGTCGATGGAAGAACTCGGCTCGGGCTTCTACCTGGCCATGCACGACCTGGAAATCCGCGGCGCCGGCGAGGTGCTGGGCGAGAACCAGAGCGGCAACATGCTCGAAGTGGGCTTCCAGCTCTACAACGAGATGCTGGCCGAGGCCGTGCGCTGCCTGAAGAACGGCAAGGAACCCGACCTGCTGGCGCCGCTGAGCGTCACCACCGACATCAACCTGCACGCGCCCGCCCTGCTGCCCGACGACTACTGCGGCGACGTGCACCTGCGCCTGTCGTTCTACAAGAAGCTGGCCACCGCGAAGACGGCCGACCAGATCGACGCACTGCTCGAAGAAATCGTCGACCGCTTCGGCAAGCTGCCGGCGCAGGCGCAGACGCTGATCGACGTGCACCGCCTGCGCGTGCTGAGCCAGCCCTACGGCGTGGTGAAGGTGGACGCGGCGCCGGGCGTGATCCACATCAGCTTCAAGCCCAACCCGCCGGTCGATTCGATGCGCATCATCGAGCTGATCCAGAAGAGCCGCCACATCAAGCTGGTGGGCAACGAAAAGCTGCGCATCGAACGCAAACTGCCGGAGCCCAAGGCCCGCGCGCAGATGGTGCGCGACGTGCTGCGATCGCTGGGGCAGCCGCTGGAAGCCGACTGACATAGGCCTTGGCATAGGCTAAACTCCAGCTTCAAGCCAGGCGGGAGGTTCCCCATGTCGATCAAGCCTCAAATTGCTTCTGAAAACATCGCGTCGTATGACCCGCCTCCAAGGTCCAGAGCGGTCAAACTGTTCCGAAACGGCGCCAACCAAGCGGTTCGCATTCCCAAAGAGTTCGAGTTGCCAGGCACCGATGCGCTCATTCACCGTGAGGGAAACCGGCTGATTCTGGAGGCCGTACCCGACAAGCCCAAAAAGGGCACAGTGGCGGCGTTGATGCTTGCCCTGGACGAAATTGCCAAGCTGGGCCCCTGTGAGGACGAGTTTCCAGACATTGGCGACGAAGGGCTGCTTCCTCTGGATGACATTGATTTTGGCAGCGATGCGCCATGACCACCGGCGTCACATTCCTGCTGGATACCAACATCATCAGCGCCCTGATGAAAGACCGCACCGGCGCCGACACGGTGCGTGTGCGCTCCTGGGCGCAACGCACACCGGACTGCACACTGGTCACCAACGTGGTGGTGCAATACGAACTGCTTTTTGGCCTGGCGAGGCACGGATCCCCACGCCTGCAGGCCGCGTATGAACTCCAGATGCAAAACCTGGTGGTGCTGCCTCTGGATGACATCGTGGGCCCTCATTACGCCAAACTGCGCGCACACCTGGAGCAAGCCGGCACCCCCATCGGGGCCAACGACACCCTCATCGCCGCCCATGCGCTGGCGATGGGTGCGACTTTGGTCACCGCCGACGCTGAATTCCAGCGCGTGCCGGGACTCAGGGTCGAAAACTGGCTAAACCCAGCATAAACAGGCCACAAACAGCTACCAACCTGATAGCAACTCATTCGACCACAGGGAGTGACATGGATTTCTCGAACGCGTTGAAACAATACTGGCCGTTTCTGCTGCTGGCGCTCTGGTTCGGCTACAAATGGTGGAGCGCCCGCCAGGTGGCCGGCCTGCTGCCCGAGCTCAAACAACGCGGCGCCACCCTGGTGGACGTGCGCAGCGCGGGCGAATACGCCAGCGGGCATGCCCCGGGCACGGTGAACATCCCGCTGCAGGAGCTGGGCAGCCGGCTGGCCGAGATCCCCAAGTCCGCCCCCGTCGTCGTGGCCTGCGCCAGCGGTTCGCGCAGCGGCATGGCCAAGATGCTGCTCAAGAAAAACGGCTACGCCGAGGTATACAACGCGGGCAGCTGGCGCAATTTCGGCGGCTGAGGGCCAATTTCGGCGACGAATGGGCCGGTCCCCAGCGTGGAGTGGCCACAAGGTGCTATTGATTCAGGAGTGATCTGAGGCCGGCGCCGGCGCCGTCTATACTGGCCGACCCAACCGGTGACCGCCTGCATCAGTGCGGTCTTCATGCGAAAAGCCAGCACACCACCGCAGCCGCCGCCCATGAGAGTTGCCGTATTCGGAAAGCCCGGTGGCGGCAAGTCGACCCTGGCCGCGCGGGTTGCGCACGCAACCGGTCTGCCGCTGGTCCAGATCGACCTGCTGCGGTACGAAGACGGTGGCGCAGAAGTCGCGGCGGAGACCTTCATGGCCCGGTACGAGGAGGTGCTGGCGCGGCCGAACTGGGTGCTGGACGGGTTCGCGTCGCCCGCCACCTTTCAGGCCACGCTGGATCAGGCCACGGTGCTGGTCTACGTCGAGCGGCCGGCCCTGGTCCACTACTGGTGGGTGACCAAGCGCTTCATCCTGAGCCCGTTGCGCGCGCCCTTGGGCTGGCCCCGGAACAGCCCGATGCTGGCCTCGACGCTGGCCAGCTACCGCTACCTGCGCCGCTCGCCCCGGTTCTGGACGGACGAGCTGAAAGAGCGCCTGCGCGCGCATCGCCCGGCCAAGCGGGTGCACTTCATCGGCACTGCGTCGGACGAGAAACAGCTCCTGGACGACCTGCAGGCCTTGGCGCAACGCCCGTAGCGCCCTGCCCAGCGCCCGCGCCAACCCGACCCCCCAACGCACACCCGCCACAAACCCTACGAAGCACGGCAACCGACCGGCCTGGACCGCCAACCACCCACCGATTCACCCACCCCAACCGGAGACACCACCATGTTCAGCCACATCATGCTCGGCACCAACGACATCGACCGTTCGCAGCGCTTTTACGACGCCGTGCTCGGCGTGCTCGGGGCCGGCGCGCCCCTGCGCAATGAAAACAAGACCGGGCAGACGCGCCTGTTCTACCGCCATGACGGCGGCACCTTCTGCGTCAGCGAGCCCATCAACGGCGAACCGGCCACCTTTGCCAACGGCGGCACGGTGGGCTTCAAGTGCGGCTCGCCCGAGCAGGTGAAGCGCTTTCACGACGTGGCGGTCGCCCACGGCGGCAGCTCGATCGAAGAGCCGCCGGGCCTGCGCGAGGGCAAGCTCGGCGCCCTGTTCCTGGCCTACGTGCGCGACCCGGACGGCAACAAGCTCTGCGCGCTGTACCGGCCCACGTAAACACTGTTTTCGGAACGCCATGGCCAATCCCCTTCCGATCACCTCGGTCATCACCGGCCTGCTCGCCATTGCCCAGGTGCCGCTCACGGTGCTGGTGAGCTACCTGCGCGGCAAGACGGGCATCCAGTTTCTGGACGGCGGCAACGAGACCTTGCTGCGGCGCATCCGGGCGCACGGCAACTTTGTGGAGACGGTGCCGATCACGCTGCTGGCCATGGCTTGCGCGGAGCTGTCCGGCCATGCCACCGACGCGCTCTGGCGCGGAGGCATCTGCCTGGTGCTGGGCCGCGCGATTCACGTGTGGGCCGCGCTCCATCCGCGGGGCTGGGGGCTGCCACGCATCGTGGCGATGGTGCTCACCTTCTACGCGATGGCCGGTTTCGGCATCGCCTGCCTGCGTGCGTCGCCACTGCTGGGCGGCTTGTGAAGGCCTGTGATCGCGCCGGACCCAAAACCCCGGAATGAGGCCCGTCCGGGGGCGGGTTCGATAATACGGCCCATGAATGCTCGCATCGAATTCGCCCCCGGCCTCGTGATCCAGGGCTTCAACCCGCCGCTCAGGCTGCGGGATTTCAAGCTGATCGCGTTCGACATGGACTCCACGCTCATCAACATCGAGTGCGTGGACGAGATCGCCGACGCGGCCGGACGCAAGGCGGAGGTGGCGGCCATCACCGAAGCGGCGATGCGCGGCGAGATCACCGACTACAAAGAGAGCTTGCGCCGACGCGTCGCGCTGCTCAAGGGCGTGACCGAGGCGCACCTGGCCCACGTCTACCGCTCGCGGCTGCGGCTGAACCCCGGCGCGGCCGAGCTGGTGCTGGCCTGCAAGGCCGCGGGGCTCAAGGTGCTGCTGGTCAGCGGCGGGTTCACCTATTTCGCCGAACGCCTGCGCGACCGCCTGGCACTGGACTTTGCGCGCAGCAACCGGCTGGAAATCGTCGATGGCATGCTCACCGGCCGCATGCTCGACCAGAGCTGGGGCGACATCTGCGACGGCGCCATGAAGAAGGAAACCTTGCTGCGCACCTGCAGCCTGATCGGCTGCGACCCCGCGCAGGCGATCGCCATGGGTGACGGCGCCAACGACCTGGAGATGATGGGCGTGGCGGGCCTGTCGGTGGCCTACCGCGCCAAGCCCAAGGTGCGTGCCCAGGCCAAGGTGGCCATCGACATGGGCGGGCTGGACCGGCTGCTCGAAGTCTTCCGGGCCTGAGCCCGAACTTACCAGGAAGACGCCACGGATTCGTATCCGTCGTTCATGGCGCGTTGCACCGCCTGCGGCGCATGAAACGGGCGCGGCCAAAACTTGGGCCGCCGCGCAAGGGCCGCCCCGCCGCGCTGGCGGCGTGCCCCTTCCCACATCGCGCAGCGATGCGGGAGAAGGGGGAAGGCGCGAAGCGCCTCAGGGGGTTGTCGCCCTTCAGGCGGGTTCCGGCACGCTGGGCAGGCCCGACAGGGCCATCGCCAGTTCCTTCTCGTCGTACTGCTCGTCCTTGAGTTCGCCGGCAAAGTACTTCTGGTAGGCCGTCATGTCGAAGTGGCCGTGGCCGCAGAGGTTGAACAGGATGGTCTCGCTCTTGCCTTCGCGCTTGCAGCGCAGGGCTTCCTCGATGGCGCCCTTGACGGCGTGGTTGGCTTCGGGCGCGGGCACGATGCCCTCGGTGCGGGCGAACTGCACGCCGGCCTCGAAGCACTGGCCCTGGGTGTAGGCGGTGGCCTCGATCAGGCCCAGCTCCTTGAGGTGCGACACCAGCGGGGCCATGCCGTGGTAGCGCAGGCCGCCGGCGTGGAAGCCCGGCGGCGTGAAGGTGCTGCCCAGCGTGTGCATCTTGGTCAGCGGCGTCATGTGGCCGGTGTCACCGAAGTCGTAGGCGTACTTGCCGCGCGTGAGCGACGGGCAGGCCGCCGGTTCCACCGCCACGATGCGCGGCTTGGCGCCGCCGCGCAGCCCGTGGCCGATGAACGGGAAGGCGATGCCGGCAAAGTTGGAGCCGCCGCCGGTGCACCCCACCACCACGTCGGGCCAGACGTCGGCCATCTGCAGCTGTTCCATCGCTTCCAGGCCGATGATGGTCTGGTGCAGCAGCACGTGGTTCAACACCGAGCCCAGCGCGTACTTGGTGTCTTCGCGCTGCACGGCCAGTTCCACCGCCTCGGAGATCGCGATGCCCAGGCTGCCGGGGTGGTCGGGCCGCTGGGCCAGCACGCTGCGGCCGTACTGTGTCTCGGTGCTGGGCGACGGCAGGCAGCGCGCGCCATAGGTTTCCATCACGGCGCGGCGGTACGGCTTCTGGTCGTAGGACACA
>JAXMFA010000013.1:0-112096 GCA_046348065.1 Burkholderiaceae bacterium
GGTCGTGCCACAGCGTGCGGCCTTGCACGTCGGTCACCGCCGCGTGGGCAAAGATCAGCTGCCGGGCCGCGAAGGCCGATTGCATGGTTTGGGTCGCGTCGACCCGGGTGCGGAAAAAGGTGACCTGAAACCCGAACTCGCGGCCCGCCGCGTCGCCTTCGCGCGCGTGGCCGGTCACGTACCACCACTCGGTGCGCAGATCCGGGTGCGCGCCGTGGTCGCGCGGGAAAGCCAGCGTGCGCGGCGGCAGGGCGGCGGCCACGGGCGCCATCGCCCGCGCCACGAGGCCCTGGGGCACACCCACCGCGCTGGCCAGCAACAGCGCGCGCCGCCGCATCACCAGTCCTCCTTCACCGCCAGCACCGCGTCGCGGGCGGCCGCAGCGCGCCCGGACAACCACGCCGTCACCGTGCCGGCGGCCACCACCGCCAGACACAGGGCCGCCAGCCGGGTCCATGGCGCGGCCAGGTCCATGGTCCAGTGAAAGCTCTGCGGGTTGACCACCTTCACCAGCACCACCGACACCGCCAGCCCCAGCAGCAGCCCGGCCAGCGCGCCGATCGCGGTCCAGGCCGCGCCTTCACCGGCCACCACCGCCAGGATCTGCTTGCGCGTCAGCCCCAGGTGCGCGAGCAGGCCAAACTCCTTGCGCCGCGCCAGCACCTGTGCGCTGAAACTGGCCGCCACGCCGAACAGTCCGATGACGATGGCCACCGCCTGCAGCCAGTAGGTCACGGCGAAGCTGCGATCGAAGATGCGCAACGAGGTGGCGCGGATCTGCGCCGCCGAGGCGAACTCCAGCGCGCTGTCCATCCCGGCGGTGTTCCCGGTGCCGGCCTGGGCGGCCCGGCGCACGTCGGCCTGCACCTGGGTCGCGTCGGCACCGTCGGTCAGCCACAACGCGAGGTCGCTCACGCGCCGGTCGCCGGTCAGGCGCTCGTAGTCGCGCCGGTCGATCACGATGGCGCCCGATTGGCGGGCATAGTCGCGCCAAACACCTGCTACGAAAAACGTAGCTGCAGGTGGCCATTCCACGCTGGTAACAGGGTCAAAATGCCTTGAAAGTGGGGCGAAAACCCGTCCCGGGCGGGCACCATAGAGGTCCACCATCGCCTCGCTGACCCAGATCGCGACCTGGCCCTCGGGCACGGGCAGGGGATTGCCCACCAGCGCGGTCCCGCGCCCCTCACCGTCGCTGTCGCGTGCGATCAGCGCCACCGGCGGGCGCGCCGCATCGAGTTGCAGGGGCACGAAGCGCTGCGTGGCCAGCCGCTTCACGCCCGGCAGCCGCGCGACCTCTCGCACCAGCTCGGGTGGGAAGTACACGGTGTCGGCCGCACCGGTGCCCATGGCCGCCCGCACGTACAGGTCGGCCGGCAGCACAACGTCCAGCCACTGCGTCACCGAATCCCGAAAGCTCGCCACCATCACCGTCAGCGCCACCGCCAGGCTCAGCGAGGCCACCACGCCGCTGACGGCGACCGCCGCACTTTCGCGCACGCGCCGGGCGCGCTCCACCGCCAGCAGCGGCAGCAGCCGATGGGCCAGGCGCGGCGCGAGCCGGTCGTAGGCCACGCCGATCAGCCAGGGCAGGGCGGTGATGCCCCCCACGAGCAGAAAGCCGACGGACAGATAGGCTGCCAGCGGGATGCCGCCCACCGGTGGCGCCAGCGCCAGCAGCACGCCGGTGGCCATCAGCAGCAGCGGCACCGCGCGGTGGTGCCCGCCGTGCAGGGCGCCGCCCAGGCCCTTGAGCGTCTGCGCCGGCGGCAGCCGCTGCGCCGCGCGGGCGGGCCACCAGCCACCGACGCCGGCGGCGGCCACGCCCAGCAGACCGACCAGCAGCGCTGCCCCGCCGTCCCATTGCAGCGCCGGGGCCACGCCGGCGAAGAAGCCGCCGCCCAGGTCGCCGCCGAGCAGGCGCAGCGCCAGCGACGCGAGGGCCGTGCCCAGCGCGATACCGGCCGCGCTGCCCACAGCGCCCAGCAACAGCGACTCCGCCAGCACCAGCCGCAGCCGCTGGCGCGGCGTGAGGCCGAGCACGCCCAGCAGCGCAAACTGCTGCGCGCGCCGCGCCACGCTGAGCGACAGCACCGAGAACACCAGAAACGCACCGGTGAACAGCGCCACCAGCGCCAGCACGGTCAGGTTCACGCGGTACGCGCGCGACAGGTTGCTGGCGCGCTGGGCCGCGTCACCGGGCTCGGCGGCGGTGGCCCCGTCCGGCAGCCGCAGCGAGGCGATGAAGGCGGCGTGGTCGGTGCCCGGGCGCAGGCGCAGGTCGATGCGGCTGAGCCGGCCTTGTGCGCCGAACAGGTCCTGCGCGGCGGCGATGTCCATCACGGCCAGTGCCGGGCCGGGCGCGTTCACGGTGCCCGCCACGCGCACCGTGCGGAAGCTCAGCGCGCTTTGCAGTTGCAGCGCAGGCGCTGTGCGGGCATCCCGGATGCCGCCCGGCGCCAGCGCCGCCATGGCTGCCGGGTTCAGGAACACGGTGGCCGGCGCGAGCACCGCCAGGCGGTCGGCGCCCGGGGCCGGCTGGGGCATCAGTGCCGGCGCCATCGCGGCCACGCTCAACGCGTCCACACCCACCACGCGCACCGGCACCCGTTTGCCGTCCGGCCGCAGGGCATAGGTGGGCAGCTCCAGCACCGGGCTGGCCAGCGCCACCTGCGGGTGCGTGGCCACGCGACCGAAGATCGATTCGTCCAGATGACCGCGCGCGCTGCGCAGTTCCAGATCGGGCTGGCCGTTGACCGCGCGCACCGCGCCTGCGAATTCGCCCAGCGCCGAGGCGTTGATCAGGTGCACCGAAAACGCCAGCGCCACCCCCAGCATCACCGCCACCACGGCGGCGGCGTTGCGCCACGGGTGGTGGCGCAGTTCCTGCCAGGAAAAGGTGCGCAACAGGGCGAACATGGCGCAGATTGTGCCGGGGCGGCCCGGGCGGTGGGCGAGCCTGGATTTGTTGACGCAGCGCAAAACATCGAGGGGTCACGCGATCAGGCTCTTGATATGGCGGCGCCCGTTCCCATATCGTTGGCAAGGGCAGTTTCAATCCGGAGACGATGCCCGGTTTCGCAACCCCATTCAGGAGGAAATCATGAACGCATTGATGACACGTGGCGGTTTGTTTGACGAATTCTTCAAAGACATCGCCCCCGGTTTCTACGTTCGCCCGCTGCACGGCGATCCGCTGCCGTCGCCGGCGCAGATCAAGGTCGACGTCAAGGAAAACGACAAGGCCTACACCGTGCAGGCCGAGGTGCCCGGCGTGAGCAAGGACGAGATTCACGTCTCGCTTGACGGCAACGTCGTGACCTTGCGCGCCGAGGTCAAGCAGGAAGACCGCCAGGGCTCGGACGAGAAGGTGTTGCGCAGCGAGCGCTATTACGGCGCGGTGTCCCGCAGCTTCCAGCTGCCGATGGACATCGACCAGGCGCAGGCCAAGGCCAAGTACGACAACGGCGTGCTGACGCTGACCCTGCCGAAGAAGCTGGCCAACGGCTCGCAGCGGTTGACGATCGAATAAGGGTCGCCGAAGGGTGGCTGGCCGAAAGGCCGGCCGCCTTTTTGCTTTGCGGCCCAGCGCTGCGCGCGCTCAGACCCGGATTCCGTCGGCCGTCAGGTGCAGCACCCGGTCGGCGCGCGCGGCGGCGGTCTCGGAATGGGTGACCAGCACCACCGAGGTGGCGTGTTCGCGCACCTGCCGCACCAGCACGTCCATCACCTTGAGCGCGGTGGACGGGTCCAGATTGCCGGTGGGCTCGTCGGCAAGCAGCAGGGCCGGGCGGTGGATCAGGGCGCGGGCAATGGCAACGCGCTGCAGTTGCCCGCCGCTGAGCTGCTGCGGCAGGCGCGCGCCGAGGCCGGCCAGGCCCACGGCATCGAGCATCGCTGCCACGCGCGCGTCGTCGTGCCCGCCCAGCAGCATCAGCGGCAAGGCCACGTTCTGTGCCACGTCCAGGTGCGGCAACACGTGAAAGGCCTGGAACACGAAGCCCACGTGCCGGCGCCGCCACAGGGCGCGTGCGTCGTCGTTCAGGGCGCCGATGTCCACGCCGTCGAGGGCGACGCTGCCCGCGTTCCAGTCGTCCAGGCCGGCCATGCAATTGAGCAGCGTGGACTTGCCGACACCCGATTCACCCACGATGGCCACGAACTCGCCGTGCGCCACCGTCAGCGAGACCTTGGCGAACACCGCGGTGTCGCCGTAGCGTTTGGCCAGGTGGGTGACGACGAGGCTCACTGGGTAACCTCCGTGCTACGCACTCCGGTGCGAGCTTGCTTGGGGCGGCCCGGCGCGGCGCTCATGGGCGGGCGCGTTGCGCGACAAGATGGTCGACCTGGGCCAGCACCTTCGCCAGCGCATCCGGGTGGTCGCACGGCACGATCAGGCGCTCCGGCATCGAGCGCAGCCAGGTGATCTGCCGCTTGGCGAGCTGGCGCGTGGCGGCGATGCCGCATTCGCGCAGGCGCTCGATCGGAAAGGGGGTGGCACTGGCCTGCGCATCGAGCAGCTCCCAGGCCTGGCGGTAGCCCACGCAGCGCATGGACGGCAGATCGGCATGCAGGTCGCCGCGCGCGCGCAGGCCCCGCACTTCGTCCACGAACCCGGCGGCCAGCATGGCGTCGAAACGCTGCGCGATGCGCGCATGAAGCCAGGCCCGGTCGGCCGGTTCGAGCGAAACCAGCGGCAATCCCGGCGTGGAATCGCCATCTGGCGCTATGGATCTTGACGTATGGAACTCGGCCAGCGGACGCCCGGTGATCCGATGAACCTCCAGCGCGCGCTGGATGCGCTGCGAGTCCTTGGGCGCCAGGCGTGCGGCCGTGGCCGGGTCCACCCGCGCCAGTTCGGCGTGCATGGCGGGCCATCCCTTGTGCCGGGCCTCGGCCTCCAGCACGGCGCGCACGGCGGGATCGGCCGGCGGCATGTCGTCCAGGCCATGCAACAGGGCCTTGAAGTACAGCATCGTGCCGCCCACCAGCAGCGGCAGGCGGCCGCGCGCGCGGATCTCCCCGATCAGGCGGCGCGCATCAGCCACGAACTCGGCCGCGCTGTAGGGCTGCAGCGGGTCGCGGATGTCGATCAGGTGGTGCGGGACCTGGGCCAGTTCCGCCGCCGAGGGCTTGGCCGTGCCGATGTCCATGCCCCGGTAGACCAGCGCCGAATCGACGCTGACGATCTCCACGGCGTGCCGCTGCGCGATGGCCAGCGCGGCGGCGGTCTTGCCACTGGCCGTGGGGCCGGCCAGGCCGATGACTCCATGGTCTGCGAAGTGCCCCATTCCAGCCTCTCAGTGCGGCGGCGTTTGTCCGTGCCGCTGCACCAGCGTCCAGGCCGACAGGCTGATCAGCGCGCTCCAGAACCAGATGCCGTAGACCATCGGGAACACGGTGCCGTCCATGTGCACGCCCAGCCAGCCCCCCGTCGCGAACGCCGCGACCATCATCAGAAAGCCGTTGAGCGCCGAGGCCGCACCGGCCGCCTGCGGAAACGGCCCCACCGCGCCGCTTTGCCCGCAGGGCTGGTGCACCCCGTGGCCGAGCATGAACAGGTAGAACGGGCCCACGATGGCCCACGGCCCGTACCAGGCGCTGGCCGACCCCGCCAAGGCCAGTGCCGCCATCAGCGTGCCCCCGCTGATCGTGAGCACCGCCGCCAGCGCCACGGTGCGGCGCACGCCCAGTCGCAACAGCAGGCGCCGGCAGATGAAGGTGCCCACGATGTACGAGGCCGACATCGAGAGCATCAGCAGGCCGTAACGCGTCTTGCTCAGTCCCAGCACCTGGATGAAGACGAAGGACGACGCCGCCAGAAAGGTGAACAGCCCACCGTAGGACGCCGCCGACAGGGCGGAGAAGGCCACGAAGGTCGGATGGCGCAGGATGTGCAGCCAGGTCTTGGCCAGCGACGCCGGGTGCAGGCTGCGCCGGTTCGCCGGTGGCACGGTTTCGACGAAGCGCATCGCAATCACCGCCAGCGCGACGGCACCGAAGACGGCCACGCCCAGCAGTGTGGCGCGCCAGCCGAACAGATCCGACAGCAGTCCCCCTGTCGGGGCGCTGAGGCAGGCGATCACGCCCAGGCCGCTCAGACCCTTGGACATGGCCCGCGCGGCATCGGCGGGCTGGTACAGGTCGCGCACCACGGCGCGCGCAGCCATCACGCCGGCGCCCATGGCCGCGCCCTGCACGGTGCGCCAGACGATCAGCTGTTCCATCGAGGCCGCCAGCGCACCGCCCACCGACGCGGCGACGTAGGCGGCCATGCCCCACAGCAGCACGGGCCGGCGCCCGAAACGGTCGGACAAGGGCCCCCAGACCAGCTGCGACAGCCCGAACGACAGCAGCAGGGCGGTGAGCGTGAGCTGGGCCTGCGGCATCGACGCGCCGAAGCCCTCGGTCAGCGCGGGCAGGGCCGGCAGGTACAGGTCGGTGGTGACCGGCTGCAGCCCGAGCAGCAGGGACAGCAGCAGCACGATCAGGCCGGGCGACATGGCCGCGCGAGGGGCGGCGGATGTCGAGGCGGAGGCGGGGGAGGGCATCGGTCTGAGGGTACCAGATCGTTGCGGCATGGGGCGCGCGCGCGTCGCGACGAAAGGGCGCACAATGACCGGTCATGTCCACTCCCGCCGTGAACCCGCCGTCCCCGCCCCGCCACCAGTCGCTGGGCGAGGAAATCGCCAACAGCGTGAGCCACGGCCTGGGTCTGCTGGCCGCGCTCGTGGCCACGCCGTTCCTGATCGTTTCGGCCGTGGCGCGCGGGGACGCGGCCTTCGTCGCCGGGGCCTGCGTGTTCGCGCTGTCGATGGTGGCGCTCTATGGCGCGTCCATGGTCTACCACGCGCTGCCGCGCAACCGCGCCAAGCGGGTGGCGCAGCTGCTGGACCATGGCGCCATCTTCCTGCTGATCGCCGGCACCTACACGCCGTTCACGCTGGGCGTTCTGCGCGGCGCCTGGGGCTGGACCCTGTTCGGCCTGGTCTGGGCGCTGGCTGTCACCGGGGTGGCGCTCAAGGCCACGAACCGGATCCGGCATCCCCACCTGTCGACCGGCCTGTACCTGCTGATGGGCTGGCTGGTGGTGATCGCGATCAAGCCGCTGTTGGCCAGCATGGCGCCGGCCGGACTGGCCTGGCTGGTGGCAGGAGGCCTGGCGTACACGGCGGGCGTGGTGTTCTTTGTGGCCGATGCGCGCTGGCGCTACGGGCATTTCGTCTGGCACCTGTTCGTGATGGCGGGCACGACCTGCCACTTCGTGGCGGTTTACGCCTACGCCGCCTGACGGGTGTCGAGCCCTTTTCGACCGGCTGGGCCCGCGAACGCCATCGCAGGCCGAAAGAACGGCCGCTTGGTGGCGGCCTGTGCAATCGTCGGGGGCGACGCGGGGTTCAGATCACACCCTGGGCCAGCATGGCGTCGGCCACCTTGACGAAGCCCGCGATGTTGGCGCCGTCGATGTAGCTCACCGTGCCGTCGTCGCGCCTGCCGTACTTGACGCACGCCGTGTGAATGCCCTGCATGATCTGCAGCAGCCGTGCGTCCACCTCTTCGCGGGTCCAGCTCATGCGCATGGCGTTCTGGCTCATTTCCAGACCCGAGGTGGCCACGCCGCCGGCGTTGCTGGCCTTGCCGGGCGCATACAGCACGCCGGCCGCCTCGAAGGCTTTGGCGGCTTCGATGGTGGAGGGCATGTTCGCACCTTCGGACACACACAGCACGCCGTTGGCGATCAGCGTACGGGCGTCGTTGCCGTCCAGCTCGTTCTGGGTCGCGCAGGGCAGGGCCACGTCCACCGGCACGTGCCAGGGTCGTTTGCCGGCTTCGAAGCGCGCGCCGGTGCGCGCTGCGTAGTCGGCGACGCGACCGTAGTGGTGGTTTTTCACGTCCATCAGCACCGCCAGTTTTTCGGCGGTAAAGCCGTCTTCGTCGACGATGGTGCCGCTGGAGTCGGATACCGTGACCACCTTGGCGCCCAGCGCCATGGCTTTTTCCACGGCGTACTGGGCGACGTTGCCCGAGCCCGACACCGACACCCGCAGGCCGTCGAAGGACTTGCCGCGCGTCTTGAGCATTTCATCGGCGAAGTAGACCGTGCCGTAGCCCGTGGCCTCGGGGCGGATCAGCGAGCCGCCGAAGGCAAGCCCCTTGCCGGTGAACACGCAGGAGGCGTTGTTGGACAGCTTTTTCTGCATGCCGGCCATGTAGCCGACCTCACGGCCTCCCACGCCGATGTCGCCGGCCGGCACGTCGGTGTCGGCGCCCACATGACGGAACAGCTCCTGCACGAAAGCCTGGCAGAAACGCATCACCTCGCCGGGGCTCTTGCCCTTGGGGTCGAAATCGGAGCCGCCCTTGCCGCCGCCCATGGGCAGCGTGGTCAGCGCGTTCTTGAAGGTCTGCTCGAACGCGAGGAACTTGAGCACCGACAGGGTGACCGAAGGGTGGAAGCGGATGCCACCCTTGTACGGACCGATGGCCATGCTGTGCTGGATGCGATAGCCCCTGTTGACCTGCACCTGGCCGTGGTCGTCCACCCAGGAAACGCGGAACATCACCACCCGCTCGGGCTCGACCAGGCGGTCCAGCAGGCCTTGTTCGGCATACCTCGGATGCGTCGCAATGAACGGCCAGAGACTCTCCATCACTTCGGTGACGGCTTGCAGAAACTCGGGCTGGCCCGGATTTCGGGCTTCCACATGGGCCAGATAGTCGTGTACGGATGCGTATTTCATCAACAAATATCTCCAAAAAGGTGCATGGGATTATGCGCGATCGGCATATCCTTGCTGATTTTGTGCATTAGTGGTGCAGCAAGCACCGTAGGCGTGCCTTCGATGGCTAAAACAGAGATATGCACCGACGTGGTGCGGATTGATCAGCGCCCGCGAAGGAACAGCGCATCCAGCTCGGCCATCGTGAGCTGGCGCCACGTGGGGCGGCCGTGGTTGCACTGGTCGGAGCGCTCGGTGGCTTCCATCTGGCGCAGCAAGGCGTCCATTTCGGGCAACGTCAGGCGCCGGTTGGCGCGCACCGCGCCGTGGCAGGCCATGGTGGCCAACAGTTCATTGCGGGCGCGCTGCACCACAGTGCTGGCGTCGTGCTGGCTCAGCTCGGCCAGCACGCTGCGCGCCAGCTCCACTGCGTCGCCCTGGGCCAGCGTCGCGGGCACCGCGCGCACCGCCAGGGTTCGGGGCGAGAACGGGGTGATCTCCATCCCCAGCAGGGCCAGCGTGTCCGTGGCCACCTCGGCAGTGGCCACCTCTTCGGGTGTGGCGGCGAAAGTGGCCGGAATCAGCAGCGGCTGGCTGGCCAGTGGCGCAGCGTCCAGCTGCTGTTTCAGGCGCTCGTACAGGATGCGCTCGTGCGCGGCGTGCATGTCCACCAGCACCAGGCCCTGACGGTTCTCCGCCAGGATGTAGACGCCATGCACCTGCGCCACCGCGCGGCCCAGCGGCCAGCTGTGCGCCGGGGCGTCCGGCACGGGCGGGTGGTCGGCTGGCGCGGCGTCCGGCGCATCGGAGGCCGGGCCGGTCGCGGACACCCGCCCGTCGCCCTCAGGCCGCTTGACCGGCCACAGGGCTTCGAAGTCGCCCACCCGGTGACCCAGGGGAAGTCCTGAATTGATAGCTGCCGGTGTCCATGCGGCGCTGGGAAGAATTCGATCGGTGCCTGAAAATCGGCTTGAAAGCCCACCTCCGGCGACCGCGGCGGCGGCCGGGGAGGGTGCCGGATCGTCGGGGGGCCTCGGGGCGTCCAAGGCCAGGGCGCGCGGCATGGCCAGCGCGTTGTCCACGGCATGGCGCACCGCCTGATGCACCTCGCGGCTGTCGCGAAAGCGCACCTCAATCTTCGTCGGGTGCACGTTCACGTCCACGCGGGTCGGGTCGATGGCCAGATGCAGCACGTACACCGGCTGCCGGTTGCCGTGCAGCACGTCCTCGTAGGCGCTGCGCGCGGCATGGGTGATGACCTTGTCGCGCACGAAACGGCCGTTGACGTAGGCGAACTGCTGGTCGGCGCGCGAGCGCGCGGCGTCCGGCAGGCCGGCGCGACCGGTGATGCGCAGCGCGCCGGCCCAATGTTCGACGGCGACGGAGCGGGCGATGAATTCCTCGCCCAGCACGTCGGCCAGGCGCTGCTCGGGCGAGGTGGCGCGCCACTGCTCGACCAGCCTGCCTTCGTGCCAGATCGCAAAGCCCACCTCGGGCCGGGCCAGCGCGTGCCGGCGCACCGCCTCGACGCAGTGCGCCAGTTCGGTGGCGTCGGTCTTCAGGAACTTGCGGCGCGCCGGCGTGGCGAAAAAGAGCTCCTTGACCTCGACCGTGGTGCCGGTGGCGCGGGCGGCCGGGCGCAACTCGCCGGTGCGGCCGTCCAGCATCGCGGCGGTGGCGGCATCGGCGGTGCGTGACAGCAGCGCGAGTTCCGCGACCGAATTGATGGCCGCCAGCGCCTCGCCGCGAAACCCCATCGTGCCCACCGATTCGAGATCGCGCAGGTTGCCGATCTTGCTGGTGGCGTGACGCTTCAGGGCCACCGGCAGCTCGGCGCTGGGAATGCCGGCGCCGTCGTCCTCCACCGCGATCAGGCGCACGCCGCCGACGGCCAGGCGCACGGTGACCTGGGTGGCCCCGGCGTCCAGCGCGTTGTCGACCAGCTCGCGCACCACGGCAGCGGGCCGCTCGATGACTTCACCGGCGGCGATCTGGCTGATCAGTTCGTCGGGCAGTTCGCGGATCGGGCGCCTGGTGGCGGGGGAGAAAACAGGGTTCACCGGGGAATTCTAGGGTGCAGGGATAATCCCCCCCATGGAACTGGTGACCTTTCTGATCGATTTCATCCTGCATGTGGACAGGCATCTGGAGGCCTTCGTGCAGGCCTATGGCGCCTGGGTCTATGCCCTGCTGTTTCTGATCATCTTTGTCGAAACCGGGCTGGTGGTCATGCCCTTCCTGCCGGGCGACTCCCTGCTCTTCGTGGTGGGCGCCCTGTGCGGCGCGGGGCTGATGGACATCCGCCTGGCCATGGGCTTGCTGGTGGCGGCCGCCATCCTGGGAGACCAGGTCAACTACACGATCGGACGGTACTTCGGTCCCAAGGTGTTTCAATGGGAGAACTCCCGGTTTTTCAACCGCCATGCGTTCGACCAGGCCCACCAGTTCTATGAAACCTATGGCGGCATCACCATCATCATTGCCCGCTTTCTGCCCTTCCTGCGTACCTTTGCGCCGTTCGTGGCCGGCGTGGCCGAGATGACCCGCAGCAAGTTCACCGCCTACAACGTGGTCGGTGCGCTGATCTGGGTGGTCGGACTCACCGCCGCCGGCTACTGGTTTGGCAACCTGGCCTGGGTGCAGGCCAACCTCAGCAAGATCATCTGGGCCATGATCCTGGTTCCCGGCCTGATCGCGCTGTTCGGGGCCTGGAAGGCGCGTCGCAAGGTCACGGCCGCATGAGCCACGCAGCGCGGCGCGGCGTGCGCGTGGCCGTTGCAGGGCACGCGGGCGGCGGGGTGATCCGGTGAGCGACCACTACGCCGTGCTCGGGCTCGCGCCCGACGCCACGCTGCCTGCCATCCGTCAGGCCTTCCGCCAGAAGGCCTCGGCCTGGCACCCCGACCGCAACACCGCGCCCGAGGCGCCGGCGCGTTTCCGGGCGGTGCAGGCGGCCTGGGAGGTGCTGTCCGACCCCGCCAGCCGCAAGGCCTATGACGACAACCGTCGGCGCAACCTGCTCGACGACCCGCTGGCGTCGGCGCGCGAGATCTGGGCGACCTACTTCGACTCCGTGCTGGAACAAACCCCGCGATGAGCATCACCCCGTTCTTCATGGACCTCCACGCCGCCTACCAGGCCGAGCTGGACGACCTGGCCACCGACTCCGAAGGCCGTCATGTACTGGCGCAGCGGCTGCAGGAGAAGCGCGCCGAGATTCGCTTCCTGGCGCAGATGATGGAGTTCAACCCCGAAATGGTGGCCGTGGTGTTTCACCGTGGCTTTCGCTTCGGTGCGCCCGAGCTGCTGGAGCAGGTGCTGACGCTCGAAGCCGACGAGTTCCCCGAATGGCAGACCTTGCGTGACACCATCGAGTTGCAGCCCTGGGCGCAGGAGTTGGCCGATTTCGTGTTGGGGCAACCGGCGGGCGAATGGTTTCTGACCGTGGCCGCGGCGCTCGAATACCTTCAGGTGCGCAGCCTGGCCGTGCCCGGACCGACGCCCGACGACGACGCGCCGGACGATGCGGCCGGCGAGGGCGAGACGCTCCAGCGCCGTGAAGACCGCTTCGGCGACGACGACACCGACGATGCGGTGGCCGACCGCCTGAGCGAGGAGGCCGGCGCCGACTGGCTGGCCGACCAAGGCTTCGACCGCAAGGAATAAGCCGCCGCGCCGGCATGGCGCAGATACCGCTCGACACGCCCATCACCCCGAACCCCGACCGACATGAACTCGTTAGCCCTGATCGAAAAAACCCGCAGCCTGATTGCCGCCGGCGACATCTCCGGCGCCGAAGCCGCGTTGGCGGACCTGGCCGACACCGAGGGTGACGGCGCGTTGATGGTGGTGCTGGAACAGTTGCAGCCCAAGGACATCCTGGCGGTGATGCGCGAGTACGACAACTCGAAGGATTCGGTGGTCAACCTGCTGGTCACGCCCGAGCAGTTCGCGCGCGCCGTGGTGATCGAGAAGCAGTACCGCGACCTCTCCCGCACCCACCTGCGCGGCATGATGAACGCGGTGATCTTCCGCGAAGACGCCGACCCCGTCGAGTTCCTCACAGCCATCGGCGACCTCGAAGGCGGCAGTGAGGCGCTGGCCGATTACTTCTCCGAGAAATGGAGCCGCATCGAGGCCTTCGCGCGCACCGGCGGCTTCGACACGGCAGAGGACGACGGCGAGATCGTCTCCGAGGCCACGCTGCGCGCGGCGACCTGGGCGCGGCCGAAGATCGAGCGCGACGAGGTGGCCGACCAGGACTGGATGGAGCTGGCCTGGCTGCTGCGCCACGAACTGCCCGACCTGTTCATCGAAATGCTGCTGGTGCTGCGCGCCAAGGCCCGCGCCCACGACCTCGGGCTGGACGAAGACGAGGCGGACGACGGCGACGGCAAGGTCGACCTCGCCGACACCGACCGCGGCCGCGCCACGCCGGTAGCGCAGGACCCGGACGAAGAATCGGCGATCTGAGCGCCCCATCGCCGACGATGCCGAACCGATCCGCGCCCGTTCCGTCCGCCGTCGCGCTGCACGACGCGCGGCCGTTCTTCGAAAAGGCGCTGCACCATGGCGTGCAGCACGGCCTGATCGGCCCCGGCAAGCTCGATGCCATCCGTGCCGAGGCACCCAAGGGCATGGTGCAGATCGCGCGCTACTTCGGCAGCGAATACCTGCGCCCCGAGCTCGAGAAAGCCCGCGACCGGCTGGTGAACCTGGTCAGCCTGCACCTGGAGCACGCCAGCGGCGGCGACCTGCGCAAGGCGGCCGAATTGCTGCGCGAGCATTCGCTGCTGTCGCGCTCCAAGGCCGGGTCGGACTGGCTCAAGGCGCTGATCGCGATGCCCCAGACCAGCCACTTCGGCATGAACGAGCGCGGCGGCTTCACCGACCGCCACATCCCCTTGCTGGCCGACTGGTCGTTGCGCAGCCTGACGGAGGTCCGCACCGAGCTGGCCCGGCGCACCGCCGCCGCGCAGGTGATCGATGCCGCGCTCTGGATGGCCGCCGAGCTGGGCCTGGACGCCGACGAGCTGGCCGAGGCCGAACCCGACGCCGACGCGGTGATCCGCACCGCGCTGCTCACGCGGGCCTGCGGCGGCACCGAGATGCCGGACTGGGTGGCCTTTGAAAAGATGGTGCTTTCGCTTCGCCGCCAGGCGGGGGCGACCACGCCGACCGCCACCAGGACCGCCCGAAAGGCGGCGGCAACAGATCCCGCGGCAGTCCGCGGCCCCAAGCCGCCGTCGGGCAGCCAGGCCATCGCGCTGGCGCTGCCGGGCGGCTTGCCCGCGGAATGGCAGCCGGTGGTCGAGGCGGCGCGCCAGTCGGTGCTGGCCGACCTGCCGAAGATCCTGGATGCCCGCGTGGCGCCGCGCACGCTGTTCGACCAGACGCCGGCCTTCATGGGGCGTTATTTCTGGATCGAGGACGGCCTGAGCGAGGTCGACCACCACGACCGCACCGCCTCGGCGCAATGGAACCAGCTGACCGGCGGCCATTCGGACGACAGCACGCTGCTCACGCTGCTGCTGGGCGTGGCCGTTGGCGCCCCACCGAAATCCGTGCTGACCGAGCGGGCCGCCGCCACCCTGATCCGCAAGGTTCGCAAGTCCGGCCTGGACAGCGCGTCGGCCCACGCCTGGATCGGGCGCCACGCGCCGGCCGCGCTGCAAGACGACCTGGCCGCGCTGTGGGATAACTTCGTCGCCGAAGCCCAGGCGACGCTGCGAAGCGATCATGATGTCCAGTTGAAGGACGCGTTGACGTTGCTGCGACGCGAGTGCAACGTCCGATAGATGCCGTGCGGGGCGGGGGCCCAAGCCCCTAGGTGCCCAGGCTGCTGCGCCGCAAATGGGGCACCAGCATGGCCGGCGCGGTGCGCTCGCCGTCGAGCGGCGGCAGGGTCGAACGGCCCAGGCGCGAGTCGTGTTCGTCCACCGGCTCTGGCGGCGGCAGCTCGTGGGGGCGCATCTCGATCGATCCGGCCGCCTTGAAGGCGGTGGTGGTCACGGCGCCGGCGTAGTACAGGCACGACAGGTCGCGCGCGAGCGTGGTGTCGTCGATGCCGGTGCGCAAGGCCAGCGCGCGGAAGTTGCCGGGCTCGGTGAACAGCGCGCTGAGCACGCGCAGGGTCGAGTCGCCGAGCCAGGCCATCGGTACCCGGGGCTCGTGCCGGTAGTAGATGGTTTCGGTGCGGTAGCGCGGCGGTAGCAGGTCCAGCGAGGTGTGGCAGGCGTAGGTCCAGACCAGTTGCGCCGGCGAGCAGGCCTGAAAGCTCTGGGGCAGGTCGTGGGCGCTGGGCGGCCGGCGCTCCCATTCGGCGTCCTGCAGGTCGGCGGGAACGGCGCTGGGCAGCACGGCCGCCTTGCCATGGCGGAAATCCAGCACCGCGAGCAGGCGCTCGCGGTGGTGCACATGGTAGATGTTGCCGCGCAGGGCGGCGCCGCGCTCCAGGATCAGCGCCCCCAGTTCGGCCTTGAACAGCACGGGCTGAAGCCAGTGGTCGAACCGGCCCAGCACCCGCCCGATGTCCGACTCCGAGGCCGGATCGAAGGTGCACACCACCTCCACCTCGGTGGACGCCAGCGGCGTGGAAAACGCCACCGGCCGGTGCACCTCGTCCAGGCGCAGCGTCAGCATGTGTTCCTGGGGCCGGCCGGGCAGCACCCGCAGGTTGCCGTCGGGCAACACCACGATGCGCGAGCCGTTGACCCACCAGGCGTCCGCCTCCCAGAAGCGGCCCACGCGCCAGGCCGGCTGTCCGGGGCGCCGACGCGTGACGAGGGCGGCCATCGCCGCGCGCTGGTCGGGCGAGAAGCCCACCATGCCCAGGCACAACGTGGGTACTCCGGCGGGGTGGGGATTGTTGCTGTTCATATCTCCGCTTGGTGCATGTTGTAACTTTATGTGACGTGGTACGCCCGCGTCTATCGGAAAATTCCGATCCATGACCGGGAAAATCGGCCATGCCGGCGCAGAATTGGGATGAAAACGCTCGTTTCCCTTTGTGGATCGGCCACGGCGTGCTATCAATTCAGAACCAGTTGACGGTTTTGGAATCGACACTCCAAAAGTGCCTTTCAGGTCGCATCAAGCCCTTCCCTGACAATGTGACATGGCCGATGCACCGCCCCCGATCGGAAAAACCCACGCCCGCCGCCTGCGCGAGGTCTACCGCTCCGCGGGCTGGCCCTGCCAGGATCTGGTGGAGATCGAGCTGCTCGCGGCCGGCCTGCTGGAGCGGGTGCGGGCCGCCACCGGGCACGAAACCCTGCGCGTGACCGACGCGGGCATCCGCCTGCTGGCCGCGACGTTGCAAGGCAACCGCGCGGCGCGCTCCGAGCACGAGACGCTGGTGCAACGCGTGGCGCGAGAAATGAGCCGGGCTGGCCGCGTGGTATGGACCGGCCTGTCGCTGCGCGCCCAGGTGCCGGGCCCGACCGCCGACGACCCGCCCCAGTGGTGCATCGCGATGCCCGACGTGTTCTCGATCCGCAACACCACGGTGGAGGCCTTTGTGGAGCCGGTGGTGCACGAGATCAAGGTGCGCCGGGCCGACCTGCTGGGTGACCTCAAGAAACCCGCCAAGCGCGCGGCCTACCTCGACCTCGGCGGCGCCTGCTGGTACGTGCTGGGCAACGACGCCCGCGGGCGGCCGGTGGGCCAGCCCGACGAAGTCCCGGCCGAATGTGGCGTGATGTGGGTGCAGGACGGACAGCTGGCCGTGGCGCGCCCCGCGCCGCGCCGGCCGGTCGAGCGCCTGCCGTTTGCGGTGTGGCTCGAACTGGCCAAGCGCACGCCCCATGCCGCCGAGGGGGGCGAGCAGGCGCCGCTGGCCGATTTCGCCGCTGGTCCGCCACCGGCGCCGGGCGGTGGCTGACCGCGAGCCGCCCGCGGCGCCGGCGGGACTGCCGGAACTTCGCACCGCGCCGCTCACCACCGTGGCGGTACGGGCCCTGTGCGAGTTCACCGCCAAGCGCGGCGACCTGGACCTGCGCTTCACGCCGTCGCCCACGGGTGCCGAGGGCGTGGAAGGCCACGGCGTGGTCACCGCCCGACGCCCCGCGGGCTACCAGACCGAGGTGCCGCTGGCGGGCGACTGGGGCGTGCTTCGCGTGCGCGGCCGTGCCGATGGCTGGGACCCGGCCGCGCGCCGCCTCGAAGAAATCAAGACCCACCGCGGCGACCTGGCGCACCAGCCCGACAACCACCGCGCGCTGCACTGGGCGCAGGCGCGCGTGTACGGCGCGCTGATCTGCCGCCAGCTCGGGCTGGCGCAGGTGGAGCTGGCGCTGGTCTATTTCAACATCGACACGCGCCAGGAGACGGTGTTCGAGGAGCGCGCCGACGCCACGAGCCTTTGGGCGTTCTTCGAGGACCTGTGCGCACGCTTTGCCGGCTGGTCGGCGCAGGAGGCGGCGCATCGCTGCGCGCGCGACGACGCGCTGGCGGCGCTGGCGTTTCCGATGCCGTCCTTCCGGGCTGGCCAGCGCGAACTGGCCGAGGCGGTCTACCGGGCCGTGCGGGCCGGGCGCTGCCTGATGGCGCAGGCGCCCACCGGCATCGGCAAGACCGTGGGCACGCTGTTCCCGGTGTTGCGCGCCATGCCGCCACGGGGCCACCGCGGCGGGCTCGACAAGGTCTTCTACCTCGCGGCCCGCACCACGGGGCGCGCGCTTGCCCTCGACGCCTTGCGGCGCTTGCGGGCCGATGCGTCGGCGCAGCCGCTGCGCGTGCTGGAGCTGGTCGCGCGCGACAAGGCCTGTGAACACCCCGACAAGGCCTGCCATGGCGAATCCTGTCCGCTGGCGCGTGGCTTCTACGACCGGCTGGGCGCGGCCCGGCAGGCAGCCGTCGGCGCCGCCCGCGATGCCGTGCTGGACCGCGAGCGCTTGCGGGCCGTCGCCCTGGCGAACGAGGTCTGCCCCTACTACCTGGCGCAGGAGCTGGCGCGCTGGGCCGACGTGGTGGTGGGCGACTACAACTACTGGTTCGACGGCAGTGCCCTGCTGTACGCGATGGCGCAGATGGAGGGCTGGCGCGTGGCGGTGCTGGTGGACGAGGCGCACAACCTGGTCGAGCGCGCACGCGCCATGTATTCGGCCGAACTGGCGCAGGTCGCGCTGCGGGCGCTGCGCCGGGCCAGCGCGACGGTCTCGCCGCCCTTGAAGCGCGCGCTCGACCGCTTGAACCGGCGCTGGAACGAAGCGCTGCGCCCGCACGATGCGGCCTATGTCGCGCTGGATGCGCTGCCCGCGTCCTTT
The DNA here is from genome assembly GCA_046348065.1 of Burkholderiaceae bacterium. Taxonomy (GTDB): domain Bacteria; phylum Pseudomonadota; class Gammaproteobacteria; order Burkholderiales; family Burkholderiaceae_C; genus Skiveiella. The sequence goes on from JAXMFA010000013.1 coordinate 17,987, forward strand.
GTCGACACGCTGAACCAGACGCTGGCCCTGCTTGCCGATCTGCAGGCCGAGCGCCCCGCGCTGGCGACCGAGCTCGCGGCGGCCGGGGCCGACCTGCAGCGTTTCCAGTTCGACGCATCGCAGTTTTCGCGCCTGGCCGCGAGCTTCGGACCCCACTCGCTGTTCGACATCACGCGCCGCAGTGGTCCCGCGGACGCACCCGCACGCCCGGCCGGGTCCACGCTGTGCATCCGCAACCTCGTGCCGGCGCCGCACCTGCAGCCGCGCCTGGCCGCGGCGCAGGCGGTGGTGCTGTTCTCGGCGACGCTGAGCCCGCGCGAATGGCACGCCGACCTGCTCGGCCTGCCGGCCAACACGGCCTGGATCGACGTGCCGTCGCCGTTTGCGGCGCAGCAGCTGCGGGTGCGGGTGGCGAGCCGGATCTCCACCCGCTGGGCCGACCGCGCGCGCTCGGTGGTGCCGATCGTCGACACCATCGCGGGTCAGTTCGCCGCCCGCCCGGGGCTGTACCTGGCGTTCTTTAGCAGCTACGATTACCTTGACCAGGTGTTTGCCCGGCTGCTGGACCAGCACCCCGGGTTGCCCAGTTGGGCACAGCAGCGCCAAATGCCCGAGGCCGCGCGCGACGCGTTTCTGGCGCGGTTCGCGCCGGGCGCGCAAGGCGTGGGCTTCGCCGTGCTGGGCGGGCCGTTCGCCGAGGGCATCGACCTGCCCGGCGAGCGCCTGATCGGCGCCTTCATCGCCACGCTGGGCCTGCCGCAGGTGAACCCGGTCAACGAGCAGGTCCGCGCCCGCATGGAGGCGCTGTTTCCCGGCAGGGGCTATGACTACACCTACCTGTACCCCGGCCTGCAAAAGGTGGTGCAGGCCGCCGGCCGGGTGATCCGCAGCCCCGCCGACGAGGGCGTGCTGGTGCTGATGGACGACCGTTTTGCCCGTGCCGAGGTGCGCGCGCTGTTGCCGCCCTGGTGGGAGGCGGGGGAGGGCTCCCAGGGGGGGAATTTCGAATCGAATTGACCGTTTTCCAGCACCGGATGGCCACAAGGCGCTATCAGTATTGAATCTTTTCAAGCAGGCTAGGCGGCTTCAATCGAGCAGGTCTTCCAGAGAATCGATCCTGGGAGAATCCCGCTTACAAGCAGCCGTTCTCGGGCGCGGGTGGCCATGGCGGGGGTGTTCCGCAGGTGCCGATTGGGGCAGGCGGCGGCCGGAAGAGCACCCGTCAGGAGGCAGGTGGGGCGTAGCCCATGGCCGCGGCGATGCCGGCGACGCCGGTCACGAACACCCGAAAACTGGACGAGCGGTTGTTCGGGTTGCCGAGGTGGCTGGCCATGGCGCGGGCGCCGGCGATCTTCTGGAACACTGGCGCCAGGCGCTGGACCTCCACAGAAGGTTTCTGCCAGCTGTCGGGCGCGGCAAAGCGCTTTCGGTTGGCGGCGCTGTCCAGCTTTGGGTTGCCAAAGGCGGCGGCCAGCGCCTTCAGGTCGCCAAGGTACCAGCTTTCAAGCTCCTGGCAGACCAGCCGAATCAGGGTGTCAGGGCGATGGTTGTCCAGGCATAAGGCGCGAAAACGTCCCTTGACGTCGATGCAGTCTGCGTTGTCGTTGTCGCGCACGATGACGAAGCGGTCATCGGGGTGCTGCCAAGCGCGCAATTTGACGGGGACGCTGCGGTCCAGATCGCTCTTGCCCTGGTGCGGCACGCACAGGAATTGCTCGCCGGGCTGCCAGGCGGGGAACAAGCGGGGCAGCAGGCCGTCGAGCAGGGCTTTCATCGAGGGTTCTTCCAGCAGGAATACGATGCGGCCCCGCATCAGTTCAGCCCTTCCAGCAGGCCTTGCTTCCAAAGGTAGCCGGGCAGGTCGCCAGCTTCGGCCAGGGCGCGCAGGTTTGCCGATTCGCTGGCCTTGGCGATGTTGGTAAAGCCGGCGTCCTTGCGCAGGCAATAGATTTCATCCAGCGTCAGAGCGTTCAGGAAGTCGGGTGAATGGGTGCTGATGAAGACTTGTCCGCCCCGCCGCGCGTAGGCGCGGAATTCCTCGGCCAGTTCGGGCAGCAGCTCGGGGTAGAGTTGGTTCTCCGGCTCTTCGACGGCCAGCAGCGGGAACGGCTTCGGGTCGTGCAGCAGCACGAGGTAGGCAAACATTTTTATGGTGCCGTCGGATACATACCGGGCGATGAACGGGTCCTTGAAGCTGCCGTCCTGGAAACGCAGCACAAGGCGCCCGTCTTCGGTCTGCTTGGGCTCCACCACCGACACGCCGGGCACGCGCTGGCGCATGGCTTCGAGTACCTTGTCAAAGCGGTCACGGTGGTGCTCGAACAGGTAGTTGGCCACCAGCGGTAGGTTATCGCCTCGGGTGGAGAGGTGTTCGGCGAAGCCGTCTTCCTGGCTGGGGCGGGCATCGGACACGTGGAAGTCGGATATGTGCCAGTTCTCGATCATTTGGCGAAAGGCGCTGGCCGCTTTGAAGCGCTCGAACTGGCCCAGGCCTTTGATGGCCAAGATGTCGGGGGCATCGAGCTCCTGGTCTTCGCGGGTGAGTTCTTCCTCCTGCTTGGAGAAGTCTTCCTCGTTGGTGATAGCGTAGCCCTTGCCGCGCGAGAAATCCAGAAAGCGGAACGGCGCGCCATAGCTGCCGCGCTTGTAGCGCAGGATTTCGCGGGCGACGACAACTTTGCCATGTTCGTCGGGCTCGATCTTCAGCACGTAGGTGACCAGCCGTTCGTAACCGGTGATCTCCAGCCGGAACTGCAGCGTCAGTTCGATCGGCTCGCCGGAGTGCCCCCTGCTGGCGAGTTCCTTGTAGCCGCCCCGTTTGGCGACCGCCTTGCCGATGTTCATGGCCAGGGCGTCTTTCAGGAAGGAGAACACGTCGAACAGGGTGGACTTGCCCGTACCGTTGGCGCCCACCAGCACGCACAGGCGCTGGATGTCGGTCAGGCGCGCTTCTCGGAACAGGCGGAAGTTCCGGATTTCAATGGATTCAATTTGCATGAGTCGATTCCTTGGAGCGATGGCCTTTGGCCGCTTGAATCAACCGGCCAGAAGCGGTTCTGATTGTCCGGGCGAAATCATCCTCCATGGTGTGGACCTCGGTGAAACCGGCAAAGGAACTGCGCCCGTGGGCGCACAGGTGAGGATCGTGCCGGTTCTCGTGCGGCGGGCTTAGGAGGGATTATGACGATCGTCCGACCCGAGCCGAGGACTGCTACGCCGCCTTGACGGACTGGAGTCAGGTCGTTACGCCCTCGCCATCGGTTGGCAGGCTGTAGCTCACTTTTGTACCGGTGATCACTACGTGTCCTTGTCCTTGCAGAGCGCCGAGGAGGGCATCAACTTCTTCTTCCGGCAGTTTCTTCTGGAACAGCGTGAATATGGTCGTCCCCAGTGTCTTGACGGTTCTGGGTTTTCCGGCCTTCATGGTTCGCAGGCGGTCGATCACGAGGGCCAGTCGTTCCTCCGGTGTTTTCGTGATGGCAGCTCGGACAGCAGGGATGTCGAGGATGTCAGCGACGCGGGTGGCGAAGATCTTCAGGGACTTCAAATGCTGGATCAACGGATCGAACCCCGTGTCCTTCGACACGACATGAAAGAAGGTGCCCGGATCGGCTGCCGACAACCTCCCAATGTAGAAGGCTATGTGGAAATCGAGCGCGTTCGGCCCGGTGCCGCTGATCTTCACGTACTCGGCACGCGATCCGAGTCGCTGCATGGCGGCTGCGAGTTCGAACGGCAGGCGGGCCTGCGTGGCGCCAACGAAGACCGTGACCCGGAAATGGTCGGCGTCAAGCGGCGCCAGTTGCTCCGGCTGGATGCTTTCGTAATCGATGAGGACGTGGTTGGTGCGCATGGTCGTGGCGACGGCAAATTAGCTGCGGAAGGTTGGACGCGTGATCGATCAGAGTCACTATAACGGTCCGTTGCCCGCGAGTAGGCTTTGGAGCAGCATTTTCGAATCAGATCGGGCTTCTTCCATCGCAGGATGGCCACAAGGCGCTATCAGTTCAGGAGCAAATGAAGGCGGCTTTCGCGGCGGGCACGGCCACGGATTCCCGCGCCCGTGGCGCTTGCGCCAGAATGGGCCTGCCCGGCGCTTGCGCGTTGGCGACCGGCCCCGCCATGAACGCCCCGAACGACTTCTACCCCACGCTGCGCCGCGCCATCGCCCTGGCGCGGGAGGCCGGCCTGCGTGACGAGGCCGACGCGCTGGCGTCGCGCGCTTTCGTGGCGTTCACCACCGGCAGCGAGGCCTTGGGCGAAACCGGTCTGGCGATTCTGGAATTCCGCGCCCGGGCGGGGCTGCGGTTGCCCGACGAGGTGGCGCGGCTGCTGGACGATTGCCAGACCGAGATCGGCAAGGTCTGGCCGCGCTTGCGTCCCGGCTGGCAGGGTGCGCTGCGGCGCGCCCTGGCGCGCTTCGGGATCGGCTGAGCGGCCAGCGGTGCGACCGACGCGCCGCTGCGCCAACGATGTTCAGGCCGCGCCGCCCAGCGCGACCCGGCTGCCGCTCACAAAGCGGCTCTGCGCGATGGAGCCGATCCACAACGCTTCCAGCGTCACCCTGCAATCCGGCCAGGACGCGGCCTCGGATTCGACCAGGGACTGGAGCGCCGTGGCATTCGGACCGCTGGCTAGGGTGATGTGGGGATCGAAAGGCCGGGCCGGGTCGTGCGCGCCTGCCAGCGGGCCGGTGTGTATGGCGGCGTGCAGGCAGTGCAGGTCGGGCGCACCATCCCCCACGCTCCAGTAGACCCAGCCATGCGGACCCTCGCGGTGCAGGCGCAGGGTGTCCAGATGGATGTCGAACGGCTTCATGTCGGCCACGGCCTGCCGCAGGTGACGCGTCAACGCGGTCTCGGTGATGCCGGGCACGCCAAACACCAGCGTCAGGTGCGGGGCGATCAGGCCTGCCTGGGGATCGTGCGCAGCGCGCACGGCGTCAATGCGTTCCCGGATCGCCTGGGGCCATTCGGGGAACGCCACCACGTAGCGCGGCATCTCGTGCCCGGCTTCGCCGCCGGAGGCCGTTGCGTTGTGAATCGTTCCTGAATTCATAGCACATTGTGGCCGTTCGACGATGGGAATGGCCGGTTTTGATCAAGAAAAAACCGGTGGACAGCCTTGGCAGGCAGTCCACCGGCTCTCCTGGAAGGCCTTGATTCCGGGCCGGCCGCTTCAGCGGGTGTTTCAGGTGTTGGGCGCGGTCTTGGCGCTCCAGACCATGGTGATGGCCAGGATGCCGAGCACCACGCCCAGCGACACCGCCACCGGAATCTTGAACACGTCGATCAGCATCATCTTGGTGCCGATGAACACCAGAATGACCGCCAGGCCGTAGTTCAGCAGGTGGAAGCGGCTGGCCGCGGCCTGCAGCAGGAAGAACATCGCGCGCAGGCCCAGGATCGCGAACACGTTGCTGGTCAGCACGATGAACGGGTCCTTGGTGATGGCGAAGATGGCCGGGATCGAATCGACCGCGAAGATCACGTCGGTCAGGCCCACGAGCGCGATCACCATCAGCAGCGGGGTGGCGATCTTCTTGCCGTTCTCGACCGTCCAGAACTTCTCGCCGTCGAAGTGCTTGCTGACCGGCATCACCTTGCGCAGCAGCTTGAGCGCGGGGTTGTCGTCCAGGCTGGCCTCCTTGCCGGCGGCCCACCACATCTTGATGCCGGTGAGCACCAGGAAGGCGCCGAACACGTACAACACCCAGTGGAACTGTTCGAGCAGCCAGGCGCCCACCAGGATCATGATGGTGCGCAGCACGATGGCGCCCAGGATGCCGATCATCAGCACCCGCTTCTGGTAGGCCGGCGGCACCGCGAAGTAGGTGAAGATCATCAGGAAGACGAAGATGTTGTCGACCGCCAGGCTTTTTTCGATCAGGTAGCCGGTCAGGAATTCGAGCGACTTTTCGGTCGCGACGGCGGTCGAGCCGGTGCTGTCCTTCACCGCCCACCACAGCAGGCCGTTGAAGGCCAGGCTCAGCGCCACCCAGAGCACGGACCAGTTCAGGGCCTCGCGCACGCCCACCTCGTGCGCGCCCTGCTTCTTGAGCACGACAAAGTCCACGAACAACGCCACCAGCACAATGGCGACGAACACGACCCACAACCAGACCGGAACGACGGTTTCCATCACAAAGACCTCGCAGAAAAGGTGTTGAACAACACCCGCAAGGTCTTGCGTGGCGCGGGGCGAACCCCGGCGCCGGGGCAACCGGCAGACTGTTTTTCGCAGTCGCGTATTGACGGTTGCCGCCACCGGCGCCGTCCCGTGTCGGGGCCCGCCGGCTCGCTACTCCCCTTGAAGGGATGGCGCGAGTCTAGCGACACGATCAATTCCCCACGAACCCTGCGGTTGAAGACCGGCGCCGCTGTGGATGGTGCGGGGGGCGGTGAAGGGCCGGTGGCGGCGCTTACACTCGATCCCCCATTCCGAACACGGTTTCACCCATGACCACGCTGCCCGATCTGCCTTGTTACCTCAACGGCGAATACACCACCTTGCCGAACGCGCGCATCAGCGTGATGGACCGGGGCTTCATCTTCGGCGACGGCGTCTACGAGGTGGTGCCGGTTTACCGCGGACGCCTGTTCCGCTTCGACGAGCACATGGCCCGGCTGGAGCGAAGCCTCAAGGAATGCCGGATCCGCAACCCGCACGATCGCGCCGGCTGGGCCGCGATGGCCCGCGAGCTGATCAGCCGCTATGCCGCTGCCCATGGCGTGCCGGCGTCCGATTGCGACCAGTTAATCTACCTGCAAATCACGCGCGGCGTGGCCATGCGCGACCACGTCATGCCCACCGACATCGAGCCCACGGTGTTCATGATGACCAACGTGATGAAGCCGCCCGGGCCCGAGCAGCGCGAGCAGGGCGTGGCTTGTGTCACCGCCGACGATTTCCGCTGGGAAAAGGCCCACATCAAGGCCACCAGCCTGCTCGGCGCGGTATTTGCGCGCCAGATCAGCTTTGACGCCGGCGCGACGGAGACGGTGATGTTCCGCGACGGATTCCTCAGCGAGGCGGCGGCCAGCAACGTGTGGATCGTCAAGGACGGCGGCGTCATCGGAACCCCGAAAGACAACCTCGTGCTCGAAGGCATCCGCTATGGCCTGATGGAGGCGCTGTGCCAGGCGCAGGGCATTCCGTTCAGCCTGCGTCGCATCGATCGTGCCGAGGTGTTCGGCGCCGACGAGGTGCTGCTCACGTCGGCCACCAAGGAGGTGCTGCCGGTGACCCGCCTCGATGGTCAGCTGGTGGGCACGGGCCGGCCCGGGCAGGTGTACCAGCGGCTGTACGAGGGCTACCAGCGGGCCAAGGCTGCCGCGTGAGGGACCGCCGCGCCCGACCGGCCTGATGAGGGATTCCCCGGTTCCGGGGCGGCTGGCCTGGACCTACACTGATCCGAGGTCTGGCGTTTGCATCGGACGCCGCCCCGTTCATCACCCGAGGAGCATTCATGAAGATCAAGACCTTTGCCACCGCCGTCGTGGCCTCCATTGCGCTGGTCGGCGCGGCCAGCGCCCAGCAGTTTTTCCGCATCGGCACCGGCGGCACGGCCGGCACCTACTACCCGGTGGGCGGCATGATTGCCAACGCGGTCTCGCAGCCCGGCAAGATCGTGGTCACCGCACAGGCCAGCAACGGCTCGCTGGCCAACGTCACGGCCATCAATGGCGGCGCGATGGAGTCGGGCTTCAGCCAGGCCGACGTGGCGACCTGGGCGCAGAAGGGCACGGGCATTTTTGAAGGCAAGCCCAGCGTTCCCGGCCTGCGGCTGATCGCCAACCTCTACCCGGAAAGCGTGCACGTGGTGGTGCGCAAGGGCAGCGGCATCAAGACCGTCGCCGACCTCAAGGGCAAGCGCGTCGCCCTGGACGAGCCCGGCTCGGGCACGCTGGTCAACGCGCGCGCCATCCTGTCCGCCTACGGTCTCACCGAGCGCGACATCAAGCCGGAGTACATCAAGCCCAACCAGGCCGGGGACAAGATGAAAGACGGCTCGCTCGACGCCTTCTTCTTCACTGGCGGCGCGCCGGCCGGAGCGATTGCCGAACTGGCCAGTTCAGGCGCCGGCATCGACATCCTGCCGATCGAGGGTGCCCAGGCCGAGGCGCTCAAGAAGAGCAGCGGATTCTTCGCCGACGACGTCATCGCCGCCGAGACCTACAAGGGCGTCGGTCAGGTCAGGACCATCGCCGTGGGTGCGCAATGGGTGACCAGCGACAAGGCCGATGCCAACACCGTGTACGAGATCACGAAGGCCCTGTTCGGCGACGCCGCGCAGAAGCAGCTCGCAGCCGGCCACGCGAAGGGCAAGTTGATCACCAAGGAAAACGCAGTCAAGGGCGCGGGCATTCCGTTCCACGCGGGCGCCGAGAAGTACTACAAGGAAGTCGGCCTGATCAAGTGATGGCGTGCGCCCCGGTCCCGGGCGGACCGGTTGACCGGATATCCAGGCGGCCCGGCGGGCCGCCCTTTTTTTCCTGAGCACGAATTCCATGACTGCCGCTGCCATCGACGACGCCCAGCTTCAGCAACTCGAAAGCAAGTACGACCCCGAGATGCGGTTCAGGCCCCTGACCAGCGGGGCCGCGACCTTCGTGGGCACCTTGCTGATCGTGCTGTCGCTGTTCCACTACTACACCGCCGGCTTCGGGTTGCTGCAGGAGATCACGCACCGCGGGGTGCACCTGGCTTTTGTACTGGGGCTGATCTTCCTGGTGTTCCCGCAACGCCACGCGCTGCTGGAGCTGCCGGCCGAGCATCGTTGGTACGCGCCCGGCAGCATTCCGTGGTTCGACTGGCTGCTGGCGCTGGGCATTGCCGCGTCGGTGCTCTATGTGCCCTGGATCTTCGACGATCTGGCTTTCCGGGTCGGCAATCCGAGCCTGACGGACGTGGTCATGGGTTCGATCCTCATCATCGCCCTGCTCGAGGCCACGCGGCGCAGCATGGGCTGGCCGCTGCCGGTGATCGCGATCGTCTTCATGGTGTACGCGCTGGCCGGACCGCACTTTCCGGGCCTGCTCAAACATGCGGGCGCCACCTGGAGCCAGCTGGTCAATCACCAGTACCTCACGAGCCAGGGCATCTACGGCGTCGCGGTGGGCGTGGTGGCCACCTACGTCTTTCACTTCGTGCTCTTCGGCGTTCTGGCCACCCGCATCGGCCTGGGGCAGTTGTTCCTGGATGTCGCCAGCGCCATTGCCGGCCGGTTCGCCGGCGGCCCGGCCAAGGTGAGCGTGTTCGGGTCGGCGATGTTCGGCATGCTGTCGGGCAGCTCGGTGGCCAACGCCGTCACGGTGGGCTCGCTGACCATCCCGGCCATGATCCGCGTGGGCTACAAGCGGGAGTTCGCTGGCGCGGTGGAGGCGGCCAGTTCCACCGGCGGTCAGATCACGCCGCCGGTGCTCGGTGCGGCGGCGTTCCTGATGATCGAATTCCTCTCGGTTCCGTACCAGACCATCATCGCGGCCGCGGCCGTGCCGGCCTTCATGCATTTTTTCGGCGTCTTCATGCAGGTTCATTTCGAGGCCAAGCGCTTCGGCCTGCGCGGCCTCACGCCCGAGGAAATGCCCAAGCTGCGAGAGAGCTTCATCATGCGCTGGCCCACCTTGATCCCGCTGGTGCTGCTGGTGGGGATTCTGGTCAGCGGGCGCACCCCCTACTTGGCGGCGTTCACCGGCATCAGCAGCTGCGCCATCGTCGGCGTGGTCACGCGCGTGAAGGGCAACACCGCGATCAACTGGGTCCTGCTGGCCTTGCTGCACACGCTGCTGGTTGTGCTGGTGTTCGGGGGCATCGAGAGTGAGACTGTCAAGCTGGCGATTTTCGGTGCCGGCATTCTGGCGGCGTTTGCCGGTGTCAAGGCTTTCGGCATCCAGGGCCGCATCGGTCTGGGGGTGCTGGTGGAGGCGTTCGGCACCGGCGCCAAGTACGCGCTCGCCGTGGGCGCCGCAGCGGCGACGGTGGGCATCGTGATCGGGGTTGTCACGCTCACCGGCGTGGGATTCAAGCTCAGCACCATCATCACTGGCGCGGCGCAGTCCGTGGCGGGCGGCGTGGGCGGTTTCCTGCCGGCGGCGCTGGTCGATCCCAGGTCGCTGACCCTGCTGGTGGCACTGGCCATGACCGGCGTGGTCTGCATCTTGCTGGGCGCTGGCATTCCCACCACCGCCAACTACATCATCATGGTGACGGTGGCCGCGCCCACGCTGGTGCTGCTCGGTGTCGAACCGCTGGTGGCGCATTTTTTCGTCTTCTATTACGGCGTGCTGGCCGATATCACACCACCGGTGGCCCTGGCGGCCTATGCGGCGGCTGGCATGGCGGGCAGCGACCCGTTCAAGACCGGCAACACGGCGTTCCGGCTGGGTCTGGCGAAGGCGCTGGTTCCTTTTGTGTTCGTCTTCTCGCCGGCGCTGCTGATCGTCACGAAGGGCTTCACGCTGTACGACTTCACGGTGACCTTTGTCGGTTGCGTGCTCGGCATCACGATGCTTGCCGCAGCCTTGTCGAGGTTCTTCCTGGTCGAAATGAAGCGTTGGGAGCAACTGCTGTGCATCACTGCCGCCTTGCTGATGATTGCACCGGGCCTGAGCAGCACGGTGGCAGGTCTGGTGCTGGTTCTGCCGGTGCTTGTGCGCCAGCTCAAGGACTGGCGGCGCGCGCACCGGGTGTCGGTGCCGTGACGGGGCAGCATCGCATGCGGAACCGCCAGGCAGGTCTCAGGCGTCTTGTCCGGGGCGGGTTGCCATGACCACCAGAACCTTCACCGGCGGACGCATCCGCCGTGCCGACTACGACCCTGTCACGCGCCAGCTCGACCTGCATTGGGACAACCGGACCGTCACGGCCTACCGGCCGGTCCCGGAAGAGGTGTTCCGGCGGCTGTGCGCCGCGCCGTACCCGGCCAGTTACTGGGAAGACCGCATCGCCGACGAATACCCGAAGGCCACGCCGGGCAAACCGTCCGGCACCGGCGAGGCGCCCAAGACGCTGAAAGACCTGTTTGCGGGCCTGGAGCCCGAGGGCGGCCCCGACCCGGGGGACCGGGGCTGAGAACTGCTTCGAGGGCCCGGTGGGCCCTACCTAATCCTTGATGCGTGTCAATCGGAACTTCGCGGCGGCGGGCGTATCCTAGCCCCATGCGTCATTCGCGGCCTTGGCTGATGTTCCTGCTTCTGGCGGTTGCGCTGCTGTCGCGCAATCTCGCGTGGGGCCATGTCGGCGTGACGCACGGCGATGTTCAAACGGTCGTCACGGCCATGGCGGCCCACAACAGCCCGTGCCATGAGGACCAGCCGGCCACCACCGAGGCGGCGCCCCAGGATCAGGGCTGCCGCATCGCCTGCGATCTGGGCACGATGCCACCGCTGGCAGCGGTCGGCGCGTTGCAGGTCCTCGGTTATGCGCCGGTGCGCCTGGCCCGGGTGCCCATGCCGTCGCCGGCGCCGCCACGCGCGCCCGACCGGCCGCCTCCTCGCTGATGTTTCCTTGCGTTCGTTGATTCGGCGGCACGCCGTGCCGCCGCCTGTTCATCATTCTCTGGAGAAACATCATGCCCATGACCCATTACATGGAACTGCTGGCCGTCAACCAGCCCTGGAACCTCATTCTTTTCATGGCGATTCCCGTCATCCTCGCGGAGACGGTGGCCATCACCGAACTGTTCATCCTGTTCGCCCGACCCAAAGGCGGTTTGCTGGTCCAGGTCAATCGCCTGGCCAGCATCGTCGGCGGGCTGTATTTCAGTGGCGTGTTCGTCTACCTGATGTCAACCGCCGTGATCCCGCTGACCCACACCGGCCAGTGGCGTGGCCCGGCCGACGTGATTGCGGTGGGCGCCTACCTGAGCGGGGTGGTCCCGCTGCTCGGCATGGCGCTGCTGGACCTGCGCCTGGTTGGCCGCGGACTCAGCGACGAGGCGCGCCTGAAAGTCCACGCCACCCTCGTGGCCGTGTTCCTGGTGGTGGCCCACATTGCAATGATCTTCGGCATGCTGGACCCCACGCTGATGCAAGCTGGCGTTCCGGCCGCTCCGGCGGGCCATTCGATGCACTGAGGCGGAATCGGCACACGGCTCGGAGCCATCCGGTCGGCGCCCGCCGGCCGGATCGGTCACGGAACCTGCAGGTGCCGGATGTGCCCCGGCGGGCTCAGTTCTCTTCGTTGAACGCCGCCTCTTCGCCGGGCAGGGCCGGCGGCAGGTGCAGGCGCTGGCGCATCGCACCGAATTCGGCCTGGAGGAACAGCGGCTTGACCTGCTGGGCGGCAAGTTCGTTGGCGCGCTGCTTCAAGGTGGCGACCTTGGCGGGCTGGCTGGCCGCGAGATCGGTCTTCTCGCCCGGGTCCTTGGCGATGTCGTACAGCTCCGCGCTTTCGGGCAGGGGCGTGCGCCAGACCAGCTTCCAGTCGCCCTGGCGGATACCGGCCCGGAACGGTTCGATGTTGTAGACCACCTCGGTACGCGGGGAGGGCTGGCCCTGGGCGATCGTGGACCAGACGTCGAGTCCGTCCAACGGTTTGCTGCGCGTGGTCGGCGCCCCCGCCAGCTTGGCGAGGGTGGGGTACATGTCGACCACGTGCAGCATGCCGTCCACCTGCGTTCCCGGCGCAATGCGGCCCGGCCAGTTGGCCAGTGCCACCACGCGGGTACCACCTTCATACAGGGAACCCTTGCCGTCCCGGTAGGGGCCGTTGTCATTGGGGATCTTCGTTTTGGAAAGGTCGCCTTCGCCCGCGAACATCGCGTTGCGAACGCCGCCGTTGTCGCTCTGGAAGACGATCAGCGTGTTGTCCCGCATGCCGCGACGATCCAGCGCGGCCACGACCCGGCCGATCTGATCGTCCATGGCGCTGATGCTGGCCGCGTAGGCCCTGCGCGCCGGGTCCGCTATGTGCCGGTAGCGGTTGAGGTCCGCCTCGGGCGCCTGATAGGGCGTGTGGGGCGCGTTGAATGCAAGGTACAGGAACAGGGGCTTGGCTGGGTCGTGGGCGTCGATCAGGCGCACCGCTGCATTGCCCAGCAGGGTGGTGGAATAGCCCTTTTCCTTGAGCGGCTTGCCATTGAGGTACCAGTCGAGCACCTTGTGCTGCTCGTGGGTGAAATAGTCGATTTCACCGATGAGCGGGCCGTACTGATGGTCGAAGCCGCGCTGGCGCGGCCACATCGAGCGGTCGCCGTGCCCCAGGTGCCATTTGCCGATGATCGCGGTCTGGTAGCCGGCTTCCTTGAGCGCCTGCGGCAGCAGCCATTCTTCCTTGTCCAGGCCGTGGGTCTGACCCGACAGGATGACCACGGTCTGCAGGCCGTAGCGGAACGGGTAGCGCCCCGTCATCAGGGCCGCCCGCGTGGGCGTGCACATCGATTGGGCGTAGAACTGGTTCAGTTGCGCCCCCGACTTCGCCAGTTGGTCGATGTTCGGGGTGCGGATGTCGGAACCGTGAAAGCCGACATCCTTCCAGCCCAGGTCGTCCGCGACGATGTAGACGATGTTGGGTCGGTCTGCGGCGGCGGCTGGCAGGAACAGACCCGTGAACAGTGCTGCCAGGAGCCAGGCCAGTCGAAGCACCAGGCTGCGAACGGCAGGCAAGGCCGACGGGCGAAGGGAAGGTGCGCGCATCGAAAAACCCCGTTGGGATGGAAAGTGCCCGATTCTAGGGGGCCGCCGAAGGCGTCGCGATGAGTCTGCGGCGAGGTGGTGACGTGCGCGCTCAGCCCTGCCAGACCCCTAAGCCGCTCTCGCGCAGATCGATGCCCAGCTCCACCTCCAGGCTGCGGGCTTCGTCGTAGGTCAATGGGTTGTACAACGCGTAGAGCGCGGGCAGCAGGCGCAGGCCATACGCGGTGACGAAGCGGTTGGCCTGGATGCCGGCCTTGTGCTTGTCGAAGCGAAGGTCCGGGTCCAGCCCGGTCATGCCGACGTACACGCAGGGTTTGCCGGCTTTGTACCCGGGATTCGCGCGCAGAAACCGGGCGTGACGCAGCACCTCGGGCGAAAGCTCGACCACGTAGACGTGGTAGGTTCGCCGTTGGGGCCGCGCACGGGTCCGGCTGGACGCCTTTGCCGCCCCGGCGTCCGGTTTTTCGATCGGTTTGCTCATTTCCCAGCGTCGGATGGTCATTTCATGCTATCAGATCAGGAATCAATCGATCTGCGCGCCGAGCCGTCGCACGCGCGACCCGGCAGGTGCGTCCGCGGGTTTGGCCTATGGCCCCGCCGCTTGCGGGTGTGACATACTTTTCGTTTCGCGCCCGCTTGGCGGCGCCGAACCGTTGCGAAGGAATGTGGTCCCATGAGTACTCAGGAATTTGATTACGTGATCGTTGGCGGCGGATCGGCCGGCTGTGCCCTGGCTGGCCGCCTGAGCGAAGACCCCGGCACCAGCGTGTGCGTGCTGGAGGCCGGCGGCGAGGACCACTCGGTGTTCGTGCGCGCGCCGCTGGGCATCATTGTCATGGTGCCGTTCGGCCTGATGAACAGCTGGCACTACTTCACCACGCCGCAGAAGGGGTTCAACGGCCGCAAGGGATTCCAGCCGCGCGGCAAGGTGCTGGGTGGCTCCAGCTCGATCAATGCCATGGTCTACACGCGGTGCAACCGCAACGACTACGACGGCTGGGCGGCGGCGGGGAACCCCGGCTGGAGCTACGCCGATCTGCTGCCGCTGTTCAAGCGCGCCGAGAACAGCCATTGTTTTTCCAACAACGAGTACCACGGGAACGGCGGCCCGCTGCACGTGAGCTACCTGCGCAGCCCCTCGCCCGCCAACGAGGCATTCCGTGCCGCCTGCGTCGAAAAAGGCATTCCACTCAATCCCGACTACAACGGGGCCACCCAGTTCGGCATTTCGCCCACCCAGGCCACGCAATACAACGGCGAGCGCTGGAACGCCGCCAGAGCCTACCTGCACGCCAACGCCGATCGCCGCAACCTCACGGTGCTCAAGGGTTGCCACGTCCGCAAGGTCGTCTTCGAAGGCAAGACCGCCACCGGCGTGGAGCTGCGCCGGGACGGCCGGGTGGAGCAGATCCGTGCCCGCAAGGAAGTGATCCTGAGCGCCGGGGCCTTTGGCTCGCCCCAGTTGCTCATGCTGTCGGGTATCGGCCCGGCAGCGCACCTGCAACAGCACGGCATTGCCGTGCTGCACGACCTGCCCGGTGTGGGCCAGAACCTGCAGGACCACGTCACCTCCAACCTGATTTACCGCACGCCGCGGTGGAAGGACACGGTGGGCATTTCGGTGCGCGGCGCGTGGGAGATCATCAAGGCGATTTTTCAGTGGCGCAAAGAACGCAAGGGCTGGATCACCACCTGCGTGTCCGAATCCAACGGCTTCATCTCGACCTGCGGCAACACCGACCATCCCGATATCCAGTTGGCGTTTCTGCCCAGCATCGTCGACGACCATACCCGCAAGACCCATCTGGGCCACGGCTACACGCTGCACACCACGCTGATGCGCCCCAAGAGCCGCGGCAGTGTCACCTTGCAGAGCGCCGACCCCCACCAGCCACCCGCCATCGACCCCGGCTTCTACACGCATCCGGACGACATGGCCGTCGCCATCAAGGGCGCGCGCATGGGATTCGAGATCCTGGAGGCGAAGGCCATGGCGGCCTACCGGGGCAAGCGCCTGCACGCGGTCGATGTGAACGACGACAAGGCCATGGAGGCCTTCCTGCGCGCCACCTGCGACACCGAATACCACCCCGTGGGCACCTGCAAGATGGGCCCGGACAGCGATCCGATGGCGGTGGTCGATGCCCAGTTGCGCGTCAAGGGCGTGCAGGGCTTGCGCGTGGTCGATGCGTCCATCATGCCCGCGCTGACCAGCGGCAACACCAACGCGCCGAGCATGGTGATCGGCGAAAAGGCTGCCGACCTGATCCGTTCCGGCACCTGAAGACCACCCGCTCCCGAACCGTGTAGGCTTGCACCATGAGCACCATCCGACTGAACCCCCTGGAAACCGCCTGGATCTTCACCGAGAGCCGGGCCACCCCCAACCACGTGGGCGGCCTGCTGCAGTTCCGCCTGCCCGAGGACGCGCCACGCGATTTCATGCGCCAGATGATGGCCGAGTTCCGCAACCATCGCACGTTCACGCCGCCGTGGAACCGGCGCCTGAAATACGCCTTCAACAAGAACCCGGCGCCGGTGTGGATCGAGGACGACGACATCGACCTCGAGTACCACGTGCGCCATGCGGCCCTGCCGTGGCCGGGCGGTGAGCGCGAACTGGGCGAACTGGTGGGGCGGCTGCAGAGCACGCCCCTGGACCTGATGCGCCCGCCCTGGGAGTGCACGCTGATCGAGGGGCTGGAGGGCAACCGCTTCGCGATGTTCATCAAGATGCACCACAGCCTGATCGACGGCATCAGCGGCATGAAGCTGCTGCAGCGCGCGATGTCGACCGACCGCCAGCGCAGCCTGGGACTGCCGCCTTTCTGGGCCAGCGGTTCACCACCTGCGTCCCGCGCGGGGCGGGAGCAGGCTCTGATGCCGACGATGGCCCATGCCGCCGAGGCCGCGGTGGCCGCGCTCAGCGGGCAGGCCCGCTCGCTGCCGCAGCTGGCGATGGCCTTCGGCAAGATTCTCAAGCGGGTGGGCGACCCGGGCGATGGCATGGTGGTGCCTTTTGTCGATTCGCCCCTGTCCGTCCTGAATGGGCGGGTGCGCGAGAAGCGGCGTTTTGCGACGCAGCAGTTCACGATGGAGCGCCTGCGCACGCTGGCCACCGCGGCTGGCGGCACGCTCAACGACGTGGTGCTGGCCATCTGTGGCGGAGCCTTGCGGCGCTTCCTGCTGGAACGCGACGAGTTGCCCGAACAGTCGCTGACCGCGGGGATTCCGGTATCAGTGCGGCCGGCCGACGACGAGGGCACCGGCAACGCGATCACCTTCATCATCGCCACGCTGGGCACCGACATCACCGGTGCCGCCGAGCGCTTCCAGGCTATCCGCCGATCGGTGCGCCACGCCAAGGAGCACGTGCAAAGCCTGCCGCGCCAGGCGATGGGGCAGTACACCGTGCTGCTGATGGCGCCCACCATCGTCACGCTGCTGACCGGCGTCGGTGGCCACACGCGGCCGATGTTCAACATCACGATCTCCAACGTGCCGGGCCCCGACAAGCCGCTGTACTTCCGCGGCGCCGAACTGCTGGCCACCTACCCGGCGTCCATCGTGACGCATGGCCAGGCGGTCAACATCACCTGCCAGAGCTACACCGGCAAGATGAATTTCGGCTACACCGGCTGTCACACCTCGGTGCCGCGCCTGCAACGGCTGGCGGTCTACACCGCCGATGCGCTGGCCGAACTGGAAGCCGCCTTCCTGCCGCAGGCCGCCGCCAAGGCGGTGGCCCGATCGGCCCCGGCGTCGCGCAAGGCCGCCGCAAAGGCCAAGGCAAACCCCGCCAAAGTCGCCGCGCGCAGGCCGAAGGCTGCGGGCAAGACGGCCAAGGCCGCTTGATACGGATTCGCCTTCAAACGTATAACTTCGTTGCTTCGCCTCGCCGTGCTACAGCACTGTCTTCGGCTTCGCGCCTTGTTCTACGCTTGAATGCAAACCCGTATGAGTCGCCTGCTCAGGCCGGCGGCTCGATGCCGCGGTAGTTCGTCGATGCCGACTTGCAGATCGGGCAGGCGCCAGCCGGAACAGTGTTGACGGTCGAGCCACAGACCTGGCACACGTA
This sequence comes from Burkholderiaceae bacterium, assembly GCA_046348065.1. Classification (GTDB taxonomy): domain Bacteria; phylum Pseudomonadota; class Gammaproteobacteria; order Burkholderiales; family Burkholderiaceae_C; genus Skiveiella. The sequence goes on from JAXMFA010000013.1 coordinate 35,702, forward strand.
GTAGCGGCCGGTCTTCTGGTCGATGGTGCGCGCCACCGTCTCGAAGAACGACGGCGCCCAGCGCAGGATCTGCTTGATGCGGTCGCGGTGCTGTTGCTCCGAGCCCCAGGCATAGCCGACGGCCGCGATTGCCTCCTCGACCCCCTCGGGCTTGATCTGCGCCAGCAGCCGCGGGTAGAAGGCGTCGATTGAGTGCATCTCGCCCTCGGCGGCGCGCAGCAGGTTGTCGCGGGTGTCGGTGGTGCGCAGCACCGGCTTGGGAAGCGGCTGCGGGTCGGCGCCGAGACGCGTCAGGATCTTGCCGAAGTTGGCGGCATGGACCTGCTCGGACGCCGAGAACGCGGTGAACAGGTAGGCGATGCCGTGGTAGCCCTCCTGCGTGGCGCGGCGGGCATAGTCGTTGTATTGCAGGTAAACCGTGGTCTCGGTTTCGCGGGCAGCCTGCATGGCGGCCAGCGTGGCCGGGTAGGGAGGAGCGGGCCGCGCCACCTGCCACGCGGGCAGGGCCCCCAAGGCCGCAGCCGTCTGCAGGAGGCGGCGCCGGCTCACAGCCGGGGTCGGAGCAGCGCCAATCAGCGCAGTGAACAGCGGTCGGCGGGTCAGCATGGTCACCTCCTTCGCGTCAATGCCTTCATTGAACGCCTCGACCGCGGGCGCCGTTGTGACCTGGATCAATCTCCGCGTGCGACCGGCGCCGGCGGCCGGGCGGGGCGCGCCGGTATAGTGATCCGATGCATGCCCAACACCTTCACCAGCGCGCGGACCTCGTGCGCATCGCGACCCGCGTCATGGCCGAGCGGGGATTGGAGCCGGAGTTCTCGCGCCAGGTCGATCAGCAGTTGGCCGGCATCGAGGGTCCTGGCCAAGATGTGGCACCCGGCATCCGGGATCTGACCCATCTGCTGTGGTGTTCCATCGACAACGACGATTCCCGCGACCTGGACCAGCTCACCGCCTGCGAGCCCCTGCCTTCGAGCGGGATCCGCCTGTGGGTGGCGGTTGCCGACGTCGACGCGCTGGTGAAGCCGCTCACGCCGATCGACGACCACGCCCTGACCAACACGACGTCGGTCTACACCTCGGCGCGGATCTTCCCGATGCTGCCCGAGCGCCTGTGCACCGACCTGACCTCGCTGAACCCGGACCAGGAGCGGCTGGCGGTGGTGACGGAACTGGTGTTCCACGCGGACGCGGCGCTGGCCGGCAGCGCCGTGTACCGCGCCCGTGTGCGCAACCGGGCCCAGCTGGCCTACGACGCCGTTAGCGCCTGGATCGACGACGTGGGGCCCCTGCCCGAGGCCGCCGCCGCCGTGCCCGGCCTCGATGCCCAGCTTCGGGCCCAGGACACGTTGGCGCAAGCCTTGCGCCAGCGCCGCCACGCCCGGGGTTCGCTGGACCTGGAAACCCTGCAGCCGCGCGCGCTGTTCGAGGGTGAACGCGTGGTGGACATCCGCCAGCAGGTGCAGAACCGCGCGCGCCAGCTGATCGAGGAGGTGATGATCGCCACCAACGGCTGCACCGCGCGCTACCTGGCCGCCAAAGGCGTGCCGTCGCTGCGGCGCGTGGTGCGCTCGCCAGAGCGCTGGCTGCGCATCGTTGCCGTCGCCAAGGAGTACGGGGACATCCTCCCGGACGAACCCGACGGCCAGGCGCTGGAGGCTTTTCTGGCGCGGCAGCACCGCAAGGATCCGCTGCGCTTTCCGGACCTGTCGCTGGTCATCGTCAAGCTCATGGGCCGGGGCGAGTACGTGGTCGAGATCCCCGGCGGGCCGCCGGTGGGCCATTTCGGGCTCGCCGTGCGCGACTACACCCATTCCACCGCGCCCAACCGGCGCTATCCCGACTTGATCACCCTGCGACTGCTCAAGGCCGCGCTGAGCGGCCAGCCCCAGCCTTATTCCAACGCCGAACTGGCCGAACTGGCGCAACACTGCACGCGCCAGGAAGACGCCGCGCAGAAGGTGGAGCGGCAGCTGCGCAAGTCCGAGGCGGCGCTGCTGCTGGAGCGGCGGCTGGGCGAACGTTTCGACGCCCTGGTCACCGGCGCCGGCCCGGAAGGCACCTGGGTGCGGATCCTGACGCCACCGGCCGAGGGCAAGCTGGTCGGCGGGCACGCCGGCCTGCGGGTGGGCGACGCGCTGCGCGTGAAGCTGGTGGCCACCGATGTGGAGCGTGGCTTCATCGATTTCGAGCGCCAGGGGTGATGACGAGGCCCCTGGACGCCTTTTTTTTGCATGTTTTTCGATACTTCCCGGCGCCGGATGGGCACGGGCAGCTATCAAAATGGGAGTGATTCTGCGCAACACTTGCTTGCTGCGCACGGTCATCCGAGTGTCATACCTAGGGAATACCCTAATAAATCTCCGTTTTCCCGGTATGCTACGCGCATGAACACCCCAAACCTGCTCGAAACCATTGACAACTTCGTCTTCGACGAGATCTCCATCGGGCAGACCGCCCGCACCGTGCGCACGCTGACGCTGGACGACATCCAGGCCTTCGCCGCAGTTTCCGGGGACACCAACCCCGCGCACCTGGACCCCGAATACGCCAACGCGACCCTGTTCCACGGGATCATTGCCCACGGCATGTGGGGTGGCGCGCTGATTTCCGCGCTGCTGGGCACCGTGTTCCCCGGGCCCGGCACGATCTACCTGCACCAGGCGCTGCATTTCTGCCGCCCGGTGCGCGTGGGCGACACCTTGAGCGTGACGGTCACCGTCACCGCCAAGGACGACCAGAAAAAACGCGTCGAACTCGACTGCCAGGTGGTCAACCAGAAGGGCGACACGGTGCTGCACGGCTTGGCGCAGGTGCTGGCCCCGACGCGCAAGGTCAGCGTGCCCCGAACCCAGTTGCCCCAGATCACGCTGGTCGATCCGCAGGCCCGGCTACGGGCCCTGCTGGCCCTGGGCGCCGACTTGCCGGCCGTGCGTTGTGCCGTGGTACACCCCTGCGACGCCGATTCCTTGCGCGGCGCCGTCGAAGCGGCCCAACTCGGGCTGATCGAGCCCATCCTGGTCGGCCCTGAGGCGCGCCTGCTCGAGGCGGCCGATGTGGCCGGGCTCGACCTGGCCGGCTTCGAGATCCTGTCGGTTCCGCACAGCCACGCCGCCGCCGAAGCGGGGGCCGAGCTGGCGGCCACGGGGCGGGTGGAATCGCTGATGAAGGGCAGCCTGCACACCGACGAACTCGGGCGCGCGATCCTGGCCCAGCCGGCGCTGCGCACCCAGCACCGCATGTCGCACGTCTACCGCTTCGACGTGCCGACCTACCACAAGCCGCTGCTGCTGACCGACGCGGCGATCAACATCCGGCCGAGTCTGGACGACAAGGTCGACATCGTGCAGAACGCCATCGGCTTCTCGCGCATCCTGGGCACCGCGCGGCCCAAGGTGGCGATTCTTTCGGCGGTGGAAACGGTCAACCCCGACATCCCTTCCACGCTGGATGCCGCCGCGCTGTGCCAGATGGCGCGCCGCGGCCAGATCACCGGCGGCGTGCTCGACGGCCCGCTGGCCTTCGACAACGCCATTTCGATGCAGGCGGCGCGTGTCAAGCACCTCGATTCCGAGGTGGCCGGCGACGCCGACATCCTCGTGGTGCCCGACCTCGAATCGGGCAACATGCTGGCCAAGCAGCTCGAATACCTCGCGGGCGCCACGGCCTCCGGCGTGGTGCTCGGCGCGCGCGTGCCCATCGCGCTGACCAGCCGCGCCGACGGCGTGACGGCGCGCACCGCGTCGGCGCTGCTGATCAAGCTGATCGCCAACCACAACCGGCTGGTGCGGCCCTGAGCGGCCAGCACGCGACGGGCCTCAGGCGCAGGCGTTGAAGCTCTCGCCGAGCGCGTCGAGCAGGCGGTCGATCTCGGCCTCGGTGCTGATGAAGGGCGGCGCGAGCTGGATGGTGTCGCCGCCGTAGCGCACGTAAAAGCCCTTTTTCAGCATGTCCATCGCGATTTGCCAGGGGCGTTTGGCCGGCTCACCGGGCAACGACGCGACGGTGAACCCGGCCGCCAGACCGTGGTTGCGGATGTCCACCACGTGCTTGGCGCCTTTCAGGCCGTGCACCGCGGCCTCGAAACGGGGGCTGAGGGCACGCACCCGGCCCACCGCGTCTTCCTTCTCCAGCAGGTCCAGCGCGGCCAGTCCGGCGGCGCTGGCCACGGGGTGGGCCGAGTAGGTGTAGCCGTGTGCGAACTCGAGCATGTACTCCGGCCCGCCGGCGGCCATGAAGGTGTCGTAGATTTCCTGCTTTGCAACCACCGCGCCCAGGGGCTGGGCGCCGTTGGTCACCTGCTTGGCGATGTTCACGATGTCGGGCGTGACGCCGAAGGCCTCGGAGCCGGTCCAGGCGCCTGCGCGGCCGAATCCGGTGATGACCTCGTCGAAGATCAGCAGGATGTTGTTTTGCGTGCAGATCTCGCGCAGGCGTTGCAGGTAGCCCACCGGCGGAATCACCACCCCGGCCGAACCCGAAAACGGCTCCACGATCACGGCCGCGATGTTGGAGGCGTCGTGCAGCGCGATCAGGTCGAGCAGCCGGTCGGCCAGCGCCGCACCGTGCGGTCCGTCGGCCGGCGGCTGGCCGCGGAAGAACGAGCCTGCCGGCGGCTGGGTGTGGGGCAGGTGGTCGGCCTCGACGCCCTGGCCGAAGGTCTTGCGGTTGCCCACCATGCCGCCCACCGAGATGCCGCCGAAGTTCACGCCGTGGTAGCCCTTCTCGCGGCCGATCAGGCGCGTCTTGCCCGCCTGGCCCTTGGCGCGCCAGTAGGCGCGCGCCATCTTGAGCGCTGTGTCGGCCGCTTCCGAGCCGGAGCCGGTGAAAAACACCCGGTTCAGCCCGGCCGGCATGTGCCCGACGATGCGATTGGCGAGTTCAAACGACAGCGGGTGGCCGAACTGGAACGCGGGTGAGTAGTCGAGCTGCGCCGCCTGCCTGCCCACCGCATCCGCAATCTCGGTACGGCCATGGCCCAGGCCGGTGCACCACAGGCCGGACAGGCCATCGAAGATGCGGCGCCCGTCGGCGTCGAGGTAGTACGCGCCCTGGGCACCGGTCATCAGGCGCGGATTCGCCTTGAATTCGCGGTTGCCGGTGAAAGGCATCCAGTGCGCGGCCAGCCAGTCGGCATCGGTGCGCGGGGCGGGGGTGTTCAGGCGTTGGGCGTCGGTCATGTCCATGGGGGCCTCGTCATCGGTGGTTGCGGCAGCAAGCCATGCCCGACCAGCGCGGCCGGGTGTGAAGGCGCATTGTTGACGGGCGCGTTACTCCCATGGATACTCATTTATCCATGTTCAGTTGACAATTCATGCAAGTAAAGAACCGCGCCGTGCTGGGCCAGATCAGCGACATGGACCTGCGCCTGCTGCGCGTGTTCCGCAGCGTGGTGGAGTGCGGCGGCATGGCGGCGGCGGAGCTGGAGCTCAACATCGCCACCAGCACCATCAGCCGCCACATCAAGGACCTGGAGACTCGCCTGGGCCTCACGCTGTGCCGGCGCGGGCGCGGCGGCTTTGCGCTGACGCCCGAGGGCGAGCGCATCCATGCCGAAACCCTGCGCCTGCTGGCCGCCACCGACGGTTTTCGCGCCAGCGTGGACGATATCCACCAGCGCATGGGCGGCGAGTTGCACCTGGCCGTGTTCGACAAGACCGCCAGCAACCCCGAGGCCCACATCGCGCAGGCGGTGGCGCGGTTCCGGGCGCAGGCCCCCGAGGTCGCGCTGAACCTGCACGTGGGCTCGCTGAACCTGATCGAGCGCGGCGTGATGGACGGGCAGTTCCAGCTCGGCATCATCCCCGAGCACCGCCGCTCCGACAGCCTGGCCTACGACGAGCTGTTCGGCGAGACCATGCTGCTGTACTGCGGAGCCGGGCACCCGCTGTTCGGCGACGGTGCGGCCCCGCGGGACTGGGACAGCCTGCGCGCGCACGACTTCGCCGGCCTGGGCTACCACTCGCCCAACATGGAGATCGCACACCGCCAGCGCCTGCGCCGCGATGCCACCGGCTTCGACCAGGAATCGGTGGCCACGCTGATCCTCAGTGGCCGGTTTCTGGGTTTTCTGCCCGACCACTACGCTGAAGCCTTCGTGCGCACCGGACGCATGCGCGCGGTGCAGTCGGCGCTGTTCAACTACACCTGCCGCTTCTCGGCCATCACGCGCCGATCACCCGCGCCCTCACGGGCCACCGAGCTGCTGCGCGACAGCCTGGTGAAGGCCCACGGGAGTGGTCTGGGGCCAGATTTCACAAGCAAAATGGCCTGAACCCAGCACCGGATGGCCACGAGCCGCTATGAATTCAGGATCGCTCAATCCCGTTACACTCAGCCCATGAAGACCCGTCATTCCTCCACCTTGCTGGCCACCGCTGCGCTGCTCGTCATGGTTTGTCTGGGCTGGCCTGCGCCGGCGCAGGCCTCCACCGGCTTCATCTCGGCCGTCAACCGGAAGTGCGTGGCCATCACCACCAAGGCGGGCTACGTGCTGGTGCGCGGCTCGATCAACGCGCCCATCGGCAGCCAGGTCGAAGGCCCGTTCGACTCCTTCGGCCCAGCCTCGATCTACGACCTCCAGGGCAACGACCTGACCGGCGGCACGACGCGCGGCTACGACGAAAACGGCAACCTGGTGGATGAGACCGCCCTCATCGAAGACTACGGCCTGAGCGGCGACGGGTTGCGCACCAAGTGGGCGTACATGTGTGAGAACTGATGCCGGTTCACACGCCAACCTTTTCTTTTTTTCTTGTCCTGGGAGCTGAACCATGAAACGTCTGTTTGCAACGTCGGTGCTGACCGTGGTGGGCTTTGCCATCGCGCCCGCCCATGCGGTGGTGTATTGCAAGACCGTGGGGGTGCCCAAGGGCTGCGTGGCGCGTCCGGTTGCCGCACCCGGCGTCGGTTCCCCCGGTGTGGGCGTGGTGGACCCCGGCATCAACCAGCCCGGTGTGGCCGGCAACGTGGGCGCCGCCCGGGTGGGCGTGGGTGCGCCGGGTGTCGGCGTGGTCGATCCGGGCATCAACCAGCCGGGCGCCGCGGGCAATGTGGGCGTGCCGGGGGCGAGTCCGACCAACCTGAACGGTGGTGCGAACCGCGTGGGCGTTCGCCGCTGAACCGGGCAGCAGCAGGGTATACGGCCTCAGGAGCCTTCGGGCGCTGGTGAAGTCTTGCGCGGGCGGCGCGCGCGTGAAGGCGTCTTGCCATCTCGGGCCGAGGCGGCGTCGGCAGTGATGTCGCCGGGCAGGGCGGGGGCCGAGGGCGTCGACACCCCGTTCGTTTGATCCGTCATGACGTCGTCGGACCCCCCGCGTTGCGCCGCGGGTTTGCGCGTGCGGCGACCGCGGCCGCGGGATTCGTCCGGTGCCGCGGCCGGGTCCACGGCCCGGGTTGTTGCCGTTTCGGCCGAATCGCCAGCGCTCGCGCCGGTCGGCTCGCCAGCGCTGCCGTCGTCGGCCCCGGCGACACGGTCGGTGGGCTGCTCATCCCCGCTGCGCCCCCGGCGACTGCGCGCGCCGCGTCCCCCGCGCCCGGCTGGCGCGGAAGGTTCGGCGGGTTCGGTGTCGATTGGTTCGGCCTCGGAAACGGGGGTGGCCACGGCGGTTGGTTCCGCCTGAAAGTAACGCGAGGCCGGCCGTTCCTGCGGCGCGTCCGGGCGCGCTGGTGCAGCGGGAATTGCCTGGGTGCCGTTGACGGGGCTGGACGGGCTGGCCGCAGTGCCGCTGTGGCGGAACACGTAGGCGCCGGATTTTTCGTCGCGCCCGAAGGCCAGCAGGCGCAGGGCTTGCGCTTCTTCCAGCAGGTTGCCGAAGGTGCGGAAGCCGTAGGCGCCTTCGCTGAAGCCGGGGTTGCGGCGCTTGATGGCTTCCTTGAGCACCGAGGCCCAGATCTTGCCGCTGTCCCCGCGTTCGGCCACCAGGGCCTCGAAGGTTTCCACGGCGATTTCCACGCCGGCCAGGCGGCGGCGCTCCTGGTCTTCGCGGCGGGCGCGGTCTTCCTCGGGAGCCCGGCGCGGCGCCGGTTGGCCGTCCGCGGGCTGGCGGCGCGCGCTGGCGCGCTGCTTCTCGCGCACCAGGTCGTCGTAGAAAATGAATTCGTCGCAGTTGGCGATCAGCAGGTCGGAGGTGGAGTTCTTCACGCCCACGCCGATCACCTGCTTGGCGTTCTCGCGCAGCTTGGACACCAGCGGCGAGAAGTCCGAATCGCCGCTGATGATCACGAAGGTGTTGACATGGCTCTTGGTGTAGCAGAGGTCCAGCGCGTCCACCACCAGGCGGATGTCGGCCGAGTTCTTGCCCGACTGGCGCACATGGGGAATCTCGATCAGTTCGAAGTTGGCCTCGTGCATCGTGGCCTTGAAGGCCTTGTAGCGGTCCCAGTCGCAATAGGCCTTCTTGACCACGATGCTGCCCTTGAGCAGCAGGCGCTCCAGCACCGGCTTGATGTCGAATTTTTCGTACTTGGCGTCGCGCACGCCGAGGGCGACGTTCTCGAAGTCGCAGAACAGCGCCATGCTGAGGGTGTCGGGGGATTGGGCCATGGGGTTTTTCGTCGGATGGGTGGGCGATCATCCCACGGCTGGCACCTCTGCGGCGCCGGGGAGCCCGCAAAAGCGGCAAAAGCTTGATGCAGATGGGGTGCGCTGCGGCGATGGCGTGCTACCTTGCCGCTCAGACCTTGACCCGACCCGAGGAGACCGATCATGAAAACACTCAGTGGCGTCGATGGCGCCTTCCTGCACCTGGAAACGCCCGAAACCCCGATGCACGTGGCCTCGCTGAGCCTGTTCGAGCTGCCGCCGGGCTACAAGGGCAGGTTTTTCAACGACGTCAAGCGCGAGATCCGCAAGCGCCTCGGTCTGGTGCCGGTGTTCACCCGCAAGCTCGCGCCGATGCCGCTGCAGTTCGCCAATCCCGCCTGGATCACGCAGGAGCGGGTCAACCTCGGCTACCACCTGCAGCATCTGACGCTGCCGGCGCCCGGCACGCTGGCCCAGCTCGAAGACTGCGTGGGGGCGCTGCATTCCGAACTGCTCGACCGCAGCCACCCGTTGTGGCGGCTCTACATCATCGACGGCCTGGCGTCCGGGCTGGTGGGCTATTACGTCAAGGTTCACCACGCGGTGCTCGACGGGCAGGCCGGCGTGATGCTGGCGCAGGCGTTGTTCGACGTCACGCCCGAAGGCCGGGTGCTCGCGCCCGGCGCGCCACTGCATGAAGAGCATCCGGGCCGCGCCGAGCTGGCCGCCGCCGCGCTGCGCCACGATGTGGGCCAGTACGTGAAACTGGTGCGCCACCTGCCCGATGTGGTGAAAGCGCTGGCCGGCATGTTTGGCGCGCGCGCACCGCAGGCGGCGAAGGGGCGCCTCGGCCAGAACTTCTCGTTCGGGCCCCGCACCGAGCTGAACGTGCCCATCACCGGCGAGCGCGGCTTCGCGGCGGCCTCGATCCCGATGGCCACCCTCAAGCAACTGGCCACCGCGCACGAGGCCAAGCTCAACGACGTGGTCATGGCGCTGTGCAGCGGCGCGCTGCGGCGCTACCTGGCCGCACACGGCGGCATCCCGAAGAGACCGCTGATCGCCTCGATGCCGATCTCGTTGCGTGCCCCCGGCAACACCGAATACACCACACAGGCCACGTTGAGCCTGGTCAACCTGAACACCCACATCGCCGACCCGGTGAAACGCCTGCTGGCCATCCGCGACGCGGCCGGCGCGGTGAAAGCCATGGCGCGGCAGGTCAGCGGGGTGATTCCCACCGACTTCCCGTCGATCGGCGTGCCATGGGTACTGCACGGCCTGGCCGAGTGGTACGGCCATTCGTCGCTGGCCAAGGCCATGCCGCCGGTGGCCAACGTGGTGATCTCCAACGTGCCGGGTCCGCAGGTGCCGCTGTACGCCAGCGGCGCGCGCATGGTGACCTACTGGCCGCTGTCGATCCCCGAGCACGGCGTGGGCCTGAACATCACCGTGATGAGCTATGCAGGCGCGATGGGCTTCGGCTTCACCACCGCGCGCTGCGCGGTGCCCGACGCGCGCGAACTCAGCGCCGCTCTGATGGACGCACTGGATGAACTGGTGCAGCGCACCAAGCCGGCGGAGAGACCACGCAAGCGCCCGGCGGCCGCAGCTGCCACCCAGGCGCCGAAAAAGTCCGTGTCGCCGGGCAGAAAGGCCGCCGCGTCGGCGCCCAAACCAGCGGTCAAGGCGGTTGCGCGCAAGACCGCCGCTGCGAAAGCACCGGGCGGCGACGCCAGGCGGCGTCAGAAACCGTAGGTCATCGCCACGACGCCCGAGAACCAGTTGGGCTGCACCGCCAGCGGGCTGTCCTTGGCCCCGCCTTGCAGCGAGTCGTAGCTGATGGCGCCGGTGACCACCAGGCGCGGACTCATCAGGTAGGTGACCGAGACACTGGCACGCACGTCGCGCAGGCCCGCGCCGGGGGAGTAGGGTGCGTAGCCGCTGGTCACCGATTGCGCGTTCGTGACCCCGAAATAGCTTTGCATGTAAGCCGAATTGGCCCAGTTGGCCGACACGCCGGCGCCCACGCGCCAATTGGGTGCGATCGCGGTGGTATAGGTGCCGCCCAGCAGCAGCAAGGCGCCGTTGTGGTCGTTGCCCGCGCCGTAGCGGAACGACGAGGTCAGCACGAATTCGCGGCTGATCGGGTAGTTGAAGAAGGCGCCAATCTCGGGGCTGGCGTCGATGTTGCCCATGCCGTTGAGGGCCGGCGAGCGGCTCTCGCTGCGTCCGAAATCGGCGGTGAGGCGCACGCCGTAGTCAACGGCGGCTTCCTTGGAGAAGTTGTAGCCGATGCCGTTGGAGGTGCCGGCAAACCAGCCATTGGACCATTGGTATTCGAGCTGCGGCAGCAACAGGTTGCGCGCCTCGTTCGAGCCCGGGTAGGCGCGGCTCGCGACAAACGCCAGGCCCACCCAGCGGCCATCTTCGCCGGGCGCGGCGCCGAAGTTGCGCACCACATCAAAGGCCTGCCCGAAGGCGGCGGGCGTGGCCACGCCCAAGCAGGCGAGCAGGGCGGCGGACGGGATCAGGCGGCGAAGGGCGGGCACGGATTTCATCTTGAGGACTTGGTTGGTGGGGCAAAACAGCTTGGACGCACGGCCTGGAGGCCGGTGCGGATCATAAACGGGGGGCTGACAGGCGGCGGAAGCCCCAAAGCCAGCGGGGGCGGATTCAGGCGGTTCCGGCGACCCATTTTTGGTAACTTTGGCCGTGCTCCAGCGTGGAATGGTCTTTATGCGCTATCAAATCTGATGCTCCGATACAGCTCCATAATCGCGAACATCGGTTCTCTGGAGCCTTGACAGTCATTCAACCCCAACCACCCATGACCGACCCCACCCCGCCTTCGCTCAAGCAACTCCGCATCCAGCGCGCTGCGCCCGGGGGGCCCCGGAGGCGGCGCTGGGGCCTGTTGGTGGGGGCGGCGGTGGTTGTGCTGGCGGCAGGCGCCCTTGTGCTTCGCCCGGGCAAGACCGAGGTGCAGGTGACCTCGGTGGTCACCACGTACCCGTCGCAGCAATACGCACAACTCACCGCATCGGGCTACGTGGTGGCACAGCGCCGCGCGGCCGTGGCCAGCAAGGCCACCGGGCGGCTGGAGGTGCTCAACGTGCGCGAGGGCAGCCTGGTCAAGCAGGGCGACGTGCTGGCGCGTCTCGACGCCAGCGACGTGCGCGCGGCACTGGCGCAGGCGCAGGCCGCGGTGCGCCAGGCCGAGGCGGCGGTGGCACAGGCCGGCGTGGAACGGGTGCAGGCCGAGGCCGACCTCAAGCGCCAGCAGGCGCTGCAGGCCAAGGGCTTTGTGTCGCCGCAGACGGTGGAGACCGCGACGACCCGCCTCAACGCCGCCCAGGCGGCGGTGGCCACGGCCGAGGCGGCCGCCGCCGTGGCGCGGGCCCAGGTCAAGGTGCAGCAGGTGAACCTGGAGTACACCGAGATCCGCGCGCCCTTCGACGGCGTGGTGCTGGTGAAGAACGCCAACGTGGGCGACATCATCACGCCGTTCTCCAGCGCCGCCGGCGCGCAGGGCGCGGTGGTCACCATGGCCGACATGGGCACGCTGGAGGTGGAGGCCGACGTGTCGGAGAGCAACCTGGCCAAGGCGAAGATCGGCCAGCCGGTGGAGATCACGCTCGACGCGCTGCCCGATGTGCGCTTTCGCGGCAGCGTGGTGGGCATCGTGCCCACCGTGGACCGGGCCAAGGCCACGGTCATGACCAAGATCCGCTTCGAAAGGCTCGACCCGCGCATCCTGCCCGAGATGAGCGCCAAGGTCACCATCCTGTCGCAGCCGGCCACCGACGCCGACCAGAAGCCGCTGCTGGCCGTCAACCCCAAGGCGGTCGTGGAGCGCGACGGCCGCAAGCAGGTGCTGCGCGTGAAGGACGACGCGGTGGAGGCGGTGGACGTCACGCCCGGGCGGCGCATCGGCGACAACCTGGAGATCACCGGCGCGCTGAAGTCGGGCGACAAGGTGGTGCTGGCCCCGCCCGACAAGCTGGCCTCGGGCATGAAGATCACGGTCGCCGCCAAATGAGCGCGGGTCCTGTGGTGACGAACGCCCCGGCCGTGGGCGACACGCCCCCCGTCATCCGCATCCGCGGCCTGAACAAGGCTTACCGGCGCGGCGAGCAGCTGATTCCGGTGCTCGAAGGCATCGACCTGGACGTCAACGAGGCCGAGTTCATCGCGCTGATGGGCCCCAGCGGCTCGGGCAAGAGCACGCTGCTGAACCTGATCGCGGGCATCGACCAGCCCAGCGGCGGCACCATCGAGATCGGCGGCGTGAACATCGCCGAGCTGCGCGAGGGCGAACTGGCCGACTGGCGCGCCGCGCACGTGGGCTTCATCTTTCAGTTCTACAACCTGATGCCGGTGCTGACCGCCTTCGAGAACGTCGAGCTGCCGCTGCTGCTGACCTCGCTGGGCCGCGCCGAACGGCGCCGCCATGTGGAAGCCGCACTGGCCATGGTGCGGCTGACCGACCGCATGGACCACTACCCCAACGAGCTCTCCGGCGGCCAGCAGCAGCGCGTGGCCATCGCCCGCGCGCTGGTCACCGATCCGACGCTGATCGTCGCCGACGAACCCACCGGCGACCTCGACCGCGTGACCGCCGCCGAGGTGCTGGACCTGCTGGACGAGCTGCACCGCGAGCTCGGCAAGACCATCGTGATGGTCACGCACGACCCCAAGGCGGCCTCGCGCGCGGGGCGGCTGATCCACCTCGAAAAAGGCGTGCTGGTGCCGGACGACGAGGTCCAGCCGGACCCGCACTGAGGCCCCGGTCCCTGCACCATGTTCCTGCTGCGCCTGCTGTTCAAGAACGCGTTTCGCCACCGGCTGCGCACCATGCTGACCATGGTCGGCCTGGTGGTGGCGATCTGCGCCTTCGGCCTGCTGCGCACCATCGTCGACGCCTGGTACGCCGGGGTGGAGGGCACGTCCAGCACCCGGCTGATCACGCGCAACTCGATTTCACTGACCTTTCCGCTGCCGCTGAGTTACGCCGAACGGCTGCGCAGCGTCGAAGGCGTCACCGGGCTCAGCTGGTCGAACTGGTTCGGCGGCGTCTACATCACCGAGCGCAACTTCTTCCCGCAGTTCGCGGTGGACGCGCCGAGCTACCTGGCGCTCTACCCCGAGTACGTGCTGAACGACGACGAGAAGAAGGCCTTCCTGCTGGACCGCCAGGGGGTGATCGTGGGACGCAAGCTCGCCGACACCTACGGCTGGAAGGTGGGCGACCAGATCGCGCTGCGCGGCACCATCTACCCCGGCACCTGGGTGTTCAACCTGCGCGGCTTCTGGGATGGCGTGGACGCCAAGACCGACGAGTCGCAGATGCTGCTGCACTGGCAGTACCTGTCGGAGACCGCGCGCAAGCGCCTGGGCCGCAGCATGGCCGATTACGTGGGCGTGTACGTGCTGCGCATCGACCAGCCGGACAACGCGCCGGTCGTGGCCGAGCGCATCGACACGATGTTCCGCAACTCGCTCGCCGAGACGCTGACCGAGACCGAAAAAGCCTTCCAGCTCAGCTTTGTCTCGATGAGCGAGACCATCCTGGTGGCGATCAGCGCGGTCAGCCTGGTGATCGTGGTCATCATCATGGCGGTGATGGCCAACACCATGAGCATGACCGCACGCGAGCGGCTGTCGGAATACGCCACGCTGAAGGCGCTGGGCTTTCCGCCGGGCTTCATCGTCAAGCTGCTGTTCGGCGAGAGCCTGGTCATCGCGCTGCTCGGCGGCGGCCTGGGCCTGGCGCTGACGCTGCCGGTGGCGGCAGCCTTCGCCCAATCGGTGGGCACCTTGTTTCCGGTGTTCCGGGTGTCGGAACTCACGATGGCGCTGCAGTTGCTGGCGAGCGTGGTGGTCGGCGTGGTCGCCGCCGCCTGGCCGGCCTGGAAGATGAGCCGCATCAGCATCGTCAACGGGCTGCGTCACGTGGCATGAAAGCGATACCGTTGTCGTATATCGCCCGCAACCTCTGGGTGCGCCGGGTCACCACGCTGCTGACGGCCGGGGGCATGGCGCTGGTGGTGTTCGTGTTCGCCACGGTGCTGATGATGGGCGAGGGCATCCGCGCCACGCTGGTGGCCACCGGCCAGCCTGACAACGTGCTGCTGCTGCGCAAGGGCGCGGGCGCCGAGATCAACAGCGGCATCGAGCGCGGCCAGGCCGCCATCGTCGAAAGCCTGAGCGGCATCGCCACCGACGGCGAGGGCCGGCGGCTGGTCAGCAAGGAGCCGGTGGTGCTGATCAACCTGCCCAAGCGCAGCAACGGCAAGCCGAGCAACGTCACGGTGCGCGGCACCTCGGCGACGGGCATGGCGCTGCGCCCGCAGGTGCGCCTGATCGAAGGCCGCATGTTCCGCCCCGGCACCTCGGAAATCATCGCCGGCCGTTCGGTGGCCAGCGGCTTTCGCGGCGCGGCGCTGGGCGAGACGCTGCGCTTCGCCCAGCGCGACTGGGTGGTGGTGGGCGTGTTCGATTCCGGCAAAACCGCCTTCGACAGCGAGATCTGGGGCGACGCCGAGCAGATGCTGGCGGCCTTCCGCCGCCCGGTGTATTCGACGATGGTGTTCCGCCTGGCCGAACCTGACGGGCTGGGCCGCATGAGGGACGCGATCGAGGCCGACCCGCGCCTGAAGCTCGACGTGAAGGCCGAGACCCAGTTCTACGAAGAGCAAAGCCAGGCGCTGGCCACCTTCATCCGCATCCTGGGGCTGAGCCTGTCCATCATCTTCTCGATCGGTGCCATCGTGGGCGCCATGATCACCATGTTTGCCGCGGTGGCGCAGCGCGTGGGTGAGATCGGCACCCTGCGTGCGCTGGGTTTCCGGCGCGGGGCGGTGCTGGTGGCGTTTCTGGGCGAATCGCTGCTGCTGTCGCTGGTGGGTGGCGTGGTGGGGCTGGCGGCTGCCTCCGGCATGCAGGCGGTGGACATCTCCACCACCAACTTCCAGACCTTCAGCGAGATCGCGTTCCAGTTCCGCCTGACCCCGGCGATCGTGGTGCAGACGCTGCTGTTCGCGCTGGCCATGGGCCTGGTCGGAGGTTTCATCCCGGCCTGGCGCGCGGCGCGCCTGAAGATCGTCGATGGGCTGCGGGCGGCCTGAATGCGGCTTGCCCCCGTTACCGCGCGGGGCGTTACCGGCGCGACAAGGCCCGTGCCGCCCAAGGGATCACAATGCGCCGCTGGATACGGCCCGGCCCACGCAGGCCCCAACCCCTCAAGGAACCTTCAATGACCAAACCGTTTGACCTTGTCGTGCATGGCGCCACCGGCTTCACCGGCCGGCTGGTGGTGGAATACCTGCTGCAGCGCTACCCCGCCGGCAGCGGCCTGCGCTGGGCCATGGGCGGGCGCAGCGCGGACAAGCTGGCGGCCGTGCGCGACGAACTGGGCGCACCCAGCGACACCCCGCTGGTCGTCACCGACAGCGCGGATCCGGCCAGCCTGCAGGCGCTGATGGCGCAAACCCGGCTGGTGCTGACCACCGTGGGCCCCTACCAGCTCTATGGCAACGAGCTGGTGGCCGCCTGCGCCGCCAGTGGCGTCGACTACGTGGACCTGTGCGGAGAACCCGCTTGGATGCGACAGATGATCGACGCGCACGAGGCGCAGGCCAAGGCCAGCGGGGCGCGCATCGTGTTCTCGTGCGGCTTCGATTCGATCCCGTTCGACCTCGGCGTGTTCATGCTGCAGAACGAGATGAAGGCCCGCTTCGGCCAACCGGCCAGCCGTGTGCGCGGGCGCGTGCGCAAAATGAAGGGCACCTTCTCCGGCGGGACCGCCGCCAGCCTGAAGGCCACGATGGCCGCCGCCGCCACCCAGCCTGGCGTGCTGGACCTGTTGCGCAACCCGTTTGCGCTGACCCCCGGCTTCGAAGGCCCGCGCCAGCCCTCGGGCGCCAAACCGATGCTGGACGAGGCGCTGGGCCTGTGGGTGGCGCCTTTCGTGATGGCCGCCATCAACACCCGCAACGTGCACCGTTCCAACTTCCTGCTCGGCCTGGCCTATGGGGCGGACTTCGTATATGACGAGATGCTCATCACCGGAGCGGGCGAGAAGGGCGAGGCGATCGCCCAGGCGGTGGCGGCCGACAAGTCCCTCGGTGCCGACGATGGCCCGAAGCCCGGCGAAGGCCCGTCACGCGCGGAGCGTGAAGCCGGCTTCTACGACGTGCTGTTTCTGGGCGAGGACGCCGCTGGCCACCAGCTGCGTGTGGGCGTCTCCGGCGATCGCGACCCCGGCTACGGCTCCACCTCGAAGATGATCACCGAGGCCGCGGTCTGCCTGCTGCAGGATCGCACCGACACCCCCGGCGGCATCTGGACGCCGGCGGCCGCCATGGGCCAGCGCCTGATCGACCGGCTGCAGGCCCACGCCGGCCTGCGTTTCGCCGTCGAGCCGGCCTGAAGGAGCGTGACCATGAACCCGCCCGTGATCCGTGACGAACTGGGCCTACTGGACGGCCTGGTGGATCTGGCCCGCCACCCGCGCGTCATCGAACTCGGTTGTGGCGCGGCGCAGCTCTCGCGCCGGCTGCTGGAGCGCTTCGAAGGCGCCGAGGTGACCGCGCTGGAGGTGGACGAGCGCCAGCATGCCAAGAACCTCGCCAGCCCGCAGGCACGGCTGACCTTCGTCGCGGCCGGCGCACAGGCGATCCCGTTCGAGGCCGGCCGCTTCGACCTGGCGCTGATGTTGAAATCGCTGCACCACGTGCCGCTGGACCTGCTCGATGCCGCGCTGGCCGAGGTGCATCGCGTGCTGCGCCCGGGCGGGCTGCTGTACGTGTCGGAGCCGGTGTTTGCCGGCGCGCTGAACGAGGTCATGCGCCTGTTCCACGACGAGCAGGTGGTGCGCGCCGCGGCACTGGCCGCGCTGCACCGGGCGATCGCCTCGGGCGCGTGGGAGGCGGTGAGCGAGACCTTCTTCGACGTGCCGGTGCACTACCGCGACTTCGCCGAATTCGAGCAGCGCATGATCGGCGTCACCTACCAGAACCACCGCCTCGACGCCGCCACCCTGGCCGCCGTGCGTGCGCGCTTCGAGCCACACATGGGCGCCGACGGAGCCCATTTCGTGCGGCCAATGCGCGTCAACCTGCTCAGAACGCGCGACTGAGGGCGTTTTTTCGCATCGTATTGGCCGCTTCCCAGCGCCGGACGGCCACGAAGTGCTATGAAAAAAGGACTATCCAGAGGGTGCGGCGACGACGGTCTCGCCGTTGCGGCGCAGGGACAGAGCGCTTGCACAGTCAATACAGGGCACAAGGCGACTGCTCGTCGACCAGTAACCGTCTCGGTCCAGGTGGCTTAACGTCGAAGAATGGCCCCCCCGAGGCGGGTGGCGCATTGGCCAATCGGTGGAGCTCCTTTGCAATAGACGCTGATGCCGGGCGATGAGGCCGGTTTGCAATCCTCGTCAAATTGGCAAGCGTAGCCCTGTGGGACGTTGCCCATTTTGGATCCGGGTTGAGATCCTTCAGGTCGAGGTCCTTCGGTAACCGGCACATCCAGGGGTTTGTAGGTGCGCGAAAGCGAACTTGCGGGAACCCGCGATGGGGTCACGTAGTTCTGTTGCGCGTCACCCGGCTTGGCCTCGGGATTCGCGGGTGATGAATGGGCCGCGGCACCGCAAAGCAACAACGCGAATGAGGTCGAAACCGCGACGGTTCGCAGCTGAATCATTGAACGTCCCTTTTGTTTCAATTTACTTGGTACACAGCCCATGGTTGGGAGGAAGTCCAATTTTGCAGCCCGATGGCGTCGTTGGGGAACTGTGGTCAACAGGCGATTCGTCTAAATCCGGATCATCCCAATCCCACCGCGACCCCGACCGACGGCGCCCGTCTCGTGCGGCTGATGCGCGTCAATCTGCACAGAAAGCCCGACCAAGGGCGTTTTCTCGCGTCAATATCTTGATTTCTAGTTCGAATCGCGACAGCGGCGACGCATGTCGGATAGTACCTCTGCGGGGGTTTTGAAGCCCAGGCAGGCCCGAGGCCTGTGATTGAGCAGGTGTTCGATGCGGGCGATGCTTTGATGGGTCTGCAAGCTCAAAGGCTGACCCTTGGGGATGTACTGTCGGATCAGGCCGATGGTGTTCTCGTTGGTACCGCGTTGATTGGGTTGACGCGGATCGCAGACAAACAGGCGTGAGCCCAGCAAGGCTGGCAGGTGAGCGAACTCGCTGCCGCGGTCAACCGTGACGGTGTGCACCGGCCATGCGGCGTGCTGCAGCAAGGCACGGTTTGCCTGGTCAGCCATCGTGGCGGGCAAGGCATTGGGGGCCAGGCGCAGCCTGGTGAATCGGCTGGCGCGCTCCACGGCCACAAGCAGGCGCGGCTTGTAGAACCCGCGCAGCCCCACCATCGTGTCCATCTCCCAATGACCCAATTGCTCGCGCCGCAAGACATGATGTGGTCGCTCTCCGATGGGCCGTGCCTGAGCAGCCCATCCGCCACGACCCGCTTGCCGCTCGGCGCGGCGCAAAGGACGACGCTGACGAAGATGCCAATGGCGCTGGCACCAGGCGTAGATGGCTTGCCAGCTTGGGCAACATTGTCCGCGCAGCCGTGCACGACCGGCAATCTGCTGCGGCGACCACTGGCTTTGCAGGCGCCGTCGCACGCGACGCCACAGGCGCGCCTCATGACGAGGTGCATTGGCGTTTGAGCGAGACGCGCAGGCCTTTCGATGAGCCTGTGCCTGCTTGGCACAGTACTGCGCAGGCGCGCAGCGCTTGAGTTCACGGTAAATGCTGCAGCGGTGGCGTCCCAGACGCCGGGCGATCTGATCGACTGAGAGCTGGCCGAGCAGCGTCTCAATCTGGTAGCGTTCGTGTTCGCTGAGATGGCATCGCATCACGGTCATTTCCTTTCAGTGTGGTAACTAAAAGGCTAGCCGCTCCTTGTCATCTCAGCCCTTCTTTCTGCGCCTGAGATCGTCGCGATTCGAACAAGAAACTAAGATATGGCCGCTTTCGAGCGCCAGTCGGCCACGAGCCGCTATGAAAAAAGGACCGACCCGTCGCCAGGCCGGTCCTTGGTTTCTGCCCCGAATCAGGGCCGCGGGATCCGCAGCACCTCGCCCACACGCGCTTTTTCGACGTCTTCGGGGTGGAAGGGCAGCGCCGGCCATTGCTTGCGCGAGAACAGCCAGAGCTGGTCGGTGGCGTGGGGCGAGGCCGGGTTGGTGGACTGGCCGTAGGTCAGGATGCCTTGGGCCACCGGGCCGCGCGCGTCGAAGGTGACGGTCTGCACATAGCTGGTGCCGTAGTCGATCAGCAGGCCCTTGGGCGTGATGCCCGGTGCGAACTGGTTGCCCAGGTTGTTCAGCACGCCTTCGAACTCGTCACCGCCATGCAGCGGGATGGGCTCGGTCGTGATCAGCGGGCGCTGCACGCTGCCCAGCGTGGCGTCGAGCGCGAAGCCCGCGGTGCGCACGGCCTTGACGGCCGTGGTGAGCGACTCCCAGACCTTGGCGGCGACTGCCGCGTCGTCCATCTTCAGGCCGGCCGGGGTGGCCACGGGCTGGGCCGGATCGAAGGGCACGCGGTACACGCCCGGGATGGTGCGGGCGGTGCGCCAGAACTCGCGGAACAGGTGGGCGCCGCGCGAATCGAGGTTGTTGCTGCGGTCCCAGCCGCGCAGGGCGGCGCAGCCGTCGCGGGCCTCCTGGGCGGCGGGCGGGTTGGCGGCGCAGGCGGCCAGCAGGTCGGGCACGATCACGTGGCCCATGAAGTTGCGGTTGCCAAACAACTGGCCCTGCACCGCCGACGGCGTGACCTTGCCACGCGAGAGCAGTTCCGGAATCTCGAACAGATCGGCTCGGGTGCGGGGGCGTGAGACGCTGGCGTCGCCCACCAGCGGCGAGATGCCGCTCCATTTCTGCGCGGGCTGGGTGTAGAGGTAGCTGTCGTTGGCGTTGTGCACCCAGTCGGTGCGGATGGTGGTGGGCATGCGGCCGATGGGGATCAGGCCCGGCACGGGCGAGGCCGGGTCGCGCTGCCAGTCGCAGGCACTCCTGGATCCGTCGAGCACCACCAGGCCGGCGGCGCCCAGCAGGGCGGCGGCGGGCTTGCTGGGGGCGCAGCGCTGCAACTGCGCAGCATCCACGTCCGGCACAACGGAGACGTCGGCATACAACACCTGCCCTTGTCGGTCCACTGCCACGGTGTTGACCCAGGGCGTGCCGATGTTCTTCATCGCTTCGCGCACCTCCTGCACGTTGCGGGCGCGGGCAAAGCCCATCGATGCATCGCCGGCGCGCACGTTGCCGAGGTTGGCGTCCTTGAGCGCGTAGGCGGTCTTGGCGGTCCAGTTGAGGCCGGCACGCGGAATCACCACCACCGGGCCCCAGCGCGTGGACCACAGCGTGGCCGACTTGTTCTGCTGGCTGCCGTCGGCGGCGCGCACCGGCACGCTGACGGTGCGCGATGTCATCTTCTCGGGCTTGCCGTCGATCAGGTAGGCGGTGGGGTCGCCTTCGACCAGCGTGAGCTCGTGCAGCGTGAAGCGTTTGCCGGTGGAGACGGTGTGCGACCAGGCCACGTCCTTGTTGAAGCCGATGGTCACGCCGGGGAAGCTGCCGATGCCCACGCCCATCACGTCGAGGTTGCCCGGGATGGTCAGGTGTACCTGCCAGAAGCGGTTGACGCCGGCCCACGGGAAGTGCGGGTTGCCCAGCAGCAGGCCGCTGCCGTTGACGGTGGTTTCCTTGCCGAAGGCCCAGGCGTTGGAGCCCAGCGGCGAGTCGAGCAGACCCGCCTCGCGCATGGCGTTGGCGGCGTCGGCCAGCTTCACGGGCGCAACTGGCGCCGTGGACGACTTGGCGGCGGGTGGCCGGGCGCCCAGCACCGCGTCCGCCAGCGCGGCGGTGGCGGCCTGCACCGCGGTGAGCTCGGTCTGGCGGCGGAACTCGGCCAGCGTCATGGGCTTGACCCAGGGCTGGTTGGCGCAGGCCGCGGGCTGCTTGCCGGCGGCGTCGCTCAGGTAGCGGTTGTAGCCGGCCACCGCGCCGCGCGCCATGGCCTGGGTTTCGGCGCTGGCGCCGGCCCAGGCGCGGGCGAGGGCGGCGTCGTCCATGTGCGCGGCGATGAACAGGTCGATCTGCTCGTTGGGAAACATGCGCCGCGCCAGCAGCCCCGGCGTGGCGGCGCCGAAATAACGCGCGCGCTCGCCGCGCACCGTGACCAGCTGGTCGGCGGTCATGCAGACGTTGTCCTGGGCATACGCGTAGGCCATGCCGAAGGCCAGGGTTTCGGGATCGGGCGCGGTGATGTGGGCCACGCCGTTGGCGGTGCGCTGGATGCTGGCGGTGCGGGCGTCGGGGCCACCGACGGTGGCACAGGCGCTGAGCAGGGCGGCGGCGGCAAGGGGTGCCAGCGTGGCGGTGAAAGTCTTCATGAATGTCTCCGTGGTTGGCAATTTCAGTCAGCCACTGTAACGCCGGATGGGGCCGGCATTTCTTTTCCGACTGTTGGAAATGACCGACACCACGGTGGTTTTTCCGGTGCTACCGTCGCGCACTTTCCACGAAATTCACGCCCTCACCATGCCCAAGACCCTGATCGAACCCTTCCGCATCAAGAGCATCGAACCCATCCGCATGACCAGCCGCGCCGAGCGTGAGCAGTTGCTGCAGGACGCGCACCTCAACGTCTTCAAGCTGCGCGCCGAGGACGTGCTGATCGACTGGCTCACCGACTCCGGCACCGGCGCCATGTCCAGCCGCCAGTGGGGCGCCATCATGGAAGGCGACGAAAGCTACGCCGGGGCCCGCAGCTTCTACCGGCTGCAGGCCGTCGTGCAGCGCGTGACCGGCATGCAGCATTTCGTGCCCACCCACCAGGGCCGCGCGGCCGAGAAGGTGCTGTTCACCGCCGTCTGCAAGAAGGGCGACGTGGTGCCCAACAACTGCCACTTTGACACCACGCGCGCCAACCTCGAATACCTCGGCGTCGACGCCCGCGACCTGGTCATCGCCGAGGGCTTGCAGCCGGCGTTGGTCCATCCGTTCAAGGGCAACATCGACCTGGAGCGGGTGGAGGCGCTGCTGAAGGAGCACGGCGAGCGCATCCCCTTCGGCATGATCACCGTGACCAACAACACCGGCGGCGGCCAGCCGGTGTCGATGGCCAACATCCGCGCCTACGCGGCGCTGCTCAAGCGCCACGGCAAGCCCTTCATCATGGACGTGTGCCGCTTCTCGGAAAACGCCATGTTCATCAAGATGCGCGAGCCGGGCTACGAGAACACGCCGATCCGCGACATCGTGAAAGAAATGTTCAGCTACGCCGACGGCGCGACCATGAGCGCCAAGAAGGACGGCATGGTCAACATCGGTGGCTTCATCGTGCTGCGGGGCGAGCAGTGGATGGACGCGGTACGCAACGTGCTGATCCTCACCGAGGGCTTTCCCACCTACGGCGGCCTGGCCGGGCGCGACCTCGACGCGCTGGCGGTGGGGCTCGAAGAGGGCATGGACGAGGACTACCTGCGCTACCGCTTGCGCACCGCCGAATACCTGGGCGAGCGGCTCGAGGCGGCCGGCGTGGGCTTCGTGCGGCCCACGGGCGGCCACGCGGTGTACCTGGACGCGCGCACGGTGCTGCCCGACATGCCGGTGGCGCACTACCCGGCGTGGGCGCTGT
Organism: Burkholderiaceae bacterium; assembly: GCA_046348065.1. GTDB lineage: Bacteria > Pseudomonadota > Gammaproteobacteria > Burkholderiales > Burkholderiaceae_C > Skiveiella. The sequence goes on from JAXMFA010000013.1 coordinate 58,900, forward strand.
GCAACGCGTTGTACCTGGAGGGCGGCATCCGCGGCGTCGAGATCGGCTCGGTGATGTTCGGCAAGCGCCTGCACGACGGCACCGAGACCTACCACAGCATGGAGCTGGTGCGCCTGGCGTTTCCGCGGCGCATGTACACGCAGAGCCACTTCGATTACGCGGCCGAGGTGATCGAGGAGGTCAAGCAGAAGGCCGCCCACATCCGCGGCGTGCGCATCACGAAGCAGCCGCCCTTCCTGCGGCACTTCACCTGCGAGTGCGCCTGGGTGGACGGCTGATACGGATTCGCCTTCAAACGTATAACTTCGTTGCTTCGCCTCGCCGTGCTACAGCACTGTCTTCGGCTTCGCGCCTTGTTCTACGCTTGAATGCAAACCCGTATGAGGGTGGCGCGGTTCATTTTGGCGCGTTGAGCCGTTTCACCCCGGCCACGAAGCGTGCCAGCGTGTCGGACAGCACGCCGGCGGGGATGGTGATGTCGATCAGCTGGAAGCGCCCGCGCGTGCCCATGGCGCGGTCGAGCGCGGCTTTCAGCTCCGCGCGCGTGTTCACTCGCACGCCGTCGCCGCCCAGGCCGGCGGCCATCTCGGCAAAGCCCCAGTGGCCCAGGTCGTTGAAACCGGATTCGGGCTGGAAGGTGCGCAGCATCTCCCAGCTCGCGTTGTTGAACACCAGCACGATCGGGTCCCAGCCGTAGCGTCGGCAGTTGCCCAGCTCCCAGCCGGTCATCTGGAAGGCGCCGTCGCCCACCAGGATCAGTGGGCGCTCCCCGGTGGCGGCCTGCAGGCCCAGACCGGCCGGCACGCCGAAACCCATGGTGGCGTAGTAGCCTGGCGCCACCAGCGCGGTGTGCCGGATCTCCATCGCGGTGAACAGGCAGTCGCCCATGTCGCTGGCCATCGGCATCTTGCCGTGCGCGGCCATCAGGTCGTTGACCGCGGTGGCGATGTCGGTCGGCGCGATGGGGGCGTCATCGGCCACCAATGCGTGCGGGAAGGCCGGCGGCTGCACCGCCAGCGGCTTTTCATCGGGACCCAGGCAGGCCAGCATGCGCTCGACGATGGCGGCCAGCGGCAGGTTCGAGTAGGTGTGGTAGCCGATGGTGACGCGGCCGTCCAGCGCCTGGATCGTCTTGCGCATGTCGATCTTGGTCTGCGAGACGGCGAAGTTGGTGTCGCAGATGATCTCGCCGAGCAGGAACAGGCCGTCCGAACCCTCCACCAGCTCCGTGACCTCGGGAACGCCGGCCACGCCCATGTAGGTGCCCAGCAGCGGCACGTCCTGGTCGGCCAGCAGGCCGCGGCCCATGAAGCTGGTGACCACCGGCACGCCCAGGCGGCGCGCCAGCTGGGCCACCTGCACCTCCAGCCCGTAGCGGCGCACCTCGACCCCGGCCATCAGCACCGGCGAGCGGGCGTGGGCCAGGCGCGCGAGGATCTCGTCCACGCAGGCGGCCAGCGCATCGGGATCCACCGGTTGCGGCGCCTGGGGCACGACCGGCGCGCAGGGCTCGTTCACCATGTCGCGCGGAATCTCGATGTAGACCGGCTCCGAGCGGCGCAGGCAGCTGGCCAGCACCCGGGCGATGTCGGCCGGCGCGCGTGCGGCGTCGTCCAGCCGCACCTGGTCGCAGGTGATCTCCTTGAAGATCTGGAACTGTGAATCGAGCGTCTTGGCCTGGTGGTGCAGCAGCAGCCCCGAGCGCGATTCGCCCTGGCCGGGCCCGCCCGAGAGCACCACCAGCGGCGACTTTTCGGCAAAGGCCGCCGCGATCGAATTGATCATGTTCAGTGCGCCGGCGCCATAGGTGACGGCCGCCACGCCGAGGCTGCCATTGATGCGCGCCGAGGCGTCGGCCGCGAAGCCCACGCCCGGCTCGTGCGACAGCGTGTACAGCGGCAGGATCTTGGAGTCTTCGATGATGCGGAAGTAGGGCAGGGCGAAGTCGCCGGGGATGCCGAAGATCTGGCGCGCGCCATGGTCCTTGAGCGCGTGCAGCAGGGATTCGATGAGGTTCATGCGGTGGGACTCCGGATGGTCAGGCAATCCGGGCATTGTGATGCGTCATGGACGCAGGATGCGATCGTTTGTTGGCTCGACCAATGCATCTGGCGCAGGATTCCTGCATCGCCGGCCTGAGATCCGGTAGCCGGACGCTTGCCCGAACCTGTGTTGGTGCCGCCGAGGCCTCCAGCACGAGGACACGGTTCGCTTTTTTTTGGAAGAAACAGGCTTGAACCAGCGCCAATCGGCCACGAGACGCTCCCAAAACAGGAGTATCCGGTGCGGCCTCAAGGGTCAGGCCGGCGCCTTCACGAACGCGAAGAACTCCCGGTCTGCGCCGAGCATGTGGCGCGCGACCAGTTCATAGACCAGAAACTGGAACAGCTCGCCCACCGACACCGTGCCGGCCTGGTAGCGGTTGGTCACGTCAGCGGCCTTGTCCAGCAGGGTGCGGTGGATGGTGGCGTGTTCGCGGGCGCCGGGAAAACCCGCCTCGGCGATCAGCGCTTCCTCGTCCTCGAAGTGCCGGACCACGTGGTCGACCAGGGCGTCGATCAGCGCGGTCACCTCGTCGGCCGGACGCTGCTCCAGGGCGGCCACCAGCAGCCGGTTGGCGTCGTCGAACAGGCCGCGGTGTTGGGCGTCGATCACCGGCTGGCCGCATTCGTAGGCCGCCCGCCACGACAGTTGCATGAAGCCGGCGCCCACGCGTTCACCCAGGGCGTCGCGCGGCGACGGCTCCACGGCTGCCTCGACCCGGTTGCGGCCGTTGAGTCGCGCCTTGAACAGGGCGCCGTCGGTGCGCTGGATCCAGTGCTCGCGGGTTTCGTCGGGGCCGCATTCGGCCACCCCGATGCTCAGCGTCAGGCGGTGCGAGCCGGTGAAACGGGCCGCCGCCACGCGTTCGCGCAACTGCCCGGCCAGCACGCCGGCGGTGGCCTGCGTGGTGTTCGCGCACAGCACCGCGAACTGGTCGTCGCTCCAGCGCGCCAGCGAATCGGTCGGCCGCAGGCTGGCTTGCAGCACCGTGGCCACCTCGACCAGCAGTTCGTCGCCCGCCGTGTTGCCGAGATCGGCGTTGAGCTGCTGGAATCCGTCCAGGCCGATCAGCAGAAGGCTCAGCGGGTGGTCGTAGCGGTGCAGCCGGTCCATCTCGTTGACCAGGGCCTCGTCGAGCCGCCGGCGGTTCCAGGCGCCGGTGAGGTGGTCGGTGCGAGCCTCGTGGTCGAGCGAGGTCAGCAGCTGCTGCAGCTCGCGGCTGTTGCGGCGCAGGCGTTCGAGCGACTGCAGCATGCCGTCCACCGTCTGCTGGCTGGTGGCGGGCAGCAGCACGGTGCCGATCATCAGCAGCGTGCCGTCCGGGCCGGGCACCGGGAACTTGATCGACTGGCAGCGCAGCGCCTGGGTGCCCGCCGTGAGCTCGATCTCGGCGTCAGCGTTCGCCGCGCCACGGGCAATGGCCTGGTCACCGTCGTGCAGCACGGCCGCGGTGGCCGGCGGGAACAGCTCGTCGTCGGTCTTGCCGATCAGGGCGCCGGCTGCCTGCCCGGCCAGGGATTCCAGCACCGGGTTGACCAGCCGGTAGCGGCCGTCCAGACCCTTGAGGCCGATGCCAGCGCCCTCGGCCTGCGGCACCATCATCGCCAGCAGCCCCGACGCCAGGTTGATGTGCTCGCGGGCGATGGCGTGGGTCAGTTCGTTCTCGTTCATGGCGGTCTCGAAGTCGGTCGTGGTCGGGTGCCGCGCCTGCGGCCAGCCCTGTGACTGTACGCCACCGGCCGGCGCCCGCGCCAGCGTTTGCAGGCCGCCACGGCGCAACGGCCCTGGGACTTGTGGGTTGAATTCCCAACCGGTGCCGTTGCGACCGGCCGCCACTACACTGCCCGCTCCCCGCCTGTTCGCCACCCCAGGAGCCGCACCGTGATCGACCAACCCCTGAAGCTGCCGTGCGGCCACACCCTGGCCAACCGCCTGTGCAAGGCGGCCATGACCGAAGGGCTGGCCGATGCGCACGACCATGCCACGCCCGCGCACCAGCGCCTGTACGCCACCTGGGCGCGCGGCGGTGCGGCGCTGCTGCTGAGCGGCAACATCATGGTGGACCGGCGTTACCTCGAGCGCGCCGGCAACGTGGCGCTGGAGGACGGTGCGGACCTGGCATCGTTGCGGGCCTGGGCGCAGGTGGTGCGCGACGGCGGGTCGCAGCTGTGGGCTCAGATCAGCCATCCCGGCCGTCAGTGCCCGCGCCTGGTCAACGCGACGCCGCTGGCGCCATCGGTGGTGCAGCTGGAGCTGGCAGGCAATTTCGGCCGGCCGCGCGCGGCCACCGAAGACGACATCCTCGACATCATCGGGCGCTTTGCCCGCACCGCCGCCTGGGTGCAGGAGGCGGGCATGGACGGTGTGCAGATCCATTCGGCACACGGCTATCTGCTGTCGCAGTTCCTGTCACCGCGCACCAACCGGCGGCAGGACCGCTGGGGCGGACCGTTGGAGAACCGCGCCCGGCTGCTGCTGGAGGTGGTGCGCGCGGTGCGCGCGCGGGTGGGGCCCGCGTATCCGGTGTCGGTGAAGCTCAATTCGTCGGATTTCGTGAAGGGCGGCTTCACGCTCGACGAGAGCCTGCAGGTGGTGCGCTGGCTCAACGACGAAAGTGTCGACCTGCTGGAGGTCTCCGGCGGCACCTACGAGCAGCTTGAATTCTTCAAGCCCCAGGCGGCGGCCGAACTGCGCGACAGCACCCGCGAGCGCGAGGCGATGTTCCTGCGCTATGCCAAGGCGATCAAGGCCGTGGCGCGCATGCCCATCATGGTGACCGGCGGCTTCCGCACCTTGGCCGGCATGCAGGCGGCGCTGGCCGGCGGTCACACCGACATGATCGGCCTGGCCCGGCCGTTCTGTCTGGACCCGGATTTTCCGGCGCGTTTGATGGCCGGCCAGCTGCAGCGGCTGCCGGTGCCGGAAGACCGGCTGGTGCTCGGAACCGGCTGGTGGGGCCCGAACAGCCCGTCGGCGGTGGTGCGCGGCCTGAACAACCTGGCGCAGGGCGGCTGGTACGACCACCAGATCGAGCGGCTGGCCGTGGGCGCTGCGCCCGAGCCGGGCCTGGGCCCCTGGGACACGATGCTGGCGCACTTCGGCAAGGACCTGGGCCGCGCATTGCGGCGCAAGTTCGCCTGAAACGGATTCGCCTTCAAACGTATGACTTCGTTGCTTCGCCTCGCCGTGCTGCAGCACTGTCTTCGGCTTTGCGCCTTGTTCTACGCTTGAATGCAAACCCGTATGAAGTGCCGTCAGTAATGCGGCGGGCGCTCGTCGCGCAGGCTGCGGAAAGCGGCCGCGTCGCCCGTGGGCATCTGCTCGCGCAGGCGGCCGATCTCGCGGATCAACGCGTCGATCTGCGCCTGCTGGCGCACGATGACCTGGTTGAGCTGGTCCATCAGGTCGTCGGCGAAGCTGGCCTTGATCTCCAGCTCGGTCAGGCGCCGGGCGGTGTCGTCGTCGGGCGTCACGGTTGCGGGGCCTCCTTGGGCGGGCGTGGCGCGGTGCCGTCGCCCACCCAGGAGTCGAGCAACGTGTAGCCCACCGCCAGCAGCACCGGCCCGATGAAGATGCCCACCAGGCCGAAGCCGATCAGGCCGCCGATCACGCCGGCGAAGATCAGCAGCAGGGGCAGGTCGGCGCCGCGCTTGATGAGCGCCGGACGCAGGAAGTTGTCCATGGTGGACACCACGGTGGACCAGACCAGCAGGAAGGTGCCCCAGCCGGTTTCGCCGGTCCAGTAGACCCAGGCCACGGCCGAGAACATCACGAGGAACGGGCCGATCTGCGCGATGCACAGCATCAGCATCACCGCCGTCAGCAGCCCGGCAAACGGCACCCCGGCGATCGCCAGGCCGATGCCGCCCAGGCCCGACTGCACCACCGCCGTGACGCCCACGCCGAGCGCAACGCCTCGGATGGCCTGTCCGGCCAGGGTCACGGCGTTTTCGCCGTTTTGCCCCGCCAGCCGGTGGCCGAAGCGCCGCACTGCGGCCGCGGCCGCCTCGCCCCCGGCGTACATGAGCGCCGAGATGATCACGGTCAGCAGGAACTGGAACAGCAGCATGCCGATGCTGCCAGCCTGTGACACCAGCCATTTCGCCACATCGTCGGCGTACGGCATGATGCGCGACACCAGGCCCGTGGCTCCGGCGGCGATGGCGTCCTCCCAGGCCTTGGCGATCTTTTCGCCGACGAACGGAATGCGGGCCACCCACTCCGGCGGATGCGGCACCGGCGAGCTGGTGATGGACTTGGCGCGGTCGATGATCTCGTCGGAGTGGCTCACGATGGTGCCGATGGCCAGCGTCAACGGCACGAAGAACAGCAGCAGCAGCAGCAGCGTCATCACGGTGACGGCCAGGCTGCGTTTGCGCCACAGCCGGGCCTCCAGCCACTTCATCACCGGCCAGGTGGAGACCACCAGCATCGTGGCCCAGATCGTTGCGCCGATGAAGGGGCGCAGGATCCAGAAGGCGGACAGGATCAACCCGCCCAGGAACAGCACGCCCAGCGTGGTGCGCACCAGGTCGGCAGGCGGTTTTTCTTGCATGGGGCGGCTCCAGTCGGCTTTGGGTTCGGTAGGGTGCAAGTGTAGGGGGTCGGGGGCGGGGTGCCGGGTGCGCCGCGGCTTCGGGGCACAATGCACCAGCGCGCCTCGGTCGCCGACGCAGCGCAAGCCATCCGTACCATGCCTGTCCGATCGTTCCTCATGCCGCTTGTCCTGGCGCTGGCCAGCGCGGGCGCCGCGGCCCAGTGGCTGCCGGCGCGCCTGACCGACCCCGCCGACGGCATGTTCGACATGAGCGACTACCTGCTCGAACACCGGGGCGTGCTGCCGGTGCCCATCGTCATCACCGAGCCGGCGGTGGGTTACGGCGGCGGCCTGGTGGGCGTGCTGTTCGACCAGCCGCTGGGCGACGCGCTCAAGACCAGCCTCGGCGAAACCGGCAAGCCGATCCCGCCGAACATGACCGCCATCGGGGGCTTCGGCACCGAGAACGGCACGCGCGGCGCATTGCTGGGCCATCGGCACACCTGGGACCACGACCGCTACCGCTACCTGGGCGCCATCGGCAAGGTGGACGCCCGGCTCGACTATTACGGCCTGCTCGGCAAGCCGCGGGCCTACCAGCTCGACGGCGCCGGGCTGATGCAGCAGTTCCAGGTCCGGCTGGGCGACACCGACTGGTTCGTCGGGCCGCGTTATGCCTGGCTCAAGGTGAATCCGGCCTTCGGCGACGGCTGGCCGGCCGATCTGGATGGCCGGGCCTTGCCCGAGGTGCGCATCGGGCGGCTCAGCCTGACGGTGGCGCACGACACGCGCAACAACATCTTCAACCCCACGTCCGGCCACATGGTGGAGTCCGAGCTGGTGGCCGCGAGCCCGCGGCTCGGCGGCACCACGAGCTACCAGCAGTTCAACATCCGCGGCTTCAACTGGACGCCGCTGGGCGAGCCGTTCATCCTGGGCCTGCGGGGCGACGTGCAGACCTCGCGCGGCGACATCCCGTTCTTCGCCAAGCCCTTCGTGTCGCTGCGCGGGATACCCGCCATGCGCTACCAGGACGACAACGCCGCCGTGGCCGAGGTCGAGCTGTGGTGGCAGGCCACGCCGCGCTGGGCGCTGCTGGGCTTCACGGGGGCGGGGCGTACCTGGGGCAAACGCACCCTGTTCAGCCAGGTCGAAACCGTGAGCACGGTGGGTGGCGGCTTCCGTTACCTGATCGCGAGCAAACTCGGCCTGCACGCGGGCATCGACATCGCCAAAGGCCCGGAGGGCCGGGCCTTCTACATCCAGGTCGGCAGCCCCTGGCGCTGATCGTTCAGCCCGCGCGCCGGGCGCGGCTGGCGGCGCGCTTGCGCGGGACCTTGACGGCGTCGGCCACCAGCTTGAGCTTGGGCTCGGGCTTGGCGCGGCGGCGCGTGACGGCGGGCTGCGGCGCGGCGGCCTCGATCATCGCGGCCGGCGCGGCCTTGACGTTCTCGCTTTCCTTCACATGCTCCTGGGCGCGCGCCAGCAGCGCCTGGTGTTCGGCCAGCAGGTAGTCACCGAGGTCGTTGACGTCGGGCAGCGTGCGGCGGCAGGCGATGAGGCCGTAGTCCAGCCGCCCGTTGTAGCTCTGCACCGTCACGTTCAGCGCCATGCTGTGCGCGGGGATCGACACCGGGTAGTAACAGGCCACGGCGGCGCCGGCGTAGTACAGCGGCACCGGGATGCCGGCCACGTTGGAGATGATCAGGTTGGCAAAGGGCGGCACCACGTTGGCCAGGCGCGAGCGGCCCAGCAGCGAGGCGATGCCCGAGACCAGCCACGGCGAACCCAGCATCGGAAAGTCGCTCGGGATTGCCGTCTTGACCCGGCTCATCATCGCCTTGCCGGCATCCGAGGATTCGTGGATCACCTTGAGCCGTTCCACCGGATCGGCCACGTCGGTGCCCAGCGACATGCGCAGCATGCTGACCTGGTTGTTGGCCGACTCGTCGCCCTGCGCGCGCAGGCTCACCGGCACCGCCGCCACCAGCGGCTTGTCGGGCAGGTCGTCGTACTCGCGCAGGTAGCGCCGCAGCGCGCCCGCCGTGGTGCCCATCACCACGTCGTTGAGGGTGACCCCGAAGGTCTTGGCGATGAACTTGGTCTCGGCCAGCGGGATCGTACGCCCGGCGAACGAACGCTGGTTGGTGATGGCCGTGTTGAGCAGCGTGCGCGGCGCGAACACCTTGAAGTCCGGCAGGCTCCAGTGGCGCTTGCCGTGCTCGTCCTTCTCGGGCACCACCACGTCGCGCACGGCCCGCGCCATCGAGGGCGCCATGCGGACCAGCTTGGCGGACTGCCGCACCGCGTTGCGGGCGGCGGCGCCGGCCAGCTCCGCGATGCCGAGCTGGTAACGGTTGTGGCGGGCGCGCGGGCGCGGCGGCTTGATGACGCGGCCGGTGGGCGCCAGGTCGAAGATCGCCTTGGCCACGGCCACACCGGCCTGGCCGTCGATGCCCGCGTGGTGCACCTTGGTGTACAGCGCCACCTGGCCACTCTTGAGGCCGTCGATGATGCACACCTCCCACAGCGGGCGGCTGCGGTCCAGCAGCGAGGAATGCAGCCGCGCCACGTACTGCTGCAACTGCCGGTTGGTGCCGGGCTTGGGCAGCGTGATGTGGCGCACGTGGTAGTCGATGTCGATGTCCTCGTCTTCCACCCAGACCGGATCGGCCAGGTCGAAGGGCATCAGCTCCAGCTTGCGCGTGAACACGGCCGCCAGGTGCAGCCGCTCGCTCATCATCTTCTTGGCGTCTTCGTAGAAATCGCCGCTGTAGCCGGGGGGCAGATCGAGCACATTGAGCGAGCCGATGTGCATCGGCATCTCGGGCGATTCGATGTGCAGGAACATCGCGTCCATGCCGCTGAGGTGGTTCATTTGGGGGCTTCCTTGGGTTTCGCGGGAAAGGTTCGAAGTATCGCCGATGTGTGCGCGGCGCGCTGGCAAGCCGGCGACAGGTGGGGTGGGACAGGGGCGCAAATTCGTCTCAGAAACAGGCTGAATCGCCGATTTTCAGGTCGAATCAGCCATATCCCAACGCCAAATGGCCACTGGCCGCTATCAAATCAGGACTTCATGGCCATCAGCCCGGCGGCAGCAACAGCAATTCGCTCAGGCCGCCTTCGGGCTCGAAACGGCGGTTGCGCCAGGTCAGGCGTGTCGGGCCGGGCCAGGCGCGGTCCGGTACGCTGTGGCGCGGGTCGCCGGGGTAGCAGATGACGCGCTCGCCGTCGAGGTCGAAGGCTTCGGGTTCGACGAGCGGCGGCGGCCGGCTGCGCGCGGCGATCATCACCGCGGCCACGCTGCCAAAGCCCGCCAGGTGGCGCAGGCTCAGGATCTGCGGCGGCGCCAGGTCGATGGCGCCCGCCCAGTACTGGCGCAGGCCCTCGGCGGGCAGCACCCAGAGGGTTTCGGTGGCCTCGTGGTCGTCGTGGCAGGCCTCCTGGCCGGCGGGCGCTTCGGCCAGGAAGAAGCGGGTGTCGAAGCGGCTGCGCGTGACCGAGGCCACGCGCGGCGTGATCCAGCGCGACCAGGGCACGAGCCGTGCCGTCTGCAGCGGCAGCCCGAGTGCGGCCAGCGCCGACGCAAAGGGTTCGCCGGACCGTGTTCGTGCCGCGACCTCCCGCATGGCCGCTTGGTCGGCGCCATCGGCCAGCAGCAGGCCGCATTCTTCGAAGGTCTCGCGCAGCGCCGCAAGGTGCAGGCCCACGACCATCGCATCGTCGAGGTCGGGCTCGCCCAGCGCGACGCGCAGGCGCCGCGGTGTCTGGTCGAGCTGGCCGACCGCCACCGTCCGATCCTGGGGGTCGAGCTTGCCGCCGGGAAACACGTGCGCCCCGCCCAGCACGGCGGAGTTGCCGTGGCGGCGCATCATCAGTACCTCGGGGCCTCGCGCGCTGTCGCGCAGCACCATCACCGTGGCCGAAGGCGCGGGCGGCGTGTGCACCTCGTCGGAGTTGATTTCAATCGCCATGCGCGGCATTGTCGCGCCGGGGCTGGCACCCGGCTGTCACCTGCGGCGCGCCGGCCGGCGGGCGGGGCTCAGAGGCTGAGAGGGAATTGGGCGTGCCCGAAAGGGCGCCCCAAAGAACCGCCGGCAAGGCGCAAAGCACAGCCGTAGCTCGGGCTACGGCGCGCATTTGCAACGCCGGCGGCGGTGTTTTGGGGCGTCAAGGCGGGCATGACCGATTTCCTCTCAGCCTCTCAGAGGTAGCCCAGCAGGCGCCACCAGACGCCGCCCACGATCACGAGCACCGCGAGGTTGACCACGCTGAGCACGGCGCCGGCGGCCCACCATTCGTTCAGCGTGGTGTAGCCCGAGCCGAAGATGATGGGCGCGGTGCCGGTGCCGTAGTGGGTCAGCGACATCATCAGCGAGGACGAAAACGCCAGCAGCAGCGCCAGCAGCATCGGCGGCGCCCCCAGTGCGACGCCGGCGGCGAAGAAGGCGCCGAACATGGCCGTGATGTGGGCCGTGGTGCTGGCGAAGAAGTAGTGCGCGTAGAAGTAGATCAGCACCAGCACCGCGGTGGCGCCCATCCAGCCCAGGCCCAGGCCCGTGATGCCGGTCTGGATCGACTGCGAGAACCACGCGATCAGGCCCAGTTTGCCCAGGAAGGTGGCCATCATCACCAGCGCGGCGAACCAGACCAGGGTGTCCCAGGCGCTTTTCGCCTTCAGGATGTCTTCCCACTCCAGCACGCCGCAGAGAATGAGCAGCGACAGGCCGATCAGCGCGGTGGTGGTGGCATTGAGGTCGTAGGCCGGGCCCAGCAGCAGCGCGGGCACGCCGGCCCACATGAGCAGCATCAGCGCCAGCACGCCCAGCGTCACGTGCTCCGAGGGCTTCATCGGCCCCAGCTTGTCGAGCTCTTTCAGTGCCATGCCTTTGGCGTCGGGCGTGTTCCTGATCTCGGGCGGAAACAGCGCGTACAGCACCAGCGGCATCAGCAGCAGCATCACCAGCCCCGGCAGCAGCGCGGCCAGCGCCCACTGGGTCCAGGTGATCTGGATCGCGGAATTCGTGCCCTTGGCGATCAGGTCGACGATCAGCGGGTTGGGCGCGGTGGCCGTGATGAACATGGCCGAGGTGATCGGGTTGGTGTTGTAGTTCACCAGGGCCAGGTAGCGGCCGATCTTGTTTTGGGTGCCCCGGTCCGGGCTGGAGCCGAAACCATCGGCGATGGAGCGCATCACCGGGTGGATGATCGCGCCGCCGCGCGCGGTGTTGCTGGGCGTGACCGGCGCGATCACCAGCTCCGACAGCACCAGCCCGTAGGCCACGCCGACCGACTTCTTGCCGAACAGCGCGATGAAGTGGTAGCCGATGCGCGTGCCCAGGCCGGTCTTGGTCAGCGCGATGGCGATCATCACCGCGATCGCGATCAGCCAGATCAGCGGGTTGGCGAAGCCGCTCAGCGCATCAAGGATCGCGCCCTCGGGCTTGCCGGGGCGGGTGACCTCGGTGATGGCCACCAGCGCGATCGCGATGATCGACACCGCGCCGATGGGCAGGGCCTTGCCGATGATGGCCGCGATGGTGCCGGCGAACAGCGCCAGCAGGTGCCAGGCCTCTGGCGTGACCTTCTCGGGCACGGGGATGACGAACCAGATCAACAGCCCGATGCCGAGGGCGATGGCGGTGGGCAGCGGTTTGGGAAAGGTGAGCGGGTTCATGCGGGGCTCCAAAGGGGCAGCAAGACGGTGTCGTCAATACAAGGGCAACATCAGGAACAGCTTGATCACCAGCGCATTGGCCAGGTCGATGAAGAACGCGCCCACCATCGGCACGACCAGAAACGCCAGCGGCGAATTGCCGAAGCGGTCGGTCACGGCCTGCATGTTGGCGATGGCGGTGGGCGTGGCGCCCAGGCCGAAGCCGCAGTGCCCGGCGGCGATCACGGCCGCGTCGTAGTTGCGGCCCATGACCGGGAAGGTGACGAAGATGGCGTAGGCCGCCATCAGCGCCGTCTGCCCCAGCAGCAGGACCAGCATCGGCAGCGCCAGGCTCGACAGTTCCCACAGCCGCATCGACATCAGCGCCAGCGCCAGGAACAGCGCCAGCGACACGTTGCCCAGCACCGACACCGCGCGCTCGAACACCGTGTACTTGCCGGCTGCGGCCAGGCCATTGCGCAGGATCACGCCCACGAACAGCACGCAGACAAAGGCGGGCAGCTCCATGAAGGTGCCGGCCAGGGCGCGCGCGATCTGCTGGCCCACCAGCAGGCAGACCGAGATCAGCGCGAGCGTTTCGATCAGCGCCGGCGCGGTGATCAGGCGCACCTCGGCCGGGTGTTCGAACAGCGTGGGCTCCTGATGGGCGCTATCCGCCCCCGGCTTCACGCGTACCTTGCCCAGCAGGTGCCGGGCCACGGGCCCGCCGATCACCCCGCCGAGCACCAGGCCGAAGGTGGCCGAGGCGATGGCGATTTCCTTCGCGCCCGCCAGCTGGTAGCGCTCGGTGAACACGGCGCTCCAGGCGGCGCCGGTGCCGTGCCCGCCCGACAGCGAGATCGACCCGGCCAGCAGGCCCACCAGCGGTGACTGGCCCAGCAGCATCGCCAGGCCGATGCCGGTGAGGTTCTGCAGCACCAGAAAGCCCACCACCACCGCCAGCAGCACCACCAGCGGCCGGCCGCCGCGCAGCAGGCTGGGCAGGTCGGCGTTGAGGCCGATGCAGGCGAAAAAGGCCAGCATCAGCGGCGGGCCGAGGGTCTTGTCGAAGCCGACCTGGATCGCGGCGGTGGCGTGCAGCAGCCACAACAGCAACGCCACCGCCAGGCCGCCCACCACCGGCTCCGGGATGCTGTAGGTGTTGAGCACCTTCCAGCTGGCCACCAGCTTGCGCCCGGCCAGCAACACCAGGGAGGCGGCGGTCAGGGTGCCGAAGACGTCGAGTTCGATCAGCATGGATGCGGGCCGGTAGCGGTTTGGGTGGAAATATACGCCGCATCGGGTCACCGGCCGCGCTGATACATTCACCCGATGCCCGACGACTCGCTTGCCCGCCTGCTGAAAATTCGCCCGTTCATGCGTTTCTGGCTGGCCCGGCTGGGCGGCATCGCGGCCAACCAGATGCTGCTGGTGGCCGTGGCCTGGCACCTGTACGACATCACCGGCAGCGCCTGGGACCTCGGCCTGGTCGGCCTGTTCCAGTTCGTGCCCGCGCTGCTCATGACCCTGCCCGCCGGCCACGTCGCCGACCGCCTGCACCGCGGCCGCATCTTCGCTGCCTGCATGGCCGCGCAGGCGCTGGTGGCCTTGCTGCTGGTGGCGGCCACGCAGGGCGGGTATGCCACGCGGGGGCTGGTCTTCGGGATCTCGGTCGTGCTGGGCGTGGCGCGCGCCTTCCAGATGCCGGCACAGCAGGCGCTCACGCCCTTGCTGGTGCCGCCGACCCTGCTGGCGCGCGCGGTGGCGGTCAGCGCCAGCGGGGTGCAGGCGGCGGTCATCGGCGGGCCGGCGCTGGGCGGACTGCTCTATGTGACGGGCGCCTCGACCGTCTACCTCAGCTGCGCGACCTTGCTGGCGCTGTCGTGCGCGCTGGCGCTGGCGGTGCGTCATCCCCATCAGGCCGCCACCGAGGGGGCCACCTGGCGCACGGTATTGGCGGGCGTGGGATTCGTCTGGCGCCACAAGTTGCTGCTCGGTGCCACCTCGCTGGACCTGTTCGCGGTGCTGCTCGGCGGCGCCACGGCGCTGCTGCCGATCTATGCGCGCGACATCCTGCACACCGGACCGCAGGGTCTGGGCCTGCTGCGCGCGGCACCGGCCGTGGGCGCGCTGGCGATGTCGCTGGTCCTGGCGCGCTGGCCCTTGCAGCGCCGCGTCGGCGGCAAGCTGCTGGGGGCGGTGGCGGTGTTCGGCGTGGCCACGGTGGTGTTCGGCCTGTCGGAACACTTCGGCCTGTCGCTGCTGGCGCTGGCCGTCACCGGCGCGGCCGACAACGTCAGCGTGGTGACGCGCCAGACCTTGGTGCAACTGGAGACGCCGGACGCCATGCGCGGGCGCGTGGCGGCGGTCAACTCGATCTTCATCGGCGCGTCCAACCAGCTCGGCGAGTTCGAATCGGGCGCCACCGCCGCGCTGTTCGGGCCGGTGGGCTCGGTGGTGATGGGGGGCGCGGGCACGGTGCTGGTGGCCGCCTTGTGGTTGCGCCTGTTTCCCGCGCTGGCGCGGCGCGACCGCATGGTGTGAGCGGGCGCCCGGGAAACCGGGGATGTGCCGCCACCGCGCCTCCCTGACGGGCGCTCACCCGGCCCCGAACCCGATCGCCCGCGAAGGCTTATTGGGCCTGCTTGCCCTTCATGTTGCCGACCACGCCGCCGGCTACCGCACCGACGGCAGCGCCGGTCCAGCCGCTGCCGCCCGCGATGGCGGCAATGCCGGCGCCCGCCGCCGCGCCGATGGCCGCGCCGCTCATGGTGCCTTGCTGTTGCGGGGTCATGTTGGTGCAGCCGATGAGCCCGCCTGCGATCAGCGCGAGCGAAATGGTGGTGATTTTTTTCATGATGCGACTCCTTTACTTGTTCTGTTGCAGGCCCGGAACGACCAGCTCGTACCAGATGGTCTCGATCACCGGCTGCTGCATGCGGCCGGGGTTCTTCGCGTACCAGGCGTCCACCTTGGCGATCGCGCCGTCCAGGGTGTTGCCCTTCAGGCCCTTGGCGAACCGCGGCACGACGGTCTGCGACTCCGGCAGGGTGTTGCCGGCCTGGTAGGCGACTTCCACCTGCAGCATGTTGGTCAGGCCGACCAGGTAGGCCTTCTTGCTCTGTTCGGTGGACTTGGTCCAGTGTTCGCCGGTGACCAGCGGGATTTCCTGCGCCTGTGCGGCGCCGCCCGCCAGCGCGGCCACCGCGCAGGCGGCCACCAGCATGGCGCGCAGGCGGGATTTCAGGGAAAGATGCATCGACAGCTCCTTGTGGGTGATGGAACGATCATTCTAGGCTGGAGTCCGACCGCTTCCTGATTCGCTCTGGAAGCCGGGACCGTGACAGGGTCTGCCCGGGTACACACGCACCACCGCCGGGCCTATTCTGGCCACATGGGTTTCTCGCGCCTGTTCCCGAACCGACCCGGCCACCAGTCAACCGAGGCTGACACGGTGGTGGTGATCGATGTGCTGCGCTCGTTCACCACGGCGGCGGTGGCGCTGCACCGGGGCGCGGCCGCGGTCTATCCGGTTGACGACCCTGCCGCGGCGCGCGAAGCCTGCGGGCGCATCGACCGCGCCGTTTCGGTGGGGGCTTTCGCTGGCGGGGCACCGGTGCCGGGTTTCGACTTTGGCAACTCGCCGTCCGCCTTGGCGCGGGCGGATCTCACGGGCCGCCCTGTGGTGATCAGCACCGCCGCGGGCGTGCGCGGCCTGCACCGGTTTCGGCGCGCGCGGCGGGTTTTCGCGGCCAGCCTGGTGTGTGCGGCGGCGACCGCCGAAGCCATCCGCCGCTCGGGCGCCGATGAGGTGTGCTTCGTCATCACCGGCGAATGGCACGACCGCGACGGCGACGAGGACATCGCGTGCGCCGACTACATCGAGGCGCTGCTTCGCGGCCACGCGCCGAATCCCGACCGCTTTGCCCGGCGCGTGCGCGAGTCCGATTTCGGCCTGCGCTTTGCCGCCGCGACCTCGCCCGACCTGCCGGCCGACGACCTGGCCATCGGTGCCGACGTCGATCGCTTCGGCTTCGCGATGCCAGTGGGGGAAGAAGCGGGCGATCTGGTGATCCGGCCCGTCACACCGCCCTGAAAGGGGCCTGGAAGGGCGTTTTCGAGGTGTTATTGGCCTCTTTCCAGCGTCGGATGGCCACGGGCCGCTATCAGATCAGGAGTGATCGGCGCCGGGCAAGGGGGTCTTGCGGCGCGCTGCCAGGCCCGCCAGTGCCAGCGCATGCACGTTCACCCGCGCGCGCAACCGGATCGCCAGCAGGTACAGGCCGCCGAACTTGCGCTGCAGCAGCATGGCGTCGGACGGTGGCAGCTGCCAGAAGTCGCGGTCCAGGCCCAGTGCGATGCCGCGCTCGCGCAGGCGCACGAGCACGTCGGAGCTGCCGAAGTCATACGGGCCTTCGAGCGTGAAGGGCTCCAGCGCCATCTCGCCCATGTCGAGCACGGTCTGGCGATGGCGGTCTTCGGTGGCGGCGTCGTAGTAGCCGATGGCCAGCGCGGCGGTGTGCATCTGCTCGCGGTCGCGGGCCATCGCGCCTTTGATCAGGCGGCGGAAATCCTGGCTCATAGAGGCCTTGAACGGCCGGGTGGCGCCGAAGTCGAGCAGGATCAGCCGCCCCGTTTCGGGCTCGAAGCGGTAGTTGGCGAAGTTCGGGTCGGTCTGGACCAGGCGGAACTCGAACAGCTCGCGCAGCAGCAGCGCGAACAGCAGGGTCATGACGCGGTCGCGCTCGGCCTGTGGCGCATCCACCAGCGTTTCGATCGGCACGCCCCCGACCCGCGTCATGGCCAGCACCCGCGCGGTGGTCAGCTCGGCGTGCAGGCGCGGCAGCGTGTAATCGGGCGCGTCGGCCAGCAGCTCGCCATAGCGGCTCAGGTAGCCGGCCTCGCGCAGGTAGTCGGCCTCGTCGTGAAGCTGGCGCTTGGCGTCGCGCAGCAGGGGTGCGAGGTCCAGCGCCTTGGGCAGCAGGCCCGACATCCGCAGCAGCGCGGCCACGTTGTCCACGTCGCTGTCGATGCTCTCCACCACGCCGGGATACTGGATCTTGATCGCGAGGTCGTGCCCGTCGCGGGTCAGCGCGCGGTGCACCTGGCCGATGGAGGCCGCGGCCAACGGGGTCCAGTGGAAGCGCCTGAAGCCTTGCTCCCAGCCGGCGCCCCATTGTTCGTCGAGCACGCTTTTGACCTGGGCCCTGGGCATGGCGCGGGCGTCGGAGCGCAGCCGCCCCAGAATCTCGGCCAGCGCCGGGGGCAGCAGGTCGGCCGATTCCATCGAGACCAGCTGGCCGACCTTCATCGCCGCACCCCGCAGCTTGGCCAGCTGGTCGGCCATGCGGCGCGCGTTGGCCGGCGTCAGCAGCAGGTCTTTCATGGCCGGGCGTTGGCCCTGCGCCAGCCGGCGCGCGCCCTCGGCGACCATGCCGCCGGCGATGCCGGTGGCCATCCAGCCCAGCCGCGCCAGGCGGGCGCCGCGGCCGCCCGGCACGGCCAGCGTGGGCGCGGGGTTTTCCGGGGTGTGTTCGTCGGGCAAGCGGGTATCCTCGGTGGGCGGCGAAGCGGGTGGGTCGATGATGGCCCATGCCAGGGGTGCCGGGTGTCCCCGATTCTCCGATTTCTCCGATTCATCGGCCGAAACCCGGCCTTTCAAGCGCCCGCAGCGGGCATGGGGAGCGTCCTGATGCTGAAATTTCTCAAATGGATCGTGGTCGGCCTGCTCGGGCTGGTGGTGCTGGCGGCCGTGGCGGCCTACATCCTGGTGCGCTCGTCAGGGCATCCGAAGGTGGACGGTGAGCTGCGGATGGCCGGGTTGACCGGGCCCGTCAAGGTGCTCCGCGACGAACTGGGCGTGCCCTACATTTTCGCCGCCAACACGCCCGACCTGCTGCGGGCGCAGGGCTTTGTGACGGCCCAGAACCGGCTGTTGCAGATGGAGCTGTTCCGGGCCACCTGGCGCGGCGAACTGGCCGCCACCTTCGGACCCGACGCGCTGCCCAGCGATGTGCGCATGCGGGTGCTGGGCATGCGCCGCAACGGCGACCGCCATGCGCAGAAGCTCGACGCCGCCTCGCGCGCCTTCCTGCAGGCCTACGTGGACGGGGTGAACGCCTACGTCAACGACCAGGGCAACGACCACCCGATCGAGCTCAAGGTGGCGGGCCTGAAACCCAGCCCCTGGAGCGTGGCCGACCTGGTGACCCTGGTCCATTTCGTCCACTACACCCATTCGACCAACTTCAAGGCCGAGATCGTGGGCCAGAAGCTGATCGACAAGCTGGGTCTGGCGCGCGCCAGGGAGATCATGCCGCTGACCGTGAACCCGGACTGGGGGCAGGTCCCGCCCGCGCCCGGTCCCACGGCGCAGTCCGGCGCGCCTGGCGAGCGGCTGGGCGTGCAATGGGCCCATCTGCTGGTGGCGCCCGAGACGCTGAACCACCAGGGCCTGGGTTCCAACAACTGGGCGGTCGGCCCCAGCCGCTCGGCCTCGGGCAAGGCCATCGTGGCCAACGATCCGCACCTCGACAGCCGCATCCTGCCGGGCTACTGGCACCCGGTGGGGCTGTTCACGCCCGAGATCCAGGCCGTCGGCGCCGCGTTGCCCGGCATGCCCGGCATCCTGGTCGGGCGCACGAAGCACGTGGCCTTCGGCGTGACCAATGCCTACGGCGACGTGCAGGACGTCTACATCGAAACCCTGGACCCGGCCGACAAGAACCGCTACCTCCAGGGCGGCCGGAGCACGCCCTTCACCGTGGTCGACGAGACGATTCGCATCAAGGACAAGGCCGCGCCCGGCGGCGTGCGTGAGCAGCCGCTGCGCATCCGCTACACCGTGCGCGGGCCGGTCATCAGCGACCACCCGGGCCTGGGCAGCGGGGGCGACAAGGTACTGGTGCTGCGCTCCACCGACGCCGAAGTGCTCGGCCCTGTCATCGGCATCGAGGGCCTGCTGACCGCGCCGGACGCCGCCGCCTTCGACCGCGAGGTGCAGAAGATCGACCTGATGATGTTCAACTTCGTGTTCGGCGACGATCAAGGCGTGATTGCCCATCGGGCCACTGGAGCGGTACCGGTGCGCGCAGGCGCCGACGGCAGCCTGCCCCGTGTGGCGCCCGCCGACGGCAGCGACGACTGGACCGGCTACATCCCCAAGGACCGCATGCCGGGCATGTTCAACCCGCCGCGCGCCTGGGTGGGCACCGGCAACCACGACACCCGGCCCGAGGGTTTTGCGTGGTACTACACCAACTACGTCGCGCCCGACTACCGCTACCGCCGCATCGGCGAGGTGCTGGGCAGCGCCAAGGGCATGACGGTGAACGACCACTGGAAACTGATGGAGGACAACCGCAACCTGCAAAGCGACCGCCTGCGCCCGGCCATCGTGGCCGCGCTGAAGGACGACCCCGCGCAGCGGGATCTGGCCGCGCTGCTGGAAAAATGGGACGGCGTGGACCGCGCCGATCTGGCCGCGCCACTGGTCTACCAGGCCCTGTACCGCGAAATCGCCCTCGGCACGTTCACGAACAAGCTCGGCGACGACGTGGCCAGGGACATGCTGTCCACCTGGTACTTCTGGCAGCAGCGCTTCGATGTGCTCACCGCCACGCCCGACTCGCCCTGGTTCGACGACCCGGCCACCGCCGACAAGCGCGAAACGCTGGCCGACGTGATCCGTGCCGCCGCACCACGCGCCCGCGCGAGCATCGAGGCCCTGCAAGGCAAGGACCCGGCGGCCTGGGCCTGGGGCAAGGCCCACACACTGCGCTTCGTCAGCCCCTTGCGGCGCAATGGCGCCGGGCAGGAACTGCTGGGCGGTTTCACCGTGCAGCGCCCCGGCAGCGGCGAGACGCTGAATCGCGGCGTGTACGACTTCAAGAAGCCGTACGACGTGAACTTCTTCGATTCGATGCGCCTGGTGGTCGATTTCGCCGACTCCGACAAGATCGACGCGCTGGTGGCGGGCGGGGTCAGCGAACGGCATTTGCAGCCGCACCAGAACGACCAGGCCCGCCTGCTGGTGGCGGGCGAGCGCCGGTCCTGGTGGTTCAACCCGGCGAAGGCCGAGGCGGCCGCGAAGTCCACACTGACGCTGAAGCCGTGAGCGTCTCGATGTCAGACCCGCGCGCGGGATGCCCATGGCGTTGATCCAGCCGCCCCGATTGCTGCCCGTGCTGGCGGCGACGGTCGGGCTGTTTCGCCATCGACGCTCGGGGCTGAACGATCCGGCGGCGTTGCCGCGCATCGAGCGTTCGCTGGCGGGTGCCACGCTGGACGCCGACTGGCTCGCGGCTTACCGCGCCAGCGTGGGCTTGCCGGTGGAGCCGGCACTGCCGCCGCTGGCGCTGCAGATCGCGGCCGCGCCGCTGCACATGGCCATCCTGGGCGATCCGCGCTTTCCGTTTCGGGCCCTGGGCCTGGTGCACCTCACGCAGCGCATCACGCAGACCGCGCCGATGCCGGCGGACGCGCGCTTCGAACTGCGCGCCTTCTGCGCCGACGGGCGCTGGGAAAAGCGGGGCATGAGCTTTGGCCTGGTGACCGAGGCCATCGTCGAAGGCGCGCGGGTCTGGCGGGGCGAGACCCGTGCGCTGGCACCGGGCAAGACACAGGCGCTGGTGTCGGCATCGGCGGATTCCTCCGTGGCGGCCGAAGAACCGGCGGGCGTTTGCGGGTGCGACCAGGTGCTGTCGGTCGCGGAATCCACTGGCCGCCGCTATGCCGCCATCGCGGGCGACCTGAACCCGATCCACCAGCACGCGCTGCTGGCGCGCCTGTTCGGCTTTCGGCGCGCGATCGTGCACGGCACCTGGACGCTGGCCCGCGCCCTCGCCGTGGCGGGGCTGCCGGATGCCCCGGCGTTCACACTGGACGCACGCTTCCGCCGGCCGGTGGAACTGCCGTCCGACATCCGGGTGCGCGCGTGGAGCGGTGCACCCGCTGGCCCCGGCCTGCCGCCCGGCGGGGCGCACCGGGTGTGGGTGAGTTCGCAGTCCAGCGGCAAGCTCTGCCTGGATATCGACCTGCAGGCATCCCCGGCCGCGTCCTGAGCCGCTCATACGGATTCGCCTTCAAACGTATAACTTCGTTGCTTCGCCTCGCCGTGCTACAGCACTGTCTTCGGCTTCGCGCCTTGTTCTACGCTTGAATGCAAACCCGTATCAGTTGGCGGGCGCTTCGGCCGCGATGTTCAGCGAGAACGCCTGGCTGAACACCCGCTGGCCCGCGTTGGTGACCTGGTACTCCGCGCGGTAGGTTCCGGCCGGCCAGGGGGCGGACGCCCGTTTGCGCCCGATCAGGCTCAGGCTCTGCGCCTGGGCCCGCTCCAGGGCCGGCTGTTGGCGTTCGGCGATCACGGTGCCGTCCGGCGCGCGCAAGGTCAGCCGTGCGGCATCGCCGGGCTCCAGGCCGATCATGCGCACCCAGGCCACCAGCGCGGAGCTCTGCCCGTTGGGCCTCCCCGCGTCGGGTGGCAGGTTCTCGACCTCGGCCATCGTGAGCGCCCGGTCGCTGAAGCCGTGGTTCAGCAGCACACGGCGGCGGTACGCCAGCGCCTGGGCGGTCGCCGCATCCCACAGCGTCTGGCCGGACCCGCAGGCGCCGGCCACCGGCGCGGGCGCGAACGGGTCGACCGCCTTGCCCTGGCGGCGGATCGTCAGGTGCAGGTGCGGGAATTCGGTCAGGCCCGACAGGCCGACCAGCCCGAGCCGCTCGCCGGCGCGCACCGTCTGGCCGCGCCGCACCGCGACGCTGCCCTGGGCCAGATGGCAGTACTGTGTCTCCCAGCCATCGGCGTGGCGCAGCACCAGGCCGTTGCCGCATTCGCGGTTCTTGACGGCTTCCTTGCCGGTCTCGCGGATCGACACGTCGGTCATGCCGTCGCGCACACCAGCGACCACGCCGTCGGCGGCCGCCAGCACCGCCACGCCCGCGCGCACCGCTGCCATCGAGGGCACGCGAAAATCGGTGCCGTCGTGCCCGTCGTACGTGCGCGCGCCGCAGGCGTAGTCGCGCCAGGCCGGCGACGGATCGTGGTCGACATAGTTCTGCACGAAACAGCTGGCGCCGGGTACACAGTCGATGGGCAAGGCAAAACGCGGCCCCTGCGCCCCCTCGTTCGCCAGGGCCGCCGGCATCCCGCCCAGGAGCGCCCAGGCCAGGAAAAACGGTGCAAAACGGCTAGAAATCATGGTTTTTCAGCATGAAATATGGCTCTTTCCAGCGTCGGACGGCCACGACATGCTATCAATTCAGGATTTTCTGTGACGACCGACGGCTCATTTTCACCCTGTTGACTGAGGCATCGATGCCCGTCCGGGCCGACAACCCGACAGGCGATGATGAAATCCTCCGGTATTCAAGTCTCAATAACGCCGCGACTCGCCGTCCCAAGGCAAGCCGAGTTCGCGGCTCGCCGATTTCCGGGCGCCGAACTGACAATAATGAATGTCCTGTCACACCCCCACGGAGGCCCCATGGCGAACACCGATTTGTACGAATCCCTCTTGTCCGCAGCCGAGCATGCATCGGCCATCACCTTGCGGGCCAACCTGATCCCGGCTAATGCCGTCGCCGGCGATGAAAAGTTCTTTGTGCTGCCTCCGACCTATGCCGAGGTTGGCCATCTGGCATCGCACATCCGGGAAGACGGAACGCACGAGTACATCCTGATCGACTCGCCGCAAAGCTGGGCCAACCGGCTCGAAGAATTGCTCGACCGCCCCGAGGTTGGCGTGGCGCCCATCCGGGTGCAGGCAGCGGGCCACACGCTGAGCATCAACCAGTTGCCGCACCGGGTGTTCGATGCCCTGCTGCGAGACTCCGAACTCGACGGCAAGGCGTTTCGCGAAACCGCCCTGGGACAGTCACTGACGCAGGCCCGCGCCGACAACGCGACCGCTTTGTTGCAAAGCGCGCCGGGCACGCTGCTGTTCGGCGCCTGGGACAGCTTTGCAGGCGCTCGCATGGGCGCTGCCAAATGGCCGGCGGCGCTGTCGGGGCAGATCATGGGTTTTGACGCCCTGCAGACCAAAAAGGCGGGCATCCGGATGGACCCGCTCAACATTGCCAAAGACGCCGTGACGGGCTTCAAGTCGGAAAGCCGGGCCGAGAGCTGGACCACCGACGAAACCCATGCCGTGAAAGACCCGAAAGGCAACCCCGTACCCGTGGGCAAGGCGTCGGAAATCGGGCATGGCCACATCCTCGCGGAACTGGCCACCAAGGGGGCCTGGGTCAGCCGGATCGAACTACGCTCGTCGCTGTCGCTGACCCGCTTGCGCCGCTACCACTTTCCGGTCAATGGCCAGCCGAGCGAAGCCGCCGACCTGGCGGCGCGCACCTACCTGGCGGCCCTGGCCCTTTGGCTGATGCACACCCGCATGATGGCCGGGCTGGAACTGCGGGCCGGCGCTGAACTCGACGCGACCGAAGCCACCTTCCTGGTGCGAAAGCCGCTGGAGGGCGATGTGGCCCTGTCACTTTCAGGCGACGCGGTGGCGCAGGCCCTGGCCAAGGCCATCGCAAAGGCCCGCGAGGCTGGCTTCACGTTTGCCGGCCCCACCGTGTTTGCCGCGTCGGCCCGGCTCACCCGGCTCATCGAAACCAGCGAAGCCCTGAACCAATGAAGCTCACCGTCGAGTTTCTGGGCCTGTACGGCGCGGCCGATGTGGCGTCACGTGCTCAGGTGGAATGGCCCCCGCACCCGGACCGGCTCTACCAGGCACTGGTCGATGCCGCGCTGCCCGAAGACCGCCCAGCCCTGGCCTGGATCGAAGAACAGGGCCCGCCCGACGTGGACTGCGGCGACAGCGTCGCGCTGCACTGGGGGCGCAAGGGCAAGGTCTTTGTGCCCACCAACTACCCCAGCGACACCTTGCCGGCCCTGCGCAAGAACCAGGAGCGGCAGTTCCCCATGGCCTTGCCGGACGGCCCCGTGCGCTATGTCTGGGCGGCAGACCCGCCCAAGCCCGTCTACGAATGCATTCGCCGCTCGGTGGGGCGGGTCACACACCTGGGGCGCGCCGACTCGCTGGTGATGGCCGCGCTGGAGCCGGGCGCGTCCGCGTGCCGCTGGACCGCACGCGACGACGGGACGCTGACGATGCGCGTGCCATTTCGCGGGCGGTTGCGGCAACTGGATGCCGCGTTTGAAAGCCAACAGCGCAGCGCCCTGGCGCCGGCCGTACGGTATGGCAACTCGGCCGAGCGCGCGCAACAGGGCCCGTGGGAAGGGTTGATCGTGATGCGCGTGGCCAAACCCGTTGCAGTGGAACATGTGGCCCAAGCCACCGATGCGCTGCGCCGGGCGGTGCTGTCGCGTCTGGGGGACGACGCCCCGCTGCTGGCGCATGGCCATGCCCAGGCCATGCATCTCGCCTGGCTGGGTTTGCCCAATCTCAGCGACTACGGCGACGGCACGATTCTGGGTCTGGCGATGGCGGTGCCTCGTGACTGTTACAGCCTGGAGCGTGCCCGCTGCGTGGGGGCGATGCTCTCGGTGGACCACATCATGCTGGCCGGCTTGCGGATCAACCTGACCCGGCCGAACGCAGCGATGTCCTTGCACGAACGCACCTGGAGCCGCCCCAGCCGTTGCTGGGCGTCGGCCACGCCGCTGGTGCTGGACCGCTTTCCCAAGGGCAAGCTCACGGCCGAAGAGATCGTGGCCCAGGGTTGCGAGCGTGCCGGCTACCCCCGGCCCAGCCGGGTGGCACTCGCGCAGGTCAGCGCCCTGCCCATGCCGCCAGCGCGGCAGTTCCGCCTTCGCAAGCCGGGCAGTCTGTACGCTCACGCCACGCTGGAATTCGATCAACCGGTGCAGGGGCCGTTGCTGGTGGGCAAAGAGCGGTACTTTGGCCTGGGCCTTTTTCTGCCCCACGATGCGCGAGCCCCGAGTGACTGACGAAAGCCCCGGAGGTTCGCGCACGGTGTTTGCAAACGCGCCCGGTTAGGGGCCGCTGACTTCTTCATCGGAGGTGGACGGTTCGCGCCAAGTCGGGATGAAATGAAGCTGTGAGAAGGGCTTGGCGGCGATGAGCTTGATTCCCGGTTATGGACCGGGCTACGTTGAAGGGGCGCCAATGGCGGCACCATCGTGGGCCTGAGCGACGGTTGATTCCCGGTTATGGGCCGGGCTACGTTGAAGGGAGTCGTGACACCCTGCGGAATCGACGGCGCCCGAGCTTGATTCCCGGTTATGGACCGGGCTACGTTGAAGGGCTGACGATTCCGCCAAAGACGGCGCATGGGGCAGGCTTGATTCCCGGTTGTGGACCGGGCCACGTTGAAGGGAGGTCAAGCGCGACTACACCCTGACCGAGCAGCACGGTTTATTCCCGGTTATGGGCCGGGCTACGTTGAAGGAACCCAGGCGACCCCCTGTTGGTGGACACTGGCGTGCTTGATTCCCGGTTGTGGGCCGGGCTACGTTGAAGGATGGACCGCTATGGCGATCAGTCGTTGCTGGTTCACGGTTAATTCCCGGTTATCGGCCGGGCTACGTTGAAGATCGAAACGGCAGTCGGTGACGACAAAGCGCGTGCGCGGTTGATTCCCGGTCTTTGACTGGGCTACGTTGAAGGAAGCACGGCTCCATGACCGACGGCGCCGAGACGTATGGTTGATTCCCGGTCATTGACCGGGCTGGGTTTGGCGGCAACATCTGGCGCGATGGGTACGCTTGCCGTCAATGCACCGCTATGCTGCGAAGGCGGGACAACAAGGGATGGACTGGCATGGAAAAAAAGATCTTTTCGGCGTTCTATGAGTCATTGCACGGGTATGCCCCGTTCCCCTGGCAGATTGAGCTGGCCCGGCGCGTGGCCGACGGTCGCTGGCCCGATGCGCTGAACCTGCCCACCTCGTCGGGCAAGACGGCGGTGGTCGATGTGTGGTTGTGGGCACATGCGATGGGCGTGCTGGGCGCGCCCCGGCGCCTCTACTACGTGATCGACCGTCGCTTGCTGGTGGATGCGGTGGCCGACTACGCGCAGGCGCTGTTTGCCCGCAGCGGGGTTGTGGGGCAGGTGGTGCGTCTGCGTGGCGGACTGGGCGCCAAAGACGATGCGTGGATGTTGAACCCGGCGGGCCTGACGCTCGTGAGCACCACGCTGGATCAATTGGGCTCGCGCCTGTTGTGTCGCGCCTACGGGGCGAGCCGGTGGGCGGCCCCCGTGCACGCGGGGCTCGCGGGCAACGATGCGCTGATCGTGATCGACGAAGCGCACCTGGTGGAGCCGTTTCGGCAGACGCTGCACCGCATCGGGCGTTACCGACAACGGGCAGTCGAGCCGCTGGCCAGCCCCTGGCACCTGGTGACCATGACAGCAACCCCGCTGGGCGATGCGACCGATGTGTTGGCCCTATCGGACGAGGACCGGGCCCACCCGGTGCTGAGCCGGCGCCTGAACGCGGCCAAGCTCACGCGGCTGGTGAACGGCAAGCAGGACGACCTGACGAGCGAGGCTCTGCGCCTGCGCGCGGGCGGCGCCTCGGTGGTGGGGGTGGTGGTGAATACCGTGGACACCGCGCGTCGGGTGCATCGAACCCTTTCGGCGCAAGGTGACTGTCTGCTGATCATTGGCAGGGCCCGTCCGCTGGAGCGGGATGTGTTGGGTCAGGAGGTGATGCAGCGCGCCGGCAGTGGGACCCGCAGCGCCGGGCGAACGCCCTTGTTCGTGGTGGCCACGCAGACGATTGAGGTGGGGTTGGACCTCGACTTTGATGCGCTGGTTTCGGAGCTGGCGCCCGTCAGCGCGCTGCGGCAGCGGCTGGGGCGGCTGGATCGCCTGGGTGAACTGGGCGCCAGCGCGGCCAGTATCGTGAAAGTGCCCGCTGCCCGCTGGCCCTATGCGAAGGGGCTGCTGGACGATGCGTGGGGCTGGCTGGAGTCGGCGGCAGAGAAATCGCGCCAGTTGGGCAAGGTGGTGAACCTGGGCATTGCCGCACAGGTGCCGGCCCCGCCCGAGCCGGCGCTGCGGTCCGTCGTGCTGGGCCTGCCCGACCTGCCCGTACTGTTCGACCCGGCGGTGGACCTCGACATTACGCCCTACCTGCACGGCGAAAAACGTTCGACCGAAGTGTTCGTGGCGTGGCGTCGTGCGCTGGACGAGACGCCGCCCGAAGAATGGGGTGACGCCATCGAATCAGACCCGCCGTCGGCGCTGGAACTGATGCCGATGCCGCTGCACACGCTGCGTCGCTGGCTGCAGGGCGAATCCAGCCAAGCGTCGGACCTGGAAAGCACGGCAGTGCCGGATGATGAACCGGCTCGCCACGAACGCATCGCGCAGGTGCTGTGCTGGGACGGTGAGGCGGCCGAGCTGGTGAGCCCAGCTGCGCTGCGCCTCACCGACGTGGTGGTGCTGCCCGCGTCCATCGGTGGGTGCGACCGCTTTGGCTGGAACCCAGCCAGCAAGGCGCCCGTACGCGATCTGTTTGCCGACGGCCTGATTCAGAAACCGGGCTGGACCGGCAGCAACGAGCGCACCCGGTGGGCGATTGGGCTGGCTGAGCACATGGCGGGTGTGGGCGCCAAGGCGCTTGCGCTGGCGACAGCCTGCGGACTGCCTGACGGGCTGGGCCGCGCGCTGGACGAGGCTGGACGCCTTCACGACCTGGGGAAGAACGACCCGCGCTTTCAGCTGATGCTGGGGGCGTATGGTGGCCCCTTGCTGGCCAAGAGCGGGAGCCATGAAGTGACGGTGTCGAGAAAGCTCGCGGGCTTGCCACGTGGTTGGCGGCATGAGCTGGCCTCGGTGGCGCAGCGCATCGACATCGACCCCCTGGTGCTGTACTTGGTGGGTTCACACCACGGGCGCGGCCGCCCCTGGATGCCCGCTGCCGCCGACCCCCGGCTGTGGCGCCAGGCGAGGGGCGCAGAGTGGCCGGCCCTGGCCAGCGCGATGCGCGACCGCTTCGGATTCTGGGGGCTGTGCTACCTCGAAGCGGTCTTGCGCCTGGCCGATTGGGCGCGCAGTGCTGAAGAACAGGACGAGGCCCAAACTGTGGAGGATGGCCATGCCGCTTGAGTTGAACCCGATGCAGGGACATGTGCCGGTGGGTTTCATGGCGGCCGTCGGGCTGCTGCGCGTTGCGCCCCAAGGTGCGCGCCTGAGCTGGAACCCGACCAGCCAGACGGCCGAGTTGCACGGTGTGGAGCGTGAGGCGATCCTGGACCACCTGGTGGCCCACATGGCGGGACGGCATCAGTCGCCCGAGCTGCAGATTGCGGACGACGTGCGCAAGTTCGATGTCGAGGCGTTCCGGGCGCAGTACGATGCGGCCGATGAATCGTTGGCCGAGTGGCTGAGGGCCTGGTGGCGCGAAGACGGCAAGGATGGCAAGGCCGAGACGACCGACCTCTGTTTGACCGGCGGTCCGCAGCGCATGATCAAGATGGCCCGGGAACTGGCGCAAGACCTGGACCCGACTCGCAAGAAGGGTGCGGAAAAGGCGGTGCGCGCGAAGTTCGAGGAGGCTTTGTTTGGCCCCTGGCGATATGCGGATGCCCGCGCCAGCTGGGGGTGGGACCCGGCAACCTATCGCCCCGGTGCGCTGACCAGCGACGCCCCAACATCGATGAAGTTGGCGGGGGTGGCGGGCGCGTACTGGCTGGCTTGGGAATCGCAGCCGCTGTTTCCATGCCTGCACGGGCAGGGAACCCTGGGGTTTGAGCACCGGCCCCGGGCGTGGACCTGGCCCACCTGGGCCGAGCCGCTGGACATTCACGCGGTACCGGCACTGTTGCGGCAGCCCCAGGAGGCGCCGGCACTGGGTGGCAAACGTTACCGATCAGGCATTGTGTTTGCCGGGCAGATTCAGTGGTTTGAGCCGGGGATGGTGGTAGGGTAGGTCAAATCGACCACAGAACGGGGTGAAACGGCCAAAAAGCATGGGTTTTTGGGCCTGAATCGGGCGATACCCAAGGCCAAATGGCCACGACATGCTATCAGTTCAGGAGCGTCAAGAATCCGGACCGATGGCGCGACCGATGCCGGCCCCGCCCTTCACGCCCGGGTCTTGGTTGCCGTGCCAGCCTTGCGGGCGGGGGCTGGCTTGGCGGCAGGCTTGCGCGAAGGCCTGACCCCGGCTTTCGGGGCCGGTGCCTTCGTGGCGGCAGCCTTGACCACAGGTGCCTTGGGCGCAGCGGCCTTTCGGGCGGGTGATTTTGTGGCCGCGGGCTGTCTGACCGGCGCTTTGGCTTTGGCGGGGGTTCTGGCCATGGTTTTGGCGGGTGCCTTGCGGGCCGCCGGTCGGGCTTTCGGGCCGGCCGGCTTGACCGTGGACTTCAGCATCTTGCGGAACTCGCTGTTGAACGCGTCGGTGATGAGCTCGGGGTCGGGCACCAGGTGCGCGTCGCCGATCACGGTCAGCCCGGCCAGACCTTTGTAGCTGAAGATGCTCACCGCCATGCCCAGTTCCTTGCCGGGGTGCGGTGCCCAGGCCAGCATGCGTTCGATCGGCACGCCGGCCAGGTACAGCTCTTCGCGCGGGCCGGTGACGTTGGTCATCACCAGGCTGGCCTTGCGGCCGAACAGGTTGTTGGAGAAGTCCTCCAGCGCCTTGGGCATGCGGCCCATCAGGTCGAGCAGGGCGCGCGTGGCCAGCGGTTCGGGCGAGTGCTTGAGCGCGTCCATGCGGGCCTTGGTCAGCGCGATGCGGTGGTCGGCGCGCGCCTTGGTCACGGCGAGATCGAGCAGCACCAGGCCGAACTCGTTCCCGAGCTGTCCCATGCGCTCGGGCGGGCGCAGGTCCACCGGCACCATGGCGCGCAGCGTGGTGTGGTCGACGTCGACGCCGCGGCCCTTGAGGTAGGTGCGCAGCGCGCCGGTCATCGCGGCCACCAGCACGTCGTTGACCTTGGCGTCGTGGCGCAGGCCGATCGCCTTGATATCGGCGATGGGGAAGGGCACCGACCAGGCCACGCGCTTGGCCGGCGCGAACTTGCCCTTGAGCGGCGAAGGCGGGTCGTCCTTGCGCAGCAACTCGCCGACCAGCATGCCGGCGCCGCCGACCAGCGCCACCGCATCACGCGCGGCCCCGGCGACGGCGTTGAACGCCGGTGCCAGCAGACCCTTCTCGGCGTGCGCGATGCTCTTGCCGCGCGCCTTCGGGCCTTGCAGGGGCGGCGCGCCGGGTGCCGGGTCGTAGAGGCGCTGGAGCAGGATCATCATCGCCGTGCCGTCGGCGATGCAATGGTGGCAGCGCATGATGAGCGCGCTGCCGCCTTCGACGTCGTCGACGACCCAGGTCTGCCACAGCGGCAGCGAGTGGTCCAGCGGGGCGCTGGCGATGTCGTTGACCAGCTCCATCAGCGCCGCCTGGGTGTGGGGCGCGGGCAGGGCGATGTGGTGCAGGTGCTGGTTGATGTCGAAGTCGGGCATGTCCTGCCAGTGCGGCGTGGGCAGCGGAAAGCCGGTCTCGACCACGCGTTGGCGGAAGCGCTCGAAGGTGACCAGGCGCTCGCTGTAGACCTGGCGCACCCTTTCGAAGTCCAGGGGCTTGCGCGTCAGCGTCACGCCCATGATGACGGCCAGGTTGGCAGGCCCGTCGTTGTGGAACCAGGAGGCGTCGGCGGCCGACATGGGGTAGGTTTTCATGGTGTGTCTCGTTCCGTGTCCCGCCGTGCCCTTCGCTCCGGCAGGGCGGGTGCTGCCGGGCGGATGTGTCACTGACGATGCTAGTGCGCGGGCCGGCGCGCGCATTGACGGCGGTCAAGGTCCCGGTGGTGACCGGGGGCGGGCGGCGCGATCGACTACAGTGCCGGCTGATCCGCCCCAGCAGCGCTTGTCGCACCGTTGCACCGCCCGCTCCGCCATGAACGCCACTGAAATCCTTTCGATCACCGCTGACGACGGCCACCGTTTCGAGGCCGGCTTGTTCCGCTCGGCCGAACCGGGCGCGCCGGCGCTGGTGTTCCTGCCCGCGCTGGGCACCCCTGCGCGCGTGTACCGCGGGTTCGCCGCCGCGATGGCTGCCGAGGGCGTGCAGGTCTGCGTGCCGGACTGGCGCGGCATGGGCAGCAGCTCGGTGCGCGCCTCGCGCCGGCACGACCACGGCTACCGCGAGCTGGTGGAGGTCGACGTGTCGGCACTGCTCACCAGGCTGGAGACCCTGCTGCCCGGCGTGGCCCTGTGGCTCGGGGGGCACAGCCTGGGCGGGCAGCTCAGCACCTTGGTGGCTGCGCGCGAACCCCAGCGGGTGCACGGGCTGCTGCCGGTGGCCAGCGGCAGCGTCTACCTGGGCTGTTATGCGCCCCGCCTTCGCCATGGCATCCGCATGCTCGGGCTGCTGTCGGGCGTTACCGGTGCGGTGCTGGGGCATTTTCCGGGGCAGCGCATCGGCTTCGGCGGGCGCGAGGCGCGCGGCGTGATGAAGGACTGGCTGCACGTGGCCCACACCGGGCGCTACGAACCGGCGGGCTCGCGCTTCGACTTTGAGGCCGCGCTGGGCCGCCTGGCGCTGCCGGTGCTGGCGCTCAACTTCAAGGCCGACAGCTGGGCGCCCGAGGCGGCTGCCCGCTACCTGCTGGACAAGCTGCCGGGCTGCGCGCGCGAGCAATGGACCTGGGGCGACGCCGACACCGGCGGCCAGCATCTGGATCATTTTTCCTGGACCAAGAAACCGCAGCTGCTCGCGCCCCGGCTGGCCGCCTGGCTGCGGGCCCATTGAAGCCGGACCGAATTTCAACGAAGAGGAGACCCCTGCCATGAAGACCCGCATCACTGAGCTGTTCGGCATCCAGCACCCCATCATCCAGGGGGGCATGCATTTTGTGGGGCTGGCCGAACTGGCCGCCGCCGTGTCCAACGCCGGCGGGCTGGGCATCATCACCGGCCTGACCCAGCGCACGCCGGAGCTGCTGGCCAACGAGATCCGCCGCTGCCGCGAGATGACCGACAAGCCCTTCGGCGTGAACCTGACCTTCCTCCCCACCGTCAGCTCGCCCGACTACCCCGGCTACATCCGCGCCATCATCGACGGCGGCGTGAAGGCGGTCGAGACCGCGGGCAACAACCCGCAGAAATGGATGCCGATGCTCCACGAGGCCGGCATCAAGGTGATCCACAAGTGCACCTCGGTGCGCCACGCGCTCAAGGCCGAGGCCATCGGCTGCGACGCGGTCAGCGTGGACGGCTTCGAATGCGGCGGTCACCCCGGCGAGGACGATGTGCCGAACTTCATCCTGTTGCCGCGCGCGGCCGAGGAGCTGAAGATTCCGTTCGTCGCCTCCGGCGGCATGGCCGACGGCCGTTCGCTGGTGGCGGCGCTGGCGCTGGGCGCCGAAGGCATGAACATGGGCACGCGCTTCATCGCGACGAAAGAAGCGCCGGTGCACGAGAAGGTCAAGCAGGCCATCGTGGCGGCCAGCGAGCTCGACACGCGGCTGGTGATGCGCCCGCTGCGCAACACCGAGCGCGTGCTGCGCAACGCCGCCGTGGACCGCCTGCTGGAGAAAGAAAAGGCGCTCGGCGCGGCCATCAAGTTCGAGGACATCATCGAAGAGGTGGCCGGCGTCTACCCGCGCATCATGCAGCAGGGCGACATGGAGGCGGGCGCCTGGTCGTGCGGCATGGTGGCCGGGCTGATCCACGATGTGCCCACGGTGAAGGAACTGGTCGACCGCATCATGCTTGATGCCGAGGGCATCATCCGGCAGCGTCTGGCGGGGCTGGTGGCGGCCTGAGCGGCCATTTTCGGGGTGTTTTGTGCCCATGCCCAGCGTGGAATGGCCACGGGCAGCTATGGTTTCAGGAGTTGGCCGGTGCGCCCCTGAACCGCGTATGGCGGCGCCATGAAGCCCGCGGACGCCGACCGCGCCGGTGTCGAATCGGCCTACGCCTGGGCGCGGCTGATGGCATCGCTGGCGCTGATGACCATCGGCGGCGTCGGCATGTACGGGGCGTCGGTGGTGCTGCCGGCGGTGCAGGCCGAGTTCGGGGCTGCGCGGGCCGATGCGTCGTTTCCGTACACCATCACGCTGGTGGGCTTCGGCATTGGCGGCGTGTTGATGGGGCGGCTGGCCGACCGTCTGGGCGTGATGGTGGTGGCGCTGGTCGGCGCGCTGGCGCTCGGCGCCGGCCTGGCCGCCGCGGGGGCCTCGGGCAGCCTGTGGCAGTTCAGCCTGGCCCACGGCCTGCTGATCGGCCTGTTGGGCGTCTCGGCCACGTTTGCGCCGCTGGTGGCCGACACCTCGCTCTGGTTCACCCGGCGCCGGGGCATCGCGGTGGCGATCTGCATGAGCGGCAACTACCTGGCGGGCGCGGTCTGGCCGCCGGTGATGCAGCACTTCATCGACGCGGTGGGCTGGCGCCAGACCTATTTCGGCCTGGGCCTGTTCTGCGTGCTCACCATGCTGCCGCTGGCGCTGGTGTTGCGCCGGCGCGCGCCGGTGGGCGTTGCCGAGGCGGCCGCCGGCGGGCCGGCGCCGAAATCGGCGCGTTTCCTGGGCCGCTCGGACCCGAACCGGCCCCTGGGCCTGTCGCCGCTGGGCCTGCAGATGCTGCTGTGCGTGGCCGGCGTGAGCTGCTGTGTGGCGATGTCGATGCCGCAGGTGCACATCGTGGCCTATTGCACCGACCTCGGTTTCGGGGCGGCCCGCGGCGCGCAGATGCTGTCGCTCATGATGGCCGCAGGCATCGCCAGCCGGCTGCTGTCGGGCTGGGTGTCCGACCACATCGGCGGGCTGCGCACGCTGATGCTGGGCTCGGTGCTGCAGGGCGTCGCGTTGCTTCTGTTCCTGCCCTTCGATGGCCTGGTGCCGCTGTACGTGGTGTCGGGCCTGTTCGGCCTGTTCCAGGGCGGCATCGTGCCGAGCTATGCGCTGATCGTGCGCGAGTACTTCACGCCGGCGCAGGCCGGCGCGCGCGTGGGCACGGTGTTGATGGCCACGCTGCTGGGCATGGCGCTGGGCGGCTGGCTGTCGGGTGCGGTGTTCGACTGGACGGGCACCTATCGCGCCGCCTTCGTCAACGGCATCGCGTGGAACCTGGTCAACGTGGGTATCGTCGGCTTTCTGCTGTTACGGGTGCACCGGAGTCTGAAGGCCACTGCCTGAGGCGCCGGCCATGAAAAAAGCCCCCGTCGCCGGGGGCTTTGTCGTGGGGCGCACCGCCCGGCGCGGGCCGGGCAGTGGCTCGTTCACGGCTTGAAGGTGTCGCCCAGCGCGAGGTTCTCACGCCGCGGGTCGGCTCCGCCTTCCAGCACCGTCGCGCCGCTGCGGGTGGTCTTGACGATGGTGCTGATGCCGCTGCTCTGCGAGGACACGCTCACGGTATGACCCATGGCGCGCAGCCCGGTGACCAGCGGGTCGTTGCCGCCGGCCAGGCCGCCCGAGGGCGTCGTGGCGTTGATGTTCGGGTGCTCGCCGCCGACGTTGGTCGTGGCGCTGTTGGCGGCCCCGAAATCGACCATCGACGTCGCCTGTTGCGCGTCCATGCCCCAGTCGAGCACGCCCACCAGCGTCTTGACCACGTACTGGATGATGGTGGCGCCGCCCGGCGAGCCGGTGCCCATGAGGAAGTCGCCCATCGAGCCGTCGTCCGCCATCTTGAACACCAGCGTGGGCGCCATGGAGCTGCGCGGGCGCTTGTTGGCCTGGATGCGGTTGGCGATCGGGCCGCTCGAATCGCTGGCGAGCACCGAGAAGTCGGTCAGCTGGTTGTTCAGCAGGAAGCCGTTGGTCATGCGGAACGAACCCATGCCGCTTTCGATCGTGGTCGTCATCACCACCACATTGCCCTGTTTGTCTACGATGGTCATGTGGGTCGTGCCCTTGCCTTCGGCCGAGCTGATGCCCAGCGGCGCCGACGTGAAGGTGCCGGCCACCGCGGTGCCCATGCTGCGGCTGAAGTCGATCAGGTTGGCGCGGTTGCGCAGGTAAGCCTTGTCCAGCAGCGCGGCGGTGGTGCCGCCCGGCAGGGGCACGAAGTCGGTGTCGGCCATGTACTTGTTGCGGTCGGCGTAGGCCAGGCGTTCGGCTTCGCTGATGAGGTGCACCCCCATGACGGTGGGCTTGCCGCCGTTGGTGTCCATGGCAGTGGGCTTGTAGCCGGCCAGGTAGAAGTTCTCCAGCGTGCCCAGGGCCGAGGCCACGGTCATGCCACCCGACGATGGTGCGCCCATGCCGCAGACCCAGTAGCTGCGGTAGGTGGTGCAGACCGGGTCACGCTTCTTGGCCTGGTAATTGGCCAGGTCGCTCAGCTCGGTCAGACCCGGGGTGATGGCGAAGCTGGGGCTGCCGCCGCTGGTCATCTTGATCTTCTTGACGATGTTTTCGGCGATCGGGCCGGTGTACAGCGCGTTGGCGCCGGTGCTGGCCAGGGCGGTCAAGGTTGCCGCGTACGCGGGGTTCTTGATCACCGTTCCCAAGGGCTTGGCAGTGCCGTCGGCGTTCAGAAAGTAGGCGGCCGCCTCGGGATCGGTGAGCAGCAGGGTGCGTGAGCCGTCGATAGCGGCGGCCATCCGGCCGCTGATCGGAAAGCCATCGGACGCCAGTTGCACACCCGACTGGAAAAGGTCCTTCCAGGCCAGGCTGCCGTAGTCCTTGTGGGCGAGTTCCAGCATGCGGACCGCGCCCGGGGTGCCGACGGAGCGCCCGCTCTGGCGCAACGCATTGAAGGCGCCGGACGATTCGGGCGCGGTGCCCGCCGGGATGGGCAAGGGTGGTGCCGAATTGGTGGCGCTGATGGTGCGCAGGTAGTCTTCGGTGGCGGCGGCCGGCGCGGTCTCGCGGCCGTCATAGGACTGGACCTTTTTCGTTTTGGCGTCGTAGTGCAGCATGAATGCACCGCCGCCCAGTCCGGACGATTGCGGCTCGACCAGGCCGAGAACGGCCTGAACGGCGACCGCCGCATCGACGGCCGAACCGCCTTTCTTGAGAATCTCGCAACCCGCCTTCGAGGCATAGGGATTGGCGCTGACCACCATGTAGGTCTTGGCCGACACCAGGGCCTTGGGTCGGTAGCCCGAGGCTGGTTCCGGCGCCGTGGGATCACCGGGCAGCCCGGAACCCACGTCAACGCTGCCGCCGTCCGTGAGCTGCGCGCACTGGGTGTCGGCTGTCGTGACAGTGACGCTGTCGTTGCCGCAGCCTTGCAGCGCCAGCAAGCCGGCCAGCAGGGCCAGCGAGCTGAAGGCCTTCAATAGGGGCGGACGACTCAGCGGCGTCCTCATGGTCTCGGGTGATGCCATCGGGGGTTCTCCTTCAAAAGGGGTGGGTGGAACGGCCATGTTAGGCCTCGGGGCGCCACTTGACGTCATCAGGGTCGATGCCCAAGGGTAAACACCGATCTGCCCCGACCGCGGGTTGCCCCCGTGCCCGGGGGCGCGATGCGGTGGAACAATGACCGGATGGATGTTTTTCGGATCGGCTCGGGCGCGGGGTATTCGGGTGACCGGATCGATCCGGCGCGCGAGCTCGCGGAACGCGGGCGTCTGAATGCGCTCGTCTTCGAATGTCTGGCCGAGCGCACGATCGCGCTGGCGCAGTTGCGGCGCAGCCAGGATCCCGATGCGGGCTTCGACCCGTTGCTGCAGGAGCGTATGCACGCCGTGCTGCCCGCGTGCGTGGCCCAGGGAACAACGGTGATCACCAACATGGGCGCGGCCAACCCGGAGGGTGCGGGCCAGGCGGTGATCCGGGTCGCGCGCGCGCTCGGGCTGCCCCGGCTACGGGTCGCGGTGGTGTCCGGTGACGATGTGCTGCCGTGGATGCAGGCCAACGACGTTGTGCTGATGGATTCGGAACAGACCGTGCGTTGCCTCGATGGCCGCCTGGTCTCGGCCAATGCCTACCTGGGTGCCGATGCGCTGCTGCCGGCCTTGCGCGCGCAAGCAGACGTCGTGGTGACCGGTCGGGTGGCGGACCCGGCGCTGTTCCTGGCACCGCTGATGCACCACTTCGGCTGGGCGGCCGACGACTGGCCGCGCCTGGGGCAGGGCATCGTGGCCGGACACCTGCTGGAGTGTGCCGCACAGGTCAGCGGCGGCTACATCGCCGATCCCGGCTACGTGGACGTGCCTGGGCTGGACGAGGTGGGTTTTCCGTTGGCGGAGGTGCGGGCCGACGGCAGCTTCGTGATCACCAAGCTCGACGGCACCGGAGGCCGCGTGGACCGCCTGACCTGCACGGCGCAGCTGCTGTACGAACTGGAGGACCCGGCGCGTTACCTGCAACCGGACGTGGTGGCGGACTTCTCGCCTGTGACCCTGCGTGAGGTCGGGCCGGACCGTGTGGCGGTGGCCGGCGGCGAGGGCGCGCCCCGGCCGGCGCAGCTCAAGGTGTCGCTGGGCTACCGCGACGGTTTCATCGGCGAGGGGCAGATTTCCTACGCCGGCCCGGGTGCGCGAAGTCGGGGTGAACTGGCGCTGGCCGTTCTGGAACGGCGCCTTCGGAACGCCGGACTCGCCGGCTTGGAGCACCGCGCCGAACTGATCGGCGTGAACGCGATGCACGGACCACACCTTGGCGCCGACCGCGAGCCCTATGAAGTGCGCGTGCGGCTGGCCGTTCGCGCCGACACCCGTGCCCAGGCCGAACGGGTCGGGCAGGAGGTGGAGGCGCTGTACCTCAACGGCCCGGCGGGTGGCGGCGGCGTGACGATGTCGACCCGCGAGGTGATCGCCGTGGCGTCGGCGCTGATGCCGCGCGAGGCGGTGCGGCCGCATTGCCGGATTCTGGAGCTGTGACGTGAAGATTCGTGACATCGCGCTGGCCCGTTCGGGCGACAAGGGCAGCCGGGCCACGCTGAGCGTGATCGCGTACGACCTGGCGGACTTCGCGCGGCTGGAGCGTGCGCTGACGGTGGAGCGGGTCCAGGCCCATTACCAAGGCGTGGTGCACGGCACGATCCAGCGTTACCCGCTGCCCCATCTCGGCGCGGTACATTTCGTCATGAACGAGGCGCTGGCTGGTGGCGTGACATGTTCATTGGCCCTTGATGCGCATGGCAAGACCCTGAGCGGTGCCATCCTCGACTTGCCGCTGGAGCCAGGGTGCGGATGAACAGGCCCTAAACTCGGACTCGACAATTCATATTTCCCGAAGGAGACATCCCATGCGTTCCCTGTCCCGCCGCCTCGCCCTGATTGCCGGGGCGCTGCTGTGCTCGTCCGCGGCCCTGGCACAGCCCTTCCCGAACAAGCCCATCAAGGCCGTCGTGCCGTTTGCCGCCGGCAGCGCCACCGACCAGATCGGGCGTGCGTTTGCGGCGAAGATGTCCGAGACGCTGGGTCAGCCGATCGTCATTGAAAACAAGCCGGGCGTGAACGGCATGCTCGGTGCCGAAGCCGTGGCCAAGGCGGCACCCGACGGTTACACGATTCTCATCGGCACCAACAGCACCAATGCCGCGCTGAAGTACCTGATGAAGAAGCTGCCCTACGACCAGGAAACGGCCTTCGTTCCGGTGGGCTTTCTGGGTTCGGTGCCGCTGATGATCGCAGTCAATCCCGAGGTGCCGGCCAAGACACTGAAGGAATTTGTCGATCTGGCCAAGGCCAAGCCCGGACAGGTGTCCTTCGCCTATGCCAGCACGTCGCAGCAGGTTTCGTCGGAGATGCTGGCCAGCATGGCGGGGATCACCATGAACCCCATCCCCTACAAGAGCGGGCCGGCCGCCATGACCGACCTGATCGGCGGTCAGGTCAACATGTTCGCGGCAGACTTCGGCGTCACCGTGTCGCAGCACAAGGCGGGCAAGATCCGCGGCCTGGCCGTGACATCGACCAAACGGTCGCCGGTGGTGCCCGAACTGCCGACGGTCAACGAGGCACTGGGCCTGAAGGATTACGAACTGATCGCGTATTTCGCGGTCTTTGCGCCGGCGGGCACACCGGCGGACGTGGTCAACAAACTGAACCAAGCGATCAACGCGGCGGCGCAGAGCAAGGACATCCAGGAGAAGTTCGCCGCCATGGGCTTCGCCATCGACCCCGGCACCCCTGAAGCCCTGGCCCAGCGCAACAAGGCCGAAACGGCCAAATGGGCCAAAGCGATTCGGGACGCGAAGATCGAGCAGCAATGAGTTCCGTTTCTTGGCGCCCGGATGATTTTCTTGTACTTTGGCGTCCATGGCCATGGGCATAAATACCAAGTGTCCCTGCGCTTGACCGCGAGAACAAACGGTTGGCCAAAGTGTCCAAACTGTCAGCAATTAACATTGTCTTTCGCGGGCTCTGCACATAGTCCATGCCGGGCGGCGCAGCCCAAAGGCAGGAAAGCCCGACAGGCTCCTAGTTTTCTCGCTTTGCGCGGCTGGCGATTCCACTTGTCAGCAGCGCCGATAGCAGAACCACCGTGCCGGCGTAACTCAGGTACGCCATGTGTCCCCGGGTAATCAACCATCCTCCGCCGGCAGCGCCCAGCGCTTGCCCGGCATACATGGCCGATGTGTTCATCGCGATGGAAGCCGTCGCAAGCGCTGGTGCGATTTCCAGCAGGCGCGCCTGCTGGGCGGAATTCGACGCAAAGCATCCCAGCGCCCAGGGAATCATGACCAATGCCGCCAGCAGCGGGGTTTGGCCCATCGGCCAGGCCGCCATGCTCAGCACCATGCAGGCGATGGCCATGCCGACCGACCGGGCTGCACCGAGCCGATCAATATGCCGGGACACCCAGACATTGCCGACAAATCCGAACACACCGAACCAGGCAAGCAACGCGCTCAGTTCCAGTGGTGACACGCCGAGGCGGGTCTTGAAGTACGGCGCGAAATAGGAAAACAGCACAAACTGCCCCGCCGAATACAGCGCAGTGACCAGAACACACAACATCAGCGCCGGAGACTGCAAGGCCTTACCCCACGCGGCACGAGAGAGGGGGTCGGGTTTGATCCCGTCGGGCATGGCGCGCCAGACCCACAAGGCACTTGCCGCCGCGCACAGTGCGACCAGCAGGAACGCCGATCGCCATCCGAACAGCCCGCCGGTCAACGCCGCCAGGGGCATGCCCAGAACCGAAGCCACCGACCATCCGAGGAAGACAAAGGTGACCGCACGCCCACGTTGGGCCGGGGGTACCAGGAGTCCGATGCACGCCGCCGCCTGCGGGGTGAAGATTGCCGGTGCGACCAGCGCAAGCACGCGCACGCCCAGCAGGGATCCGAATTCGGGCATCAACGCTGACAGCAGATGAAACACCGCGTACCAGAGCATGCAGGCGGTCAGAAGACGGCGCCGGTCCCACCCGGCCACCAGCGTCGCGAACATCGGGGCGCCCACGCACATCAGCAGCGCACCCGCAGAGATCAGCTGCCCCGCCGTCGCTGTCGAAACCTGAAGGGACTCGCTGATCTGGTTCAGGGTGCCCGGCACCGCCATCACGCCCGTGCCGATCACCAGGTTGCCGAAAAGCAGCGGCCACAGAACTGGCGGCAGGCGGGCCGGGTGCATGTCAGCGTCGGACCTGCAAGGCGCCGGGATTGACGATGTTGGTGGGTGTTCCCTTGAGGAAGTTCACGACGTTGTCGAACGCTGCTCCGAAATACAGTTCGTAGTTGTCCTGCTCGACATAGCCAATGTGCGGTGTGCAGATGCAGTTTTCCAGCCGCAAGAGCGCGTGGCCTTGGAGGATGGGCTCCGTTTCGAACACGTCGACGGCCGCCATGCCGGGACGTCCGCGATTGAGCGCGCTGATCAGCACGTCGGGCTGCAAGAGTTCCGCCCGGGACGTGTTGACGAACAGCGCGGTCGGTTTCATCCGGGACAGGTCGTCGAGGCCCACGATGCCGTGGGTGGACTCATGAAGGCGCAGGTGCATTGACAAGACGTCGACCTCCTCGAAAAACGCCTCGCGGTTCCTTGCAGCGGTGAATCCGTCCTGGGCCGCCTTCTGGCGAGACGCCTCGCTGCCCCAGATCAAGACGTACATGCCAAAGGCTCGCCCGTACCCGGCCACGATCTGTCCGATTTTCCCGTAACCCCAGATTCCGAGAACCTTGCCACGGAGCACGGCGCCCAGCGAAAAATTCGAAGGCATGGACGCGGCCTTCAGTCCGGACTGCTGCCAGGCCCCGTGCTTCAGATTGCCGACATACTGGGGCAGTCTGCGCATGGCAGCCATGATCAATGCCCAGGTCAGCTCCGCGGGGGCGACCGGCGAGCCGGTTCCCTCCGCAATCGCGATGCCCCGCTCGGTGCAGGCGGCGACATCGATGTGGTGGCCGACCCGGCCGGTCTGGGCAATCAGTTTCAGGCGGGGAAGCTTTTCGACCAGTTGGCGCGTGATGGCGGTTCGCTCACGAATCAGGACGATGACGTCGGCGTCCTTGAGGCGGACAGCCAACTGCCCGATGCCCTTGACCGTGTTGGTGTAGACCTTCGCGGGAAATGCGTCCAGCCGGGATGCGCATTGAAGCTTGCGCACGGCGTCCTGGTAGTCGTCAAGAATCACAATGTTCATGGCGACATTGTGCCCTCGCACGCCATACCCACTTGAGCGCGATGCCGCCCGTCGAGGCTGGCGAGTGTTGCCGCCGCCGCGCGGCCGTAGCCACGTCAATCGCCGATGAAAGGCAAGTCGGTGCGGCCTATCGGGCGGTGCCGCGTCGGGTGCTTTCAAGGGTGGCCAGACGGTCCAGCTCGGCGCAGACGTCGGACATCCGGCCGGAGATCACCATGCGTCCCGAATGGCCGGCCGGAATGCCGGCTTCGATGGTGCGAACCACGCGCAGGGCCGGTGGGCGGCGCGCGGTACCGCTGGGCCGCGCCAGCGTGTCGGCGGTCGCACCGGCGTCGTTGGCGGCAACGGTCCGTCGCAAAGTGCGGCCGGCGCTTTTTCCGGGCGCTGCCGTTCCGGGCCGGTCAACAAGACCGTGTCTTTGTGTCTGCGCCGGCGCGAACCGGCTGGCCGCGGCCTGCAAAGGAGCAAACCAACTGGAGAGGGCAAAAAGGGCGATTCCCATGTGAAACCTTTCAAGGATTGGAGGTTGAACACAGGCAGGATTGGTGAAAGAAGCACGTCCGAAGGGTTGTGACACCGCCGGGGGTGTCAAACGCCCGCCACCTTCAGGCGTGCCGGAAAAAAAACCCGTGCGGGGGCCTACATCAGCATCGTGTTGCGGATCAGACCGACCGCCAGGCCTTCGATCTCGAAAGGTTCGCCGGGCTCGACGACGATGGTGGCGAAATCCGGGTTTTCGGCGTGCAGTTCGATCAAGTGCTTGTTGCGGCGGAATCGCTTGACCGTGACCTCGTCGCCAAGGCGGGCGACCACGATCTGACCGTTCTTGGCTTCCTTGGTGGCCTGCACGGCCAGCAGATCACCGTCCATGATGCCGGCGTCACGCATCGACATGCCGCGCACCTTGAGCAGGTAGTCGGGCTGGCGCTGGAACAGGCTGCTTTCCACGTAATAGGTCTGGTCCACGTGTTCCTGCGCCAGAATCGGGGATCCGGCCGCCACCCGCCCGACCAGTGGCAGTGCCAACTGGGCCAGGCTGGGCAAGGGCAGGGAGAACTGCTTCATGCGCGATTCGTTGATGGACTGAAGTGCATCTTTTCGGAGGCGGATGCCGCGCGAAGTGCCGCTGACCAGTTCGATCACTCCCTTGCGCGCGAGGGCCTGCAGGTGCTCCTCGGCCGCGTTGGCCGACTTGAAACCCAGTTCGGCCGCAATCTCGGCCCGCGTGGGCGGCGCGCCGGTGCGTGCGATCGCGCTCTGGATCAGGTCCAGAATCTGCTGCTGGCGGGCGGTAAGCTTGGCGGGGAACGCTGACGGGTCGATCATGGCAACTCCTTGGAGCGGGTCTGGCGACGGATAGCTGTCTGGATAGACAGTACCTGTATTTTTAACCAGTTTTTGAAAGATTGCAAGTCATGACGCAGCCGGAAAACTCGAAGATCGTGATTCTTGGAACAGGTGGCACCATTGCGGGAACGGCGACGCAGGCGGGTGACAACATCGGCTACCGCGCCGCGCAGCTGGGTGTGGACCAGTTGATCCGTTCAGTCGGGACCCTGTCCTCGGTACTGGGCGCAGGCGATCTGGTGACCGAACAGGTGGCCCAGGTCGACAGCAAGGACATGAGTTTTCCGGTCTGGCGCGACCTCGCGCTTCGGTGCGACCATTGGCTGGCGGATCCCGCCGTCAAAGGCATCGTTATCACGCACGGGACCGATACGCTGGAGGAGACGGCCTGGTTTCTGCAGTCGGTCCTGCAGCCGCGCAAGCCGGTGGTCCTCACCTGCGCCATGCGTCCCGCGACCGCGCTGGTGCCGGATGGGCCCCAGAACATGCTGGATGCGGTCACGGTCGCGCTCGATC
Source organism: Burkholderiaceae bacterium (assembly GCA_046348065.1). Taxonomy (GTDB): domain Bacteria; phylum Pseudomonadota; class Gammaproteobacteria; order Burkholderiales; family Burkholderiaceae_C; genus Skiveiella. Next base: position 102,415 of record JAXMFA010000013.1, read on the forward strand.
CCGGAGCGGCGGGCGTCGTTGCGGTGTGCGCCGGCGTCGTCCACAGTGCGCGCGATGTCCGCAAAGATCATCCTTATCGTCTGGATGCGTTTTCTTCCGGAGATGCCGGACCATTGGGCTATGTGGAAGAAAACGCGGTCCGGTGGCTGATAAATGAAACGAAAGTGTCACTTCCCAGCGTCGGATGGTCTTCCAATGCTATTCGAGCGATAGCGAGTCCGATGCCCTGGCCGCGCGTCGAGATTGTCATGAACTACGCGGGGGCCGGTGGTGCGGTGGTCGACGGGCTGGTCCGCGACGGGGTGCAGGGGCTGGTGGCTGCGGGCACCGGCAACGGCACCCTTCATTCGGAACTGGAAGCGGCCTTGATTCGCGCCCAGGCCGCTGGCGTGAGGATCGTGCGGGCGACCCGTTGTGCCCAAGGGCGCGTCGTGCCCCATTCCGGGGACCGGTTCGCAGACTCGAACGGCCTGAGTCCTGTCAAGGCGCGGGTGACCTTGATGCTGGCGCTGCTGGGCGCAGCGTCCGCAGGGTCGATCTGAGGCCGTGTTCGCCGGCATCTCGCTTCCCTGGCCCTGGGCTTATCCGGCCCTGGAGGTGATTCATGTCATCGGCATCGGGTTGCTGCTCGGCAACCTGGTCTTGCTGGAGTTGCGCGTGTTTGGCCGAGGCTCCGGACTGGCGGTATCAGACCTGGCGCGCCTGAGCCTGACCCTGGTCGCCATCGGCTTCGCGCTGGCCGCGGTATCGGGCGTGATCATGTTCGCCACCCAGCCCGGTGACCTGTTGGCCAACCGCACATTCACCCTCAAGATGTTGATGCTATTCGTGGCGGGTTCCAATGCGGCCTGGTTTCATGCGCGTCAGTCCCTGGACAAGCTGGACGGCTTCGCGCGGCTTCAGATGGTCGTATCCACCGTGATCTGGGTCATCATCATCACGCTGGGTCGCTGGATCGCCTATTGATGAACGGGAGTCAACGATGAATCGACGTGAACTCATGCTCGCCGCGCTGGCCGCGCCCGCACTCGGCCTGCCCCTTCTGGCACGGGCCCATCACGGCTGGAGCAGCTTTGATCAGGAGCGGCCGATCTATCTGGAAGGCCGGGTCGCCCGGTCCCGGTGGCAAAACCCGCACGCGGAGCTGGAGCTTGAGGTGCCCGCCGGGCTGACGGTGCCAGCCGGGCTGGCGCAACGGGCCATTCCCGCTCAGACTGCGCCGGTCGATGGCAAGGCGCTGCTGGCCAAGGCCGTAGTGCCTAACCGCAAGGACCGGAAATGGGAAATCGAACTGGCGCCACTTACCCGCATGAACGCCTGGAACGTGGCCGAAATCAAGGTGGGTGACACCCTTTCCGTCGTGGGCTTCATCTTCAAGGAGGAAAAGGGCGCCCCCATCCTTCGGGCCGAGTACCTGTTCATCGGCGATCGGGTGTATGGCCTTCGCTCCAGCCCGGCGTGAAACAGAAAAGGCCCTCACGGGCCTTGTTCCATGGTGGCGTCCCGGGGGTCTCAGCTGGCCAGCGCCGCGAACGCCCGGGCCGTGATGTCCTCGACGCCGCCGGTGCCGCTGATGGCGCGGTATTTCGGGGCCGCCGTTGGCTCGGCCTTGGCCCAGTTGCTGTAGTAGTCGACCAGCGGGCGGGTCTGGGCGCTGTACACGTCCAGGCGCTTCTTGACGGTCTCTTCCTGGTCGTCCGGACGCTGCACCAGGGGTTCGCCGGTGACGTCGTCCTTGCCTTCCACCTTGGGCGGGTTGAATTTGACGTGGTAGGTGCGCCCGCTGGCCGGATGCGAGCGGCGCCCGCTCATGCGCTCGATGATGGCTTCGAAGGGTACGTCGATCTCCAGCACGTAGTCCAGCTTCACGCCGGCGGCCTTCATGGCATCAGCCTGCGGAATGGTGCGCGGGAAGCCGTCGAACAGGAAGCCGTTGGCGCAGTCGGGCTGGGCGATGCGTTCCTTCACGAGGTTGATGATCAGGTCATCGCTGACCAGGCCGCCGGACTCCATGACCGCCTTGGCCTGCAGCCCCAGCGGTGTGCCGGCCTTGACCGCAGCGCGCAGCATGTCACCCGTGGAGATCTGGGGAATACCGTATTTCTGGCAGATGAAATTGGCCTGGGTTCCTTTGCCTGCGCCCGGCGCGCCCAGCAGAATCAGTCTCATGGAAATCCTCGAATGGTTTGGAATGCGTTGGCAGGGGGGGCGGCTTGTCGGCCACGGCGCCTTTTTCGTTCGTGCGGAGAATAGCACGCGCCGGATTCCGTCAGGCTTACGCGCGAAGCGCTAGCGTTCAGCGGTCGTAAAGTCGGCGCACCCGCGCCAGGTCTTCAGGCGTGTCGACGCCCGGCCCGGGTGCGTCACGGGTCACGTGCACCGCGATCCGGTGGCCATGCCAGAGGGCGCGCAGTTGTTCCAGCGCCTCGCTGGTTTCGATCGGTGCCGGCTCCAGCGCCGGAAACTGTCGAAGGAATCCGGCGCGATAGGCGTAGATGCCGATGTGGCGCAGCGGCGCGGGATTCGGCAGGGCGGTGATGCCCCCTGCGAAGCCGTCGCGCCACCACGGAATCGGCGCCCGGCTGAAGTACAAGGCCAGTTGCCGGGCATCCAGCACCACCTTGACCACGTTGGGGTTGGTGAAATCGGCGACGTTGTCGATCGGGTGCGCGGCCGTGCCCATCGCGGCGTCAGGCCTTTGAACCAGCAGCTGCGCCACGGCATCGATCAGCGTCGGTTCGATCAAGGGCTCGTCGCCCTGCACGTTGACCACGATCGCGTCACCGCTCAGGCCCAGATGCGTGCAGGCCTCCGCCAGCCGGTCGCTGCCGGAGGGATGGTCGGCGCGCGTCAGCACCGCTTCGACACCATGGGCGCAGCAGGCCTTGACGATCGATTCGCTGTCGGCCGCGACCACGCAGCGCGCCGCGCGGCTCATTCGCGCCCGTTGGGCCACGCGCACCACCATGGGCGCGCCGCCGAGGTCGGCCAGCGGTTTGTTTGGCAGCCGGGTGGACGCCAGCCGCGCCGGGATCAGCACGGTGAAGGGCGGCGTTTCGGCACGGACGCCGGTATCGGTCGGTGGCGCCATCGAAACCGATGACCCGTTCAGCCCACCAGCGCCGTGCGCGGCGGCAGCGCGGCGAGTTCTTCGTCGCTCAGGGTGCGCGCCTCGTTTTCGAGCATCACCGGAATGCCGTCGCGCACCGGGTAGGCCAGGCGTGCGCTGCGCGAGATCAGTTCCTGCCGCTCGCGGTCGAAGTCCAGCGGGCCCTTGGTGACGGGGCAGACCAGCAGCTCAAGAAGTTTGGTGTCCATGGCGCGATGATAGCGTCGCATCCAGCCGCCGATCGAGGGCTTCGAAGAACGCGGGCTCGGGCGTCAGCTCCAGGGGAACGGCCCACACCTCAGGGTGCTTTGGCCAGAGCTTGAGGGCGTCTTTTTCGGTGCAAATCACCTCGATCCCAGCGTCGGATGGCCACGACCAGCTACTGAAATCATAGTGATCTGGAAGTGCCTGGGTGGCGACCGGCGCCACGCCACAGGCTTGCAGCATCTGAAAAAAGGCATGCGGCCGCGCGATGCCGGCCAGGGCCAGCAGCTTGCGGCCACGAAGCATCTGCAGCGGCACGCGAGACCCGTCGCCGCGCAACGCGTGGTCGGCCAGGGCGCGGCCGGCGGTGAACCCTGGCACAGCGGGGGCGGCGCCGGCGGGCTCGAAGGTGTTGAGCACCAGATCCACCGCGCGTGGCCAGGGTTCGCGCAAGGGCCCGGCCGGCAGCAGAAAGCCGTTGCCTGCGCCGCGCTCGTCGAACACGCAGATCTCCAGGTCCCGGCGCAGGGCCAGGTGCTGCAGCCCGTCGTCGCAGACGATCACATCGGTCTCGGGGTAGGCCGCCAGCAGCGCCCGCGCCGCCTCCAGGCGCCGGGCCGCCACAAACACCGGCACGCCCGTGGCCCGGCGCACCAGCAGGGGCTCGTCGCCGCTCAGTTGCGGCGGGCTGTCGGGGGCGACTTCGCGGCAATCCCGGCTCGCCCGCCCGTAGCCCCGCGACACCACGCCCGGCCGGTGCCCGCGCGATTGAAGGTGGCGGACCACCGCGATCACCGTCGGCGTCTTGCCCGCCCCGCCCGCCACGACGTTGCCGACCACGATCACCGAAATGCCCGGGTGTTCCGACCGCAGCAGGCCCAGGGCGTAGGCGGAACGGCGCATTGCCACGATCAGCCGCATCAGCAGGGAAACCGGCCACAACAGCCAGGCCAGCAAGCCCCGATGCAACCAGGCCTGCTGCAGCCGTTCGCCCATCGAGGAAGGGTTGGCGGGCACCTGAGGACGGCTGGCCGGATGCAGGCCCAGGTGTCTAGCGGGCGCCCGCGTTCACGGACGACTGGGTTGCGAAGGTGATCTGCGACAGGCCGGTGCGGCGCGCGGCCTCCATCACCGTGATCACGCTCTGGTGCGCGGCGGCGGCGTCTGCGCTGATGATCACCACGCTCTCGGGGCCGGCGGTGGCGGCGCCGCGCAGGGCCAGCGCCACGGCGTCGACGTTGCGGCCCTCGACGGGGACTTTGTTGACCATGAAGCGGCCATCGCTGCTGACCGCCACGATCACTTCCTTGGGGTAGTCGCGTTGCACCTGGGCGTCGGCCACGGGCAGGCGCAACTGCATCTCGGTGAACTTGCTGTAGGTGGTGGTGAGCATCAGGAAGATCAGCACCACCAGCAGCACGTCGATGAACGGGATCAGGTTGATCTCCGGCTCTTCCTTGGTCCGCGGGCGGAAGTTCATGGCGGGCCTAGCGGTTGCGCAGGGTCTCGAGGTGGCGCACGAAGCGCTCGGACGCCAGTTCCATCGTCAGCAGGTAGCCATCGACGCGGGCCCGGAAGTAGCGCCAGAAGATCAGCGAGGGAATCGCCACGATCAGCCCGAACGCGGTGTTGTACAGGGCCACCGAGATGCCGTGTGCCAGCTGCACCGGGTTGGCGCCGCCCATGTGGGCCCCTGCCGATGGCGCCTGCGAGCCGAAGATCTCGATCATGCCGATCACCGTGCCCAGCAAGCCGAGCAGCGGCGCGGCCGAGGCGATGGTGGCCAGCGCCGTGAGGTAACGCTCCAGCCGGTGCGCCACGGTGCGCCCCGAGGCTTCCATGATCGCGCGCAGGTCGCCTTCGCTGCAGCGCGGGTTGGCGATCAGCGCCCGGAAACCGCTGGCCAGCACCTCGCCCAGCGCCGAGTTCTGTTCCAGCTGGGTCACCACGTCGGCCGAGGGCACGCTGTTGCGCGACACCGCGAGCGCCTCGTCCAGCAGCTTGGGCGGAGCGATGCGCGCGGTCTTCAGGCTCACGAAGCGTTCGATGATGAGCGCCAAGGCCAGGACGGAGCAGGCGATGAGCGGCCAGATGGGCCAGCCAGCGGCTTGTATGATCGAAAGCAAGAGCGTGTCTCCGCGAGGGGTGAGGCTGATCGCCGGAAGCTCCGGATTATGGCCCAGCCCAGCCCCGGCAGGCTGCGCTGGGCAAGGGCCCGTCACCGCGGTCGTCGCCGTGCCGATCGGTCCACAGATTCTGTGGATAACTTTGTGAAGAACCGTTCGGGCTGCGCCTTTTTCGCCGCGCCAGACGGGCAGTGTCACGCAATGGTCACATTTTGGGCAGACAAATATCGTTTTAAATCAATGACTTGCTACGACGTTGCTGCATTTCCCAAGGGGTCGCCCGCATTGCACGTGCCGGCCTGCCATTGTGGAGTACTCGCATCGGGCGGTCTGCGGTTTCGGGAGCGGGAAACCCATGTCTGGCGCTGATTTCGCAGCCACGGCACCCCGTGTCTGGGCGGTCGGCGCGCTGTGCCGCGCGGTGGCCGACGCCCTGGACGCGCGCTTCAACCCGGTGGCGGTGCGCGGCGAGATCACCGGCTTCTCGCGCGCGGCCAGCGGCCACTGCTATTTCTCGATCAAGGACGAGGGCGGTCAGATCCGCTGTGCCATGTTCCGCCGCGCCGCCAGCGGGCTCGACTTCATGCCGCGCGATGGCGACCAGGTCGAAGTGCGCGGCCGCCTCGGCGTGTACGAGGCGCGGGGCGATCTGCAACTGGTCGTCGAGAGCCTGCAACGTGCCGGGCAGGGCGCGCTGTTCGAGCAGTTCCTGAGGCTGAAGGCCCGGCTGGAGGCCGAAGGGCTGTTCGATGCGGCCCGCAAACGGCCCTTGCCTTTGATGCCGCGCGCGATCGGTCTGGTCACCTCGCCCGGCGCGGCAGCCCTGCACGACGTGGTGACCGCGCTGCAACGGCGCGTGCCCCACATTCCGGTGCTGTTGGCGCCAGCGGCGGTGCAAGGGGCCGGCGCACCGGCCGAGCTCGCGCAGGCGCTGGGCGCGCTGTACCGCCTGGCTGACGGCCCCGACGCGGTGGACGTGATCCTGCTCGTGCGCGGCGGCGGTTCGATCGAAGACCTCTGGGCCTTCAACGACGAGCAGCTCGCGCGCACGCTGGCCGCCAGCCCCGTGCCGGTGGTCTGCGGCGTGGGGCACGAGACCGACTTCACCATCGCCGACTTCGTGGCCGACCTGCGCGCGCCCACGCCCACCGCAGCGGCCGAGCTGGTGGCGCAGCCGCGCGAGGTCTGGCTCGGCGCGCTCGCGCTGGTGCAGGACCGCCTGGCCGGCGCCTGCCAGCGGGCCCTGGACACCCGCAGCCAGCGCCTGGACTTCACCGCCGGCCGACTGGGCCGGCCCTCGGCGCGCCTGGCCCGCCAGCAGCTTGAGCTGAGCCGCCATGCGCAGGCGCTGCGACACGGCGTGCTGTCCAAACTGGAGCGTTCGCATGCCGAATGGGACCGCAACCTGGACCGCCTGTCACAGGCCGGGCAGCGGCGCCTGCAGCGCGAGCGCGAGCGCCTGGACCGCGCGGCCCTGGCGCTGCAGGCGCTGGATCCCCACGCGGTGCTGCAGCGCGGCTACGCCTGGCTGACGGACGCGCAGGGCCGGGCCGTGACCCGGGCGCACGCGCTGCATGCCGGCCAGGCGGTTCAGGCCACCCTTGTTGACGGCACGGTTGATCTGACCGTGGCGCGGCAGCCCGCGCCGTAAGTTCCTACAATCCCGCCCTGATTCGTTTTTCGGCCCCTATCAACCCCTGAGGACACCATGGAACACACCCTGCCCGCACTGCCCTATGCGATCGACGCCCTGGCGCCGCATTACTCCAAGGAAACCCTGGAGTTCCACCACGGCAAGCACCACAACGCCTACGTGGTGAACCTGAACAACCTGCAAAAAGGCACGGAATTCGAGAACAAGACGCTCGAAGAGATCATCAAGACCTCCAGCGGCGGCATCTACAACAACGCGGCCCAGATCTGGAACCACACCTTCTTCTGGAACGGCATGAAGCCCGCCGGCGGCGGTGAGCCCACCGGGGCGCTGGCCGCAGCCATCAACGCCAAATGGGGCAGCTACGCCGCGTTCAAGGAAGCCTTCGTCAAGTCGGCGGTCGGCAATTTCGGCTCTGGCTGGACCTGGCTGGTCAAGAAGCCCGACGGCAGCGTGGACATCGTTAACACCGGCGCCGCTGGCACGCCGCTGACCACCGCCGACAAGGCCTTGCTGACGGTGGACGTCTGGGAGCACGCCTATTACATCGACTACCGCAACCTGCGCCAGAAGTTTGTCGAGACCTTCTTCGACAAGCTGGTGAACTGGGGCTTTGCGGAAGCCAACTTCGCCTGAAATAGTGCCGCGCGCATGAAAAAAGCCGGCCCGAGCCGGCTTTTTTCATGGTTTTCGATGCCGGATTGGCACCTTCCCAGCGCGAAATGGCCACGGGCAGCTATTGAAACAGTAGCGTTTCGGCGTGCCCGAAATGCGCTATCGGCCCTCGAACGGCGCACCCGCGAGCCGGGAGCCGGCCTTCAGGTTCTTCTTGCCGAACCAGCCCTGGTTCATTTCAAGCACAAAGCGCACCGGTTTGGACGAGCAGTGGGAGTCCTCGGTCTGGGGCTTCATGTCGGCCAGGTTGACGATGGTGCCGTCGTCGGCGATGAAGGCGGCGGTCAGCGGCAACAACGTGTTCTTCATCCAGAAACACTGGGTCGCGGGTTGTTCGAACACGAACAGCATGCCCTCGTGCTGCGGCATCTCGCGCCGGTGCATCAGGCCGATCTGCCGCTGGGCCGGGGTTTGGGCCACTTGTGCATCAATTTGGTGCATCCCGGCCGAGAGCTTGACGCGGGGCAGGTTGAGCTGCGGCGATTCCTGTGCGGGGGCCGTCTGGACAAAGGCCAGACCCAGCGCAAGGGCGCCGAGCATCCGGAGCAGGGTCGGGGGCCGCATCAAAGACGGAAGGGACATGGCGAAGGCTCCGAAGAAAGGGTGTCGCGGCGGGGCCGGAAATGAAAAATGCCCGCCAAAGCGGGCATTTTGAAGCAATCCGGCGTGCGAATTACTTGCTGGCGGAAGCGGCAGCTTTCGGAGCCTTGGCCTTCTTCTCTTTCTTGGCTTTCTTTTCCTTCTTGGCGGGCTTGGCGTCAGCCTTGGCATCGGCGGCCGGGGCAGCCTTGGCAGCCGGAGCAGCGGCGGCGGCCGGGGCGGGGGCCGCAGCAGCAGCCGGAGCAGCGGCTTGGGCGAACGCGCCAGCGGCGAACAGACCGGCGATCAGGGCAGCGAGAACTTTGTTCATGACAATCTTCCTTCAACAGTTTGGATGAGGTTTTTTTTCCTCCCGGTTCCGGAAGGACCTCTCCGTAACGGGGGCATTGCGGCGGCGGTTGACAGGCTTTTCAAAAAAAACCTGCCGCTAGAATCAATTTTTGCGCTCCGCCGGCCAGCCTGCGGCCAGCGCCACCGTTCCATCCGAAGCGTTTTCCGCCATGTACCAGCACATCCAGGTTCCCGCCGCGGGCCAGAAGATCACCGTCAACGCCGACTTCTCGCTCAACGTCCCCGATGAGCCCATCATCCCCTTCATCGAAGGCGACGGCACCGGCCTGGACATCACCCCGGTGATGATCAAGGTGGTGGACGCCGCAGTGGCCAAGGCCTACGGCGGCAAACGGCGCATCCACTGGATGGAGGTCTATGCCGGCGAAAAATCCACCCAGGTCTACGGCCCCGACGTCTGGTTGCCCGACGAAACCCTGGCCGCGTTGCGCGACTACGTCGTGTCGATCAAGGGCCCGCTGACCACGCCCGTGGGCGGCGGCATCCGATCGCTCAACGTGGCGCTGCGCCAGGAGCTCGACCTGTACGTCTGCCTGCGGCCGGTGCGGTATTTCGAGGGCGTGCCCTCGCCGCTGAAGGAGCCCGAAAAGACCGACATGGTTATCTTCCGCGAGAACTCCGAAGACATCTACGCCGGCATCGAGTACGAAGCCGAGTCCGACAAGGCGAAAAAGCTCATCCGGTTCCTCACCGAGGAGATGGGCGTGACCAAGATCCGCTTCCCGGCCACCTCGGGCATTGGCGTCAAGCCGGTCTCGCGCGAGGGCACCGAACGCCTGGTGCGCAAGGCCATCCAGTACGCCATCGACCACGGCAAGCCCAGCGTGACCATCGTGCACAAGGGCAACATCATGAAATACACCGAAGGCGCCTTCCGCGACTGGGCCTACGCGCTGGCGCAAAAGGAATTCGGTGCCGAGCCGATCGACGGCGGTCCGTGGTGCCGCCTGCGCAACCCCCGCA
>JAXMFA010000014.1:0-46842 GCA_046348065.1 Burkholderiaceae bacterium
GCCGGCGCTGGATGCGCGCGCGGCGTTCATCGTCGGCGACATCCTGTCCGACCCCAACGCCCGCGCGCGCACCTTCGGCACCGACAGCGTGCTGACCACGCGCTTCTGGAGCGCCGTGAAGACCGGCACCAGCAAGGACATGCGCGACAACTGGGCGGTGGGCTGGTCGCAGCGCTACACCGTGGGCGTGTGGGTGGGCAACGCCAGCGGCGCGCCGATGCACGACGTCAGCGGCACCAGTGGCGCCGCGCCGGTGTGGGCGGCCGTGATGCAGCGGTTGCACCGGCACACGCCCAGCCGCGCGCCCGCGCCACCGGCCGGGCTGGTCGCCACAACGGTCCGCTTCGGCGACCAGCTCGAAGCCAGCCGCAGCGAATGGTTCCTGCCGGGCACCGGGCAACCGCAGTTTGCTATCAACTCAGTAGCTGCTTCAGGCCATCCGACGCTGGAGGAAGGCCAAAAAGGCTTGAAATACGCCCGTTCGGAACCGTCCCGGGCCAGCCGGATCACCGCGCCGGCCGACGGCACCATCGTGGCGCTCGATCCCGACATCCCGCCCGAGCACCAGCGCCTGCGCTTCACCGCCGACGGCCCGGGCGCGCGCTGGCTGCTGGACGGCAAGCCGCTGCCAGGCGGCGCGTCGGTGTCCTGGCTGCCCTGGCCGGGGCGGCACCGGGTGACGCTGGTTAACGCGGCTGGCGAGCCGCTGGACGAAATCCGGCTGGAGGTGCGTGGTGCGGGTGTGCGGCGCGTCGCACAGAAATAATTTCAAGCGGCCCCGGGCCGGTTTCAAGCCCGCTGGCCGCGCCACGCCGCTACCATGCGCACAGCGCCCCGGACGCCCCCACAACCCTCGCAGGAGACTTGCATGACCGTCATCACCAACATCGAAGACCTGCGCGTGCTCGCGCAAAAACGCGTGCCGCGCATGTTCTACGACTATGTCGACACCGGCTCCTGGACCGAGGGCACCTACCGCGCCAACGAAGACGATTTCCAGAAGATCAAGTTCCGCCAGCGGGTGGCGATCAACATGGACAACCGCAGCACGCGCACCCAGCTGGTGGGGCAGGACGTGTCCATGCCGGTGGCGCTGGCACCGGTGGGCTCCACCGGCATGCAATGGGCCGACGGCGAGATTCTGGCCGCGCGCGCAGCCGGCGCCTTCGGCGTGCCGTTCACCCTGTCCACGATGAGCATCTGCTCCATCGAGGACGTGGCGGCCAACTGCCCCCACCCGTTCTGGTTCCAGCTCTACGTGATGCGCGACCGCGCCTTCATCGAGCGCCTGATCGACCGCGCCAAGGCGGCCCGGTGCACGGCCCTGGTGCTCACGCTGGACCTGCAGATCCTGGCGCAACGCCACAAGGACCTGAAGAACGGCCTGTCGGTGCCGGTCAAGCCCACGCTGGCGTCCATCGCCAACCTGCTGACCAAACCCAGCTGGTGCCTGGCCATGGCCGGCACCAAGCGCCGCCAGTTCGGCAACATCGTGGGCCACGTCAAGGGCGTGGACGACATGGGCTCGCTCTCGGAGTGGACGACGCGGCAGTTCGATCCCACGCTGAACTGGGCTGACGTGGAGTGGATCAAGAAGCGCTGGGGCGGCAAGCTGATCCTCAAGGGCATCCAGGACGTGGAAGACGCGCGCCTGGCGGTCGAATCCGGCGCCGATGCACTGATCGTGTCCAACCACGGCGGGCGCCAGCTCGACGGCGCGGAGAGCAGCATCCGCGCCCTGCCCGCCGTCGTGGACGCGGTGGGCTCGAAGATCGAGGTCCACATGGACGGCGGCGTTCGCAGCGGGCAGGACGTGCTCAAGGCCCGCGCGCTGGGCGCCAAGGGTGTCTACATCGGCCGCGCGTTCATCTACGGCCTCGGGGCGGGTGGCGAGGCCGGCGTGACCAAGGCGCTGCAGCTCATCCACAAGGAGCTCGACCTGACGATGGCGCTGTGCGGCCGCACCGACATCAACACCATCGACCCGAGCATCCTGCTGCCCGGCACGATTCCGGGCTGAGCCGCGTCAAGCCCGCCCCGGGACGGGCCGCCTTTCAGTGCCCGCCCGCCGCTCGCGGCGCCAGCGTCTTCAGGTAGGCGTACAGCGCAGGCAGGTCGACGTCGTCCATCTTCGACAGCGATTCGAACGGCATGACCCGGATCGGCGTTCCGTCGGGCCGCTTTCCGCTGCGCATCATCGCCACAAACGCGGCCTCGTCCGGGTACCGGACCATCGCGCTGCCCTCGCCGGGCGTCAGGTTGGCCGCGGCAGGCCAGTCCGGCGGGCCGCTCGGAATCCGCCCGCCCGACAGGTGCTCGCCGTGGCAGCCGATGCACATGTTGGCCACGTACGCCCCGTGCTTGACCGTGACGCCCGCCGGCACCGGCTGAGACGGCGCGAGGGCGTGGTTGATGCGCTGCGCCGCATCGGGCGCGAGATCGAAACCGTACATGACCCAGGCCGGCAACGGCAGTTCCACCACCGCCCGGGTGCCACCCTGCACCGGCGCAAGGCCGCGCACATGGGCCACCAGCGCGGCCAGGTCGGCGTCGGTGAAGCGGTTGTAGTCCTCGCTGGGCATGATCAGGGCCGGGCGGCCGTCGGGTTTGACACCGTGGCGGATGGCGCGGACCCAGTCCACCGGCTGGTAGCGCGCCACCACACCGGCCGGGGTGATGTTGGGCCCGGCGATGTGGGTGCCCTTGCCATCATTGACAAACGTGCGGCCGGCGCCGTCGAGGCCATGGCAATCCACGCAGCCCCGCGATTCGAACAGGTATTTGCCGCGGGCCCGCGCCTGCGCATCGTCGGTGTAAGGCACGGCCGCCACCGGCACGCTGATGACCCGCTGGCGTTTGCGCTCCGCCAGTTGCTGGCCCACCACCGCCGCGCCCACGGCGGCCAGCGCCAGCACCACCACCGTGCCGGCCGACCACTTGATCCAGGGTTTCATCGCGAGTTCTCCTCAGAACAGGGAAACGCGCCCGGTCCGGCGGCACGGGCGTCGCGGGCGACCTCAGCCCGCCAGGACCTCGATGTAGTAGCAGCCCCAGGGGCAACCGGCGAAGCGGTCCGTCACGGGTTTGGCCGCCATCTCGGGAAAACGGTCCGGCTCATAGACGGCCCACAGCGGGCCCAGGCCTCCCAGCGGCATTGCTGCGCCGTCCAGGTGGGTGGCCACGATGAAGCGGTACTTGCGCGCGTCAGCCAGCGTCAGTGGCGCCGCGTAGCCATCGACGGCGCGCATCATCAGCCGGGTGCCGTCGGCGGTCGGCCCGCCCGCGGCCTTGAGCACGTCGGTGACCAGCGGCCCTTTGAGCGTGTGCGGCTTGCCGTCGTATTCGAGCGTGGGCTTGATCGTGACCGCCGGCAGCATCGTAATCGCCGCGAAGTCGAACACATGGGCTTTTTCGAAGCTCACCGTGTGCTTGACCATCAACTGGTCCAGCACCGGGTCGATCGGTCCGCGGTTGACCGCCCCGATCGCACCACCGAGCGTCAGCACGCCGGGCCCCGCCGCCTTTGCAGCGGACTTACCCCCGGCCTGTGCAGCGCCGAGCGCCGGCAGACCGGCCCCGGCGAAGGCCGTGGCCGCAAGGAATTGACGTTTGTCCATGCACAGCTCCTGGTCCCGAACGAAACAAACCACCGAGCCGCCATTCTGGGGACGCATGCGGACCGGCGGCCATGGGGTAAACCATGGGTTCAGGCCTGGCCATCCCCGGCCTCGACCCGCAGCGCCAGTTGCTCGGCCCAGGCGGCATAGGCGCCGGCGCCGGGGTGAAACCCGTCGCTGGCCATCAGCGACACATCGGTGCCCAAGTCCAGTGGCACCCAGGTGCAATCGTCGCGCGCTTCGGCGAAAGCCCGCAGCGCCGTGTTGTAGCGCCGCGCCTGCGCGCCCAGGTAGGCCCGCAGCGGCTGCGGCAGCGCTGGAAACCGGTGCATCGGCGGCAGGGCCGACAGCAGGATGCGTTCGACGCCGAAGTCGTGCCGCAGCAGCTCGACCAGCCGCGCCTGGTCGGCGATCCAGCGCGTGGGGCTGCGCCCGCCGGTCACGTCGTTGACGCCGAGCGAGGTCACGGCAACGTCGAAGCGTTCTCGCGGCAAGTCGGTCAAGGCCTGCAGCGCATCGGGTGTGGTGGCGCCGGTCCGGGCCACCAGCTTCCAGCGCAGCTCGAAACGCTGCGCCAGACGGGCGGCCAGTTGGCCCGACAGGGCCTCATCCTGCGTGGCGGCCCCGACACCCGCGGCGGCCGAATCGCCCACGATCAGCAGCCGCAGGGGCGGGCCCTGTCCCGATCGCCCCTCGCGCGGCCCCGGTGGCTCGGGCAGCACCGGCGTGACTCGGCGCACATGGCGGCCTTGCAACAGCAGCAAGGGCCCCAGCACGATGGTGGCAGCCAGGTGTTTCACGGGCCGCCGACCGCCCGCGAGGGACAATCATTTTGATAGCACCTTGTGGCCATCCGACGCTGGGTTGTGCGGTATTTGTTCATGAAAACAGGCGTTGAGGACGCTTCCGGAGCGGCCGACCGACCTGATCGGAGCGCCCGGGGCCGGCTGCGGCCACCGATCGCCAGCCCGCGCCAGTTCGGCCGCTCCGCACTCTTTCTGACTTGGGTCAATTCAACGAACTTTAAGACGCACCTCACCTGTGCATCATGACATTTTTGTTTCATCATGACGACCGTTCAGGTCCCTGTTCGTGTCGTGACCATGCCCTGCACGGTCGCGACCTACGGGCTGAAGACGCCGCCATCCAACCAGGAATCCACCCATGTTCAGCAGCCTCATGCCGCAACGCAAGGAGTTCTACGAACTGCTTGCCGCCCACTCGGACCGCGTCGTCGCGGGTGCCAACGCCACCCTGCGCCTGATCAACAGCCTGGGCCTGGGCTCGGAAGACACCACGGCGCTGGTGGCCGAGGTGAACATGAACGAGAAAAGCGCCGACAAGATCAAGGCCGATCTGATCACGCTGCTGCACAAGTCGTTCACCACGCCGATCAACCGCGACCAGATCCACACCCTGACGATCGAGCTGGACAACGTCGTCAACGCCCTGCAGGACGTGGCCAACGCGGTGGGCATGTACAGCATCCGCGAATCGACCCCCGAGGCGCGCGAGCTGGCCGCGCTGGGCGCCGACGCCTGCATGCGCCTGAACCGGGCCGTGATGGCGCTGCCGCACCGCAACCGCAATGAAGAGACCGTGAACCTCTGCAAGGAGATCGACGCGATCGAATCGCAGGCCGACCGGGTGCAGCGCAAGGCGATCAGCCAGCTTTTCGAGGGCAGCAGCTCGATCTGGTGGGCGATGAAAATGCGCGAGTTCTATTCGCTGCAGGAAGACGTGCTCGACCGCTGCGAGGACGCCGCCAAGACGATCGAGGAAATCCTCATCGAGAACTCCTGACAGGATCGCGCGTGGAACACCTCACCATCCCTCTCTGGTCGCTGGCGCTGCTGGTCATCGTCGCGCTGGCTTTCGATTTCATGAACGGCTTCCACGATGGAGCCAACTCCATCTCGACCATCGTCGCCACCGGCGCGCTGACGCCGAAACAGGCGGTGCTGTTCGCCGCGTTCTTCAACTTCGCCGCGCTGTGGGTGTTCGAACTCAAGGTGGCGGCCACCATCGGCAAGGGCACGGTGGACCCGGCCCTGGTGGACCATGTCGTGATCTTCGGCGCGCTGATGGGTGCGCTGGCGTGGAACGTCATCACCTGGTACTACGGCATCCCCTCGTCGTCGTCGCACGCGCTGGTCGGTGGCCTGGTGGGCGCCACGGTGATCAAGGCGGGCGGGCTGACGCCGATCGTCTGGAGCGGTTTCGGCAAGATTCTGATCTTCATCGTCATCTCGCCGCTGGTCGGGTTCCTGATCGGCGGGCTGCTGATGGTGCTGGTGGCCTGGGTGTTCCGCAACCGCTCGCCCTACCAGGCCGGCAAATGGTTCAAGGGCGGGCAGCTGTTCGCCGCGGCCGCCTACAGCCTGGGCCATGGCGGCAACGACGCGCAAAAGACCATCGGCATCATCTGGCTGCTGATGATCACCGCGGGCACGGCCACCACCGACGTGAAGACGCTGCCGATGTGGGTCGTCTACGCCTGCTACGGCGCCATCGCCTGGGGCACCTACCTGGGCGGCTGGCGCATCGTCAAGACCATGGGCACCAAGATCACGCGGCTCAACTCCGTCAGCGGCTCGTGCGCGTCGATGGGCGGCGCGATCAGCCTCGGGCTGGCCACGCTGGGCGGCATTCCGGTCTCGACCACGCACACGATCACCGGGTCCATCGTCGGGGTGGGTGCTGCGCAGGACGTCAAGGCGGTTCGCTGGGCGATCACCTTCAACCTCGTGATCGCCTGGGTGCTGACCATCCCCGCGTCCGGCCTGATCGCCGCGCTGTTCTGGTCTATCGGGCGCAGCTTCCTGTAGCCCGTCTCACACCATCGGCTCCATCCGTACAACGCCCGCAGGACCCCTCTTCATGCTCAACAACGTCATGCCGCAACGCGGCGTCTTCTTCAGCCTGCTGGTGGCCCACACCGACCGGCTGGTGGCCGCCGCCAACGCGACCCTGCGCCTGATCAGTGGCCTGGGCAATCCGCAGTTCGACACCACGACCCTGATCGACGAGGTCAACCTCAACGAGACCAGCGCCGACGACCTGAAAGACCAGCTGATCCGCCTGCTGTACGAGTCGTTCACGACGCCGATCAACCGCGACCAGATCCACACCCTGACCATGGACCTCGACCGCGTGGTCGATTCGATCCAGAGCGTGGCCAACTCGATCGCCACGCACCACATCGAGGTCTCCACGCCCGCGGCGCGCGAGATGGCCTCGCTGAGCGCCGATGCCTGCATCCGGCTGCACCGTGCCGTCGTGGCGCTCGAAGGGCGTGAGCGGGTGCAGGCGATCGTGCAGCAATGCGAGGAAGTCGATCAGATCGAGTCCCGCGCCGCCGAGGTGATGCGACAGGCCATCACGCGCCTGTTCGAAAACGAGGGCGACGAAGCCGCTGCCTGGCACGCCATGAAGATGCGCGGCTTCTATTTCATGCAGGAGGCGGTGCTCGACCACTGCAAGCGCGCCGCACGGACGCTGGAAGAAATCCTGCTGGAAAACGCCTGAACCCGGGTCCGGCGCTCAGCGGTTGCCGTTGGCACGCGCCGGGTCCGGCGCGCCGACCGTGGCCGGCGCCGCCGCCGGGGAAACCAGCGCGGGACGACCGACCAGCCGCGCGTCCAGGCTGCCGATGTTGGCCAGGTCGCGGTCGGTGTACGGAATCGTCAGCAACAGGTATCGGATCGCGTTCAGGCGCGCGCGTTTCTTGCAGTCGGAGTTGATGACCGTCCAGGGCGCGTCGCTGCTGTCGGTCGCCGCGAACATGGCCTCTTTGGCGGCGGTGTACTCGTCCCATTTGTCGCGCGAGGCCAGATCGACCGGACTGAGCTTCCACTGCTTCAGCGGATCGGTCTCGCGCTGCTGGAAACGCCGGGCCTGCTCGTCGCGACTGACCGAGAACCAGAACTTGATCAGGCGGATGCCGCTGCGAACCAGCTGGCGCTCGAACTCGGGGGCCTGCCGCAGGTACTCCTGGTATTCCGCGTCGGTGCAGAAACCCATGACCCGCTCGACACCAGCCCGGTTGTGCCACGAACGGTCGAACAGCACGATCTCGCCCACCGTGGGCAGATGCTGCACGTAGCGCTGGAAGTACCACTGCCCCTGCTCCATCTCGTCGGGTTTCTCCAGCGCCACCACGCGCGCGCCGCGGGGATTCAGATGCTCCATCACGCGCTTGATCGTGCCGCCCTTGCCCGCCGCGTCACGCCCCTCGAACAGCACGACGACGCGCTGGTCGTTGGCCTTGATCCAGCGCCACATCTTCAGCAGTTCGACCTGCAGCCGGTACTTCTGCACTTCATAAGCCTTGCTCGACATCCGGTTGCGGTACGGGTAAGCACCCGGTCGGGGGTCCTTGGTCAGTTCCAGGTCCGGATCCGGATGGTCTTCGCGCCGGCGTCCCTGCAGTTCGGCCTTGAGCGCCTTCTGGATCAGCCGGGCGTCTGCCGGGGACACGTTGCGCAGGGCTTCACGCAGCAGCCGGGCCTGCTCCTCGCGGCTGCGCTGTGGATGGGTCAGGGCGTAGCGCAGCGCTTCGACACGGCCGACCTGGCGCGACGTGACGATCTCATGCAGTGCCTGGGCCGAGGGCACCTTCGGCCCGCCCGCAGGATCTCCCGTGCGCTGGGCCTTTTTCGGCCCGGCCCCCTTGTCAGCCCGCGGCCCCGACGGCGTGCGGGCACGACCGGCCTCTGCCGCCGATTTCTTGCGGGCGGGCCCGCCCTGTGCGGACGGTGGTACAGACTTGCGTTTGGATGAAGATGACATGGCGGGATGCGCGGTCGCGCCTTGTATGACCGAATGGTGAACTTTTCATGACATTGATGCGATGCCGCTTGACATGCATCAAAAAAGAAGCGCATTGCGCTGCGTAACCTGCCACCTGTCTCTTGCCAGCGGCTGAAGGTTCGGCCACGCCCCAGACCATGAATCAAGTGCCCGAGCTATCACCAACAGCTTCTGCCAAGACGCCATCTCGCCTGCAGCGCTGGGCACCGGGCGTGGCGACTCTGCTCGATTACCGGGGCAGTTGGCTGGTCCACGATCTGGTGGCCGGTCTCGTGCTGACCGCGATCCTGGTCCCCGTCGGCATGGGCTACGCGGAGGCGTCGGGCTTGCCGGCGATCAACGGCCTGTACGCCACCATCCTGCCACTGATCGCCTACGCCATCTTCGGACCGAGTCGCATCATGGTGCTGGGCCCGGACTCCACGCTGGCCGCTGTCATCGCGGCACTGATCCTCCCGCTGGCAGTGGGCGATCCGGCGCACGCGCTGGCGCTGGCGGGCATGCTGGCGCTGCTGTCGGGCAGCTGTTCGCTGGTGATCGGTTTCGCTCGCCTGGGGCTGCTGGCCGATCTGCTGTCCAAACCGATCCGCATCGGTTTCATGAACGCCATCGCGCTCACGGTGCTGATCGGTCAGATGCCCAAGCTGTTCGGGTTTTCGGTCAAGGCGGTCGACCTGCCGGACAAGACCGTCAAGCTGTTCCAGGGCATCGCCGACGGGCGCACCAACGGCGTGGCGCTGCTGATCGGCGCCGGCTCGCTCGCGCTCATCCTGCTGCTCAAGGCCTGGCGACCGAAATGGCCGGGCATCCTGATCGCGGTCGCACTGGCCACGGTGGCGTCCGGCTGGTTCGACCTGGCCCACGTGGCGCACATCTCCGTGCTCGGTCCGATGCCCCTGGGACTGCCGGAATTCCGGATGCCCACGGCCAGCCCGGACGAGATCCTTCGGCTGCTGCCCGGCGCGATCATCATCGCGCTGCTGTCATTCGCCGACACCAGCGTGCTGTCCCGGGCGCTGGCCCAGCGCGGTGGCTACCAGGTCAGCCAGAACCAGGAGATGATCGCCCTGGGCGCGGCCAACATCGCATCCGGCCTGTTCCAGGGCTTCTCGATCAGCAGCAGCGCATCACGCACGCCGGTGGCGGAAGCAGCGGGCTCGCGCACGCAAGTAACCGGCCTGATCGGCGCCCTGGCCATTGCGCTGCTGCTGATGTTGGCGCCGACCCTGCTGCAGGACATGCCCAGCGCGGTGCTGGGCGCGGTGGTCATCGCGGCCTGCCTGTCGTTCGCGGACGTCCCCGGCATGTTCGAGATGTACCGGCTGCGCAAGGTGGAGTTTGCGCTGTCGGTGATCAGTTTCCTCGGCGTCGCGTTCATCGGTGTGATCGAAGGCATCTTCATCACGATCGGCCTGGCCCTGCTGGTGCTGGTGTGGAACGCCTGGCACCCTCACTGGGCCATCCTGGCGCGCGTCGACGGCGCCAAGGGTTTTCACGACATCACCCGCCACCCCGAAGGCCGGCAGGTGCCCGGCCTGTTGCTGTTTCGCTGGGACGCCCAGCTCTTTTTCGCCAACGCCGAGCTGTTTCGCGAGCAGATTCTCGGCGCGGTCGCGTCTGCGCCGACCCCGATCCGGTGGGTCGTGGTGGCTGCTGACGCCATCACCGATGTGGACATCACGGCCGCCGACGTGTTGCTGATGCTGCACGGCGAGCTCGATGAGCAGGGTGTGACGCTGATGTTCGCCGGCATGAAGGGACCCGTGAAGGACCGCCTGCGGCACTACGGCACGCTGGAGACGCTGGGCAGCGACATCTTCGAGCCGACCGTGGGCAGTGCCGTGAACCGGTACCGCGCGATCCACCCCGTCGATTGGAAGGACTGGGACGAAACCTGAACATGGTCCGTACCACGTCTTGGCGCCCCGCCAGGCACACGGGCCGGTGAGAAAATCCGGGCCATGAAGTCCTTGCCGATCCACCTTGCCAATGCCCTCGCGCCGACGTGGCGCGCCAGTGTGGCCTGCCTGTTCGTTCTGGTGATGGTTCTGGCCGGCGCCGGCCATGTTCACGCGGAACCGCGCACACCGGCACCCGCCGCGGGGAACACCGGAGTGGATGCGCCGCCGGTCATGCTGACGCTGTTCAACCGCGACATCGTGGAGCTTCGCGGCTTGCTGGGCGGGTTCAATGCCGAACAACGCGTGGCCCGAGCCCAGCGGGCGTTCTCCGAGTTGCCGCCGGTCGGTGCAGCCCTCAAAGTGACGACGCAACCCATGTCGCTGAACGAGGGCAGCGGCTACACGTTGCAGGTGGACGGGCAGACGGTGTTCACCCTGATGGCCTCCGACCTCGATCTGGAGCAACGGCAGAACCTGAAGGAAGCCGCCGAGCACGCGCGGCTGCGGCTCGAAGATGCGGTGGCCGCACGCCAGGAACAGCGCACGCCGCGCGCCTGGCTCATCGGGCTGGCGGTCGTGCTGATCGCGATCGGCGTGTTCAGCCTGTGCATGCGGTGGCTGCTGCGCGCGCGTGACGTGTTCCAGCGGCGGGCTGAATCGGCAGCGCAAGGAACCGGGCCGAGGAGCTACCTGCTCGTCTTCGTCTACCGCCTGCTCCGCATCGGACTCTGGGTGCTGATCGGCGCGCTGAGCTATGGCGCGGCCGTGGCCGTGCTGGACGCGTTTCCGTGGTCGGCGCCCTGGGGCAACGCGCTGGCGCGCTACGTCTTCGGCCTGATCGGTGACATCGCCGGCGGGCTGATCGGTGCCGTCCCGGGACTGATCATGATCGTGGTGGTGCTGTTTCTGGCGCGCATGGTCCAGGACGTGCTGCGGCTGTTCCTCGGCCGCGTCCAAACCGGCAACATCCGGGTGCCGTTCCTGCACGCCGACACCGTCGGCGCGACCCGGCTGCTGCTGAATGGCCTGATCTGGGCCATCGCCATCGCCATCGCCTACCCTTACCTGCCGGGCTCCAGCAGCGATGCGTTCAAGGGTGTGTCGGTGCTGTTCGGTGTCATGGTGACGCTGGGCTCGACCGGCCTGGTCAATCAGTTGATGAGCGGCCTGGTGATCGTGTACTCGCGTTCATTGAAGAAGGGCGATTTCGTCACCATCAACGGCTCGGAAGGGGTGGTGACGGAAGTCGGCGCGCTGGCGGTCAAACTGCTGACCTTGCGCAATGAAGAAGTCACCCTGCCCAACAACGTCATCACCGGCAGCTCGATCCGCAACTACTCCAAGCTGTCCGGTCAGCAGGGCACGCTGCTGTCCACCAAGGTCACGATCGGCTACGACGCCCCCTGGCGTCAGGTGCATGCCCTGCTGACCGAGGCGGCTGCGCGCACGGCGGGCATTCGCAAGCAGCCCGAGCCAATCGTCTACCAGCGTGCGCTGAGCGACTTTTATGTCGAATACGAGCTGTTCTTCCATATCGATGCTCCCCAGCAGCGGGTGCCCATCCTGTCGGCTCTGCACGGTGAAATCCAGGACGGATTCAATGCGCATGGCGTGCAAATCATGTCGCCCCACTACATGGAACAGCCCGCCGGCACGGTCTTGGTTCCGCGCGAGCGGTGGCACGAGCCCCCCGCCCGGCCCGAGCCCTGAGACTGTTCGATCACAACTTGACCTGAGTCAACGGGCAGCCCGAAACGGACGCCCAGAATGGGCTTCAGGCGTGCCGTGGTCGCGTGACTTGGAGGAGCCATCGTCGACGGCGCATCGCACACCGCAGGCCATCATGACGAACGTCACCCGCACCCCCAGCCGGAAAGCCCCCGATGGGTGGGATGTGCTTCGCCAGCCACCGGAATTCTCATTGGTCCTCGGTGGCCCCCTGTTTCAACTGTTCCGGCGCGCCCATCTGAGCGACGACGCCTTGTCGCTGCTCCGGCGACGCGTGATCGCCTTCGCGCTCCTGACCTGGCTTCCCTTGCTGGTGCTTTCGGCCTTGGGCGGCGAGCTGTGGTCCGGCACGGCGGCAGTCCCGTTCCTGAAAGACGCCGAGGCCCACATCCGATTTCTGGTGTCGCTCCCCCTGCTGGTGCTGGCCGAACTCGTGGTGCACCAGCGCATGCGGCCCCTGGTACAACAGTTTCTTGAGCGCAACCTTATTCCCAGCACGGCCCTGCCGCAGTTTGAAGCGGCGGTGGCGTCGGCGGTGCGCTTGCGCAATTCGGCGCTGGCCGAGGTGCTGCTGATCGCCGCCGTCTACGGAATCGGCATCGAATGGATCTGGCGCCAGTTCATCGCGCTCGACACACTCACCTGGTACGCTGCGCCGACCCCAAACGGACCGTCGCTGACCTGGGCCGGGCTCTGGTACGGCTACGTGAGCCTCCCGGTGTTCCAGTTCTTGTTGCTGCGGTGGTACTACCGCCTGTTCATCTGGACCCGTCTGCTCTGGCAAGTGTCCCGCCTGGAGCTGAGCCTGGTGCCGACCCACCCCGACCGGGTCGGCGGGCTTGGCTTCATCGCGGGACTGGTTTATGCCTTTGCCGTGCTCGCCGTTGCCCATGGCGCATTGCTGGCGGGCAATCTGGCCAATCACATCTTTTTCACCGGCGCCAGCCTGCCGCAATACAAGGCGGAGATTGCGCTGGTCGTCGTGTTCATCCTGAGCATCGTCCTCGGACCCCTGCTGGTGTTCGCGCCCCGGCTCGCACAGGCCAAGCGCACCGGCCTGCGCGAATACGGCTCCTTGGCCGAGCGTTATGTGCGCGAATTCGACACCAAATGGTTGCGCGGCGGCGCACCGGCCGACGAGTCCCTGGTTGGCAGCGGCGACATCCAGTCCCTGGCCGACCTCGGCAACAGCTACACGGTCGTGCAGGAGATGCGCATCGTGCCCATCACCCGCGAAGCCGTGTTTCGCCTGGTGGCGGCCACCCTGGCCCCGTTGCTGCCACTGACGTTGACCATGATGTCGCTCGAGGAGCTGCTGAAGACGCTGATGGGCGTGCTGTTGTGAGCGGAGAGACCACATGACCGAAACAAGATACCCACGATATGCCGTCATCGATGCCGGCACCAACTCGATCAAGTTCCACATCGGAGAGCAGACACCCGACGGCATCTGGCATGCCGTCGTGGACCGGGCCGAAGTCACCCGCATGGGCAAGGGGTTCGGCCAGGACCGCGTCATCACCGCGGCGGCGCAGGAGCGTGCGGTCCTGGCCATCCAGGGCATGGTGGAAGAGGCCCGACGGCACCAGGTCCAGGCCATCGCGGCCGTCGGAACGGCCGGTCTGCGGATCGCTTCGAACGGGCCGGACGTCGTGTCAGCCATTGCAGCGCGCACCGGCGTTCAGGTCGAGGTCATTTCCGGCGAGGAGGAAGGACGGTTGGCCTACCTCGGCGCGCGCTCAGGTCTCGGTGCCTTTGCCGGTTCGCTCGTCGCTTTCGACACCGGTGGCGGCAGTTCGCAGTTCACCTTCGGCCACGACACGGCGGTGGATGAACGGTTCAGTGTCGAGGTGGGCGCGGTGAAGTACACCGAACGCTTTCACCTGGACCAGGTCACACCCATCGAAACCCTTGCCAACGCCCTGCAGGCAATCGCAGCCGATCTTTCCCGCCTCGACAACCGGCCGGTACCCGAACAGCTGGTCGCCATGGGGGGCGTGGTGACCAACATCACCGCCGTCAAACACCGGCTCGCAACCTACGACCCGACCGTCGTCCAGGGAACCGTGCTGGATCGCGCCGAGATCGACCGACAGATCGAGCTGTACCGTACTCAGGATTCGGCTGCCCGTCGGTCCATCGTCGGCCTTCAGGCCAAGCGCGAAGAGGTGATCCTGGCAGGAGCGTGCATTGTTCGCACGGTGATGCAAAAATTGGGCAAGCAAAGTTTCACCGTCAGCGATCGCGGGTTGCGGCATGGCCTGTTGGCCGAGCGTTTCGGAACCTGAAGGCCGCCCCCACCCATTGAAAAGGCCGCGTTGAACCCGGCGAAAAAAGTTACCCAAAGGAGATCGACCATGACACCCGAAAAAGACACAACCGTCGCGTCACCTGCACCAGCAGCCCAGCGTGCGAAGCCAGCAAAGACCGTGGCGGCCCCGCGCAAGGCGGCTCCCCGGGTGGCGCCAAAGGCCGCTGAACCCGCGCTGGCAAAGCCCCTCACAACCGAGCAGTTCATCGCCATGTTCAAGCTCATCAAGGGAGCGAACAGCGTGGAGCTCAAGTTGTCGGTTCCCCTCACCGGTCATCGCGCGACGATCAAGAGCATTGGGCTCGATCCGGTCGAGGCGCAGCCGCGACAAGCTTTCTTTTTCGATACGCCCGACTTGGCTTTGAACAAAGCAGGCGTGGTCGTCCGGGCCCGGCGTATCCAGGGCGGTGAAGCTGACACGGTCATCAAGCTGCGCCCGGTGGACCCGTCCACCATCGACCCGGAACTTCGCCGGTCGGCCGCGTTCAAGGTCGAGGTGGATGTGATGCCGGGCGGATTCGTTTGTTCCGCTTCGTTCAAAGGCGTTTGCACCGGGAAAGAAGTGCTCGACGCGACCGCGGGCAAGATGCCACTGCGCAAGCTGTTCTCCAAAGAACAGCGCGCCTTCTTTGATGCACACGCGCCGGCAGGGATCACCATGGACCAGCTGGTCATCCTGGGACCCACCTTCCTGCTCAAGGCCAAGCACCAGCCGAAGGACTTTGACCGCCCGATCGTGGTCGAGATGTGGCTCTATCCCGATGGCGCTCGCGTGCTCGAAGTCTCCACCAAGTGCCTGCCGAAAGAAGCTTTCGAGTTTGGTGGTCAGTTCAAGGCCTACCTTGCCGCCCAGGGCATCGTGCTCGGAGCCGACCAGTCCGCGAAAACCAAGACTTCCCTGGAGTACTTCAGTAGCCGGCTTGAATCGGCACAAGCGGTTACTGTGCCGGCAAAAAGCTGAACGGCCAAAGGGCTGCGGATCAACTCCTATCCGCTGGTGGCCGCTGGATCGGGATTCGAGACGGGTCAACCTCGGGATGCACCCCGAGGGCACCGCCCAATCCTTGTGTATCGGCCACGCGTGCCAGCGCGAGGTCCGCAGGAACGCCGTAAGTACCCGCAACGGCTTGGTCAAGCAGTTCCAGTTGCTGGCGCAATTCGGCGTGCCGATGTGGCGGCAGGGTCTGAATCAGGTTTTCCAGCATGGCGCGCATCCGCCGGGGTATCTGGATGCTGCCCACGCCACAGTGGCGGATTTCGGTACACGAAAGATGGACAAAGTCCTCCCAGTTGGGTGTGCGAAAGATCACACGAACCTGGCCTTGTTCATCCCTGAATCGCTCTCCGCGCAGGTCCTGCAGCCCCACACGCCGCAACAGGCGATGCAATTGGTCGATGGCCAGCACGGCCGTGGTCGGATCGTTGATGGCGGCGGACAAGGCTTTGATGGCGATATCGACCAGGATGCGGAAGGCGAAGGAGGGATCCTGTTCCATCGTTCGCTCGACGCCCAGCGCCACGGTGGCCCGAAGGTCCGCGTCGCTCACGGTTGCGGCCCCGCCATACAGATGAAAGAGGGGCTCGTCTGCGGCCAGGAAATCACCTACTTGCGGAACCACCTCGACGATGCCGCCGGCTTTGGAGGCCAGGTCCACGAGTTGTTCGACCCGCACCGCCAGCACCACACCCGAGGCGCCAGTGTTGACCAGCGTCCGTTCGGCGGCCGGCCGCTGTGCCACTGGCTCTTCCCGGTGCGACCTTCCGGTCTGTTCCGGGTAGACGCTGCGGATCACATCAAGTCCGAGATTGCCCACGCTGGCGACGATGCTCACGGGACGCAGCATCCTCGCGGCATAGTCGATCAGGAACAGGAAGGTCACCACGCTGAGCAATCCCAGTAGCGTGGACACGGCCGCATTGAGCTGGTCGACAGCGCGGTCCATCTCCGCCAGCGTTCTGAGCGCAAAGAAGAGGGTCACCACAAAAAGTCCCACGCAGGCCCGGACCACCTTGTTGCTCAGAAAAATCGTCGCAATGACACGCGGCGTGTATTGCCCGCCGGCCACCTGCACCGCAACCAGCAGGGAGCCGAAGGTGAACACCAAGAACGACAGGGTCATGGACACGATGGTTTCCAGCGTCGACCGGGCACCCGAAACCGTGAGGCCGAAAAACGCATGTTGCGCGTCGATGCGTCCCGATTCGGCCAGCCAGGTCCCCAAGGCCCCGGTCAGCCGGACGATCACCTGCTCCACCAGGAGGGCGATGAAAGGGACCACCCAAAGCGACGTGTTCACATAGCTGCGAACCCGGTACAGGCGATCCCAATTCAGACGCAACCACTCCCGAATTCAATGGGCGGTCTGGGAGAACGAACGTCGGGCTGCGCTACGAATTGTCATGGCCAGGGAGAAGGCATCGGATGATCAGCCAGACGGCCTGTCGGACATCATCCCTGCAAACTCAGGCGGCAGATTCGGACGGATGGGTCTTCCGGGTCACGATCGATCGAAAACCCCAATCGGCTCGCCAGCGCCAGCATCGGCTGGTTGACGGCCAGAACGAATCCTTCCATCCGCTCCAGGCCGCGAGCGCGGGCCGCATCGATGAGGCTTTGCATGAGGATCCGCCCCAGTCCCACCCCACCGAAAGAACTTGCCACGTTGATGGCAAATTCACAGTCGCGTTGACCCTCCAGGATGATGAACGTGGCACTTCCGACAATGTCGATGCCATCGGCCGCAGGAATGGTGGCGACAACGGCATCCCCGGTCTGCGGAAAGCCCGCCAGGGTCCGGCGCAAGCGCTCCAGGTTCGGCGCCTTGACCACCCGCATGAAACGCATGTAGCGTGCCTCAGGACTCAGGCGGTCGAAAGCCTGCAACAACTCCGCCTCATCCGACGTTCGAATCGCGCGTATGTGGACCGACCGCCCATCCCTGAGGGTTACGGGCGCCCCGCTTCCCGGCTGTTCAATGGTCATGGCTGGGCTTCCTCCCTTGCGTTTCAAACCACGGACTGGCCGCAGCACCTGGAATTCACGGCGTGACTTCCTTCCAGCCGGGGCCTGGGTCAAATGTGGTCATGTTCGCGCCCAACGCGGTGGAGTTCTTCCCGAGATCCTTCTGGTAGACCTTGCCGTTCTGGTTGACGATGAAGGTCATGACCCCGGTCTGGTCCCACACGGCCGGGTACGCCACCATGGCATAGCCTGCCAGCATGCGACCGTTGATGAGGTAGTTGTAGGACCCGCCCGCCGCGGACTTGCCCTGGCGCGTGAGAACCTTGAAGTGATAACCCCGATAGGGATCACCCGGCGCATGTCCCGCGCGGTAGGGTGCACTCTCGGCGATCAGCGGTCCGAACGGACTCGCCTCTTCTCCCTTCGCGGCGTCGGCCGGCCAATACAGCCCGTCCTGTTTGCCCGGGGTGCTTGCCAGCTTCTGCGCGTACTGAAGCACCCCATCGCCGTCCCGGTCCTTGGCGGCGTAGGCTCGCTGGGCGTCAACGTAGGTGCGAAGCACGTGGATGGCGTTGCGCTCGTTGGCACCGACCCGCCGGTTGGCGAGCTCGTCCGCGCCCAGCTCGGTGGCAAAGCGCCAGCGATCACCCGCTCGCACCAGCGGGATCGGTGCGGGCCAGGCCTCGTCACCGATCACCAACACCCGACGATCCGCCCCGACCTCGCGCAGGACGTAGGTCGTCTGCATCGCCGCGAGAATCCTGGCGCGCGTCGCGCTCGTTGCGGCCCGGTCCGGCGAGACCACCAGGTTCTTGTGCTGCTCGCCGAAGATCGCAATCATGGCGGGATCGCTGTCGGCCTTGAGCGCTGCCATCAGCGCCTCGACGGCCGCTTGCGGGGTGGCAAACGTTTCTTGCGGCGCGGCCAAGGCGGCGATCGGACCGACGAGCAAAAAGGCGAGCGCCAGACGGCGCACGAAAGCCCGGAAATGAAGGATGTTCATGGCTGATGCCTTGTTTGGGATAGGAAACGATGGGTTCATGTCAGGACTCCTGCCTTCAACGTCGGCCACCACCGCCACGACCGCCCCCACCACCGAATCCGCCGCTTCGCCCACCCCCTCCGCTGAACCCGCCGCCGCCGTAACTCGGCGACGGCCGGGCACCCATGCTAGAGGCCGAGCCACGGCTGGCCGCGCCGCGAGAACTGTCCATCTGGGTCTGCCGGCCCGAGCCGTAGCCACCGAACGCATCGCCGCCACCGCGATCACCCAAACCACCGCTGGGCTGCGTCGACGGCCGTGCCCCGGCGCCCCCGTATGACCCGGCGCCGCCAACAGCGCCGCGGGCATCGCCAACCCGGCCGCCCGCCGGCGCGGTCTTACCGATGGAACTGCTTACCTGACCGGGCTGCTTGTTGGATTTCCATGCCGAACTGCCACCAGCCGGCAATGTGGTGGCGCCGCCCCCGCGGTTGATGTTGGTGTTGCGGTTGATGTTGATGTTGGCGTTGCCGCCGTAATGCGAAACGTAGTGGCCACCATTCCACGCCGCGCCAATCGCGGCACCCCAGATGATGCCCGCGGCCAAGGCGGCGCCTGGTGCATACGGGTAGTAATAGACCGGGTAAGGCGTCGGGTAGTAGCCCCAGTAGGGGTAGCCACCGACCACCACCGTGGCCGGGTCGTACTGGGGAACGTAGATGACCTCCGGGTTGGCCGGCACGATGGTGATGATTTCCTGATCGGTGCCGACCACCTGCTTGCCGTCGGTCTTCAGGTTGCCGGCTGCCTTTGCCTTGCGACGGAAAGCCTGGACCGCGTCCAACACGGCCCCCTGATCGGCGACGACGGCCTCACCGAGCGCCGCGGTCCAATCCAGGTCCGCGCTCATTTTTTTCACGACGTCGGGGTAATTCAGCAAGGCCTTCACAGCGTCATCCCAGCGTTCGTCCAGAGGCGCCTTCGGGTCGGCTTTGCGTTTGTCCAGAAAACGATCCGCCTGCACGATCTGCAAGGGGTTGGTGGCGGCCGGCAGGATGATCGACACCAGATCGTCGGGATAGAGCGCGATCGGCGCCACCAGTGAGGCGAGATCTTCCGCGGGGCGTACCGAGACGGCACCAGGCGACGGCGTTGCTTGCGCCAGAACCTGCCCGGCCGACATCCCCACGAGGAGGCCGGTGAGCACCGCCAGCAACCTGGAGCGCCTGCCTTGGAAAGGAACCGCGAAACGTCGACGCTGCTTGTTCATCATGTTTGCTCCATCTTCGTACTGACCAGTTGCCAACACCACACGCCTTCGACCGCCGAAACCATCATACGCCCGACCCCATGCATCGCGCCATCACGTTTTCGACTTCAGGCCCGGTTCAGCAGCTCCCAGGTGTGCATGGCAATCATCAGTTCTTCGTTGGTCGGGACCACCGAGACCGAGACCCGGCTGCCTGGTGCGTCGATGCGCGGCGCACCCGCGCCATTGGCCTCCCGGTCCAGCACCACGCCCAGCCAGGCCGCCAGCGCACACACCCGCTCCCGGATCGCCGCCGCATGTTCCCCGATGCCGCCGGTGAACACCATCGCGTCCAGTCCGCCCAATGCCGCGGCCAGCGAACCCAGTTCCCGACCGATGCGATAGACGTAGAGGTCCACCGCGAGCCTGGCGCGCGGATCGTCGCTGGCCAGCAGCGTGCGCATGTCGCTGGACACGCCCGACACACCGAGCAGCCCCGACTGGCCGTAGATCAGCTTCTCGATCGACCGGGCGTCCATGCCCCGCTGGTCCATCAGGTAAAGAATCACGCCGGGGTCCAGCGCGCCGCAACGGGTTCCCATCGGCAAGCCGTCGACCGCCGTGAAACCCATCGTGCTGGCGACACTGCGACCGGCCAACAGGGCGCACATGCTGGCGCCGTTGCCCAGGTGCAGGACCACGGTGCGTCCCGCGGCGGCCTGCGGGTCGATCGACAGCAATCGCGACGCGATGTATTCGTACGACAAGCCGTGAAAACCGTAGCGCCGCACGCCAGCTTCGTGCAACTCGACCGGCAGCGCGAACATCTGCGCCAACTCCGGCTGGGCGCGATGAAACGCCGTGTCGAAGCAAGCCACCTGTGGCAGATCGGGCTGCTGGGCCATCAGCAGCTTGATCGGTGCCAGGTTGTGCGGCTGGTGCAGAGGCGCCAGGGGTATGAACTGCTCCAGGTCGCTGACAACCATCGCATCCAGCCGCGCCGGCGCCGCATACAGCAGCCCCCCGTGCACCACCCGGTGACCGACACCCACCAGGCGATGCCCGCCCGAGTGGGTGCGCAGAAACCCGGACAGGTGGCCAATCGCCCCCTCATGGCCCAGCATCTCGCCGTCGGTCCAGAATTGTTCGCCGATGACCGCGCCGTTCGCGTCCACCGCCTTGAAGTGGGGCGCCGTGTAAAGGCCTTCGAGCTGACCGCCGGCATGTAACACGAGCTGCTGCCCATCCACCCGGTACAGCGAAAACTTGACGCTGGACGAACCGGCGTTGAGAACGAGGATGACATCGCTCATCCGGCCACCGCCTGTTTCAGGTTGGCCCGGCGCGCGTGCGCCACCAGCGCCGCCACCGCGCAGGAACCGAGGCGGGCCTCGACCGAGTCGGCGCGGCTGGTGAGAATGATGGGCACCCGGGCGCCGATCACGATGCCCGCCGCGTCGGCGTCCGCCATGAAGCTGAGGCTCTTGGCCAGCATGTTGCCGGCCTCCAGATCAGGCACCACAAGGATGTCGGCCCGTCCGGCCACCGGCGAATGGATCTTCTTGATCCGGGCCGCGCCCAGATCGATCGCGTTGTCCAGCGCCAGCGGTCCATCCAGGATGCCGCCCGTGATCTGCCCTCGCTCTGCCATCTTGCACAGGGCAGCGGCCTCGATGGTCGACGGCACCTGGGGGTTCACGGTTTCCATCGCCGAGAGGATGGCCACCTTGGGCTCCTGCAGGCCCAGCGCCACCGCGAGGTCGATCGCGTTCTGCACGATATGGACCTTGTCTTCCAGCGTCGGAAAAATGTTCACCGCCGCGTCGGTGATGATGACCACGCGGTCGATCTCCGGCACGTCCATGATGAAGCAGTGGCTGATGCGCCGACCGGTACGCAGCCCGGAATCCCTTCTGACCACCGCGGCCATCAGTTCGTCGGTGTGCAGGCTGCCCTTCATCAGCAACTCGACCTTGCCTTCGCGCGCCAGCCGGACGGCCGTCTCGGCCGATTCGACGCTGTGCGCCGCGTCGACCCGCTCCAGCGATGAGATGTCGAGGCCGCACTGCGCCGCGAGTTCGGTGATGCGCGCGACCGGGCCGACCAGCACCGGACGCAGAAGGCCCATCTCGCCGGCCACGACCGCCCCGCGCAATGAACTCTCATCACAGGGATGCGCCACCGCGCAGGGAACGGCCCCGGTTTCCTTGCAGCGCGCGATCAGGTGTCGGTATTTTTCGTGTCGTCTTGCCATGGGAATTCCTGATTCGTGATGACGGTCTGCATTCAAGCTGCTTTGCGGGACACCCGGCGTTTGCTGGCCGGTTTGCCGCCGCCCAACAGCTTTTCGATCTGCGCGAGGCGCTCGCCCCGTTCTCCGGTCGCGGGGCCGCTGGCCTCAACCGTCTTGCGCAAGGCATCGAGCACCTTGGCGCGCAACGCCGGATCGTCTGGCACCATGCGGGGCATGGCGGCCAGGGCCTCCTGCGGGTCCAGCAGCAGGGTGAAGTACTGCTCGCGCAGGGTCTGCTTGAAGTCCTGCAAAGGAACCCCGGCGTTTTCGGCCCGGATCAGCCGCAGTTCGTTGAACGCGCGCTCATCCACACCGGTGCCAGCCATGCCGATGTAGACCAAGGCCCGGATGGCCGCCTCGCGAAGACCCCCCTCGCCCACCCGGGACTTGATCTCGGCGATGCGTTGTTGCACGAAGGCGCTGCGTTCGGGATCGTCGCCCGGGCGCCGGCGCGGCGGTTCGCCATCGGGCCCAAGTCCGACCATGGCCTGCACCAGCGGCGAACCGTACACCGCCAGGAAGATCTGTTCGACCGTGCTTTCGCTCCACTGCCGGTACCCGTCGAGCGCGGCGATGATCTGGTCGGACACCATCGACTGCAAGGGCAGCAACGGGTTGTCAGATGCGACCTGCTGGCGCTGCCCGCGCACCTGTTCGGCCAGTTGGGCCAGCGGCTGCATCCACGGATTCTGGTCTGAAAAAATCTGGTACGGGAGTTCCGCATGGTTCATGATCCGCAACCATTCGGCGGTCTGGTCGTTCACCGCGGCACGGATGAAGGGCTGGAACAGGGTCCGGTACAGGCCGAGGTTGATCTCGGACACCCGCCGCGCCGCCGCGAAACGGCGCTCGTTCTCGGCTGTCGGCTTCACGATGGCCCGCACGTCGTCCAGGGTACGCGGCTCGAAACGCACCACCCAGTCGCCCGTGACCAGATCGGCGTTCATGGTCTCGGTGGTGCGCGGCGTCATGACGGCTTCATACAGGCCGGGCGGCAGGACGTCGATCAGGTCGATGTTGGAGGCGAATTCCTGGTGCTCCTTCTTCGCCACGCCGCCCGATACAAAGATGCCCAGGTGGCCAATGCTCTCGTGCACGGCGTAGACGATGGTCTGGCCGCTGGCGCGGATGTCGTCATCCTTGCCGTACAGGTCCACGATCCAGCCCAGCGCCTGCTGTGGCGGGGTGATGTTGTCGCCCTTGGAACAGAAGCAGATGATGGGCGAGCGGATGTTGCGCAGGTCGATGCGGTCGCCAGCCGCCGTGACGATCTCGCCCGTGGCCAGACGGTTGCCGATGAACAGCTTGTCGACGATCCACTGGATCTCTTCGCCGTTGAGGTTCACGTGGCCGCCCCACCACTTTTCGAATTCCAGGAAGCGCTCGGCTTCGGTGTCCACCTTGGACCAGAGGTTGTAGTTCTTGGTCCACCAGGTGTTGGCGGGGTTCTGGTTCTCGAAGTTCTCCACCAGATACCCGCCGTCGAACTTGCCATTGCCCAGGTCGCTGGTCAGCGCGGTGATCCAGCTGCCGCCGCTGAGGCCGCCGGTGTAGCGCATCGGGTTCTGCCCCTCGATGCCGGCCCAGTAGGACAGCGGCGAGCCCGGAACGATGATGGGGCCGAACAGGTCGGGCCGGATGGCGGCGACCAGCAGCACCGCCCAGCCGGCCTGGCAGTTCCCGATCACGCAGGGCTTGCCCTCGGCCCGGGGGTGCAATTCGACCACCTTCTCCAGGAACGCGATCTCGGCGTAGATGATGTCTTCGATCGTTTGCCCCGGCATGGGCTCGGGGGTGAAGCCGACGAAATAGCAGGGATGGCCGGCGCGCAAGGCCACGCCGATCTCGCTGTCGGCCTTGAAGCCGCCGATGCCGGGGCCGTGCCCCGCGCGCGGATCGACCACGACAAAGGGCCGCTTCAGCGGATCGATGACCACGCCGGCCGGTGGCTTGATCCGGACCAGCAGGTAGTTGACCGGTTTGACGAATGTGCGCGCGTCCAGCAACAGTTCCGCGTCGAAGCTGAGCACATGCGGCACCGCCTTGGCTTTCTGCGCGTAGTACTGTTGGCTACGCTGTCGCAGCACATCCCAGAACAGGACGGTGCGTTGCGCGGCATCGGTTGCGTAGTCGCCAAGCGGGCCCCAGGCCTGGATCCAGGCATTCATGCCGGCCCAAGGGGGAACGGACGGCGGCGGGCGAGGCCGATCACCTGCCGGCTTGCCGACGACGGGGTTGGTGGTGGACTTGGACATACGCTTGGTCTCCCATTCGGTGAACGCGCCATCGGGCATCACCAGCGAACCGCCCAAGGCGCACTTGAAGTGTAGCACCGCGCCGCGAATGCGGCGTGACACAAGTCAAGAACTTCGGACTTGACTGCCGGGTTCCTGCCTGATCCGCGGTGGCGACGCCGCCCGGCAGGCCTCGAATCGGGAGCACGACCCTGCAGCCTCAGGACGAGGCAGCATGAAATACTCCTTATCTTGTAGCGAAAGATGGCCTTTTCACGCCGGGGAAAGGCGAAACTATCGGAAAAGCGTCTACCGGACCACCGTTTTCGCCGCCACGGCCGGCTGGGCCTGCGCCGTCCACCCACCGCCCATGGCTTTGTAGAGGTTGATCATGGCTTGCAGCAGAGTCTGCTCGGACTGGGTGAACGTCAACTGGGCATTGAACAGACTGCGTTCGGCATCGACCACTTCCAGGTAGCTGGTGTACCCGTTGTCGTAGCGCAGGCGGGCAGTGTCGGCATAGGTCTTCAGCGAGTCGATCTGCTGACGCTGCGCGGCCAGCTGGGCCCGGGTGCGGTCCTGATCGATGAGCGCGTCGTTGACGCTGCGAAAGGCATCCTGAATCGCCTTCTGGTACCCCAGCAGCGCCTGCTTCTGCTGCGCCTCGGCCACCTGCACCTGTCCGGCCAGCTGGCCGGCGGTGAACACCGGGGCGCTGAGGGAGGCGCCATACTGCCAGATCTTGGACGCGCCCGAGAACAGATCGCTCAGGTTGCCGCTGGCCACCCCGAAGGCGCCGGTGAGCGAAATGCTCGGGTAGTAGGCCGCCTTGGCCACACCGATCTGCGCATTGGCAGCGATCAGCTTCTGTTCGGCTTCACGCAGGTCCGGCCGGCGCTCCAGCAGGCTGGAGGGCAGCCCCGCCGGAACCACGGGCAAGACGAGCTGGTCGATGGCCTTGCCGCGCGGGATCGGCCCCGGGTCGCGTCCCAGCAGCACGCTCAGCGCGTTCTCCTGCAGCCCGATCTCTTTCTCGACCTTGGGGATGACGGCCAGCGCCTCTTCATACTGGGACTTGTTCTGGCTGAGTTCCAGCAGCGAGATGATGCCGCCGGCATAACGGTCCTGAAAAATGCGGTAGGACTCGCCACGGGACTTGGCCGTGGCCTTGGCGATCTCCAGCTGCCGGTCCAGGCTGCGCAGGCTGCTGTACCCGCCGGCCACTGCGGCCACCAGGCTGAGCACCACGCCTTGCTGCGCGTCTTCACTGGCCATCAGCTGGGCCCGGGCTGCCTCGTTCTGGCGCCGGATCTTGCCCCACAGGTCGATCTCCCAGTTCACGCCCGCGACCAGGTCGTAGGTGCTGAAGGTGCGTTTGAGCGCGTCGGCCCCCGCGATGCTGCCCAATTGCCGACTGGCGTCGCCGCCCACGCCAATCTGCGGAAACAGCTGCGAGCGGCTGACGCCCAGGTAGCCCGCGTATTCCTCGATGCGCGCCGTGGCGATCAGAAGGTCCTTGTTCTCACGCAGCGCCACCGCGATCAGCTCGTTGAGCACCGGGTCGTTGAATTGCTCCCACCAGCTGGTATTGGCCAGATCCCGCGCGCTCCGGTCGTTGATGCGCCACGCGGCGGGCGCGTCGACCGGGGGCCGCACGTAGTCGGGGCCGATCATGCAACCGCCCAGCACCAACAGCGTGGCGCCCGCCACCAGGGCGTTGAACGTGTTCTTACGCATGGTCACCTCCCGGGGCTGCTTGCGTCGCAGCAGGCGGCTTGTGATCGCCCTTCTTGCCGGTGATCTTTTCGACGACATAGAAGGTCACCGGGATCATGAAGATGGCGATGCCGGTGGCCGCCAGCATGCCGCCGATCACGGCGCCACCCATGACCTGGCGCGAAATGGCGCCCGCGCCACTGGCGATCGCGAGCGGCACACAGCCAAGAATGAACGCAAACGAGGTCATCAGGATCGGGCGCAGGCGCAACTGCGCGCCCTTCAGGGTTGCATCCGCCAGCGAGAGCTCGCCCTTTTCGTATTCCATCTTGGCGAACTCCACGATCAGGATCGCGTTCTTGGCCGCCAGCCCGATCAGCATGACCAGGCCGATCTGCGCGTAGACGTTGAGCTCCTGCCCGCGCAGCAGCAGCGCCGCAAACGCCCCGGCCACGGCGATCGGCGTGCCGAGCAACACCGAGAACGGCAGCGACCAGCTTTCGTACTGCGCAGCCAGGATCAGGAACACGCACAGCAGCGAGAAGCCGAAGATGACCATCGGTGAGACGCCCTGCGCCGCCTTCTGTTCCTGGAACGACATGCCCGAGTAGTCAAACCCCATTTCGCTGGGCATGGTCTCGTGGAACACCTCCTCCAGTGCGCGCATGACCTGCGCCGAGCTGTAGCCGGGTGCCGCGGAAGCGTTGATCTGCGCGCTGCGATACAGGTTGAAGCGCATCGTGAACTCGGGTCCGGCGATGTTGCGGATCGAGGTCAACGCCGACAGCGGCACCGGCTGGCCATCCTTGTTGCGCACGTAGAACTGCCCGACGTTCTGGATGTCGGTTCGGAACTCGCCCTCAGCCTGGATGTAGACCTGCCACTGCCGACCGAAGCGGTTGAAGTAATTGATGAAGCCGCTGCCCAGGAAGGACTGCAGCGCCTGGTACACCTCTTTGATGTTGACGCCCTGCTTGAGCACCTTGTCGCGGTCCACGTCGATGAACAGCTGGGGCACGACCGGTCGGAAGGTGCTGGAGACGCTGGCCAGTTCGGGGCGCTTGCGCGCCGCCTCCAGGAACTTGTTGGTCTGCTCGGCCAGGAACGGGATGTCCTTGCCCGCGCGGTCCTGCAGGATGAACGTGGCGCCGCCAGACACGCCGACGCCCTGGATCGCCGGCGGCGGGAACGCAAACGCGATGGCCCCGTTGATGCCAGCCAGCCGCTTGGACAGCTCGGCCTTGATTGCTTCGTACTGCTCCTCGGGTTTCTTGCGCTTGGACCAGTCCTCGAAGGTGATGAAGAAGAAGGCGCTGTAGGTGTTCTGCACCTGGCTCAACATGCTGTACCCGACCACGGTGGTCACGTACTTGACGCCGGGGACATCCTTGATCAGGTCCTCGGCCTGGCGGGCCACCTCCGAGGTGCGTTGCAGCGATCCGGCGTCCGGGAGCTGAACACCCGCGAAGACGTAGCCCTGGTCCTCGTCGGGCAGAAAACCGGCCGGCAGCGTCTTGCCGAACAGGCCGGCCAGCGCCGCGATGCCGACGATGAACATCAGGCTGACCACGCTCTTGCGGATCGCCAGGCGGCAAATGCCGACGTAGCCGCCGGTGATCCGACCGAAAAACTCGTTGAACCAGTCGTAGAACTTCTGCAGCGGCCCGGTTCCCTTGACCTTCGGGCGCAGCAGCAGCGCGCACAGGGCGGGGCTCAGGGTCAGCGCGTTGAACGCCGAGATGACCACTGAAATCGCGATCGTCACCGCGAACTGCTGGTACAGCTGACCGGTGATGCCGGGAATGAACGCGGTGGGCACAAACACGGCCGCAAGAATGACCGCGATCGCAATCACCGGACCGGTCACCTCGCTCATCGCCTTGAGCGTGGCGTCCTTTGGAGACAGACCCTGCTCGATGTGGTGCTCCACCGCCTCGACGACCACGATGGCATCGTCCACAACCAGCCCGATCGCCAGCACCAGGCCGAACAGCGACAGCGTGTTGACCGAGAAGCCGAACAGCGGGAAAAACATGAAGGTGCCGACCAGCGACACCGGCACCGCGAGCAGCGGGATCAATGTCGCGCGCCAGCCCTGCAGGAAGACGAACACGACGATGATCACCAGCACCAGCGCTTCGAACAGCGTCTTCTGGATTTCCTTGATGCCTTCGGTCACCGAGAGCGTGGTGTCGAGCGCGATCACGTAGTCCAGATCTGGCGGGAAACCCTTCTTGATCTTTTCCATCAGCGCCTTGGCCCCGTTGGCGGCTTCAAGCGCGTTGGCGCCGGGGATCTGGTACAGGGCTATCAGTGCCGCCGGCTTGCCGTTCAGCCGGCCTTCCATGTTGTAGGTCTGGGCGCCGAGTTCGATCCGCGCCACGTCGGAAACGCGCACGATCGAGCCATCGGGGTTGGCCCGCAAGACCACCTTGCCGAAGTCCTCCTCGGTCACCAGCCGGCCCTGGGCGCGGACGGCATAGGTGAACTCCTGGCCGGAGGGCACCGGTTGGGCGCCGACCTGCCCGGCCGGGTTCACGGTGTTCTGGGTCTGGACCGCATTGATGATTTCGGGAATCGTGATGTTCAGCTTGGCGAGCACGTCCGGCCGCACCCACAGGCGCATCGCGTACTGTCCGGCGCCGAACACCGTGACGCTGGCAATGCCCTTGACCCGCGTCATCTGGTCGTTGATGTTGATGTACGAATAGTTGGCCAGGAAGACGTTGTCGTAAGTGCCGTTGGGCGAGTAGAGCCCGAACATGATCAGCGGCGACGACGTCGACTTCTGCACCGTCACGCCATAGTTGCGCACGTCGGAGGGCAGCTGGGATTCGGCCTGGCCCTGGCGCATCTGCGCCAGCAACTGGTCGGTGTTGGCGTCGGTGCCCAACGCGAAGTTGACGTACAGCGTCGACTGCCCGTTGTTCGCGTTGATCGAATACATGTAGTCCATGTTGTCGACGCCCGACATCTGCTGCTCGATCGGGGTGGCCACGGCCTGTTCGAGGGTCAGGGCATCGGCGCCGGTGTAGGTGGCGTTGACCTGGATCTGCGGCGGCACGATGTTCGGGAACTGCGCGACCGGCAGCCCGGACATGGCGACGATCCCGACGATGGTCATCAGGATCGAGATGACCATGGCCACGATCGGCCGGTTGATGAAGAACCTGGACATGGCGACTCAACCCTTGGAAGCGGCCGGTGCCGGGGCGGAGGCCGCCTTGCCGGCGCCGCTCGGTGCCGGCGCCGCCGGGACGAAGGGTTTGGTCTGCACGGTCATGCCGGGCCGGACCTTTTGCGTGCCCTCGGCGATGACCTTTTCACCAGCCTTCAGACCCTGCGCAATCAGCCACTCGCTGCCGACACGCTCGCCGACGACCACCGGGCGCACGTCAACCTTGTTGTCCGCGCCGACCACGGCGAGCAGGAATTTGCCCTGCATCTCGGTCACCGCCCGTTGTGGCACCAGCACCGCGCCCTTCACGACCTGCATCGTCGCCCGGATCCGGCCGAACTGGCCCGGCCGCAGCAGGTTGTTGGGATTGGGAAACAAGGAAGCCACCTTGAAGGTGCCGGTCGCCACATCGACCTGCCGGTTCAGCACCGAGACCTTGCCTCTGTGCCCGTAGATCGAGCCGTCCACCAGGATGAGGTCGAGCGGCACGTCCTGCGCCTTCTTGCCGGCCGCATCCGCAGCGGTCGCGACCTTGAGGTATTCCTGTTCGCTGATATTGAAATACACCTTGATCGGATCCACCGACGACACGGTCGTCAGTTCGCCGCCGGACGGGCTCAGCAGGTCGCCGATCTGGGCCTTGGCAATGCCCGCAATGCCGGTGATCGGGGAGGTGATCTTCGTGAAACCAAGGTTGAGTTTGGCGGTCTTCAGGTTGGCATCGGCGGCCTCCAGTTCGGCCTTCGCCGACTGGAACGCGCCAGTCGCATCGTCCAGATCCTTCTGGCTGACCGCGTTCTTCTCGGCAAGCGGCTTGATGCGCGCCAGATTGGCCGAGGTCGTCTCGAGTCGGGCGACCTTCTGGGCACGAATCCCCGCAGCCTCGTCCACCGCCGCCTCAAAGGTGCGGGGGTCGATTTCGAACAGCAACTGGCCCTTCTTGACCAGGTCGCCCTCGCGGTAATTCTGTCTGATGAGGTAGCCGGTCACCTGCGGACGGATCGCTGCATTGATGTTGCCGTCCATCGCGCCCACCCACTCCATGGTGATCGGCACGTCGCGCTGCGCCGCCTCGACCACCTGAACGACCGGCACAACCGGCGCCGGCGCGGCCTTTTCCTTGTCGCAGGCCGCCAGCAGCAGCGCCGCCGCGCAGGTCAGCACTGCAAGGCCGTACCGGGCTCGGCCAGCGTAGGCGTTGGGACGATCCGCGGGGATACAACGAGAAGGAAGCGGTCGATGAATGGAGGTTGGCATGTCGGTACGCTCAGTTGGACGCTCGGGACCGGCGCGCGCCATCCGGACGCGACACCGCCACCCTCGCAGTCTACTGCGACTTTCTGGCCTTCAGCGGGCGCTCGCGTCCCGGCCCATGGCATTGAAGCGACCTAGAATGCGCCCCATGCCCTTGCAGGCATGTCTTGGCTCACCGCAGGTGCAAACCTGCCCCCAACCGAAACAAGGAGTTTTCCCGTGGACATGCATTCGATTCAAACCTTTCTGAGCACCACCGTCTCCGAACTGGCGATCAAGGTCATGGCCGCCATTGCCTTCTGGATCGTCGGTCGCTGGCTGATCGGCCAGGTCATCTCGATGATGCAGGCGGCCATGAACCGCAACCATGTGGATCCGACGCTGACCAAGTACCTCGGTTCGATCGTTGCCATCGCGCTGAACATCGCGCTGGTGCTCGGCATCCTGGGCTATTTCGGTATCCAGACCACCTCATTTGCCGCCCTGCTGGCCGGTGCCGGCGTGGCCATCGGCGCGGCCTGGAGCGGCTTGCTGGGCAACTTTGCCGCGGGCGCCTTCATGCTGATCCTGCGGCCCTTCAAGGTGGGCGAC
The DNA here is from genome assembly GCA_046348065.1 of Burkholderiaceae bacterium. Taxonomy (GTDB): domain Bacteria; phylum Pseudomonadota; class Gammaproteobacteria; order Burkholderiales; family Burkholderiaceae_C; genus Skiveiella. Next base: position 30,829 of record JAXMFA010000014.1, read on the forward strand.
TTCGTCAGCATCGGCGGCGTGGTCGGCACAGTGCGCGAGCTGGGTCTGTTCGGCACCACCGTGATCACCCCCGACAACGTGCTGACCATCGTCGGCAACGGCAAGATTTTCGGCGACACGATCCAGAATTACTCCTCGTTGCCGGAGCGCCGCGTGGAGCGCGTCGCGCAACTGGCCGCCAGTGTGGACCCGATCGACGCGATCGCCCGCCTCAAGGCCGCCGTGGCGCAGATTCCGAACATCTCCAAGACCATGCCGCCCGAGGTCAACCTGCTCGACATCAAGCTGGAAGGCCCGCAGATTGCGGTGCGCCCCTACACCCACACCGACCATTACTGGCAGGTGTACTTCGACACCAACGAAGCGATCGTGCGCGTGTGCCAGGAGGCCGGCTGGCCGTCGCCGTCGGCCCTGCACCGCTTCAAGCAGGAAGGCTGACGCCCATCGGGCGCTGGCGCGCCCGATCCACCTCTCAGAAGGCCGCGCTGACCATGCCCATCACGATCTGGTCGGCGGAGCCCGGATTGAACCAGTAGGCACCCAGCGTCAGCGGCCCCCAACTGGCCTGGAGCAGCGGGCCGCGCTGGTACTGGCGGGGCCCGCCATACAGGCGGGTGCGTTGCCCGGCCAGGCCCACCCGCAGCCAGGGCAGCGGGCGAAAACCCAGCTCCGTCCACGCGTACAGATAGCTGTCGGCCAGACCACTTCGGGTTCGGACGTATTCGGACTCCAGGTAGACATCCCATCGCTGCCAGGAAACGCTGGCCTCGAGACCCGGAATCCACGCCTGGGTGCTGCCCCAGGCGCCACCCAGCAAGGGGGTCAGCTCCCACTTGACAGCATCGCCACCCGAGACGTTCCAGCCCGCAAACAGCGACCGGGCGCCGACCGATTCGTAGTTGACCCGGGCTTCCAGGTGCAGGGGACCGCGGTCGGCAGTGGCAACGCCGGTGGTGAAACGGGGTCCGCCGCGAACGGCGGTGGGATAGGCGCTCACCGCGAAGGCCCATGGTGGCTCGGCGGCGGAAGTGGCCGGGGTCGGGCGCTTGACCGCGGCTTCATCGCCCGCATGTGCCGATGCCGCCAGCCCGGCACCGAAGACCCACAGCAGGTGGCGCGTGGATTTCATCCGCCCAGCGCGTTGATCGCCACCACCAGGCCGGCGCCCAAGCCGGCCATGATCAGGCCAGCCCGCCAGCTGCCATAACCGGCATACCGGCCCAGCACCAGGCCGCCGCCGAACAGCATCAGCAGCGCCACACCCCGCGACACGTTCTTGGCCAGCACCGCGCTGTCGAAAAACAGGAACGGCAACACGACCGGAAACGTGGCCAGCACCACCAGCAGAAAAATGCCCACCGCAGCCAGCGCATCGCCCCGGTTCAGTTCCGGCCGGGGTGGAACCTGCGCCAGCGCCAGCACCCGCGCCCGGAGGGATTCGATTTCGGTGCGCGAAACCAGGCCAGCCACCGCTTTGGGCAACGCGCCTTCGATGATCCGGCAGCCCGCGTCGGCGTCGGGCGCCGCCCGCACCGCCAGAATCAGGCTGTGCGAACGACCACGGGTTGTGGCGGTGCGAACCAGGTACATGACCGCGTCCACGAGGCCCCAGGCCAGGTTGCAGCCCAGCGCGGTGATGAACAAGGTGCGGACCTGCACTTCGCCGCGCCCGGCCACCGACACGGCACCGATGAAAGTCAGCGCCATGAACAGGCCGAACAGCATTTCCGATACCCGGTCCACCGGGTTGAGCACCGGCTCTCGTTGCTCGGCCTCGGCGATCGTCGGTTCCCGCATGGCGTCGTCCTGTCAGGTAGGGGTTGCGCTAGGATGCGGGTGAAACGACCGCATTCGCCGTGGATTCTACGAACGTGACCTCGGTGGGCCGGTTTCCGGCGGACCTGCAAACACGACAACCGCGAGGCAAGGCCATGAGTCCCTTACCCAGTCACCCGTCCCGCCCACCCGTCAACGCCGCCTCGGTGAAGGCGGATACCGTCGCCGGCCTGACCGCCGCCGCCGTGGTCCTGCCCAAGGCCATGGCCTACGCCACGGTGGCCGGCCTGCCGGTGGCGGTGGGTCTGTACACCGCCTTTGTGCCGATGCTGGTCTACGCGCTGCTGGGTTCGTCGCGCGTGCTCAGCGTCAGTTCCACTGCCACGCTGGCGATTCTGGCCGGCACCCAGCTCGGGCTGGCCGTGCCCGACGGCGACCCGGCGCGCCTGGTCACCGCCACCGCCACGCTGGGTGTCCTGGTTGGCGCCCTGCTATTGGCCGCGCGCGTGCTGGGCCTGGGCTTTGTGGCAAATTTCATCTCTACCCCGGTGCTGACCGGGTTCAAGGCCGGCATCGGCCTGGTGATCGTGCTGGACCAGGTGCCCAAACTGCTGGGCCTGCACATCGAGAAGCAGGGGTTCTTCTCGGACCTGCTGAGCCTGATGCATCACCTCCCCGCCACCTCGTTCATCACGTTTGCGGTGGCGCTCGCCACGTTCGCGGTGCTGCTGGTCATGGAACGCAAGTGGCCGCATTCGCCGGCACCGCTGGTCGCGGTGGGCGGCAGCATCGCCGCCTCGTGGTATTTCGGCCTGTCGGCGCTCGGCGTCTCGACGGTGGGCCTGATTCCGCAGGGGTTTGCGTCCATCACGCTCCCCGATCCAGGTCTGGTCGAACAGCTGCTGCCCGGAGCGCTCGGCATCGCCTTGATGAGCTTCACCGAGAGCATCGCCGCCGGGCGTGCCTTCGTGGCGCCGGGCGACCCGCCGATCAACGCCAACCGCGAACTGGTCGCCACCGGACTTTCCAACCTAGGCGGCGCCTTCATGGGCGCCATGCCGGCGGGGGGCGGCACCTCGCAGACCGCGGTGGTTCGCTCGGTGGGCGGGCAGTCGCAAGTGGCGTCGCTGGTGACCGGCGGCGCCGCGCTGGCCACGATGATGTTTCTGGCTCCCCTGCTCGGCTTCATGCCGCACGCGACGTTGGCGGCGGTCGTGATTGTCTATTCGGTCGGCTTGATTCAGCCAAAGGAATTTCGCGACATCCTGAAGGTACGAACCATGGAGTTCCGCTGGGCCGTGATCGCCTGCCTGGGCGTGCTGGTACTCGGCACCCTCAAAGGAATCGTGGTGGCGATCATCGTCTCGATGATCGGGCTGGCCAGCCAGACCGCAAGCCCGGTCGTCGCCGTCATGGGCCGCAAGCGTGGCTCCCACGATTTGCGGCCGGTGTCGCCCGAACACCCCGACATTGAGCCGGTGCCGGGTCTGCTGATCGTGCGGCCCATGGGAAGGCTGTTTTTCGTCAACGCCCAGAGCGTTCAAGACCAGATCGCTGCATTGGTTACGCAGTACCAGCCGCGGGTGCTGGCCGTGGATCTGAGCCGCGTCAACGACATCGAATATTCGGCGCTGATGGCCCTGATGGAGGCCGAGCAGCGTGCCACCGGGCGCGGGGCCGTGGTCTGGCTCGCCGGGCTGAATCCCAGTGTCAGGGAACTGGTTCGTCACGCCGGCCTGGACCAACGCCTGGGCCCGGAGCGTCTGCTCTTCAACGCCCAGGCCGTGGTTGAGAGGTACCAAGCCTTGAATGCATCGCCAGGCGCATGAACAGGCCAATTCAAGCACAATGGTCATCACACCCAGGCCGGTCCCCGACTTGCCGTCTGTTCATCTGCCGGAGGTTCCATGCATCTGCTGCTTCTGTCCAATGCCAAGCGCGAAGGCGCCGGCTACCTCGAATGGGCCCAGCCCCTGCTCGCCGACTTCATGGCCGCGTCCGCCGTACGCAGCGTCCTGTTCGTGCCATTCGCGGGCGTCACCTCAACACCGGACGACTACACCGAAAAGGTCCGCCTGGCCTTCGAGCCGCTGGGCATCGGGGTGGAGGGCATTCACCGCGCCGCGGACCCGGCAGCGGCCGTGCGCCAGGCGCAGGCGGTGCTGGTCGGCGGTGGCAGCACCTGGAAGCTCCTGCGCGAAGTGCGGGCCTTGCGCTTGTTGCGAGCCATCCGGCAGCGGGTACTGGCCGGCATGCCCTATGCGGGCTGGAGCGCCGGCGCCAACCTCGCCTGCCCAACCATCATGACCACCAACGACATGCCGATCTGCGATCCGGGTGGCTTTGACGCGCTGGGCCTGGTGCCGTTCCAGATCAACCCGCACTACCTGCACGGCAACCCGCCCGGCTTCAAGGGCGAAACCCGCGAGGCGCGCATCACCGAGTTCTGCGCGATGAATCCGGGTGGGTGGGTGGCCGGCCTGCGCGAGTGCACGGGCCTGCGTCTGGCGGGCCAACATTTGTCACTGGTGGGCGATGGCGGCGACTGCCGCATCTTCCGGCACGACACGGAGCCGTTCGAACTGGCGCCGGGAAGCGACGTGCAGTTCCTGATGGCCGACTGAGCGCCAGGGACGGCGCGCCAGGCGGCGCCTTCACTTCATGAACAGCAGGTAGTTGAGCACCAGGGCGGTGGTCAGCGCGCCGGCCATCGGCACCACCGTTCGCCGGACCACCACGAAGGGCGAGATCTTCGCGATGCCCGAGCAGGCGATGATCACCGCCGCAATCGGCGACACCGTGCGACCGATGCTCGACGCGAGTTGCATCGGCAGCAGCATCGTGACCGCCGGCACGCCGAATTTGGCGGCCACCGCCGGCGCCAGCGTCGAGAAGCTCAGGAACGCAGCGTTGCCCGATCCCATGATGACCGATGCCACGACGATCAGCCCCACCATGACCAAGGTCATCAGGCCGCTGCCAATGCCCGCCTTGTCGGCTGAATGCAGCAAGGTGTCGATCGCGCCGATGGCTTTCAACGACTCCGCGAAGAATTCGGCACAAACGATGAGCGCCACCACCGGGCCGAACACCTTGCCCATGCCGTCCAGAAAGCTGGAAAAACCCGCCAGCGAGGTCCGGACGTCGCGCGAGCGCAGCAACTCGCACAGCATGCCCGCAAACACCGACACCAGCATGGCCACCTCCACGCTCATCCGGATGTCGCTGACCAGCAGTTTGGAGAAGGTCATCATCAGCACGAACGGGATGATCGGCAACAGCGCGTACCAGGTCGGCGCCGGCACCTCGCCAGCCTTCTTTTCGTCGAGCTCGGCCGCATCGCCGCGGTGGGCGGCCGGGTCCCATCCGTCGCGGCGGTCGCAAAAGCGCTGCCAGAAGAAGTGCAGCACCATGGTGACCGCCACCATCGGAAGCACCAGCCAGATCTGGTGGTCCACGAAATAGCTCGTCGGATCCAGGCCGGATTGCCCGGCCGCGAAGATGGCATTGGTCTGGGTCGGTCCGATTTCGAATGATTGCGAGGTCACGATCACGCCGCAGGCCGACGCGGGGCTGATGCCCAGGTTGCGCATGATCGGGTACATCGTGACCATCAGCAGCAGGCCCAGGCCCGTGGCCGAGGTGACGAACAGCGACACGAATACCGCCACCAGGTAACAGACCGAGAGCATCAGGTAGCTGGAACGGATGCCCGCGATCGGTCGGACCGCCACCTGCACCAGCGCCTGCGAGGCACCAATGTGCGACATGTAGGTCGCAAAGCCGGCCACCAGCATGATCGTCAGCCCCAGCCCCGCCGCGCGCGACGAGAAAATGCCCTTGAACACCTCGAACAGGTCGAACAGGGCAAATCCGGTGGTCTTTTTCGCGTCAAGGATCGGATGGATGCCAGCGAAGAAAGCCACCGCGAAGAGGGCCATGCCCGCCAGCGCGAGCACCGCCTGGGGGTTGTAGTCCTTGACGATGCCATACACCACGGCCGCGAGCACCAGACCGACGACAACAAGCTCCATGATCAACTCCTGAAACAGTCTGCCCGAAACGCCGGCCGGAAATCGCTTAAGCCAAGGGGACAGGATCACCATCCTAAAGAGGAAAACCGGCCTTGACAAACGAAAGTTGCCGTCTGTATCGCCAGTCCGCTCCGGCACTGCGTGTTGACAACACCAGCCCCTGCGGCGACAGTACGCGCGACGGGCGCCAGCGCCTGAGCCAGCCGTGAAACCGAACGTTTTCCTTGCGACACCCCATGAACCCGAACTCCGCGATCGACTGGATCCCCGCCGGGCAGCGCCACGGCTTCGACGACCTCGTCTTCTGGCACGACAAGGGCTCGGTGCCTTTTGTCGCCAGGGCGGCGAAAATCGACACCATCGTGCTTGGCCCGCACGCGGGCGCCCGGTTTCCGACCGAACTGCAGCCGTTTGTGGCAGACGGGCTCACCCGGCGCAAGCAGTACGACTTCTCGGACGTGATCACCGGCCCGCTCGGTCGCGCATGGGCCGCCGCCGACCCGCATGTGGTGTTCATCGAATGCCCGCACGCGCGCGTCGCGCTCGATCCGAACCGCGCACCGCCCCCCGACCCGCAAGCCGACCTGCGCGCGTTTTTCGAACGGCTGCAACGCCAGCACGCGGGTGAATCCGTCAGCTTTTCTGGCATCGACGCAATCCGCCCGATCACGTTTTCGGGCGAGACCGTGCTGGTACCGCCTGCCAACGAGGCGCAATGGACGGCGCTGACCGGCGCCCTGGCCAGCGTGCGAGCGCTCGGTCACGACGCCTACCGCAGTGCCTGCGACCAGGTGATCAACGCCGTTCTTCAAGCGCGGGCGCCCGACGCGCCGCTGGTCGTGGTGGGCCTGCACGACACCATGAACACCAAGATGCGCGCCGACGGTGCCCTCGTCGTCGAGCGCCCTCCGGCAGACCGGCTGCCCACGCTGGTCAACTTCGGCAACCGGGGCGACGCGAACGGCGATGCGCTCGCACAGCCGCTGACCTTGCCGGGAGCGGAGATGCGCCGCATCGCGGACGCCTGGGCCCATGCCTTCGGGATCGGCCCTTCAGCCCGTGCCGATGCGATCAGCCTCAACCGGCCCTATCCGGGTGGCTACGAGGTGATCCAATACGGCGCGCTGCTGGCGCAATCCGGCCGGCCGCGGGTTGGCGCGTACCAGGTCGAGTTCCTCCGCGAAGCCTTGCTGGGGCCGAAGGCCACCGCCCATCTGCACCAGCCTGGCGGTGACTGGCCGGCGGTCGATGTCGCGCACCTGGGGAGCATCGTCGGTGCACTGGTCGAAGCGGGTCGCCTGCTGCGCGCCTGAACAACCGGCCTGGTGTCCGACCCCGCCTATTTCAGATCGATCGGGTAGTTCAGGATGATCCGGTAGTTCTCGGTATTCCCGCCCGAGGTGGGCACCAGCACGCCGGCCCGGACGCGAATCCACAGCGGTTGGACCCACTTGGGCCACGAGGTATCGGTGAAGCGGTAGTTCAGGTCGATGTCGTATTCGGTCGCATTGGCCACGGCAGCACCGGTCGTCGGGTTGATCGCGTCACGTCCTGTCGCGATGTTGGCACCAAGCGTCAGCCCGGGCAGCCCGGCTGCCTTGAAGTCGTAAGCGGCGCCGATCAGGAACGCCTTCTGACCGGCGGCGTAGAAGTCCTTGATCAGCATCGAGGTGTAGCCCGCCCACGACGAATAGGGCGAGCGCAGGTTCGAATTGCGACCGGTCTGGGTGTAGCCCAGGGTACCGGTCAGCCCCCCGGAGCTCAGGTCGGCTTTGACACCACCATAGCCCACCGAGAAGTCCCCGATCGAGTTGCTGCCGGTACTGCTCTGATAGATCGTCTGCGCGCCCAGCCTGAGCTGTTGTCCGCCCGACAGTTTCGTCACCCAGCTGGCATCGGCGTAGGTGGAATTGAGCACGTCGGGAACGTGGTAGGACGACAGGCGCAGCACCAGATCCTTGACGGGCTCACCCTTGAAGCCCACCAGCCACATGCCGGAGTCCACGCTGGCCGGGGCGCCGGCCGCATCGGCCATGCTGATGAAGGTGGTGGCATTGCGTTGCTTGATGTCCGACAGGTAGCCGGCAAAGTAGTTCACGCCCGCGAGCGTGCCCGTCAGGGCGCCACCCTGGAAGGTCTGGGGCGTCATGCGGTTGTCCTGCAGGTTCACTTCGGGCTGGTTGACCTCGAAGCGGCCGCCGGTCAGGGTCTGGTCGAACAGCTTCAGGGCAACCCAGGCCTGGCCCAGCACCGAATAGCCACCCTGGTCGTCGGTGAGCAACTTGCTGCCGGGTGCGTCCGCTGGCGCCCACAAGGGCTGCGAGGTGTAGCCGGTCAAGCCGAAGCTCAGGGCGTCGCCCAGCCAGCCCGACCGGTAGTCCAGCCAGCCGCCCAATGCCCAGGCCTGGTTGGCGTTGGTGGGCGGCGGGTTGAGCTTGTCGAAGAAGTAGGTGCGCAACTGCAGCCCGACCTGACTGTCGCGCACCAGCCAGTTGCCCAGGGCGCTGCCGTCATCGGCGGCGCGCGCCGGGCCCGCAAGTGCCAGCAGCGCGGCGCCCGTGACGACGGCCGTCAGCCGCAGGCTTGCGCGTGGGAACGATCGCTGGAAAGACGGTCCAAGCATGACAGGCTCCTGTTCAAGGGTCTGTGGCATCTTAGACAAAAAACCAGAGTCTGCCTGCAACAGACCCTGTCGAACGGCTCCCGCGTGGCACGAAAGCCACGGCCACCGGCCACGTTATCCTTGCCGCGTGAGCGCACCCGCCCCGCCCGAGCCCAGCCCCGCCAACCCGGCGCCCAGCCGGTTGCGCCGCATCGCGCACCTGGACATGGATGCCTTCTACGCCTCGGTCGAACTGCTGCGCTACCCCCAGCTCAAAGGTCTGCCGGTGGTCATCGGTGGTGGGCGTCGGCGCCTGGACGAGGCGCTGCGCGAGCACCACGCCGACCTGCCCCTGCACGAAATCCCCGTGGCTGCCTTTCCGGTGCTGCGCGACTACACCGGACGCGGCGTGATCACCACCGCCACCTACGCGGCGCGCCGGTTCGGCGTGGGCTCGGCGATGGGCATGATGAAGGCGGCCAAGCTGTGCCCCCAGGCCATCCTGCTGCCGGTGGACTTTGACGAATACCGGCGCTATTCACGCCACTTCAAGCAGGTCATCCAGGAAATCGCGCCGGTGATGGAAGACCGCGGCGTGGACGAGGTCTACATCGATTTCACCGAGGTACCCGGCGGGCAACGCGAGGGCGGGCGCGTGCTGGCGCGCCTGATCCAGAAAGGCATCTTCGACACCACCGGCCTGACCTGCTCGATCGGTGTGGCGCCCAACAAGCTGCTGGCCAAGATGGCGAGCGAGTTCAACAAGCCCAATGGCATCTCCATCGTGCAGCCCGAGGACCTGCAAAGCCTGATCTGGCCGCTGGCCTGCCGCAAGATCAACGGCGTCGGCCCCAAGGCCGACGAAAAGTTGCAGACCCACGGCATCCGCACCATCGGCGACCTGGCCGCGCGCGAGCGCACGTGGCTGGTGCAGCACTTCGGCAAGAGTTACGGCGCGTGGCTGTTCGACGCTGCCTGGGGCCGCGACGAGCGCCCGGTGGTCACCGAGAGCGAACCCGTCAGCTTCAGCCGCGAAACCACCTTCGAGCGCGATCTGCACGCGGTGCACGACAAGGCCGAACTCGGCGCCATCTTCACCCGGCTGTGCGAGCAGGTGGCTGCCGACCTGCAGCGCAAGGGCTATGTGGGCAAGACCATCGGCATCAAGCTGCGCTACGACACCTTCAAAAGCGTCACCCGCGACCAGACGCTTGCCGCTTTCACCGCCGACGCCCGGGTCATCCGCCAGACCGCCGGCCTGTGCCTGAAGCGGGTGGACCTGGCCCGACGCCTGCGCCTGCTCGGGGTGCGTGTCGGATCGCTCGCCAAAGCCTCCGAAGCACCAATTTTCGATCAAAAAGAGCCCGTACCCAGCGTCGGACGGCCACAGCACGCTACTGATTGGATAGCTGATACGCCTCAGCTCTTTTGACCGCTGCGCCCGTGCCTCGCCCCAAAATCATGGAGTTTCCTGGCGGCGGTGCCGAACTGGCCCAACTGGTAGATCGCGGCGCCGGCCGGCGAGAACGTGAACGGTTCGAACGGCTCCGCGAGCATGGCATCGAGGTATTCACGCGGTGCGATGCCCGTGGTGACGTGCGGACTGAAATGATCGCCCGCCGATTTCTCCACGAAAGTCGACACGTAGCCAATCAGCAGCGGATCGATCACCGGATCGTCCGCCGTCGTGAAGAAGGCATCCGAGGACCCGGTGGGAACCGTGAACGGGGCCACCGCATCGATCAGGGCCAGCTGCAGTTCACGCAGTTCAGGGCTCGGCCTGGCGACGATGCCCGCCAGCCCGATCGCGCCACTCGGAATGTAGTAATACTTGTAAGCCTGCAAGCGCAAGCCGGGCACGTCGGTGCCGGCAAAAACCTTCGCGGCAGCGGCATGGACGCGGTTGAGTTCCGCCGTGCGGACAAAACGCTGCAACAGCGTGACGTGCGGCCGGTGCGTCGCGTCCAGTGCAAAACCCTTCGGGAACACCTTGCGCAGCCGCGCATTGTTCGCTTCGGCATGCGCCAGCATCGCGGCGTCGGGTTCCAGCAGGATGTTGATGGCCACGACCGGGCCTTGCTCGAACGGGAACACCCGCTTCCAGTCGTGCTTCATGCTGACGACGGTCCAGCCCGCTGTCTTCGCCTGCGCGTGAAGCGCCGGCGTGAAGGCGCCCAACCGCGGCTCGGGCATGCCCAGCACCGGGCCGCAGGCGTATTCACGCACGGCATCGTCGTGCAGGACCAGCAGCCCGAAGCGAGCGCCCTCGCTGCCCAGCGTGTATTCCAGCATCTGCTGGTCGCCGACCGAGTTGCCGAAGGCCGCCAGCGGCGCGCGGCCGATGTGCTGGTGGATGGTGACCGGCTTGCCGGCCTTGTCGTTGTTGAAGTTCAGCTGCGGCAGTCGCATGAGCACCGGTTTGCCATCGCGCAGCTCGAATCGGGTCTTGATGCTGCTGCCGATGACCTGCTCGGGCGTGACGCCATAGACGCGCTCGCCCCATTGGCGCACGAACTCGATGCCACCGCCCGTGACGATGTAGTTCCTGAACCCGTTGGCGCTCAGGTAGGCGAGCAGTTCGAGCATCGGCTGATAGACCATCTCGGTGAACAGCCGGCCGGTATCCGGGTGGCGCGCGGTGGCAATCCAGTCCTCCACGATCCGCCCGAACTCGGTGGTGCTCATGCCCGCGTGGGTGGCCATGACGATTTCGAGCAGTTCGTGGTCGCCACCGGCGAGCGCGGCGCTCAGGTCGCCCCTCACCAATGACGCGAACGGCTCCTGGGTCTGCCAATGCGGATGCTGCGGCGCCAGGGCCCGGACCCGGTCGAGCGCGAAGTACGCCTGCACGGGCGCCGGCTGCTCACACCAAAGCGTGCCGTCGTTGTCGAAGGTGGCGATGCGTTCGGGAACGGAGACAAAGGAGGGCGATCCTTCCGTGGTCACCCGGACGACGAAGTCGATGATGCTGCGCTTGGCCGGCCCGTCGTTCCACGAGGGCAGCGGGTCGGCGGACAAAACCGCGCCTGCGGGCGACTGCGAAGCAGTCGGTTCTTTTTCAGGTGCGTTGTTGTTCAAGGCTTCCTCCAAGGGGGTGCTGCGATCACAGATAAGCAGACCCGGCCAGCCGATGAGTCGACCGCCGGGTCAGCGATGGATGCGCCGGGCCTTCACCGCAGGCGAAGGCACCGTGCCGGTCAGTGGCCGCCGCCGCCGCCCGCGGATTCCAGGTCGCGCAACACCGCGTCGAGGTTGAACGAAGCCGGCTTCTGCCGCGGCGGGAACTTGACGAAGTTCTCGATCTGCTGCGCGACGATGCCCTGCATCAGATAGACGACATAGGCGTTGGAAATCATCCAGTCGTAGTAGGTGTTGGAGTTCTCGTCGGCCCGCTCGAACGGATCGCGCCGCAGGTGGAACATCTTCGGCACGCGCAGCTTCACGAACGGCTCCGCCCAGCACGCCAGTTGTTTGGCCCGCTGCTCCATCAGCACCACCTTCCAGTCCTGCATGCGGATCGCCATGATGTCGCCGTCGTCGCTGATGTAGAAGAAGAAGTTGCGCGGACTTTCCTTCACCTCGCCCTTCAGGTAGGGCAGCATGTTGTAACCGTCCAGGTGAACCTTGAAGGTCTTGGCGCCGGCCTGGTGGCCTGCGAGCAGCTTTTCCTTGATGTTGGGTTCACCCGCGGCGGCCAGCAGGGTCGCCATCCAGTCCTGGTGGCTGAAGATGCCGTTGAGCACCGTGCCGGCTTTGAACTGCCCCGGCCAGCGCACGAAGCAGGGCACGCGCCAGCCGCCTTCCCAGTTGGTGTTTTTCTCGGAGCGGAACGGCGTGATGCCGGCGTCTGGCCAGGTGTTGTAGTGCACGCCGTTGTCGGTGGAGTACATGACGATGGTGTCGTCGGCGATGCCCAGCTCGTCGAGCTTGTTGAGCATCAGGCCGATGTTCTCGTCGTGCGCGACCATCACGTCGTTGTAGTCGCCCTGGCCGCTCTTGCCCTTGTGCTTCTCGGCGCAGTGGGTGCGGAAGTGCATCGCCGTGGTGTTGTACCAGAGGAAAAACGGCTTGCCGGCCTGATGGCATTCGTCGATGAAGCGCAGTGCGTGCGCGGTCACCTCGTCGTCGATGGTTTCCATGCGTTTTTTCGTCAACGGGCCGGTGTCCACCACCGTCTGCCCGCCCTTGCCGTCTGCCTTGCAGTGCAGCACCCCGCGTGGGCCGAAGCGCTTCTTGAACGCGGGGTCCTTCGGGTAGTCGGGCTGCTCGGGCTCTTCTTCGGCGTTCAGGTGGTACAGGTTGCCGAAGAACTCGTCGAAGCCGTGCACCGTGGGCAGGTGCTCGTCGCGGTCGCCGAAGTGGTTCTTGCCGAATTGGCCGGTGGCGTAGCCCATGGGCTTGAGCAGCTCGGCAATGGTCGGGTCTTCGGCCTGCAGACCGTTGGTGGCGCCCGGCATGCCGACCTTGGTCAGGCCGGTGCGGATCGGGTTCTGGCCGGTCATGAACGCGGCGCGTCCTGCCGTGCAGCTCTGCTGGGCGTAGTAGTCGGTGAAGGCCACGCCTTCGTTCGCCACCCGGTCGATGTTGGGGGTGCGGTAACCCATCTGGCCCCGGCTGTTGTAGCTGATGTTCCACCAGCCCACGTCATCCCCCCAGAGGATCAGCATGTTGGGTTTCTTGTCTGCCATCGTCGTTTCTCCTTGTTTACGCTACTGACACAAATTCCGGGCCGCCGACGGGCTGCCCGGCTCCAAAAAAAACACGTACCCCTCATGGCACCGCCGTTCCAAGGTCGACACCGCTGAACGGCGACACCGGCGCCTTGTCGCCATGGCAGAACCTGAACTTCCTGCCACTCCCGCACGGACACGGCTGGTAGGGGCCGCGTTGGGCATCCTGCTCGGCGACCGCGGCCATGATGTCGGACGGCGGGCGGTTCTGGCGCAGCAGTTGCACCATCACGTTGAACGTCGGCCCGGTGTGGTTGAAAAAGCGCTCGAACCCCGGGCACAGGTAGTTCTGCCCCGGCTCACCGTCGCGCGACAACGCAAAGCGGTCCTTGGGGCAGCCGCCATTGCACCAGTTGAGCACCCTGCAATTGCGGCACTGCGCGGTGAGCGTGTCACGCTTGGCGTGGCCGAATCGGCGCTGCTGCGCAGACGCCACCAGCTCCAGCAGGTGCGTCTGGTGGATGTTGCCGAGCTTGTAGGCCGGTTCGACGAAATGGTCGCAGGCATAGACGTCGCCGTTGTGCTCCAGCGCCGGACCGTAGCCGCAGGTGGGCGCGTGAATGCACAGCTGATGCCGGCCGAAAAAAGCCTCCAGCGTGACATCGAACAGCTGCACGAACACCTCGCCCACGTCATGGCGCACCCATTCCTCGAACACGTCGACGAGGAATTGGCCGTAGGCCTCGGCGCCGACCGTGCGCTCGGTCACCAGGCCGCCGGTCTGCGTGTACAGCAGGCGCTGCTTGCCCGGTCGTTCGCTCCAGCCCTGGTTGGCGATCTCGATCGTCTGCTCGGTGGCACGCTCGATGATCGGGATGAACTGCACCCACTTCGCCTTCAACTCGTCCCGGAAGAAGCGGTAGACCGCCCGGCCATGCTGCTGGTTGGCGGCGTTGACGGTGCACAGGATGTTGAAGTCCACCCCGTGCCGGCGCAGGCAGCGCCAGCCGCGCATCACCAGGTCGAAGGTGCCCTGGCCACGGCGGTCGCGGCGGTAGGTGTCGTGCAGCTCGCGCGGACCGTCCACGCTCAGGCCCACGAGGAAATTGTGCTGCTTGAAGAAGACGCACCACTCGTCGTCGATCAGCAGGCCGTTGGTCTGAAAGGTGTGCTGCACGATCTGGTCGGGACGGCGGTGCTTTTCGACCAATTCGACCGCGTGGCGGAAGAACTCCAGCTTCATCAGCGTGGGCTCGCCGCCCTGCCAGGCCACCGTCACCTGCGGCACGCGGTGCGATTCCAGCAACTGCCGGATGTAGGCCTCCAGCGTGGCCTCGGGCATGCGGTGCTTGTCGTTCGGGTAGAGCGCCTCCTTGGACAGGAAGAAGCAGTAGGTGCAGTCGATGTTGCAGGTCGAGCCGCTGGGTTTGGCCAGCAGGTGAAAGCCCGGGGGCGTGTGCGGGCCCAGCGGCGGGCAGGTCGGCTCGGTATGGGCGAACTCAGGCATGGCGGTGTTCATGGCCCGGGTTCAGCGGTTCGGTGGGCGTAGACAAGGGACTATCCTCATTGAAAGCGCAGCAGCACGGCGAAGAAAGCGAACAGTCCGATGAGGACCAGAATGCCGCCGACCGCGTAAAGCGGCGTCTTGTGGCCTTCGGCGGTCATGCCCGCGATGGCTGCGTAGTCGCCACTCCACAGGTATTTCACCGTCCGGCGGAAGTCGAACAGCGCGATGATCGCGACCACGATGCCGCAGCCGATCAACGCCAGCCCCAGGTACAAGGGGGCCTCCGGAAAGCGCGGGGCAAGCGCGCCGGGAAGCGCCTGGGTGTTGTGCAGGAACTGGACGATGGCAAAACCGAAGCCGATCAGCGAGACCGACGTTCGAAGGTAGGCCAGCATCGTGTTCTCCACCGCCAGGCGGGTGCGGATCCAGGCGAAATGGCTGTCCGCCGACACGCGGACCTCAAACCGGCCGGATGGCCCGCTGTCGGGTTGATCGCTCATGGCAGCCCCCTGTCAGAAACCATCTTCATGTCCCGGCGAGTCGCCAGCACGGGCATCGGGCGACCGACTGCCCTGCGCAGCGGGCCTGGCGATGGACTAGGGCGTGTTAACACTAATTGCCAATTTGGAGCTGGAGAGCGACACTGGCGTGCATGGAAATCACGCCCGAACAGTTTTCTCGTATCGAGCACTGCCTGCCAACTCAACGCGGCAATGTGAGCATGACCAACCTTCAGGTGGTCAATGCCATGCTTTACGTGGCCGAACACGGGTGCAAATGGCGTGGCTTGCCCAAAAGGTTTGGCAACTGGCACACCATCTACACGCGCATGCGCCGGTGGGAGAGGGCCGGTGTGCTGGACAAGATGTTCCAGGAGCTCCAGCGCGAACAGGTGGTGCGCATTCGCATTGAAGCCGTTTCGCTCGACTCCACCAGCATCAAGGTCCACCCCGATGGCACGGGCGCGTTAAAAAAAACGGCCCTCAATCCATCGGGAAGTCCCGAGGCGGATGGAACACCAAGGTTCATCTGGTTGCCGCGGATGCTCGAACGGCCGTGACGTTCTGTCTGTCGCCTGGACAGGCTCATGATGCCCCTGAAGGTCGCCGCCTCCTTCAAAGCTTGGGCCCAACGAATCGCCCAGTCCACCTGCTCATGGACCGCGCGTACGAAGGAAACGAGACACGTCAACTGGCCCTGGACTTGGGTTTCATTCCGGTCGTTCCTCCAACGCGGACACGTCTTGACCCTTGGGAATACGACCGGGCCATGTACCGGCGGCGCAATGAAGTCGAGCGGTTGTTCCGGCGCTTGAAGGGCTATCGGCGAATCTTCTCTCGATTCGAGAAGCTCGACGCCATGTTTCTCGGCTTCCTCTGCTTTGTGCTGGTCGCGGACGGACTTCGCGGTTTGTGTTAACAGGCC
>JAXMFA010000015.1:0-44893 GCA_046348065.1 Burkholderiaceae bacterium
ACGGCGGAACCCGCGGCGAGCGAAACAGACAGCATGGCGACGGCCAACTTGAATTTCATGGTGTATCTCCGTAGAAGGTGAATGAAGCGGTCGCCGACGGCCGTGAAAGCAAGCCGGACTGGATCGCGGCGCGAGTATTGCCAGCCAGAAGAAATCGTGCAGCCAGCGGCGGAATGCACCCGAACCGGTCATGACCGCGCCATGCCGGCAGCGCTCCTGCATGCCTGAGATACTCCTGAAATAAGAGCGCCCTGTGGCCATTTGGCGATGGGTTTTGGCTGCTTTGATTCAACAAGAACGGTTCTGCGGCCCTCCTGGCGGCCGGGTGCAGGCCCGGAGCCTGACTCACGCCGCGCGTTCCAGCAGCAGGCGCACCAGTGCGGCGGGCTCGCTGACCATCGGGTCGTGTCCGGTTGGCAGGTCCACCACCTTGGCTCCGGGCAGCCAGGCGCCGTCCCAGAAGCGCGGGTCCGACACCCGGGTGCGGATCACGTCGATCGTCGCCAGCGGCGGTTGGGTGCAGTTGATGAAGGTGCGCGGCACCCGGGCCACCCGCCCGGGGTCGAAATCCAGCGGGGCTTCGTAGGTGTGGCCGGGGTGCGGCGTCTGGCGTCGCCGCACCCAGTCGTGCGCCGGTCCGTCCAGGCCGAAGACGACGGGATCGGGCGGCGGGAAGCTGTGGTTCGCGTCGGCTGCGGCGGCGGCCAGGCGGGCCTCGCGGGTGGCCCGGGCATGGGTGCTGCTCCAGCTTTCACCGGGCTTGGGCACCACCGCGTCGACATAGACCAGGTGGGCCAGGCGCTGCGGCAAGCGGTCGGCCACCGCCGTGCCCAACATGCCGGCGTAGGAGTGCACCGCTAGCACCACATCGTCGAGTTCTTCGGCCTCGATGACGCCGATCACGTCGGCGATGTGCGTTTCCAGCGTGATGGCGGGGCTCAGCAGGTGCGCGCGTTCGCCCAGCCCGGTCAGGGTCACGGCATGCGCCCGGTGCCCGGCACGGATCAGCGCCTCGGTGACGTGGCGCCAGCACCAGGCGCCATGCCACGCGCCATGAACCAGGACAAAGTGAGCCATCAGATCACACCCTCTTCTCTCAGGGCGGCGATGCGGGCCTCGGAATAGCCCAGCAGCGTGCGCAGCACTTCGTCGGTCTGCTCGCCCAGCAAGGGCGGTGGACGGTCGGTGCGCACCGGCGTTGCGCTGAGCCGGATCGGGCTGGCCACCAGATGCAGCTCGGGGTTCACCGGGTGGTTCCAGGTGGTGACCATGCCGCGCTCGCGCACCTGCGGGTCATCGAACACCTCGGCGATGTTGTTGATCGCCCCGCACGGCACCTTGGCCTGCTCCAGCGCCGCCAGCCACGCGGCCTTGGTGCGCGTGCGCATGATGTCCTGCAGCAGCGGCACCAGCTCGGCGCGGTTGCGCACGCGGTCCTGGTTGCGCACGTAGCGCGGATCGGTGGCGAGCTCCGGATGTCCGGCCACAGCGCAGAACTTGGCGTACTGGCCGTCGTTGCCGACGGCCAGGATCAGGTGGTCGCGGTGGCCATCGGCCGCTGGCGCGACCTCGAACACCTGGTACGGCACGATGTTCTGGTGCGCGTTGCCGGCCCGACCAGGAATCTTGCCGCCCACGAGGTAGTTGGCACCCATGTTGGCCAGCATGGCGACCTGCGTGTCCAGCAGCGCGGCGTCCACATGCTGGCCTTCGCCGGTGCGCTCGGCGTGGCGCAGCGCAGCCAGGATCGCCACCGTGGCGTACATGCCGGTGAACAGGTCGGCCACGGCCACGCCCACCTTCTGCGGGCCACCGCCGAGGTCGTCGCGCTCGCCGGTGATGCTCATCAGCCCGCCCATGCCCTGGATGGCGTAGTCGTAGCCGGCGCGCTCGCGGTACGGCCCGGTCTGACCGAAGCCGGTCACGCTGCAGTACACCAGGCGTGGGTTGAGCGCCTTCAGACTGGCGTGGTCCAGGCCGTAGCGGGCCATGTCGCCGACCTTGAAGTTCTCCACGAACACATCGCAGTGCGGCACCAGGTCGCGCACCAGGGTTTGGCCCTGCGGGGTGGCGATGTCGCAGGTCACCGAACGCTTGTTGCGGTTGGCGCCGAGGTAGTAGGCGGCCTCGTGGGAATCGTGGCCGTCGCGGTCTTTCAGGAACGGCGGGCCCCAGCTGCGCGTGTCGTCGCCGCTGCCGGGACGCTCGATCTTGATCACGTCGGCGCCGAGATCGGCCAGGGTCTGGGTGCACCAGGGCCCGGCGAGCACGCGCGACAGGTCGAGAATGCGGATGCCATCGAGTGAGTTCATGGCTTCATTGTCGCGAAAAAGCGATGGCCCTCGATAATGGGGCCGATGCGCCGGATGTTCTTGCTGCTGTTCCCCCTGTTGGCCTGGCTCGCTTCCTGCAGCCCGGCCTGGAACTGGCGGGAGATCCGGCTCGAAGGCGCACCGCTGACCATCGTGCTGCCCTGCAAGCCCGACCTTGCGAGCCAGGCGGTCACGCTGGCGGGCCATTCGGTGCCGCTGTCGATGACCGGCTGCGAAACCGGCGGCGCGACGCTGGCGGTGAGCCGGATGCCGTTGCCGGTCGGCGTCAGCCCCGGCGCCGCGCTGGCGCAGTGGCGAGCCGCGACGCTGGCAGGGATGCGGGCCCAAGCGGTGAGCGAGCAGCCGTTTCAGCCGGCCGGCAGCCTGACGTTGCCGGAGTCGGTTCGCCTGTCCGCCCGCGGCCAGACCCGCGAGGGCCGACCGGTCGGTGCCCAGGCGGTCTGGTTTGCCGCAGCGACGCCCCAGGGGGTGTGGCTGTTTCACGCGGTGGTCTATGCCGATCCGGTCGTCGGCGAGGTGGCGGACGCCTTTTTTGCCGGCTTGCGCCTGCAGCAGGGCGCGCGATGAACCTGCTGCCACGGCGTACCGCGATCGTTGTCTTTCTCGCCTTCGCGTTCGCCTATTTCTTTTCGGCGCTGTTGCGCGCCATCACGGCGACCCTGTCGCCGGTGCTCACCGCGGAATTCAGCCTGAACGCCCGCGATCTGGGCTTGCTGGCCGGGGGGTACTTTCTGGGTTTTTCGGCCACGCAACTGCCGATGGGCGCCTGGCTGGATCGCCACGGCCCGCGCAAGGTGATCCTGAGCCTGCTCAGCGTGGCGCTGGTGGGCTGCGTGGCGTTTTCGCTGGCGGGGGGCTTTTCGGCGTTGCTGGGCGCGCGGGTGCTGATCGGCGCCGGTGTCAGCGCCTGTTTGATGGCACCGCTGACGGGCAACCGCCGTTGGCTCGATGCCAGTGCCCAACTGCGTGCCAACTCCTGGATGCTGATGACCGGCTCGCTGGGCATGGTGGCCTCGACCCTGCCGGTGCAGTGGCTGGTGCCGCTGCTCGGTTGGCGCCCCCTGTTCTGGGGGCTGGCGGTGGCTCTCGCGGCGGCCATGGTGTGGATCGCGATGGCGGTGCCGGCCTGGTCGGCGCCCGAAAACGCCCCGGCCGAGGGTCCCGAGGCCAGCTATGCCGCCGTCTGGCGCCATCCCCTTTTCCGACGCATGACGCCGATCGGCTTTTTCAGTTACGGCGGCCTGATCGCCATGCAGACGTTGTGGGCCGTGCCCTGGATGATCAAGGTCTGCGGCCACACGGCCGCGCAGGCCGCCACCGGCCTGTTCTGGATCAACGTCTGCATGCTGGGCACTTTCTGGACCTGGGGTCTGGTCAATCCCGCACTGGTGCGTCGCGGCTTCACCGCCGAGCGCCTGATCGCCTGGGGATTGCCGTTCAGCTTCATTCTGCTGGCTATCATTGTGATAGCTGGCGATGGCCTTTCCACGCTGGCAACGCCCGCAATTGCCTTGTATTGCATGAGTTGCAGCTTTGTTTCGCTGACCCAGCCGGCCGTGGGCATGGCGTTTCCGCAGACGCTGGCTGGACGGGCGTTGTCGGCCTACAACCTCGTCATCTTTGCCGGCGTGTTCGTCGTGCAATGGGGGATCGGACTGCTGATCGATGGTGTCAGGGCGCTGGGGTTCGGTGATGTGGCGGCCTATCAGACGGCAGTCGGGGTGTTCCTTGCTTGCTGCATGGCGGCCTACGGCTATTTTCTGTGGGCGAAACCCCATAATCAGGGCTCATGAACGGCATCCTCATCATTGCCCACGCTCCGCTGGCCCATGCGCTTCGGGAATGTGCCCTGCACGTCTTTCCGGACTGCGGCCCCTCGGTGGTGGCGATCGATACCGCGCCCCATGCCCCGCCGGAGGAAACCCTGGCGGCCGCCCGGATCGCCCTGCGGCAGCTGCGCGATCGGCCCGGTAACGATGGCGTGGTGGTGCTGACCGATGTGTTCGGCGCAACACCCAGCAACGTGGCGCAGAAACTGGTCGACGGACTGAATTCCCGGCTCGTGACCGGCGTCAACCTGCCGATGCTGCTGCGCGCGGTCAGCTACCGGCACGAACCGCTGGAGGCCTTGGCGTCGCGCGCCGTCACCGGCGGCACCCAGGGCGTGATGCAGGTGGCGGTGACCGCGCCCCAGAACCAGACCCGAAAAAACCATGTTAAAGACCAGCACGATCATCAGCAATAAATTGGGCCTGCATGCGCGAGCCTCGGCCAAACTGACCAAGCTGGCCGGCAGCTTCCCGTGTGAGGTGTGGCTGAGCCGCGGCGAGCGCAGGGTCAATGCGAAGAGCATCATGGGCGTCATGATGCTGGCGGCGGGGATAGGCGCCGAGGTGACGCTGGAGACCGACGGCGAGCGCGAGCAGGAGGCCATGGACGCGCTGCTGGCCCTGATGGCCGACAAGTTCGGCGAAGGCGAGTAAGTGGCCCCCACGCTTCCTCACTGCGTGTGGTCGCTGCCCCCCGAGGGGGCTGGCCTTGCTTGGGGCGGCCCTGCGCTGCGGCCGGTGGTCCCCACGCTCCCTCACGGCGTGTGGTCCCGCCTTGCAGGCCGCGACGCAGCCGGAGTCTGCGCCTCTTCGGGCTGTCCAAGCCTGCGCAGGCAGGCTTGGAGCCGCAGCCCTCAGCCCCCCGAGGGGGCTGGCCTTCCTTGGGGCGGTCCTGCGCTGCGGCCGGCGGCTCCCAAGCATCGCCAAATGGATTCCCTTCCGACTGACCGGGGCCGTTGGGCTCGGCGGGCATCATGACCTTCAGCGTGCACGGCATCGCAGTGGCCCGGGGGGTGGCCATCGGGCGCGCCGTGATCGTGGCGTCCAGCCGGCTGGATGTGGCGCACTACTTCATCACGGCCGATCAGGTCGAGTCCGAGATCGACCGGGTTCGCGCCGGGCGCAATGCGGTGGTCGATGAGCTGCAGCGCCTGCTGCACGAGATGCCCAAGGACGCGCCGCACGAACTGGCCGCGCTGCTGGATGTCCACCTCATGTTGCTGCAGGACGAGGCGCTGACCAGCGGCGTGAAGCACTGGATCCGCGACCGTCTCTACAACGCCGAATGGGCGCTCACGACCCAGTTCGAAGCCATCTCGCGCCAGTTCGACGAGATGGAGGATGACTACCTGCGCGAACGCAAGGCCGACCTGGAACAGGTGGTGGAGCGCGTGTTGCGGCGCATGCAGGGATCGGTCTCGCCGGTCAACACGCCGGTGCCGCGCCAGAAACGTCAGCAAGACCTGCTGCTGGATGACACGCTGGACGTGCCGCTGGTGCTGGTGGCGCACGATCTCTCCCCGGCCGACATGCTGCAGTTCAAGCAGAGCGTGTTTGCCGGCTTTGTCACCGACGTGGGTGGCAAGACCTCGCACACGGCCATCGTGGCGCGCAGCATGGACATTCCCGCGGTGGTGGGTGCCCGTTCGGCGTCGCAGCTGATCCGGCAGGACGACTGGATCATCATCGACGGCGAAGCCGGCGTCGTGATCGTCGATCCGTCGCCGATCATCCTGGCCGAGTACGGGTTCCGCCAGCGACAGGGAGAACTGGAGCGCGAACGGCTTTCACGCCTGCGCAACACGTCGGCGGTCACGCTGGACGGGCAGCGGGTCGAACTGCTGGCCAACATCGAGATGCCGGACGACACCCTGACGGCGATCAAGATGGGGGCGGTCGGCGTGGGCCTGTTCCGCAGCGAGTTTCTGTTCATGGGCCGCCAGGGCCGCCTGCCCGACGAGGAAGAGCAATACCAGGCCTACCGCCGCGCGGTCGAAGGCATGCAGGGACTGCCGGTGACGATCCGCACCGTGGATGTGGGGGCCGACAAGCCACTTGACGAGGCCCATCATGACGACGCCCACCTGAATCCGGCGCTGGGTTTGCGAGCCATCCGCTGGAGCCTGGCCGATCCGGCGATGTTTCTTACCCAGTTGCGCGCCATTCTGCGCGCGGCCGCCCATGGCCAGGTGCACCTGCTGATTCCGATGCTGGCACATGGCAGCGAGATCCGCCAGGCCTTGGCCCTGCTGGACCACGCGCGCGCCCAGCTGGACAACCAGGGCATGGTCTACGGCCCGTTGAAGCTCGGCGCGATGATCGAGGTGCCGGCTGCAGCGCTCACGCTGCGGCTGTTCCTGAAGTATTTCGACTTCCTGTCGATCGGGACCAACGACCTGATCCAGTACACGCTGGCGATCGACCGCGCCGACGAGTCGGTCGCCCACCTGTACGACCCGCTGCACCCGGCGGTGCTGCGACTCATCGCGGACACCATCGCCGAGTGCAACGCCCAGGGCAAGGGCGTCAGTGTCTGTGGCGAAATGGCTGGCGATCCCGCGATGACCCGCTTGCTGCTGGGCCTGGGCCTGCGCAGTTTTTCGATGCATCCCACGCAGATCCTGGTGGTCAAGCAGGAGGTGTTGCGCGCCGACACCACCAAGCTGCGCGTCTGGGCCCAGAAGGTGCTGGAATCCGACGAGCCGGCCGGCGTCCTGGCACGCTGATCAATCCGGATGAGCATGCTGGCCGCTGGCGCGGGGCCTGGGAGCCCCATTTAGCCGCAAAATGTGGGCAAGAATTGCCTGTTCCCAGCGTGGAATGGCCACAGGCAGCTATGAAAAAGGGAGTGATTCAGGCGCCGCTTCGTCCGAGCGCATGGCCGGCTTGCTGGTCGGCGTGGTAGCTGGAGCGCACCATGGCGCCCACGGCGGCGTGCCGGAAACCCATTTCGTAGGCCCTGGTTTCGAACATCTTGAAGGTATCCGGGTGCACGTAGCGTTTGACGCTCAGGTGGGCAGTGCTGGGCGCCAGGTACTGGCCGATGGTCAGCATCTCGATGTGGTGCGCCCGCATGTCGCGCATCACGTCCAGAATCTCGTCGTCGGTTTCGCCCAGGCCCACCATCAGCCCGCTCTTGGTGGGCACGTCCGGAAACAGGCCCTTGAACTTTTTCAGCAGGTTCAGGCTGAACGCGTAATCGGAGCCAGGGCGGGCCTCTTTGTACAGGCGAGGGATGGTTTCGAGGTTGTGGTTCATGACGTCCGGCGGCGCGGCTTTCAGGATCTCCAGCGCGCGGTCGTCACGGCCGCGGAAATCGGGCACCAGCACCTCGATCTGCGTTCCCGGTGACAGCTCGCGGGTCTTGCGGATGCATTCGACAAAATGGCCGGCGCCACCATCGCGCAGGTCATCACGGTCCACGCTGGTGATCACCACGTAGCTGAGCTTGAGCGCGGCGATCGTCCGGGCCAGGTTTTCCGGTTCGGCCGCGTCCAGCGGGTCGGGCCGGCCATGGCCGACGTCGCAGAACGGGCAGCGCCGCGTGCACTTGTCGCCCATGATCATGAACGTGGCCGTGCCCTTGCCGAAGCATTCGCCGATGTTCGGGCAACTGGCCTCTTCGCAAACGGTCACCAGCTTGTTGGCGCGCAGCACATCCTTGATTTCGTAGAAGCGCGTGGTCGGGCTGCCGGCCTTGACCCGGATCCAGTCGGGTTTCTTGAGGATGTCGCCCGGCTGGACCTTGATCGGGATGCGCGACAGCTTCGCGCCGGCCTTTTGCTTGGCGGTTGCATCGTAGGCTTCTGGGGATTGTGCGTCGCGTACAACGTCTTTCGGATTCATCGTTTTCGCTTCCTCATCGGCGGCATGCCGCGCGGTGCAACCATGGGCCGGCGCTCACGCGACGGCGACAACCCCCGGTTCAGGGGGCGAGGTAGGTGGCGAGCTTCTGACCCAGCAACTGGGCAGCCGCGGACCACGCGACCGAGAGGCCGATTGTAGAAAGATCGATCGTTTTCAGGCCCGCGTAGCCGCAGGGGTTGATACGCGAGTACGGTTCCAGATCCATCGCCACGTTCAGCGCCACACCGTGGTAGGTGCAATGCCGGCTGACCTTGATGCCCAGCGCCGCGATCTTGCCCAGCCCCCGGAACGGATCGTCGGCGGGCGCCGGGCCGGTCAGTGCCGCATGGGAGAAGGGGTCGTCGAGCCGCACGTAGATGCCCGGCGCCCCAGCCACGCGGTGCCCGGTGACGCCAAAGGCCATCAGGGTGCGGATCACCGCTTCCTCGATCCGGTAGACATATTCCTTCACGTAGTAGCCGGCGCGTTGCAGGTCGATCAGCGGATAGGCCACCACCTGACCGGGGCCGTGGTAGGTGACCTGTCCGCCGCGATTGGTTTGCACCACGGGAATGGCGCCAGGATCCAGCAGGTGGGCCTCCTTGCCGGCCAAGCCCTGGGTGTAGACCGGCGGGTGCTCGCAGACCCACAGCACGTCGGCCGTGTCGGGCCCGCGCCGTTCGGTATAGGCCTGCATCGCGGCAGCCGTGGGCACATAGTCGACCCGTCCCAGTTGCGTGGTTGCGATGCTCATCGCCCGGAACCCATCAACATGGCTGAATCAAGGCGAGCGCGCGGCATGGCCAGTGCAGTGGGTTTTCGGAGCGCTTGCGGATCAAAGGACGACCTTCACCATCGGATGACTCGACAGCGTGCGGTACAGCTCGTCAAGTTGTTCCCGGCTGGTGGCGGTGACGGTCAGGGTGACGCCAAGGTATTTCCCGCCCTTGCTCTCGCGCAGCTCGACGAGGGTGTCATCAAAAGACGGATCGAACTGCCGGGTGACATGGACGAGGGCGGCCACGAATCCGG
The DNA here is from genome assembly GCA_046348065.1 of Burkholderiaceae bacterium. Classification (GTDB taxonomy): domain Bacteria; phylum Pseudomonadota; class Gammaproteobacteria; order Burkholderiales; family Burkholderiaceae_C; genus Skiveiella. Next base: position 9,041 of record JAXMFA010000015.1, read on the forward strand.
GCGCGTGGTTCCCCATGACCTTGATCGGGAACGCGCACGGGTATTTGATGAGCGATTCCTTGCGCGGGTCGGCGCCGGGTGATGCTGGCGCGGTGAATGAGCCGCTCATGAGGGGTCCTTTCTGGTCTTGAGCATCGGCCGCCAGGTCTTGGCAGGCGATCCAAGCTGGCAATTCTCACCGATCGAACCGGACGCAGCCAGCCAACGGCAGGTTCAAGGCGCGCATGGCAAGGCCGGACCATCGACCCGAGGCGGGCCGCGCAACCGAAGTCGGCCGGCACCGCCGCCTGCCTGGCGCCAGTTCGGTGAAGGGTATTTGGGATTCGCGGGTTTCTACGTATAATGAAGGGCTTTGCTGGAAAGCGCAGGCACGGTCCGACGGCCAGACGGACGTAACCTGGGCGTAATCTGACATGGCAACAATGGCACCGTTGAACGAGTTGGAGGCGAGTGAGTCCGAGTTCAAGCCCTTGACGGCCGAAGAGGCCCGGCAATGGAGCGAAAAGAACCCGTCGGTCTCGCCGGCAAAGGTGGTCTCGGTGCAGGCTTTGGTCGGCATCCTGGTGGCTCTGGCTGCTTGGGGACTGACCGGGCGGGCGAGTGTGGGTTGGTCGGCCGGGTATGGTGCGTTGGCAGTGGTGATTCCTGCTGCCTTGTTTGCCCGGGGGCTGATGCGCAGGTTGTCGCTGAAGGATCCGCAGGCGCGCGCAGTGGGCGCGGCGTTCGGGTTTTTCATCTGGGAGATGGTCAAGATTGTCTTGACGGTCGCGATGTTGTTCGCGGCGCCAAGGCTGGTGGTCAACCTCAGCTGGCCGGCCTTGCTGGTCGGTCTGGTGTTGACGATGAAGGTGTACTGGGTGGCGCTTGTGCTCCGCCCGAAGCGTAGAACTTAAGCAAGAGTAAACAGATGGCTGCTGGAACCGGACCTACCGCGGGTGAGTACATTGGTCACCACCTGACGCATCTTCAGAACAAGCCCATGAAGGGCGTCGTCGATTTCTCGGTTTACAACTACGACTCGATTTTCTGGGCGACCCTGATTGGCGTGGTGATGACGTATTTCCTCTGGAAGGCCGCTCGCAGCGCGACGTCCGGCGTTCCGGGGCGTTTCCAGGCGGCGGTCGAAATTCTGGTGGAGATGGTCGACAACCAGTCCAAGAGCATCATCCACAACGCCGAGAGCCGCAAGTTCGTTTCGCCTTTGGCCCTCACGGTGTTCGTCTGGATTTTCGCGCTGAACGCCATGGACTTTCTGCCGGTAGACCTCATTCCGCGCATCTGGGAGGCCATCTTCGGCGCTGCGGGGCACGATCCTCACCATGCGTACATGCGTGTCGTGCCCACGGCCGATCTGTCCACCACGCTGGGGCTGAGCACTTCGGTGCTTCTGATCTGCATCTACTACAACATCAAGATCAAAGGCCTGGGCGGCTGGATTCACGAGCTGTTCTGTGCGCCTTTCGGTGCGCACCCTTTGCTGTGGATTCCGAACTTCGTCATGCAGATGATCGAATTTGCCGCCAAGACGGTTTCACACGGTATGCGACTGTTCGGCAATATGTATGCGGGCGAATTGCTGTTCATGCTGATCGCCTTGATGGGTGGAGCCGCTGCGTTGTCGTTGTCGGGCATCATGCTGACGATCGGTCACATCATTGCGGGGTCGATCTGGTCGATCTTCCACATCCTGATCGTCGCGTTGCAGGCGTTCATCTTCATGATGTTGACGCTGGTGTACGTCGGACAGGCGCACGACGCGCACTGATTTCCGGTTTTTTTCAGTTTCCCTTTCCTTAACTTTCACTTTTCATCCACAGGAGCTTTAAATGGAACACGTTCTCGGCTTTGTTGCACTCGCCGCTGGTTTGATCATTGGCCTGGGCGCCATCGGTGCCTGTATCGGCATCGGCATCATGGGCAGCAAGTACCTCGAATCGGCCGCCCGTCAGCCCGAACTGATGAACGAACTGCAGACGAAGATGTTCCTGCTGGCCGGTCTGATCGACGCGGCCTTCCTGATCGGCGTCGGTATCGCGATGATGTTCGCGTTCGCAAACCCCTTCGTTCTGAAGTAATCGCCCGCCTGTTCATCAACTGACTGAAAGGGTGTTGCTGTGAGTATCAATGCAACCCTGTTCGTCCAAGCGATCGTCTTTGCGATTCTGGTCTGGTTCACGATGAAGTTCGTGTGGCCGCCCATCGCACTTGCGCTCGACGAACGTGCCAAGAAAATCGCCGAAGGCCTCGCAGCGGCCGACCGGGCGAAGGCTGAGCTTTCGTCCGCCAACAAACGCGTCGAGGACGAGCTGGCCCAGTCGCGCACCGAGACGGCCGCACGCCTGGCCGATGCCGAGCGGCGGGCGCTGGCGATCATCGAAGAGGCCAAGGTTCGCGCCAGCGAGGAAGGCAGCAAGATCGTTGCTGCCGCGAAGGCTGAGGCTGAGCAGCAAACGGTCAAGGCGCGCGAGGAGCTGCGTGAGCAGGTTGCCGCGCTGGCAGTCAAGGGTGCCGAGCAGATTCTCCGCAAAGAGGTCAATGCCGGCGTTCATGCCGACCTGCTCAACCGTCTCAAGACCGAACTGTAAAAGGGATCGCCATGGCTGAACTTGCCACCATCGCGCGCCCTTATGCCGAAGCGCTGTTCAAGGCTTCTTCCGCGGATCTCGCAGGTGCCGCCGCATGGCTGGATGAGCTGGCGGCGATCGCTGGCAATCCGCAGTTGCTGCAGTTTGCCGACAGTCCCAAGACCTCGGTGGACCAGGTGGTCGCTCTGATCACGGGCGTGGCCAAGAGCGCCTTGCCGGACAGCGCCCGGAACTTCCTGCGCACGGTCATCGAAAATGGTCGTCTCGCGGTGCTGCCTGAAATGGCTCAGCAGTTCCGCAACCTCAAGAACTCGCTGAGCGGAACCTCCGACGCAGTGGTCTACAGCGCATTTCCGATTGACGCAGCGGCGTTGGCCGACGTGGCAGCAACGCTGGAGTCGCGTTTCGGACGCAAGCTCAATGTCAAGGTGGAGCTTGAGCCGGACCTGATCGGCGGGATTCGTGTGGTGGTGGGTGACGAGGTCCTGGACACGTCCGTCAAGGCACGCCTGGAACAAATGAAAGTCGCGCTGACGGCGTAAGCCATCGGCCTATTTAAGGAAGAAGGAAAGAGTCATGCAACTCAATCCCGCAGAAATTTCTGAACTGATCAAGAGCCGCATCGAAGGCCTGACCGGTAGCGCGGACATCCGCAACCAAGGTACCGTTGTGTCTGTGACCGACGGCATCGTTCGTATCCACGGACTGTCCGAGGTGATGCAGGGTGAAATGCTGGAGTTCCCGGCTGGCGCCGATGGTCTGCCGACCTTCGGCCTCGCCTTGAACCTTGAGCGCGACTCGGTCGGCGCCGTGATTTTGGGTGAGTACGAGCACATCTCCGAAGGCGACACGGTGCGCTGCACCGGGCGTATTCTGGAAGTGCCCGTCGGCCCCGAGCTGATTGGCCGCGTGGTGAACGCGCTGGGTCAGCCCATTGACGGCAAAGGTCCCATCAATGCCAAGATGACCGACGTGATCGAAAAAGTCGCGCCGGGCGTGATCGCGCGTCAGTCCGTGGATCAACCTGTGCAGACCGGCCTGAAGTCGATCGACTCCATGGTGCCCATCGGCCGTGGCCAGCGCGAACTGATCATCGGTGACCGCCAGACCGGCAAGACCGCGGTGGCGATCGACGCGATCATCAACCAGAAGGGTCAGAACATGACCTGCGTCTACGTCGCGATCGGGCAAAAGGCCTCGTCGATCAAGAACGTGGTGCGTTCGCTGGAGCAGGCTGGTGCGATGGACTACACCATTGTTGTGGCCGCTTCGGCATCGGAATCCGCGGCAATGCAGTACGTCTCCGCGTACTCCGGCTGCACGATGGGCGAATACTTCCGCGATCGCGGCCAGGATGCCCTGATCGTTTATGACGATCTGTCCAAACAAGCTGTGGCCTATCGCCAGGTTTCGCTGCTGTTGCGTCGCCCCCCGGGTCGCGAGGCCTATCCTGGCGATGTGTTCTATCTCCACAGCCGTCTGCTGGAGCGCGCCGCCCGCGTCAATGCCGACTATGTCGAGGCCTTCACCAAAGGTGAGGTCAAAGGCAAGACGGGTTCACTCACCGCGCTGCCGATCATCGAAACCCAGGCGGGTGACGTGTCCGCGTTCGTTCCGACCAACGTGATCTCGATCACCGACGGCCAGATCTTCCTGGAAACGAGCCTGTTCAACGCCGGCATCCGCCCCGCGATCAACGCGGGTATCTCGGTGTCCCGCGTGGGTTCCGCTGCTCAGACCAAGGTGGTCAAGGGCCAGTCGGGCGGTATTCGTAACGACCTGGCGCAGTACCGTGAGCTGGCAGCTTTCGCGCAGTTTGCGTCCGATCTGGACGACGCCACCCGCAAGCAGCTGGACCGCGGCGCGCGCGTAACCGAACTGCTGAAGCAGAAGCAGTACAGCCCGCTGCCGATCAGCCTGATGAGCGCTTCGCTGTTCGCGGTGAACAAGGGTTTCATGGACGATGTTGACGTCAAGAAGATCCTTCCGTTCGAGCATGGTCTGCACGCCTACCTGAAGGACAAGCACGCCGCGCTGCTGGGCAAGATCGAAGAGAGCCGCGCGCTGGACAAGGACGCAGAAGCCACCCTGACCCAGGCCGTGGCCGATTTCAAGAAGTCCTTTGCCTGATTTCCACCTGACCAATAGGAGCCACTGATGGCAGCAGGCAAGGAATTACGCACCAAGATCAAATCGGTGGAAAACACCAAGAAGATCACCAAGGCGATGGAAATGATCTCGGTTTCCAAGATGCGCAAAACGCAGGAGCGCATGCGCGCTGCGCGTCCTTACGCCACCAAGATTCGCGCCATCGCCACCAACTTGGGCAAGGCCAACCCGGAGTATGTCCACGACTTCATGAAGCCTAACAGCGGCAAGGCCGTCGGGCTGATCGTGATGACGACGGACAAAGGTCTGTGCGGCGGTCTCAATACCAACCTGTTGCGCCAGGTTACGACCCGTTTGCGGGAAACGCAGGCGGCGGGCATGACCACGAAGGCCGTGGCCGTTGGCAACAAGGGCCTGGGCTTCCTCAACCGCGTCGGCGCGTCGGTGGTTTCGCAGGTGACCCATCTGGGCGACAGGCCCCACCTGGACAAGCTTGTTGGCCCGGTCAAGGTGTTGCTGGACGCCTACGTCGCGGGTGAAGTGAACTCGGTGCACCTGTGCTACAACCGCTTTATCAGCACCATGAAGCAGGAGCCGGTGATAGAGCAGCTCCTGCCCTTGTCGTCCGCCAAGATGGAGCAGGAGGCTAAAGCCAGCGGATCCGAACCGTCCTGGGACTACATCTATGAACCGGACGCGCAGTCCGTCATCGACAACCTGCTGCTGCGCTACATCGAGGCGCTGGTGTACCAGGCCCTGGTTGAGAACATGGCGTCCGAGCACGCTGCGCGCATGGTGGCCATGAAGGCGGCGACCGACAACGCCGGCAACGTGATCGCCGAACTCAAGCTGGTTTACAACAAGACCCGGCAGGCCGCGATTACCAAAGAGCTGTCTGAAATCGTGTCCGGCGCGGCTGCCATCAGCGGCTGAGCAGATTAGTAATATTGGAGCGAAAAATGCAAGCCCAAGGAAAAATTGTTCAATGTATCGGCGCCGTGGTGGACGTGGAGTTCCCGCGCGACCAGATGCCCAAGGTCTATGACGCCCTCAAGATGGAAGGTTCGCCGCTGACGCTGGAAGTGCAGCAGCAGCTCGGTGACGGCGTGGTGCGTACCATCGCTCTGGGCTCTTCCGACGGCCTGCGCCGCGGCCTGACGGTGTTCAACACCGGCTCCCAGATCACCGTGCCGGTCGGCAAGGCGACGCTGGGCCGGATCATGGACGTGCTCGGCAACCCGATCGACGAACGGGGCCCGGTCGACGCGACCCTGACGTCGTCCATCCACCGCAAGGCGCCGGAGTACGACGAGCTGAGCCCTTCGCAGGAACTGCTCGAAACTGGAATCAAGGTGATCGACCTGGTCTGTCCGTTCGCCAAGGGCGGCAAGGTGGGTCTGTTCGGCGGCGCCGGCGTCGGCAAGACCGTGAACATGATGGAACTGATCAACAACATCGCCAAGGCCCACTCCGGCCTGTCGGTGTTTGCCGGTGTGGGTGAGCGCACCCGCGAAGGCAACGACTTCTACCATGAAATGGCCGATTCCAAGGTGGTGCGTCTGGACGACCTGCCGGAATCGAAGGTGGCCATGGTCTACGGCCAGATGAACGAGCCGCCAGGCAACCGTCTGCGCGTGGCCCTGACCGGTCTGACCATCGCCGAGTCCTTCCGTGACGAAGGCCGTGACGTGCTGTTCTTCGTCGACAACATCTACCGCTACACGCTGGCCGGCACCGAAGTGTCCGCGCTGCTGGGCCGCATGCCGTCCGCCGTGGGCTATCAGCCGACGCTGGCCGAAGAAATGGGCCGCCTCCAGGAGCGGATCACGTCGACCAAGGTCGGTTCCATCACGTCGATTCAGGCCGTTTACGTGCCCGCCGACGATTTGACCGACCCGTCGCCCGCCACGACCTTTGCCCACCTGGATTCCACCGTGGTGCTGTCGCGTGACATCGCCTCGCTGGGTATCTACCCGGCTGTGGACCCGCTGGACTCGACCAGCCGCCAGCTCGATCCGTTGGTCGTTGGCGCCGACCACTACGACACCGCCCGCGCGGTTCAGGGCACGCTGCAGCGCTATCGTGAATTGCGCGACATCATCGCGATCATGGGCATGGACGACCTGGCCCCTGAAGACAAGCTGGCCGTGGCCCGCGCCCGCAAGATCCAGCGCTTCCTGAGCCAGCCCTTCCACGTCGCCGAAGTGTTCACCGGCTCTCCCGGCAAGTACGTCACGTTGGCTGAAACCATCCGCGGTTTCAAGATGATTGTGAACGGCGAGTGCGATCACCTGCCCGAGCAGGCGTTCTACATGGTTGGCACCATTGACGAAGCATTCGAAAAAGCCAAGAAAATCTGATCGGCGGTGAACCATGAACACCATCCACGTTGATGTTGTCAGTGTCGAAGAATCGGTCTATTCCGGCGAGGCGCGCTTTGTCGCTCTCCCTGGCGAGGTCGGCGAACTCGGCATTTACCCGCGCCACACCCCCCTGATCACGCGCATCAAGCCGGGTTCGGTCCGCATCGAAAGGCCCGATGGCGGCGAGGAGTTCATCTTCGTGGCCGGTGGCATTCTCGAAGTGCAGCCCGACCGTGTCACCGTGTTGTCCGATACAGCCATCCGGGGCAAGGATCTGGACGAAGAGAAGGCCAACGAAGCCCGCTTGGCGGCGCAGGAAGCCATCAAGAACGCGGCCAGCGAGCTCGATCTGGCCAAGGCGACCTCCGAACTGGCCATCATGGCCGCGCAGTTGTCGGCTTTGCGCAAGTTCCGTCGCAACAAATAGGTGCGTCATCGGCTTGGCCGCAGACGTCGGCGAGCGCCTCGAAAAAGCCCCGGTCATGCCGGGGCTTTTTTGCTGGGGGCCGCCACCGGAACCGCCGGCCGGACTGCTCAGGGATTCACGTAACTGCCGGACTTCCCACCGTGTTTTTCGCGCACCCGCACATCGGTGATGGTCATGCCGCGGTCAACGGCCTTGCACATGTCGTACACGGTCAACAGGGCCACCTGGACGGCGGTCAGCGCCTCCATTTCGACGCCGGTCGGCCCGACGGTCTCGACGGTGGCCGTGCACTCGACGGAAGGAGCCAAATGCTCAGTCTCTTCAAACCAGGCGAAATCGATCGCGACCCGCGTCAACGCCAGCGGATGGCACAGCGGAATGAGTTCACTGGTCTTCTTTGCCGCCATGATGCCGGCCACGCGGGCAATGCCCAGCACGTCCCCCTTCTTTGCCGTGCCGCTACGAACCAGGTCCCGGGTCGCCGCTTGCATCACAATGCGGCCACTGGCGATGGCGATCCGGTGGGTCGCGGGCTTGGCCGCGACGTCCACCATGTGGGCCTGGCCCTGCGCGTCGAAGTGGGTCAGTGGGCTGGAGGGCGGCATGATCGGGGCAGGGCAACAGGATCAGGCGAGTTTACAGAACGTTTATCCGTTTCACGCATCATAGGACCATGAAAGACTGGACCGTTCGGCTGCGCGCAGCCGCCATACATCTCGGCATCAGCATCATCATCGCATCGGCCGCGGCTTGGCTGGTGTTTGCGGTCTGGTATCCCTACCCGTATCGAGAAATTTCGGGTGGCCGCGAACTGTTCACGCTGGTTGTCACGGTCGACGTGATCCTCGGACCTTGGATGACCCTGATCATCTTCAACCGCGCCAAGCCGCGCCGAGAACTGGTGCGTGACCTCACGGTTGTGGTGTTGATCCAGCTGGCCGGCCTGGGCTATGGCTTGTGGTCGGTCTACGCCGCGCGCCCGGTGCATCTGGTCTTTGAATTCGATCGCTTCCGTGCCGTGCATGCGGTGGACGTGCCCGATGAACTGCTGCCGCAGGCGCCCGCCGGGCTCGGCGATCTGCCCCGAACCGGCCCCACCCTGCTGGCGGTCCGGCCGTTCACCAACCAACAGGAGCGTGCGGATGCCACTGTGGCCGCCCTGCAGGGGTTGCAGGTGGGGGCGCGCCCCGAGTTCTGGCAGCCGTACGAGGCGGCAATCGATCGGGTCGTGGCCGCCGCCAGGCCGGCGGGCGCGTTGACGGAGCGTTTTCCCCAGCATGCGAACGACATTGCCGCTGCGATGACCGCCACCGGCATGCCGGCCGAGCAGATCGCCTACCTACCGCTGGTGGCGCGGCGATCGGTCTGGACCGTGCTCCTGAACGGCAAGACCGGGCAGATTCTGGGCTACCTCCCGTTGGACCCGTTCTGACCAAGACCAATAGAACATGGCACGTTCCAGCTTCGTGCGGCGCCTGATCGCTTCATTGTTGACAGTGGCCATGCTGATGCCGCCAGTCAGCGCCCAGAACCAGCTGCCGGCAATGGGTGATGGCGGCGACATGAGCGCCGGTGCCGAGCGCCAGATCGGCGACCGCATCGCGCGCGAGCTCTACCGCGACCCCGACTACCTGGAGGACGCGATCCTCGACGAGTACGTGCTGTCCATCTGGCAGGCCCTTCTGGCCGCAGCCAGGGCCCGCGGCGAGCTGTCGCCCGAACTGGACGAGCGATTCGCATGGACCGTCCTGCTCGGTCGGGATGCGAGCGTCAATGCGTTTGCCCTGCCCGGGGGGTACCTGGGCCTGCATCTGGGACTGCTGGGGGTGGTGAACAGCAAGGATGAGCTCGCTTCGGTTCTGGCGCACGAACTCACCCACGTTACCCAACGCCACATTTCACGCCTGATGGCCCAGCAGAACCGTCAGACACCGCTGATGATCGGCGCGCTGATCCTGGCGGCCCTGGCCGCCAGCAAGAGCCCCGAAATGGCCAACGCCGTGCTCACTGGCGGTCAGGCGCTGGCGGCGCAAAACCAGCTCAACTTCTCGCGCGACATGGAGCGCGAGGCTGACCGGGTCGGCTTCGGTGTGATGACTCAGGCAGGCTTCGAGCCGCGCGGCTTCGTCACGATGTTCGAAAAACTCCAGCAGGCATCGCGGCTGAACGACAACGGTTCGTTTCCTTACCTGCGCAGCCATCCGCTGACCACCGAGCGCATCGGCGACATGCAGGCCCGCATTCCGCTGACCGGTGGCCCTGCCGGTCCCCAGGAGCCCACCATGGCGCACGCCATGCTCGCCGCGCGGGCGCGCGTGCTGTCCTACCCCGGCGTGGATCTGCTGCGCGCCTGGGCCAATGAACCGGACCTGCCGGCGTTCGCCACGATCAGTCCGGCCCGGCGGGCCGCCGTGCTGTATGCGGCCGCCCTTTCGGCCGAACGCCTGCGCGACCATGGCCGCGCCACCGCGTTGGCGCGCCGCCTGCTGGCGCTAACCGCGGGCAACCCCGAGGCAACGCGCCAAGCGCGGCTGCTGGCGGTCGACATCGCCTTGGCCGCCAACAACCTGGGACTGGCGGCCAGCCTGATGGAGCCGGCCGTGGCCGCCGGCGCCATGCCGCGCCCGGAGCTGCTGCAACTGGCCCAGCTCCGTGTGCGCGAGGGCAAACCAGACCTCGCGATCGACCCCTTGCAGACCTGGGTCACCCGGTACCCGATGGACGCCACGGCTTGGCAGGCGCTGGCGGTCGCGTACCGGGCACAGAACCAGATGTTGCGCGCGATCCGCGCCGAAGGCGAGGTGCAAATGGCCCGCATGGACTACGCCGGCGCGGTGGACCGGTTCAAGGCGGCGCGCGCCTTGTCTGCCAAAGGCAGCCTGGAGGCGGCCGACCATATCGAGGCGTCGATCATCGACACCCGGCTGCGCCTGGCCGAATCAAGACTTCGCGAACAGGCCTTGCAGCGCTGAGTCGATGACGATGCCCAGCACCGAATACATCAACGAGCCCAGCAGCGCCGCGCCAAAGCCGGTGACCTGAAAGTCCGCGAGCATCTCGCTGGCGGCCCAGAACATCAGCGCGTTGATCACGAACAGAAACAGGCCCAGCGTGACCAGCGTCACCGGCAGGGTCAGCAGCACCAGGATCGGCCTGACGAAAGTGTTGAGCAGACCGATCACCAGCGCCGCCACCATCGCCGCGGAGAAGGTGGTTACCTGGACGCCACCGTACAGGTGCGCCACGGCCAGCAAGGCGGCGGCGCTGAGCAACCATTTGAGAACGAGTTTCATGGCGGTCAGCATAGCACCGCCCGGACGCCGACAGGTACGAGGGCGCTGCGCGGGCGGGAGACGCCCGCCTTGCGAACCCCGACTACTCTGACGCCAGGACCAGCACGGCGCCGAGCGTGGCAACGCTGCCCGGAACGCTCCAGCGGCTGGACGGCGCCACTGGCTGGCCGGACACCACCGGTTCCAGATCCTGGCCAAAGCGCGGTCGGCGCGCATCCAGAACACGGGTGGACGGTTCGTGGCCCGTCAGGCGCTCGGTCATCTCGGCCAGTGCCCCGCGCGCAACGTGGGTTGAAACGGCCCCGTGCGCGCGCAGCAGCGGGGTGATATCGGCCAGCAGCTGCTCGGCCCACTGGGCATGCCACTTTTCAAGGCCGCTGCGGCTGATCCACCGGCTGGCATGGCGGGTCAGTCGGGCGGGACAGGCCACCAGCTCCCAGCGGGTCTGTTGGCCAGACCCCAGCATCGGCTTCAGGATCTGCCGCGCATGGGCCGCGTCGTCCACGTACACAATGATCTTGTCCATGAGAATCCTTTCAGGGCGGGTTGACGAGGGAGGGAACGAACATGGTTTAGGCGGCCTGGCGCACTTCGGGAGCAGCCGGGTTGCGGGTGGCGCGTCGGGTGGTCCACCAGCCGGCGCCCAGAACACCGAGGATGGCGACCGCATAGGTGAACCAACGCGCGGCGGTGTGAATCAGCTCCTGCGGGTCGAACACCGGATCCAGCAGCGGTTCGCCAATGATCATGCTGGCCGCGGTAAATGCCAGAACTGCCGCACCGAGGTGAATGATCAGCGGGAAACGCTGCACCAGGCGCAGAACCACCGAGCTGCCGAACACGACGATCGGCACGCTGATGAGCAGCCCGATGATCACCAGATCGAAGGCGCCGTGCGCCGCGCCAGCCACACCCAGCACGTTGTCGATGCCCATCAATGCATCGGCGACGATGATGGTTTTCATGGCGCCCCAGAAGGTATGGCTGGCAGGCCCGGCATGCTCGTTCTCGCCGGTATCGGCCAGCAGCTTGTAGGCAATCCACAGCAGACCCAGGCCGCCAACCAGCATCAGCCCGGGCACCTTGAGCAGCCAGACCACGCCCACCGTCATGGCCGATCGGACCACGATGGCTCCCAGCGTGCCCCAGACGATGGCTTTCTTCTGCAGTGAGGGGGGGAGGCTGCGCGCTGCGAGTGCGATGACGATCGCGTTGTCACCCGCGAGCACGAGATCGATCAGGACGATGGCCAGCAGCGCCGACCACCAGGGGGTAGAAAACATTTCCATGACAAGCGTCTCCGAGTTGTGTCGAATCACAACCTGGAGCGCGGCGATCGGGAAACGTCGGGTGCCGTTCTGGACGGACAGACCCCCACGCGCACTTCGACCCTGCCTGCCACAGGCTGCAAGTCGAAGGTCTTGCTCGGCATGGAGTCATGCGGAATGTGCCCGACAGACCGGAAGTAGTGCTTCGTATTGACGGCCTGTCGATATCTGCCGTGACGGCGCTGGTCGCACCTCCCTGTGTCACGGCAAACGGGAGCTACTCCCCTTCGTAACTGAAATTACAGCAGATTCGCCCAATTCCATGCAACAAGGGTGGATATCCAGGCCCTGCGCCGTGGCAGCGCGAAACCGATGGGCGCCGCGATGGTGCCGGCCGCTGTCGGACAGGCACCCGGCTATGATCCGCGTCGAAGATTCCTCCATGCACGGCATTCACATCACCGACATCGAAGCCGCCATCAACTACTGGCGCGCGCGCCAGCCTTCGAGCGACGGCGTGACCTTGGGGCCGGAGCTGCGGGCGCTGGCCGACCTCTACGGGCGCATGGTCTTCCGGGGGCAGGAGACGAGTCCGCCCAGCGAATTCTCCGCCGAGGCCTGGCGGTCGTGGCAGGCCTGGTTTGCCAGCATGCCCGACACGCCTTGCATCGCGATCTGCTCGACCAGTCAGGGCGACGCCATCTGCAAGGGTTGCGGCCGTACCGAAACCGAAGTACAGAACTGGCCCGAGATGGGGCCGGCGGCCAAGCGAAGCACCTGGCGGCGCATCACGGCCGAGGGCACCGCCTGGCGCTTCAACCGGTATGCGGAGCGGGCGATCGAAAGGCCGGGCCCGCCGCCCAAGAACTCCTGAAACAGGAGCGCCTCGTGGCCGTGCGACGCTGGGGAACGGCTCAAACGATCTGGAAAAACGGCCTGCAGCCTATTTCCAGCGCACGCACTCGATGTCCAGGTGCGTCTGGCTGTCCGACAGGCTCAGGTTGCCCTCCTGCACCGTGGCCTGCAGCTGCATGCTTCGTTGCGCCAGGCGCGTCAAGGCCTGTGAAGCCTCGGTCGGCACGCGCCAGACCTGGAGCTTGTCCAGCCGGCCCAGTTTGTTTTCGATGCCTCGCCACCAGACCTCGGCGGCGTGGTGAAACGCGTACACCATGACCTGATCGGCCTTCTGGCAGGCTTTGGTCAGGGGCTTTTCCTCGGGTTGTCCGACCTCGATCCACAGGCGGGTCTGGCCGGTGAAGTCTTTCAGGAAGAGGTCGGGGTCGTCCGGGTCGGACAGGCCGGCGCCGAATGCCAGGATACCGTCACCGTTGCAGACCGCCTGCAACTGCCACGCGTTCAGCGCCAGCGCCACCAGCCGGATCATCATGCGCTCGTCGGTCTCGCTCGGGTGGCGCGCCAGCGTCAGCGCATGGTCGGCATAGTACCCGTGGTCGATGTCTGCGACCGACAGGTTGGCCTTGAAGATGGTGGATTTGAGGGCCATTTGATTCGAAGCAGAAGAAAAAGATAGCGCCTCGTGGCCGGCTGGCGCTGGAATGGCGGCGATTTGATCTGTAATAGCAGGCCTCAGACGCGTCGCGCAAGGTCGGCGGCCATGCCGGTGTAGGTGGCGGGCGTCAAGGCCAGCAGCCGGTCCTTTTCGGCCGGCGGGATGTCCAGCGACCGGATCAGTTCGTGCAGCGCCTCGGCGGTGACCGTCTGGCCGCGCGTGACTTCCTTGAGCTTTTCATAGGCGCCCGATACACCGAAGCGGCGCATCACGGTCTGGATCGGCTCGGCCAGCACCTCCCAGGACGCGTTCAGATCGGCGGCCAGCGCCGGCGCGTTGAGTTCGAGCTTGTTGAGCCCTGTCAGCAGCGACTGGTAGGCCAGCGTGGCATAGCCGAGCGCCACGCCCATGTTGCGCAGCACGGTGGAGTCGGTCAGGTCGCGCTGCCAGCGGCTGATCGGGAGCTTTTCCGACAGGTGGCGCAGCAGCGCGTTGGCCAGCCCAAGGTTGCCTTCGGCGTTCTCGAAGTCGATCGGGTTCACCTTGTGCGGCATGGTCGACGAGCCGATTTCGCCCGCCTTGAGCTTCTGCTTGAAGTAGCCCAGGCTGACATAACCCCAGACATCGCGCGAGAAGTCGATCAGGATGGTGTTGGCGCGGGCCACCGCGTCGAACAGCTCGGCCATGTAGTCGTGGGGCTCGATCTGGATGCTGAAGGGCTGGAAGGTGAGGCCCAGGCCCATCGGCTCGGGCGTCTCGACCACCTTGCGAGCAAACGCTTCCCAGTCGAAATCGGGCCAGGCGGCCAAGTGCGCGTTGTAGTTGCCCACCGCGCCGTTCATCTTGGCCAGGATCTTGACGCCCGCGATGCGGTCGCAGGCGGTCTGCAGCCGCACCACCACGTTGGCGATCTCCTTGCCCACCGTGGTGGGGCTGGCGGTCTGGCCGTGCGTGCGGCTGAGCATGGGCACGTCGGCCAGGTGGTGTGCCATCTCGCGCAGCTTGAGCAAGATGCGGTCCAGCGCGGGCAACAGCACCAGGTCGCGGCCGGCGCGCAGCTGCAAGGCATGGCTGGTGTTGTTGATGTCCTCGCTGGTGCAGGCAAAGTGCACGAATTCGCTCGCCGCTTCGAGTTCGGGGCGGGCCTCGAACTTGGACTTGATCCAGTACTCCACCGCCTTGACGTCGTGGTTGGTGGTTTTCTCGATCTCCTTGATCCCCAGCGCGTCGGCTTCCGAGAAATGCTTGACCAGGCCCAGCAGGTAGGTGCGCGCGCCGGGCGAGAGCGGCTTGAACTCGGCAAAGCCCGCGTCGCTGAGCGCGATCAGCCAGGCCACCTCGACCTGGACGCGCCGGTGCATGTAGCCTTGTTCACTCATGAGCGGGCGCAGGGCGGCCAGTTTGGCGGCGTAACGGCCGTCCAGCGGCGAGAGGGCGGAGGTCGGGGTGAGGCTCATTCCCGGATTGTAGGGTGGGGGTGTTGCGCCGCTGCACCACCGGCGGGGTGGCCTTCCCCTAGAATGAAAATCGTCCAGAACCAGAATAAATCCAGAGAGTGACCATGAAACTGATCGGAGCCGTGACCAGCCCTTACGTGCGCAAGGTGCGCATCGTCATGGCGGAGAAGAAACTCGACTACCAGTTCGTGCCCGAAGACGTGTGGTCGGCCGACACCCGGATCGCCGAATCGAATCCGCTGGGCAAGGTGCCCTGCCTGGTGATGGAAGGCGGTGAGGCGGTGTTCGATTCGCGGGTCATCGTCGAATACCTGGACACGCTGTCGCCCGTGGGCAAGCTGATCCCGCAGCCGGGTCGTGAACGGGCCGAGGTCAAGACCTGGGAGGCGCTGGCCGATGGCCTGCTCGACGCGGCCATCCTGGCCCGGCTGGAGGCCACCTGGCCCGGACGCACCGACGCCCAGCGTTCCCAGGCCTGGATCGATCGACAGATGGCCAAGATCGACGCCAGCCTGCAGGCCATGAGCCGAGGGCTGGGCGACAAGCCCTATTGCAGCGGCATTCACCTGAGCCTGTCGGACATCGCGGTGGGCTGCGCGCTGGGTTACCTGGACTTCCGCTTCCCGCAGATCGACTGGCGCGCGGGCCATCCCAATCTGCACAAGCTGCAGGACAAGCTGATGGGGCGCCAGAGTTTCATCGACTCTCGCCCGCCGGCCTGATGGGGCCGGCGCCTCGCCGCCGCGTTCAGGTGGCGGCGCGCCGGCGCAGCCAGCGCATCAGGCGGCCCAGAATGGGCAATTTTTCGTACAACTCCTCGGCGGCATCCCAGTAGTCGCGGTGCGCGCGGATGCGGCCGTCCTCGGCCAGCACGAGGTGGGAGCCGCCGCGCACGGTCTGCAGCGTGGCCGTGTCGAAGCGCCGGAAACGGAAACGGAACTCCCAGACCAGAAAGCATTGGTCTCCATCGACCAGGCGGCCGG
The DNA here is from genome assembly GCA_046348065.1 of Burkholderiaceae bacterium. GTDB lineage: Bacteria > Pseudomonadota > Gammaproteobacteria > Burkholderiales > Burkholderiaceae_C > Skiveiella. The sequence goes on from JAXMFA010000015.1 coordinate 25,036, forward strand.
TCACGACGAAATGCGGTGCATCGAGCGAGCGGTACATGTGGTCGAAGATGTCGCGGATCGCCGGTACGCCCTGCACCTCGTTGAAGGGGTCCTTGAAGGTGGCGTCTTCGGTGTAGACCGCGCCGAGGTCGGCCAGGTTCCCGGGGCTCAGGGATTCGAACCAGTGGACGACTCGTTCGGTGGCGGTGCGGGGGTCGACGGGGGGCATGGGGCTAGAGTCCGGTGACGCGGCCGACGGCCGCGAAGTAGAGCCGGTAGGGCAGCAGGCGCAGCAAGTGCAGCCAGCGCGTGAATCGCTTGGGGAAGTGGATGTCGAACCGGCCCGCTGCCCAGCCCCGAAGGATTTCACCAGCGGCTTGGGCCGGCGTGATCAGGGCCGGCATCGTGAAGTCGTTCTGGCGGGTCAGCGGCGTCTCGACAAAGCCCGGATTCACCACGCTCACGCCGATGCCGGCGGCGCGCAGGTCGAGGTACAGCGTCTCGGCCAGGTTGATCAGGGCGGCCTTGGTGGGCCCGTAGGCCAGACCCTGCGGCAGGCCGCGGAAACCGGCCACGCTGCTGACCAGGCTGATGTGCCCGGCGCCGCGCGCCAGCATCGACGGCAGCACCGCGTCGAGCACCCGCAAAGCCCCAGCGTAGTTGACGTCCAGGTGTTGCAGCATGTCGGGCAGGTCCAGCGCGGTGGCGCGCTGGGCGCGGTAGTGGCCGGCGCAGTACAGCACCAGATCAACCGGCCCGCCGGCCACCACCGCGCGAGCGGCCGCTCCGACGCCGGTGCCATCGGTCACGTCCAGCGCCACGACCTGAATGCTGCCACCCGTGGCGACCGCTTCGTTCCCGTGAAGGGCCTGGAACTCCTTGAGCGCCGATTCGGTTCGCGCCGACAGCACCAGGTGGGCACCCTGCGACAGCAGCGCCTGGGCCGTGGCGCGGCCGATGCCGCTGGATGCGCCCACGATCCAGACCCGCCGACCTTTCCAGGTCGTCATGGGTGGATTCAGGGGCGCGAACAAGCGCCTCGGACGCGCGCCGTCGGTGCGAGTCGCCGCGGGGGTGGCTGGACTGAACGCGGTCTTCATGGCCGTTTTACGAACGAGAGCGTGACTTCGCCAAGTTTCACACCCCATTTGCTCATGACCGCGGTGTTCAGCATGACGCGGTCGTCCATCAGGTACATCCAGTCGTCGAAGTCCACGTGCCAGACCCGCCCGTCCACTGGCAGCGCCAGCGTGTAGGTCCAGTTGAAGGCGTTGCCGCGCGCCTGTCCCCGCGCCTCGCCAACCACGTCGTCGGCGGTGCCGGTGTAGCGCCCGTCGGGCAGGCGCTTGAGGCGCCAGATGCGCTTTTGCAAGCTGCCGTCGGAATAGACGAAATCTTCGTCAAGCACCCCCTCGTCGCCGTTCCAGCTGCCTTTCATGACGACCGTGAAACGTTTGACCACCTTGCCCGAGCGGTCGGTGAAGATGCCGTAGGCGTCGAGCGTGCCGTTGAAATACTGTTTCAGGTCCAGTACGGGTTTTTCGGCGGCGTAGTCGTCGATCCGGGGACCGGCGCAACCGGCCAATGTGAGGGCGAGCGCGGCGGCCAGGACGATGCGTCGTTTCATGAGGGACTCCTGCTCAACGAGGGGGACGGTGCGGGGATGGATGTGGGCCGGATCACCAAGGCGTACAGCGTGGCGCCGGCCAGCAGCTTGAGCGCGCAGGGCAGCGCGCAGTAGGCCAGCACCAGCGCCGTCAAGGCCTGCGGATCGGTCGTGCCGGGCGTGTAGCCGGCGAGCGCCAGCATGGGCAGCGCCAGGCCGGCCGATAGGGCGAGCGTGAGCTTGGCGGCGAAGTTCCACCAGCCGAAGTACGCACCCTCCGCATGACCACGGTCGCCTTGCTGGTCGATGAGGCCGGCCAGCAGGGCGCCAGGCAGGGCGAGGTCGGTACCGAGCGCGATGCCCGACAGGGCGCAGACGAGCAGGAAAGCGCTGGCGTCGCCCGACCCCAGGGTGGCGGCGCCGACGAAGGCCACCACGGCGAGCACGATGCCCGCGAGCCAGGTTCGCGCCAGTCCAAGCCGGCGCACCAGCCGCATCCACAGCGGCAAGGAGGCTGCCGCGCTGGCGAAATACAGCGCCAGAAAAGCGGGTTCCATGGCCGGCGGGGCCTGCAGCCGGTCCTGCACGAAGAACAGCACCAGCGTGGCCGGGATGGCGCTGGCCAGGCCATTGAGCACGAACACGGCCAGCAGCCGCCGGAACGCGGGGCGCTGGAAAGGCAGCCACAGGCTGGCGGCGGGCAACGCATGCTCCGCCCGCCCGAGGCTCGGCGCGGGCCGGGGCGCACGGGCCCACGCCAGCCAGCCCAGCGCCAGCGCAACGGCTAGCAAGGCGGCGGTGGCCGGCAGGCCGAACAGGCTGGGCGTGACGGCTGCCAGCATCACGCCGACCAGGCCCAGCCCTTCGCGCCAAGCCACCAGCCGGGCGCGCAGCGGCTCGTCGCCTCCGAGCATGGCGCCCCAGGCCTGGTGCACGATGGTCAGCAGGCTGAACGCGGTGTAGGTCAGCACCAGCGCGCCCGCCACCCACGCCGCCAGAGCCGCGACGCCGCGCACCGGAGGCATGAACAGGGCCGCGAACCCGGCGGCCAAGGCCACCGCGGCGAGGGCACCCACGCCCAGCACATGCCTCACGGAACGACGGAACAGCTGGTCGCCCAGGCGGCCGAACAGCGGGTCGATGAACGCGTCGAGCAGCCGTGCGGACAGCAGCAAAGCGCCCAGCAGGGCCAGCGGCATGCCGAACTCGCGCGCATGGTGGTTGGGCAGCACCACGTACAAGGGCAGCGCAAGGAAGGCCAGCGGCAGGCCCAGACCGCCATAGAGTGCGGCGTCCCGATTGGACACCGGCGGTGTGTTCGCGGCGGCCACCGAAGGGATCACGGCAGCACCTGCGCGAGCAGCGACTGGCGCAGCGCGGGTTCGGACGTGGCCGGTGAGAGCCAGATGCCAAAAAACAGCGGGGCGAAAGCGGCGTCGCGCACCTCGCCGTACGCCTGGCCGTTCAGCAGAAACCGAACGCCGTTGCCGGGCAGGTGCAGCCCGGTGATGCGATCGCCCTTTTTCACGTCCGGGAGCGCGGCGAGGAGCGCGGCCTGCCAGGCGTCGGCCTGGGTATCGCTGAAGCGCCCAATGCGACGCATCTCTTCGATCGATCGAGCGGCGATGTCGGTGCGCGAAAAATTGCGCTGGTATTCAAGTTCCAGCCCGAAGGGGTGGCGCGCGAAGTCCGCTGCCTGGAAACCGGGCTGTACCCACAGGCGGGCCTGGTAGATGTCCAGGCCCCAATAGCGCAGCCGCGCCGTGCCGGCCAGCTTGGCGCCGTTCAGGGGCGCCGGTTGCGCGGCCACCTGCGGCTCCCGCGCTGTGTTGGCGCCAGAAACTGAGCAAAAAATGCCTATCCCCAGCGCCAGCAGGCCAGTGCGTGCTATCGTTACAGGAGTCATGGTCGGACCAGGGTGTACTGCACCACGTCGATGCTGGATTCGGCGAACGCAGCCTCGCAGTAGGCGAGGTAGAACTCCCAGGTGCGCATGAAGCGCTCGTCAAAGCCCAGCCGCAGGATCGGCTGGCGTTGCGCCAGGAATTGTTCCCGCCAGCGCCTGAGGGTTTCGGCGTAGTCAGCGCCGAAGGCCAGTTCGTTGGCCACGGTCAACCCGGCTGCGGCGGCTTCGCGGCGGAATTCGCGCGGACAGGGCAGGCAGCCGCCGGGGAAGATGTACTGCTGGATGAAGTCGGTGGAGCGGATGTAGCGGTCCCAGAGGGCGTCGTCGATCACGATGCTCTGGATGCAGGCGCGCCCGCCCGGCTTCAGCAGGCGTTGGATGGCGCCGAAGTAGGTCGGCCAGTACTCGCGGCCGACGGCCTCGACCATTTCGATCGAACAGATCGCGTCGAAAGGCGCATCCTGGATCGCACGGTAGTCCTGCAAGCGCAGGTCGGCACGTTCGGTGGTGCCGAGCCGCGCCATCCGCTCCTGGGCGAAGGCCAGTTGTTCGGTAGACAGGGTGACGCCGGTGAGCCGGGCCTGGAATTCGGTCGTGGCCATTTCGGCCAGCGCGCCCCAGCCGCAGCCGATCTCCAGCACGCGGTCGCCGGGGCGCACGCCGGCCTCGCGCAAGGCGCGGCGCACCTTGGCGTGCTGGGCCGCCTGCATCGGCTGTTCCAGGTTGCCGTCGAACCAGGCCGACGAATAGTTCATGGTGTCGTCGAGCCACAACTCGTAGAACGCATTGCCCAGGTCGTAGTGGGCATGGATGTTCTTGCGGCTGTTGGCCACGCTGTTGCGGCGCATCAGGTGCCGCAGCCGATAGACGAGGCGCCCCGCCCAGTTGCCGTGGATCACGTCTTCGACCTCGCGCCGGTTGCGCACCAGCACGCGCAGCAGCGTGGTCAGGTTGGGTGTGCTCCAGTCGCCGGCGATGTAGCTTTCGGCAAAGCCGATGTCGCCCGACTTGAGCGCAGCCGCGCACACGTCCCAGCTTTTCAGCACCAGCGTGGCATGCGGCTGATCGCCGGTGCCGCAGGTGCAGCGATCGCCGTTGGGCAGGTGCAGGGTCAGCGTGCCGTGCCGAATCCGTTGTAGCAGGCTCAGGACGGTACGGGCCGCCGCGGGTGCACCTTGGGGCAGGGAGAGCGGGGGGGCGGTCAGCGTGTTCATGGCGGTGATTCAGGCAGGTGGATGAACGTCTTGGAGGTGGGTTGCGGGGTGTCAGAGGGTCTGGCGTGTCACGGCTTCTTGAGGCGGCGCAGGTTTGCGGTGGAAGGGGATGCGTTTGACCCACAGCCGCAGCGCCTGCCAGTGGATGCGCGCCACCACACCCAGCGTGAGGGCCGGGTAGGCCAGCAGCGCGTGGCGCAGGCGGCGGCGGTCGGCGGGCTGCAGGGTGCCGCTGAGATGGGTTTCGATCAGGGGTCCGTCGGCGTCGTCATGGTCCACGCGGGCGACGATGCATTCCTGTCCCTCGTGCACGCTGCGCAGGAAACGGAACCGGTACCGACCCGCCGTGGTGCAGAACGGCGAGACATGGAACACCTTGTCGGCCCGCAGTTCATGGCCGTAGGCCGGCTGGTCCAGCAGGTAACAGTGGCGTTCGCCGAAGGTGTTGTTGACTTCGGCGACCACGGCGCGCAAGGCCCCCTGATCGGTGTGGCAGTACCAGAAACTCACCGGCTTGAAGGTGTGGCCCAGCACGCGCGGGTAGGTCTGGAGCCAGGCTTCGCCGGTGGCGTCCTGGATGCCGGCGCCGGCGAGCAGTTCGTCCAGCCAGGCCAGCGCGCCACCGCGCTCCGGGCCACGACCGTCGCCGTGATCACGGTCGTGAAAGCTCAGCCAGCCGGGCCGGTTGACGGCCAAGGCGTCGCTGCCACGGGCACGCAGGTGGCGCATCGGGAGCATGAGAAAAAAAGTCCGGTACCGGAACGCGTTGCCGACCGGGCGCAGACGCCGGTGGCCCACGTGACCGAAGCCGATCAGCGCGCCGGGCTGGTTCATGCCGCCTCCGTTTCGACCATCCGCTCGGGCCACCAATCAGCCGCCGGCGCAACGCGCCGTCCCTGGGCGTCGCCAAGCAGTTGTTGCGCCGCCTGCAGGCCGGCTTTCAGGCCGTCTTCATGGAAGCCATAGCCCATCCAGGCGCCGGCGAAATAGGTGTGATTCTTGCCTTGCAGGGCCGATGCGCGGGGTTGCGCTTGAATCGCCGCCTGGTCGAACACCGGGTGTTCGTAGTCGTAGTCGCCCAGGATGTGGGCCTGATCGATAGCGCGCGTCGGGTTGAGCGACACGATCACCGGCTGCTCGAACGGCAGAGGCTGGAGCCGGTTCAACAGGTAGTGCAGACACACCCGTGCGGCCTCGTCGGCCCGGTTGGCGGCACGCTCGTAGTTCCAGGCGGCCCAGGCCTTTCGGGCATCGGGCAGCACGGCGGCGTCGGTGTGCAGGACTGCGCGGTTGCGCTGGTACCTGATGGCGCCCAGCACCTCGCACTCCTGGCGGGTCGGCGTCTTCAGCAGCGCCAGCGACTGGTCGGAGTGGGTGGCCAGGATCACCTTGTCGAAGGTTTCCACACCCGCGTCGGTGATCACGCGCACGCCGCCGCGCAGCACGCCGGGTTCACGCTCGATGCGGCGCACCGGGGTGTTCAGGCGCTTGTCGGCGATGGCCGCGGTGATCTTTTCCACATAGTTGCGGGCGCCGCCGGTCACGGTGCGCCATGCCGGCCGGTTGCTGACCTGAAGCAGGCCGTGGTTGTGGCAGAAACGGATCATTGTGGCCACGGGGAACTTCAGCATCTGGTCGGTGGGGCAGCTCCAGATACAGCCCAGCATCGGCAGGAAGTACCAGTCGCGGAACTCGGCGCTGAACCGGTGAATTTCCAGAAAAGCCGCCAAAGGCTGCATCAGGGCGGCGTCCTGGTTGGCCTCGGCGATCCGGGTGCATAGGGTGTTGAAGCGCACCAGGTCGCGCAGCATGCGCAGGAAACGCGGATTGACCAGGTTGCCGCGCTGCGCGAAGACGGTGTCAAGGCTGGAGCCGCTCCATTCCAAGGTGCGCCCTTCCAGCGCCCCGGGCGCCTGCACCGAAAAGGACATGTCGGACGCGACCGACTGCACCCCGAGCTCGTCGAACAATCGGATGAGGTTGGGGTAGGTGCGTTCGTTGAACACCAGGAAGCCGGTGTCCACGCCATGCGTAACCGGGCCGCCCCGCGTGGGCAGGGTGATGTCCACGGTGTGCGTGTGGCCACCAAAATAAGAGTCCGCCTCAAAAAGCGTCAGATCAGCCTGTTTACACAGTGTGTGGGCCGCGGAGAGTCCGGAGATGCCGGAACCGACGATGGCGATTTTCATGGGTGACGTCGTGGGCAATTGATTTGGGCTTGTGGGGAGGTGGAGCGGTTGGTAGCCGGGCAGGGGTTTTCACCGTGGGTTTCTTGCCATTCAGGTTGTCCTTGATGGTTCAAGCATTTGGGTCTATGCAGGCTGACTGGGGTGGGACCGGGTCGATGAGATTGGCACCTTGGATGAGGTTGTCATTTTTCTCGCGAGAAGGTGGGGCTTTACTGGCGTTGGTTGACAGAGAAACCTATAAAGTTGGAATTTAAACTTTATAGAAAAATTATAACCGTATGGTATTTTTTTGTTCGATTCGGATATTTTTACCACGAAGCTGAGGGGGTTTCCCTCGGTTCGATTGGCCCAGTCCACTGCAGGCAGAGAACCAAATGGATTGCGCCAATGGAAAAACCGCTCCGAACTTCTTGGACCTGGGCAATCCAAGAATGGGTTGGCGAGAGTCAGTGGACAGACGCCAACTCGGCTCGAGCTTGTCTTGTACGGGGTCGTTCCCGACAAGCCTAAATGCCGGCTTAACTGCGCCTTACAACAGGCATTGGTGCCGACTTTATTAACCAAAAAACGCCTTGAGCGCCGCGGCGGTCTCCTCGGGCAGCTGTTCGGGGATGAAATGGCCGGCGGGCATGGCCCAGCCGGTGACACTGGCGCTGCACTGGGCCTGCCACAGGGCCAGTGGGTCGAACAGGCGGTTCACCACGCCGTGGGCGCCCCACAGCACCAGGGTGTCGCAGGCTATTCTGTCGCCGCGCGCGCGGCCCTCGCGGTCGTGGTCCAGGTCGATGCTTGCGCTGGCGCGGTAGTCCTCGCAGGCGGTGTGGATGGCCTCGTCGCGACAGAACGCGCGTTCATACGCGGCCAGCGCCTCGGGTTCGATGTGAGACAGGCCGCCGCTGCCCCAGCCGCCCAGCTTGGCGTGCAGGTAGTTGCGCGGGTTGCCGCCGATCATCTGCTCGGGCAGCGGGGCCGGCTGGATCAGGTGGAACCAGTGGTAGTAGGCGCGGGCGAAGTCGAAATCGGTGCGCGCGTACATGTCCAGCGTGGGTGCGATGTCGATCACGCAGAGCTTGTTGACGCGGGCCGGGTGGTCCAGCGCCAGCCGGTGCGCCACGCGGCCGCCGCGGTCGTGGCCGCACAGCGCGAAGCGGGCGATGCCCAGCGTGTCCATCACCTCGACCAGGTCCTGCGCCATGGCGCGCTTGCTGTAGTTGGCGTGGTCGGGCAGGCCCGGCGCGTGCGACGAGTCGCCATAGCCGCGCAGGTCGGGCAGCACCAGAAAGAAGTCATGGCGCAACAGCTGCGCCACCCGATGCCACATCACGTGGGTCTGCGGAAAGCCGTGCAACAGCAGCAACGCGGGTGCGGCCGGGTCGCCGCCGGTGCGCAGCGCGATCTCGGCGCCGGCGGTGGTGATGCGGCGGGACTCGAAACCCTCGAACCAGGCAGACGTGTTCATGGACGGATCTCCTCTGGCAGTGCGGCCAGCGCCTGCGGCACGGCCTGCGCGAGGAAATCGTACACCGCGCGGATGCGCGCGCTGTTGCGGATCTCGCGGTGCACCGTGAGCCAGACCGGCAGGCGCGGCAGCGGCAGCATGGGCAGCAGGCGTTGCACCGCGGGGTCGGTGTCGATCACGTAGTCGGCGACGAAACCCACGCCCAGGCCGGCGCGCACCGCCGCCCATTGTGCGATCAGGTCGTCGGTGCGCAGGGCGAAGCGCTCCCTGCCGACCGGGAACCCCATCGCCGCAAAGCCGCGCAGCAGGTCTTCCTGCTGCTCGTAGCCGATCAACTCGTGCCGCAGCAGGTCGGCGGGCTGGGCCGGCGTGCCACACCGTGCCAGGTACGCCGTGCTGGCGCAGACCGACAGCGTCACCTCGGCGATGCGCTTGGCCACCAGGCTGGACTGGGCGGGCTGCACCATGCGCAGCGCGATGTCGGCCTCGCGCTGCAGCAGGTTGCTGACCAGGTTGCTCACCACCAGCTCGATCTGGATCGCCGGCAAGGCCTGGCGCAACCGGGCCAGGATGTCCGGCAGCAGGTAGCAGGCCACCGGTTGGCTGGCGCTCAGGCGCACGGTGCCGGCCTGCTGGCCCTGGGTGTCGAGCAGCCGCTCGGCCAGCGCCAGCGCGCCGGATTGCATCGCGCGCGCGGGACCGGCCAGCTCCAGCGCGAGCGCCGTGGGCCGCAAGCCGCGGCCGGTGCGCTCGAACAGCGCGCGGCCCAGCTGCGCCTCCAGATCGGCGATGTGGCGCCCGGCCGTCGGCTGGCTGATGCCCAAGTGCTTCGCAGCGCCCAGCAGGCTGCCGCGCTCCAGCGCGACCAGGAAGGTCGGCAGCAGGCTCCAGTCGAATGAGGTATTCACATGTGAAATTCTGATGTTTATGAATGACCAATTGTGTAATCAACCGGGTGTTTCCACAATGCATCCATGGCCGAAAGGCGGATTTCAAGGAGAGCAGACATGGACAACACGGTTCTGGTTCTGGGCGCACGGGGCCGGCTGGGCGGCGCGGTGGCGAAGGCCTTTGCGGCCGCGGGCTGGCGGGTGCTGGCGCAGCGGCGCGCCGGCGGCACGGCGCCTGCGGCGGTGGCCGGCATCGAATGGGTGCAGGCCGATGCGGCTGATACGGCCACCCTGCAGCGCGCCGCCGCTGGTGCGCGCGTGGTCGTGCACGCGATGAACCCGGCCTACACCGCAGCGGCCTGGCGCGCCGAAGCGCCCGGCCTGATGCAGTCGGCCATCGACCTGGCCGCCGCGCTGCGCTCGCACCTGCTGTTCCCCGGCAATGTGTACAACTTCGGCGCGGACATGCCGCCGGTGCTGACGCCGGACACCCCGCAGCGCCCAGCCACCGCCAAGGGCCGCATCCGCGTCGAACTGGAGCAGCAGCTGGCGCAGGGCGCGCGGCAACACGGCCTGGCCGCCACAGTGATCCGCGCGGGGGATTTCTTCGGTGCCGGCCGCGGCTCGTGGCTGGATCAGGTGATCGTGAAAAAGCTGCCGCAGGGCCGCGTCACCTGGCCGGGCGCCCTCGACGCACCGCATGCCTGGGCCTACCTGCCCGATCTGGCCCGGGTGTTTGTGGACGTGGCCGAAGCCGGGGGCGAGCCGGGGTTGTGCGAAGTTCTGCACTTCGCCGGCCACACCGTCACCGGGCAGGACTGGCTGGCCGCGCTGACCGAGGTGGCCTGGGAGCAGGGCTGGCTGCCGCGCGACGGGGCGCTGCGGACCGGCCGGCTGCCCTGGGGCCTGATGCGCCTGGCGTCGCCCTTCGTGCCCCTGGTGGCCTCGCTGCAGGAGATGCGGTACCTGTGGGACGTGCCGCACGCGTTGGACGGCGCGGCGCTGGCGCGGCGCATCGGCGCGAAGCCGCATACGCCGTTTCTGGAGGCGGTGCGCACGGCCATCACCGAGCTGGATCTGGCCCCGCGCGCGGCCCGTTCGACCGGCCCCCGGGCCGGCCACTCCATCACTCAAGGAGTCTGAATCATGGAACGCCGAAACTTCATGCGTGTCATGGGCGGTGGCGTGGTGCTGGCCGCCGCGCCGGCCCTGGTCGCCTGTTCCTCCGCCCTGCCGCCCGAGGCCGTGGCCGCGTGGCAACCTCCGGCACCGCCGGCCCCGGGCAGCGATGTGCGGCGCTGGATCCTGGCGCACGCGATCCTGGCGCCGCATTCGCACAACCTGCAATCGTGGCGGGTGGACCTGCGACAGCCGGGCGAGATCGCGCTGTATTGCGACCGCACCCGCCTGTTGCCCGAGACCGATCCGTTCTCGCGCCAGATCATGATGAGTCAGGGCACTTTCCTCGAAGTGCTGGACCTGGCCGCGCGCCAGCAGGGGCAACGCGCCGAGATCACTTTGTTCCCCCTCGGCGAGTTTGATCCGAAGGCGGTGCCGGCCGACGGCCTGACGGCGCGCATCCGCCTCGTGCCCGACGCCAGCGTCCGGCCCGACCCGCTGTTTGCACAGGTCTTCCGGCGGCACACCAACCGCAGCGCCTATGAGATGAAGGCCCCGGACCCGGCCGCGCTGCAATCCATCGAGGCCGCCGCCATGGCGTTGGGCGACGCGCTCAGGCTGCGCGTCGGCTTTGCCGGGCCGCAGGACGCCCGCATCGCCGAGCACCGGGCCATCGCGCGCGAGGCCTGGCGCATCGAGCTGGTCACGCCGCGCACGATGATGGAGTCGATGAAGGTGCTGCGTGTCGGGCCGACCGAGATCGCGCAGCACCGCGATGGCATCTCGATCAACGATCCAATGGTGCGCGCGCTGGCTGCCGTGGGCCTGTTCGACCGCACCAAGGTGCCCGGCCCCGACGACAGCGCCACCACCGGACAGATCAAGGACTTCGCCACGAAGATCGAGGCCACGCCGGCCTTTTTCTGGATGGTGACCGACGGCAACGACCGCCGCACCCAGGTCCAGGCCGGCCGAGCCTATGCGCGCGCCCAGCTGGCGGCCACGGCGCAGGGCCTGTCCATGCATCCGCTGCAGCAGGCGTTGCAGGAATACCCGGAGCAGGCGGAGCCGTACGCCGCGATTCACCGCCTGCTGGGCGCCGACCCCGCGCGCCAGACGGTGCAGATGTGGGCCCGGCTCGGTTACGCGCCGCCGGTGGGTCCGGCGCCCCGGCGGGGGCTGGAGGCCCACTTGATGGCGGCCTGAACCGGCACGCCGGCGGTCGGGTTCAGGCCGACAGTTCGAACGCCGCCTCGGCCTCGGTCCGGCCGTTGATGCGCAGCTCGATGCGGTGCGGACCGGGATACAAGGTGCGCGTGGTCACCGGCCGCAGGCTGTGGCGTTTGACCAGCGTGCGCGCCTCGCCGGGCGCCAGCGTGAGCGACCAGCCCTTGAACACCTTGGCCGAGGTCGTGCCGTTGGCGCGCACATGGTGCACCGCGTAGTCGATCGCCAGCGTTTGCGGCTGCCGGGCGCTGGCGTGCAACGCCACCTGCAGACCCAGCGTGTCGCCGATCGCCACGCGCGGCGCCGATAGCGCGAGCGCGGCCCGGCCTTTCAGCGGCTGGCCCAGGCCCCAGGCTGCCAGCGTGGGGGCGTGCCCCTGCTTGATCAGCGTTCGGCTGGCGTGGCGCAGCAGCGCGGTGCGCTCGGCGCCGGCGCCCGCGCGGTGTTCACGAACCCACTGCGCGACGAGTTCGGGATGGTCCTTGGCGATGTCGTTGAGGTGGTTGGCCACGCTGCGGCGCACGTAGGTGCTGGGGTCGTCCTGCAGCGCACGCAGCAAGGGCAACGTCGGCGTGGGGTCCTGCACCAGCGCCTGCAGGCGCAGGCCCCAGGGCAGGCGGGGGCGGCTGCCCTCGCTGACCAGCCGGCGCACGTGGGCGCTGGGGTCGTGCACCCACCGCGCGAGCGTGTCCAGCGTGGGCTGCGGGTGGCGGGCGATGAAGGGGCGGATGGCGAATTCGGCCGTGAAGCGTTGCGTCAGCGCGTGCAGGCAGCGCAGCGCGCGGGGCACGTCGTTCAGGCCCCGGCGCGCCACGACTTCGCCCAGCGACCACAGCGCCCAGCCGCTGAGGCCGGCGCTTGAATCCGCTTCGGCCATCCCCGCTGGCTCGCCGCGGTCGTCCAGCGGCAGCGGGGGTGCGAGGCTCGCTTCGATCACGTCCGCAGCCAGCGCAAAGTCCGCTGGCAACGTGGCTTCCAGCGCGTCGGCCAGTTGCATCGCGCGGGCCTTCAGCTCCAGCGCGTCCAGCCCAGCGCCGGCCAGGGTCTCGAAGCGCACGGCGTCGAAGGCCGGCCAGGCGCGCCGCAGGTGGCGGCCCATCGCGACCACGGTGCCCGCGTGGATCAGCAGCTTGAACGGCTCGGCCACGGTCGGCGCAACCCGGTGCTCAGAGCCGGGCCAGCAGGCCGGCCAGGGCATGGGCCACCGTGGCCTGACGCACGGCGGCGCGGTTGCCATCGAATCGCCGGTGTTCGGCAAAGACGCCAGCCGGCGTGGCCCAGCCGAACCACACCGTTCCCACCGGCTTGTCGGCGCTGCCGCCGGTGGGGCCGGCCACGCCGGTGACCGCCACGCTGACCTGGGCCCTCGAACGCGCCAGGGCGCCGGCGGCCATCGCGCGGGCCACGGCTTCGCTGACCGCGCCGTGCGCCTCGATGAGCGCCGCATCCACGCCCAGCAGCTCGGACTTGGCCGCGTTGGAATAGGTCACGAAGCCGCGCTCGAACCAGGCGCTGGAGCCCGACAGGTCGGTGCAGGCCCCCGCGATCAGGCCGCCGGTGCAACTTTCGGCGGTGGCCATCATCCAGCCCTTTTTTTGAAGGATTTCAGCCAGTTCCCAGCGTGGATCGGTCATGGGCAGCTATTGAATCAGGAGTATCAAGGCTTCACCAGGCGTGCCACAGCGCGATCACCAGCAGCGTGCAGAAGGCCGCCACGAAGTCGTCGAGCAGGATGCCGAAGCCGCCGCGCCAGCCGGAGCCGTGAAAGGCGTTGTCGGCCCAGCGCACCGGGCCGGGCTTGACCGCGTCGAAGAAGCGGAACAGCGCGAAGGCGATCAACTGGCCCAGCCAGCCGGCGGGCAGCACCAACCAAAGCACCAGCCAGAACGCCACCACCTCGTCCCACACGATGTTGCCGGGATCCAGCACGCCGAGGTGGTCGGCGGTCACCGTGCAGGCCCACCAGCCGACCACGGTGCCGGCGCCGATCAGCACCCCAAGCTGCAGCGGGTTCAGCCACAGCGACAGCACCAGCCAGGCCAGCCATGCCCACAGCGTGCCGACGGTTCCGGGCGCCTTGGGCGACAGGCCGGAGCCGAAGCCCAGCGCGATCAGGTGCGCCGGGTGCGCCAGCATGAAGCGCACCGTGGGGCGGCGCGCCAGCGGGGGCGGCTCGACCGGCTCGGCCACCACAGGCAAGGGCGGTGCCGGGGGCGCAGGGTCGTCGGGCTGGGTCATCGGCGGATTATCGTGGCGAGCCAGCGGCACCGGCCCGCTGCGTCAGTCGCTGAAATGGTCGAACGAGGTGAACCGTCCGGCCACCGGCGCGCCGCTGCCGTCCACCAGGCGCAGGCCGGGCTCGGCCTCGATGCGACCGATGCGGGTCACCGGTGTCCGGGTCTGCACGGCGGCGGCTTTCACCCGGTTGCGGGCTTCAGGGGGTGCCGTGAAGACCAGTTCATAGTCGTCGCCGCCTGCGAGCACGCATTCGAGCGCGAATTCGGCATCAGATTGGCCGCCTTCCATCGTCAAATGGCCACGGGCAGCTATCAAATTGATTGCGATCGAGGTGTCGATCCAGGCCCCGGCGCCGCTGGCCTTCAGGATGTGACCCAGATCGCCCACCAGGCCGTCGCTGATGTCGGCCGCCGCCGTCGCCACCCCGCGCAGCGCCAGGCCCAGCGCGACGCGCGGGGTGGGTTGCTCCATGCGCTCGCGCGCTGCTTCGAAGGCAGCCTGCGGCACGGAGCGCGTGCCGCGGAACACCTCCAGTGCCAGCCGGGCGTCGCCCAGCGTGCCGCTGACGTACAGGTCGTCGCCGGGCCTGGCGCCACTGCGCAGCAGCGCCTGTCCCGGCGGCACCTCGCCGAACACGGTAATGCAGATGGCCAGCGGCCCGCGCGTGGTGTCGCCGCCGATGAGCTCGCAGTCGTGCGCGTCGGCCAGCGCGAACAGGCCGCGCGAGAAACCCTCCAGCCAGGCATCAATGGCCTCGGGCAAGGCCAGCGCCAGGGTGAAGGCCAGCGGGCGGGCGCCGCAGGCGGCCAGGTCGCTGAGGTTGACGGCCAGCGCCTTGTGCCCCAGGCGTACCGGATCGACGGTGGAGAGAAAGTGTCGCCCTTCGAGCAGCAGGTCGGTGGAAATGGCGAGCTGCATGCCTGGCGTGGGGTTCAACAGCGCGCAGTCGTCACCGACGCCGAGCGCGGCGCGGCGGACCGGGCGCTTGAAGAAACGGTCGATGAGATCGAATTCACCCATGGTGGCTCATGGCGCGGATTGGTTCGGCTTCGGCGCCGGCGGCTCGCCTCGGGGCGGCAGCAGGAACGACAGTGGCGCCTGCCGCAGCCGGCGGAAAAAGGTCTGGCGCAGCTGGCGGCGGTCCACCGGCGCCACGCGTGTGGCGGCCAGCGCCAGACGGAACGCCAGGAAGAAGCTGACGATCAGGTTCAACGGGCCGATGACCAGGATGCCGGCCACGGCCCACCAGAACGCCGACGTCGTCAGCACCGAAGGCCCCAGGCTGTAGGCCGCGGCCGCCACCTGCCCCGTGGACAGGGTCACGTGCCGCACTTCGAGGTCGGGCCCGAAAAACCCGGTGAACGCCGGCACCAGCCCGAGCATCAGGCCCAGCGAGATGTTGGCGGCCAGGCCGGAGACGTTGTCGCGCATCCAGCGTGACCAGCGCCGTGCCCGGTTCATGCCGAGCAGCGCGGTGATGCGCGGGTTCCAGGCGATGGCCGATTCGAGCCGGTACAGCACGAACCAGTTCTCCACCCAGCCGGCGATGATGCTGGAGGCGAACAGCAGCACGCCGGTGAAGGCGGCGTACAGGGCGGTGGGGCCGAGCAGGCTCTGGTCGTGCAGCACATGCCGGGCGTAGTCGGTGTCCACCATCGCACCGTGTCCCGCCAGGTGCAGCGCCGCGCTGATCAGCAGCACGCCCGGAATCACCAGGCCCAGGTTGCCGATGATGGCGGCGATCTGGGAGCGCATGAGGTGCGCCACCTCCTCGCAGAAGGCGTCCATCGCGTGGGGTGCGCTCATGTCCTTGAGCCGGGCCGCCATCGCCGGCGCCGTGACCGCCGGCTGTTTGGTGGCCACGGTCCAGTGCAACAGCATGATGATGACGAAGGACAGGGCGTAGTTGAGCCCGTAGCCGAGTCCGGCCCAGAAGGCCGGCAGGCCCAGCGCCACGATGCCGAATTTGGCCCAGGTGGTGAAAGCCAGCACCGCGCCGCCCCCGGCGGCGGTGCCGAGCATGTGCCGGTAGGCCGCCGCGTCGCGCGTGATGTAGTGCTCGCCGGTTTCGGCGCTGCGCTCGGCCACCTTGGCGGCGGTCAGGTGGGTGCTGCTGGCGATCAGCGCGCGGATGCTGCGCTTTTCCTGCCCCACGCGCGCCAGCTGCGCCAGCAGGCGCGCCGCCGCCTGCGCGGGGCGGTCGCTCTGCAGGCAGTCGAGCAGCTGGCGCACGCGAATGATGCGTTCGCGCAGCTGGATCAGGCGGAACACGATGCCCACCGAGATGCCGTTTTCGTCGAGGTGGGTGTACACAGTGGAGGCGGTGTGCCGGCAGGCGTCGAGGTGGTCGCGCAAGGCCTGCGCCGCGTCCAGTGCCTGCGGACTGCGCGCGCCGCTGGCACCGACCGCCGCCTTGAAGGCTTCATGGAAGCCCGGCAAGGTGTGAAAGGGCCGACGACCGCGCTCCGCCGCCGGTACCGGCGTCATGCGCGTGCGCAACTCGGCCGAATAGCCCATGGCGCCGATCTGGCCGATGCTGTAGGTGAGCGCGTCCATCAGCGCCGCCTCGCCCCAGTGTGATTCGATCGGGGGCTCGAACAGCAGGGCGCGGGCGCGCGCCAGGGTCTCGTCGTCGAGCGCCGCCAGCCACAGGGCGTCGCGCGGGTCGGGTAGCAGCAGGTCGAACAGGACGATCAGGTCGTGGGTGTCGGGCGTGGCCGGCAGCAGCTTGCGCCGCACGCGCTCGCCGAGGTCACTCAGGAAGCCGGTGCGCGGCGCGAATCCGAAGTCGGCCAGCAGCGGCGCAGGGTCCAGGCCGTCCTTGAACGCCTGCCACCAGACATGCCAGCGTGCCTGCCATTCGGGGCGCGCCTGCACGGCGTCCAGCAGCAGGCGCACCCGCGCCACGGCGCCTGCAGGGTCGACGCCACCGCCCATGCCGGCGCGCACCCAGGCCAGCAGCGATGCCAGCCACAGGTGGCGCACCGCGCGCGGCGCGTCGGCATCCAGCGTGTCGAGCAGATCGGTGAGATCGGAGGCGCGTGACATCGGGCGGCGTTCGGCCTCTGAGCCTCTCAGTGCAGCGTTCGGGGGTGTCCGTGTCCGGAGGCATCCAGCACGAAACGCGGAATCGGCACCTCGAACGATTCGCCGTCCTCGCGCACGAAGCGGTAGCTGCCCTCCATCGTGCCGGTGGGCGTGTGCAGGCGGCAGCCGCTGGTGTATTCGAACCCCTCGCCAGGCTTGATCAGCGGTTGCTGGCCCACCACGCCGAGGCCGCGGACTTCCTCGCGGTGTCCGTCGGCGTCGAGAATGATCCAGTGGCGCGAGATCAGTTGCGCCGGCGCGTCGCCCAGGTTCGACAAGGTGATGGTGTAGGCGAAGCCATAGTTTTCCTGCAGCGGGTCGGACTGCTCGGGCAGGTAGCGCGGTACGACGCGGACGTCAATCTCGGGTGCGTTCATGGGCCGATGGTAACTGCGACAATTCCCGCATGAGCACGACCTTCCGCATTGCCCCTTCGATCCTCTCGGCCGACTTCGCCCGCCTGGGTGAGGAGGTCCGTAACGTCCTGGCCGCCGGGGCCGATTGGGTCCATTTCGACGTCATGGACAACCACTACGTGCCCAACCTGACCTTTGGCCCGATGGTCTGCCAGGCGCTGAAGCCGCACGCAAAAAGGCCGGACGGCACACCGGTTCCGATCGACGTGCATCTCATGATCGAGCCGGTGGACGCGCTGGCGGGCGCCTTCGCCGATGCGGGCGCGGACCTGATCAGTTTTCACCCCGACGCCTCGGTGCATGTGCACCGCAGCATCCAGGCGATCAAGGCCAAGGGCTGCCAGGCCGGTCTGGTGTTCAACCCGGCCACGCCGCTGGACGTGCTGGACTGGGTGATCGACGACATCGACCTGATCCTGATCATGTCGGTCAACCCGGGTTTTGGCGGGCAGAGCTTCATCGACGGCGCGCTGCGCAAGATCGAGGCGGCGCGCAAGCGCATCGACGCGACCAGCCGCGACATCCGCCTGGAGGTGGACGGCGGCATCAAGACCGACAACATCCGCCGCGTGGCCGACGCCGGGGCCGACACCTTCGTGGCCGGCAGCGCGATTTTCGGCAAGCCCGACTACAAGGCCGTGATCGACGCGATGCGCGCCGAGCTGGCGCGCTGAGGGACTGGCACGAGCGCCCGGACTCAGGGCTTGATGTAGGCGAAGTGGTCCCGTGTCTGCAGCTGGCCGATGCGCACCACGCCCGAAGGGGTGAAATCGGCGTCCATGGTGAACTGGTCTTTTTTCAGATTGCGGTTCTTGAGGGTGATCTCGCAAACCTCGAACCGCACGCCCCGCGCTTTCAGCGCGTTGACCAGCGCGGCGTAGTCGATGTTTGGGTTTTTCTTGTCCTTGGCCCCCTCCATCAGAAAGTCGACCCCGTCGGCATGGGTGACGACGGTGATTTTGGTGTCCGGCGCCACGTCCAGGTGGTTGCGGATGTTGCGCAGCCCCTTGGTCGCCTGGGCTTCGGCGTTGTCGATGTGATAGACCACCTTGTCCTGGGCCCAGGCGGCGCCACAGATCAGCAGGGATCCGGCCAGCGCAAGCAGCCCGTGAAAAATGCGGCGCATGAAAGTCTCCTGAGGGGCGTTGTAGAGGCACGCAGATTAACGCCATTGGCGTGACCGGGATACCGGAAAAACGAGAATCCACAGCAACATGACAGACTCTTACCCGGAACTGGACGGTGCGCGCCTGGACGCCTGCATCGTCGACCTCGATGGCACCCTGGTTGACACCCTGGGCGACTTCGAAGTGGCGCTGAACCACATGCTGGCCACGCTGTCGCGGCCGGCGGTGAGCCGCGCCGTCATTGAGCAGCTGGTGGGCAAGGGCTCGGAACACCTGATCCGTTCGGTGCTGGCGCATGTCGAGGCGCAGCGCGGAAATCCCGGGTTCGTGGTCTCGTCGGCGTTGTTCGACGAGGCCTGGCAGGCCTATCAGCGGCACTACCGGCTGATCAACGGTCGCCACAGCGCGGTGTACCCGGGGGTGGTCGAGGGCTTGCGGGCCTTGCAGGGCGCCGGCCTGCGGCTGGCCTGCCTGACCAACAAGCCGGGCGCCTTCGCGCGGCCCTTGCTGCAGGCCAAGGGCCTGGACAGCTTCTTCACCGCGGTGTTCGGCGGCGACGCGTTCGAACGCAAGAAGCCGGATCCATTGCCGCTGCTGAAAACCTGCGAGGCCTTGGGCAGTGAGGCCGGGCGCACGCTGATGATCGGGGACTCCAGCAACGATGCCCAGGCCGCGCGGGCGGCCGGCTGTCCGGTGGTGCTGGTGAGCTACGGCTACAACCACGGGCAGCCGGTCCGCGCTGTTGATGCGGACGGCTACCTGGACTCGCTGGCCGACCTGGCACCGCGCTTGCGCGACGGCGCCTGAGGGCGCGTCTTACTTGCCGAGCAGCGCGTCCTTCAGTTTCCAGTCGGCCGGGTTCGGGCCCAGCCAGATGCGCATCAGGGCGCCGAAGAATTCCGGCTCCTTGAAGGGCTCCTGTGCCTTGCCCTTGATCGTGATCACCGTGCCGGTGCCCGGGACCCACTCGATCATGAACCACTCTCCAGCCAGTAGCTTCTTGTGCTCGCTGAAGATCTGGCTCATGCGCATCAGGCCGGGAATGAGCTTGGACATGTCCGACTTGGGGGTGTTGTCCTCGACGCCGCGCGTGAACAGCTTGCCCAGTTCCGCCGAGTCGATGTCTCGCAGCATCATGATGCTCATGCGCTTGGGGCCCGGGGCCGCCAGCACTTCCTCGAGGGTACTCGCCTTCTTGCTGAGAAAGAGGCCGGCTGCGTAGACCTTTACAACGTACTTGTAGCGCACACCGGCGCCGTTGAGTTCAAGTTTGGTGCCGCGGACCTCGATCGGGTTGTCGAACTTGACGCCGGACACTTCGACGGGTTGCGCCACGGCGAAGGCGCTCAGCAGGCTCAGGGCTGCGCCCAGCAGCACGGTACGGATTCGTTTCATGGGTTT
>JAXMFA010000016.1:0-36059 GCA_046348065.1 Burkholderiaceae bacterium
GTCGATCAGCGCCTCGCCCAGCATCTGAAGGCCGCCGCAGATGCCCAGCACCGCCCCACCCAACGCCGCGTGCGCGGCAATGGCGCGGTCCAGCCCCTGGGCGCGCAGCCAGGCCAGGTCGCTGCTGGTGTGTTTGGAGCCGGGCAGGATGACCCAATCGGCACCCGCCAGGTCGGCCGGCGACCGCGCCCATTTCAGGTGCACGCCGGGCACGTTGGTCAGCGGCTGGAATTCGTCGAGGTTGCTGATGCGCGGGGTGGCGATGACGGCAATGGTTCTGGTCACCACGCCCTGGGTTCCAACCTGAACATGAAACATACCGTCCTCTTCGGCCAGGCCATGCTGCCACCACATCGGCAGCACGGCCACCGTCGGCACACCGGTCAGCTCCTGCAGCATTTGCGGGCCGGGCGCCAGCAGCGCGGGGTCGCCCCGAAATTTGTTGAGCACGAAGCCCCGGATGCGCGCGCGGTCGGCCTCGGGCAGCAGCGCCCAGGTGCCGTACAGGTGGGCGAAGGCACCGCCGCGGTCGATGTCGGTGACCAGCAGGCAGGCGGCGTCGGCGTGGCGGGCCACGCGCAGGTTCACGACGTCGCAGTCGGCCAGGTTGATCTCGGCCGGTGAACCGGCACCTTCGATGACCACGACGTCGTTCTCGGCGCGCAGCGCATCGAGCGCGGCGGTGATGGTGGGCCAGACGTGCTCGCTGCGTTCGCGCCACGGTATCGCGCCCAGGTCGGTCCGAACCTGCCCCAGCAGCACGACCTGGCTGTGGGTGTCGGACTCGGGCTTGAGCAGCAGCGGGTTCATGCGCACATCGGGCTCAGCCCTCGCCGCCAAGGCCTGGAAAAATTGGGCTGACCCGATTTCCCCCACCCCTACCACCCGCGCGTTGTTGCTCATGTTCTGCGCCTTGAAGGGCGCGACCTTGAGGCCCTGGCGCGCGTAGTGGCGGCACAGGGCGGTGGCGAGCCAGCTCTTGCCGGCGCCGCTGGTGGTGCCCAGCACCATCACGCAGCGGGCGCGGGCCGGCATCGGACCGGATTCGGGCCGCTCCATGGTCAGCATGGCAGCGCCACCCAGTGCCCGGCCAACGGGTGGATGGCGATGCGGTGCTGAAACACCTGCTCCAGCGCGCGGTGCGTGGCGCCGTCGGCGCTGGCGCCCTGCCAGGCCACCCGGCCCTGCGACAGGATCACCAGGTCGTCGGCCTGCAGCGCCAGTGAGATCTCGTGCAGCACGCTGACCACCGTGCGCCCCTCGGCGATCTGCTCGCGCACCATGCGCATCCAGTCGGCCTGGTGCGGCGGGTCGAGATTGGCCAGGGGTTCGTCCATCAGCAGCACCGGCGCCTGCACCGCCAGTGCGCGCGCCAGCAGCACCCGCTGGCGCTCGCCGCCCGAGAGCTGGCCCAGCGGCCGCCCGCGCCAGTCCCAGGCCTGGGTGGTGCGCAGCGCCTGCTCCACGGCGGCATGGTCGCCCGCGCTGGGTGCGGCCAGCCAGGTCTGGTGCGGCAGGCGGCCCAGCATCACCACGTCCCAGGCGCTCAGGTCGTCGGCCGAGCCCTCGCTCTGGCCCAGCCAGGCCAGCTGGCGCGCGCGTTGCCGCCCCGGGAGTTCGTGCAGCGGCGTGCCGAGCAGGTGCACCGCACCGGTGTGCGGCAGCAACCCGCCCAGCACCTTGAGCAGCGTGGACTTGCCCGCGCCGTTGGGCCCGACGACGCAGGTCCAGCGCCCGGCAGGCAGGGTCAGGTCCAGACCGTGAAGGATTTCGACGCCGCCGAGCGCCGCGCGCACGCCACGGGCCTGCAGCGCCGGCACGCTCACAGGGCGCCTTTCGAGCCGCGGCCGAAGTGCATCAGCCACAGCAGGTAGCCGCCGCCCAGAACGGCCGTGAGCACGCCCACCGGCAATTCCTGCGGCGCGATCAGCGCGCGCGCCAGCAGGTCGGCGCCCAGCAGCAGCACGCCGCCCGCCAGCGCCGACAGGGCCACCAGGCGCGCGTGCGTCGTCTTGACCACCGAGCGCACCAGGTGCGGCGCCGCCAGGCCGACAAAGGCGATCAACCCGGTCTGCGCCACCGCGGCCCCGGTGGCCAGCGCCAGCACCGCCACCAGCGCCAGCCGCAGCGGCCCCAGCGGCAGGCCCAGGCTGCGCGCCGTGGCCTCGCCCAGCGACAGGCCATCGAGCACCGGGCTGACGATCCAGGCCACGAGCAGGCACAGCACGAAGGCAGCGGCCATCGGCACGCAGGCCGGCCAGCCGACGAAACCCGTGGAGCCCAGCAGGAAGGCCTGCATGGCCGGCAGGGTTTCGGGGGCCATCAGGGTGATCAGCGAACCCAGCGCGCCCAGCACCACGCCGACGATCACGCCGGCCAGCAGCAGGCGCAGCGTGTGCTGCACGCCGCGTGCGAGTGCCAGCGTGAGCAGCACCGCGCCCATCGCGCCGACGAAGGCGGCACCGGTCAGTCCCAGCGTGGCGAGCCAGGACACGGCCTGCGGGCTGATGCCGAACAGCGCCAGCGCCAGCGCCACGCCCAGCGAGGCGCCCGATGCGCTGCCCAGCAGAAACGGATCGGCCAGCGGGTTGCGGAACAGCCCTTGGGCCACCGCGCCGGCCAGGCCCAGCAAGGCGCCGGCCAGCCAGGCACCCAGCGAGCGTGGCAGGCGGATGTCGCGCACGATCGGCCAGGCGCTCGGGTCCTGGCTGAACGCTCCCAGGCCTGACCAGCCGGTGGAGCCGACCGCGGCGCCCACGCCCAGCAGCGCCAGCGAGGCGCCCAGCAAGGCCAGCGCCAGCCACGCGGCGCGCCGGTGCACGCGCGCCATCGGGCTCACCGGAGGACCCCCAGGAACGTGGTCATGGCCGCACGCCCGGCGCCACGGTGGGCAAGGTGGGCGCGCGCCCGGCCAGGCAGCCAGCCATCAGTTTCGCCGCCTCGGCCAGGCGCGGGCCGGCCCGCACCAGGATGTCGGCCTGCGCGGGCGTGAACACGCACACCCGCTGCTCGCGCACCGCGCGCAGGGCCGCCCAGCCGGGACGCCCGCCCAGGCCGGTGAAGAGTTCGTCGCCGATCATGATGACGTCCGGGTCGGCCTTCACCACGAACTCGGGGTTCAGCTTGGGAAACGGCCCCAGGCTGCCCGGCACGATGCTGCGCGCATCGAGCCGCGCCAGCATCTCGCCGATGAACGATGCCTCGCTGGCGGCATACGGGCCGCTGCCGACCTCGAAGTACACCCGCGCGCCGCGCGAGCGCGGCGGGATCGACTGCGCGATCGTGCCCAGCGCGGTCTCGATGCGCAGCCAGACCCGCTGCGCGTCCGTCGGCGGCAGGCCCAGCGCGCGTCCCACCTGATCCAGCACGCGGCGCGTGTCGGCCAGGCTGCGCGGCTCCAGCGCCAGCACCTGGATGCCCAGCGCCTCCAGCCGGGCCGCGGCGCGCGTGGAGGTGGCCAGCAGCACCAGATCGGGTTTGAGCGCCACCACGGCCTCGATGCTCGGGTCGAGCCCGCCGCCCACGCGCGGCAGCGCGGCGATGCTGGCGGGCCAGTTGGAGTAGCGGTCCACCCCCACCAGCCGCTGGCATTGACCGAGTTCGCAGACGGTCTCGGTCAGCGACGGCAGCAGCGACACGATGCGCTGCGGTGGCGCCGCCAGCGTGACGACGACGCCGCGGTCGTCGGTGAGCTGCAGCGCCAGCGCCGGCCCTGCCGCACCCAGGCACACCAGCGCGGCCAGAAGCCAGACGACCCGACGCGCCACGAAGGCCTGCAATCGGGCTCGCGCCGACCCGCACAATCGCCTGACACCCATCCCGATCACTCCTGATTTCATAGCAGCCCGTGGCCATTCGACGCTGAAAGGATGGCAATTCTCCTCGAAAAACAGGCTCAAAAAGCCCCTGGAACGCACCGACCGCTCACCCATGGCGCTCGCCCCAGGCCTGGATGATGCGCGCCAGCTGCGCCACGCCATCGGTGAGCGCCGCCGGTCCCGGCTGCAGGATGTCGGCCGACTTGATTTCGAACAGCTGCCCCTCGCGCACCGCCGGCACCGCCTGCCAGCCGGGGCGTGCGGCCACCTTCTCGGGCCGGAACTTCTTGCCGCACCAGGAACCGATCACGATGTCGGGCTGGCGGCGGATGATCTCGGTTGCGTCGGCGATGATGCGGTCCTTGCCCAGCGACCGCTGCGCCAGCTCGGCGAAGCAGTCGTCCCCGCCCGCGATGCCGACCAGCTCCGACACCCAGCGGATGGCGCTGATCGGCGGCTCGTCCCATTCCTCGAAGTACACGCGGGGCCGCCGCGGCAGGCGCGCGGCCGCGTCTGCGATGGCCTGCAAGCCGGCGCGCATCGCCGCGATCCGGGCCAGCCCCTGTTCGGCCTGCCCCACCATCGCGGCCACCT
The DNA here is from genome assembly GCA_046348065.1 of Burkholderiaceae bacterium. Classification (GTDB taxonomy): domain Bacteria; phylum Pseudomonadota; class Gammaproteobacteria; order Burkholderiales; family Burkholderiaceae_C; genus Skiveiella. Next base: position 4,413 of record JAXMFA010000016.1, read on the forward strand.
GGACCAGCATCGAAAAAATCTCGTCCACGCTGCGCTGGTTGAACACCGTGACCTGGACACCGGCGCGGATCAGCGCCGCGGCAATGTCGGCCTGCAGATCGGAAAAGCCGAACACGCAGTCGGGCTCCAGCGCCAGGATGGCGTCGATCTTCGCGCTCAGGAAGGCGCTGACGCGCGGTTTTTCCTGGCGCGCCACGCGCGGGCGCACCGTGTAGCCCGAAATGCCCACGATGCGCGCCTGCTCACCGAGCAGATAGAGCCATTCGGTGGTCTCCTCGGTCAGGCAGACGATGCGCTGCGGGCCCCAGCGGACAGTCCCGGCGCCGGTCGGGGCCGCCGGGGTTTCGGTGCATGCGGGCATAACGGCCATGGCCTGGGGGGTGTTCGAAGCGAGGCCACCAGCCTACCGCTTCTGGTTCCAGACCAGGCCCACGTAGGCGCCGATGCCGGGCTGGTTGTAGCCCCAGGCCGTCTGGTACTTGCGGTCGAACAGGTTGTCGATGCGCCCGGTCAGCGCCAGCTCCGGGCTGACCGCGTACCGCACCGTGACGTTGGTGACCGAATAGGCCGGCAGCATCGGATTCAGGGCGGTGTCGGGCCGCTTGCCGGTGTAGACCACGTTGGCGCCGAACAGCCAGGCGCCCCAGGGCAGGTTGACGCCCAGCGAGGCCATCTGGCGCGCGCGCCGGGGCAGCCAGGCACCAGTGACCTCGTCCACCGGGTCCTGCGCCGTGAGGCTGGCGCGCACGTCGGCCACCGAGAGCTTGCCGTTGTAGCTGAGCTCCAGGCCTTTGTTCGAAGCCTTGGCAACGTTGCTGAAGCGGAAGGTGTCGAAGTCGTACAGCATCAGGTTGTCGGTTTCGGTGCTGAACAGCGTGGCGCGCATCACCTGGGCACCCTCGGCCCATTGGAGGCCCAGCTCGCCGGAGCGCGCGGTCTCGGGCTGGAGCTGCGGGTTGCCCGAGAACGGGTCGTACAGATAGCCCAGCGGTGGCAGGTTGAAGGCCGACGACACGGTGGCGATCAGCTTCCAGGCCGGCGTCATCTGGTATCCGTAGCCGGCATAGCCCGTGGTCTGCGCGCTCATGCCGCTGACCGCGTCGTTGCGCACGTTCAACTGCAGCGAGTGGGCGTCGCTGGTGCCCGACAGGCCGGCAAACAAGGCCGTCACGCCGCGGCCGGTGTTGAGCGTGGTGGCGTAGCTGTCGGAGGTGTCGATGGACTGAAGCTGGCGTTCGGCGCCCGCGGTGAGCTGCCAGCGCCCGAGCGCAACCGTGTTGACCCAGTTCAGCGTGCGACTGCGCGTCGTGGCCTGGCTGTCGTAGGGGAAAGCGGTCTGCGTGGCGTCGTAGACCGATTTCTCGCGGCCCTGGCTCAAGGTCAGCTCGCTGCGCCAGTCTTGGGTGATCTGGTTGTGGCTGTAAATCGAGCCGTTGCCCAGCGTGCTGCTGCCCTTGTAGAAATCGGTGGACGTGCCCCAGCCGCCGCCATCGGTGTCGAACCGGCCTTGCGTGCCCTGCGCGCGAAAGCCGATGGTCTGCCCCGGCGCCAGCTGCTGCGAGACCGACAGGTTGACGTTGAGGTTGCGATAGCCGTCGAGATCGGGGTTCTCGCCCGGATGCTGGGTCACGTCGATGGCCGAGATGCCGGTGGTGCGGTGACCGCCGATGCCCAGCGCAAACCGGGTGTCACCAACCTGCCCGCCGACACCCGCGGCCGCGCGCACCGTGTTGAACGAGCCGGCCTCCAGCTGCGCATAGCCGGCCGGCGCGCCCTGCCCCTTGCGCGTGAACAGCTGGATCACGCCACCCACCGCGCCGCTGCCGTAGATGGCCGACACATTACCGCGCACGATCTCGACCCGCTCGATCGAATCGAGCATGATGTGCTCCAGGCTCACAGTGCCGGTGGTGTCTTGCTTGGTCAGCGGCACACCGTCGATCATCACCAGCACCTGCGTGGCGGCGCTGCCGCGCAGGAACAGGCTGGTGGCGCTGCCACGGCCGCCGTTCTGGATCGACTGGAAACCCGCCTCGCCGGCCAGCAAGGAGGCTAGGTCGACCGCCTGCGAGCGTTCGATCGCGTCGCGACCGATCACGGTGGTGTGGGGCAAGGCCTCGGTCACCAGTTGCTCGGAGCGGTTGGCGGTGACGACGGTTTCGCGCAACTGGGCGGGTGGCGCCGCGGTCTGGGACTGGACGGGATGAGCGACAGCGAGCGCCAGTGGCAACAGGGCCAGGCGTGGCGAGAACAGATCAGCAATCATGAGGGAACCGGAAAGACAGGTGTCCTGACCGGCTTCCCCGCCAGTCGCTGGACGATAAGGCCGCGGCAAGGCATCACGCCATGCAGCAACCGCCGTGTTGGCCGGTATCCGGGCTGGTGGAGCAACTTCCGGCGCCTTCCCGGTCGCCGTTTCAAGGCGTCCAGTGGCGGTGTGCCGGAAGCGGAATCAGGGCTGATTCGTCCACTTACCGTTGCGGGGGCAGCGCAGGTTAGGTCGGTTCCGAAAGGACGTTTCCCCCCTGCTTCCCGTTGAACTGCGGCATGGGAACCACACCGCGAGCACCAACGGCCGCAATTCTAGCGGCGCCAGCTGGCGCAAACCCTACAATTCATGGTCACCCCCCTCGCGCCCATGGCAAACCCGTCCCAGATCGACCAGATTACCGAACGCGTTGACCGCCTGCTCGTTCGATACGAGGAGTTGCAGCGGACCAACGCCTTGCTGGCGCAGCAGGTCACCGCGCTGACGAGCGAACGTGATTCGCTCAGATCCCGCCTGAACGCGGCGCGCTCGCGCGTCGACGCGCTGCTCGAACGGCTGCCCGAGGCGACGGCGTCCAAGGACAGCGCATGAAACAGATCGAAGTGCAGATCCTCGGCCAGGGCTACCTGCTCGGATGCCCGGAGGGCGGCGAGTCCCGCCTTCTTGAAGCCGTCGAGCGCGTGGACACCGCGATGTGCCGCATCCGTGACGCCGGCAAGATACGCGCGCGCGACCGCATCGCGGTGCTGGCCGCGCTGAACCTCGCCTTCGACCTGGCCGATCGCAGCATGGCCGATCTGGAGGCCCGGCGCGAACCGCCCGCCATCCGCACGCCTGCAATGGAAGCGGTGGCTGCCGCGGAACACGACGACCCGCGGTTGACCGCCTTGCTGCAACGCCTGGACGCCTGCCTGGGTGACGACGGCCAGTTGCTCTGAGCCAACGGCCGGCCGTGTGGCGCGGCGCTGGCGCACGGCCTACAATCAACGTGTCTGCGGTGCATGCCGGGCTTTATATTTCCTTGAACCAATGCTCATCGAGCTCGGGCTTGGAACATCCCCTGGTGAGCGTGATCGTCTCGCGTCAGATGAACCCAACGCCAGGTTGACCTGGCCCACCTGAACCCCGGTTCAGGATGCCGGTCCGGTGGCATTCGCAGACACCTATTCCCCGATCGCCAGCGCCCGCGCTGGCGTTTGTTTTTCGTGCCAGGCCGCCCATGATCCCGGAACCACTGCTGATCGTCGAACTGGCCCTGCTCGGCACCTGCACCGGCTTCCTGGCCGGGCTGCTGGGGATCGGGGGTGGCATGCTCATGGTGCCGTTTCTCACCATGATCCTGTCGGCCAAGGGATTCCCGTCAGATTACGTCGTCAAGATGGCCGTGGCCACATCGCTGGCCACCATCTGCTTCACCTCGCTGTCGTCGGTGCGGGCACACCACCAGCGCGGCGCGGTGCTGTGGCCGGTGGCCCGTTTGCTGGCGCCGGGTATCCTGGCCGGGGCGGCGCTGGGTTCGCAGGTGGCGGTGGCCTTGCCGGGCAAATGGCTGGGGATTCTTTTTGCCTTGTTCGTCGGGTTCTCGGCAACCCAGATGTTTCTGGACCGCAAACCCAAGCCAACCCGGTCTTTGCCGGGCTCCGCCGGCATGTTTTCGGTGGGTGGGCTGATCGGTCTGGTGTCGGCCCTGGTGGGCGCGGGCGGCGCCTTCATCTCCGTTCCCTTCATGACCTGGTGCAACGTCAAGATTCACAATGCTGTCGGAACGTCCTCGGCGCTCGGATTTCCGATTGCACTGGCCGGAACGCTGGGTTACGTCTGGGCCGGCCTGGACATGCCACAGATGCCGCCGGGCTCGGTGGGCTACCTGTACCTGCCGGCGCTGGTGATCATCTCCGTTGCGAGCGTCATCATGGCGCCAGTTGGCGCCAGGACGGCGCACGGGATGGACGTGCGCCCGCTCAAGAAGGTGTTTGCCACGGTGCTGTACGGCCTGGCCGCCTATTTCCTGCTCCGATGAAGGCGGACAAGTGCACCGGGGTCAACTGCGGCAAACCCTAGGCGCCGCGGGCAACAAACCGCGCCATTTTTTCACCGGATACCGAATAATCGGTCGGCGGCTCCATTCGTCCGCTCAACCCAAATCAAGGGAGACTGTCCGTGCGTTTTTTTGAACGATTCACCCGCTTTCGCCTGTTCCACGCGCTGCCACTGGCGCTCGGGCTCGCCACCGCCGTCACGGCCCAAGCCGCTTCCTGGGAACCGACCAAGACCGTCGAGTTCATCGTGCCGGCCGGCACCGGCGGCGGCGCTGACCAGATGGCTCGCCTGATCCAGGGCATCGTGACGAAAAACAAGCTCATGAAGTCCTCTATGGTGGTGGTCAACAAGGGCGGTGGCGCCGGCGCCGAAGGGTTTCTGGACATCAAGAACAGCAAGGGTGATGCCCACAAGATCGTCATCACGCTGTCCAACCTGTTCACCACGCCCCTGGCCACCGGCGTGCCGTTCAGCTGGAAGGACATGACGCCCGTGACCATGCTCGCGCTGGACGAGTTCGTGTTGTGGGTCAATGCCGACACCCCGCACAAGACCGCGAAGGACTATCTGGCGGCGGTCAAGGCGTCCGGTGGCAAGCTGAAGATGGGCGGCACGGGATCAAAGCAGGAAGACCAGATCATCACCGCGCTGATCGAGAAGTCGGCGGGCGTGAAGTTCATCTATGTGCCCTACAAAGGCGGCGGTGAAGTCGCGGTGCAACTGGTCGGCAAGCACGTGGATTCGACCGTCAACAACCCGATCGAGGCGGTGGCCCAGTGGCGCGGCGGCAAGCTCCGCCCCTTGTGCGTGTTCGACACCAAACGGCTGCCTTACAAGGAAAAGGTCGCCGACCAGGCCTGGGGCGACATCCCGACCTGCAAGGAAAGCGGCCTGGATGTCGACTACCTCATGCTGCGCGGCATCTTCATGCCGCCCGACGTGAAGCCGGAGCAGGTGGCGTTCTATGTGGACCTCATGCAGAAAGTCCGTGCCACACCGGAATGGAAAAAGTTCATGGACGAAGGGGCTTTCAACCAGACCGTGCTGACGGGCGCGGACTATGCCCGGTGGGTGGCGAACGAAGAGGTCCGGCACCGCCTCCTGATGCAGGAAGCCGGCTTCGTCGCGAAGTAAGGTCTCTTTGTCCACCGGGCCCGACGACGAGACGGGCCCGGTGTTCGCTCCGGTGCCAATTCCGACGCCGGCACCTCCTCTTTGGAACCCGCCATGACCCAAGAATCCCAGTCGCCCACGAGGCCGCCGATTGCGGCGACCCGACGAACCACGGAAATCATCACCGCCGCCTGCTTCCTGCTGGTGGGTTGCGTGGTGATGTGGGACAGCTGGCGCAGCGGCGCCGGCTGGACGGACGAGGGACCGCAAAGCGGCTATTTTCCCTTCTACATCGGCTTGCTGATGAACATCGCGAGCCTGGTCAACCTGCTCAAGGCCCTGCGAGCCAACCGGGAAATCCCGTTCGTCTCCGTGCCGGAGATACGGCTGGTGATGGCCATCTTCGTGCCCAGCCTGGTCTATGTCGGCCTCATGCAATGGGTGGGTCTGTACGTGGCGTCGGCCGTCTTCATCACCGTCTTCATGCGCTGGCAGGGCCGGTTCAGCGTGGCCAAGTCGGTGGTGACCGGAATTGGGGTTTCGCTGGCGCTGTTCGGCATGTTTGAACTCTGGTTCAAGGTGCCGCTCATCAAGGGTCCGCTCGAAGCAGCGCTGGGGTTCTGATCATGAATGAACTGCAAGCCTTGTTTCAGGGGTTCTCGGTTGCCCTGTCACCGGTCAATGTCGGCCTGATGTTCATCGGCATCCTGCTTGGCGTGCTGATCGGTGTCCTGCCGGGACTGGGTGGCGCCAATGGCGTAGCCATCCTGCTGCCACTGACCTTCAGCATGAATCCGACATCGGCCATCATCATGCTGTCGTGCATCTACTGGGGCGCGCTGTTTGGCGGCGCGATCACCTCGATCCTGTTCAACATCCCCGGTGAACCCTGGTCGGTGGCGACCACCTTTGACGGTTATCCGATGGCGCAGCAAGGCCAGGCAGGCCAGGCGCTGACGGCGGCGTTCACCTCGTCGTTCATCGGCGCGCTGGTGGCCGTCTTGATGATCACGTTTACCGCGCCATTGGTGGCGAAGTTCGCAGTCCAGTTCGGGCCGCCAGAATTCTTCGCAGTGCAATTGCTCACCTTCTGCAGTTTTGTCGGAATGAACAAGGGAGCGCCCTGGAAGACCCTGGCCGCCATGTTTCTGGGATTCACGCTGGCGGCCATCGGCATGGACAACGTGACCGGGCAATTGCGCCTGACCTTCGGATTCGAGCCGCTCATGAAAGGCTTTGACTTCCTCATCGCCGTGATCGGCCTGTTCGGCATCGGCGAGATCCTGGTCACCATGGAAGAAGGCCTCGCCTTCCAGGGAAAGTCGGCGCGCATCCACGCGAAGGTGGTTCTGCAGACCTGGAAGCAGCTGCCGCGTTACTGGATGACCTATGTTCGCAGCTCGCTGGTGGGCTGCTGGATGGGCATCACGCCCGGCGGTGCCACGCCCGCTTCCTTCATGGGTTACGGCATTGCCAAACGTTTCTCGGCTCGCGGAAAGAATTTCGGCAAGGGCGAAATCGAGGGCGTGCTCGCGCCTGAAACGGCAGCCCACGCAGCGGGAACCTCGGCCCTGCTGCCCATGCTCACCTTGGGCATCCCCGGCTCGCCGACGGCGGCCGTTCTGCTCGGCGGATTGCTCGTGTGGGGGCTGCAACCGGGACCGCTGCTGTTCGTGGAGCAGAAAGACTTTGTCTGGGGCCTGATCGCCAGCATGTACCTGGGCAACATCGCCGGGCTCATCGTCGTTCTGCTGACCGTGCCCTGGTTTGCCGCCATCCTGCGCATTCCGTTCGCCATCATCGCGCCGGTGATCCTGGTGATCTGCGCCGTCGGCGCCTACACGGTGCACAGTTCGATGTTCGACGTCTGGCTCATGCTGGTGTTCGGTGTCATGGGCTACGTGTTCAAGAAGCTCAACTACCCGCTGGCGCCACTGGTGTTGGCCCTGGTGCTGGGCGACATGGCAGAGAACGCGTTTCGCCAGTCCCTGCTGGGCTCGGGCGGCAGTCTGCTGATCTTTGTCTCCAATCCGCTGGTGGGCAGCATCACGGCGCTGTCGATGGTGATGTTGTTCTGGCCGTTCATCAGCCAGTTGCTGGCAAACATGCGCAAGCGCGGGAAAGTGGGCGACGATGACGACCTGGATGAAGTTTGAGTACGACAATACCGCCGGCTTTGGCACGCTGGACGGTGCGTTCATCGATGAATACGAAGGGGATCTGTTTGATGGGCCGGTCAAGACTGGAAGACGATTCCGGCTGGCTGATGTCCGGATCACCCTGCCTTGTCGGCCTTCGAAATTTCTGGCCTTGTGGAACAACGATCGGGCCCACGCGCAAAAGCAGGGACTTGCGATCCCGGAAGAGCCGCTGTATTTCGTCAAGGCGAGCAGCAGCTACCTCGCGCACGGCGAGTCCATCGAAGTACCCGCCGGTTACGACGGCCGCGTGGTGTACGAGGGCGAACTCGGTCTGGTGATTGGATCGGTTTGCCGGAACGCCGGCCTCGACGAAGCGCAGCGGGCCATTTTCGGCGTCACCTGCGTCAACGACGTCACCGCCATCGACCTGCTGCAAAAAGACCCCAGCTTCGCCCAGTGGACGCGCGCAAAAGGCTTCGACACGTTTGGCGTCTTCGGACCCGGGATCACCACCGGACTGGACATCCAGAACCTGCGGGTTCGCACGGTGGTGAACGGGCGGGAACGGCAGAATTTTCCCTGCAGCGGCATGATCTTTTCACCAGCGCAGATCGTCAGCGCCTTGTCGCACTGCATGACTTTGATGCCGGGCGACCTGATCGCCTGCGGCACGTCGTCGGGCGTCTTGCCCATGAAGCCGGGCACACGCGTCGACGTGATCATCGATGGCGTCGGCACCTTGAGCAACACCCTCGGTGCGATGCATGCAGCGGAGCTTCCAGCGGGAGAACAGACATGAGAATTTGCGTCGTTGGCGCGGGCGCCATCGGAGGCATGCTGGGCGTGAAGCTGGCGCTCACCGGTCACGAGGTTTCGCTGATCCTGCGCGGCGCGAACCTGGACGCCGTTCGACAGGAGGGCATGAAGCTGATCGAGGAAGACGGTCGTGAACTGACGGCGCGCCCGGCACGTGCCACCTCGGTCATCGCGGACGCCGGCGTCCAGGACGTCGTGATTCTCGGCATGAAGGCACACCAGGTCGGTGCCGTCGCCGCGGAATTGCCCGCACTGATGCACGCAGGCACGCGGGTGATCACCATGCAGAATGGCATCCCCTGGTGGTACTTTCACAAGCTGCCCGGCGACTGGGAGGGCATGCCCGTTCGCGCGGTGGACCCGGACGGCGTGATCGCGCAACACATTGACGTCGACCGCGTCATCGGCAGCGTGGTCTACCCGGCCAGCGAAGTCATCCGACCTGGGGTGATCAAGGTCATCGAGGGCAACCGGTTCACGCTGGGTGAGCTCGATGGCAACGACACCGAATCCATTCGCGAAATCGCGGATGCCTTCAAGGCGGCCGGCTTCAAGGCACCCATATCCCGGGACATCCGATCGGAAATCTGGCTCAAGGTCTGGGGCAACCTGAGTTTCAACCCGATCAGCGCGCTGACCCATGCGACGCTGGAGGACATCTGCCTGTACGCTCCAACCCGCGAGCTGGCGGCAGCGATGATGCGGGAGGCTCAAACCATCGGCGAAGCGCTCGGCGTGCAGTTCAAGGTCAGCCTAGAAAAACGCATTGCCGGCGCGCAGGCCGTCGGGCAGCACAAGACATCGATGCTGCAGGACGTCGAACAGGGCCGGCCACTGGAGCTGCAGGCACTGGTCGCCGCGGTCATGGAACTCGGTCGCATCACGCACAAACCGACACCCACCATCGATGCCGTGTACGCATTGACCAGCCTGCTGGCCACCAACCTGCACCGGCACCGGGCAACGTTGCGCCTGGCTTGAATCACAATCCACCCACCGAATCCTGAACCACAAACGATCGACCATGACCGACTTCACCACACTCTCCGACATGATAGCCCGCCAGCGCGCGGACGCGGTTGCCATCTCTGCCCCGTCAGCGAGCCCTCTGAGCTACGGCGCGTTGAATGCGCTGGTCGACCGCACCGTCAAAACGTTGAACGGCCTGGGCATCGGTCGCGGTGACCGTGTCGGCCTCGTCCTGCCCAATTGCCCGGAAATGGCCACCGCGTTCGTCGCGGTCGCCGGCGCGTGCACCTGCGCGCCGCTCAACATGGCCTACCGCGCCGACGAATTCGAGTTCTACCTGAGCGACTTGAGCGCCAAGGCATTGATCGTGGCGCAAGGTGCCGAAACGCCCGCCCGCGCCGTGGCGGCCAAGCTGGGCATCGCCGTGATCGAACTGGTGCCCCATCCCGAACGCGGTGCGGGTGATTTCGAACTTCTTGCAGCGGCATCGGCGCAAACCACGCCCGCGGCGCACGGCGGCCCGGCACAGGCGGACGATGTGGCGTTGATCTTGCACACGTCCGGAACCACGTCCCGCCCCAAGATCGTGCCGCTGTCACACCGAAACGTGTGCGCGTCGGCGCGCAACATCAGCCGGACCTTGCAGCTGACCGAGGACGACGTCGAACTGCACATCATGCCGCTCTTCCACATCCATGGCCTGATTGCCGGCGTGCTCGCGCCCATGGCGGTGGGCAGCCAGATCTTTGTCACGCCAGGATTCAACGCGCTCAAGTTCTTCGGCTGGATGAAGGAATGCAAGCCCAGTTGGTACACGGCCGTGCCGACGATGCACCAGACCATCCTCTCCCGCGCGGCCGGCAACGCGGACGTGATTCGCGACAACCCGTTGCGTTTTGTCCGCTCGTCGTCGTCGTCGATGCCGCCACAGGTCATCGCTGAGCTGGAAGCGGTTTTCAAGGCCCCGCTCATCGAAGCGTACGGCATGACCGAAGCCGCGCACCAGATGGCCAGCAATCCACTGCCGCCGGCGCGGCGCATTCCCGGTTCCGTCGGCCTGGCCGCCGGTCCTGAAGTGGCCGTCATGGACAACGCCGGCAATCTGCTGCCGCCCGATACCATTGGCGAAGTCGTGATTCGCGGCGACAACGTCACCGCGGGCTACGAAAACAATCCCAAGGCCAATGCCGAGGCCTACACCAACGGATGGTTCCGCACCGGCGACCAGGGAACGCTGACGGCCGATGGCTACCTGACCTTGACCGGACGCCTGAAAGAGATCATCAATCGCGGGGGCGAAAAGATTTCCCCGCGCGAAGTGGACGAGGTGCTGATGGACCACCCGGCAGTGGCCCAGGTGGTGACCTTCGGCATGCCGCATGCCAAACTGGGCGAAGATGTGGCGGCCGCGGTGGTGCTGCGGGAGGGTCAGTCGCTGACCGAGCGCGAACTGCGCGAGTTTGCCGCCACCAGACTGGCCGATTTCAAGGTGCCGAGAAAGATCCTGTTCATGGCTGAAATTCCGAAGGGCGCAACCGGAAAACTCCAGAGGATCGGCCTGGCTGAGAAGCTCGGACTGACTGGTTGAAAACGGTCAGGGCACCGCGCACCAGGGCGCCTGGTCGTGTGCCAGGCCCATCCACAATGCCCATCCCGACGTCGCGGCCAGCGCCAGGCCGGCGAGGCGCATGCCCCACTCGCCGCTGCCACGCGCGCCCAGACGCAACAGCAGCCAGGGACCGACCAGCAGTGACACACTGCTGCCCAGCGCAAACAGTGCCATGGTCAGGGCACCGTCAGGGACGGTTCCGCTGAGCGCCGCCACCAGCAGCGCCGAGTAAAGCAGACCGCAGGGCATGAAGGCCCACATCGCGCCGATGGCCAGCGGCGCGGCGGAACCCCAGGATCCATGGAGGGAACGGATGCGCGCCCACACGCGACGCGCCGTTTGTTCGAGCCAGACCGGCTGGCGGGCCATCAACAACAGCGCCAGCCCGACCATCATCGCGCCCACGTGGAACAGGGTCCAGACCGGTCGCATCGTGGCGGTCTGCGTCGTCAACCAGCCCAGGCCCTGCATGGAGGCGGCAGCCAGCGCGCCGAGCGTCGAATAACCCGCGATCCGCCCGAATTGGAACGTCCAGATCGCCGCGGTGCTGTGTTCGCCTGCGGCTTTACCGATCCCGGCGCATGCCGCGCCACACATGGCGATGCAGTGCGGTCCGCCAACCAGCCCCATGAGAAGGGCCGTGGTGGCCACGGAAGTCAACATGCTGGCTCTCAGATGATCTTTGAAAACTTCGCGCGGGTTCGATCGGTCTGCAAGTAGCGGTCGAACACCATGGCGATCGCTCGCACGAAAAACCAGCCGGTGGGTGTCACTTGGATGCCCGTGTCGTTCAGTTCGACCAGTCCCTGAGCGGCCAAATCCGCCAGCGCATTCATTTCACTTGCGAAATAGGTCCTGAAATCGATCAGATAGGCGAGATCCACCGATTCGAACTGAACCTGACCCTGGCACATCACCGCCATGATCACCGCGCGGCGTACCAGGTCGTCACGGGACACCGCCAAGCCGCGCACCACCGGCAGGCGGCCCTGATCCAGCAGGTCGTAGTACTCCTCCAGGGTCTTGGCATTCTGACTGTAGGTCGCACCGACCCTGCCGATCGACGACACGCCCAGCGCGATCAGGTCGCAATCGGGCTGGGTGCTGTAGCCCTGGAAATTACGATGCAGCCGACCTTGCCGCTTCGCCACCGCCAGCGCGTCTTGCGGAAGCGCGAAGTGGTCCATCCCCACGTACACGTAGCCGGCATCGAGAAAGGCCGACAAGGATCGCGACAGCATGGATACCTTGGATGCACCCGTCGGCAATTCCGCGGCGATGATGCGTCGTTGCGGCTTGAAACGCTCCGGAAGGTGGGCGTAGGCATACAGCGCGATGCGATCAGGCCGCAGTTCTACCACCTGCGCCAGTGTGCGGTCGAACGATTCGGGGGTCTGCATGGGCAGGCCATAGATCAGGTCGACATTGACCGACTCGAAACCCAATTCCCGTGCTGTGGCCACCAGCGAAAACACCTGCTCGACCGGCTGAATCCGGTGCACCGCTTTCTGAACCGCGGGATCGAAGTCCTGTACGCCGAAGCTCAACCGGTTGAAGCCAAGCTCGGCAAGGTTGCGCAGCCGGGCGGCATCGACGGTACGCGGATCGATCTCGATCGAATACTCACCACCGGGGGCAAAGGTGAAGCTGCGCCGCAACAGGGCCATCAGTTCGCGAATCTCGTCGTCGCTGAGGAAAGTCGGGCTGCCGCCGCCGAGATGAAGCTGGGAGACAACATGGCCCTTGCCCACATGGGCCACGTGCAGATCCACCTCGCGGCTCAGGTAGCGCAGGTACTCCGCCGCCCGGTTGTGGTGTTTGGTGATGATCTTGTTGCAGGCGCAGTAGTAGCACAATGATTCACAAAACGGTATGTGCACATAGAGCGACAAGGGCATTGACGTGGTCTTGGCCATGCCTGCCCGACGCTGCTCCAGCGCCTGGATGTAATCCTCGGCGCCGAACGCCTCGACAAACCGGTCAGCTGTGGGGTAGGAGGTGTAGCGTGGACCTGGAACGTCAAACTTCTGGAGTAAATCAGGGGAAACGGCGCTCATCGGGCATCCTTAAGGTCTGCGTACTATGGAGGCATTCAGGATTTCCATCTTGATGTACATCAATCTAGAATAAGGTTCATGAGCAAATTGAGCTATGTCAGAATAACCCCTGTTCACAACACCCAAACAACCCGATTGGCCGTCCGACTGGTCGGCTTATTCATCGACCTCTGTTCTGGTTCACGAGCATGAACGTTCAATCCATCAAAGTCGCGTGCGCCAGCTGTAACCTTCGGGAGTTGTGCATGCCCATGGGCCTGAGCCCTGTGGAGCTCGACAAGATCGAGGAGGTCATCGCGGTGCGGCGCAAGATCAAGCGCGGCGCGACCTTGTTCAGCAATGGAGAGAAATTCACCTCCCTTTATGCGATTCGGACCGGCTTTTTCAAGACCTGCATCGCCACAGAAGATGGTCGCGACCAGGTGACCGGATTCCAGATGGCGGGCGAAGTGATCGGTCTGGACGGCATCGTCAACGACCACCACACCTGCGATGCCGTCGCGCTCGAAGACGCCGAGGTCTGCGTCATGCCGTTTGACCGCATCGAGGAAATCTCGCGCGAGGTCAACGCGCTGCAGCACCACGTGCACAAGATCATGAGCCGAGAAATCGTGCGTGAACACGGTGTGATGCTCTTGCTCGGCAGCATGCGCGCCGAAGAACGTCTGGCGGCTTTCCTGCTCAACCTGGTCCAGCGCCTGCACGCTCGGGGCTTCTCCCAGCACGAACTGATCCTGCGCATGACACGCGAGGAGATCGGGAGTTACCTGGGCCTGAAACTCGAGACCGTCAGCCGCACGTTCTCGAAGTTTGTCGAGGACGGCATCGTCGAGGTGAAGCAGCGCCATGTGCACATCCTCGATACCGAGGCACTCAAGCGCATCGTCAACAATCAGCAAGCCTGTCAGTAGGCCTGCGCCGTTTTCACGCGCAGTCGCCCTGTTTGGGGCAGCCGTCCGGCCTCCCGTCGGCTGGCAGCGGGCACCGGTTGACCTCAAACGGTGACAGTGACAACAAGGTGGTCAGCGCACTGGATGCCATCGTCAGGGCCCAGAAAACAAAAAATGCCACGGTGTAGATGGCTTGCCGCGACCACTCGACCGGCCGACCGAACCAGTGCAGGTCGTTCGGGTCGACCATCGCAAACACGAGCATCTCCAGAACGCCGGCGATCAGAAACGCCGGCCAGGCGATCCACATCATTCGTTGAGCCCACATGGTGTTGTCTCCTCGGTGAAGTTCTGCCCGGTGTCAGCGCTCGACCCCAAGAATCTTCTTGGGCGCCACGCCCGTCTGCGCATGGTTTCGCGCCTGAATGGCCGGTGCGAGGCTGCCTTCCTGCGTCTTGCTGACTTCGCCGCCTTTTCGACCCGCATCGTCGGAAATCACGGGGTCAGGCCGGCTCATGGCCAGGTAAAGGGTGATGAAGCTCGCCACCACCACCACCAGCGGCCCGCCGATGACCATCCACACATGACCGTATTTCCACCAGGGTTTCGATTCGGGTTGGCTCATGGCGTGCTTTCTATCGGGGAACGATGAAGATGGACTTTTCGGTCAATTTGCCGGGGGTGTCCAGCGATTCGATCTCGAAATGGATGGTGTGGGAACCGGCAGGGGCGGCATCGTAGGGCAACTGCAAGTTGAGCACCACCCATCGTGACTGGGTGGCATCGACTGAGAACAAACTTTCCGACGAAACCGTGAGGCCTGGCAGGCCGGTGGCCGTGATCCGGTAGCGCTGCGGAGCCTCCGACGCATTCATGAGCTGAAGCCGGTAAATGTTCTCGATCTTGCCGCCACTGACAATGCGCGCGAGCGTTCCCCGGTCGCGCACCACATCGACCTTGAACGGGATCCGCAGGCTCAGACTCACCATCATGGCCACCACGATTGCCGCCAGGATGGAAGAATAGATCAACACCCGGGGCCGGATCATGTGCCGGATGACTTCCGCGCGACCCCAGTGTTCACTCATCGCGTGCTGGGTGGAGTAACGGATCAACCCGCGCGGGTAGCCCACCTTGTCCATCACGGTGTTGCATACATCGACGCAGGCTGCGCAGCTGATGCATTCGTATTGCAGCCCTTTGCGAATGTCGATGCCGGTCGGGCAAACCTGCACACACAAGGTGCAATCGACACACGCACCCAGTCCAAGCGCCTTGGGATCCGCCTTCTTGGAACGGGCGCCACGGGGTTCGCCGCGTTCGGCATCGTAAGACACGATGAGCGTGTCCTTGTCGAACATGGCGCTTTGAAAGCGGGCATACGGACACATGTACTTGCAGACCTGTTCCCGCATGAAACCCGCATTGCCATAGGTCGCGAAGCCGTAAAAGAAGATCCAGAAGGTTTCCCACGGACCCATGGTCCAGCTCGCAAACAGCCCAGCCAGCTCACGAATCGGCGTGAAATAGCCCACAAAGGTGAAACCGGTCCACAGCGCCAGTGCGATCCAGGCCACCTGTTTGGCCGCCTTGCGGTTGAACTTCGCAAGCGACATCGCTGCCTCGTCCAGGCGCATGCGCGCGCTTCGATCGCCTTCGATCTTCCGTTCGATCCACAGGAAGATCTCGGTGTAGACCGTCTGCGGGCACGCGTAGCCACACCACTGCCGCCCCGCCACCGCCGTGAACAGGAACAGCGACAGCGCCGAAATCACCAGGATCCCGGTCAGGTAGATGAAGTCCTGTGGGTAAAGAACCAGACCGAAAATGTAAAAGCGGCGCGCCCCGAGATCGAAGAGCACCGCCTGGCGCTGGCCCCATTCCAGCCATGGCAGACCGTAGAAGATGATCTGCGTGAAAAAAACCAGACCCCAACGCCACTTGGCAAACAGGCCTGACACGCTACGCGGGTAGACCTTTTTGTGTGCCTGATAGAGCGAAACCAGTTCGGCGTCCCCGTCACCCGCAGATGCATCGGCATCGGCGGAACCGGGTTTCGAGGCTGGAATGTTCCGTTGCGTCGGGTTGTCGTCGGCTTTCAAAGGGTGAGGTCAATCATGAACACAAGGTTTGAATGATCGCAGAAATCATTCACTTTGCCGCACCAGCAGCTTTGTTCGACAAACCCCAGACATAGGCTGTCAGCACATTCACCTGCGACGGCGTCAGCTTGTCACCCTGGGGCGGCATCGGATTGACCTTGCCGTTGTTGATCATGGCCACGATGGCAGCTTCACCAAAGCCATGGAGCCAGATATCGTCCGTCAGGTTCGGGGCGCCGACCGCCGGATTGCCCTTGCCGTCCGGTCCGTGGCAGGCTGCGCAGACGCCGAACTTGGCCTTGCCCAGTTCCGCCTTCACGGAATCATGCGGCCCCTTCGACAGGCTCAGCACGTAGTTGGCCAGGTTTGTGACGTCTTCGGAACTGCCCACAGCCGCTGCCATCGGGGGCATGTTGCCGGCGCGACCCTTGAGGATGACGTTCTTGATGTCCTCGGGCGTGCTGCCACCCAGCCAGTCCTTGTCGGTCAGGTTGGGAAAGCCCTTGCTGCCACGCGCATCCGAGCCGTGGCACTGCGCACAGTTGTTCATGAACAAGCGCTCGCCAATGGCCATCGCCTTAGGGTCCTTGGCCAGATCTTCAGGTGACATGCCGTTGAACTTGGCATACACGGGTTCGATCTCCTTGTTGCCCGCTGCCACTTCCTTGTCGTACTGGCCGACAGACGTCCAGCCCAGTTTGCCTTTGAACGCGCCCGCGCCGGGATAGATCACCAGGTAGGCCAGTGAAAAGACCACCGTGATGATGAACAGCCACACCCACCAACGCGGCAGCGGGTTGTTCATCTCGCGCAGGTCCCCATCCCACACGTGACCGGTGGTGTTGTCGTGCGAGGTCATGGCCTTGGTCTTGCCGCTGAACCACAGCAGCACGAGGCACGCGACCATTCCGAGGATGGTGATGCTCGCGATGTAGGCCGGCCAGAAATTGCTTGTGAAGTCGCTCATTTCGAATTCCTTATCCGTTGTTTTGGCGGTTTGCGTCGTCGTTCTGGAACGGCAGCATGGCTGCCTCGTCAAAGGCCGCCTTGTTCTTGCGCGACCATGCCCAAACCACGATGCCAATGAAAACTACAAACAGCACCACCGTGGCAATGCTGCGAAGCGTGTTGATGTCCATTGACGACGCTCCTATGACCGTTACTTGCGCGCGAGGCCCAGGCTCTGCAGGTACGCAATCACGGCCTCCAGCTCGGTCTTGCCCTTGACGTCTTGCACCGACGCGGCAATTTCCGCATCGGTATAGGGCACGCCAACGACTCGCAGGGCCCGCATGTGAGCGGGCAAGGAGGCGGCGTCCACCGTCGATTTGGCCAGCCACGGGTACGCCGGCATGTTGGACTCGGGCACCACGTCACGGGGGTTGTTCAGGTGAATGCGGTGCCATTCGTCGCTGTAACGGCCACCGACACGCGCCAGGTCCGGACCAGTGCGCTTGCTGCCCCACTGGAACGGATGGTCGTAGACAAACTCGCCGGCGACGGAATAGGGACCATAACGCAGGGTCTCCGCACGAAACGGACGGATCATCTGCGAATGGCAGTTGTAGCAGCCTTCGCGGACGTACACATCGCGCCCTGCCAACTGAAGGGAGGTCAGCGGCTTCACGCCTTCGATCGGCTGGGTCGTGGACTTCTGGAAGAACAGGGGCACGATCTCGACCAGACCGCCAAAGGCGATCGCGACCAGGATCAGCACGATCATCAGGAAGTTGTTGGTCTCGATCGCTTCATGCGACAGACCGGTACTCTTGTTGTTCGCCATGTTGTGGTTCTCCTCAAGCGTGGGCGGTGGCAGCCGGAATGGTGACCGGAACCGCGCGACCGGCCGTGGCTGTCTTCAACACGTTCCAGAGCATGATGAGCATGCCGGTCAGGTACAAGGCGCCGCCAGCCAGGCGAAGCACATAGAACGGATAGGTCGCCTTCACCGATTCGACGAAGGTGTAGGTCAGCGTACCGTCGGCATTGACCGCACGCCACATCAGACCCTGCATCACGCCGGCAATCCACATAGCAGCGATGTAGACCACGATACCGATGGTGGCTACCCAGAAGTGGATTTCGATTGCCTTGACGCTGAACATCTGCTTCTGGCCAAACAGGCGGGGAATCAGGTAGTACATCGAACCCATGGTGACCAGGCCAACCCAGCCGAGCGCACCGGAGTGCACGTGGCCCACGGTCCAGTCGGTGTAGTGCGACAGTGCATTGACCGTCTTGATGGACATCATCGGACCTTCGAACGTGGACATGCCGTAGAACGACAGAGACACGATCAGGAAGCGCAGGATCGGGTCGTCACGCAGCTTGTGCCACGCGCCCGACAGCGTCATGATGCCGTTGATCATGCCGCCCCAGCTGGGAGCCAGCAGAATGAGGGAGAACACCATGCCGACCGACTGGGTCCAGTCAGGCAGGGCGGTGTAGTGCAGGTGGTGCGGACCGGCCCACATGTAAGTGAAGATCAGCGCCCAGAAGTGGACGATGGACAGGCGATAGCTGTAGACGGGGCGGCCTGCCTGCTTGGGGATGAAGTAATACATCATGCCCAGGAAGCCGGCGGTCAGGAAGAAGCCCACGGCATTGTGGCCGTACCACCATTGCACCATTGCGTCCTGAACACCCGCATAAGCTGAGTAGGACTTCATCATGCCGGCCGGGATGGCCGCGCTGTTGACGAGGTGCAACACTGCGACAGCGATGATGAAAGCGCCGAAGAACCAGTTGGCCACATAGATGTGGCGCACCCGGCGTGTACCGACCGTTCCGAAGAACACCACGGCGAACGACACCCACACCAGGGTAATCAGGATATCAATGGGCCACTCCAGCTCAGCGTATTCCTTACCCTGGGTGTACCCGAGTGGCAGTGAAATGGCCGCAGCGAGGATGACCAGCTGCCAGCCCCAGAACGTGAAGGCCGCCAGCTTGTCTCCAAACAGCCGGACCTGGCAGGTCCGCTGCACGACGTAATAGGCGGATGCAAACAGACCACAACCGCCAAACGCAAAGATCACCGCGTTGGTGTGCAGCGGTCGCAGGCGACCGTAGCTGAGGAAAGAGATCCCCAGGTTGAGTTCGGGCCAGGCCAACTGGGCAGCGATGATCACGCCCACCAGCATCCCGACCACGCCCCAGACAACCGTCATGATGGCGAACTGCCGCACAACGGTGTCGTTGTACACAGTGGCCTGTGAGTTTGGAAACTTCATTTACAGCACCTTTTACCTAAAAAAACCTCGGGCGAGTGTGGCCGAGCACCCTCTTGATGGACTTGATGAATATCAATCGTTCTTCAGAATTCGTTCACCTTCGGCCTCGATATCTTCGAATTGGCCCCGATATATCGCCCACCAGAGCCCAGCCAGGATGAAGAAGACCAGAACCACCGAAAGCGGGATCAGCAAATAGAGGATGTCCATCAGGTTTTCTCCATCGGTTCAAGGCCCGACGACAGACGCAAGGCATTCAGCACGACCGCCAGGGAACTGAACGCCATACCGAGTCCGGCCAGCCAAGCCGGCAGCCATCCGACCACGGCCAAAGGCACGCAGACCGCGTTGTAGGCTGCGGCCCACCACAGGTTCTGGCGCACGATGCGCATCGTCCGGCGGGCCAACTGCAGGGTCTGCCCAACCGCCGCCAGCTGCTCACCCATCACCACAAAATCCGCCTGGGACTGCGCCAGGGGAACCGCCCTGCCGAATGCGAACGAAGCGTGAGCCCCCGCCAGCCCCGGCCCGTCGTTCAGGCCGTCGCCGATCATGGCCACTTTGCGGCCCTGCGCCTGCGCCTCGCGCAGGAATGCCAGCTTGTCCTGGGGCGAACAGCCGCCCTGCGCCGCATTGATGCCCACCGCGTCGGCCACCCGTGCAACGGCCGCCGCACCATCTCCGGACAACATGCGCACCGACAGGCCGTGCTCGACCATCCACTGAATGGTCGACCGGGCGTCTTCGCGCAAGTCCTCTTGCAGCTCGAAGGTGGCCAGCCAGCCTTCCTCGTCGGCCAGGCAGACTTCCAGCCCGCCAGCGCCTGATTGCGGCAGTCCGCAGAAGGTCGCCGATCCGAGCCGCAAGGCACGGACATCAAACCCGTCGCCCCGACCGAGTCCGACGCGCCCGGACAGGCCCTGTCCCGACACCTCCTGCACCGCGTCAGCCCGCAGCGCCGGCACGTGCGCGGCTTCGGCCGCCGCCACCAGCGCCCGCGACACCGGATGCAGGGACTGCCGCGCCAGAGCGCCCGCCCAGGCCAGCGCATCCGCCGTTGGCACACCCGCTCGGGTGGTGCTGCGGGCGAGCGCAAAGGCATCGCGGGTCAGGGTTCCGGTCTTGTCGAACACCACCGTGTCCACACTCGCCAGCGTTTCCAGCGCCTGCAGGCGGCGTACCAGAACCCCTCGGCGCGCCAGCGTGCCGGCGGCAGCCAACATGGCTGCGGGCGTGGCCAGCGACAGCGCACAGGGGCAGGTCACGATCAGGACGGCCACGGCCACCATCACCGCATGCCCCGGGTCGTGAGACCACCAGAACAGGCCGGCTCCACCCGCCGCGATCAGCACCGCGATAAGGAACGGGCGCGCCAGGCGATCCGCCAGTCGGGCAATCTGGGGCTTGCTGGTGGAAGCCTCGTCCATCAGCGCCACGATCCCGGCAAATCGCGTCTGTGTGCCCGTTCGTTCAACGGTCACCAGCACCGAAGCGGTCAGGTTGTAGCTGCCGGCGATGACCTCTTCGCCCTGCCCGCGCGGCACCGGACGCGATTCACCGGTCAACAGGGCCTCGTCGGCGTCGGTCCGCCCCTCCAGAATCCGTCCGTCCGCCGGAAACGCCTCGCCAGGCAGCACCCGGACCACGTCGCCGGCGACGATCCGGCGCACAGCAACCCGTTCAAAGGCACCGTCCGCGAGCCTGCGCTCCACGCTGTCGGGAAGCCGGTTCATCAGCGCCTCCAGCGCCCCGGCGGTGCGGTCGCGCAGGCGCAACTCCAGCCAGCGTCCGGTCAGCAGGAAGAAGACGAACATCGTGAAGGAGTCGAAATACACCTCTGCGCCGAAAATGCCGTCCGGCTCGAAGGTGCCGATGGAACTGACCACGAAGGTGATCAGCATGCCCAGGGCCACGGGCAGATCCATGCTGATCTGGCGCTGGCGCAGGTCACGCAGCGCGTTTGCGAAAAAAGGCGTGCAGGAGAACAGCAGCACCGGGATGGACAGCACCCACGACGCCCAGCGCAGCAACAGTTCCATTTCGCGGGTCATGTCGCCGGGCTCGGCCACATAGGCCGGCCACGCGTACATCATCACCTGCATCATGCACAGGCCCGCCACGCCCATGCGCCAGACCGCCTGACGCAATTCGGCCTTGCGGCGGTCATTGGCAAAGGCATCGTTGGCCGGCAACGCCGGATAGCCCGCCCGCTGGGCGGCCTGCATCCAGCCCGACGGCTTCACGGCCGCCTCGGACCAGACGATGCGCCCACGGTGCGTCGCGGCGCTGACCCGAACCGACTGGACACCGGGAACCGCGCGCAAGGCGTCCTCGATCGTCAGGGCGCAGGCGGCGCAATGCATGCCCTCGAAGACCACGCTGGACTCCCAGCAAGCCGGCTGACCCTCCAATGGACGGCTGAACGCCGACCATTCCTGGGCATCATCCAGCAATGCCAGCTGCCCTGACGCGTCGGCTGCCGCGGCCACCGCGTCCGCGCCGGCCCCCTCGCCCGATTCGGGCGCATGGTTCAGGGACGGGGTGGCTGCAAGCATGGAGCGAGCTTAGCGACTCCGCCACAAGCTGTCTTGATGTGAATCAAGACGAAAAGCCAAACATGGGTTAACCTGACTCCATAAACAACCAGGAGCACACCATGTATGCACGCATTCTCGTCGCCACCGACGGTTCCACCCTCTCCAAGAAAGCCGTCAACTCCGCCATCTCGCTGGCGGCCCTGTGCGGTGCGGAACTGATCGCCATCAAGGTGGTTCCCCGTTACCCGCAGAGCTATTTCGAAGGCTCCATCCCGCTGTCCGTGGAAGATGTGAAACGGGTCGAGAAACAATGGGCCGAAGATGGCCAGGCCGTGGTGGACGCGGTCAAGAAGACGGCCGCGGCCAAGGGCGTGTCGGTCAAGGCGCTCACCGTCAAGTCGGACCTGGTTTCCGACGCGCTGATTTCCGCCGCCACCAAACACAAGGCGGACCTGATCGTGATGGCCTCGCACGGGCGCAAAGGCATCAAACGCCTGTTGCTGGGCAGCGAAACCCAGCATGTGCTGACCCACTCGCACGTGCCGGTGCTCGTGCTGCGCTGATTCCGGATCGGATCATGGCCAGTCCAGCGTCGGCCGGCCATGAGTTGCTATCGTTTTCGAAGCATCTGGCGGGCGGGTAGCGCCTCCTCGGCATACGGCCCCGCTGCTGTTTGCGAGCGAGGCTCGCCGTTTCCCGGCCAAGCCGCGCGGCGCGATCAGGTAAACAGCGCCTTGTACTGGTCGCGCAGCAGGTTCTTCTGCACCTTGCCCATGGTGTTGCGCGGCAGTTCAGCCACCACGAAGCAGCGCTTGGGAATCTTGAAGTTGGCCAGCCGGGCTTTCAGGTCGGCAATCACGGCCTCGGGCTGCACCGTGGCGCCGGGCCGGGCAACCACCACCGCCACGCCCACCTCGCCGAAGTCAGGGTGCGGCACGCCGACCAGGGCGCTCTCCAGCACGCCCGGCAGTTCATTGATGTAGCCCTCGATCTCGGCCGGGTAGACGTTGTAACCGCCCGAGATGATCAGGTCCTTGCTGCGCCCGACGATGGTGACGTAGCCGCGCTCGTCCACCTTGCCGACGTCGCCGGTCTTGAACCAGCCGTCGGCCGTGAACTCCTCGGCGGTCTTCTCGGGCATGCGCCAGTAGCCGCTGAACACGTTCGGGCCCTTGACCTGGATGCCGCCGATCTCGCCGACCGGCAGCTCGGCGCCGTCGTCACCGCGCACCCGCAGCCCCACACCGGGCAGCGGAAACCCGACCGTGCCGCCACGGCGCTCGCTCTGATTGCCGTAGCGCGCATCGGCGGCGTAGGGGTTGGAGGTCAGCATGATGGTCTCGCTCATGCCGTAGCGCTCCAGAATGGTGTGGCCGGTGCGCCGCTGCCACTCGGTGAAGGTCTCGATCAGCAGCGGCGCGGAGCCGGCGATGAACAGGCGCATGTGCCGCGCCGCCTCGCGGGTCAGCGCGGGCTCGGCGAGCATGCGCACGTACAGCGTGGGCACGCCCATGAAGACCGTGGCCTCCGGCATTTTTTCGATGACGACCCGGGGATCGAACTTGCCGAGCCAGATCATCTTGCTGCCGTTGAGCAGTGCCGCGTGGATCGCCACAAACAGGCCGTGCACGTGAAAGATCGGCAAGGCGTGGATCAGCACGTCGCCAGGCCGCCAGCCCCAGTAGTCCTTCAGCATCACCGCGTTGGAGCGCATGTTGCCATGCGACAGCATCGCCCCCTTGCTGCGCCCGGTGGTGCCGCTGGTGTAGAGGATGGCCGCCAGGTCGTCGTCGGCCTTCACCGCCGGGGTGTGGCGGTCGCTGCAGTGGACGGCGCGCTCCAGCAGGCTGCCGGTGCGGTCGTCTCCCAGCGTGAACACGTGTTTCGTGCCGGCGGTGAACGCGATCTTGCTGACCCAGCCGAAGTTCCTGGGCGTGCACACCACCACGGCCGGTTCCGCATTGCCGATGAAGTACTCGATCTCGGCACTCTGGTAGGCGGTGTTGAGCGGCAAAAACACATAGCCGGCGCGCAGCGTGGCCAGGTACAGCACCATGGCCTCGACCGACTTTTCCACCTGCACCGCCACCCGGCTGCCGTCCGGAATGTCGAGCGACTGCAGCAGGTTGGCCATCATGGCCGTGGCGCGGTCCAGGTCGCGCCACGAGTAGCGCAAGGTCGGCGAGCCGGCGTCGGCGGTTTCCACCGCGATGCGGTCCAGGTCGGCGGGGAAGGCCGCGCGCAGCGCGGCAAAGAGGTTCTGGTTGCTCATGCTGTCGAAACGGGGAAGGTTCAGAAGGCGGGTTTTCGTTTGTCGAGGAAGGCCCGGATGCCCTCGCGGTGCTCGGTGCTGTCGGCATAGGCATAGGCGCCAGCCACTATTGAATCCATAGCATCTTGTGGCCGGTCGACGCTGGGAAAGGCCTGATTCAATGCCCGAAAAGTCTGTTTGTTGAGCCGTGCGGCCTGCGGCGCCAGCGCGGCCACGCGCTGCGCCCGTGCGAGGGCCTCGCCGGCCACGTCGGCATCGGCCACCACGGCATTGAGAAAGCCGCGCAGCAGCAGCGTCGGCGCATCGAGCACGGCGGCCTCCAGCAGCATCTCGCGCGCGGTCAGGTTGCCAAGCGCGGCGCCCACCAGCTGCGCCTCGCGCGGCGCCATCGGGAAACCCAGGCGGGCGATCGGCGCACCGAAGCGCGCGGAGGCGCCGGCCACGCGGATGTCGCAGCAGCTCGCAATCTCTACCCCTGCGCCCATGCAGTTTCCTTCGATCTGCGCCACCACGGGCACGTCGCAGCGCAGCATGGCGCCGAGCCCGCCCCAGACGTCCTGTTCATGGAACTCGCGCAATCCGGCCTCGCTGAACCGGAAGGCCGGGTATTCGGCGATGTCACCACCGGCGCAGAAGTGCCCGCCCGCGCCGGCCACGACGACGCAACGGATGTCCGCCCCGTGCTGGATCGACTCGAACACCCCCATGAGATCGCGCCACATCGCACGCGACATGGCGTTGAACTTGCCCGGATGGTTCAGCGTCACGCGGGCGATGCCGCCGTCCACCGCCAGCAGAACCTGTGCCGCCATCTCAGTCCAGTCTGGCGCCCGACGCCTTGACCACCTTGGCCCACTTCTTGATTTCGGCGTTGATGAAGGCGGCGAACTGCGGTCCCGCCAGGTTGGGGAAATCGGCGCCCTGGCCGGCCCAGACCGCCTTGGCCTCGTCGGTGGTGCAGGCCTTGCGAATCTCGTCGGTCGCCCGGGCCTGGATGTCGGCCGGCGTTCCCTTGGGCGCCCAGATGCCGTACCAGGTGGTGACGTTGTACTCGGGCAGCCCCAGCTCGGCGGCGCAGGGCACGTCGGGGAAGGCGGGATTGCGCTGGGCGCCCGCAACCATGAGCGCCTTGATGCGCCCGCCCTTGATGTGGTTGGCCGAGGAACCCAGGCCGTCGAACATCAGGTCCACGTCACCGGCGATCAGGCTTTGCAGTGCGGGCCCCGCGCCGCGGTAGGGAATGTGGGTGATGAAGGTGCCGGTTTGCTGCTTGAACAGTTCACCCGCCAGGTGGTGTGAGGTGCCGTTGCCGGCCGAACCGTAGTTGAGCTTGGCCGGATTGGCCTTGGCGTAGGCAAGAAACTCCTTGAAGTTCGCCGCCGAGATCTTTCGCGGGTTCACCACCAGCACCTGTGGCACGCTGGCCACCAGGATCAGCGGCACCAGGTCGCGTTCCAGGTCGTAGTCCAGCTTCGGGTACATGCTGGGCGCGATCGCGTGGTGCACCGCGCCCATGAACAGCGTGTACCCGTCGGGTGCCGCCTTGGCGGCGATGCTGGCGCCCAGCGTTCCACCGGCGCCACCCCGGTTGTCGATGACCAGCTGCTTGCCCGTCAGGCGGGCGAATTGCGCAGCCATCGGGCGCGCAAAGGCGTCGGTGCCGCCGCCGGCGGGAAACGGGACGATCAGGGTTACCGCCTTGGCGGGCCATGCCGACTGCGCCTGGACCGAAAGGCCCCCGGTGGCCGCGGTGGCGAGCGCTGCGCGCAGCAAGGTGCGCCGCTGGATGAAGGGGTTCATGGGTGTCTCCTGGTTGGTTTCTTGGGGTTCACTTGCGTGTTCAGAATAACAGGGCTTCGACGGCGCTCGACACCGGAATCCGGCCCTGCGCGAGCTGGCTGCGGTGGCGATCGAGACGCCGCAGGTCATAGAGATAGTTGACCATCAGACCCAGGGACTGGCGCTGCCCTTTGGCGGACAGGTCGGCCGCCCAGTTGATGCGTTCCACCCGGGCCCCGTTGCCCAGGTGAAACCGCGCCACCGCGTCGCGGGGTTTGCCGTCGGCCATTTCACGGCCCAGATAGACCGCGCCACACTGCATCAGCCACTGGCGCAGTGGCGAGGAGGCGTCGAGAGCCGCCGGATCTTCGAGCGCTGCCAGCACGGATTCGGCGCCGAGCGGTGCCGGCTTGAGCGCGCGCGCCAGTTCGGCGCGTTGCTTCGGCGCGGTGCGTTCGAGCAGCGTGGGCGCCTGTTCCGTCAGCCAGCTGCGCAAACCCGGGATCGGCGACAGCGTGGAAAACACCTTGAGGCGTGGCAATTCGGCCTTGAGCGTGTCGACCACCCGCTTGATCAGCGAATCGCCGAAGCTCACGCCGCGCAGCCCCGGTTGGGCGTTGCTGATCGAATAGAACACAGCCGTGCTGCAACGCGCCGGGTCCGCTGGCGGTGCCTCTTCGTCCAGCAGCGGCGTGATGCTGTCGGCCATCGCCGTGGTGAACGCCACCTCGACGAAGATCAGCGGCTCGTCCGGCAGGCGAGGGTGGAAAAAGCCGTAGCAGCGGCGGTCGGCGTCGAGGCGGTTCTTGGCGTCGGCCCAGCTGCGGATGTCGTGCACCGCCTCGTACTTGATGAGCTTTTCGATCAGCGAGGCCGGCGAATCCCAGGTGATGCGGCGCAGGTCCAGGAAGCCCACGTCGAACCAGGTGGAGAACATGTACTCCATCTCCACATCCAGCGCCTGCAGCCGCCGGTCGGTCTTGAGGAAAGGCAACATCTCGGCGCGCAGATCAACCAGGAAGCGGATGCCGCCGTCGAACACGCTGAAGCGCTGCAGCAGCCGCCGCCGCGGCGACACCGTGGCGCGGCGGTACTCCACCTCGGCGGCCGCCTCGTCGGCGGTCCCGACGGCGGCGGCGAACCGGGCCTGCGCCTGCTTCACGTTGCGCGGGTCGGCCATGAACTGCTCGCTCATCAGCAGCCACATGTCGCGCCGCTGCGCCAACGTGGCCTGCGCGTACCAGCGCGCCACGCCCTGGGCACGGCGTCCGCCTTCGACCTCGCTGATGCGCGGATCGACGATCGCTTTAAGTTCTTCGAGCGTGCGCCGCAGGACGCGCGGCGACAGCGCCTCCTCGCGCGCGCGCAGCGTGGCCGCCAGGCGCTCGCGCGTGGAACGCGCGGCCAAGGCATCGGACGACGCCGCAATCAGTTCTTTTTTGATAGCTGCTTGTGGCCGGTCCGCGCTGGGATGATCGCATTTTGGCTGCTTTTTTTGGCCCGGAATCAGCTTCGCCACGCTGCGACCGAGCCAGGCGGACGTGTTCATCGGCATCCCTCCTTCGTGACCGGATCGGCGTCGGCCGGTTGCGCACGGCGTCGTGTCATGCGAGCGCCCTGCTCTTTTGCACCCGCGCCAGCTCACGCAGCGCGGCGCGCTGGCGCGTCAGGTGGGTGCGCATGGCCACCTCGGCACCGTCGGGGTCGCGCGCCCTGAGCGCGGCGAACACCGCCATGTGCTCGGCCAGGCTCTGCTCCAGCCGGCCCGGCGCGTGCAGCTGCTGGAGCCGGGCCAGCTTGAGCACCTTGCGCAGGTCGCCGATCACCTGCGCCAGCCAACGGTTGTCGGCCAGCGTGATGATGGCCTCGTGAATCGAAAAATTGACCGCGTAGTAGTCGTTGATCTGGCCCTGCGCCGCATGCCGGTTGAGCCGCTCGTGCAGCTGCTCCAGCGCCACCAGGTCGGCATCGGTGGCGTTGCGCGCGGCGTCAAACGCGCAACGCCCTTCGAGCAAGGCGATCACCGGAAAAATATCGTCCAGGTCCCGCTCGGTCACCTGGTTCACGAAACAGCCGCGCCGGGGCTCGTGGCGCACCAGCCCCTCGGCGCTGAGCACCTTGAGCGCCTCGCGCAACGGCGTGCGCGAGATCTGCAGCGACCCGCACAGCGCCGCCTCGTCGATGAAACTGCCCGGCGCGAGTTCGCCATCGAAAATGAGCGTCCGCAGGCGCTGCGCCACCTCGTCGTGCAGCGAGAGGTGCATGTCGCGCGAAGCGGCGGGTGAGGCGGGGGCGGGCATGAGCGGCTGGGGGGATCGGGGGTGCGGCGCGGTCTCAGCCGGCGTCCGGGGCAGCCGGGTGACCGGGCTTTCGGGCACTCAGGCGGCGGCGCGTGGGCGCGGCATCGGACCCGGTCGAAGTCCATGACCCGATCCCGGTCGCACCCGCAGTGCGGTGGGTTTGTTCATAATTTTTCATAATTACGTGTAATTCTGAACCCGAGGCAAGCATCTCGCAAGCCGTGATTCATGCGGACAAACCCCTAGACACGCGGGCCGTCGGTGGCGAATCGGCGACGCTTCCGCGCTCGCCAGGCCGGCCGACGCACACCCGGATTGCGGTTTGGCCGCGCTTGTGGAATCCTGCGAAAGGAACCCCGGCGAGGGTGGATACAACGCCTTCGACAAGCCGGTCCGCAGCCACCCGCCAACTTTCAGGAGCACCCGCATGGTCACCCGCAGCCAACCCGCAGGCACGCGACGCAAAGCCCGTGAATCTGCCCCGGCCCGCCCCGCACGCCGCCGCGCCACGACGGTAGCGCCGGCCACCGACAGCCCCGTCGGCCCCTCGCTGCTGATGTCGCTGGCGCGGCAGGTGCAGGCCTGGTCGGGCTCGATCCTGGGCGGTGTGGGCACCGCCACCGATGTGGCGATGACGTTGGCGCAGTCGAAGCTGCAAAGGCCGGGACCCAAGGCGGCGGTGTCCAAGGCAGCTGCACTGCTGCGCGACCTGCGCGAAGCGGCCGGGCTGACCGTGGAAGACCTGGGGCGCCTGCTGGAACTGGACGACCCCTCGCTCATGGGCCTGGTGGAAAGCGGAAAGGTGGGCCTGCCCTTCGACGTGATCCTGCGCCTGGCGGCGGTGCTGGGACGCAACGACCCGATCGGCTTCATCCTGCAGATGACCCGCTCCTACAACCCCCGGACCTGGAAGACGCTGGAGGCGTTGGGCATCGGCAAGCTGGTGGTGCAGGCCGGGCGCGAGCGCGAATTCGCCAACATCTACCGCAGCCACGACGCGGCGCGCAACCTGTCGGACGCCGATTTCGCCGCGGCGCTGGCCTTCACCGACGCCGCGTTCAAGACCGCACTGGCGTTCCATGGCGGCCTGAGGTCGGCGGGCGACGGGAAAAAGACGCCTGCGGCACCGACCAAAAAGACGTCCTGACGCGGCGGTTCAGCCCCCGGGCGCACGGGCTTGCCGGTGCCAAGCGATCAAAAAGACTTCAACTTTGATAGCTGCCGGTGGCCATCCGGCGCTGGGTTTCGGCCAATTTGACCTCGGTTTCAGGCCGAAATCCGGCCCGCGAGCGGCGCGCGCTGCCCGAACCACCACCACAGGCCGGCACCGGCCAGCACCATCGGCAGGCTGAGCCACTGGCCCATGCTCATGCCCAGCGAGAGCAGGCCCAGGTGGGCATCGGGCTCACGGAAATACTCGGCAATGAAACGGAACACGCCGTAGCCGGTCAGGAATGCCGCCGCCACCTGCCCCGGCGCGCGCTCCTTGCGGCCGTACAGCCACAGCAGCACGAACAGCAGCAGGCCTTCCATCAGGAACTGGTAGATCTGCGACGGGTGCCGTGGCGAGCTGCCCGCGCCGCGAAACACCATGGCCCAGGGCAACGACGGATCGGCCACGCGGCCCCAGAGTTCGCCGTTGATGAAGTTGCCGATGCGGCCCGCCGCGAGTCCGGTGGGGATGCAGGGCGCCACGAAGTCCATCACCTGCAGAAACGGTTTGCCGCGCGAGCGCGAAAACCAGACCATCGCGGCCATCACGCCGAGCATGCCGCCGTGAAAGCTCATGCCGCCTTGCCACACGGCGAAGACTTCCAGCGGGTGGGCCAGGTAATGCGCCGGTTTGTAGAAAAGGCAATAGCCCAGGCGCCCGCCGATGACCACGCCCATCACGCCGAGGAACAGGATGTCTTCCACGTCCGCGCGGCGCCAGGCGCCGTCTCCGGTGATCGACGCAAACGGTTGATGCTTCAGCCGGCGCAGGCCGAGCACCATGAACAGGCCGAAGGCCGCGAGGTAGGTCAGCCCGTACCAGTGAATGGCCAGCGGGCCGATCTGCAGCGCGACCGGGTCGATGTGGGGATGGATCAGCATGGGCTGCGATTGTGCAGCAACCCATGCCGCCCCCGCTCAGGCCACTCAGGAGTGCTCGATACGCACGTACTCGAAGTCCTGCGGCTGGTTGTTGATGCCCACGCGGGGCGGCGCGATCCAGGTGGCGTACTGGCCGGGCTCGAAGCAGGGCTTCATCAGCGAATTGATGTGGGCATAGTCGTCATCGTTGCACAGCCACTCGCCCTGCCCTGCCTGCCATTGCTCCTCGCTCAGGATCTCACCGGCCGGGTTCACGCGCACGCGGGCGAATTCACCGATCTTGCGGTTGAAGGCCTTGTGCGGCTGGGTGAACTTGAAGTTGATGCCGGCCTTCTCGATCACTTTGTTCCAGCGGTCGATACCGCCCTGGCAGTCGGCGATGTAGTCGTCCAGCAGGCGGCTGTTGATGGCGCGCAGCGCGGGCACGTCCTCGGTCACCAGCTTGCCGTCCACCACGCGCATCACCGGGTAGGTGGCGTTTTCGAGCTGGTGGTCGTCCTGCAGCGCGCTTTCGTTGAAGCGGCCCTTCAGGCCCGAGCTGAAGGCCTCGGCGCCGTTGGACGAAATCTCCGAGCCGAACAGGTCGCGCGTGACCGACATGTGGAAGTTGGCCTTCTTCTGCAGCGTGGGCAGGTCCACCACGCCGAGCTTGCGAATGGCGGCCTTGTCATACGGGTCGGTGATGCCGGCGGCCTTCATCGCGTTGCAGGTGGCCTCGATGGTGCGGCCGACGCCGGTTTCACCGACGAACAGATGGTGCGCCTCTTCGGTCAGCATGAAACGGCAGCTGCGCGACAGCGGGTCGAACCCGGACTGCGCCAGCGCAGCCAGCTGCATCTTGCCGTCGCGGTCGGTGAAGTAGGTGAACATGAAGAACGACAGCCAGTCGGGTGTGCGCTCGTTGAACGCCCCGAGGATGCGCGGGTTGTCCTGGTGGCCGGAGCGGCGCTCCAGCAGCGCCTGGGCCTCCTCGCGGCCATCCTTGCCGAAGTACTTGACCAGCAGGTAGACCATGGCCCAGAGGTGGCGCCCTTCTTCGACGTTCACCTGGAACAGGTTGCGCATGTCGTACAGCGAGGGCGCGGTGGCGCCCAGGAAACGCTGCTGCTCCACCGAGGCCGGCTCGGTATCGCCCTGCACCACGATCAGGCGGCGCAGCAGCGAGCGGTATTCGCCCGGCACTTCCTGCCAGGCAGGCTGGCCCTTGTGGCGGCCGCAGGGGATGACGCGGCCTTCTTCCTTGGGCGCCAGCAGGATGCCCCAGCGGTACGCGGGCATCTTCACATGGCCGAACTTGGCCCAGCCGCTCGGGTCCACGCCCACGGCGGTTCGCAGGTAGACCTCGGCGTTCTGGAAGCCCTCGGGGCCCATCTCCTTCCACCAGTCCACGTAGTTGGGCTGCCAGGTCTCCAGCGCGCGCTGCAGT
>JAXMFA010000017.1:0-26729 GCA_046348065.1 Burkholderiaceae bacterium
TCCAAAATGGCCTCTTCAAGAAAGAATCTTGCTGATACTACGGCTAAAGTGGCAAAAATAGCAAAGACATATCGGCGTTGGGCCTCTACACTTTGCAGTCCATTAGAGGCCCTGCCCCAGTGCTTGCCTGGCCCCGATGGGCCCGCCCGCCACCGCCTGGAGACACGATAGTCATGAACGCACCACTGCCCGATTCCATCCGCAAGGCGCTGGAAACCGTCACCCTGGATGACAAATACGCGCTGGACCACGGCCGCGCCTTCATGAGCGGGGTGCAGGCGCTGGTCAAGCTGCCGATGCTGCAGCGCCTGCGCGACCAGGTTCAGGGCAAGAACACCGCGGGGTTCATCAGCGGTTACCGCGGCTCACCACTGGGTGGCTATGACCAGGCCTTGTGGAAGGCCGCGCCGTTTCTGAAGGCGCAGAACATCGTGTTCCAGCCTGGCGTGAACGAGGAGCTGGCGGCCACGGCGCTGTGGGGCACACAGCAGCTCGGTTTTGCGCCGCCCGGAACCAACCGGTTCGACGGCGTCTTCGGCATCTGGTATGGCAAGGGGCCGGGCGTGGACCGTTGCTCCGACGTGTTCAAGCATGCCAACATGGCGGGCACCACGCCCTGGGGCGGCGTGATCGCGGTGGCCGGGGACGACCATGTTTCCAAGAGCTCCACCGCAGCCCACCAGAGCGACCACATCTTCAAGGCCTGCGGCACGCCGGTGTTCTTCCCCGCCAGCGTGCAGGAGATTCTGGACCTGGGCATCCACGCGTTTGCGATGAGCCGGTTCTCGGGCGTCTGGGCGGGCATGAAGACGATTCAGGAAATCGTCGAATCCAGCGCCACGGCGATGATCGATCCAGGGCGTGTGACCATCCACCTGCCAACCGATTTCCAGATGCCACCGGGCGGGCTGCACATCCGTTGGCCGGACCATGCCCTGGACCAGGAGGCGCGCCTCTTCCATTACAAGTGGTACGCCGCGCTGGCCTACATCCGCGCCAACCGGCTGAACCACAACGTGATCCAGGGCCCCAACGATCGCTTCGGCCTGATCGCCAGTGGCAAGGCCTACAACGACACGCGCCAGGCCTTGCTCGACCTGGGGCTGGACGACGACACCTGCCGACGGCTGGGCATCCGCCTGCACAAAGTCGGGGTGGTGTGGCCGCTGGAGGCGCAGTTGACGCGGGAGTTCGCCACCGGCCTGCACGAGATTCTGGTGGTCGAGGAAAAGCGCCAGGTCATTGAGTACCAACTCAAGGAAGAGCTGTACAACTGGCGACCCGACGTGCGCCCGAATGTCTTGGGCAAGTTCAACGACATGGGCGAAGGGCACCCGGGCGGCGAATGGTCGATGGCCAACCCCACCGCCAACACTTTGTTGCGCGCCAACGCCGACCTGTCGCCGGCGTTGATTGCCGCGGCCATTGCCCAGCGCCTGAAGGCCTTGGGTGTTCCCGCCGATATCGAGGCGCGCCTGGACACCCGCCTGGCCGTGATGCGTGCGAAGGAAAGCGCCATGCAGGTGCTGGAGGTGCATGGCGACCGACAGCCCTGGTTCTGCTCAGGTTGCCCGCACAACACCTCGACCAAGGTGCCCGAGGGCTCGCGCGCGATGGCGGGCATCGGCTGCCACTTCATGAGCATCTGGATGGACCGCGCCACCGTCGGCTTCACCCAGATGGGCGGCGAGGGCGTGCCCTGGGTCGGCCAGCAGCCGTTCAGCGCCACCACGCACATGTTCGCCAACATCGGCGACGGCACGTATTTTCACAGCGGCATCCTGGCCATCCGCCAGAGCATCGCTGCCGGCGTGAACATCACTTACAAAATCCTTTACAACGACGCGGTCGCGATGACCGGCGGGCAGCAGGTGGGCGAGCGGCCGGAGGGGCATTCGGTGATCCAGATCGCGCAGAGCATGCGCGCCGAAGGGGCCGTGAAGATCACCATCGTGACCGACGAGCCCGAAAAGTACGAGGGGGTGAAAGCCCTGCCCGCAGGCATCGCGATCCAGCACCGCGACACCCTGGATGCCGTGCAGCGTGAGTTCCGCGAGATTAAGGGCACCACCGTCATCATCTACGACCAGACCTGCGCCACCGAAAAGCGCCGCCGCCGCAAACGCGGCATCCTGGTGGAGCCGACCAAGCGGGTGGTCATCAACGAGCTGGTTTGTGAGGGCTGCGGCGACTGCGGCGTGCAATCCAACTGCCTGAGCGTGGAGCCGCTGGAGACCGAATTCGGCCGGAAACGGAGAATCAACCAGAGCACCTGCAACAAGGACTTTTCATGCGTCAAAGGCTTTTGTCCGAGCTTTGTCACGGTCGAGGGCGGCCAGCTCAAGAAGAAGAACAAAGGCAAGGGCGCCTCGCCGTTCGAACTGGGAGTTTTGCCCGATCCCGTCTTGCCTGCGTTGACGCAAGCCTGGGGCATCGTGGTGGCCGGCGTGGGTGGCACCGGCGTGATCACGATCGGCCAGTTGCTCGGCGTGGCCGCGCACCTGGAAGGCAAGGGCATTGTCACGCAGGACGCGGGCGGTCTGGCGCAAAAGGGCGGCGCGACCTGGAGCCATGTGCTGATCGGCGCGAGGCAGGATGACATCCGCACCACGCGCGTCAGCATGGCGGCTGCCGACCTGATCATCGGCTGCGACCCGATCGTCACCGCCGGCAGGGAAACGGTGTCGCGCATGCTGGAAGGCCGCACGCGCGTAGCGCTCAACGCACAGGGCACGCCGACGGCCGCCTTTGTCAAGAACGGTAATTGGCAAAACCCGTCGGAACAGTGCGTGGCCGACGTCACGCGGACCGTGGGCGAGGCGTGCGTGGGGCTGTTCAATGCCGACGCCATGGCCAGCCAGCTCCTGGGCGACACGATCTATGTGAACCCGATGATCCTGGGCTACGCCTGGCAGAAGGGCTGGATTCCCCTGGGGCGCGAGGCCTTGCTGCGGGCCGTCGAGCTCAATGCCGTCGCGGTCGAGAACAACAAGGCCGCGTTCGAATGGGGCCGCCAGGCCGCACACGATCCGGCCCGGGTGGCCGCGGCGCTGGCGCCGAGCCAGGTGGTGGAATTCAGGAAGCGCGAGACGTTGGAGGGTTTGGTCGCGCGCCGGGTGGAATTCCTCACGGCCTACCAGGACGCCGCCTACGCGGGGACGTACCGGGCGTTCGTGGAGACCGTTCGCGCAGCCGAGGCGCCCTTGGGCAAGACCACGCTGGCGGAAAGCGTGGCCCGGTACCTCTTCAAGCTGATGGCCTACAAGGACGAGTACGAGGTGGCGCGCCTGCACACCGACGCCGCGTTCCTCGAAAAGATCGGCGGCCTGTTCGAGGGCGACTTCACGCTGAATTACCACATGGCGCCACCCTTGATCGCGAAGAAGAACGACCGGGGCGAACTCGTCAAACAGAGGTTTGGCCCGTCGATGCGAACCGCTTTCAAGGTCCTGGCGTCGCTGAAGGGCCTGCGCGGCGGGGTGTTCGACATCTTCGGCCGCACCGAGGAACGCAAGGCCGAACGCGCCCTGATCGGCGAGTACCGCGCGACGATCGAAGAGGTGCTGCGCACTTTGAACGTGGCCAACCATGGCGCGGCGGTGGAGATCGCGCGCATCCCGGAGCAGATCAAGGGCTTTGGCCATGTAAAGGCGCGCAACCTGAAGACGGCCCGCGAGGTTTGGAGCCGTGCGATGGTGGCCTGGCGGGAGACTTCGGGAACGCGCCAAAGCACCTGAAACGCGGAAAACGCGGCTTTTTTGGCATTCAATCAGCCTTTCCCCAGCGTCCACTGGCCACGAGCAGCTATGATTTCAGGAGTGAGTTGGGGCGCCTTCGGAAGTCGCTCCAAGGTCTGAACGCTTGCCGGTGACAAAGCAAGGCCTTTGGGGCGCCGTCATACAATGCAAAGTTGCCTGCGTCGGGCGGTATTGACCTGCCTGCGCGGTTTTGTTGTTCCTGTTTCCTGGAGTTTGCCCGTGTTCATTTCTTCCGCTTATGCCCAGACCGCGCCCGCTGCTGCTGCAGGTGGCGACATGCAGTCCTCGCTGATGAGCATGCTGCCGCTGGTGCTGATGTTCGTCGTGTTGTATTTCGTGATGATCCGTCCGCAAATGAAGAAGCAGAAGGAGCACCGCGCCATGATCGACGCGCTGGCCAAAGGCGACGAGGTCGTGACGGCCGGCGGTCTGCTGGGCAAGGTGACGAAACTGGGCGAGGGCTACCTGAGCGTGGAAGTCGCCAACGGCGTCGAGGTCCAGTTGCAGCGCAGCGCCGTGGTGCAGGTCCTGCCCAAGGGCACGATCAAGTGACACGACGCCGGATGCCGGGCGTTGAACGGTCGGCGCATGTGCCGCCGCTCGGTGCCCACCGCCCGCAACGCCAAACGCTCAACGCTCAACCGATATGAACCGTTACCCGGCCTGGAAGTACGCGATCATGGCGATCGCATTGGTGGTGGGGGTGATTTATGCGCTGCCCAACTTTTTCGGGGAAGCGCCGGCCGTCCAGGTGTCCGCCGGCAAGGCGACGGTCCGCGTCGATACCGGCACCCAGGGCCGGATCGAGGCGGCGCTCAAGGGTGCCGGCCTGTCGGCCGACCTGATCACATTCGACGGCAACTCGGTCAAGGCGCGATTCGATTCAACCGACAACCAGCTCAAGGCCAAGGATGCGATCCAGCGGGCGCTGAATCCCGATCCGACCGATCCCGCCTACGTGGTGGCGCTGAACCTGGTGCCGCGCTCGCCGGCCTGGTTGTCGGCCCTGCATGCGTCGCCGATGTACCTCGGGCTCGACTTGCGCGGCGGCGTGCACTTCATGTTGCAGGTCGACATGCAGGCGGCTTTGAACAAAAAAGCCGAATCCTTGAGCGGCGACATCCGCACCGTGCTGCGCGAAAAGAGCATCCGGCATGGCGGAATCTCGCGCAACGGCCAGATCATCGATGTCCGCCTGCGTGATGCCGCGACGCTGGAGGCCGCCAAACGGATCATCCAGGATCAGTTTGCCGAGCTTCAGACGACCGAGGTTCCCGAAGGCGCGGAATACCGTCTGACCGCCACGATCCGGCCCGAGGCGGCCCGCCGCATCCAGGAACAGGCGATCAAGCAGAACATCACGACGCTGCACAACCGGATCAACGAGCTGGGTGTGGCCGAGCCGGTGATCCAGCAGCAGGGACTGGACCGCATCGTGGTGCAGTTGCCCGGTGTGCAGGACACGGCCAAGGCAAAGGATATCCTCGGGCGCACCGCTACGCTGGAGATGCGCCTGGTGGACGAATCGGCAGAGGCGCGCGACGCCGAAGCCGGCCGCGGCCCGGTTCCGTTTGGCGCCGAGCGCTACATGCAGCGCGACGGCCGTGCGGTGATCGTGAAGAAACAGGTGATCATCACCGGCGACAGCCTGACCGATGCGCAGCCCGGGTTCGACTCCCAGACCCAGCAGCCCAAGGTGGACCTGACGGTGGACGCCAAAGGCGGGCGCATCATGCGCGACATCAGCCGCGAAAACCTCAAAAAGCGCATGGCGATCCTCCTGTTCGAGAAGGGCAAGGGTGAAGTGCTGACGGCGCCCGTCATCCAGGCCGAACTGGGCACGCGCTTTCAGATTTCGGGGGCGATGACCGTGGTGGAGGCCAACGACCTGGCCCTGTTGCTGCGCGCGGGCTCGCTCGCCGCGCCGATGGAAATCATCGAGGAACGCACCATCGGTCCGAGCCTGGGCGCCGAGAACATCGCCAAGGGTTTCAACAGCGTGGTCTGGGGCTTCCTGGTGATCGTGGCGTTCATGGCGGCCTATTACATGCTGTTCGGGCTGATCTCCGGTATCGCGCTGGCGGTAAACCTGCTGCTGCTGGTGGCGATCCTGTCCATGTTGCAGGCCACGTTGACCTTGCCCGGCATGGCGGCCATGGCGCTGGCGCTCGGCATGGCGATCGACTCCAACGTGCTGATCAATGAGCGGGTTCGGGAGGAGTTGCGAAATGGCGTGTCGCCGCAGGCGGCGATCCATGCGGGCTACGACCGCGCCTGGGCCACGATCTTCGACTCCAACATCACCACCTTGATCGCGGGCCTGGCGCTGCTGGCCTTCGGCTCCGGCCCGGTGCGGGGGTTCGCGGTGGTTCATTGCATCGGCATCCTGACCTCCATGTTCTCGGCCGTGTTCTTCTCGCGCGGGCTGGTCAACCTCTGGTACGGGTCGCAGAAGAAACTGAAGACGGTCTCGATCGGCACGGTGTGGCGGCCCGATGGCGCCGGCTTGCCGGCGCAGACCAACGGCGACAAACAGTAGGAGACGCACGATGGAATTTTTCAGGATCCGGAAAGACATTCCGTTCATGCGGCATGCGTTGGTGTTCAACGCCATCTCGTTCATCACGTTCATCGCGGCGGTTTTTTTCCTGTTTTCGCGCGGGTTGCACCTGTCGGTGGAGTTCACCGGTGGCACCGTGATGGAAGTCAGTTATTCGCAGCCGGCCGACCTGGCCAAGGTGCGCGACCTCGTGTCCGGTCTCGGGTACGCGGACGTTCAGGTGCAGAACTTCGGCACTGCGCGGGACGTGATGATCCGCTTGCCGGTGCAAAAGGGCGTGACGTCGTCGCAACAAAGCGAAAGAGTGCTGGCGGCGCTGAAAGGCGCCGATCCGGGCGTCAATCTGCGGCGGACCGAATTTGTGGGCCCGCAGGTCGGTGACGAGCTGGCCGCCGATGGTCTCAAGGCCCTGGGCATGGTGGTGGCCGGCATCATGATCTACCTGGCGTTTCGGTTCGAGTGGAAATTCGCCGTGGCGGCCATCATCGCCAACCTGCACGACGTCATCATCATTCTGGGCTTCTTCGCATTTTTCCAGTGGGAGTTTTCACTGGCGGTGCTGGCGGCGGTGCTGGCCGTGCTGGGCTACTCGGTCAACGAGTCTGTGGTGATTTTTGACCGGATTCGTGAGAATTTCCGTCGTTATCGCAAGATGAACACGGTCGAAATCATTGACAACGCCATCACGTCCACGATCAGTCGTACCATCATCACCCATGGGTCCACGCAGATCATGGTGCTGTCGATGCTGCTGTTCGGCGGTGAAACGCTGCATTACTTTGCCATGGCGCTGACGATCGGCATTCTCTTCGGCATTTACTCATCGGTCTTTGTGGCTGCGGCGATTGCCATGTGGCTGGGCATCACGCGCGAAGACCTGGTCAAGGCCGCGACGCGCAAAGACGACGGTGCGACCGACCCCAACGATCCCAACGCGGGGGCCACGGTCTGACGCTCGATGGTGACCCAGGGACCACCCGTCTCGTCCTCGCCGCTTGCGCGCACGGTGCGCCAGCGCTTTGTCGCCGAGGTGGACGGGGTCATCCTGAATTTGGCGGCAACGGCCCAGGGACGTCTCAGCGCCCTGGCTGACCAGCCTGGTCTGGTGCGCGAGCAACAGGCGCGCCGTGACGCTTTGGTCGAATTCCTGCGGCTGCGTGACACCTGGATCCTGGGCGTGCAAAAAGCCTGGCAGCAGGCATTGACGGCACCCGCGCTGAAAGTGCTGCGCAAGGACGTCAGCGGACGTCCCAACACGCTGACCCTCATCGGCGATGACGAGGTCGAAAACGGCATCCTGGTGTCGCGCCTGGTGCTGGCGATCACCGACAAGGTGTCCTGGGAGCTCAAGGACTTGCGCCAGCGCGTCGCTTTCCTCGACGGGGGCGCCGAGATGGCGGATCGGGACGTGCTCAAGCCCGACACCTTTGCGGCCATTCTGGTCGAACAGTGGTCCACCGCCGGCATCTCGCGCTCGAGCTGGAACGCGGTACAGGACAGCACGTTGCCGGCGCTGCTCGAACGCCTGCAGGGTGCGTACCAGCACGCCAACGCGTTCCTGGTCGAAAAGGGTGTCATGCCGGTCATCGAATCGAAGTCCGTGATCCGTCGGACCAAGGATGGCGGTGTCGGCGCGGCTTTGGTGCCGCCCGGCACCGGCTCGGCAGGTGGGTCCGGCCGCCATTCGACCGGCGCAGGCAGTGGTCCGACCAGTCGTTCGGGGCCGGTCTCAACGGGTGCCTCGGGGTACTCGACACGGGGCGAACCCGGTGGCCACGCATCGCGGTGGCAAGGCAACACGCGCAGCGCCCTCGCCGATGAGACGCGGCTGATGACGTCGACCACGCCGCTGGCCCGCGCGCGCCAGCGCGCGCAGGGCGTGCTGGGGCAACTGCGTCGGTTGTTCCTGGATCGCGGGGCCGACTTTGATCAGACCGAACGCCGGCCACCCACCCCGGAACTGGCGCAGGCGCTCGCCCGGGATCCGGGAGAACACACGCAGGCCTATGTCACCGGTACCGGGTTGATGCCTACCGGCGGGGTGCAGCAGCTGGCCGGGGAAATCCGGGAGCGAAGCGCCGAGCTGAAGAAAAAGGCGGGAACCGTCACCGAAAAGGCCACCATCGAAATCGTGGCGCTGATGTTTCAGGCCATTCTCGCCGAGGAGCGCATTCCGGCCGGGGTGCGGGTCTGGTTTGCGCGCTTGCAGATGCCGGTGCTGCGCGTGGCGCTGGACGAGCCCGAGTTCTTCGGCACCTTGCAACATCCGGCCCGGCAGCTGATCGACCGCATGGGCTCGTGCGTTCTGGGTTTCGACGCCAGCGGTGTGCAGGGCGGCGCCATGGAGGCCGAAATCCGCAGGATCGTGCAGGTGATCGAGCAATACCCGGAAACCGGACGCCGCGTGTTCCAGCTGGTGCTGGAGGAGTTCAAGAAATTCCTGTCGCGATTCCTGACCGAAAAAGGCGCCACCCAGCGCCTGGTGAGCGTTGCCCAACAGGTGGAGCAGAAAGAAACGCTGGCCATCCAGTACACCATCGAGTTGCGCAACCTGCTCAACAAGATCAGGGTGCGCGACGAGATCCGCGAGTTTCTGTTCAAGATCTGGGCGGAGGCGTTGGCCGTGGCCGCGTTGCGTCATGGCGCCCAGCATGCCGACACCCTGGTGCTCAAGCGCACCGCAACCGATCTGCTCTGGGCCACCAGCGCCAAACCGAACCGCGAAGACCGGGCCAAGGTGATCCAGGCCTTGCCCAGGATACTGCAGAACCTGCGCCAGGGCATGTCCTTGCTGGGCTTGCCGCCCACCACGCAGGAAGCGCACATCAAGACCATCCGCGACATCCTCGCCGACGCGTTCCAGTCCAAGACCGACGTCGTGTCCCAGGAAGACATCGATGACATGGCGCGCCGGCTGGAGCAACTGGAAGTGGCCATCAGCAACGAGGGCGCCGAGGAATATGGGCTCGACGTCGGCACCCTCGAAGCGATGCTGGGCATGGACGCCTCGTCTTTCGTGGTCCTGGCCAACAGCGGATCCAGTCCGAGCCAGGCGATGATTGCCTGGGCCCACGAACTGGAGCTGGGGCAATGGTTCATGCTCGATCACAACGCGCGCGTGGTCCAGGTTCAACTGGTCTGGCGCAGCGTGCGGCGCCAGCTCCACCTGTTCGCCAGTGCAGACGGCTTCAGTTACCTCATCCAGGCCCGCCGACTCGCTGCCTACCTGCAGGCGGGCCTGCTGGTGCCGGCCGAGGAAGAGGCCTTGACGGTCCGTGCCACGCGCGAGGCCTTGACCAAGCTCGACGCAAACCCGGAACGGCTGCTGGGCTGACCGATCGCGCGGCTCGGCCTCTCATACGGATTCGCCTTCAAACGTATAACTGCGTTGCTTCGCCTCACCGTGCTACAGCACTGTCTTCGGCTTTGCGCCTTGTTTTACGCGTGAATGCAAACCCGTATCAGTGCGCCAGCCGGGTTCCCCGGACGTCGCAGAGTTCGTCGAGCAAGAGGGCGTCGGGTTCGATACCCTGGCTCCAGTACACCATGCGCACGATGAGCCGCAGGTCGTCGAGTTCGAGCGCCGGGCCAAGGCGGAACGCGCAGGCCCGCTCCAGCACGATCTCGCGTTGCAGCGGACTCAGGTAACCGGCGCGTTCAAGGCAGGCGATGTAGGCGAGGCCAGCTGCGCCAAGGTGGTTCTGCTCTTCGACCGTAAGAACTCGCAGGTTGCCCGGCGTTGACGCGGGCACGGCTTGCATACGGGGGTGCGATTCACTGGTGGCCAGATTCAAGGCCGTGAGCCAGACCAGGGCTTCCTCGATTTCGTCGTCTTCGAAGCCCACCGCGCAAAGCTTGCGCACCAGTTGCGGGGGTTCGGGGCAGTCGGCGCCCTGCCAATAGTTTTCGTGAACGAAGGCGAGCACCTCGAACATGGCGGGCAATATACCCCACCCGTCAGGGGTTGAATGCACGACCCGGCCTCAGGTGCTCACCGTGCTGCGTATCGGCGGACGAGCTCGATTTCGGTGGCACGGCGCGACGTTCACGCGGCCACCTGGCGTTGAAACAGCCCGCCCGGCAGGCGGGCGACGGCGCCATCCAGTTCGAGTTCCAGCAGCTGCGCCTGCAGACGGGCTGCGTCGAGTCCCGTGCGGGCCAGCAGCGCGTCCAGCCCGACCGGGTCGTACCCCAGGGCCTCCAGCAGCGGATTTTCGACGTCATTCTGGCCGGAATCCGGCGTTGGATGGCCACGGGGTGCTACCAAATCAGGATTAATCGAAAGACTGCCGGTTTGAACCCGAAGCTCCTCGAGTACCTCCTCTGGCGTTTCGACCAGCCGTGCACCCTGCTTGATGAGCGCATGGCAGCCCCGGGCCTGGACCGCGTGGATCGAACCGGGAATCGCGAACACCTCCTTGCCTTGTTCGCTGGCGAGCCGGGCGGTGATCAAGGAGCCGGATTGCAGCGCGGCCTCGACCACCAGCGTGCCCAGGCTCAGCCCCGAGATGATGCGATTGCGTTTGGGGAAATTGGCGGCAAGCGGTGGCGTGCCGAGCGGGTACTCGCTGACCAGCAAGCCATGGCGCGTGATGCGATGCGCGAGGTCTCGGTGCCGGCTGGGATAGACCCGGTCCAAGCCGGTGCCCACCACCGCCAGCGTGGCCCAGCCGTCGTCGGCATTGCCCCGCACTTCGGCGCCGGCCAGCGCGCCTTCGTGCGCAGCGCCGTCGATGCCGAGCGCGAGTCCCGACACGACGGTGAATCCGGCTTGGGCAAAGGCGTGGGCAAATCCATGCGCGTTGGCCTGCCCTTGCGGGGTGGGGTTGCGGCTGCCGACGATGGCGATGGCCGGTCTGACCGCCGCGGCCGGTAGCCGACCGGTCAGGTACAGCAGCAAGGGCGGGTCCTCGATGTCGAGCAGCGCGGCGGGGTAGTCGGCGTCACCCGGGGTGGCCACCCGGCGCGCGATGCCGTCGCTGGCTTCGTTGAGCCAGCGCCAGGTGCGTTCGGTCTGCGCGTCGAGCCCGCTCGGAGGGCGCACCAACTCGGCCGCCTGAGCGGGGCTGACCACAGCGGATAGAGCCGCCACCGTCTGCCCGAACACGGCCTGTGGCCATCCGAAGGCCACCAGCAGCTTGCGGGCGGACAGGT
The DNA here is from genome assembly GCA_046348065.1 of Burkholderiaceae bacterium. GTDB lineage: Bacteria > Pseudomonadota > Gammaproteobacteria > Burkholderiales > Burkholderiaceae_C > Skiveiella. The sequence goes on from JAXMFA010000017.1 coordinate 11,473, forward strand.
TGCCGACGCCCGGCGTCAGCGCCAGACGCAACCAGGCGGTCAGTTCATCACGCTCCATGGTCGGCGGGAGTCACACCAGCGGCACGGTACCCACGGAGAGGGGAGCCTGTGGAACCGGTGCGTCAGTAAGGGTTGGTCACCACATCGCCGATGGCCACGCCTTCGGAAACCTGCAACAGCAGCGCGTAGGAGACGCGTTCGAAGGGCCGGAACACCATCAACAAGCCAAGCCGCTGGTCGGGCAGTTGCATCGCCACTGGCACACCCGCGGTGGTGTCCACCTTGGCGCGACCGGGCCTGGAAACCGCCAGCACATGGCCGATTTCGATGCCGTCGCGCGTGCCCCGGTTGATCGCGACGATCTGGTTCTGGCCTGCATAGATGACCGCATCGCCATAGAACGACACCACCCGCGCATCGACTGGGCGGTCTGGCGCGTGGGGCGTGTAGCTGACGAACGGGCGCGGCGGCTCGGGTGCGAGTCGGTCGCCCGGGAACATTTCACGTCGGTCACCGACGATGCTGATGGTGGCCGGCACGACCAGAACTTGCGGCGTTTCACCTTCACCGGTCACCGTGGTGGTGTTTTCTCCCGATATCAGCTGCGCTTTGCCCACGTGGGGTGCTTCGTAACCCAGCACTTCGCGCGTCACCGGATCGATCAGCGGTTTGGGGTTGCGGTACACCCGGAAAATCTTTGGTCGATCTGGACCTTCGAGCAAAGGCTGACCCGGGGGGCCCAGCGCATAGGCCCGGTCGCCATGGCTTAGCAGCACGCGGTTATCGGTCATGGCGACGATACGAGGCGCCAGGCTCAGCGCAAGTTCGTCGACAACCACTGGCTCGGCGAGAAAAGGCTCGATCTGGCTGTTCTTCAGTGTCGGCAAGGCGTCGGCGCGCGGCCCCTCGGCGCGAACGCTCGGGGAGAGTTTGACCGTCGGGATGCCGCCCGGATCCACCGCTGCGCTTGGTTGCTCACCTGCGCCCAATTGCCCGCCAGGGCCGAACTTGAGTCGGGCCCGACCATCTCTGCGCTCCAAATGCAGGACCTGCCCAGGAAAGATGAGATGAGGGTTGCGGATTTCCTCGTAGTTCATGCCCCACAATTCGGGCCAGCGCCAAGGCCGCTTCAGATAGAGACCCGCGATAGCCCACAGCGAATCACCCTTCTTGACCACATACCGGTCCGGCGCGTTTGGGGAGAGTTCTTCCAGTGGCACCCCCGCCTGCGCCACCTGGCGCGCTGTGTCACTCTGTGCGGGTAAGACAGGGAACTTCTGTGCGCGGGAAAGTGCGGGCGAAAGGGTTGCAACCGCCGCCAGCACCGCCCAAGCCGTCGCGGTGGCCAAGGTTGGTAGGGTTCCTGTGCTCAGGTGTGTCATTGTTGCGCTCATCCCCGCTGAAAAGTCTTGACAAATCACTCTTGATTCTGCGCTCAAGCCCTTGATTGGGCAACGTTAAATGGTTTCAGACCCTGCGGTAAATGTAAAAAGTGGCGAAAATAGCGACATCGCCGACCCAATTTCATGGCCCTTCTTTCCATTCTCCGATACCCCGACCCACGCCTGCACTCGGTGGCCCGACCCGTGCAGGCGGTGGATGCCCGCATCCGCGACCTGGTCGCCGACATGTTGGCCACCATGTACGACGCCCAGGGCATCGGGCTGGCGGCGACGCAAGTCAATGTTCACGAGCGGGTGGTCGTGATCGACGTGTCGGAGGAGCGCAACCAACCGATGGTGCTGATCAATCCGGCCATCGAATGGGCCAGTCCCGAGCGCGTCAAGGGCGAGGAGGGCTGCCTGTCCGTGCCCGGCATCTACGATGGGGTCGAGCGCGCGGTGGCGGTTCGCGTGACGGCGCTGGACGGCGAAGGGCAGTCCCGCACGATCGAGGCCGAAGGCATGCTGGCCGTGTGCATTCAGCACGAGATGGACCACCTCCTGGGCAAGGTCTTCGTGGAGTACCTCTCGCCGCTGAAACGCAACCGCATCAAGTCCAAACTGCTCAAGCAACAGCGTGAAGAACGCGCCTGAGAGCCGATCCGATTCGCCGGACCGCGGACGATCGCTGGGCGCAGGCCATGCGGCGTTCCATTGCCCCGGCTGACTTCAATCTTCGACCCCGGACGAAACCTGCCGTGAGAATCATTTTTGCCGGAACACCCGATTTCGCCCGCGTCGCGCTGGAGCGCCTGCACGCCAGCGGGTTCGACATTGCCCTGGTCCTGACCCAGCCGGACCGGCCTGCGGGCCGCGGGCTGAAGCTGCAGGCTTCGCCGGTCAAGCAGTTCGCGCAGGCGCACGGCATCCCCGTGGCGCAGCCGCGCAGCCTGCGTCTGGACGGCAAGTATCCTGAAGACGCCGCGGCGGCGCGCGACGCCCTGCTCGCGGCGCGCGCCGAGGTCATGGTGGTGGCGGCCTACGGGCTGATCCTGCCGCAGTGGGTGCTGGATCTTCCGGCTCGTGGTTGTTTCAACATTCATGCGTCCTTGCTCCCCCGGTGGCGCGGTGCCGCGCCGATCCACCGCGCCATCGAAGCCGGCGACGCGGAAAGCGGCATCACCATCATGCAGATGGACGCCGGGCTGGACACCGGTGACATGCTGTTCATGCACACCACGCCCATCACCGCGCGCGACACCACCGCGACGCTGCACGACCGGCTGGCCGATCTGGGCGGCAAGCTGATCGTGCTGGCGCTGAATGAAGCCGCAGCCGACCGGCTGCGACCCGTGCGCCAACCGGCCGAAGGCGTGAGTTACGCGCACAAGATCGAAAAGGCCGAAAGCCTGGTCGACTGGTCGCAACCGGCATCGGTGATCGAGCGCCGGATCCGCGCCTTCGATCCGTTCCCCGGCGCCAGCGCCAGCCTGGGGGACGAGGCGATCAAGCTCTGGAAATCCCATGTCGATGGCATGAACCGACCGGCGGGCGCTGTGGACGGGGAAGTGCTTCTGGTCAACGACGAAGGGGTCCACGTGGCGTGTGGCGACGGCGTGCTGTGTCTCACCGAACTGCAGCGCGCCGGCGCGAAGCGCCTGTCGGCGGCCGAATTCGTGCGCGGCTTTCCCGTCGGCCAGGGCACCCGCTTCGCCGCACCAGCAACCGCCTGATTCCGTTGACCCCCCCGGCTGCATCGTCCCCACTTCACCGCCTGCGCCAGCTGGTGGCGCATCCCGAATTCAGGGCGGGCGCGCGCGAGATTTCCGGGGTGGCACCCGGCCTGGCCGCCTGGGGGCTGATGACCGGCGTGGCGATGGTGCAGTCGGGCATGAGTACCGTCGAAGCGCTGGCCATGACCTTGCTGGTGTTCGCCGGCAGTTCGCAGCTTGCCGCCATCCCACTGATCGCCGCCAGCGCGCCGGTGTGGGTGATCCTGGCCACCAGCTTCTGCGTCAACCTGCGCTTCGTGGTGTTCAGCGCGCACCTTCGCAGCTATGTGATGCACCTGCCGCGCCCGGTGCGCCTGCTCGTGGGTTATGTCACCGCCGACATGACCTACGTGCTGTTCGTGCGCCGTTATGCCCAAGCGCCCACCACCGCGAAGGAGCGTGAGGCGCAACTGGCCTACCTGGCCGGCGGTGGCGGTCTGAACTGGGCCAGCTGGCAGCTCGCGAGCATCACCGGCATCGTGCTGGCGAACTCCGTGCCCTTGCACTGGGGACTGGGCTTTGCCGGCATCCTGGCGCTGACCGGCGTCGCCTGCTCGCTGGCGACTTCGACGCTGCGGCGCGTATCGGCCGGGGTGGCCGGTGCCGCGGCCGTGGCTGCATTTGCACTGCCCTTCAAGCTCAACATCGTGTTCGCGATCGCGGTGGCGGTGGCCCTGAGCCTGCTGCTGGAGCGGCCCGCGTCGCCGGACCGCCGGGGTGCCACATGAGCGCCGCACGGCCGCCCGAAGGCGCGAAGGTCCCCTCGGGAGGGCAGCGCTGTACGCGCAGCGACAAGCGTGGGGGCCACATGAGTGCCGCACGGCCGCCCGAAGGCGCGAAGGTCCCCTCGGGAGGGCAGCGCTGTACGCGCAGCGACAAGCGTGGGGGCCACATGAGTGCCGCACGGCCGCCCGAAGGCGCGAAGGCCCCCTTGGGGGGCAGCGCAGTACGCGCAGCGACAAGCGTGGGGGCCACATGAGCCAGCCCGGCACCGACCTGTGGACACTCGGCGTCATCGTCGGCCTGACGGTGGTCACCGTGGTCACGCGCAGCTTTTTCTTTCTTTCGAGCCGCGAATGGCAACTTCCGCACTGGGCCCAGCGCGGCTTGCAGTACGCGCCCATCGCCGCGCTGTCGGCGGTGATCGTGCCCGAGGTGGTGATGACCCAGGGTCAGCTCATCGGCAGCTGGCAGGACGCGCGCCTGTTCGGGGCTGCCGCCGGCGCAGCGTTCTATTTCTGGCGCCGGGGCCAGGGGCAGGCCGTTCTGGGCACCATCGTGGTCGGCATGGCCGTTTACCTGCCGCTGCACCTCGCTTTGGGCTGGTAGCTGGCGGCCTTCGGGGCGACACTGACCTGTGTCAAGGCAGGTGGCCGCGCCGCTTCTAGAATGGCCGCCATTCCAACCACGCTCGATCCACCGCCATGAACGTCCTCCGTTTCTCCGACCTGTGCGCCCAGGGCAAAGCCCGCGGCCAGCGCGTTTTCATCCGGGCCGACCTCAACGTGCCGCAAGATGACAGTGGCGCCATCACCGAAGACACGCGCATCCGCGCCTCGGTCCCCTGCATCCGCATGGCGCTGGAGGCTGGCGCCGCCGTCATGGTCACCAGCCACCTGGGCCGTCCCACGGAAGGTGACTTCAAGCCCGAAGACAGCCTGGCCCCGGTGGCCGCTCGCCTGGGCGAACTGCTCGGGCGTGAGGTGCCCGTCGTCTCCAACTGGGTCGATGGTGTGAAGGTGGAGCCCGGCCAGGTCGTGCTGCTGGAGAACTGCCGCGTCAACAAAGGCGAGAAGAAAAACAACGAAGAGCTGGCGAAAAAGATGGCCGCCCTGTGCGACATCTATGTCAACGACGCCTTTGGCACCGCGCACCGCGCCGAAGGCACCACCTACGGCATCGCCCAGTTCGCCCCGATTGCCTGCGCCGGCCCGCTGCTGGCCGCCGAGATCGACGCCATCACCCAGGCGCTCGCCAATCCGAAGCGCCCGCTGGTGGCCATCGTCGCCGGCTCCAAGGTCAGCACCAAACTCACCATCCTCAAGAGCCTGTCGGCCAATGTGGACCAGCTCATCGTCGGTGGCGGCATCGCCAACACCTTCATGCTCGCCGCCGGCCTGAAGATCGGCAAGAGCCTGGCCGAGGCCGATCTGGTGGACGAGGCCAAAGCCGTGATCGAAGCCATGCGGGCGCGCGGCGCCGACGTGCCGATCCCCAGCGATGTCGTCACCGCCAAGACCTTCGCCGCCGACGCACCCGCCGAGATCAAGGCCGCCACCGACGTGGCCGATGACGACCTGATCCTGGACATCGGACCGCACACGGCAGCCCGGCTGGCCGCGCGGCTCAAGGCCGCCGGCACCATCGTCTGGAACGGTCCGGTGGGCGTGTTCGAGTTCGCCGCGTTCGAACACGGCACCCAGGTCATCGCCAAGGCGATCGCCGAATCCGACGCTTTCAGCATCGCCGGCGGCGGCGACACGCTGGCCGCCATCGCCAAGTACGGCATCGAGAAGGACGTGGGCTACATCTCCACCGGCGGCGGCGCCTTCCTGGAGGTGCTGGAGGGCAAGACCTTGCCGGCGCTGGAGATTCTCACCAGGCGCGCGGCCGCACGACGGCAATGCGGCGACCACTGAGGGGCCGCACGCGAACAGGCGCTCATGAGTTTGGCGTTGCGCGGCGCGCAGGCCGATGAGCTGTGCCTGGCACAGTACTGGCAGGCGCGCAGCGCTAGTCACGTACGATAGCTGCTCGTGGCCGATGGACGCTGGGTAACAAAGGCAGCCGCTCCTGTCATCTCAGCTTCGCGCTGATCGTCGCGATTCGAAAGAAAAGACGCTGAAAACGGCCCTCGACAGGCCACTCGGCGTGCCGTGTGACCGCCTGGAGCTCGCGCGCGCCTTCCATGGGAGAATCAGGCACCCGATAAGGAGCCAGACCCCATGCCCCACCGCGCCACCAAGATTGTCGCCACCCTCGGACCCGCGTCGAGCGATCCGGCCCTGCTGATGGCCATGATCACGGCGGGCGTGAACGTGGTGCGGCTGAATTTCAGCCACGGCAAGGCGCAGGACCACATCGATCGCGCCAACCTGGTGCGTGACGCTGCCAAGCGCGCCGGCCGTGAGGTGGCCATCATGGCCGACCTGCAGGGCCCCAAGATCCGTGTCGGCAAATTCGCCGAAGGCAAGGTGATGCTGGAGGCCGGCGCGCCGTTCGTGCTTGACGCCTCGCGCGCCGAGCCGGGCGACGTTCATGGCGTGGGCCTCGACTACAAGGAACTGCCGCGCGATGTGCAGGCCGGCGACCTGTTGCTGCTCAACGACGGCCTGATCGTGCTCAAGGTGCACTCGGTGCGCGGCGAGGCGGTGCACACGGTGGTTCAGCTTGGCGGCGAGTTGTCCAACAACAAGGGCATCAACAAGCAGGGTGGCGGCCTGACCGCGCCGGCGCTGACCGCCAAGGACATGGACGACATCAAGACCGCCATGGCCTTCCAGGCCGACTACGTGGCGGTCAGCTTCCCGAAGAACGCCACTGACATGGAAATGGCGCGCCAGCTCTGCAACGTGGCCGCGGCCGAGTTTCGGCACAAGCCGGGGCTGATCGCCAAGATCGAGCGCGCCGAGGCGATTCCGCACCTTGAGGAAATCCTGCGCGCCAGCGACGGCATCATGGTCGCGCGCGGCGATCTGGCGGTGGAGGTGGGCAATGCCACCGTGCCGGCGCTGCAGAAACGCCTGATCCGGATGGCGCGCCAGCACGACAAGGTGGTGATCACCGCCACCCAGATGATGGAGTCCATGATCACCAACCCGGTGCCCACGCGCGCCGAGGTCAGCGACGTGGCCAACGCGGTGCTCGACGGCACCGACGCGGTGATGCTCTCGGCCGAAACCGCCGCCGGCAAATACCCGCTCGAAACGGTGCTGGAAATGGCCAAGATCTGCGAGGCCGCCGAAGAGGCCGAGAGCCAGGAGCACACCGAGCTCGACGCCGACTTCAACAGCCAGACCTTCACCCGCATCGACCACTCCATCGCCATGGGCGCGCTGTTCACCGCGCACCACCTGGGCGCCAAGGCCATCGTGGCGCTGACCGATTCGGGTTCCACGCCACTGTGGATGAGCCGGCACCGCACCAACATCCCGGTCTACGCGATCACCTCCAAGCTCGCCACCCAGCGCCGCATGGCGCTGTACCGCAACGTGCGTCCGCTGCTGGCCGTGACCAGCGGCGACCGCGACGTCGCGCTGATGCAGGCGGAGAGCCACCTCAAGGAGCTGGGCATCGTGAAGACCGGCGACGTGTACGCGATCACCTACGGCGAGCCCATGGGCTCGGCCGGCGGCACCAACATGCTGCGCATCTCCAAGGTTGCCTGAGGTGGTCCGCCGGCGCGTCCGGACCTGATCCGGCGCAAGGTCTTGCGGGGGTTCGGGCGATAAAATTTGAACCCATACCCCGCTCTGGTCTGGGTGCGGGCCCGGTTTTTCAACTCTCGGAGCTTCAAATGGCACTGGTTTCCATGCGCGAACTGCTCGATCATGCAGCCGCGAACGGCTACGGCATCCCCGCGTTCAACGTAAACAACCTCGAACAGGTGCAGGCCGTCATGTCCGCCGCCGACGAGACCGGCGCGCCGGTCATCCTGCAGGCCAGCGCCGGCGCGCGCAAGTACGCCGGCGAGAGCTTCATCAAGCACCTGATCCAGGCTGCCGCCGAGATGTACCCGCACATTCCGCTGGTGATGCACCAGGACCACGGCACCAGCGTCAAGGTCTGCGAAGGCGCGATCGCGCTGGGCTTCGGCTCGGTCATGATGGACGGCTCGCTGAAGGAAGATGGCAAGACGCCCGCCGACTTCGCCTACAACGTCGACGTCACCCGCAAGGTGGTCGAGATGGCGCACAAGGTGGGCGTGACCGTGGAAGGCGAACTGGGCTGCCTGGGCAGCCTGGAAACGGGTGAAGCGGGCGAGGAAGACGGCATCGGCGCCGTCGGCAAGCTCGACCACAGCCAGATGCTGACCGACCCCGAGGAAGCCGCCACCTTCGTCAAGGCGACCCAGCTCGACGCACTGGCCATCGCGATCGGCACCAGCCACGGCGCCTACAAGTTCAGCCGGCCGCCCACGGGCGATGTGCTCGCGATCTCGCGCGTGAAGGAAATCAATGCGCGCATTCCCAACACCCACCTCGTGATGCACGGCTCCTCCAGCGTGCCGCAGGACCTGCTGGCCATCATCAACCAGTACGGCGGCAAGATGAAGCAAACCTACGGCGTGCCGGTGAAAGAGATCCAGGAAGCCATCAAGCACGGCGTGTGCAAGATCAACATCGACACCGACATCCGGATGGCGATGACCGGCGCCGTGCGCAAGTTCATGGCCGAGAACCCCGACAAGTTCGACGCCCGCGAGTGGCTCAAGCCCGCGCGCGAGGCCGCCAAGGCCATCTGCAAACAGCGGTACCTGGAATTCGGTTGCGAAGGCCAGGGCGGCAAGATCAAGGGTGTGACGCTGGTGGACATGGCCGCGAAGTACGCCGCCGGCGAACTGGCGCAGCGGGTGAACTGATCGCGCGATAATTCCGCCGAATGGCACGGGGCCCGTTGACTGTTCAACGGGCCCTTTTTTCCGCCCCGACCCGATCTTTCCATCATGAACCCAGCCCTCCACACCTCGGCCCTGACTTCCCTGCCGCTGCTCGCGCGCGGCAAGGTGCGCGACAACTACGCCGTGGGCGACGACCGCATCCTGATGGTGGCGTCCGACCGCATCAGCGCCTTCGACGTCATCATGGGCCAGCCGATCCCCGGCAAGGGCGAACTGCTCACGAAGATGGCGCTGTGGTGGTTCGACCAGCTCGGACCCAAGGGCCTGAACCTGTGCCCGATCCACCTGACCGGGGAATCGCCGGAGAGCGTGGTGCTGCCGTCCGAGGTGCCGCAGGTCGCGGGTCGCTCGATGCTGGTCAAGCGGCTCAAGCCGATCCCGGTCGAGGCCGTGGTGCGCGGCTACCTGGCCGGCAGTGGCTGGAAGGAATACCAGCAAGGCCAGGCGGTCTGCGGCGTGCCGTTGCCGCCGGGGCTGAAGAATGCCAGCAAGCTGCCCGCGCCGATCTACACCCCGGCCGCGAAGGCGGCGGTGGGCGAGCACGACGAAAACATCACCTTCGAGCGCACGGTGGAGATGATCGGCCCCGAGCTGGCCGCGCGCATCCGTGACATCAGCATCGCCATCTACCAGGCCGCGGCGGAGATCGCCGCGAAGAAGGGCATCATCATCGCCGACACCAAGTTCGAGTTCGGGCTGGACGCCGACGGCACGCTGACGCTGATGGACGAGGTGCTCACGCCCGATTCGTCCCGCTACTGGCCGGCGGAAAGTTATGCCGAAGGCGGCAACCCGCCGAGCTTTGACAAGCAGTTCCTGCGCGACTGGCTGGAGCGGGCCACGGTGGGCGGCAAGCCCTGGGACAAGACACCGCCGGCGCCGCACCTGCCGCGCGAGGTGATCGAAAAAACCGCCGCCAAATACGGCGAAGCGCTGCAACGCCTCACCGCCTGACCGCGCGGACGGGCCACGTGCTGGAGGCGCTGCTGGAAGTCGTCTTCGAGTTCGTCGGCGAACTCCTGCTGCAATTGCTGGGCGAGCTGATCGGCTCGGTCTTCAAAGTCACCTGGTTCAAGCTGCGGCACCGGGATTCGGAGTTGTCGGCGCCGGCTGAGGCACTGTGGTCGGTGATCGCCGGGCTGCTCGCCGGCATCGTGACCCTGGCGTTTTTTCCCGAACTGGCACTGCGCCAGCCGTGGCAGCGACTGCTGAACCTGGTGCTGGCGCCGCTGGCCGCCGGTCTGGTGGTCGAACGTATCCGGGCCTGGCGCGAAGGCCGGCGCGGCTTCAACCGGCCCGGCTTCGCCTATGCGGCGCTGTTCGGCTTCGTGTTCGCCCTGACGCGCTACCTGTTCGGTCAGTGAGGCGCGGCCTCGGATTTCCACCGCCCGCAGCCCATGAACCCGGCGCGGCCCAAGCCAGGGCGGTCCCCGGTGGGGGGGAAGCGCCGCAGGCGCATCGGGGGGCGCTCAGTTCAGCATCATGCTGAGCTTGCGCCGGTAGGTCGACACCAGCGCCGCCTGCGGGCCTTCCTGCACGGTGGCTTTGCCGGCCAGCTCGATGCCGCCGGCGGTCTTGCCGGGCGTCGCATCGCCGGCCTTGGGGCGCGGTGGCGTGAGCAGTTCAAGGATCGCGACGACGGTCTTGCGCGGCGCGGCGTCGTTCCAGAGCTTGTCGCGCATGATGATTTCCAGCAGCTCGTCCATGGCGCCGGTCCAGTCGCCGTGCGCCATCAGCACGCGGCTCTTGGCAAATCGGGTCTCGAAGTCGCGCTTGTTTTCGGCGATCTTTTCATCGAAGCGGTCGACGGACCAGGCGCCGCGCGGATCGGTGGCAGCGAACTCCAGCGCGTTCAGCCACTGCGACAGGGCTTCGAAGCGCAGCGGCACCGGGATCCGCGCCAGCGCGGGCGCCAAAGCAGCCGCCGCGTCACCGAGGTGACCGGTGCCAATCAGCAGCTTCACGTAATCAAAACGGATGTCGTCGTTGCCCGGGTCGGCGGCGAGCGCGTCGGCCAGGCTGGCCAGCGCCGCGTTCACGTCGCCGGATGCCAGGTGCTGCTGGGCCTCCTGCGCCTCGGCTTCGGCGGCCAGCTCGTGTTCGCCGGGCAGGTGCTTGTCGAGGAACTCGCGCAGCTTGCCTTCGGGCAGCGCGCCCATGAAGCCGTCCACCGGCTGCCCGCCCAGCATCAGGATGCAGGTGGGAATGCTCTTGATGCCGAAGGCGCCGGCCAGTTGCTGCTCGTCGTCGGAGTTGATCTTGGCCAGCTTGAAGCGGCCGGCGTAGGCGACCTCGAGTTTTTCGAGGATCGGGCCGAGCGCCTTGCACGGGCCGCACCACGGCGCCCAGAAGTCGATCAGCACGGGCACGTCCATGGAGGCGGCGATCACCTCGGTTTCAAAGTTCTGCAGGGTGACGTCAATCATGGGGGGTCAATCGGGGTGAAACCTTAAAATTCAACAACTTCCTTCGAAAAGCTCCCGATGACTCAAGCGCTTATCGGCGTGGTCATGGGCTCCAGTTCCGACTGGGACACCATGCAGCACGCAGTCCAGATTCTCCAACAATTCGACATCCCCTTCGAGGCGCGGGTGGTGTCGGCCCATCGCATGCCCGACGACATGTTCGCCTATGCCGAGGCCGCCGCCGGGCGGGGGCTGAAGGCCATCATCGCCGGCGCCGGCGGCGCGGCCCACCTGCCGGGCATGATCGCGGCCAAGACGGTGGTGCCGGTGCTCGGGGTGCCGGTGCAGTCCAAGGCGCTGTCGGGCGTGGATTCGCTGCACAGCATCGTGCAGATGCCCAAGGGCGTGCCGGTGGCCACCTTCGCGATCGGGGTGGCCGGCGCGGCCAATGCCGCCCTGTTTGCCGTGGCCCTGCTGGCCAATGAAGACCCGGCCCTGCGGGTCCGGCTCGAAGCCTTCCGCGCCGCGCAGACCGAGGCGGCCCGTGCCATGACGCTGCCCCTATGACCACCACACCCATCCTTCCCGGCACCACGGCCACCGGCCAGCAGACGACCCTGGGCGTGATGGGCGGCGGCCAGCTCGGGCGCATGTTCGTGCAGGCGGCCCAGGCCATGGGCTATTTCACCGCCGTGCTCGATCCGGACCCGGCCAGCCCGGCCGGGCTGGTGAGCCATTTCCACATCCAGACCGACTACCTGGATGAACAAGGCCTGGCGCAGCTGATGCAGCGCTGCGCCGCCATCACCACCGAGTTCGAGAACGTGCCCGCGCCCGCGCTGTTCACGCTGGGCGCGCACCGTCCGGTGGCGCCGGGCGCCGACGCGGTGGCCATCGCCCAGGACCGCAGTGCGGAAAAGGCCCATTTCCGGCGCTGTGGCGTGCCGGTGGCTCCCTATGCGGTGATCGAGACGCCGGCGCAGGCCGAGGCCATCACCCGCGTGGGGGCCGATCTGTTCCCGGGCATCCTGAAGACCGCGCGCCTGGGTTACGACGGCAAGGGCCAGATCCGGGTGGCCACACCGGCCGGGCTGGCCGCTGCCTGGGACGCGCTCAAGAACGTGCCCTGCGTGCTCGAAAAGATGCTGCCGCTGGCCGCCGAGTGCTCGGTGATCGTGGCGCGCGGTGCCGACGGTGAGCTGGTCCACTTCCACCCGCAGCTGAACCTGCACCGCGACGGCATCCTGGCCGTGACCCAGGTTTTTGAAGGAAATCTACCGCTTCCCAGCGTGGAACAGGCGGTGGCAGCTATCAAAGCCATAGCAGACCAGTTGCAATACGTGGGTGTGCTGTGTGTCGAATTTTTTGTGCTCGACGACGGCAGCCTGGTCGTCAACGAAATGGCGCCGCGCCCGCACAACAGCGGCCACTACACGCTGGACGCCTGCGACCTGTCGCAGTTCGAGCTGCAGGTGCGCGCGCTCACCGGCCTGCCGCTGGTGCCGCCGCGCCACCACAGCCCGGCCATCATGCTCAACCTGCTCGGCGACCTGTGGTTCGATGCCGCCGGACGGCCCGTCACGCCGGCCTGGCGCGAGGTGCTGGCCTTGCCGGGCGCGCACCTGCACCTGTACGGCAAGCTCGACGCCCGCAAGGGCCGCAAAATGGGCCACCTCACCCTCACCGGCGAAAGCGTCGAGGCGGTGCGCGCCACGGCGCTGAAGGCGGCGTCGCTGCTGGGCATCCCGGCGTTCTGAGGCTGGAGGGCCCACCGCCATGATTCTGGACGGTCGATCCGACGACGCCATCGCCGCCGCCGTGCGCGCGCTGAAGGCCGGCGAGCTCGTCGGCCTGCCCACCGAAACCGTGTACGGCCTGGCCGGCGACGCGGGCAACGACCGGGCGGTGGCGCGGATCTTCGAAACCAAGGGCCGCCCCGCCGACCACCCGCTGATCGTGCACGTGGCCGACGCCGCGTCGGTGGACCATTTCGCCGCGGACGTGCCCGACTTCGCGCGCCGGCTCATCGACGCCTTCTGGCCCGGGCCGCTGACGCTGATCCTGCCACGCCGCGCGGGCGTCGGCGCGGCGGCGGCCGGCGGCCAGGATTCGATCGGCCTGCGCTGCCCGTCGCACCCGGTGGCGCAGGCGCTGCTGCGGGCCTGTGCGGCGCAGGGCGTGCACGGGCTGGCCGCGCCCAGCGCCAACCCGTTCGGGCGGGTCAGCCCTACCACGGCGGCCCATGTGCAGGCCGGACTGGGTGAGGCGCTGCTCGTGCTGGACGGCGGCGCCTGCGACGTGGGCATCGAATCGACCATCGTCGACTGCACCCGCAGCGCGCCGGTGCTGCTGCGCCCGGGGGGCGTCAGCCGCGCCCAGGTCGAGGCGGCGAGCGGCCAGCGTCTGCGTGCGCGCGACGAGCTCGCAACGCCCGCGCCCCGCGCGTCGGGCACCTTGCTGGCGCACTACGCGCCATCGGCACCGGTGCGGCTGATGGACGCCAAGGCCTTGCAGACCGCGCTGGACCTGCTGGGCGCCGACGCGGCCCACCTCGCCCTGTATGCGCGCGCCCCGCTGAAGATGCGCTCCAGCCGGGTCGATTACCGGCGCATGCCCGACGATGCGGCCGCCACGGCGCAGCAGCTGTTTGCCGTGCTGCGCGACTTCGACGCGGCGGGCGCACGGCTGATCTGGATCGAGACCCCGCCCGACACGCCCGACTGGGAGGCCGTGCGCGACCGCCTGCAGCGCGCGGCGGCGGCTTGATACGGATTCGCCTTCCAACGTATAACTTCGTTGCTTCGCCTCGCCGTGCTCCAGCACTGTCTTCGGCTTCGCGCCTTGTTCTACGCTTGAATGCAAACCCGTATGACACGGCCTTGACAGGGCGTCGCTAAACTAGACCCCGCAAACCTTTGGAGATTTGAATGACCGGACCTTCCTTGCGCCGCCTGTTGCTGGCGCTTTCCTGTGCCACGGCGGCGCTGCTGACCGCCTGCGGCTCGGGCAGCATCGTCGATCCCTTCACGCCCACGCGCATCCTGTCGGTCGGCGACAGCTTCAGCGACCTCGGCCAGGACGGCAAGCGTTACACCGTCAACGATGACACCATCAACATCTGGAGCCAGCAAGCCGCGCTCAACTGGGGTCTGCCGCTGATCGCGTCGAACAAGGGCGGGCTGTCGTACGCCCGCGGCGACGCGCTGGTTTCGGGCCCGACCGGCCACAGCATCGAGGCGCAGATCACGGAACTGCTGTCGAAGAACACGCTGCAGTCGGGCGACTTGGTGTTCGTGAACGGCGGTCTGGCCGACATCATGACCAACGTGGCGACCCTTGGCTTCTCGGCGCAGGCCACGGCCAACGTCCAGGCGGCCGGAACGGCCCTGGGCGCGCAGGTGCAGCGGCTGGTCAACGCCGGCGCCACCCACGTGATGGTGGTGGGCGTCTATCCGCTGGGCCTGTCGCCCATGGGCATCTCCAGCGGGCAGAGCACCAACTTCACCAACATCACGCTGGCGTTCAACAACGCGCTCAAGCTGTCCATGGTCAACCTGGGCGAAAACGTGTTGTACCTCGACTCGGCGCAGTACTACGGCAATGTCTATTACACGCCCACCAACTTCCCCCCGCTGAACAATTCGGTCACCGAGGCTTGCATCACCGTGCTGGTCACCGACTGCACGCCGGCGACCATCAGGCCCGGCTACGACTACAACACGCTGGTGTACGCGAGCGGCGTCTACTTCACCCCGACGTCCCATCGTCTGCTGGGCAACTACGCCTACAACCAGGTGAAGAGCCGCTGGTGATCCATCCATCGGGCCGGCGCCGTACAGCCGCCCGTTCAACATGAAAAAAAGCCGCCCCGAGGGGCGGCTTTTTCGTGGGGTGCGAGACCGGGCGTGGCCCCGGGGTCGCTCAGAACTTGTAGCCGACGCTGATGGCCACCGACACCGGGTTCAGCGTCATCGGCTGGGTCTGCCCGGTGGACAGTGTGGTGGTGTTCTTCAGCCAGGTGTAGCCCACCATGCCGTCCAGGAACCAGCGCTCGTTGAACGAGTAGGTCGCGCCGGCC
>JAXMFA010000018.1:0-3684 GCA_046348065.1 Burkholderiaceae bacterium
CGGCCAGGTGGTGGGCGGTTTGTTCGGATCCAGACCGGCGGCCTTGAACGCGTCCTTGTTGTAGTGGAACACCGTGGTCGAGCTGTTGAAGGGGAAGCTCAGCATCTGGCCATTGGGCGCTGTGTAGTAGCCGGCGACCGCCGGAACATAGGCGTTGGGATCGAAGGTGACGCCGGCCTTCTTCATCACTTCACCGACCGGAACGATGGCGTTCTTGCTCGCCATCATCGTCGCCGTGCCAACTTCGAACACTTGGAGGATGTGCGGGGCATTGCCGGCACGGAAGGCGGCAATGGCAGCGGTCATGGACTCGTCGTAGCTGCCCTTGAAGGTCGGCACGACCTTGAAATCCTTCTGGCTGGCGTTGAAGTCCTTGGCCATGTCGTTCACCCACTCGCCGAGGGCTCCACCCATCGAATGCCACCACTGGATTTCAGTCTGGGCTTGAGCGGGCATGGTGAGGGCGGCTGCGAGGGCTGTCGCGGCCAGGTTGAGCAGGTTTTTCATCGGAAATCTCCAGGGTTCGGTGTGGAATGCAACAGATTGCATTATCGGCGTGACAATTCGATTACAAACGGGTTCGGCGACGCCGACAAGCAGGGTTTTCGTGAGGGTGGCCGGCGGTGTCCCCTTCACGGGTGCGTGTTTGCTGCACTGCGGTAACATTCCGGCTCAGCCGATGCGTCACGTTGTTGTCAGGATTTGGCTGTGTGTTGACCCTCACCGATGAACGCACCCATTCCGATTCCCCAACTGGCTGCCGCCGCAGAAGCGCCGCGACTGCGCGAGATTCCCTACAACTACACCTCGTTCTCCGATCGCGAGATCGTGATCCGCCTGCTCGGCGAACGCGCCTGGGAGCTGTTGAACCGGTTGCGCGAAGAGCGCCGCACCGGCCGCTCGGCGCGCATGTTGTACGAGGTGCTGGGCGACATCTGGGTGGTCCAGCGCAACCCCTATCTGCAAGACGATCTGCTGGACAACCCGGCCCGGCGCAAGGCCCTGGTCGAAGCATTGCATCACCGGCTGGGCGAAGTCGAGAAACGTCGCACGCCCGAGGCCGATCGGGAGCGGGATGCGCTGGTGGCCGAACTGCTCCGTGCCGCCGGCCAGGCGGTTGCCGCTTTCGACGCGGCGTTCGAGCGCATTGCGTCGCTTCGAAAGCAGGCCCAACGCACGCTGGGGCGCCTGACGGCCAAGGACAACATCAAGTTCGACGGGCTTTCCCGCGTCAGCCACGTGACCGACGCCACCGATTGGCGCGTCGAATACCCGTTTGTGGTGCTGACACCGGACACCGAGGCCGAAATGGCCGGCCTGGTCAAAGGCTGCATCGAGCTCGGCTTGACCATCGTGCCGCGCGGTGGCGGCACGGGTTACACGGGCGGTGCAATTCCGCTGACCTGGAAGTCGGCGGTCATCAACACCGAAAAGCTCGAATCGATGACCGAGGTCGAGATGGTGTCCTTGCCCGGCATCGATGCGCCGGTCGCCACGATCTGGACCGAGGCCGGGGTGGTGACCCAGCGCGTGGCCGATGCGGCCGAGCGGGCCGGCTATGTGTTCGCGGTCGATCCCACCTCGGCCGAGGCCTCGTGCGTCGGCGGCAACATCGCGATGAACGCGGGCGGCAAGAAGGCTGTGCTGTGGGGCACCGCGCTGGACAACCTGGCCAGCTGGCGCATGGTGACGCCCGACGCCCAGTGGCTCGAAGTCACAAGGCTGAACCACAACCTGGGCAAGATTCACGATGTCGAGCTCGCCAGCTTTGAGCTAAAGACCTTTGACGCCAGCGGCCGCAAGCTGCTGAAGACCGAGCGGCTGGACATCGCGGGCGCCGCTTTCCGCAAGGAAGGACTTGGCAAGGACGTGACCGATAAGTTCCTGGCCGGCCTGCCCGGTGTGCAGAAGGAGGGCTGTGACGGCCTGATCACCAGCGCGCGGTGGGTGGTGCACCGCATGCCGGCGCATACACGAACGGTTTGCCTGGAATTCTTCGGCAACGCCCGCGACGCCGTGCCCAGCATCGTGGAAATCAAGGATTTCATGTTTGCCGAGCAAAAGCGCACCGGCACCCTCCTGGCCGGCCTGGAGCATCTGGACGACCGCTACCTGAAGGCGGTCGGCTACGCCACCAAGAGCAAGCGCGGGGGCCTGCCCAAGATGGTGCTGGTCGGCGACATCGCCGGTGACGACGCCGATGCCGTGGCCCGCGCCACCAGCGAGGTGGTCCGCATCGCCAATTCGCGCTCCGGCGAGGGCTTCATCGCGATTAGCGCCGAGGCGCGCAAGAAGTTCTGGCTCGACCGCAAGCGCACCGCCGCGATCAGCCGCCACACCAACGCCTTCAAGATCAACGAAGACGTGGTGATTCCTCTGCCGCGCATGGCCGAATACACCGACGGCATCGAGCGCATCAACATCGAGCTCAGCCTGCGCAACAAGATTGCCCTGTGCGACGAGCTGGAGGCCTTCTTCAGCCGGGGCGATTTGCCCCTGGGCCGGCAGGACGAGGCGGCGGGGATCGCCTCTGCCGAGCTGCTGGAAGACCGGGTGAGCCAGGCGCTGGCGGTGGTCGACGAGGCCCGCTCGCTCTGGCAGGGCTGGCTGGCGGATGTGGACGCGCTGTTCCCCCGGCTCCAGGACCACAGCCTGCGTGCCAGCTGGAAGACCCAGATTCGTGCGCGGCTGGTGACGATCTTCACCGGCGCGGCCTTCCAGCCGATCCTGGACGAATGCGTCGCCATCCACCAGCGGGTGCTCAAGGGGCGGGTCTGGGTGGCGTTGCACATGCACGCCGGCGACGGCAACGTGCACACCAACATCCCGGTCAACAGCGACAACTACCAGATGCTCCAGACGGCCCACGAGGCGGTCAAGCGCATCATGGTCCTGGCGCGCAGCCTGGACGGGGTGATCTCGGGCGAGCACGGCATCGGGATCACCAAGCTCGAATTCCTGAGTGACGCGGAACTCCAGCCCTTCACCGACTACAAGCGGCGGGTGGACCCGGAGGGGCGTTTCAACAAGGGCAAGCTGCTGCGCGAGGCGGTGTCCGGGCAGCCGGGCGCACCGGTGTACTCGGCCGACCTGGAACATGCCTACACGCCCAGCTTCGGGCTGATGGGCCACGAGTCGCTGATCATGCAGCAGTCGGACATCGGCGCCATCGCCGACAGCGTCAAGGACTGCCTGCGTTGCGGCAAGTGCAAGCCGGTGTGCTCGACCCACGTGCCGCGCGCGAACCTGCTGTACAGCCCACGCAACAAGATCCTTGCGACGTCGTTGCTGGTCGAGGCCTTTCTCTACGAAGAGCAGACGCGTCGGGGCATTTCGATCAAGCACTGGCAGGAATTCGAGGATGTGGCGGACCACTGCACCGTCTGCCACCGTTGCCATTCGCCCTGCCCGGTGAAGATCGACTTCGGCGATGTCACCATGAACATGCGCAACCTGCTGCGCAAGATGGGGCAGAAGTCGTTCCGGCCCGGCAACGCGGCCGCGATGTTCTTCCTGAACGCCACCAGCCCGGAGACGATCAAGCTGATGCGTTCGGCGATGGTGGGCGTCGGCTACAAGGCGCAGCGTCTGGCCAACCAGGTCCTGCGGGTCGCGGCAAACCGGCAGACGGCGCGTCCACCGGCCACGGTGGGCACCGCCCCGGTGAAGGAGCAGGTGATCCAC
>JAXMFA010000002.1:0-467699 GCA_046348065.1 Burkholderiaceae bacterium
CCTCGGGCGCACCGCCTTTGACCGCACCTTTCGAAAGGGTCAGTTTGTCCGGCGAGCTGGCGGTGGTCTTTTTTTCCTCGACGCTGGGTTGCACCGCCCCACCGGCCTGCCGACCTGCGGCAGGCACCGCTTGGGCTGGCGCGGTGTCAGCCAGCTTGCGGCGGAACTCATTGAAATTAGCGCTCTCTACCGAGAGTAGCTTTCGTGCTTCATTTGCGGGGATGCTTGAGGCTTGCTCTGCAGTAGGAATCTCAATCAGTGCTCCGGCCTTGATTCGGTTGATATTCCCGTGAATAAACGCATCGGGGTTGGTTCGCAGCAAAGCCAGCAGCATCTGGTCCAGGGAAATCCCGACAGGTTTGTTCGCTGCGGCGATCCGACCAGCTGTGTCACCTGTCTGCACCTTCATCGATCTTCCGCTCCCGTCAGGGAGTTTCATTGGTGCTTCAGTCGATTTACGTTCGGGCGACGGTCGAGCAGGCTTCGCCTGAGGTGGGGCGGGCGGGATGTCCGGTTTAGGTGTATTCGTGGGCGTGGGCGTGCTTCTTGGTTCCTGTACAGTAGTCGCTGGGCTGGCCGGCACAGGGGGCGAGAACGTAGGGGTGCCCGCCACAAGCGGCACTGGTGTACGGATGTTTGGCGGATCGAAGAGCAATGAGTAGTTTCGGACCAGACGACCTGAAGCCCACTGTGCTTCAAGGATCAAATCAAGAAATGGTTCATTAACAATCTTGTCGCCGGTCAAGCGAAGATAGGAACTTCCGTCGGCCCTTTGCCGTAGCGTTAAGGTCGCGCCCGTCAAAGCTGGATTAAATTCGATCCCTGCGGCTCGAAAAACGGCGGGGTTGGGAATGCTCGCCTTCAGACTGGCTGCTTCCTCTGGGTTGATTTGCGACACCTCAATCTCAACACGAAGTGGCTCTCCCAAAGGAGATAGAACCGCTACACGGCCCAAACCAAGCGCCTGAATTTCGAAGGGACTGAGTGCAGTCAGTGCCATGGCGATAGCAACCGCACTCTGGCGCGATGCCAACGGCAAAGATATTCTCTGCATTTTTCTTTTTTTCCCTTGGTATTGGTCAAGCAGATTGTTATTCATCATGTGAATGCAAATCTCGTCACTGAATAGGGTTTTTGACATTAACAGCAATGGCTTAGGCTGACAAGCTAAGTCGGTGCTTAACGTTCGCACCTCGCTTTGCGCCCCACATCAGCGTACCCGCATGTTGCCTCGTCGCAACGTGCTGTAACGCGAGGTTACGGCACGTTGGCAGGCATCAGTCTTTGTTCAAGCGTTCAGCAGGATGCGCAACATGCGGCGCAGCGGTTCTGCCGCGCCCCACAGCAGCTGGTCACCAATGGTGAAAGCACCCAGATACTCCGGGCCCATGGCCAGTTTGCGGATGCGACCGACCGGGATGGTCATGGTGCCGGTCACAGCCACGGGTGTCAGTTCCTTGACGGTGGCTTCGCGCGTGTTCGGTACCACCTTGGCCCAAGGGTTGTCCGCGGCGATCATGGCTTCGATGTCGGCCACCGGCACATCCTTCTTCAGCTTGAAGGTCAGAGCCTGACTGTGGCAGCGCATGGCGCCCACGCGCACGCAGAAACCATCCACCGGAATGGCAGGGGTACCAAAGCCTTCGCCCATGCCGAGGATCTTGTTGGTTTCTGCCATGCCCTTCCATTCTTCCTTCGATTGGCCGTTGCCCAGGTCCTTGTCGATCCAGGGTATCAGGCTACCGCCGAGCGGGACGCCAAAGTTGGCGGTTTCGGCTCCGGACAGCGAACGCTGTTTGGCGATCACCTTGCGGTCGATTTCAAGTATGGCGCTCTTGGGGTCGTCCAATAGCGCCTTCACCTCGGCGTTCAGCGTGCCGTATTGCGTCAGCAGTTCACGCATGTGCTGGGCGCCGCCGCCCGAGGCAGCCTGGTAGGTCTGGGTGCTCATCCATTCGACCAGACCTGCCTTGTACAGCGCGCCCACACCCATCAGCATGCAGCTGACGGTGCAGTTGCCGCCGATCCATTCCTTGCCGCCCTTGGCCAACGCGTTCTTGATGACCGGCATGTTGACCGGGTCGAGGATGATGACGGCGTCCTTTTCCATGCGCAGGGCGGACGCGGCATCGATCCAGTGGCCGTTCCAGCCGGCGGCGCGCAGCTTGGGATACACGGCGTTGGTGTAGTCACCGCCCTGGCAGGTGATGATGATCTCGCAGCGCTTGAGGGCGTCGATGCTGTTCGCGTCTTGCAGCGTGGTTTCGTTCTTCGCCATGGAGGGAGCCTTGCCACCGGCATTGGATGTGGAGAAGAACAGCGGTTCGATCAGGTCGAAATCTTTTTCTTCAACCATGCGATCCATCAACACCGAGCCGACCATGCCGCGCCAGCCAACCAGACCTACCAACTTGCTCATTTCAATCGCCCTTTCAGAAGTTAAACAGTGCCAGACCAGACTGTTTGCCCGGCTCGTCAGGCCGGGGAGGGCGCACGACGAACCAGGCCGGATCAGCCCTTAATGGTCGTGGTTTTGGTGGAGATTGCGCGCACAGCCACACCGGCCATGGCGGTGGGTGCTGGGTTCTTGGCGAACAGGCAGGCGGCAACCATGGTCAGCATTCTATCGGATGAATCCTGCAGGCAGGCTTACGGGGCGCCAGCCGTTGCGACGATGGCGTAGGCCGCACACAACAACGAGGCGCGACTCATGCTATAGAGCGCGACGGTGGCCTCTTCAACCCAGCGCTTTGACCACCGCGTCGCCCATCTGCGCGGTGCCGACCTGCGTGGTGCCTTCGCTCCAGATGTCCGGGGTGCGCAGCCCCTGAGCGAGTACCTTCTGTACAGCCGCCTCGATGCGTTGCGCGGCGGCTTCCTGGTTCAGGCTGAAACGCAGCATCATGGCAGCGGACAGAATGGTGGCGAGCGGATTGGCGATACCCTTGCCCGCGATGTCGGGGGCGCTGCCATGGCTGGGTTCGTACAGGCCCTGGTTCCGGCTGTTGAGGCTGGCGGACGGCAGCATGCCGATGGAGCCGGTGAGCATCGATGCCTCGTCGGACAGAATGTCGCCGAACATGTTGCCGGTGACCACGACGTCAAACGCCTTGGGCTTTTTCACCAGTTGCATGGCCGCGTTGTCGACGTACATGTGTTCCAGTTGTACGTCGGGGTACTGCGCATGCACCTCGGTGACGACGTCTTTCCAGAACTGGAAGGTTTCCAGAACATTGGCTTTGTCGACGCTGGTCACTTTCTTGTTTCGCTTGCGCGCGGCCTGAAAAGCCACGTGGGCGATGCGCTCGATCTCCGGCTTGGAATAACGCATCGTGTCGAACGCCTCCTCGGTACCTGGAAAGTGCCCGTCCACCGCGGTGCGCCGGCCCCGCGGCTGGCCGAAGTAGATGTCGCCGGTCAGCTCGCGGATGATCAGGATGTCCAGGCCGGCGATTAGTTCAGGTTTCAGGTTGGATGCGCCCACCAACTGCTCGTAGCAGATCGCCGGGCGGAAGTTGGCGAACAGGCCCAGGTTCTTGCGCAGGCCGAGAATGGCCTGTTCGGGCCGCAGCGGTCGGTCGAGCTTGTCGTATTTCCAGTCGCCCACCGCGCCGAACAGCACCGCGTCGGCGGCCTTGGCGAGGCCCAGCGTGGACTCTGGCAGCGGATGGCCGTGGGCCTCGTAGGCGGCGCCGCCGACGAGGGCCGTTTCCATCTCGAACGGGAGCTCCAGCACCTTCAGCACCTTGACTGTTTCCGTGACGATTTCGGTGCCGATCCCGTCACCGGGGAGAACTGCAATTTTCATTGTGGTATGGAATTGATAGCAGGCTATGGTCCAGCGGCGCTGGGAAGTGGCCTAAATGATGAAAAAAATTGCTCAGAGGGATACCGTATGGGCCAGCCAGGGCTTGCTGGCCAGGCGATGGGCCTCGAACGCCCGGATGCGCTCGGCTTGGCGCAGCGTCAGGCCGATGTCGTCAAGCCCCCCCTGAAGGCAGTACTTGCGGAACGGCTGGATTTCGAACGGAATTTCGGCGCCCTGCGGTCGGACGATCACCTGGCGCTCCAGATCGATGGTCAGCTCGTACCCTGGGAAGGCGTAAACCTCGTCGAACAACTGGGCCACTACCGTCTCAGGCAGGACGATGGGCAGCAGTCCGTTCTTGAAACAGTTGTTGAAGAAGATGTCGGCGTAGCTCGGCGCGATGATGGCCCGGAAACCGTACTGGTCGATGGCCCAGGGTGCATGCTCGCGCGAGGAGCCGCAACCGAAGTTCTTGCGCGCCAGCAGGATGGAGGCACCGGCGTAACGCGGCTGGTTCAGCACAAAGTCCGGGTTGGGCTTGCGGCTCGCCGGGTCTTGGCCCGGAAAGCCCGCGTCCAGGTAGCGCCATTCATCGAACAGGTTGGGACCGAAGCCGGTCTTGCGGATCGACTTGAGGAACTGCTTGGGGATGATGGCGTCGGTATCGACGTTTTCGCGGTCCATCGGGGCGACCAGTCCCTTGTGCACATTGAATTTCTGCATGGTTTACTTCTTGGCGGCGTTTTCGATCGCAGTGCCGGCCTTCTGCACATCCTGGCCGACACCCTTGATGGTGTTGCAGCCGCTCAATATGACAAACAGGGTTGCGGCGACGATGGCGATGAACTTGTTCATGAAGGATCTCCTCAGGCGAACTGGCGCACATCGACAAAATGGCCATGCACCGCGGCGGCAGCTGCCATGGCGGGGCTGACCAGGTGGGTGCGGCCACCCGCACCCTGGCGGCCTTCGAAGTTGCGGTTGCTGGTCGAGGCGCAACGCTCACCCGGCTCCAGACGGTCGGCGTTCATGGCCAGGCACATGGAACAACCCGGCTCGCGCCATTCGAAGCCGGCGGCGGTGAAGATCTCGTGCAGGCCTTCGCGTTCGGCCTGCTCCTTCACCAGTCCGGAGCCGGGCACCACCATTGCGAGCTTGACGTTGCGATCTACCTTGCGACCCAGCTTCTTCACAATGGCGGCGGCTTCGCGCATGTCTTCGATGCGGCTGTTGGTACACGAACCGATGAACACCTTGTCGATCGTGATGTCGTTCAGAGGCTTGCCGGGTGGCAGTCCCATGTAGGTCAGCGCGCGCTCGATGGCGCCGCGTTTGTTCGGGTCTTTCTCCCGGTCCGGATCCGGCACGCGGGCATCGATGCCCAGCACCATCTCGGGCGAGGTGCCCCAGGTGACCTGCGGCACGATCTGGCCGGCGTCGAGATCGACCACGGTGTCGAATCGGGCGCCGGCGTCGCTGTGCAGTGTCTTCCAGTAGGCGACCGCCTGGTCCCACTCGGGGCCGCCCACGAACTGCCCGGTGGCGGCGTCGGTGCCCGGCGCGAGCAGCCGGCCCCTGACGTAGTCGATGGTTTTGTCGTCTACCGCGACCAGGCCGGCGCGTGCGCCGGCCTCAATGGCCATGTTGCAGACGGTCATGCGGCCTTCCATCGACAGGGCCCGTATCGCCGAACCACCGAATTCGATGGTGTAGCCGGTGCCGCCGGCGGTGCCGATCTTGCCGATCACGGCCAGCACGATGTCCTTGGCGGTGATGCCCGGTGCGGTCTGGCCCTCGACCCGCACCAGCATGTTTTTAGCTTTTTTTGCCAGCAGGGTCTGTGTGGCCAGCACATGCTCGACCTCGCTGGTGCCGATGCCATGCGCCAGCGCGCCGAAGGCACCGTGGGTGGAAGTATGGGAATCCCCACAGACCACCGTCATGCCGGGCAGCGTGGCGCCGCTTTCCGGCCCGATCACGTGCACGATGCCTTGGCGCCTGGACAGGAACGGGAAGAACGCGGCCGCGCCGAATTCGTGGATGTTGCTGTCCAGTGTGGTGACCTGCTCCCGGCTGATTGGGTCGGTGATGCCGTCGTAGCCGCGCTCCCAGCCGGTGGTGGGCGTGTTGTGATCCGCGGTGGCCACGACCGAGCTGACACGCCAGACCTTGCGGCCGGCCTGGCGCAAGCCTTCAAAGGCCTGGGGGCTGGTCACTTCGTGCACCAGGTGGCGGTCGATATAAAGGATGGCGGTGCCGTCTTCTTCGGTGTGGACGACGTGTTCGTCCCAGAGCTTGTCGTAGAGGGTGCGCGCGGTTGCGGAGGCGTTCGAAGGTTCCATGGTGTTTCCTGGCAAGAGGCTAATTTTATTCGGGAGCCGCCGCGGCGGGCATGCCACGAGTGGGCTGGTTCATCTGCTCAGGGCGTATTGGTTCTGCTGGCTGAATTCGGTTGCCAGGCGCCCGTTTGGACGGTGCAATGATCCCGCCAGCACCGTTCGCCGGGAATACGCCGATTGGGGTGAACGAAGCGCGATCCGCGGGAATTTTTCGGGCTGGTTGTCGTTGACTCCCGTTTTGAACAGCCATTGCATGCTACCGAAAAATAGCAAAAAACCCGCCGGTGTCTCCACGCGGCGGGTGTGTTCCGGATGGACGCCGGTTCAGCGCTGCGACAATGGTTGCACGTCGCGGCGGGGCGCGCCGGTGAACAACTGACGCGGACGACCGATCTTGTACTCGGGATCGCTGATCATCTCATTGAGCTGGGCAATCCAGCCCACGGTGCGTGCCAGCGCGAAGATGCCGGTGAAGAGGTTGACCGGGATGCCAATCGCGCGCTGCACGATGCCAGAGTAGAAGTCGACGTTGGGGTACAGCTTGCGCTGCACGAAGTAGTCGTCTTCCAGTGCGATCTTCTCCAGTTCCTTGGCCAGCTTGAACAGCGGATCGTTTTCAAGGCCGAGTTCGGCCAGCACCTCGTTGCAGGTTTCCTGCATGAGCTTGGCGCGCGGGTCGTAATTCTTGTACACGCGGTGGCCGAAGCCCATGAGTTTGACGCTGGAGTTTTTGTCCTTGACCTGTTCCATGAACTGGCCGACTTTCGAAACCCCACCCTGGCGCTGGATGTCTTCCAGCATGTTGAGGCAAGCTTCGTTGGCGCCACCATGCGCCGGGCCCCACAGGCAGGCCACGCCGGCGGCGATCGCGGCAAACGGGTTGGTTCCGGAAGAACCGCAAAGGCGCACCGTGGAGGTGGATGCATTCTGCTCGTGATCCGCGTGCAGGATGAAAATCCGGTCCATCGCCTTTTCCAGCACCGGGTTGACCTTGTATTCCTCACAGGGCGTGCCGAACATCATGCGCAGGAAATTGCCGGCGTAGCTGAGTTCGTTGCGCGGGTACATGTAGGGTTGCCCGATGCCGTATTTGTACGCCATGGCAACCAGGGTTGGCATCTTGGAGATCAGGCGAATCGCGGCAATCTCGCGGTGCTCGGGGTTGTTGATGTCGGTGCTGTCGTGGTAGAAGGCCGACAGGGCACCGACCAGGCCGGTCAGTACGGCCATCGGGTGGGCATCCCGGCGGAAGCCGCGCAGGAAGAACTGCATCTGCTCGTTCACCATGGTGTGGTTGATCACACGCTTGTGGAAATCGTCGCGCTGGCTGGCGTCGGGCAGCTCGCCCTTCAGCAGCAGGTAACAGGTGTCCAGGTAGTCGCAGTTGGTGGCCAGCTGCTCGATGGGGTAACCCCGGTATAGCAGCTCGCCTTTGTCGCCGTCGATGTAGGTGATGGCCGACTGGCAGGACGCGGTGGACAGGAAACCGGGGTCGTAGGTGAACATCCCGGTCTGTGCATACAGCTTGCGGATGTCGACCACATCCGGACCAATGTTGCCCTGGTAGACGGGCAGATCGACGCTGGGGCTGCCGTTGCTGAACGACAGGGTGGCTTTGTTGTCAGAAAGTTTCATTTTGGTTTCCTCGATTGACTTGCCCATCATCCGGCGAGCTGGCTTCGGTCACCACGGTAACCGGCACGCAACATCCCCAGCACTTCTCTCATTTCCATTCTATTGTTGTAGTCCTCGGGCTCCTTGCGGGAAAGCAACAAGTCCAGCAGGTCGTTGTCGGCCAGGTCCATCAACGCATGCAATCCTCGTGCCTGACCCACGGTGAGACCGTCGGCGTGGCGGTCGAAGAACCGCTGGATCAGCAGGTCATTCTCCAGCAAGCCCCGGCGACAGCGCCAGCGCAGCTTGCTCAGCTCGCGCTCGCCAAGCCTGTCGCCCGGTTCCCCCTGATCGAGAAAGGCATCACCCATGGCCGTTGTGCCTCAGACAGCCCTCAGAACCATCATTTCCTTGATCTTGCCGATGGCTCGCGTGGGGTTGAGACCCTTGGGGCAGACGTCGACGCAGTTCATGATGGTGTGGCAGCGGAACAGTCGGTACGGGTCTTCCAGGTTGTCCAGGCGCGCGCCGGTGGCCTGGTCGCGGCTGTCGGCCAGGAATCGGTAGGCCTGCAACAGGCCCGCCGGTCCGACGAACTTGTCGGGGTTCCACCAGAAGCTCGGGCAGCTGGTGGAACAGCTGGCGCACAGGATGCATTCGTACAGGCCGTTCAGTTCTTCACGCTCTTCGGGGCTTTGCAGACGCTCTTTCTCGGGCGGCACACTGTCGTTGATCAGGTAGGGCTTGATCGAGTTGTACTGCTTGAAAAACTGCGTCATGTCCACGATCAGATCGCGGATCACCGGCAGGCCCGGCAGGGGCTTGAGCACGATGGTGCCCTTGAGCGTGTTCATGTTGGTCAGGCACGCCAGGCCATTCTTGCCATTGATGTTCATCGCGTCCGAGCCGCAGACCCCTTCGCGGCAGGAGCGGCGGAACGAGATCGTGGGATCCATGGCCTTGAGCTTCATCAGGGCGTCCAGCAGCATGCGCTCATTGCCGTCGAGTTCGACCTCGATCGTCTGCATATAGGGCTTGGCGTCCTTGTCCGGGTCGTATCGATAGATCTGGAATGTGCGTTTTTGCATGGCTCTTCTCGTTTGAAGCGACGGGTTAGAAGGTCCGGACCTTGGGCGGCACGCTGTCCACCGTGAGGGGCTTGAGGTTGACCGGCTTGTAGCTCAGGCTGTTGGAGGCGCTGTGCCACAGCGTGTGCTTCATCCAGTTGGCGTCGTCCCGACCGAGCGGCGCGACAGCGTCATCGGCCGGTCGCTCGTAGTCATTCACCGTGTGCGCGCCGCGGCATTCGCGACGGGCCGCAGCAGACACCATGGTGGCCTGCGCCGCTTCGATCAGGTTCTCGACTTCAAGCGCTTCGATGCGGGCGGTATTGAAGACACGCGATTTGTCTTTCAACCCGATGGACTTCACCCGCTCGGCGATGCCTGCGATCTTCTGGACGCCTTCGTCCATGCTGGCCTGGGTGCGGAACACGCCAGCGTGCTGTTGCATGCAGGCGCGCATGTCATTGGCCACGTTCTGGGCGTATTCCCCGCTGCCATCGGCCTCCAGACGGTTCAGCCGTTCCAGCGTGCGCTCGGCCGCGTCTGCCGGAAGCTCTTTGTGTGCCTTGTTGCGCGAAGCAAACTCGACGATGTGGTTGCCTGCGGCGCGACCGAACACCAGCAAGTCCAGCAGGGAGTTGGTGCCCAGGCGGTTGGCGCCATGCACGCTGACACAGGAACATTCGCCCACGGCGTACAGGCCGTTGACCACCACGCTCTGGTTGTCGGCGTTCTGCGTGACGACCTGGCCATTGATATTGGTCGGGATGCCGCCCATCTGGTAATGAATGGTGGGGACGACGGGGATCGGCTCGCGGGTGATGTCGACGTTGGCGAAGTTCACGCCGATTTCATAAACGGATGGCAGGCGCTTGTGGATGGTGTCGGCACCCAGGTGGTCGAGTTTCAGCAGGATGTGGTCCTTGTTCGGGCCGCAGCCGCGGCCTTCCTTGATCTCCTGGTCCATGCAGCGGGACACGAAATCACGCGGCGCCAGATCTTTCAGCGTCGGCGCGTATCGTTCCATGAAGCGCTCGCCGTTGCTGTTGAGCAGAATCGCACCTTCGCCACGGCAGCCTTCGGTCAGCAGCACGCCGGCGCCATGCACACCCGTCGGGTGAAACTGCCAGAACTCCATGTCCTGCAGCGGAATTCCCGCCCGGGCGGCCATGCCCAGCCCATCGCCGGTGTTGATGAAGGCGTTGGTCGAGGCGGCAAAGATGCGCCCGGCACCGCCGGTGGCCAGCAACACGGTCTTGGCTTCCAAGATGTGCAGGTCGCCGGTTTCCATTTCCAGCGCGGTCACGCCGACGACGTCGCCGTCGCCATCACGGATCAGGTCCAGCGCCATCCATTCAACGAAGAAGCTGGTCTTTTCCTTGACGTTCTGCTGGTACAAGGTGTGCAGCATGGCGTGGCCGGTGCGGTCGGCGGCGGCGCATGCGCGTTGCACCGGCTTCTCACCGTAGTTGGCGGTGTGGCCGCCGAACGGACGCTGGTAGATGGTGCCGTCCGGGTTGCGGTCGAAAGGCATGCCCATGTGCTCCAGGTCGTACACGACCTTGGGGGCCTCACGGCACATGAACTCGATGGCGTCCTGGTCACCCAGCCAGTCCGATCCCTTGATGGTGTCGTAAAAGTGGTAGTGCCAGTTGTCCTCGGACATGTTGCCCAGCGAGGCGCCGATGCCACCCTGTGCCGCCACGGTGTGGGAGCGGGTGGGGAACACCTTGGACAACACCGCGACGTTCAGGCCCGCGCGGGCCAGTTGCAGAGAGGCCCGCATGCCGGAGCCGCCGGCACCGACGATGACGACGTCGAACTTGCGCTTGATGATCTCGTTCTTGGAATAGGTCATGAATATCAACCTTTGAATTCGGGGTGACTTACAGGCGCCACAGAACTTGGATGGCCCAGCCAGCGCAGCCGACGAGCCAGACCATGGAAAAGACGTTCAGGACTAGGCGCAGTCCGATGGGCTTGATGTAGTCCATCCAGAGTTCCCGCATGCCGACCCAGACGTGATACAGCATCGCGATGATCACGCAGAAGGTCAGGGTCTTCATCCACTGGGAAGCAAAAATGCCGGCCCATTTGTCGTAGCCGATCGGGCCGGAACTGAACAGCACCTGGGCCAGAAGCACTATCGTGAAGAGGGCCATCAGCGCGGCCGTGACGCGCTGGCCGAGCCAGTCGCGAAGCCCGTAGTGCGCGCCCACCACGAGGCGCTTGGAACCGTAATTGACGGACATGGTCAGTTTTCCTTGGAGTTGGATTCGGTGACGGAAGGCTGGCTGAGACGGGTTAGTAGAGGCCGAACAGCTTGGCGCCCAGAACGGCGGTCAGGCCAAAGCTGAGGATCAGCGTGGTGAGAGCGGAGGAACGGCCGAATTCCTTGCTGACGGCATGGTTGACGTCCATGTACAGATGGCGAAGCCCTGCGATGAAGTGCTGCAGGTAGGCCCAGATCAGCGCGAGCGCCAACAGCTTCCAGAGGAAACCGGGTACACCCAGCATGCCGACATTGAAGGCGTACTTGAATCGGGCGAATGAAATCTCCGACGACACCGAACTGTCGAACATCCAGATGATGAACGGCATCAGGAGAAACATGATCGCGCCGCTGATACGGTGCATGCCCGAAACCAGCGAAGCGAGCGGCCAGCGGTACGAGGGCAGATCCTGAAAGGCATTGATGTTGCGGAATTCGGGCCGCTTTTTGGTCAGTTCGGTCATGGGGAGTCTTTCGTGATGGCGCGCTGGGAGTGGTCGATGACGAAACGGTAAATTCTATTGCAACGCAACAAACTGACATGAGGATTGCATGGGCATCCGCCGAGGTCGTCGAACAAGATTCAATTCAAGTCGTTTCGGTAATGGTGGCTGTCGGTGCGGTAGAGGCCGCGGCGCAGTTCCATCGGAACGTCGTTGTAGGTGTAGGCGATACGCTCCACACTGAGCAAGGGCGTGCCCGGTTGTACTTGCAGCAGCTGGCTCTGCCCGGAGTCGGGGCAGACCGCACGGATGTTTTCGACCGCGCGGACCATTCGAACCCCGAAATCGGCCTCATACATGGCATAGGTCGGGCCCGGGTACTGGGCAATCTGCTCGGCGCTCAGCCCTTTGAAGGCCAGGCCAGGCAGCCACAGGTCTTCCAGAATGGTCGGAACACCCTTGAACGACAGCACCCGGCGAACCTGCACCACGGTGTCGCCGGGGCGCAGGCCCAGAGCCCTGGCCACGTCCGCGGTCGCACGGACCTTGCGGCACTCAAGGATGTTTCGCTGGGCCGGGCCTTCATCATCGAGGTCTCCAGCATCCGGCATCAGCCGCAGAAAGCGGTACTGGACATGTTGTTCGGTGTGGGTGGCGACAAAGGTGCCTTTGCCTTGGCGGCGAACGACCAGGTTCTCCGCGGCCAACTCGTCGATCGCCTTTCGGACGGTGCCCTGGCTGACCCGAAAGCGTGCCGACAGTTCCATTTCACTGGGAATCGCCTCGCCAGGCTTCCATTCACCCGACTGAAAACCTTGAAGAATCAGTCCCTTGATCTGCAGGTACAGCGGACTGAATGCGGGCGCCTGCTGGGACGGGGCAGCCGCGCTGTTCGGGTCGCCGTTGTCTGCGGGAGGTGTCGAGGTCTGAGACATGGAAAATGGGCTGCGCGAAAACCGGCGACAAGCGGCAAATCATATCTTATATAAGACATAAGACAAATTGACGTAAGGCGGGATCAAGGGTAAACTCTTAGACTGCTTTGGCGGCAGTCCGGCTGAGCGCGCGGATGCCTGCTTTGACCTGTTTCAATCACCAAGTCCTGGAGTTCCTATCATGAGCAAAAAGCCCGTCCGTGTTGCTGTTACCGGTGCAGCCGGTCAAATCGGTTACGCCCTGCTGTTCCGCATTGCCTCGGGTGAAATGCTGGGCAAGGACCAGCCGGTGATCCTGCAACTGTTGGAGATTCCGGATGAAAAGGCCCAGAACGCGCTCAAGGGCGTGATCATGGAGCTCGAAGACTGTGCCTTCCCGCTGTTGGCCGGTATCGAGGCTCACTCGGACCCCATGACTGCGTTCAAGGATACCGACTATGCCTTGCTCGTGGGTGCTCGTCCCCGTGGTCCCGGCATGGAGCGCGCCGACCTGCTGGCCGCCAACGCCCAGATCTTCACAGCCCAGGGCAAGGCTCTGAACGCCGTGGCATCCCGCAACGTGCGCGTGCTGGTGGTCGGAAACCCCGCCAACACCAATGCCTACATCGCCATGAAGTCGGCCCCCGATCTGCCGGCCAAGAACTTCACCGCCATGCTGCGTCTGGACCACAACCGTGCTGCCTCGCAGATTGCCACCAAGATGGGCGTGGCCGTTGGCGACATCGAGAAGCTGGCCGTGTGGGGCAACCACTCGCCCACCATGTACGCCGACTACCGATTCGCCACCGTGAACGGCAAGTCCGTCAAGGACACCATCAACGACCATGAGTGGAACGCCAACGTGTTCCTGCCCACCGTGGGCAAGCGCGGCGCCGCCATCATCGCCGCCCGTGGCCTGTCGTCCGCCGCGTCCGCCGCCAACGCCGCCATCGACCACATGCGTGACTGGGCCCTGGGCACCAACGGCAAGTGGGTCACCATGGGCATCCCGTCCAAAGGCGAATACGGCATCCCCAAGGATGTCATGTTCGGTTACCCCGTCACCTGCGAAGGCGGTGAATACAAGATCGTCGAGGGCCTGCCGATCGACGCCTTCAGCCAGGAATGCATCAACAAGACGCTGGCTGAACTGCAGGGTGAGCAAGACGGCGTCAAGCACCTGCTGTAATCCGGGCTTGACGCGTCCGTGAAGCATCCGCGCGAGATTCTGCTGGGCGCACAGGCCGCCGGGGCGCAGATCCCGGTCTGCGACCATTACAGCGGCGTCGAAACCCGGATGCTGAAAAGCCTGCAATTGCAGGCTGAACTCACCGAAGAATTCGGGGCCTGTCTGTTCGACGTCACGCTCGATTGTGAGGACGGGGCCCCGGTCGGTGGCGAGGTCGACCACGCCACCCTGGTTACGGCGATCGCCTTGGACGCGCCTACGGACGCTCGCGTTGCGGTGCGGGTCCATCCGGTGGATCACCACGCGTTCGAGGCCGACATGGCCGTGATTGCCGCCCGTGCAGGGCACCGGCTCACGCATATCATGCTCCCGAAGGTCGAATCGCCGGATGATGTCCGGCGGGCCGAAGCGGCTCTGATGGCTGCGTCGGCTGGGCACCTGCCGCTGCACGTCCTGATCGAATCGCCGGCTGCGGTTCACCGGGCCTTCGAGATTGCGGCGCACCCCAAGGTGCAGAGCCTGAGTTTCGGCCTGATGGATTTTGTGTCGGCCCATGGCGGTGCCATCCCGGCGGACGCGATGAGCTCTTCCGGACAATTCACCCACCCCCTGGTGGTGCGCGCCAAGCTCGAGATTGCCGCGGCCTGTCACGCCCACGGCAAGGTGCCGTCGCATGGTGTGGTGACCGAATTCACGGATGGTGCGGCCTTGCAGGCCGCCGCCACCCGCGCCGCCCGCGAGCTGGGCTATACGAGGATGTGGAGCATTCATCCGGCCCAGATCAGGCCCATCTTGGCTGCTTTTGCTCCCAACGAGCGCGAGATAGAACGGGCCAGCAGCATCATCGAGGCTGCTGTGCACGCCGAATGGGCGCCCATCCAGTACGACAACCAGTTGCATGATCGGGCCAGTTACCGCTACTTCTGGCAGGTGATCGAGCGTGCCCATCAGACTGGGCGACCGTTGCCCGATACCATTCGGCCATTCTTTTCCCATTGATTCAACTTGCTGAAACCGGAGCCCCCATGAAGCAACTGCTCGCCTTGTCCCTGATCCTCCTGTCCCCCGCCGTCGCGTTCGCGCAGTCGTCTGGCGAGCCCGCCAAGAAGCCGGCAGAAAAAACCGCAAAAGCGCCCGCCAAGAAGACCGAGACCACCAGCCGGACCCAGTTGCAGAGCGCAACGAACCAGGTGGCGGCGGGGATTCGCGCCGCCGATGTGGCCTTGACGCCCGCCGAGCTGGCCATTGCCGATCGCGTCTACACGGGCAACATCGCCTGTGAGCTCGGCGCGTCCGTGGCTGTGGATGCCGATCCGAAATCGCCAGGCTATTTCACGGTCAAAGGCAAAGGCTTTGCCTACCGCATGCATCCGGTCGTCACCAGCACCGGCGCGATTCGCCTTGAAGATCACCACGACGGTGGCGCGGTCTGGCTGCAGTTGCCGAACAAGTCGATGCTGATGGATCAGAAACACGGCAAACGCCTGGCTGACGAGTGCGCCAACCCGACCCAGCTGGCGGCCGCCGAAGCGCTCAAGAAGAATCCGCCGCCGGTGCTGATCGACACCTCGACGCCAGCGGGTTGCGGCAAGGCGAAGTGCTGATTTGATAGCAAGAGATGATCATTTGACGCTGGGATCATGCTGATTCTGCGTGAAGATATGTTGTTGTAGTTGATTCTGGAGAAACCACCATGTTGAAAGCCTATCGTGAACACGCCGCTGAACGCGCAGCCCTCGGCATTCCTGCCTTGCCGCTGGATGCCAAGCAGGTCTCGGAGTTGATCGAGCTGATCAAGAACCCGCCCGCCGGCGAGGAAGCATTCCTGATGGACCTGCTGACGCACCGCGTGCCTCCGGGTGTGGACGATGCTGCCAAGGTCAAGGCCAGTTTTCTGGCTGCCGTCGCCCATGGTGACGTCAAGGTCGGTCTGATTTCCAAAGCCAAGGCCACCGAGTTGCTAGGCACCATGGTGGGTGGCTACAACGTCCACCCCTTGATTGAGCTGCTGGATGATGCCGAAGTGGCTGGTGTGGCCGCTGATGCACTGAAGAAGACGCTGTTGATGTTCGACTACTTCAACGACGTGGCGACCAAAGCGAAGGCCGGCAACGTCAAGGCCCAGGAAGTCATGAAGAGCTGGGCCGATGCCGAGTGGTTCACCAGCCGCCCCGAGGTCGAGAGGAAGATCACCGTCACCGTGTTCAAGGTGCCCGGCGAGACCAACACCGACGACCTGTCGCCCGCACCCGATGCCTGGAGCC
The DNA here is from genome assembly GCA_046348065.1 of Burkholderiaceae bacterium. Classification (GTDB taxonomy): domain Bacteria; phylum Pseudomonadota; class Gammaproteobacteria; order Burkholderiales; family Burkholderiaceae_C; genus Skiveiella. The sequence goes on from JAXMFA010000002.1 coordinate 15,908, forward strand.
GCCCGGACATCCCGATGCACTACCTCGCGATGCTCAAGAACACGCGTCCCGACGCGGCCTTCAAGCCCGAGGAAGACGGCAAGCGCGGTCCGATGCAGTTCATCGAGGACCTTAAGAAGAAGGGCCACCTGGTCGCCTACGTGGGTGACGTGGTCGGCACCGGTTCCAGCCGCAAGTCGGCCACCAATTCCGTGATCTGGGCCACTGGCCAGGACATCCCCTTCGTGCCGAACAAGCGTTTCGGCGGCGTGACACTGGGTGGCAAGATCGCTCCGATCTTCTTCAACACGCAGGAAGATTCCGGCTCGCTGCCGATCGAGGTGGACGTCTCCAGGCTGGAGATGGGCGACGTCATTGACGTGCTGCCCTACGATGGCAAGATCGTGAAGAACGGCGCCGTGGTGGCCGAGTTCGCGCTCAAGAGTCAGGTGCTGCTGGACGAAGTACGCGCCGGCGGACGCATCAACCTGATCATCGGGCGCTCGCTGACCGCCAAGGCCCGTGAATTCCTGGGCCTGCCGGCTTCCACGGCGTTCCGCCTGCCCGTGGCTCCGAAGGACACCGGCAAGGGCTTCACCCTGGCCCAGAAAATGGTTGGGCGCGCCTGCGGCCTGCCCGAAGGTCAGGGCATCCGCCCGGGCACCTACTGCGAGCCCAAGATGACAACCGTCGGCAGCCAGGACACCACCGGCCCGATGACCCGCGACGAGCTGAAGGACCTGGCCTGTCTGGGCTTCTCCGCCGACATGGTGATGCAGTCCTTCTGCCACACCGCCGCCTACCCGAAGCCGGTGGACGCCAAGATGCACCGCGAATTGCCGCCCTTCATCAGCAGCCGCGGCGGCGTTGCGCTGCGCCCGGGCGACGGCGTGATCCACAGCTGGCTCAACCGCCTGCTGCTGCCCGACACCGTGGGCACCGGCGGCGACAGCCATACCCGCTTCCCGATCGGCATCTCGTTCCCGGCCGGTTCCGGCCTGGTGGCTTTCGGCGCCGCCACAGGTGTCATGCCGCTGGACATGCCCGAGTCGGTGCTGGTCCGCTTCAAAGGTCAGATGCAGCCCGGCGTCACGCTGCGTGACCTGGTGCACGCGATCCCGCTTTACGCCATCAAGGCCGGTCTGCTGACCGTGGCCAAGGCCGGCAAGAAAAACATCTTCTCGGGCCGCGTGCTCGAAATCGAGGGTTTGCCCGACCTGAAGGTGGAACAGGCGTTCGAATTGAGCGATGCTTCCGCCGAGCGCTCGGCCGCCGGTTGCACGATCAAGCTCAACAAGGAGCCGGTGATCGAGTACCTCAAGTCGAACATCGTGCTGATGAAGAACATGATCGCCGACGGGTACCAAGACGCAAAGACGCTGGCCCGCCGCATCGAGAAGGTCGAGGCCTGGCTGGCCAACCCGCAATTGCTCGAAGCCGACAAGGACGCCGAGTACGCCGCCGTGATCGAGATCGACCTGGCCGACATCACCGAGCCCATCGTCTGCTGCCCCAACGACCCGGACGACGCCAAGACGCTTTCCGAAGTTGCCGGCACCAAGATCGACGAGGCCTTCATCGGTTCCTGCATGACCAACATCGGCCATTTCCGCGCGGCGGCCACCGTGCTGGGTGGCGCGCGCGACATCCCGGTCAAGCTGTGGGTCGCCCCGCCGACCAAGATGGACGCGTCCGAGCTGATGAAGGAGGGTCATTACGCCGCTTTCGGCAGCGCCGGTGCGCGCACCGAAATGCCCGGCTGCTCGCTGTGCATGGGCAACCAAGCCCAGGTGCGTGAAGGTGCCACGGTGATCTCCACCTCCACCCGCAACTTCCCCAACCGCCTGGGCAAGAACACCAACGTGTTCCTGGGCTCCGCCGAACTGGCCGCGGTGGCCTCCAAGCTGGGCAAGCTGCCGACCAAGGACGAGTACCTGGCCGCCACCGGCGTTATCACCGCCAAGGCCGACCAGATCTACAAGTACATGAACTTCGACCAGATCGAGGAATACGTGGAAGCCGCCAAAGGCGTCGCGGCCTGAAACAACGCCTGGCAGTGAATGAAAAACCCCGCCGGTCGCAAGGCCGGCGGGGTTTTTTCATGGGCGCAGGGTCCGCGGGGTTGTCGTTCAGGGCGTGGGGATGGCTGGCGGCGCAATGATGCGCGCCAGCAGCGCCCCGTCTGTTGGTCCGGCAGCGGGAATCCACACCCGCATCGGGCTGCCCGACGCCACCTGAATGGCCTCGCCTTCCAGGTTTTTCATCTGTGTCAGAACGACGGTGCGGTTGCCCGCGGGGTGGATGAACTCGATGGTGTCGCCCACGGCGAAGCGGTTCTTGGTCTCGACTTCGGCCCAACCATCCTTGCTCGACAGGACCTCGCCGACAAACTGGCTGTGGTGCGCTTCGGAACTGCCGGTTTCGTAGTTCTGGTAGGCCTGCGCCGGGCGCCGCTCCAGGAAACCGGCGGTGTAGCCCCGGTTGGCCAGGCCCTCGAGCTCGGTGATCAGCTTCGGGTTGAAGGGCCTACCCGCCACCGCGTCGTCGATGGCGCGGCGGTAGACCTGCGCGGTGCGGCTCACGTAGTACTGGCTCTTGGTTCGGCCCTCGATTTTCAGGGAGTCCACGCCAATCTTTGCCAGCCGTTCAACGTGCTCCACGGCACGCAGATCCTTGCTGTTCATGATGTAGGTGCCGTGCTCATCTTCCATGATCGGCATCAGCTGCCCGGGCCGCTCTTTTTCTTCGAGCAGGTAGACCCGGTCTGCCAACGGGTGGCGCAGGGTGCCGCCACAGGCGGAGAAGGACTGCTCGGCCTCCTGCCTGGCCCCGGTGAAGCTGAAGTCGCCGTCCATCTTCATGGGCTGCACCTCGCCGGCATCGTTGGCTTCGCTGCCCGTCTGGGGGGTGTAGTTCCAGCGGCAGGCGTTGGTGCAGGTGCCCTGGTTGGGATCGCGCCGGTTGAAGTAGCCTGAGAGCAGGCAGCGGCCCGAATACGCAATGCACAGCGCGCCGTGAACAAACACTTCGAGCTCGATGTCGGGGCATTCCTGGCGGATGGTTCCGATTTCGTCCAGGCTCAGTTCGCGAGACAGAATGATGCGCGCCACGCCCACCCGTTGCCAGAACTTCACCGCCATGTGGTTCACGGTGTTGGCCTGCACCGAGAGGTGGATGGCCACGTCGGGCCATTTCTCGCGCACCAACATGATCAGGCCCGGGTCGGCCATGATCAACGCGTCCGGCCGCAGGGCGATCACCGGTTCGATGTCGCGCAGGTAGGTGCGGACCTTGTCGTTGTGCGGCAGCAGGTTGCTGGTCACGAAGAACTTCTTGCCTCGCGCATGGGCTTCGGCAATGCCCTGGCCGATCTGTTCCAGCCGGAATTCGTTGTTGCGGGCGCGCAGCGAGTAGCGTGGCTGGCCGGCATAGATGGCATCGGCGCCAAAGTCGAACGCGGCGCGCATCTTGGCCAGCGAACCGGCAGGCAGCAGCAATTCCGGGGCTTTCATGGGCGTCAGGCCAGCATTCAGCTCTGGGCGCAGGGTAGGCCAGGGGTGTTGCACCATTCGCTCCAGCTGCCCGCGTACAACGCGGTGCGGCCGAGACCGGCGATTTCCATGCCCAGCACGTTGGGCACCGCGCTGACGCCGCTGCCACAGTGATGCACCACACTCGCCGGGTCACGGTCCGCCAGCAGGGCTTCGAACTCCGACCGCAGTTCCTCAGGGCTCTTGAAGCGACCGTCCGGCCCGAGGTTCAGTGCGAACGGCCGGTTCAGCGCGCCCGGAATGTGGCCGGCGACCGGATCAAGCGGCTCGACTTCGCCCCGGAAGCGCGGCGTGGCGCGCGCATCAAGCACGGTTTGGGTCGGGCGTCCCAGGTTGGCAGCGACCGACGCACATGTGGCCAACACCGCCTTTTCGGGGCGCAGGCTGAAATGGCCGAACGCTGGCGCGTCCGGGACGTCGGTCTGCATCGCGCCGCCGGCGGCTTCCCAGGCCTGCAGGCCGCCATCGAGCACCGCCACGGCCTCGTGGCCCGCCCATTTCAGCATCCACCACAGGCGGCCGCAGTAGTTGGCGCCGTTGCGGTCGTACACCACCGCCTGCATGTCATTGTGAAAGCCGACGTCGCTCAGCCACTCGGCGAAGACCTCACGCTGTGGTAACGGGTGGCGCCCACCGTTGACCGCGTCGGACGGCGATGGCGCGCTGAGGTTGCGGTCCAGGTGCGCCTGCACGGCGCCGGCGATGTGCCCCTGGGCATACAGGCGGTCGGCCGCGTCGGGGTTCATCAGTTCAAAGCTGCAATCGAAGACCATCAGCGGTGCGCCGTTGGCCTGAAGGGATTTCAGCTGCTCGACCGTGATCAGTGTCGTGTACAGGGTTGGCATGGTTCAGTGCTCCTCGGCGGGCGGGTTGGGCAGGGCGCGGGATCGCAGGATGGTGGAGGCGATGCCGCTGGCGATGATCAGGGCCATCCCGGCCCAGCCGATCAGCGGAATCTGGTCGCCGAACAGGAACAGCCCGAACTGGGCGGCGAAGATGATGCCCGAGTATTGCAGGTTGGCCACCACCAGCGTGGCGCCCTTGCTGTAGGCGCGTGTCATGCACAGTTGCCCCAGCGCGGCCAGCACGCCGATCGGCAGCAACCACAGGGCTTGTGGCCAGAGCCACGGGCTGGCGCCGACAAAGACCATGCCCAGTGCGCCGGCCACAGTGGCCCCGACCGAAAAATACAGCACCGTGCGCGATTCCGGCTCGCCCACGCGTCCCAGCGCCGCCACTTGCAGGTAGGCAAAGGCGGCACCCAGCCCGGACAGCAGACCGATCAGCCCGGCGAACAACTGGTTCTGTTCGATCGTCGGTCGCAGCGTCATGACGACCCCGGTGAAACCGGCCATGACGGTCAGTACGATGGGGCCCTGGCGCCCCAGGTCCTGAATGCGGCCCATCACCAGCGTGCCGCCGACCAGGAACGCGGCCACCCATACGCCGCTCATGTAATTCAGGGTCATCGCCGTGGCCAGCGGCAGCCGGGCGATGGCGTAAAACCAGGCCACCAGCGACGCGACACCGACGATGCTGCGCCACACGTGCATCATCGGCACCGGCGTGCGCCAGGGGACGCCTTGGACGCGGCACAAGGCAGCCATGAAGGCGATGCCGATGGCGCCACGGTAGCAGACCAGTTCGACGGTGTTGAAGTGGGCCGATGCGTACTTGATGCAGACGCTCATCGCCGCGAAGAACAGCGACGCCAGGACCATCCACAAGGCTTGCAAGAGCGTTCCTTATGCGTGAAATTGACGCTTTCCCAGCGTCAAACGGCCACGGGGCGCTATCAAATTTGAAAGTTTCCGAGACCCATGGCGCGGCGGTACCACTCGTGGAAATGCTGCATGCCGTCTTCCATCGGGCTCTGGTAGGGACCGACCTCGTTGTCGCCGCGTTGCATCAACGCGCGCCGGCCGGCGTCCATGCGTTCGCCGATCTCGTCGTCCTCAATGCAAGTTTCCATGTAGGCCGCCTGCTGGGCCTCGACGAACTCGCGCTCGAACGCGACGATGTCCTCGGGGTAATAGAACTCGACCATGTTGAGCGTCTTCTGCGGCCCGATCGGGTGCACGGTGGAAACCGTCAGCACGTGCGGGTACCACTCCACCATGATGTGCGGGTAGTAGGTGAGCCAGATCGCGCCGAACTTGGGCGGCTTGCCCTGCCGGTACTGCAGCAGCTGCTGGTGCCAGCGTTCGTAGACCGGGCTGCCCGCCTTGCCGAGCCAGTTGGTCGTTCCCACGGTCTGCACCGAGTACTCGGGCTTGAACTCCCAGCGCAGGTCATCGCAGGTGACCACGCTGCCCAGTCCCGGATGGAAGGGGCCGACGTGGTAGTCCTCCAGATAGACCTCGATGAAGGTCTTCCAGTTGTAGTTGCACTCGTGCAGCTCGACCCGGTCAAGGGCGTAGCCGGTGAAATCAAGGTCGGCTCGCGGGCCCATGCCGGCCAGGTCGGCGGCGATGTCGCGACCGTTGTCCTCGAACAGCAGGCCGTTCCATTCGCGCAGCTTGTAATTGTTGAGATCCAGGCACGGATCGTGGGCAAAGTGCGGCGCACCCAGCAGCTGGCCGCCGGGCGCGTAGGTCCAGCGGTGCAGCGGGCAGACGATGTTGCCGCCCGCGCTGCCCTTGGCCTGGGTCTTCAGCGAGCCCCGGCCCTTGAGCATGATGGCCTGGCGGTGGCGGCAGATATTGGAAATCAGTTCAACGCCCGCGTCGGTGCGAACCAAGGCACGGCCCTCGCCTTCGTGTGGCAGCGCGTAGTAATCGCCGGTTTCGGGTACCGCGAGCTGGTGCCCGACATAGCGCGGACCGCGCGCAAAGATGTTGCGCAGCTCGAGCTGGTACAGCGCCTCGTCGAAGTAGCTGGATACGGGAAGTTGGCTTGTGGCCTGCTGCAGTTGAAGACTTAAATCAGACATGGGTGACCTGACCTAGAGACTCCCCCTATGAAGGGGCAGGAATGGGTTGCGGCGCCAGTTTTTGGCAAGGGCGCCCGAAAGTCGACAGCGTCGACCGGGGGACCAGAGATTGTACCCGTCGGGGATTGGTGTCGAGCCGATTGGGGTTGCCGCCCTAAACCCAGGATCCTTTGGGGCGTGGCTCCGCCATCCAAGGCCTAAAATCAACAGTTTACGCCCCGTTCGACCCATGCCCAAGGCCTCCGTACCCAAGCCCGCGCCCGATCAGCCCGCCAGTTACGAGGCTGCCCTGACGGAGCTGGAGCAGCTTGTGGCCCGAATCGAGTCCGGACAGATGCCGCTGGACGAGCTGCTGGGTGGCTATCAGCGGGGAGCCGCCTTGCTGGCCTACTGCCGGCAGCGGCTGGAACAGGTCGAGAACCAGATTCGCGTGCTCGATGACGGCGTGGTCAAGCCATGGACGCCAGCGTGAACACCTCCTTCGATCTGTCCGCCTGGACGGCAGGGCATGCGCTGCGCGTGGAGCGGGCGTTATCAAGCTGGGTCGCCGCGGATGCGCCGGCCGGACTGGGCGAGGCCATGCGGTACGCGGTGCTCGATGGCGGCAAACGGCTGCGACCCCTGCTGGTGCTGGCCAGCGCCGAAGCGGTGGCCGAAGGCTTGGGCCCTGCGGCGCGCCAGGCACTGGACGAAGCCGCCTTGCGCGCGGCCTGCGCGGTCGAACTGATCCATGCCTACTCGCTGGTTCATGACGACATGCCCTGCATGGACAACGACGTCCTGCGCCGCGGCAAGCCCACGGTTCATGTGCAGTTCGGCGAGGCGCGCGCGCTGCTCGCGGGCGATGCCTTGCAGGCGCTGGCCTTCGAGCTGCTGACGCCGGAGAGCGCCCCCTTCAGCGCCGCCGTCCAGGCAAGGCTGTGCCGCCTGTTGGCGCGCGCGGCGGGCTTTGAGGGTATGGCTGGCGGACAGGCCATCGACCTGGCCAGTGTCGGCGCGGTGTTGGACGAGAACCAGTTGCGCCGGATGCACCGGCTCAAGACCGGCGCACTGCTGCGCGGCAGCGTGCTGATGGGCGCGGCCTGCCGCGAATCGGATGGCGTCATTGGCTCGGCTGCGGTGACCGCGCTGGCCGACTACGGCGACGCCATCGGATTGGCGTTCCAGGTCGTTGACGACATTCTCGATGTGACCACCGACACCTCCACCTTGGGAAAGACCGCCGGCAAGGACGCCGCGGCCGACAAGCCCACCTACGTTTCAGTGCTCGGGTTGGACCGCTCCCGAGCCTATGCCGCGGCGTTGCACGACCAGGCGGATGCCGCGCTGGATCGCTCGGGCCTCGGCATATCTGCCACCCAGGCGCTGCGGGCATTGGCTGCCATGGTGGTGCAGCGCGACAGATAAGGACAAGGCACAGAACATGACCGGGCTGCTCAAGACCATCAACGACCCCGCCGACCTGCGGCGCCTGCCGCGCGCGCAGTTGCGCACGGTGGCGGACGAGTTGCGCGCCTGCGTGCTGGAGAACGTGGCCCGCACCGGCGGCCACCTGAGCTCCAACCTCGGCACGGTCGAGCTGACGGTGGCGCTGCACTATGTCTTCAACACGCCCGACGACCGCCTGGTGTGGGACGTGGGCCACCAGACCTACCCGCACAAGATCCTGACCGGTCGCCGAGATCGCATGCCGACCCTGCGCCAGCTCGGCGGCCTGAGCGGATTTCCGCAGCGCTCCGAGAGCGCGTACGACAGCTTCGGCACCGCGCATTCGTCCACCAGCATCTCGGCCGCGCTCGGGATGGCGCTGGCCTCGCGCCAGAAAGGCGAACACCGTCACTGCGTGGCCATCATCGGCGATGGCGCCATGACCGCCGGCATGGCGTTCGAGGCGCTCAACAACGCCGGCGTTCAGGACTGCAAGCTGCTCGTGATCCTCAACGACAACGACATGTCGATCAGCCCCCCGGTGGGCGCACTGAACCGGTACCTGGCTCAGTTGATGAGCGGGCAGTTCTACTCGGCCGCCAAGAACGTGGGCAAAAACGTCTTGCGGGTCGCTCCGCCCTTGTTCGAACTGGCCAAGCGACTCGAAGAGCACGCCAAGGGCATGGTGGTGCCGGCCACCTTGTTCGAGAAGTTCGGGTTCAACTACGTGGGGCCGATCGACGGCCACGATCTGGAGTCGCTGATTCCGACGCTGGAGAACATCAAACACCTTGACGGACCCCAGTTCCTGCACGTGGTCACGAAAAAAGGGCAGGGCTACAAGCTGGCCGAGGCCGACCCGGTGGCCTACCACGGTCCGGGCAAGTTCGACCCGGCGATCGGTCTGGTGCCACCGGCAGCACCGCCCAAGACCACTTTTACCCAGGTCTTCGGCCAGTGGTTGTGCGACATGGCCGAAAAAGACCAACGGTTGGTGGGCATCACGCCCGCCATGCGCGAAGGCTCGGGCATGGTCGAATTCGAAAAACGTTTCCCCGGGCGGTACTACGACGTGGGCATTGCCGAGCAGCACGCCGTCACCTTCGCGGCCGGCCTCGCCTGCGAGGGCCTGAAACCGGTGGTGGCGATCTACTCCACCTTCCTGCAACGCGCCTACGACCAGCTCATCCACGACGTGGCCCTGCAGAATCTGCCGGTGGTCTTCGCGCTCGATCGCGCCGGCCTCGTGGGGGCCGACGGCGCCACCCACGCCGGCGCCTACGACATCGCTTTCCTGCGCTGCATCCCGAACGTCAGTGTGGCCTGTCCGGCCGACGAACGCGAATGCCGTCAGCTGCTGACCACCGCCTTCCAGCAGGAACACGCAGTGGCCGTGCGTTACCCACGCGGCGCCGGTGCCGGCGTGGCTGCGGGTACTGACCTGGAACCCCTTCCGTTTGGTCGCGGCGAGGTGCGGCGAAACGGAAGACGCATCGCGGTGCTGGCGTTCGGCACGTTGCTGTACCCGGCGCTGCAGGCGGCAGAGGCCCTGGATGCCACCGTGGTCAACATGCGCTGGGCCAAGCCGTTGGACACCGAGCTGCTGCTCGACATCGCGCGCGCCCACGAGGCCCTGGTGACGGTCGAAGAGGGCTGCATTGCCGGTGGCGCCGGCAGCGCCGTCTCCGAGGCCCTGGCCGCCGCCGGCTTGCAGCGTCCCGTGTTGTACCTGGGCCTGCCCGACCGGTTCATCGAACACGGCGACCCCGCGCGCCTGCTGGCCCTGCAGGGGCTCGACGCGGCGGGCATTCAAGCGTCTATCGAAGCCCGGTTCATGCGCCAGGCGGCCATCGCACCGGTCAGCCTGAAAGTGGTGTCCTGAAAAGATTTCACAGCCGGATTGAACCGGGGCTGAAACAAGCCCCTGCGGCGTGGCAAAAGGGCGCTTCTGCAGGCGAAGCGCGCCGTTTGCGACCTGAATTCCGCCATAGGTAGGACTACGGGAGGGAAAACCCCGGGCGGCCCGACAGGCGCTGTTCCTACAATCGATGCCGACCATTGGCGTCAGCGCGCCTGCGCGGCAGGGGCGTTTCGTTCAAACATCAGCAGGAGTTCAATCTATGGATCGTCGTTCCATCCTCAAACATGCCGGTATCGCGGGCGTGCTCGCCGCCGGCGCAGCGCCAGCCGTTCATGCTCAGGCCACCATCCGTTGGCGTCTGGCGTCCAGCTTCCCCAAGTCGCTGGACACCATTTTTGGTGCCGCTGATGCCTTCGCCAAGAAGGTCAGTGAAATGTCCGGCGGCAAGTTCGTGATCACCACCCATGCGGGCGGCGAACTGATGCCTCCGTTCGGCGTGCTGGACGGCGTGTCCAACGGCACGGTCGAACTGGGCCACACGGCGCCCTACTACTTCTTCGGCAAGGACCCGACCTACGCGCTGGATTGCGCCATCCCCTTCGGCCTGAACAGCCGCCAGATGACGGCCTGGATGTACGAAGGCAATGGCCTGAAGCTCACGCGCGAGTTCTATGCCAAGGTGGGCATCGTGAACTTCCCGATGGGCAACACAGGGGCCCAGATGGGTGGCTGGTACCGCAAGGAGATCAAGTCGGTGGCCGACCTCAAGGGCCTGAAGTTCCGCGTTGGCGGCTTCGGCGGCAAGGTGCTCGAGCGCCTGGGCACGGTGCCACAGAACATTCCGGGCGGCGAAATCTACCAGGCGCTTGAAAAAGGCACGATCGACGCGGCCGAGTGGATCGGCCCCTACGACGATCAGAAACTGGGCTTCAACAAGGTGGCGCCGTTCTACTACTACCCCGGCTGGTGGGAGGGTGGCCCGCAGCTGTCGCTGTACGTCAACCAGAAAGCCTACGACGGACTGTCGTCCGAATACAAGACCATCCTGGAATGTGCGGCCGCCTATGCGCACACCGACATGCAGGCCAAGTACGACATGCGCAACCCGGGCGCGCTCAAGCAACTGGTCGGTCAGGGCACCAAGGTGCTGCCGTTCCCGAAAGACGTGATGGCCGCCGCCTTCAAGTCGGCCCTGGAGGTCTATGCCGAACTCAACGCGAGCAACCCGGCCTGGAAGAAGATCTACGACGACTACGCAACCTACCGCCGCGACGGCAACCTCTGGTTCCGTTTTGCCGAAGCGTCGTTCGATGACTTCATGCAAGCGCAGAAGCTGTGATTCCGGCTTGACCTGAGCAACGTCAGGATTCGAACCCCGCTTCGGCGGGGTTTTTTGTTTGCGGCGTGCCGTCTTTTCCGACGATGAATCTGCGGGACTGGCGCGAATTGCCTTGTCAAACGGACCGTCTGCCCCGAATGGCCGAAGCCTGAATTGACCAACGAAGGCAGGGGCTGAAGTCGCGTGACATCAAATACTTCAAAGGATCGCCCACAAAAAAACCCCGCTTGTGCGGGGTTTTTCTTGTTGCCCGGCCCGTCGGGCCGGGACGGGTGTCGGTCAAGGCTTCTTCTGTTCGTCCTTGATCGATTCGAGCAAGCCCTTCATCGGGTCGTCCTTTTCGCCTTCGGCAGCGGCCGGTGCGCCAGGTGCGCCGGGGACGGCCGCTTCGCCCGCGGCGGTCCGGGGCGCCTTTTCCATCTGCATCAGCACCTTGTCCGCGTCGATGGTGGGCCCTTTGTTGGTGTTGGTCGACACCAGGCCCGGGAACGCGATGATCAGGCCCACCATCAGAATCTGGATCAGCACGAAGGGCACGGAGCCCCAGTAGATCTGTTCGATGGTGACCTTCTTGATCGGCTTTTTCGTGACCTTGTCGGTGTAGTCGTCATGGGGGGCCACGCTGCGCAGGTAGAACAGCGCGAAGCCGAACGGCGGATGCATGAACGAGGTCTGCATGTTCACCGCGAGCAGCACGCCGAACCACACCAGGTCGATGCCCAGCTTGTCGGCCACCGGCCCGACCAGCGGAATGATGATGAAGGCCAGCTCGAAAAAGTCGAGGAAGAACGCGAGCAGGAACACCAGGATGTTCACCACGATCAGGAAGCCGAGCTGTCCGCCCGGCAGGCCGGTCAGCAGGTGTTCGACCCAGATCGGGCCGTCAGCGCCCTGGAACGCCAGGCTGAACACCGTTGCGCCCACCAGGATGAACAACACGAAGCACGACAGCTTCATGGTCGAGTCCATCGCCTGGCGCATCAATTTGAGGTCGATGCGTTTGCGCGCGCCTGCCATGACCAGTGCGCCCACCGCGCCCATGGCGCCGCCTTCGGTTGGCGTCGCGATGCCCAGGAAGATGGTGCCCAGCACCAGGAAGATCAGCGCCAGGGGCGGAATCAGCACGAAGGTCACGCGCTCGGCCATGCGCGACAGCAGGCCCAGCTTGGTGACCTTGTTCAGGACCGCAGCCACAAACGCGACGCCGACGCCCACGCACATGGAGACCACGATCTTCTCGTCCAGCGGGGTGCCTTCGGGGCGGGTCTTCGCAAAGGCCACCGCGGCGATGACCGACAGCGTGGTCAGCACACCCAGCGAGCGCAGGCCGGACGTGCCGTCAGCTTCCCGGATGGTGCGCGCTTCGGGTGGCAGCGCCGGAACATAGCTGGGCTTGATCATGCTGACCAGCAGGATGTAGCCCACGTACAGTCCGGTCAGCACGAAGCCGGGCACGAAAGCGCCCGCGTACAGGTCGCCCACGCTCTTGCCCAGCTGGTCGGCCAGGATGATCAGCACCAGCGAGGGCGGAATGATCTGCGCCAGCGTGCCCGAGGCCGCGATCACGCCCGTGGCCACGCGTCGGTCGTAGCCGTAGCGCAGCATGATGGGCAACGAGATCAGGCCCATGGAAATCACCGAAGCCGCAACGACGCCGGTGGTGGCCGCCAGCATGGCGCCGACCAGAATCACCGCATAGGCCAGGCCGCCGCGGATCGGACCGAAGAGCTGGCCGATGGTGTCCAGCAGATCTTCGGCCATGCCGGACCGTTCGAGGATCAGCCCCATGAAGGTGAAGAACGGGATCGCGAGCAGCGTGTCGTTCTGCATGATGCCGAACATGCGCAGCGGCAGGCTTTGCAGGAAGGCGGGGTTGATGGTCCCGAGTTCGATGCCGACAAAGCCGAAGAACAGGCCGCAGGCCGCCAGCGAAAACGCCACCGGGTAGCCGAACAGCAGAAAGACAATGAGGGAGCCGAACATGATCGGCGCCAGGTTGGCCACGAGGAAAGCGGTCATTTCTGGGCTCCTGCCTGCGCCGCTTCACGCGCCGCGACTTCTTTTTGCAGCAGGAACTCGGCGAGTTCCTCTTCGGCGGTCTTGGTGCCCTGTTTCTTGGTCGGATCGGGGATCAGGCCCTTGAGAAAGGCGATGCGCTTGATCAGTTCCGACACGCCCTGGATGCCCAGCAGCGTCAGCCCCAATGGCAGCAGCGCGAACACCGGCCAGCGGATCAGGCCGCCGGCGTTGGACGAGACTTCCTTGGTGACGTAGGCATTGATCACCAGCGGCATGGACAGCTTGATGATCATGAAGATGAACGGAAACAGGAACAGGCAGATGCCGACGATGTCGATCCAGATCTGGGTGCGCTTCGAAAAACGGCCGGAGATCACATCGATGCGCACATGCTCCTGGCGCAGCATGGTGTAACCCGATGCCAGCAGAAACACGGCCGCAAACAGGTACCACTGCAACTCCAGAAACGCATTGGACCCGATGTCGAAGGCCTTTCGAACCACCGCATTGGTGGCGCTGATCAGCACCGCGGCCAGCACGAGCCAAGCGACCCAGCGGCCGATGAACTCGGAAAACCCGTCGATGCGTCGGGACAGGGATAACAGGAAGGGCATGGTGTCTCCGTCTTGGTTGCCGGACTGCCCGCAGGCAGCGCTCACGGCCCGCGCCCAGGGGCGCAGGTTGCGGGATTCTAGGGCCGATACCCTGCGCGCGCAGAGTGAAAAATCTTTGATGCCCGGTGAAATTCCTACCTACCGGGGAAAACCCTAGGATCGTGCGGACCCTGTCGGAACCTCCGCGCGGACCAATAATCAGGGCCGCCCTCTGCCGCACCCGCCATGCCCTCTGCCAACTCCACCGACATCGATTCACCGGCCATGCGCCAGGCCGGTCGCGACGCCTTGTCGCTGGCGCTGATCGATGCGCGCAACCACACGCTGCGCCTGCTCGGTTGCCATGAAGCGCCGGCCGACGCGGCGCACGCGGCATCCCGGCCGGCTGCTGCGCTGCGCCTGGCCGGGCATGCCGGCTGGTTTGCCGAATACTGGATTGCCCGCAACACCTTGCGCGCCCTGGGCAGCGCCTGTGCGGCCCAGCCGCCGCGCCTGGCTTCGATCGAGCCGCACGCCGATCTCTGGTGGGCGTCGGATGTCGCGCCGGCACCCGCGCAGGGCGACCCGGAACCGCCCGACGCCACCGCGACGCGCGCCTGGCTGCGCGAAACCCTGGAGACCACGCTCGAACTGCTGGAGAAGGCGCCCGACACCGACGAGGGGCTCTACTTCTTTCGCCTCGCGCTGTTCCACGAGGACGCACTGGGCGAGCGCCTGGTGGAGCTGGCGCAGACCCTGGGCGTGTCGCTGGGTCTGGCCGAGCCGGCGACGAGCGCTCCGCGCCGCCCGCTTGGGGTGCCGGCCACGCGCTGGGAGCTGGGCGTCCAGCCCGGCGGGTTTGTCTTCGACAATCAAAAATGGGCGCACCGGGTGGCTGTGCCGGAGTTCGAGATCGACGCGCAGCCTGTGAATTGGGCGCAGTACATCGAGTTCGTCGACGACGGCGGCTACGACCGCGCCGAGCTGTGGCACCCCGAGGGCTGGGCCTGGCTTCAGGCCGAGGAGGCCGCCGGCGGGCGGCGCGGGCCGCGCCATGTCGAGCAGATCGGGGTGGCGCGCTTCGGCGGCGCCGGCGCTGTGCTGCAACGCCGCTTCGGTCGGGTGGTTCGCCTGGCGGGGCACCACCCGGTGACGCACGCAACCTGGTGGGAAGCCGACGCCTGGTGCCGCTGGGCCGGTCGCCGGCTGCCCGACGAGGCGGAGTGGGAATTGGCCGCCCACACCCTGGCGGGTCGTGGCTTTCGCTGGGGCGAGGTGTTTGAATGGACCGCCAGCCGCTTCCAGCCCTATCCGGGCTTCGTGGCCGACCCCTGGGCCGCGTACTCGGCGCCGTTTTTCGGCACCGCGCGGGTGCGGCGCGGCGCGTCCTGGGCCACGCGGCAGCGGCTGAAGCACCCGAAGATGCGGTGGTTCGCGCCACCGTCGCACGACGAGGCGTTTGTGGGCTTCCGGTCGTGCGCGGTGTAGGGGGTCGGCGTTGTCTTTACCTGCTGAGTCGCTTCTGAAATGATAGCTGGCCGTGGCCGGCGGGCGCCGGGACTGTGCTAATCTGGCTTGAAATTTTCGCCCTGAAACCATCATTTTGGTCTCCCGCATGAGCCAGATCCTCATCAACGACTACCTCAAGCAGCTCGACCTCATCAAGAAGGTCAGCGGCAGCCAGCGCGAGACCATCGTGCGCGAGGCGTTCAAGGACCTGCTCAAGGCCTGGGGCCGCCAGCACGACCTGGTTTTCCTGGCCGAATACCCACTCAAGACCGCGACCAAAACCAACATCGCCGTCGATGGCGCGCTGCTGCACGAGCTGCGCATGCCGCTGGGTTACTGGGAAGCCAAGGACGCCACCGACGAACTTGACGAAGAGATCACCAAGAAGTTCAAGAAGGGCTACCCGCAGGACAACATCATCTTCAGCGATGACCACACCGCCGTGCTCATCCAGCACAAGGAAGAGGTGCTTCGCTGCGACATGGCCGACACCGCCCAGCTGGAGAAGCTGCTCAAGCTGTTCTTCGGGTTTGAGCGCCAGGAGATCGCCGACTTCCGCGCCGCGGTGGAGCAGTTCAAGGCCGACCTGCCCACCGTGCTGCAGGCCCTGCGCGACATGATCGACCGGCAGGAGGCCGGCAATGCCGCCTTCCGCGCGGCGCAGGCCAAATTTCTCGCCCACGCGCAGGAGGCGATCAACCCCCTGCTTGCCGAAGCCGACGTGCGCGAGATGCTGATCCAGCACATCCTGACCGAGGAGATCTTCGCCAACGTCTTCAACGACAGCGACTTCCACCGGCACAACAACGTCGCCCGCGAGCTGTACGCGCTGGAAGACGCCTTCTTCACCGGCGCGCTGAAGAAGAACACCCTCAAGGGCCTGGAGACCTACTACGCCGCCATCCGCAGCGCCGCCGCGCAGATCAGCAACCACGGCGAGAAGCAGACCTTTCTCAAGGTCATCTACGAGAACTTCTACAAGGTCTACAACACCAAGGCCGCCGACCGCCTGGGCGTGGTCTACACCCCGAACGAGATCGTGCGTTTCATGATCGACGGCGCCGACTGGCTGTGTGAAACCCATTTCGGCAAGAACCTGATCGACCGGGATGTGGACATCCTCGACCCGGCCACGGGCACCGGCACCTACCTCTGCGAGCTGCTGGAGCACTTCCGCGGCCAGCCGAAAAAGCTGGAGCACAAGTACCGCCACGAGCTGCACGCCAACGAAGTCGCCATCCTGCCGTACTACGTGGCCAACCTGAACATCGAATCGACCTACGCCGCCATCACTGGCCAGTACGCCGAATTCCCCAACCTGTGCTTCGTGGACACGCTGGACAACGTGGGCCTGCACACCGCCGCCAAAGGCACCACGGCCGAGCTGTTCGGCAGCGTGAGCGAAGAGAACGTCGCCCGCATCAAGCGTCAGAACAGCCGGCGCATCAGCGTCGTCATCGGCAACCCGCCCTACAACGCCAATCAGGCCAACGAGAACGACAACAACAAGAACCGCGAGTACCCACAGATCGACCAGCGCATCAAGGCCACCTACATCGCCGAAAGCACCGCGCAGAAGACCAAGCTCTACGACATGTACGCGCGCTTCTTCCGCTGGGCCAGCGACCGGCTGCATGAAAACGGCGTGCTGGCCTTTGTGACCAACCGCAGCTTCATCGAGAGCCGCACCTTCGACGGCTTCCGCAAGACGGTGGCGAAGGAATTTGCCGACATCTACGTGGTGGATCTGGGCGGCGACGTGCGCGCCAACCCCAGGCTCAGCGGAACCAGGCACAACGTCTTCGGCATCCAGACCGGCGTGGCGATCAGCTTCATGGTGAAGAAGGTCAGCGCTACGCGCGACAAGCGCACCGCCCGCGTGCACTACCTGCGCCGGCCCGAGATGGAAACCGCCGAGGAAAAACTCAGCTTCCTGGCCAGCCACCCGATGCGCGGGCTCGACTTCGACGAGGTACAGCCCGACAAGGCGCACAACTGGGTGAACCTGACCAGCAACGACTTCGAGACGTTGATGCCGCTGGCGAGCAAGGAGACCAAGGCGGCAAAGACGGCGGGGAAGGAACGGGCGATTTTCAAGCTGTTTTCACTGGGGGTGGTGACGAACCGGGATGAATGGGTTTACTCGGATGACGCCGCGACGTTGCTCAAAAAGATCGATCACCTAATTACGAAATACAACGCCGATCTGTCGAAGCTTTCCTCGGTCAGACACAGCGACAAACTCACCGACATGCTCGACACGAGCATCAAATGGACGCGGGCGGTCAAGAACGATTTGCGCCGTGGGATCGCCTACGAACTGGATGAATCGGCTGTTGAAACGAGCTATTACCGGCCTTTCGTCAAACGCCAGCTTTACTTCAGCCGCCGGCTTAACGAGATGGTGTATCAGGTTCCTCAGCTCTTTGGCAAAGGTGCAGGCGCGAATCGGGCCTTCTGTTTTTCTGCAGAGGACCGAAGTGCGTTTGGCGTCATTGCCTTCGATACGGTGCCGAACAAGGACGTATTCATGCCGAGCGCGGCACAGGTCTTGGCGCTCCACCGATTTGAGGATGGCCAGCGATACGACAACATCACCGACTGGGCCCTCAAACAGTTCACGGCCCACTACAAGGAGGCCGCCGCAGCGGGCGCCGCCAAGGCCAGCGCCAGCGAGGCCCGCAAGATCACCAAAGAGGCAATCTTCCACTACTGCTACGCCGTGCTGCACGACCCTGTGTACCGCGAGAAATACGCCCAGAACCTCAAGCGCGAATTCCCGCGCATCCCGCTCTACGGCAGTTCGCCGGCCGACTTCTGGTTATGGGCCGCCTGGGGCGAGGCGCTGATGGCGTTGCACATCGGCTATGAAGCCGTCGCGCCGTTCCCGCTCACCCGCACCGACACCCCCGACGACAAAGCCCGCGCTGCCGGCCAGTCGCCCAAAGCCATCCTGCGCGCCGACCCGGCCGCCGGCTGCATCACGCTGGACAGCGAAACCACCCTGCGCGGCATCCCGCCCGAGGCCTGGACCTACAAGCTTGGCAACCGCTGCGCGCTCGACTGGGTGCTCGACCAGTACAAGGAAAAGAAGCCCAAGGACCCCACCATCCGCGAGAAGTTCGACACCTACCGTTTTGCCGACCACAAGGAAAAAGTCATCGACCTGCTGGCCCGCGTGACCACCGTGAGCGTGGAAACCGTGCGCATCGTGGCGGCAATGAAGGCGGCGGGGCGGTGATGCAAGCTGGAGGGGGTGGAATGCCCGATTCCGGCTGAATTTCGATTCAAACTGGCTGCTTTCCAGCGTGGGATGGCCATCGAACGCTACAAAAACAGTATCGATTGGAACCATCGACGTGTCGTCGACGCCCGTCAGCGGTCTGATACCGTCGCCCCGGCCTTGACGGACACCGGCGTGCCGGCGCGCGCCTTTTCACGGCGGTAGTCCCACCACGGCAACACCTGGCGCATGGACAGCACCTCGCCACTTTGCAGCGCGCGGTAGCCGGCGATGGCGCCCAGTTCGGCCTGCCAGGCGGGAGTTCGCAGCCAGGCCAGCAAGGCCTGCACCCCCGGCTGATCCAGCGCCGATTTCAGGCACACCAGGTGGTAACGCTCTTCGGCCAGCGGCACGAACGCCAGGCCGGCGGCGCGCGCGGCCGCTTCAATCCCCAGGCCGGCATCGAACGCACCGGCCGCCACCGCCTGGGCGACAGCCGCGTGCGACGGCTCGGCGGGCTCGTCGCCGCTGATGGCGTTGGCGGGCAGGCCGGCTTCGGCCAGCAGTTCGTCCAGCACCACCCGCGTGCCGCTGCCCAGGGCGCGGTGGGCGAAACGCGCCGGGCGCTCGGCCACGTCGCGCAGCGTGAACAGCCCCAGCGGGTTGCCCGCCGCCACCATCAGCCCCTGGGTGCGCCGGGCGAAGCCGATGATCTTGTGCTGGCCGGGTTGCAGCAGCGGCTTGTAGACGCGCCGGCTCGGGCTGGTGACGTGGGTGTGCTGCAGGGTGTGAAATCCAGCCATCACGCAACGGCCTTCGTTGAGGGCGCGGATCGCATCGACGCTGCCGGTGAAACGGATGTCCAGGTGCAGGTTGGCCTGCCGGGCGGCCTGGGCGCGCAGCACGGGCAGGGCGTCGTCGTGGCTGGCATACAAGGTCAGCACGTGGGCCGACGGGTCGAAGGCCACCGCGAAGGCGCGCTCGAGGTCGGCGCGCAAGGCCTCGATCTGCGGGCTGAGGCGGGCCTGGGCCTGCCGTTCGGCCCACATCAGCTTGGCGCCGAAGCCGCTCAGGCGAGCGGACTGGCCTTTTTCCCAGACGATGAGCTCGTTGCCCAGCTCGTCTTCCCAGCGCTTGAGTTCGCCCCAGACGTGCCGGTAGGACAGACCCAGCGCGCGCGCGGCCGCCGAAATGGAGCCCCTCGCATCCACCGCCTGCAGCAGATCGATCAGCGGGTGCCGCACCAGCGCATCGGCGCCGTCGCGACACAAGGTGTAATGAAGCTGGACTCTATGCACGGATGAACATATCGCGGGGGATTGATCGGGTGCCTACGATACCCGATCCATGTCGAACCGCCCCGCCCATGTCCACCCTGTCTGACAGCGCCTCGACGGCGCTGGCGCTGATCGCCTCGTTCGACCCGGGCCTGTGGACGGTGGTGGGGCGCTCGCTGGCCGTCAGCGGCACGGCCTGCCTGATCGGGTGTGGTTTCGGGCTGGCATTGGGCGCCTGGCTGGGCGTGACCCGCTTCACCGGCCGCGACAGCGTGCTCACGGTGCTCAACACGTTGCTGGCGTTGCCGTCGGTGGTGGTGGGCCTGCTGGTGTACCTGCTGCTGTCGCGCAGCGGGCCGCTGGGTTTTCTGGGTTGGCTGTTCAGCTTCAAGGCCATGGTGCTGGCGCAGGTGGTGCTGGTGGTGCCGGTGGTCACCGCGCTGACCCGCCAGGCCGTGGAGGACGCCGACCGCTCCCATGGCGAGCAACTGCGCTCGCTGGGTGCCGGCACCGGCCTGCGCGGCCTGCTGCTGGCCTGGGACGAGCGCTATGCGCTGCTGACGGTGCTGATCGCTTCGTTCGGCCGCGCGATCTCGGAAGTCGGCGCGGTGATGATCGTCGGCGGCAACATCGATGGTTTCACCCGCGTGATGACGACCGCCATCGCGCTGGAGACCAGCAAGGGTGACCTGCCGCTGGCGCTGGCGCTGGGGCTGGTCCTGCTGGCGGTGGTGCTGGCGCTCAACGCGGTGATTTCCGCCCTGCGGCGCTGGCGCGAGCGGGTCGATGGGGGTGTCGCGGCCCAGGCGGCGGTCCTGGCGACATGAGGTACCCCGGATTTGGCGAACCCCCGCAAACCGGCGGCGCCATGGATGGCCAGGCCGTGACGGCTGCATCACCCGGCGCACCCGGCCTCGCGCTGTTCGATCTGCGGCAGGTCGGGGTGCGGCTGGGCTCGGTGAACGCGCTGACCGGCGTGGACCTTCACATGGTTCACGGCGAACGGGTGGCGCTGGTGGGTGCCAACGGCTGTGGCAAGAGCACGATGCTGCGGCTGCTCAACGGGCTGCTGCAGCCGGCGGGCGGGCGCATCGTGCGCGACGCTTCCGCGCGCCAGGCCTTGCTGTTTCAGCGCCCCCACATGTTGCGTACCACGGTGCGCAGCAACATCGCGCTGGGCCTGTGGCTGGGGGGGCTGGGCTGGACCGATGCGAAGCGGCGCGCCATGCAGGCGCTGGAGCGCGTCGGCATGGCCGAACTGGCGGGACGCAACGCCAAGACCCTGTCCGGCGGGCAGCAGCAGCGCCTGGCGCTGGCCCGCGCCTGGGCCAGCCGGCCCGACGTGCTGATGCTCGACGAGCCCACCGCCAGCCTGGACCCCCGCGCCAAACACGACGTGGAAACGCTGGTGGCGGAATTCACCAGCGGCGGTTTGGAACCCGATGGCGACCGGCCGGTGTCGCTGGTCTTTGCCAGCCACAACCTGGGCCAGGTCAAGCGTCTGGCCACGCGCGTGATCTACCTGGAGCATGGCCGTGTGCTGGCCGACCTGCCGGTGGAACAGTTTTTCAACGGGCCCTTGCTGCAGGCGCAGTACCCGGCCGCCCATTTGTTCGTCAAAGGAGAGCTTCCATGAGTATTTTCAAGCGTTTTTGGCATCTTCCCAGCGTCAGATGGCCGCTGGCAGCTATTGTTTTGATAGCGTCTGGTGTAGCGCACGCGCAGTCCATCGTGATGTCATCCACCACCTCGACCGAGCAGTCCGGCCTGTTTGGTCATCTCATGCCCGAATTCAAGAAGGCCAGCGGCATTGACGTGAAGGTCGTGGCGCTGGGCACCGGGCAGGCGCTGGACATGGCGCGCCGCGGTGACGCCGACGTGGTCTTCGTGCACGACCAGGCGGCCGAAGAGAAGTTCGTGGCCGACGGCTTCGGCCTCAAGCGCTACCCGGTCATGTACAACGACTTTGTGCTGATCGGACCCAAGGGAGACCCGGTGGCCACCAAGGGCAGCGACATCGTGGCGGCGCTGAAGAAGATCAGCGCCGGCAACGCCGCGTTCATCTCGCGTGGCGACAAGAGCGGCACCCACGCGGCCGAGTTGCGCTTCTGGAACCAGGCCGGTCTGGCCGACAAAAAGGGCAGCGGCTACAAGGAATGCGGCTGCGGCATGGGCCCGGCGCTGAACATGGCGGCGGCCACCGGCGCCTACGTGCTGGCGGATCGCGGCACCTGGCTCAACTTCAAGAACCGCGCCGACCTGGCGATCCTGGTCGAGGGCGACAAGCAGCTGTTCAACCAGTACGGCGTGATGGTGGTGAACCCGGCCAAACATCCGCACGTGAAGCAGGCGCAGGCGCAGAAGTTCGTGGACTGGGTGGTGTCGCCCGCCGGCCAGAACGTGATTGCCAGCTACAAGATCGGTGGCGAGCCGCTGTTTTTCCCGAACGCCGGGAAGTGAGCCGTGCGCCGGATTCGATGTGTGATGGTGGCACCGCTCGCAGCGGTGGTGCTGGGACTGGCGGGCTGCGGCGGCCCGGGCAAGACACCGATGGCCGTTGAATCCAGCGCGGTCCCGGTCCAGGTGTACGCCGCCGGCAGCCTGCGCGAGGCGCTGACGACGGTTGCCGCCGCGCACGAGGCACGCACCGGCCAGAAGATCGTCCTGACTTTTGGCGCGTCAGGCCTGCTGCGCGAGCGCATCGAGCGTGGCGAACCCGCGCAGGTCTTTGCGTCGGCCGATACGGAACATCCGCGTCGCCTCGCGGAACGCGGCGGCTGGCAGGCACCCGTGGTGTTCACCCGCAACGCCTTGTGCGCCCTGACCAGCGACCAGATCGCGGCCACGCCGGCCACCTTGCTGCCGACACTGCTGCAACCGGGTGTGCGTGTGGGTATTTCCACGCCGAAGGCGGACCCCGCGGGGGACTACGCCTGGGCGCTGTTCGGCAAGGCCGATGCGGTGCAGGCCGGCGCAACCGCCACGCTGAGGGCGAAGGCCTTGATGCTCACCGGCGCTGCCGATTCGCCCCGGCCCCCGGCCGGTCGGGGTGTTTACGCCTGGGTGATGGACCAAGGGCAGGCCGATGTGTTCGTCACCTATTGCACCAATGCCGTGGCGGCGCGCAAGGAGGTGCCACGGCTGAAGATCGTGGCGATTCCCGACACCTTGCAGGTCGGCGCGGCCTACGGCGTGACCGTGCGCGAGGGCGCACCGGCGGCGGCGGGCGAATTTGCCCGCGGCTTGCTTGCGCCGCCGGCACAGGCGGTGCTGACCGGCCTGGGTTTCAGCCCACCTTGAGCACTGGCGGGTCCAGCAGCGCCGCCCCCTTGACCTGGGCAAACACCGGACGTCCCGGCGCGAGTCCCAGGCTGGCCGCCGACTTGCGGGTGACGCGCGCCAGCAAGCGCGTGCCGCCTGCGTCCAAGGCCACCATGGCATAACCCGGATGGTCTTCGCGCCATTCGATTACGGTCGCGGGCAGCACGTTGAGGATGCTGGTGTCGGTGGCTGGCGCCAGCGTCAGGCTGACGTCGCGGGCTTGCACCCGCAACCGGACCGATTGGCCGACGGCGCATGCCAGCAGCGGCTCCGGGGTGACCAGCCGCAAGGTGCCACCGCCGAAGGCCACGTGGGTGAGGCGGAACGCCGGGTCGTGGCTTTGTACCGTGCCGGTGATCACCGCGGCCGCCTGGTCGCCCTGCGCCAGCGGCAGGGAGAGCCGGGTCAGGAGCGTGGGCACGGGGCCTTCGGCTGTCACCCGCCCGCCGTCGATCAACACCAGATGATCGGCCAGGCGCGCCACTTCGTCGAGGGCATGGCTGACGTAGATCACCGGAATGTCGAGTTCGCCTTGGAGGCGTTCGAGGTAAGGCAGGATGTCGGCCTTGCGCGCCGCGTCCAGCGCGGCCAGGGGCTCGTCCATCAACAGCAGCCGCGGGTTGGCCGCCAGCGCGCGGGCGATGGCGACCCGCTGGCGCTCGCCGCCCGACAGTTCATGCGGCCAGCGCGCCAGCAAGGGGGCGATGCCCAGCAGTTCCAGCGGGTGCTCCCAGCTCCGGCTGCGTTCGGCGACCGGAGTGCGCCGGTGCCCGAACGTCAGGTTGTCCCTCACCGTGAGGTGCGAAAACAGGCTCGCTTCCTGGAACACATAGCCGAGCGCGCGCCGGTGGGTTGGCACGAAGATGCCCCGGGCGCTGTCCTGCCAGATCTGGCCACCCACCACCACCTGGGCGTTGGCGTGCCGATCCAGCCCGGCCAGCACGCGCAGGCAACTGGTCTTGCCGGAACCCGATGGACCGAAGAGGGCCGTTATGCCGCGTGCCGGCAGGTCGATCGTCACGTCGAGCGTGAAGCTGCCCAGGGCGCGGCGCGCCCGCAGGTGCAGGCCGGCGCAGGCGTCATGTGCCGCGTGCTTCATGGGATACCAGGGCGGTTGCGGCGGTTGTTGTAGATCTGCAAGGCCAGCAGCACGGCGAATGCAAAGACCAGCATCACGGCCGCCAGGCGGTGGGCGTCAGCGTATTCCAGCGCCTCGACGTGATCGAAGATCTGCACCGACACCACCCGCGTCACACCAGGGATGTTGCCGCCGACCATCAGCACCACGCCGAACTCACCGACGGTGTGCGCGAAGCTCATCACGCTGCCGGTTACCAGCCCCGGCCGGCACAGCGGCAGCACCACGTTGAAGAACGTATCCAAGGGGCCGGCGCGCAAGGTGGCGGCGACCTCCAGCGGTCGGTCTCCCAGGGCCTGCATGCTGTTGAGGATGGGCTGTACCATGAACGGCAGCGAATAGAACACCGATGCCACCACCAATCCGGCGAAGGTGAAGGGCAGGGTGGGCAGCCCCATGGCCTGCATCCATGCGCCGACCGGCCCGTTGGGTCCGAGACCCACCAGCAGGTAGAAGCCCAGCACGGTTGGCGGCAACACCAGGGGCAAGGCCACCAGCGCGCCCACCGGCTTCGCCACCCAACGGCGCGAACGGGCCAGCCACCAGGCCAGCGGCGTGCCTAGCAGCAGCAGGATCAGCGTGGTCAGCGTGGCGACCCGGGCGGTCAGCCACAGTGCTTGCCAGTTGTCGGGGGTGAGGAGCATCTCAGAGTTCGTAGCCGTAGGAACGGATCAGGTCCTTGATGCCGGGGCTTTGCAGCAACCGGAGCAGTGCCTTGGCGGCCTCGTTGTCGGCGCCTCGTTTGAGCAGCACCACGTCCTGGCGGATCGGGTTGTAATGAGCCTGCGGGATCACCCACATCGAGCCTTCCTTGAGCCGGCCGCCCGAGAGCACCTGCGACAGGGCCACGAAGCCCACGTCCGCGTTGCCTGTCTTCACAAAGCTGTAGGTCTGGCCGATGCTCTCACCTTGCACCAGCTTCGGCGTGATGGCGTCCTTCAGGCCCAGTCCCTCCAGCACCTGCACCGCCGCGGTGCCATAGGGCGCGGTCTTGGGGTTGGCATAGGCCACCTTGCCCAAGCCGGGAGCCTTGAGCACGGAGCCCTTGTCGTCGACACGCCCGGATCTGGCCGACCACAGCACCAGCTTGCCGGTGGCGTAGGTGAAACGGGTGTCCGGCTGCGCCAGACCGTCTTTTTCCAGCATCTCGGGGCGCTCGTTGTCTGCTGAGAGGAACACGTCGAAGGGTGCGCCATGCTTGATCTGGGTGTAGAAAGCGCCCGACGCGCCGGTGGAGATTTGCAGTGTGTGGCCGGTGGATCTCTCCAGCACGGCGGCGATGGCCTTCATCGGCTCGGCGAAGTTGGCGGCCACCGCCACCTGGGCTTCGGCCGCATGGGCGCCAGCGGCGGTCGCGCCTGCGAGCGCGATCAGAACCAGGCAAAGCGACAGGCGGCGCGTCTTCGGATCGTCCATGTCAGACTCCGTGTTTATCGTGTGAAAGCGATCTGTCCATTTCGCTATTCTATTTTGGAATAACGAGTTATGGACTTCTCCTGAAGATGCAACCCGACCAAACCACCATTTCCGATGGCGTCGGTGCCGCCGGTCTGTCCCAGGCACTCGGTGACGCCAGCGCCGACAAACGCCTGGACGTGCTGCGCCAGGTGGCGGCCGGCTGTTCAATCTCGCAGGCGGCGCGTGAAGTGGGCATCAGCTACAAGGCGGCATGGCAGGCGATCGACACGTTGACAAACCTGGCCGGCGAGCCGCTGGTGGACCGCACCGTCGGTGGCAGTGGGGGCGGTGGGGCGCGCATCACCCCCCAGGGCCTGCGGTTGCTGGCGCTGGCCGACGAACTGCGACAGGCCCGCGAGTCCGTGCTGGCCCGCTTCACCGGCAACCCGCTGGCCGCCGCCGGCCTGGGCCTGCAGACCAGCATGCGCAACCAGTTGCCCTGCGTCGTGCGAGCCATCGAGGCCCCTGCCGTGGCCGACCCCACGGTTCAGGTGCAGGTGCTCACGCCGGGCGGCGCAGCGCTCACGGCGCGCGTCACTCGCGAAAGCGCGGCGCTGCTGGGTTTGCGCGACGGGGTGCGTCTGTTCGTGCTGTGCAAGGCCACGGCGGTGCAGGTGCTGGCAGGGGCGCAGAACGACGGCGCGCAGGCGTTGCCCGGATCGCCGAACCGGCTTGTGGGCGCCGTGGCGCGGGTGTCGTCGGGTGTCGGGCAGGACGAGGTGGTGATTGCCTTGCCGGGCGGTGGGCACTGGGTGGGCTTCGCGGACCATCCCTTCGTGGCTTCGCCCGGCTCGCCGGCCACGGCCCACATGGCGCCAGCCGCGCTGGTGCTGGCCTTGTCGCGATAGAACCCGCGTTCAGCGCGGCGCGCGACCGGCGCCGAGCTTGCGGTACACGGTGGCGCGGCTGATGCCCAGCGCGCGGGCGGCCTGCTGCACGTTGCCTTTGGCGTCGGCGACGGCCTTGCGGATCAGCGTGATCTCGACGTCTTTGAGCGGCACCGGATCCTTGCCGAGACCGACGGGCGGCGGCGCGCCGGCCACCTGCGCGAGGGCGCGCAGACGCAGACCGGACCACAGCGGCAACTCCATGGGCTCGGCCGCGCGCCGGGCGGCGTCGAACAGCATCTCGAACGGCAGGGCGAACAGGTCACTGCTGTGGATCCGCTCCCGCGCCAGCGCGACCAGTTGAGGCACCAACTGGTTTGCCGTCGGGTTGGCGCCGGTTACCCAGCCGTCGGCATCCAGGCCGATCAGGCCGTCGGATTCGTCGCCGAACGCGCTGCCGGGCCAGTTGATCCGCATCAGCAGGTGGTGGGGCTGGCGCAGGGTGAGCGCGTTTTCGATGCTGCGCGCCGACCGAACGACCAGATGGCGCAACTCGGGCCGTTCCACCGCGTCGATGCCGGTCAGGTCGAGCATGCCGACACATTGGCCGTGCGGGCCGAACAAAGGCGCGCCCGCGCAGCTGTAGACCGACGTGTCGTTGAAGAAATGTTCGCCCCTGTGCAGCCACACCGGGCTGCGCTCGATCAGCGCGGCGCCGATGGCGGTCGTGCCAACCGATGCCTCCGACAAATCGACCCCGACGCGCGCGATCAGGGTTGCACGGCGGTCGGTGCGGTCGATCGGGCCGTTCACGTCCACCACCACGCCGGCGGCGTTGGTCAGGATCGCGAAATACCGGGTGCTGGCGATGGCCCGTCCCAATGTGGCGAGGACCGGGCGCGCGGCTTCGACCAGGTCCCGGTTGGACTCCAGCGTGCGCCGCAGCAGCGGGCCGGAGACGGCGTCAAAGGTTACCTTGTGCTCCGGGCGCTGGCCACTGTCCAGGCAGCGGCGCCACGAACGTTCGATCCACGGTTCGACCGCCGAGCGGCCGGCGCTCTCGCCGTGCATCACCGCGCGGCGGGCCGCGTCGATGCGGGCCAGGCGGTTTTCGGGCGAGGCGGGTGGGCTCGTCGGCAGGGTCATGGCTTCAGTGTGTCGATTCTGCGGCGGCTGTCGGGGTGGCATTTTGCCCGCCACGAAAAACGGTTCCATCGCAAGTGTCGCATCTTGAGAATATTGTGTGCGTCCGGGATTTTTCAGGGTAAATACTAGGCTTTTGCCGGGGTTGTGGGCGAACAATCGCTATGCATTTCGGTTCATAGGCAAGGCACCGCACCGCACCGGTGCCACTACCCACAGGAGAAACACATGCAAAAGGTGCTGCATATCAACGCAGACAAGTGCACAGGATGTTTGCAATGCGAGATGTCCTGCGCATTCGAGAACTACGGCACGTTCGCCACGGCCAAGTCGCGCATCAAGGTGTTCGACTTCCATCACACGGGCAAGAAGGTGCCCTACACCTGCACCCAGTGCGACGAGGCCTGGTGCTTGCACGCCTGCCCGGTGGAAGCCATCACGGTGGACAAGGCCACGGGGGCCAAGGTGGTCAACGAGACCACCTGCGTCGGCTGCAAGGTTTGCACCATCGCCTGCCCGTTCGGCACCATCAACTACGTGGCCGACACCGGCAAGGTCCAGAAGTGCGACCTGTGCGGCGGCGAGCCCGCCTGCGCTGAGGCGTGCCCCACCGGCGCCATCACCTTCATCGACGCCAACTGGACCGGTCTGGGCAAGATGGCCCAATGGGCCGAGAAGCTAGGCAACCAATCCACCGCCGCGTAAGGAGTCACCATCATGTCTTGGGCAGGAAAAATTCTCCGCGTCAACCTGAGCGCTGGCACCGTCAAGTCCGAACCGCTCAACATGGAGTGGGCGCAGGCCTACCTGGGCTCGCGCGGTCTGGGAACCAAGTACCTGGTCGAAGAGGTCGATGCCACCGTCGATCCGCTTTCGCCGGCCAACAAGATCATCTGGGCCACCGGCCCGCTCACCGGAACCATGGCGTCCACCGGCGGTCGCTACACCGTCATCACCAAGGGGCCTCTGACGGGGGCCGTGGCCTGCTCCAACTCGGGCGGCTACTGGGGCGCCGAGCTCAAGATGGCCGGTTGGGACATGATCATTTTCGAAGGCAAGAGTGCCTCGCCGGTGTACCTGTACATCAACGACGACACCGCAGAGCTGCGCGATGCCGGCCATCTGTGGGGCAAGAGCGTCTGGGAGACCGAGGAGATCATCAAGAAGGGCCTGCAGGACCCGCTGACCCGCGTCTCCAGCATCGGCAAGGCCGGCGAGAACGGCGTGCTGTTCGCGGCCGTGGTCAACGACCTGCACCGCGCGGCGGGCCGCTCCGGCGTGGGCGCCGTCATGGGCAGCAAGAACCTGAAGGCGATTGCCGTGCGTGGCACCAAGGGCGTGGGCAACATCCGCGACCCCAAAGCGTTCATGAAGGCGGTTGCCGACACCAAGAAGGTGCTGGCCGAGAACGGTGTGACGGGTCAGGGCCTGCCGGCCTACGGCACGCAGGTGCTGATGAGCGTCATCAACGAGGTGGGCGGCCTGCCCACCCGCAACCACCGGGACAACCAGTTCGAAGGCGCCAAGGACATTGGCGCCGAAGCCATGGCCACACCGCGCAAGACCGACGGCAAAAAGCAGTTGGTGACCAACCAGGCCTGCTTTGGCTGCACCATCGCTTGCGGCCGGATCAGCAAGATGGACCAGAACCACTTCTCCGTGGCCAACAAGCCACAGTACTGGGGCGCATCGGGTGGCCTGGAATACGAAGCGGCCTGGGCCTTGGGCGCGGCCAACGGCGTCAACGACCTGGAGTGCCTGCAGTACGCCAACCTGCTCTGCAACGAGGAAGGCATTGACCCCATCAGCTTCGGCACCACCGTGGGTGCGGTGATGGAGCTGTACGAGATGGGGGTGCTGAGCAAGGAGCAGATCGGCATCGAGGCGCCGTTCGGTTCGGCGCAGGCGCTGGCCTTCCTGGCGGAGGAAACCGTCAACGGACGGGGCTTCGGCAAGGAAATCGGGCTGGGATCCAAGCGACTCACGGCCAAATACGGCCATCCCGAACTCAGCATGTCGGCCAAGGGCCAGGAATTCCCCGCTTACGACGGCCGCGCCATCCAGGGCATCGGCCTGGCCTATGCCACCAGCAACCGCGGCGGCTGCCACCTGCGCGGCTACACCATTGCCTCCGAGGTGCTGGGCATTCCGGTCAAGACCGATCCGCTGGAAAGCCAGGGCAAGCCCGATCTGGTCAAGGCCTTCCAGGATGCGACCGCCGCGTTCGACTCGTCGGGCCTGTGCATCTTCACCACCTTCGCCTGGGGTCTGCCCGAACTTTCGCCTCAGATGCAGGCGGCGTGCGGCGAGCAGTACACCGTTGAAGAACTGGCCAAGATCGGCGAGCGCATCTGGAACATGGAGCGCGAGTTCAACAACCGCGCCGGGTTCACACGCGCCGACGACAGCCTGCCTGAGCGCCTGACCAGCGCCGAGGGCGCCTGCAAGACCGGCCCCGCCAAGGGCAAGTTCAACGAACTCGCCACCATGCTGCCGCTGTACTACGCGGCGCGCGGCTGGGACAGTGAAGGCCGCCCGACGGCCGAAACCAAGGCCCGACTGGGCCTCTGAGGTTCACCCTTACGCCAACAGAAAGCGGTCCAGCGTGGCCGCTTTCGTTTTTCGGTTTACCCTTGAACCTGCACGTCCGTCACACGGTTTACGGCTGACCCGCGTGGGTGGGGGCCATTGCGTCATCACGGATCGAAAGGAAGTTTGATCATGACCCACCACGTCATCATCGGCGCCGGCCCGGCCGGCGTCATCGGCGCCGAGACCATTCGCAAACTGGCGCCGCAGGACACCATCACGCTCATCGGCGACGAGCCCGAACCGGCCTATTCGCGCATGGCCCTGCCGTACCTGTTGATGGGCAACATCGACGAAAGCGGCACCTACCTGCGCAAGAGCCCCACCCACTTCGATGACCTCCGCATCGCGGTGCGCAATGCCAGCGTGAAGTCGGTGGATGCCGCGAAGCGGACGCTCACGCTCTCGGGCGGCGAGCAGCTGGCGTTCGATACCTTGCTGATCGCCAGCGGTTCGCACCCGGTGAGTCCGCCCATTCCGGGTATCGACTCCGAAGGCGTGCACACCTGCTGGACGCTGGCCGATGCGCGTGACATTGCCGAGCGCGCCAAACCCGGGGCCCGGGTGCTCCAGCTCGGTGCCGGCTTCATCGGCTGCATCATCATGGAGGCACTGGTCAGTCGCGGCGTGAGCCTGAGCGTGGTGGAAATGGCCGATCGCATGGTGCCGCGCATGATGGGGCCGACGGCGGGCGGCATGATCCGCGATTGGTGCGAAGCCAAGGGCATCCAGGTGTTCACCGCAACCCGTGTCGAATCGATCCAGCCGGGCGAGCCGTTGAACGTGAAACTGTCCGACGGCTCCACGGTACAGGCCGATCTCGTCATCAGCGCCGCCGGCGTGCGCCCGGCCATCGGCTTCATGGAGAACTCGGGCGTCACCTGCCTGCTCGGCGTGCTGACCGACGAACACCTTCAGACCAACGTGCCCGGCGTGTTTGCCGCAGGCGACTGCGCCGAAGCCTTTGACAAGGTCAGCGGCAAGACCATCGTGAGCGCCATTCAGCCCAATGCGTCGGAGCAGGCCCGCATTGCCGCCACCAACATGGTGGCCTATGCGCAGGGCAGGCCGGCGCCGGCAGACCTCAGCGGCGTGACGCAGATCAACGTTCTGGACACTTTGGGGCTTGTTTCTGCGAGCTTCGGCGACTGGCAAGGCAAGCCTGGCCACGACCACGTGGAGCTGACCGACAAGGCTTCGGGCCGGCACCTGAGCCTGCGCTTCCAGGACGATGTGCTGGTTGGCTGCAACGCCGTGGGCTGGACCGACCACATCGGGGTGATGCGCGGATTGGTCGAGGGCCAAGTCAAGCTCGGCGCCTGGAAGGACAAACTGATGCAGGACCCCACGCGACTGATGCAGGCCTATCAGGCCTCGGCCCTGGGTCAGCACGACTGGCCGGGCGGCAAGACCGGACGCAAACGTTGAGGTCGCACCCGCATGAAGGTCACCCTCAAGCTGTTCGCCTCGCTCACCGATTTCCTGCCAGCCGACGCCAAATACAGCAACCTGGTTGAGTTGGACCTCGCGCCCGGCACCACCATCGATCAGGTGGTCGAGCAGTTCCGGCTGCCGCCGAAACAGGTGCACCTGGTGCTGGTCAACGGGCACTACGTTGCGCCCGAGCAGCGCGGCAGCCGGGCACTGGAAGAAGGCGACGTGCTCGCCATCTGGCCGCCGATCGCCGGCGGTTGAGGCATCCGCGCGTGATCGCCCCGTTGCGGTGCGGTCGGCGCCTCAGGCGTTGTTCAGGTCGACGAAAGCGTCCATCACGAGGTGCGGATTCTTCATCAGCTCGCTTTTCCAGGCGCCGAGGTGTCGGTGGGACTGGATCAGGCCACGGATGGCGCCAACATGGTGCGGATGGCCGATGGTGATGGCACCGATGAGCCGGTCGGCGTCGAAGCACAGGCGGGTGTAGATGAAGTTGGCTTCGTCCACCACCTCGGCCACGTCGCCACCTGGCACGCCGTTCCACAGCCCGAAGGTGTGTGAGACCAGACCCACCGTGTCGAGCACGTTCATGCTCAGGCTGCCGCGGTAGGGAACATCCTTGCCGAGCATGTTCAGCGCCGCGACGTGGCCGTGCTCGGTGGCCGTCGGCTGCAAGGCGTGCACGACCCATTCGCCGGTGGAAAAATCGCGGCCCTGGGCCACGTCGCCGGCGGCGTACACGTTGGGTACCGTGGTGCGCATGTGGGTGTCGATCACGATGCCGCTGCGGATTTCGGCGCCGGTGTTCTCAAGGAACGACACATTCGGGTGCACGCCGGTGGCCAGGATGATCAGGTCGGCGTCGATGCTGCGGGTGTCCATCACCAGGCGCGGGCCAGGCTCGATGCCCAGCACCCGACCGGTGCCGATGACCTCCACCCCGCGCCCTTGCAGCCAGCGCTGCAACAAGCCGCTGCCGACAGGGGTCATCATCGACCGCAGAATCTGTCCCGAGCGCCCGGCCACCACCGAGAGGTGGGCACCACTGGTGACCAGCGACTTCATGCACACGCCTGCCACGAACCCCGCACCCAGCATGACGACGCGCGCACCGGGTTTTAGCTTGCCTGCAATCTGGTGGGCATCGTCCAGCGTCCAGCAGGTCAGCACGTCGGGCAGGTCGGTGCCCGGGATGGGGGGCAGCGACGGCGACGAGCCGGTGGCCACGAGCAAGCGGTCGTACGGGAGCCGCGTTCCATCGTCAAGCTCGACGCTTCCACCAGTGGGGCCGGCCTGCACGGCACGGGCCCTGCCATGGAGGTAACGGATGCCAAGCGCCTGCAGGTGATGAAGCGACCGGCGCTGGCGCGCGCCCGCGTCGTCGATGGCGCCGGTCAGGATGTACGGAATCGCCATGCGCGCATAGGGCTCGCCGGGTTCGCCGCCCAGTAGCGTGATGTCGGCGTCGGCGTCGTTTTCGCGCAGGGTCTCGGCAGCGCGCACGCCGGCCGGGCCGGCGCCGATGATCACGAATTTCATGGCGGTACACCTCTTTCTGGCATCCGGTGCGGATGCGGTTGGATCGTGCTCGCGGCGCCCCGATTTTGCTTTGCCCGGCGGGGGAAAAGCCGCGCCGCAGGAGTCATCACAGTGTATCGGCTCCGCGTCCGCATGTCTGCTCCTTGCAGGCTTTTTCTGGGTTCGTCAGCAGGTCGTGACATCCCGCGATAGAGTGCTTCCATGCAGTCTTCGTATCCGGAACAATTCGACCGAGAAATGACTTGCACCGAAGCCGAATGGCTTCGCTGGTTGCCGCAAGCTATTGGCGCACACGTTTGGACGATGGGCGGCGACGCTGCGGATGTGCGCATCGCCGATGGCGCGCTGGCGCTGAGTTGGTCCGTTGGCGAGCCCCGGGTGATCGGCCTGGCGCGAATGCCGCGGATGCGGGTTGGTTTCCGCTTCACCGGGCTCGACGCGGCTCAGCGGCACGCGTTCATGAAGCGGTTCGATTTGTACATGCAACGCGGCGGGGGTTGAACGCGAAGGTGTCGCGATGCCGCCGAAAGTCGGATCCGACCGCAACGTGACGGGTGTGACCGAATGTGCAACCCGGTCGGCGACGGCCCGCTGGCGCGCGTTATGGGCAGAGATGGGCAGCAACCCGGTGCCTCATCTGCTTTGACCAGGACCGTTCGGTGCCGACATCCGCCCATTCAACGATTCATTCGCCATGACCCATCTGTCACGGTTCAATACATCGGCCTTTCGGGCCTTCGCCGGCGTCATGGCGGCGCTGCCCTTGGTGGCAGCTGCCCAGGGCAGCGGCCCGGCATCGGGTGCCTGTGCAGAGGGCGGTTCGCCGGCAGCTTGCCAGAGCCACGGACCCCGCCCCGTTCATGCGCCGCCCGCCACGCGCAAGTCGCCACCGGTTGATGGCACTGCGCGGGAGGCGCCGGCCGAACATCCCAACCCCGCACCCAAGGGCCCGCCTGCCGATTCCCGGGCTCGGGCCGATGGTGGCGAGCCGGGTCGCTCCCGATCGGTTGCGGCCGAGCAAGACCCGCAGCGGGCCCGAACCATCGTGGAGCCAAGCCCAACCGGCAAACGATACCTTGCACCCCAGCAGGAGCACGGACGTTCCAGCCCGGGGGTCATTCCGTCGCCCACGGTGGCCGGCGATGAGCGCCCGAGGCCCCGGGGGCCAGCCGAGCGTTCGGTGCCCGATCAGGCGTCGCCGCGCGACAAGACCCCGGAGCGCCAGGGCCAGCAACAGCGGGACTGGTGGGAGCAACAACGTCTGCAACGGGAACAGCAGGACCGGTTGCGGGCTCAGCGAGAGCAAGCCGAACTGGAGCGCGCACGTGCCTTGACGCCAGGTTATCCGGGTGGGATGCCGCCCGCGCGACCTCCGGGCGCTGAACCGAACCGGTCGGGCGGGGCTTTTCCGGCGCCGTCCGTCCCGGGCGCTGCGCCCAGCGGCGGACAACTGGCGACCGGCGTGCCACCTGCGTTTCCGGGCGGTCAGGCTGCCGCGCCTATCGGACCCCAACATCCGGCGCCTACCGCAAGAACCGGTCCCGCACCGGTGTTCCCGGCGCCCGCACCGGGTCTGGCACCGCCGCCGACCGGCCTGTCGGTTCGGCCCCCGGCGGGCCCGGCTGCGGGACTCGCCACGGCACCCGCTGCGTCGCCCGTCGTCAAGCCGCCGCCACCGACGCAACCCAGTCCACGCGGTGACCCGCGCGGCGCCGAGCCGGCGCGGGTGCCGGTCGACGGCGCGCGCACCGTGATCACGCAGTCCGTTCGTCCCGATGGGAGTCGACGTGTCATCGGCTATCGTCAGATCGAGGATGGCCGCACCGGGACGACGACGCGGATCTACGGCGACGGACGCCGGGTGGTCTGGGGGCCGGACTTCGAGCGACGCTCGGTAGGCAACGGGGTTGACTTCGTGACGCGGCACGACGGTCGCCGTGAGGCCACGCTGCCCGACGGCCGTCCCATTTTCCGTGACCGCCACATCGGCGCCCGGGACGTCGCTGGCGAGCCGCGCCACCAGATCGAGCGCACCCGTTACGTGCGGTGGTGGCGGGGACGCCCGGTGTTTGAACCCAGACCGCTGGTGCGCTATTACGACGCCGGGGTTTTTTACGGTGCGCCGGTGGCCTACTACCGTCCCGCCCGCCTGGCACCCCGGTACTACGGCATCTATGTCGCGCCCTTTGTGACGCCGCTGCCGGTGATGGCCTTCGGCCCGGTCGACGAGTGGGTGATCTTTGCATCCACCCCCAGGGTCTACCAGGACCCCGTCGTGCTGATGGGCGACATGCAGATCTGGTCAGGCTTCGAGCAGGGCGTTGCCTATGCGTCGGCCTGGTCCGGCACCTCGCTGTACGGTTCGCAGCAGGCCGTGGCGGTGCGCGACGCAGTGGCCCAGGCCCAGCAGCAGGCGGGTGCATGGGACGCCACTGGCTATCGGCAAGTTCCCATCCAGCCGGCGCCGGTCGCGATTGCCGAGGACATTCGGCTGCGCGTGCGCGAGCAGGTTCGCGCCACGGTGGCGCTGCTCAACACCGGCAGTCCGCTGACCCTGGGCCATGTGCTGGCCGCGCCCGACGCCTGGGCTTATCTGTTCCAGACCGCGCAGCCGCTGGTCGTGACCGACCTGGCCGGTGGCGGCGAATGTTTTCTCAACACCGGCGATCTGATCCGTTTCTCCGCCATGCCGGATACCGTCAGCGGCTTTGCGACGATGTCGGTCGTGGCCAGCGCGCCGGGCAGCTGCGCGCCGCTCAGCGTGGTGCCGGTCTCTCTGAGCGACCTCCAGGAGATGCTCAACGGCTTCGTCGAACGCCTCGAAGACAACCTGCAGCGGGTCGAAGCCTGCATGGCCAACGGCACCTGCTGAGCGACAGGCGGGGTGATTCAGCCGACAGTGACGGCGGGCGCGGAAGCCGGCAGTTCGCCGCCCAGCGCTTCAATCAGGTCGGGAATCAGCCTGCCGAGCTCGCCGGTGACGATGGCCACATCGGCGTCGAAACCGTCTTCGTGGTCGGCGCCTGAACCCTCGAAGACGCCCTCGAGGAAGCCGATCTTCTTGAGCTGCAATGCCTCGGTGAGCACGAAAGCCACGCGACCGTCCCAGCTCAGCGCCAGTTTCACCGGCAGCTTGCCTTGCGTCACGTGATGGCGGATCTCGTCGTTGAGCAGGTTGTGGCGCGTGAACTTCACCACCGATTTCTCCTCGTCGTTCGACTTCAGCTCGCATTCGCGCTCCACGCTCAGGCGCGGCGGCCAGTCCTGGGGCGACTCTGCCACCAGCCATTGCGTCATGGCGGTCTGTGGCGACACCGTGGTCTGCAGCAGCGTGAGCGGCAGGCCCGGCAGCGCACTCACCAGCGCGGTGATCACTTCGTCGGTTTTGGCCTGGCTGCCTGCGTCTGTCATCAGCAGGCGCGATGCGGGGTCGATCCAGACCCAGACCGACGACTGTTTGGTAAAGGCCATCGGCAGCAGGGCCAGCCGGGCGTCGTCGCGAAGGTCCTTGATTTCACGCTTGCCGGGTTTACGTCCGGTCGTCGCTTCGATGTGGTCGATCTGTTCCTGGGCCTTGCGTTTGACCACCGCCGCCGGAACCGCCTTGGTCTCGATCTGCAGCTTCAGGATGCGCTGGCCGCCGACCGATTCGACCAGGGCGCCGTGCTTTTCGCCGCGCGGCTCGATCCAGCCGACCGACTTTTCCTGGGTGGCGCCGCATTCGATAAAGCGCGCGGGCTGCAGTGCCGCTTCCATGTGATCAACCGTGGCCGACCAGTCGGCGCCGATGCGGTAGAGGGTGAGGTTTTTGAACAAGGGATTCCTGCGGGTTGGAGATTCGGGACGGGCGCCGTCAGGCGACAGCGCCGGGTGGGGCGCGCATCTTAGTGGATCGGAGGAGCCAACCGGGGCCACAAACGGCCCGCGAGGCGGGTTTGGCGCCAAATATGGAATGAAATTGGCCGATTCCCAGCGTCCAACGGCCTCAGCGAGCTATGAAAAACATAGCGGTCTTGAGCCCCAGAATGGTCAGGATCAGCGACCCGAACAGGTGCAGCGCGGCCGTGCCCGCTGCCAGCGCATAGCGTTGGAGCTGGAGCATGCCAACCACCTCGGCGCTGAAGCTCGAAAACGTCGTCAAGGCACCCAGGAAACCGGTGACCAGCGCCAGCCGCCAGACCGGGTCGAGCTCGGGCAGGTTGTTGAATGCGGCCACGCAGACGCCCACCAGATAGCCGCCGATCAGGTTGGCCGCCAATGTGCCCCAGGGCATCGATGCGGCCGAGGTGTTGAGCCACAGCCCCAGACCCCAGCGGACCAAGGCACCGAAGCTGGCGCCGACACAGATGGCGATCACTTGCAACATGGGCCTGGGCGGAAATGGCGGGACAATGCGAAGCCATGACTGTACCCGTGATGCAAAGCCCGTCGGAGATCAGCCAGCGGCTGCTGACGCCGGGGCAGGCGCCGTTTCTCGGCGTGGTGATGCTCGACACCCGCTTTCCGCGACCCGTGGGTGATCTTGGCAACCTGGCCACCTGGCCGGTGCCGGTGAACATCCGGGTGGTGCGCGGCATCTGGCCCGACAAGGTGGTGCAGTCGGCAGCCGGGCTGCATGCCGGGCGCGTGGGACCCGCGTTCGTGGCGGTGGTGCGGGCGCTGGTACGCGAAGGCGCGGTGGCCGTCACCACCACCTGCGGCTTTCTGGTGCTGCTGCAGAAGGAGTTGCAGGCCGCCGTGAAAGTGCCGGTCATCACCTCCAGCCTGATGCTGCTGCCGAAGCTGCTCGCTGCCCAGACGCGCGTGGGCGTGCTGACCATCAGCGCCGGCAAACTCGGCAAGGAACACCTGCGCGCCGCTGGCGTGCCCCGCAAGCGCCTGGGCGATGTGATCGTGCAGGGCGTGGACCCGAAAGGCGAATTCGCCACCCGCATCCTGGGCAACCAGAGCGAGCTGGATCTGTCCCTGGCGCATGCCGACGTGGTGGCCGCCGCGGTGGCGCTGAAGGCACGCGAACCTGAATTGACCGACGTGGTGCTCGAATGCACCAACATGCCGCCGTACCGGCAGGCGGTGGAAGAAGCGACGGGGTTGAAAGCCTGGTGCCTGCTCGATGATCAGCGGCTGTTCAAGCCATTCCAATCGGCGGGGCACGGTTCCACTTAACGCGCCATCTGTTGCGGCAACCAGGTGACGAGCTGCGGCGCAAACCACAGCAGCAGGATCATCACCACCATCAGGAAGAAGAAGGGCAGGGTGACCCGGGCGATGTAGGTGATTTCCTTCTTGGTCATGCCCTGCAGCACGAACAGGTTGAAGCCCACGGGCGGTGTGATCTGCGCCGCCTCGACCACGATCACGATGAAGATGCCGAACCACAGCAGATCGATGCCGGCGGCTTGCACGGTCGGGAGAATCACACCCATCGTCAGCACCACCATCGAGATGCCGTCCAGAAAGCAGCCCAACACGATGTAGAACGCCGACAGCACCACGATCAGCATGAAGGGACTCAGTCCCAGTGAGCTGACGTACTCGGCCAAGTGGCGCGGCAGGCCGATGTAACCCATGCTCAAGGTGAGAAACGAGGCGCCGGCCAGGATCAGCGCGATCATGCAGTACAGGCGGGTGGCGCCCATCAGTGAATCCTTGAAGGTCTGCCAGCTCAGCGACCGCTGGGCGGCCGACAGGATGAACGACCCGATCACGCCCACCGCCGCCGCTTCGGTGGCGGTGGCAATGCCGGCGTAAATACTGCCCAGCACCGCGCCGATGAGACCCACCACCGGGATCAGGTGGCGCGATTCGTACAGTTTCTGGGCCAGGCTGTACCGTTCGCGCGTCGGCGGGATCTTGCCGGGATGCATCAGCGACCACACGATCAGGTAGCCACTGAACAGCGAGGCCAGCAGCAGGCCCGGAATCACGCCGGCCACGAACAGCTGCGAGATCGAGACTTCGGCGGTCACGCCGTACACGATCATGATGATGCTGGGCGGAATCAGCAGCCCCAGCGTGCCGGCGCCCGCCAGCGAACCGATGATCTGGTCCTGCGGGTAGCCGCGCTCGGTCAGCTCGGGCAGCGTCATCTTGCCAATGGTGGCGCAGGTGGCGGCGCTGGAGCCTGACACCGCGGCGAAGATGGTGCAGCCGATCACGTTGGTGTGCAACAGGCGCCCCGGCAGCCAGTTCACCCAGGGCGCCAGCCCCTTGAACATGCTTTCCGAGAGCTTGGTTCGGAACAGAATCTCCCCCATCCAGATGAAAAGCGGCAACGCGGTGAGCGTCCAGCTCGACGACGATCCCCAGATGGTCACCGCCATCGCGTCGCCCGCCGGTCGGCTGGAGAAAAGCTGCATGCCGATCCAGGCCACGCCGGCCAGGGTCAGGCCGATCCACACGCCGCTGCCCAGGATCAGGAACAGCGACAGAACCAGCAAGGCGGTGATGCCAACGTCACTCATCGGGCTACCTGTCGTTCATTCGTTGTGCAGGGCTTCGTCACTGGCGACGGCCACGCGCTGGCCGCGCAGTTCCATCACGAGTTCGTCGACAAAAGCGATCAGCAGTACCAGGGTGCCCAGCGCCATGCCGATCTGTGGAATCCACAGGGGCGTGGCGTCGTTGCCAGTGGAGATGTCGTGGAAGTCCCACGACTGCCAGGCCAGGCGGGCGCTGTAGAAGGCGAACAACCCCGACAGCAGCACCGCCGCGCACAGGCTCCAGATCTCCAGCGCACGTTTGGTGCCGGGCGGCACCGCGTTGAGCAGCAAGGTGACGCGGATGTGCTCGTTCTTCTTGAGCGTGTGAGCCAGCGCCAGAAAGCCGGAACCGGCCATGAAATAGCCGGCGTACATGTCGGTGCCCCGGAAGTTGATGGGCACGTAGCGGTCCACCATGCCCAGGACCACCATCACCAGCGTGCCCACCATCATCAGCGCGGCCAGCCAGGCCGCCGCGTCGTATAGCTTGTCCAGCCAAGCGCGCATGCAAGCCCTTGCTTATTTCTTTCGGTAGGTGCCGACCAGGGCCTGTCCGTCGGGGCCCGCCTTCTTTTCCCAATCGGCGAGCATGATGGCGCCCACCTGTTTCAGGTCGGACGACAGCTTGGGCGAGGGCGGCAGGATCTTCATGCCCTTTTTCGCCAGTTCGGCCTTGTACCAGTCATTCTTTTCCATGCTCAGCTTCCAGCCGCGGGCTTCCGCGTCTGCGGCGGCCTTGGTGACGGCGGCTTGCGTGGCCGGGTCCAGCGCGTTGAACGCCTTGAGGTTGACGATGACCGCGTTCTTCGGCAGCCAGGCCTGGGTGTCGTACCAGTACTTGACCGACTCGTAGATCTTGCTGTCGTAGCCGGTGGAGCCGGAACTCATCATGCTTTCCACGACGCCGGTGGCAAAGGCCTGGCTCACTTCGGCCGCCTGGATGGTGACCGGCTGGGCGCCGATCAGTTCGGCCATCTTGGCGGTGGCCGGGCTGTAGGCGCGCCACTTCACGCCGCGCATGTCGGCCACCGAGCCGATCTCCTTCTTGACGTACAGGCCCTGGGGTGGCCACGGCACGGCGTAGAGCAGTTTCATGCCCTGGGCGGCCAGGAGCTTGTCGAGCAGGGGCCGTTGGGCTTCGTACAGTTTCTTGCTGTCGGCGAAGCTGGTGGCGAGAAAGGGGATGCCATCAGCACCGTAGATCGGGTTTTCGTTTTCGAAGTTGACCAGCAGGATTTCCCCGAGCTGGGCCTGTCCGCCTTGCACGGCGCGCTTGATCTCGGGTGCCTTGAACAGCGAGGCGTTCGGGTGCACCGTGATTTTGAGTTTGCCGCCCGACGCGGTGTCGACATCCTTGGCGAACTGGGCGATGTTTTCGGTGTGGAAGTTGGTGGCCGGGTAGGCCGTGGGCAGATCCCACTTGGTCTGGGCAAAGCTGCCGGTGGCGCTGAAAGCCAGGACGAGGGCGGTGGAGGTGAACAGGCGTCGTTTCATGAGAGGGGCTCCAGATTCAGGCGGATGGACGAAGGAAAGACTGTAGTGTGGCAAGGGTGAATGATGATCGGTGTTTTCCCTTGATGTCAACAAATTGTTGATAAATTGTTTTTGATCTACCTACAATTCGCGGCTTGCAATATCGGTGCCAAATCACAGCGTCTGGCGGTTTCGCGGGTTCGCCGGACAGGTTTGCCGGGATCCGGATGCTGCGTCAAACAGGAGTGCGTTCATGCCGAAAAAGACCGTTCCAGTCGCCGTGGCGCCGGCTCCACGTTCAGCATCATCATCGCCCATCGTGTCGTCCGCGCACCTGGTCTCGCCGCAGAGCGCGGAACTCAGCGAGTTCGAGTTCGGGCTGATCGTGGCGGGCAACGCCTTCCACCGCTGGATCGTGCACTGCATGAGCGCGGCCGGCCTGAAGGACCTCACGCCCCTCGATGTGCTGGTGCTGCACCACGTGACCCATCGTGCACGCGACAAACGCCTGGCCGACATCTGCTTCATCATGAACGTCGAAGACACGCACCTGATCAACTATTCGCTCAAGAAGCTGCAGGCGCTGGGTGTGGTGGCCGGCAGCAAGAACGGCAAGGAAGTGACCTACGCTTCCACGGAACTCGGGCGTGGCCATGTGCAGCGCTACCGCGAAATCCGCGAGGCCTGCCTGGTCGATGCGCTCAAGGCCGACGAGGGCTTGAACCGTGACATCGGCGAGCTCGGGCGGTTGCTGCGTGTGCTCTCGGGCGTGTACGACCAGGCGGCGCGTGCAGCGGCGTCGTTGTGAACATTGATTGATCCAGATTCAATCGAAACGGCAACATCCCGGCGTGCGTTGGCCATTGCATGCTACTGATTTAGGACTGACATGACTTTTTCCGAATCCCCCGTCGTCACCGCCGCCAGCTGGCAGTTCTGGATCGACCGTGGCGGCACCTTCACCGACATCGTCGGCAAGCGCCCGAACCCGGACGGCAGCTTCACGCTGGTCACACACAAACTGCTCAGCGACAACCCCGAGCAGTACCGTGACGCGGCTGTGGCCGGCATCCGCCATCTGCTGGGCCTGCAAGCGGGCGAGCCGGTGACGCCCGCGCAGGTCGAATGCGTGAAGATGGGCACCACCGTGGCCACCAACGCGCTGCTGGAGCGCAAAGGCGAGCCCACGCTGCTGGTCACCACACGCGGCTTTCGCGACGCGCTGCGCATCGCCTACCAGAACCGTCCGCGCCTGTTCGACCGGCGCATCGTGCTGCCGGAGCTGCTGTACGAGCGCGTGGTCGAGGCACTGGAGCGGGTGGGTGCCCATGGCGACGTGGTCGAGCCGCTGGACGAGGCCCACCTGCGCGAGCGCCTGTGGGCGGCGTTTGACGCCGGACTGCGCAGCGTGGCCATCGTGTTCCTGCACGGCTACCGCTTCACCGCGCACGAGCAGGCGGCGGCGCGCATCGCCCGCGAGGTCGGCTTCACCCAGGTCAGCACCAGCCACCAGACCAGCCCGATGATGAAATTCGTCAGCCGCGGCGACACCACGGTGGTCGATGCCTACCTCTCGCCCATCCTGCGGCGTTATGTGGAGCAGGTGGCCGGTGAGATGCCGGGCGTACAACTGTTCTTCATGCAGTCCTCCGGTGGGCTGACCGACGCGCATGCCTTCCAGGGCAAGGATGCGATCCTGTCCGGACCGGCCGGTGGCATCGTCGGCATGGCCCGGACCGCCGAGCTGGCGGGCATGGGCAAGGTCATCGGCTTCGACATGGGCGGCACCTCCACCGACGTGAGCCACTACGCCGGCGAGTTCGAGCGCGAGTTCGAAACCCAGGTGGCCGGCGTGCGCATGCGCGCACCGATGATGAGCATCCACACCGTGGCCGCCGGTGGCGGCTCGATCCTGCAATTTGACGGCGCGCGCTTTCGCGTCGGCCCGCAGAGCGCCGGCGCCAACCCCGGCCCGGCCAGCTACCGACGCGGCGGCCCGCTGGCGGTAACCGATGCCAACGTGATGCTGGGCAAGATCCAGCCCGCGTGGTTTCCCAAGGTGTTCGGGCATGGCGCCAACGAGGCGCTCGATGCGGGGGTGGTGCGCGAAAAATTCGCCGCGCTGGCCGCACAGACCGGCCACACGCCGGAGGACGTGGCCGAGGGCTTCATCCGCATCGCGGTGCAGCAGATGGCCAATGCCATCAAGAAGATTTCGGTCGCGCGCGGCTACGACGTGACACGCTACACCCTGCAGTGCTTCGGCGGCGCCGGGGGACAGCATGCCTGCCTGGTCGCCGATGCGCTGGGCATGACGCGTGTGCTGGTGCACCCGCTGGCCGGGGTGCTGAGTGCCTACGGCATGGGCCTGGCAGACCAGAATGTGATCCGCGAGCAGGCGGTGGAGCGCAAGCTGGCGCCCGAGGCGCTGCCCGACATCGCCGCCCGGCTCGACGCGCTGGCGGATGCGGCGGCAGGCGAACTGGCCCGGCAACAGGCCCACACCGGCGCGGTGACGACACACCGGCGGGTGCATGTGCGCTACGAGGGCACCGATTCGGCCCTGGTGGTGGGCTGGCCACCGGGTGCGGAGGACACCGTGCCGGAAGCGTTGGTGGCCGCCATCACCGCCGGCTTCGAAGCCGCCTACCGGCAGCGTTTCGCCTTTTTGATGACCGGCAAGGCGCTGGTGGTCGAGGCGGTGTCGGTCGAGGCCGTGGTGGCCGGTGACGCACCCGCCGAGCCGCTTCATGCGTTGCACCCGCCGCGCGAGGTGCCGTGCCGCCCGGAAGTGCAAGGCGGCGTGCCGATGTTTTCCGACGGCCAGTGGCTGTCGGCCGCACTGGTGGTGCGCGAAGACCTGCGCCCCGGTGATGTGGTCCCCGGCCCGGCCATCATTGCCGAGAAGAACGCCACCACCGTGGTCGAACCCGGCTGGGAAGCCACGCTGACAGTGCGCGACCATCTGGTGCTGGAGCGCCGGCAGGCGCGCTCCGCCCGCTACGCGGCCGGCACCACCGCAGACCCGGTGCTGCTGGAGGTTTTCAACAACCTGTTCATGAACATCGCCGAGCAGATGGGCCTGCAGCTGCAGAATACTGCGTACTCGGTCAACATCAAGGAGCGGCTGGACTTCAGCTGCGCGCTTTTCGACGCCGAGGGCCACCTGATCGCCAACGCGCCACACATGCCGGTGCACCTGGGCAGCATGGGCGAGAGCATCAAGACCGTGATCCGTGAGAACGCATACACCATGCAGCCGGGCGATGTGTTTGTGCTCAACGACCCCTACCACGGTGGCACGCACCTGCCGGACATCACGGTCATCACCCCGGTGTATCTGGGTGAGGCGGCGCAACCGACGTTCTACGTGGGCTCGCGGGGCCATCATGCCGACATCGGCGGCACCACGCCGGGCTCCATGCCGCCGTTTTCCACGCGCATCGAGGAAGAGGGCGTGCAGATCAACAACGTCAAGCTGGTCGATCGCGGTGTGCTGCGCGAGGCGGCAATGATCGCGTTGCTCAGCGGTGAACCGAGCGCAGCGCCGGGCCGCCCCAAGCAAGCGAGCGCCCCCTCGGGGGGCAGCGAGGACACGCCAGTGCCGAGCGTGGGGGCCAAATTCCCCAGTCGCAATCCGGCCCAGAACCTGGCCGACCTCAAAGCCCAGATCGCCGCCAATGAAAAGGGCGTGCAGGAACTGCGCAAGATGGTCGAGCAGTTCGGCCTGGACGTGGTGCAGGCCTAC
Organism: Burkholderiaceae bacterium; assembly: GCA_046348065.1. Lineage (GTDB taxonomy): Bacteria > Pseudomonadota > Gammaproteobacteria > Burkholderiales > Burkholderiaceae_C > Skiveiella. Next base: position 60,771 of record JAXMFA010000002.1, read on the forward strand.
ATGCGCCATGTGCAGGACAACGCCGAAGAGTCGGTGCGCCGCGTGATCACGCGCCTGAAGGACGGCGCCTTCACGCTGCCGCTGGACAACGGCGCACAGATTCGGGTGGCCATCCGCGTCGATGCCGAAGGCCGCAGCGCCACCATCGACTTCACCGGCACGTCACCCCAGCAGAGCAACAACTTCAACGCACCGACGGCGGTGTGTATGGCGGCGGTGCTGTATGTGTTCCGCACGCTGGTGGACGACGACATTCCGCTCAATGCCGGCTGCCTGAAGCCGTTGCACGTCATCATTCCGTCCGGCTCCATGCTGAACCCGAACCCGCCGGCGTCGGTGGTGGCGGGCAATGTGGAGACCTCGACCTGCATCACCAACGCGCTGTTCGGCGCCCTGGGCGTGATGGCGGGCAGCCAGCCGACGATGAACAACTTCACCTTCGGCAACGCGCGCCACCAGTATTACGAAACGATCTCCGGCGGCAGCGGCGCCGGTGGCGTGTTCGACGCCAACGGCCGCCTTGCCGGCGGTTTTGACGGCACCAGCGTGGTGCAGACCCACATGACCAATTCGCGCCTGACCGACCCGGAGGTGCTGGAGTTCCGCTTCCCGGTGCGGCTGGAAAGCTACGCCATCCGCCAAGGCTCCGGCGGCGCCGGGCGCTGGCGCGGAGGCGACGGCGGGGTGCGGCGCGTGCGCTTCCTGGAGCCGATGACGGCCAGCATCCTGTCCAACGGGCGGGTCCATCCGGCCTTTGGCCTGGCGGGCGGGCAGGGCGGGGCGCCGGGCGTCAACCGCGTGGTGCGGGCCGATGGCCGCGTCGAGACGCTGGCCCACATCGGCAGCGCCGAGATGGCGCCGGGCGACGTGTTCGAGATCCACACCCCTGGTGGCGGCGGATTCGGTCGTTCCGAATAAGAAGGATGATCAAATCGACCCCATGCCATTACAGATCGGCCACGGGCAGCTATCAATCCAGGAGTTCCTGATGGACGGTCTGATGGACAACTACCGCTTTCTCGCGCGCTACAACGCCTGGTTCAACGGCCGCCTGTTTGAAGCCTGCGAGCGGCTGGACGATGCCGTGCGCAAGGCGCCACGCGGGGCGTTCTTCGGCTCGATCCATGGCACGCTGAACCACATCCTGTGGGGCGACATGATGTGGCTGGGCCGGTTTGCAGTCCAGCCCGAAGGGCAAGGCGCGGGGCTTCCCGCCGCCCTGCTGGCGCTGCCAGAGGGTGCTCGACACGAAACGGAACTGCATGCCGACTGGGCGGTGCTGCGAGCCCACCGTGCCGAACTCGATGCCGCCATCGAGGCCTGGCTGGCTTCCGTGCCCGATGGCTTTGCGCAGCGAAGGATGCGCTACCACAACACCAAAGGCGTGGCGCGGGAACACCCGGCCTGGCAGGCGTTGACGCACCTGTTCAATCACCAGACGCACCACCGCGGGCAGGTCACCACCCTGCTTTCGCAGGCCGGCGTGGATGTGGGCGTGACGGATTTGATTGCGCTGGTTTGATTCGGGGGGCGTCCTCGTTCGACGCTACTTTTTCGATAGCTATCCGTGGCCGGTTGACGCCGGGCCTCTCGTCCGAGCGCAAGAAAAAAAACCCGCACCAAGCGGGTCTTCAGGCTGGCCCCGCGCGAGCGCAGGGTCAGCGGCAGGTCGTGGCGCCTTACTTCTTGGCGGGGGCGCTGGCGGCGCTGGCAGCCGGTTTGGTGGTGTCGGCCTTGGCGTCTTTCTTCTCGTCCTTGGCGGCAGGCTTGTCGTCCTTTTTGGTCTTGTCATCGCCGGCCTTCTTGGTTTTGGCGTCGTCCTTGGCTTTCTTGTCGGCGTCGGATTTGGCTTTGGCCTCTTCGTCCTTCTTGGCTTTTTCTTCGGCCTTGGCCTTCTTGTCCGCTTCCTTCTTGGCCTTGGCTTCAGCCTTCGGGTCGGTCTTCACGTCTTTGGCCGGCGTCGCAGAGGCGGCGGCAGCGGGCGCCGCTGCCTTGGACTCGGCCTTCTTGTCTTCTGCCTTGGCGGCGGGCTTGGTTTCCTTCGCTGTGGCTGCTTTGTCGTCCTTCTTGGCCGGGGTAGCGGCAGCGCCACTGAAGCCCGCGCCATTGACGGTCAGGCCTTCGGCCGAGAACTTGGCGGCATTGCCTTCGCCCACGCCCTGCACGCGCGTGATGAAGTCGTTCCAGTCTTTGAAATTGCCCTTCTTGCGCTCATCGATGATCTTACCGGATATGGCAGGACCAATGCCCTTGATGCCATCGAGTTCGGCGGCGGTGGCCTTGTTCACATCGACTGCGGCAAAACTGGCTGCGGCGTACAACATGGCCACAAAGGCCAGAATCTTCTTCAACATGGGGCGAACTCCTTGGTCATTTAAACCCGGCGACTCTGTCGGGCTTGCCTACAACGTGTGGTGGTCGCGGGCCGTTGACGTGTTGACGCGTTGACGCGTCGGCGCCAGGGCGGCAATCACAATTCTTCGACGCGCCGGGGGGGGTAGCTGTCCCAGGCCTGACAGCCGGGGCACTGCCAGAAGTGGTCCTTGGCTTCGAACCCGCAGGCGGCGCAGCGGTACCGGCTCAGCGGTTTGACCGCGTGATCAAGCGCCCGCTGAACCAGTGGGTGGAACTGGTCGTGTTCAAGTTTTTCGCCGGCAATCCAGCGCGCCGCGGCGATCAGTGAGGGTTCATGCTGAAGGTGACGGATGTAGCCGTCGCGCCCGTCCCCGTCCGTTTCGGCCTCGAGCCGGACGATGGCTTCCATCGTGTCGAGCGCCGGATCCTGTTCGTAGCGCGCGCGCAGCAGGGCCAGCACGGCAGGCACCTGGTCGCAGGCCAGCGCCACATCGGCCAGCCCAGCCGCCGCCAGCGGCGTGGCTTCGGGGGCGCTTTCGGTCAGCGCTTTCAATGTGGACAGCGCGTCGGTGTCCCTGCCTTGGCTGCGCTGCAAGGCTGCCAGCTGCAGGCGGGGGCGGGCTGCGTCCGGGGCATCGTGAATGGCCTTTTCCAGCAAGACGGTAGCGCTTGCCGGATCGCCGCTGGTTTGCAGTGCGCCGGCCTGCTCGCAGAGGTAGTGGGCCAGGCGGCCAGAGAAACTGGCCTCGCCCGAGGCTTCGAGTCTGGTGGCGATCTCGGCGGCCTGGGGCCATTCCCGCGAGCGCTCGTAGATGGCCAGCAGGGCCAGCCGCGCCTGGTTTTCAAACGGGGTGCCGTCCAGTTTCTTGAGCGCGTCTTCGGCCCGGTCCAGCAAGCCGGCCTTCAGGAAGTCGAGGGCCAGCGCGTGCTGGGCGCGCACGCGGTCGGCCGGGGGCAGGTCGCCACGCGACAGCAGGTGCTCGTGCACCCGCACCGCGCGGTTGTACTCGCCACGGCGGCGGAACAGGTTGCCGAGCGCGAAATGCAGCTCGGAGGTGTCGGGGTCGTTCTGAACGGCTTCGATGAAGGCATCGATGGCCTGGTCCTGCTGTTCGTTCAGCAGGTAGTTCAGGCCCTTGAAATAGGCCTTGGGCGCGCGGCGGTTTTCAAGCCGAAGCTGGCGCAGGTCGAACCGCGACGCCAGCCACCCCAACAGAAAAGCCAGGGGCAGCCCGAGCAGAATCCAGACCAGATCAAAGTCCATGGTCGACCGGCCGGGGTGGCGTGGAAGGCGGTGCCGGCGCGATGGCGGGCGTTGCGGGGGCTGCCCGGCGATGCGACCACCAGCGCGGAACCATGCCCAGCACCCCGATCGCGACACCGGCGGTGAACGCGGTCAGCACCACCAGCACCAACGGCGCGCGCCACTGCGTGCCAAAGAAAAAGTGCACGGTGGCGTCTTGCTGGTTGTTCAGCGCGAAGGCGAACAGGGTAAAAAAAATGGCTGCCTTAAGCATCCACTTAAGCAGCCACAAGAGTTTCTTCATGGGTCCCCCCGGTGACCTGCCCGATTCTACCGGCGGGCCCAGGGAAACAGCCTGTCAACGTGATGCCGCGTGCGACATCAGTCCACCTGGCTGGCGGCGTTGATTTCCGCGGTGCGGCGGTCCACCGCTTCGCGCAGGGCCTTGCCCGGCTTGAAGTGCGGCACCCGCTTTTCGGGAATGGCCACGCTCTCGCCCGAGCGCGGATTGCGACCAATGCGCGGCGGACGGCGGTTGATCGAAAAGCTGCCAAAGCCGCGAATCTCGATGCGATGCCCCCGCACCAGCGCGTCGCTCATCGCGTCCAGAATGGTCTTGACGGCGAACTCGGCGTCGCGGTGGGTGAGCTGGCTGAACCGGGCAGCCAGTTCTTCGACGAGGTCGGAGCGGGTCATGGGCGTTGAACGTTCAGGGTTGAGCGTTCAGCGTGAGAGCCGGTCGTGCAGGTCTGCACGCCCGACGCCCGACGCCCGACGCTCAACGGTCCGCTTGCTTACTTCGACTCGTTGTTGTCCAGCTTGGCGCGCAGCAGGGCGCCGAGGCTGGTGGTACCGGCATTGCCCGTGTTCTGGTTCAGGCTGGCCATGGCTTCCTGCTGGTCGGCGGCGTCCTTGGCCTTGATCGACAGCTGGATGTTGCGGGTCTTGCGATCCACGTTCACCACCACTGCGGTGACCTCGTCGCCTTCCTTGAGCACGTTGCGCGCGTCTTCCACGCGATCGCGCGAGATTTCGCTGGCACGCAGGTAGCCGACAACGTCCTCGCCGAGATCGATCTCTGCGCCACGAGCGTCAACGGTCTTGACCTTGCCGGTCACCACCGAGCCCTTGTCGTTGACGGTGACGAAGGTGGTGAACGGGTCCTGATCCAACTGTTTGATACCCAGGGAGATGCGTTCGCGGTCCACGTCGACGGCCAGCACGATGGCTTCGACTTCCTGGCCCTTCTTGTAATTGCGCACGGCGGCTTCGCCGGGCTCGTTCCAGGACAGGTCGGACAGGTGCACCAGGCCATCGATGCCGGCGGCCAGGCCGACGAACACGCCGAAATCGGTGATCGACTTGATTGGGCCTTTGACGCGGTCGCCGCGCTTGGTGTTCTGCGCGAATTCCTGCCAGGGGTTGGCGCGGCACTGCTTCATGCCCAGGCTGATGCGGCGCTTGTCCTCGTCGATCTCGAGCACCATGACTTCGACCTCGTCACCCAGGGACACCAGCTTGCTCGGCGCGATGTTCTTGTTGGTCCAGTCCATTTCGGACACGTGCACCAGGCCTTCGATGCCGGGCTCGAGCTCGACAAACGCGCCGTAGTCGGCAATGTTGGTGACCTTGCCGAACATGCGGGTGCCTTGCGGGTAGCGGCGGCTCACACCCATCCAGGGATCGTCGCCCATCTGCTTGAGACCCAGCGACACGCGGTTCTTCTCGGTGTCGAACTTGAGGATCTTGGCGGTGATTTCCTGGCCGGCGGTTACCACTTCAGACGGGTGACGGACACGGCGCCAGGCCATGTCGGTGATGTGCAGCAGGCCGTCAATGCCGCCGAGGTCGACGAACGCGCCGTATTCGGTGATGTTCTTGACCACGCCACGGACCACGGAGCCTTCCTTCAGCGTTTCCATCAGCTTGGCGCGCTCTTCGCCCATGCTGGCTTCCACCACGGCACGGCGGCTCAGCACCACGTTGTTGCGCTTGCGGTCGAGCTTGATGACCTTGAATTCGAGCGTCTTGTTCTCGTACGGAGACAGGTCCTTGGTGGGACGGGTGTCGACGAGCGAGCCGGGCAGGAACGCGCGGATGCCGTTGACCAGCACGGTCAGACCACCCTTGACCTTGCCGCTGGTGGTGCCGGTGACGAATTCGCCGGATTCCAGGGCTTTTTCGAGGCTCATCCACGAAGCCAGGCGCTTGGCGGTGTCACGCGACAGGATGGTGTCGCCGTAGCCGTTCTCGATGGAGCCGATGGCCACCGAGACGAAGTCGCCGACCTGGACTTCGATTTCGCCCTTGTCGTTCTTGAACTCCTCCAGGGGGACGTAGGCCTCGGACTTGAGGCCGGCGTTGACCACCACGAAGCTGTGGTCGATGCGGACGACTTCAGCGGTGATGACCTCGCCCGGACGCATTTCGGTGCGTTGCAGGGATTCTTCAAACAGGGCGGCAAAAGATTCAGACATGGATTTTCCTGATGCGCAGAAAGGTCTTACGACGGCGGAATTGCCTTCGTTTGTGGAGGCTGACTGCGACGGTGTGGTACGGGTTGGACCCGCGGTTGGGTTGTCAAACCACGCAACCGGTGCGCGTGAGGCGCGGCGGGGGCAGCGTGGACCTGCGCAGGGACGGCAAGATCCCTGCCATTCGTTTGCAGCCGTTCAGGCCGACCCGAACGGTTGCTTGCCTTGCCACCATCGCAACACGGTCTGGACCGATTCTTCAATCGTCAGTGCCGAATTGTCCAGTGACAGGGCGTCGTCGGCCGGCACCAGAGGCGCAACGCTGCGAGAGCGGTCCCGCGCGTCACGCGCCTCCAAGTCGGCGCGAAGAATGTCAAGTGTAGTTGAAATTCCTTTTGAAATCAACTGCTTATGGCGCCGCTGCGCGCGCTGTGCGGCGCTCGCGGTGAGGAACACCTTCAAGGGCGCTTCGGGAAAAATCACCGTGCCCATGTCGCGCCCGTCCGCCACCAGGCCCGGAAGTTGCCGGAACCGGTGCTGCAGCGCCACCAGCGCGGCGCGCACCGCCGGCAGTGCGGATACCCGTGATGCATTCATGCCCGCATCCTCGGTCCGGATGGCGTCGGTCACATCCTGCTCGGCCAGCCACACCTTGCCAGCGGAAAAACGCACCGGCAGAGACGCCGCCAGGTCCGCGAGGGCTGCCTCGTTGGCCGGCTCGATGGCAACACCGGCCTGCGTGGCCGCCAGCGCGGTGATGCGATACAGGGCGCCGGAGTCGAGCAGGTGATAGCCCAGGCGCGCCGCGACCTCGGCCGCGACCGTCCCCTTGCCCGACGCGGTGGGGCCATCGATGCACAGCACGGGGATGTCCCGCGGCTCGGCCCGGGCCAGCGAAAACAGCGCCTCAAAATAGTCCGGAAAGGTCTTGGCCACGCATTTCGGATCGTCGATGCGAACCGGCAACCGCGCCGGGTTCAAGGCGGCGAGCGAAAAACACATGGCCACCCGGTGGTCGTCGTAGGTGTGGATCGACGCGGCCCGCCAGTGCCGGGCGCTGGCCGGCGGCGTGATGCGAATGAAGTCAGCGCCTTCGTCCACGGTAGCGCCGAGCTTGCGCAGTTCGGTGGCCATCGCAGCGATGCGGTCGGTTTCCTTGACCCGCCAGCTCGCGATGTTGCGCAGCGTGGTGGGGCCTTCGGCGTACAGCGCCATCGCGCCCAGGGTCATCGCAGCGTCGGGGATGTGGTTGCAGTCGAGGTCGATCGCCTTCAGGGGCCAGTTGCCGCGCCTGATCTCAAGCCAGTTCGGGCCGCTGGACACCTGTGCGCCCATGGCCTGCGCGGCCTCGATGAAGCGGATGTCCCCCTGGATCGACGCCGCACCCACGCCCTGGATGCGCACCCCGGCGCCGGCATTCGTCGGCCTTGCCAGGGCACCCAGCGCGATGAAGTAACTCGCTGACGACGCATCGGCCTCGACATGGATCTCGCCGGGCGACCGGTAGCGGCTGCCCGCGGGGATGATGAAGCGTTGCCAGCCCTCGCGTTGGATCGCGATGCCGAAGCGCGCCAGCAGGTTCAGCGTGATCTCGATGTAGGGTTTGGAAATCAGTTCGCCCACCACTTCAATGACGACATCGCGCGTCGCCACCAGCGGCAGCGCCATCAGCAGCGCGGTCAGGAACTGGCTTGACACGTCGCCGCGCACGCGAATCGGCGCGTCCAGCCGCAGCGCGGGCGTGCCGATGCGAAGCGGGGGGAAGCCCTCGGTTGCGGTGTAGCGGATGTCGCAGCCCAACTGGCGCAACGCGTCGACAAGGTCGCCGATCGGGCGTTCGTGCATGCGGGCCACACCCGACAGCTCGAAGTCACCGCCCAGCACGGCCAGGGCCGCGGTCAGCGGGCGCATGGCGGTTCCGGCGTTGCCCATGAACAGCCGGGCCGGCGAGTTCGGCGCGCGCGCGCCCAGTCCGTCGACCGTCACCGTTCCGCCGGCGACCGTCACCCCACAACCGAGCTGCCCGAGCGCTTCAAGCATCACGCGCGTGTCGTCGGAGTCGAGCAGATCGTGGATCACGGTGCGGCCCTGGCTCAGCGCGGACAGCAGCAGCACACGGTTGGAGATGCTTTTGGAGCCCGGCAGGGTGACGATGCCACCGGCCGTCGCCAATGGTGGAATGTCCAGGAATTCGGTGGTGTACATGCGGTATGGGGCTGACGGTGCCGAAGGCGCAGGCGAAGCGGGGCGCGGATTGGCGGCACCCGACCCGGGCGCCGTCAGCATGAGGTCATTTGTGCGGCTTTCCGGAGCTGATGCGCCAGTGCGCCCGGGTGTTGCTGGCCTGGGCGATCAGTTTTTCCAGCGCCTCGGCATTGCCGCTGGAAATCGTGTGTTCGAATGCCTGCAGCGCACGCTGGAACACCTTGGACTGCGCCAGCACCTCCTCCCGGTTGGCCAGCAGGATGTCGCGCCAGATGGCGGGTTCACTCGCGGCGATGCGGGTGAAATCACGGAAGCCCGGCCCGGCCAGGGACAGAAATTCCTTGCCTTGTGGCTGGCCGATGATGGCGTTGATCAGGGCGAACGCCAGCAGGTGCGGCACGTGGCTGACCGCGGCGAAGGCGGCGTCGTGCGCCTCAGGCGACATGCTGGTCACGTGGCAACCGATCGCTTTCCAGACTTCGGCGGCCTGTTCCAGTTGCACGGTCCGGGTGCGCTCGATCGGCGTCAGGATGACCTGCTTGCCGGCATAGAGGTCAGGGTCGGCGTTGTCCACGCCAGCCACTTCGCGTCCCGCCACCGGGTGCGCCGGCACGAATCCACCCACCTGGTCGCGCAGCACGCGTCGTGCCGCATCGACGACGTCGCGCTTGGTGGAGCCGACGTCCATGATCAGCATGTCCGGGGTGACCAGATGGCGGATCGCCTTGAAGGTGGCTTCCGTGGCAGCAACCGGCACGGCCAGCAGCACGATGTCGGCGCCCGAGACCGCCAGCAGCGCCGATGGCGCCTCCACGTCGATCACGCCCATCTGCCGCGCGCGATCGGTGGTGGAGGGCGACTTGCTGTAGCCGACCACGCGTTTGACCAGTCCGGCACGCTTCAGCGCCAGCGCGAAGGAGCCCCCCATCAGGCCGCATCCGATCAGACCCAGTTGCTCGAACATCCAGTCTCCCCGACAAGTCTTTCCGCCTGCAGGGCGGGCAGAGCCGTGTTATTCACCCGCCGGGTAGGTTCCCAGCACCTTGTAGAACGCGCACAGGCGCTTCAGATCGCTCAAGGCCGCCGCCACGTTGGGCTGCGACGGATGGCCTTGCAGGTCGATATAAAAATAGTACTCCCATTGCCCGGATCGGGCCGGGCGCGATTCGAACCGCGTCATCGAGACGCCGTGCTCCTTCAGCGGCACCAGCAGGTCGTGCACCGCACCCGGGCGGTTGGGCACCGAGACGATCAGGCTGACGCAATCCTGGCCCGAAGCCTGGGGCGCGGGCAGCGTCTGCGGCAGGCAGATCACCGCAAAGCGGGTGCGGTTAAACGCGTCGTCCTGGATGGCGTGGGCCGCGATGTGCAGGCCGAATTCACTGGCGGCGCGCTCACTGGCGATGCCGGCCCAGTTCGGGTGTTGCGCGGCCAGGCGCGCTCCCTCTGCGTTGCTGGAGACCGCGCGGCGCTCGACATCGGGAAGGTGCGTGTTGAGCCAGCCCTGGCACTGCGCCAGCGCCTGCGGATGCGCCAAGACCACCTCGATGCCGTCGAGCGAGGATGTCGTGCGCAGCAGGTTGTGGCGCACGAGCAGGCTGGTTTCGCCCACCACGTGCAACGGCGACTGCAGGAACAGATCGAGCGAACGCGAAATGACGCCCTCGGTCGAGTTCTCGACCGGCACCACGCCGAATTCGGCGGTGCCGGCCGCGGCGGCTCGAAACACCTCGTCGATGCTGACGCAGGGAACGCGCTCGATGCTGGAGCCGAAAAACTGCAGCGCGGCCTGCTCGCTGAACGTGCCCACCGGCCCCAGGAAAGCCACCCGCTGCGGCGCTTCCAATGCCCGGCAGGCCGACATGATCTCGCGCCAGATGTGGGCCAGGCTGTCACCCTTGAGCGGCCCGCCGTTGGCCGTCTGCAGGCCGTGAATGACCTGGGCTTCGCGTTCGGGGCGGAACACCGGCGACCCTTCGGCGCGCTTGATCTCGCCCACCTCGTTGGCGAGCGCGGCGCGCCGGTTCAGCAATTCGAGCAGTTCGCGGTCCACGGCATCGATCTGGATGCGCAGCTCGGATAAGGTCTTGGCCATGGCGGTTCGGTGCGTGTCTCGGGTTGTGGTGACGGGCAGTCTCAAATTCTCGCATGCGGGCCTTGGGCCAGGCTTTCAGGCTTGTTGCCGGGGGATTCCGGGCGCCACGCCGGATCGTCGGCGGGGTTGGCGGCCCGTTTTTCAGGCCAATTCAGCCAGATCCCAGCACCCAAAGGCCACAGACAGCTATCAAAACAGTAGCGTACCGTGACGCGACGAAGCTCATCCCTCGGTCGCCTCGCCCCCCGCGCCGGCTTCATCGGGCAGATCGGATGACGCATCCGCCTCGGCCGCGTTGGCGTCGTTTTCCACGATGCGCTGCAAGCCGCTCAGGCGCGAGCCTTCGTCAAGACCGATCAGCGTGACACCCTGGGTGGCGCGACCGAGCTCGCGGATCTCCGCGACGCGGGTGCGCACCAGCACGCCCTTGTCGGTGATCAGCATGATCTCGTCATCGGCGTGCACCAGCGTGGCGGCCACCACCTTGCCATTGCGTTCGCTCTGCTGGATCGCGATCATGCCCTTGGTGCCCCGGCCATGGCGCGTGTATTCGGTGATCGGGGTGCGCTTGCCGTAGCCGTTTTCGGTCGCGGTCAGCACCGACTGGGCCTCGTCCTCGGCCACCAGCATGGCGATGACGCCCTGGCCGTCTTCGAGCATCATGCCGCGCACGCCGCGCGCGTTGCGGCCCATCGGGCGCACGTCGTTCTCGTCGAAGCGCACCGCCTTGCCGCCGTCGCTGAACAGCATCACGTCGTGCTGGCCGTCGGTGAGCGCGGCGCCGATCAGGAAGTCGCCCTCGTCCAGATCCACCGCGATGATGCCGGCCTTGCGCGGGTTGCTGAATTCGTCCAGCGCGGTCTTCTTGACCGTGCCCATGCTGGTGGCCATGAACACATACTGGTCGGCGGGGAAGCTGCGCTTTTCGCCGGTCAGCGGCAGCACGACGTTGATCTTTTCGCCTTCCTGCAGCGGGAACATGTTGACGATCGGGCGTCCGCGAGAGCCGCGCGAACCCTGCGGCACCTCCCAGACCTTGAGCCAGTACAGGCGGCCGCGGTTGGAGAAGCACAGGATGTAGTCGTGCGTGTTGGCGATGAAGAGCTGGTCGATCCAGTCGTCTTCCTTGGTGGCGGTGGCCTGCTTGCCCCGCCCGCCGCGCTTCTGGGCGCGGTATTCGCTGAGTGGCTGGCTCTTGATGTAGCCGCTGTGGCTCAGCGTGACCACCATGTCGGTGGGCGTGATCAGGTCTTCGGTGCTGAGGTCGTACGCGCTGTGCTCGATCTGGCTGCGTCGCACGCCGATCTTGCTCTGGCCGAATTCCTGGCGGATCGCGGTGAGCTCGTCGCCAATGATCGCCGACACGCGCTCCGGGCGCGCCAGGATGTCGAGCAGGTCCTCGATCTCGGCCATCACGTCCTTGTATTCGGCCACGATCTTGTCCTGCTCCAGGCCGGTCAGGCGCTGCAGCCGCATCTGCAGGATTTCCTGCGCCTGGGTGTCGCTCAGTCGGTACAGCCCGTCGCTGCCCATTCCATAGGCGCGCTCCAGGCCTTCCGGGCGGTAGTCATCGGCATTGACCACGCCGCCGTCGGCGCGGGTGCGTGTGAGCATCTCGCGCACCAGCTGGCTGTCCCAGGTGCGCGCCATCAGTTCGGCCTTGGCCACCGGGGGTGTCGGTGCGTTGCGGATGATGGCGATGAAGTCGTCGATGTTGGCCAGCGCCACGGCCAGGCCTTCGAGCACGTGGCCGCGCTCGCGGGCCTTGCGCAGCGTGAACACCGTGCGCCGCGTCACCACCTCGCGGCGGTGCTGCAGGAAGACGCTGATCAGGTCCTTCAGGTTGCACAGCTTCGGCTGCCCGTCCACCAGTGCCACCATGTTGATGCCGAAGGTGTCCTGCAACTGCGTCTGCTTGTACAGGTTGTTGAGCACCACCTCCGGCACTTCGCCGCGCTTGAGCTCGATCACCAGGCGCATGCCCGACTTGTCCGACTCGTCCTGGATGTGGCTGATGCCCTCGATCTTCTTCTCGTGCACCAGTTCGGCCATGCGCTCCTGCAGCGTCTTCTTGTTGACCTGGTAAGGCAGCTCATCGACGATGATGGCCTGGCGCTGGCCTTTGTCGATGTCTTCGAAGTGGCACCTGGCGCGCATGACCACGCGGCCGCGCCCGGTGCGGTAGCCGTCCTTCACGCCTTGGATGCCGTAGATGATCCCGGCGGTCGGGAAGTCGGGCGCCGGGATGATCTCCATCAGCTCGTCGATCGACGCCTCGGGCTTGCGCAACAGGTGCAGGCAGGCATCCACCACTTCATTCAGGTTGTGCGGCGGAATGTTGGTGGCCATGCCCACCGCGATGCCGCCGGAGCCGTTGACCAGCAGGTTGGGCAGTTTGCTGGGCAACACCAGCGGCTCCTTTTCGGAACCGTCGTAGTTGGGGCCGAAATCGACCGTTTCCTTGTCGATGTCGGCCAGCATCTCGTGGGCGATCTTGGCCAAGCGTATCTCGGTGTACCGCATCGCCGCCGCGTTGTCGCCGTCCACCGAGCCGAAGTTGCCCTGGCCGTCCACCAGCATGTGGCGCATCGAGAAATCCTGCGCCATCCGAACAATGGTGTCGTAGACCGACTGGTCGCCGTGCGGATGGTATTTACCGATCACGTCACCGACGATGCGCGCCGACTTCTTGTAAGGCCGGTTCCAGTCGTTGTTCAGCTCGTGCATTGCGAACAGCACGCGCCGGTGCACCGGCTTGAGGCCGTCGCGCGCGTCGGGCAGGGCGCGCCCGACGATCACGCTCATTGCGTAGTCGAGGTAGCTCCGGCGCATCTCCTCTTCAAGACTGACGGGCAGGGTTTCTTTGGCGAAGGAGGTCATGGAGGATGGGGTTGCGCGGGTGAGGGCGTGATTTTAGGGCGTCATCGTTGTAGCAATTGAGCAACATATCGCAATATTTGCGCGGCCCGAAGCGCTCGGGCGCCCCGTTTGGGGCTGGTTTGGCAAATGAGCTGTGGCACAATGATTCCAACGTTCGGGGTGATGGTCACCTCAAGCGTCCAACATTCGCAGCGTGGCTGCGCCCTTTTTCCCCAAGAGGAGAACCATGAAGAATCTGAATCACGTGGCAGCGCTGTTTGCAGCAGCAGCTATCGCCCTTCCCATGGCCGCAAGCGCTCAGTCCGTGCAGCCGTTCCCGGCCAAACCTGTTGCCAACCCGACGGCCGAGCAGCTGAAGGCCGCCAACGGCACCAACCAGTGGCGTTCGTCCAATGGCATGCCCGTGATGAACGGCACCAACGAACTGTGCTGGCGCAATTCCAACTGGACGCCGGCCACGGCCTACCCGGGTTGCGATGGCGCCGCGCTGCCGCCCCCGCCGCCGGCTCCGGCCGCCAAGCCCGCTCCGGCCGCCAAGCCCGCTCCGGCCGCCAAGCCCGCTCCCCAGCCTGCGGCCACCAAGGTAACCTACGCCGCCGATACCTTCTTCGACTTCGACAAGTCCGTCCTGAAGCCCGAAGGCAAGGCCAAGCTCGATGACCTGACCGGCAAGATCAAGGGCATCAACCTTGAAGTCATCATTGCCGTCGGCCACACCGACTGGATCGGTACCGAGCAGTACAACCAGAAGCTGTCCGAGCGTCGCGCCGCCGCCGTGAAGGCCTATCTGGTGTCCAAGGGCATCGAGCCGAACCGCGTGTACACCGAAGGCAAGGGCGAGAAGCAGCCGATCGCCGACAACAAGACCGCCGAAGGCCGCGCGAAGAACCGTCGCGTGGAAATCGAAGTGGTTGGTACCCGCGGCAAGAAGTAATCTGCGGAATGCCTCCAAAAAGCCCCAGCAATGGGGCTTTTTTTATGGTTTCGAGGAAAATCGTCGCATGACCCAAGCCCTGAACGCCGACCCCGCCGAACTGGCCAAGTTTTCCGATCTGGCCCACCGCTGGTGGGACCCGGAGAGCGAATTCCGCCCCTTGCACCAGATCAACCCCCTGCGCCTGGAGTGGATCAACGGGCTGGCGCCCTTGACCGGCAAGCGCGTGCTCGACGTGGGCTGTGGCGGCGGCATCCTCGCCGACGCCATGGCCCGCAAAGGGGCCGAGGTGTTGGGCATCGACCTGTCGTCCAAATCGCTCAAGGTGGCGCAGTTGCATGCGCTGGAAGCGCAGACTACGGGTGTGAGCTACCGCGAAGTCAGCGCCGAGACCCTGGCGGCGGAGCAGCCGGGCCAGTTCGACCTGGTGACCTGCATGGAAATGCTCGAGCACGTGCCCGACCCGGCTTCGATCGTCCGGGCCTGTTCCACGCTGGTCAAGCCCGGCGGCTGGGTGTTCTTCTCCACGCTCAACCGCAATCCGAAGTCGTTTCTGTTCGCGATCGTGGGTGCCGAGTACGTACTCAATCTGTTGCCGCGCGGTACGCACGAATACGCCAAGATGCTGCGTCCGAGCGAACTGGCCGCGCATTGCCGGGCGGCCGGCCTGGATCTGCAAGGCACGCGCGGCATGCAGTACAACCCGCTGACGCGGCACTACTGGCTCAGCAACGACACCAGCGTCAACTACCTGTTTGCCACGCGCAAAGCGGCCAGCACCGCTTGAACCCCATGTTTCGGGACATTCAGGCCGTTCTGTTTGACCTGGACGGCACGCTGATCGACAGTGCACCGGACTTGGGCGCCGCGGCCGACAAGATGCGAACCGACCGCGGGTTGCCGTCCCTGCCCGCATCCCGCTACCGCCCGATGGCCGGCGCAGGCGCCCGTGGCATGCTGGGCGTGGCATTCGGCATCACGCCGGACGATCCGGATTTCGAGCTTCTGCGCGAGGAGTTCTTCGTCAACTACGAGAACTGCATGACCGAGCGCACCTGTGCCTTCGACGGTGTGTCCGAATTGGTGCAAGCGCTGCGCCGCAGCGGCCTTCCGTGGGGCGTCGTGACCAACAAGTCCAGCCGCTTCACCGTACCCCTGACCCGCGCCATGCCCTTGTTTGCGTCGGCTGCGGCCGTCATCAGCGGCGACACCACGCCCCACGCCAAGCCCCATCCCGAACCTCTCTTCGAAGCGGCCCGGCGCCTCGGCCTGGCGCCAGAGCGCTGCGTCTACGTCGGTGACGATGAGCGCGACATCGTGGCGGGCCGGGCGGCGGGCATGGGCACCGTCGTCGCGACCTACGGCTACCTGGGCCACAAGACCGATGTCGACCAGTGGCGCGCCCATGCGGTCATCGATTCACCGCTGCAGCTCTTGAAATTGCTGAACAGCGCCTAAAATACCGGGCTTGGGGCTGCATTGGTTTCGACGTGGGTTGGAATCGCAGCGGTGCATGTCGAGCTGAATGTGCTCGTTAAACCGATTCAAACAAAGTAACTGCAAACGACGAACGTTTCGCACTCGCCGCTTAAACACCGGTGAGCCTCGCAACAGCAGGCCGATGGGCTGGGCAAGGGCGGCGCAAGCCGTCCAGGCTGCGAGGGCATTCACATCGGCTGGTTCCGGGTCGGGCATCTTGACGCGGGGCGAGATCCAAGGATGCTGGCGGCCGGTGTAGCGTGCGACTGCGCGACACCGGTGGCGAGACTCAAATCAGACCGCTAAACATGTAGATCTGCGCGAGGAAGGTTTGCGGACGGGGGTTCAAATCCCCCCAGCTCCACCACATGTCCCGAAAAGGCCGCCGTTGCACCCCATCGGCGGCTTTTTCACGTCGGGCGATCGCTTGCCGTGCCCGGTCTGTCGCCATAATCCGGCGAGCCATGTTCACCGGAGGGCGCGTGCGATGACCGAACCAGATTTCTCCCAGGGCGTCGCCTTCGTGCGCGGGCAGTATGTGCCGGTTGCCGATGCCGCGATCCCGATCACCGACTGGGGCTTCCTGCGCTCCGACGCCACGTACGACGTGGTCACGGTCTGGAACGGTGCCTTTTTCCGGCTCGATGCCCATCTGGAGCGGTTCCTGCGCAGTTGCCGGCGCTGGCGGCTGGAACCGGGCCTCAATGCGGACCAGATCGCCGCCGTATTGACGCAATGCGTGCGCCTGAGCGGGCTGCGGGCTTCCTACGTCGAGATGATCTGCACCCGCGGCCAGCCGCCCTGGGGCTCGCGCGACCCGCGCCAGGCCGTCAACCAGTTCTACGCGTTTGCGGTCCCGTATGTCTGGATCGCCAATGCCGAGCAACGCGAAATGGGCCTGCACCTGCGCATCAGCGACGTGCAGCGCATTCCCGCCGCATCGGTGGACCCGACGGCCAAGAACTACCACTGGAACGATCTCACCATGGGTCTGCTGGGCGCGCTCGATGCCGGCGCCGACAGCGTGCTGCTCGTCGACGCCGCTGCAAACGTGGTCGAGGGGCCGGGTTTCAACGTGTTCTGCATCGTTCATGGCACGCTGGTGACCCCGGCCGAGGGCATGCTGGAGGGCATCACGCGGCGCACCGTGATCGAAATGGCCCGCAGCCTCGGTCTGCCGGTCGAGATGCGGGCGCTGCCGGCGGACGAACTTCGGCGTGCCCAGGAGGTCTTCATCTCGACCTCCGGCGGCGGGGTGCTGCCGGTCACGCGGGTGGATGAGCACCCCATCGGCGACGGCCGCCCTGGGCCGATCACGAAGCGTCTGGCTCAGACCTATTGGGACTGGCATGCCGATCCGACCTACAGCTTGCCGATCGACTATGCCACCTGAGCCGCCGGCGGGCCCAGCGACGCGGGCGAACGGGCAGGGATAATCCGCACGATGCGCTGGCCCGACCTGATTGCCAACCTCGAGTTCCAGACCTACCGCTTCGGCGGCTTCGTCGTGCAATACGTGCTGGACGACCCCGCCTGGCTCGCGCTGATCTTCTGCTGAGGCGCCGTGCAGCTGCAGGACATTCTTTACAGCCAGGGCTTCGGCACGCGGCGCATCTGTGCCGGGCTGGTGCAACAGGGGCTGGTCACCGTCAATGGCGAGCCCTGCGATGATTCGACCGCCGATTTTGATCCCACGGGCCTGTGGTTCACGGTGCAGGGCAAGCCGTGGCCGTACCACGAGAAGGCCTACATCCTGCTGCACAAGCCGGCCGGCACCGAGTGTTCGCAGAAGCCCTCCACCTGGCCCAGCATCTACACCCTGCTGCCCGCGCCGTTGCGCCAGCGGCCCCAGAAAGGCCCGGTGCAGGGCGTGCAAGCCGTGGGCCGGCTGGACCAGGACACCACCGGCCTGCTGCTGCTGACCGATGACGGCCAGTTCATCCACCGCATGAGCTCGCCGCGCCACCACGTGCCCAAGGTGTACGAGGTGGACACCAAGCACCCGCTGGACGACCGGCAGATCGCGCGGCTGCTTGCTGGCGTGGTGCTCGATGACGACCCCAGACCGGTCAAGGCTGCCGCATGCGAAGCGGTGGCACCGCAGCACCTGCGCCTGACGCTGACCGAGGGCAAGTACCACCAGGTCAAACGCATGCTGGCCGCCGTGGGCAACCGCGTGGAGGCGCTGCACCGCTCGCAGATCGGCGCGTTGAAGCTGCCCGACACGCTGGCTCCAGGCCAGTGGAGCTGGCTGGGGCCCGAGGAGCTGGCCTTGATCCGCCCGTGAGGCGCTTTTTGTCCGGGTGGGGCTGAAAATCAGGTCAGAATGGCCATTTCCCGGCGCCGGATGGCCATGACGTGCTATCAATTCAGTATTGACTTCGGCTCGGCCAGAAATGCCCGGATCGCCTCGATCACCGCCTCGGGCTGGTCCTTGTGGGGCGAATGCCCGCATTCCGGCAGCTTGAGCAGGCGGGTGTGCGGCGCGCTGGTCGCGATCTCGTCGATCTGCGCCATCGTGCCGTAGGGGTCGCCCTCGCCCTGGATGGCCAGCAACGGCGCGGTGATGTGCCGGCAGTCGGCGCGGATGTCGAAGCGCCGGAATTCGTCGCTGAGCCAGATATCGTTCCATTGCCAGAACGCGACGTCCACGTCTTCGTGGTAGCGCGCCAGGCGTTCACGCAGGCCGCTGGCCCAGGCCTCGCGCGCCTGGGTGATGGACGCGACGGACACGTCTTCGACGATCACGTGCGGCGCCATCACGACGCAGGCGCTCACCGGGTTGCGGCTGGCATGCAGCAGGGCGATGGTGCCGCCGTCGGAGTGGCCCACCAGCACCGGCCGCGCGATGCCCAGCTGGGCGAGCAGGATCGGCAGCACGTCCCAGGCCTCGCGGTGCATGTAGTCGGGCGCCAGCCGGCCGCGGCCTCGAACGTCGGGCACCGGCGCGGATCGGCCGTAGCCCCGGCGCGAATACACGACGCCCGCTCGCCCGGTGGCGGCACACAGCCGGTCCGGCCAGTCGCGCCACATGGCCACCGATCCGAGTCCCTCGTGCAGGAACACCAGGGGCGCACCGGCGCCCGGACCGTCGCCGGCCTCGATGCGGCGCACTTCAAGGCTGACACCATTGATGTCGATCAAGTTCATGGCAGGCAATGGTAAGGGAACCGACCGGCGTCCCGGTGCCGGGCCGGGGGCCGGGATACACTTGCCGCCTGTTGAGAAAGTGGTGGTCCGTGACGTCTTTATTCCGGTTTTTCCTGTCTTTTTCCCTCGTGGCGGCGCTGATTTCCGCTCCGGCGGCGGTATCGGCGGCGCAGCCCGCGCCGGTGTTCGTGCTGAATTCGCTGGACGGTAATGTCAGCGTGATCGACCCCACCACGTGGAAAGAGGTCAAACGCATTCCCACCGGCAAGGAACCGCACCATTTGTACATGACGCCGGACGAGAAGTCGGTCATCGTGGCCAACGCGCTCAGCGATTCGCTGACCTTCATCGACCCGCGCACCGCCGAGGTGCAGCGCACGGTGCGCGACATCATCGACCCCTACCACCTTCGTTTTTCGCCGGACATGAAGTGGTTCGTCACTGCCGCCAACCGGCTCAACCACGTGGACATCTACCGCTGGGACGGCAAGGACATGCAGCTGGCCAAGCGCATTTCCACGGGCAAGACGCCCAGTCACCTGTGGATCGACACGAAGAGCAGCACCGTGTGGTCCACCATGCAGGACAGCGACGAACTGGTCGCCATCGACCTGCCGACCCAGACGCTCAAATGGCGCGTGAAGACCGGCTCGATGCCGGCCGATGTGTTCGGCACGCCTGACGACAAGACCGTGCTGGTCGGTCTGACCGGCGGCGACAGCGTGGAGGTGTACGACGTCACCGGCAAGGAAGGGCGGCTCATCAAGACCATCAAGACCGGCAAGGGCGCGCATTCCTTCCGCGCGCTGGGTGATGGCCGGCACGTGCTGGTGAGCAACCGCGTGGCCAACACCATCAGCAAGATCGACTATCAGAAGATGGAGGTGGTCGACCAGTTCCCCGGCCCGTCGGGTCCGGACGACATGGACATCTCGGCCGACGGCAAGACCATCCTGCTGGCTTCGCGCTGGGCCAAGAAATTGACCGTGATCGACATGGCCACCCGCTCCGTGGTGCGCCAGATCAGCGTGGGCAAATCCCCGCACGGGGTCTGGACGCTGGACCATGCGTCGCGCCAGTGACGGTGCCACCACCGAGCGGCGAGCGCCGTTGCGCGGCGTTCTGATTGCTTCGTTTTTGATAGCGTGTTGTGGCCATCCGACGCTGGGATGGGCCCAGAATGATTCAAAGAATGCCTGCTCCAAGCCGGTTTACCTGACCTTCGACACCGGGCACATGGGCATCGCGCCGCTGGTGGCCGAGGTGCTGAAACGGCAGCAGGTGCGGGTGACCTTCTTCGCCGCCAACGAGAAGACGCAGGAGGGTGATGGCAGCCTGGGCCAGCACTGGGCACCCTGGTGGAAGGCGCGCGCGGCCGAGGGGCACGAATTCGCCTCACATACCTACGATCACGCCTATTGGCGCGGCGACCTCAAGGGCGTGGCGCCGACATTTCGCATTCGGCCCTCGGCCGGTGCACTCGCCGGGCGCGAATTCACCTGGGACGCGGCCAAATACTGCGCCAACATCGCCTATGCCGCCGAGCGCCTGCAGGACCACACCGGCAAGAAGCCGCTGCCCGTGTTCCGCGCGCCAGGGGGCAAGACCTCTGCCAGGCTGCTGGCAGCGGCCGAGGCCTGCGGGTACAAACACGTGGGCTGGTCGCCGGCCGGGTTTCTGGGCGATGAGCTGCCCAGCGAGAGCCATCCCAACGACGCGCTGCTGAAGAGGGCGCTGGCCGACATCCGGGCTGGCGACATCCTGCTGGCCCACCTGGGCATCTGGTCGCGCAAGGATCCCTGGGCGCCCGCCGTGCTGGAGCCGCTGATCGTGGGGTTGAAGGAGCGCGGGTTCTGTTTCCGGACGCTGCGCGAGCACCCGGACTACCAGCGCTGGATCACGGCGCACGGCGGCTAGGGGCGGGCCTATGGAGTGGTTTTCCGACAGCTTCTCGGTGGTGCAGCAGTGGCTGTACGAGGCGGTGGTGCAGCCGATCGCCTTTGCCCTGGGTGCGGGCAACCTGCTGGAGCAGGCCTACGACGGCACCGGCTGGCTCGTCGTGGGCCTGTTGCAGATCGCGGTGATGGTGGCGGTGATCGGGCCGATGCAGCGCCAATGGCCGGTGGAGCCCGTGACCGACCGGCCTGCGGTGCGTGTGGACGTGATCTACACGCTGATCCACCGCCTGGGCCTGTTCAAGCTGGTGATGTTCTTCACCTTCGAGAACTGGCTGGAGGAGGGCATCGGCGCGCTGCGCGCGCGCGGCCTGCCGACCTTCCACCTCGATCAGCTCTGGCCCGGCGTGACCGATGGCGCGCTGGTCAGCTTTCTGATCTACCTCGTGGTGTTCGACTTTGCCAATTACTGGCTGCACCGGGCCCAACACCAATTCAACTGGTGGTGGGCCTTGCATTCGTTGCACCACTCGCAGCGTCAGATGACGATGTGGACCGACAACCGCAACCACCTGCTTGACGACGTGCTGCGCGACCTGCTGTTCGTGCTGCTGGCCATCCTGATCGGCGTCGCACCCGGGCAGTTCGTGGCGCTGGTGGCCATCAGCCAGCTCAGCGAAAGCTTCCAGCATGCCAACCTGAAGATCTGGTTCGGCCGCGTCGGCGAAAGGCTGTGGGTGAGCCCGCGGTTCCACCGGTTGCACCACGGCGTGGGCATCGGACACGAGACTGCTGGCAGAGGAACGCTAGGGGGGTACAACTTCGGGGTGCTGCTGCCGTGGTGGGACATTCTGTTCGGTACCGCCAACTTCGAGCGCCGATTCGACGCCACCGGCGTGCGCGACCAGGTGGAGCAGGGCCGTGACTACGGTGCCGGCTTCTGGGCGCAGCAGATCCAGGGCCTGAAGCGGCTAGTGGGGCGCGGGTGATCCGACCGGTCAGCGTAATCCGCTTGTCGCGAAGGTCAGATCACGGACGCGGGTTGCTTATCGGCTGGGCGTTGCCGTTTATGTCCGGGTCGCCCTTCAAAGGGCCGGTTTTCGCTCGCCACGAGCGCTTGGCCTGCGTCCAAGAAACTTGCAAGGCCCACTGGCCCGCCGCCCCATGTCCGTTCTTCAACGCCCGTGCCGCCGGCACGGGCAACCGTGGGTCATGCCACCGGGTCGATCGGTGTCGCGAGGCCGCTCTGTGCTTCGATCACCTCCGCCGCATCCAGGCACAAGTCCTCGCGCAGGCGCTGGCCAGTGAGCAGCACGCCGATGGGCATGCCGGTTGCCGTGTCGCGTCCGGCGGGCACGCAGGCCGATGGCAAACCGAGTAGGTTGGCCGCCACCACCGGACGAATCATTTCCACCGTGGCGGCGGCGCCCTGCGCGGTGGCGGCGTCGAAACCTTGCTCGAACGGTATCTGGGTCCATGTCGGAGTCAACACCAGCGGGTGCTCGGCCATGAACTGCGACCAAGCCCGTCCGAGACCATGTCGCAGCGCGAGCAACTGTGACATGTCGGTCGTGCTGGTCAAAGGCGCGACGGCGGCGTTGGCGGTCGCCAGGAAGGTCTTGCCCCCCTCTCCCATCAGCGGCATCAGCTGGTCAAGGACTGACGCGAAATCGCCCATCAACAGGCGAGCCCAGGTAGCCGCTACTTCCTCGTAGCGCGGTGGACAGGCGTCAACGACTTCGTACCCCGCATTTGCCAGCGCGTCTGCCGCGCGGCGAACCGTTGCCGAGACGGTGGGATCGCAGGTTCCGCCCGGCGGTGCCGTGACCACAGCGACCCGGATCGGCCCGTTCGGTGCCGGTCCGTTCAGCGGAGCAGTGAACGACCAGGGGTCGCGCGGGTGGGCACCCATCAGCACCTGCAAGCCCAGGCGGACATCGTCGATCCTGCGCGCCATCGGGCCCTGTACGTTCATCAGTTGCACGGCCATCAGGTAGTCTTCCCTGGGGACAAAGCCGGCGTCAGGAACCCGACCCGCCGAGGGCCGAATCGAAGCGATACCGCACGCATTGGCCGGGTTGCGCAACGAGCCACCAAGGTCGTTGCCAAGACCGATCGGACTCATCCCGGTGGCCAGGGCGGCCGCCTCACCGCCGCTGGAGCCTGCGGTCGTGCGCAGCGGGTTCCACGGGTTGCGCGTGATGCCGTGTAGCGAGCTGTCTGTGGTGACGCGCAAGCCCATGTCAGGCAGGTTGGTGCGCCCGATAGGAATCGCACCGGCCTCGCGCATGCGCTGCACGACGGGCGCATCCATCGGAACCACCGCGCCGGAAAGCGCCGGCACGCCCCAGGTTGTGGGCAGTCCGGCGACGTCGATGTTCTCCTTGACTGTGAATGGGACGCCATGAAGGGGGCCGAGGCGGTCGCCGCGCGCAACCGCCTGGTCGGCAAGGGCCGCGCCAGCGCGCGCTTCGTCGGCGAGTACCCGGACAATCGCGTTGACCTTGGGGTTGACCGCCTCAATGCGGTGGAGATGGGCCTCGACGACTTCGACCGAGCTGACTTTCCTGTCGGCGATCAGCCGGGCCAGCTCGGTTGCGGGTTTTTGCCAAAGATGGGACATGTCAGCCTCCGATCCAAAGATGTGACGAGCGCGCTAGCAGCATACCACCCTGAATACCGATTCTTGCGCGTTTTTCGAGGCCTGCACATCCTGGTTTCCTCAAGGTGGCGGTCACGCCTCCTTGCCCCACCAAGGCCGCTTGTTATGCTTGCGCCATGAAGCTGCTTCTCGATTCGTTCTGGCGCGCGGTGGCGTACTGCCTGCACCCGCGCGTGATCGCGCTGTCGTTCCTGCCGCTGGTCATCATGGTGGTGCTGGCGCTCGGGTTGGGGTATTTCTTCTGGGAGCCCGCGCTCGACTGGGTGCGCGCGATGCTGGAGTCATCCGCCTGGATCACCCGGCTCTGGGGCTGGCTCGAAGGCATGGGCGTCGGCAACCTGAAAACGGTGCTGGCGCCGCTGGTCGTGATCTTCGCGGTGACACCGCTCATCGTGCTGGTGGCGCTGGTGATCGTCGCGGTGATGATGACGCCGGCCGTGGTGGCGCTGGTGGCCGAGCGGCGCTTTCCCCATCTGGAGCGCAAGCGCGGCGGCTCACTGCTGATGAGCCTGCTCTGGTCGGCCGGCTCGATCCTGCTGGCGGTGATCGCGTTGGTCGTGTCGCTGCCCTTGTGGCTGGTGCCGCCGCTGATCCTGATCCTGCCGCCGCTGATCTGGGGCTGGCTGACCTACCGGGTGATGAGCTTCGACGTGCTGGCCGAACACGCCAGCAAGACCGAGCGCATCGCGATCCTGCGCGAACACCGCGGCTGGCTGCTGGGCATCGGCATCCTGACCGGATACCTCGGCGCGGCACCCAGCATCGTGTGGGCGTCCGGCACGCTGTTCGCGGCGGCCTTCGTGATCCTGGCGCCGGTGGCGATCTGGATCTACACGCTGGTGTTCGCGTTCTCGTCGCTTTGGTTTGCCCACTACGCGCTGGCCGCGCTGGAGCGGCTGCGGGCCGCGCCCGAGGCGCCGCCACCGTTCGTCGCATCCGAGCCGCTAGCATTGCGGGATGAACCACCCGCCCAAGCTGCTGCAGCCGCACTCCCCACCCCCCCTGCGCCCTGAAGCGCCTGGGGCATTTGGCCTGATCGTCATCGGCGACGAGATCCTGTCTGGCAAACGCGAAGACAAGCACCTGCCCAAGGTCATCGAACTGCTGGGCGCGCGCGGGCTGGCGTTGGGTTGGGCCGAGTACGTGGGCGACTCGCCGGCGCGCATCACCGCGGCGCTCAAACGGGCCTTCGATTCAGGCGACGTCGTGTTTTCCACCGGCGGGATCGGCGCCACGCCAGACGACCACACACGCCAGTGCGCGGCGCGTGCGCTCGGCGTGGATCTGGCACTGCACCCGCAGGCGGCCGAGCTGATCCTGGAACGCATGCAGGACATTGCCCGCGAACAGGGCAAGCCCTTCGAGCCCGACCGGGCCGACAACGCCCACCGGCTGAACATGGGCGTGTTTCCTGTGGGTGCGCAGATCATTCCCAATCCGTACAACAAGATTGCGGGGTTCAGCTGCTACCCGCAGCCACCGGACATGAGCGCCGCCGGGCCGCCCCAAGGCGCGAAGGCCCCCTCGGGGGGCAGCGAGCCACACGCAGTGGGCGAGCGTGGGGGCATCCACTTCGTTCCTGGCTTCCCCGTCATGGCCTGGCCCATGATCGAATGGGTGCTGGACACGCTGTACCCGCATCGCTTTGCCACCGGCGCCTGGACCGAGCGCTCGGTGATCGTGTTCGGCGCGATGGAGGCCACGCTGACGCCGCTCATGGAAGCTATCGAGCAGACCCACCCGTCGCTCAAGGTCTTCAGCCTGCCCAGCGTGGACCACCCCGAGCATGGCCGTCACATTGAGCTCGGCGTCAAAGGCGACCCGGCAGCGGTGGCGCGGGCCTGGCCGGTTCTGTTGCAGGGGCTGGCGGCCTTTCATGTGCGTCTTGGCCCTGAATTGGTGCGAAATCAATGAAGCACCATATCGGTGCAATGATGATTGCACGAAGTTGGTGCGTCGACATTCAGCTTTTTTGATCTGGGTGAAGGCCGATCGATTTTCAGCCGGCGGTCTCGGGGCACAATGCGGGGGTGGCTGTGGGCCGGATAGCCGTCTGTCTGGCACAGAACCTGCATCCCTGCATTCGAATCCCATTCCTAACAACCTTCCAACCAGGAGAATCTGATGGCAAAGAGCGTCGCAGACGTCATGAGCATGGTGAAAGACAACGAAGTCAAGTTCGTTGATTTCCGTTTTTGCGATACCCGCGGCAAGCAGCAGCACGTGACCGTGCCGGTGTCGCATTTCGATGAAGACAAATTCAGCAGCGGCCACGCCTTCGACGGCTCCTCCATCGCCGGCTGGAAGGGCATCGAAGCCTCCGACATGCTGCTGATGCCCGATCCGAACACCGCCAACATCGACCCCTTCTTCGAAGAGTCGACCCTGATCCTGGTCTGCGACGTGGTCGAGCCCGCCGACGGCAAAGCCTACGATCGCGATCCGCGCTCGATCGCCAAGCGCGCTGAAGCCTACCTGAAGGCCTCCGGCATCGGCGACACCGCCTACTTTGGCCCCGAGCCCGAATTCTTCCTGTTCGACGGCGTACGCTGGAGCACCGAGCCGAGCGACACCTTCTACAAGATCGACGAGTACGAAGCCCCGTGGAACACCGGCGCCAAGCTCGAAGGCGGCAACCGCGGCCACCGTCCCTCCGTCAAGGGCGGCTACTTCCCCGTGCCGCCGGTTGACAGCACGCAGGACATGCGTGCCGAAATGGCGCTGGTGCTCGAATCGCTGGGCATTCCGGTCGAGGTGTTCCACCACGAAGTCGCCGGTGCCGGCCAGAACGAGATCGGAACCAAGTTCTCCACGCTCGTGGAGCGTGCCGACTGGACCCTGTTGCAGAAGTACGTGATCCAGAACGTGGCCAACGCCTATGGCAAGACCGCCACCTTCATGCCCAAGCCCTACCACGGCGACAACGGCTCCGGCATGCACGTGCACCAGTCGGTCTGGAAGGATGGCAAGAACCTGTTCGCGGGCGACGGCTATGCCGGCCTGTCCGAGTTCGCGCTGTACTACATCGGCGGCATCATCAAGCACGCCCGCGCCCTGAATGCCATCACCAACCCCGGCACCAACAGCTACAAGCGCCTGGTGCCCCATTTCGAGGCACCGGTCAAGCTGGCCTACTCGGCCAAGAACCGCTCGGCTTCGATCCGCATCCCGTTCGTGGCCAACCCGAAGGGCCGCCGCGTTGAAGCGCGCTTCCCCGATCCCCTGATGAACCCCTACCTCGGCTTTGCGGCGCTGCTGATGGCCGGCCTGGACGGTGTGGAAAACAAGATCCACCCGGGCGAAGCCGCCACCAAGGACCTCTACCACCTGCCGCCGGAAGAGGACAAGCTGGTGCCCACCGTGTGCCACAGCCTCGACCAGGCCCTGGAGCACCTGGACAAGGACCGCGCCTTCCTGACCAAGGGCGGCGTGTTCACCGACACCATGCTCGACGCGTACATCGATCTCAAGATGAGCGAAGTCACGCGTTTCCGCATGGCCGTGCATCCGGTCGAGTACGACATGTACTATTCGCTGTAAACCCGGTTGCGAATGGTTGCAAAAGGGCGGCGCAAGCCGCCCTTTTTCATGGGCAAAAGCGTCGGAACTTTGCTAAGTTCGCGGTTTGATCGATACTAGGCGCCCTGCCGCACCATGGCGTAGGTGAGGAATGGACTTGAAACACACATTGCCGACTTTTCTTTTTCTTCTTGGGGCCGCATCTGCCGGCTTTGCACAGGATCGTGCCTACAAGTGCGGGAGCAACACTTACACGAACGACCCGGCGGCTGCCAAGGACGTGAACTGCAAGATCATTCAGACCAATAACGTCAGCGTCATCCCGGGGACGGCCGTCAAGGTGACCGCAAACTCGTCACCGGCTGCGTCCGGCACCGCAGCGCAGAAGGTTGACGCGAACGACCAGCGCGCCCGCGACGCCGACGCCCGCGCCGTGCTGGAGGCCGAACTCAAACGCGCCGAAGCCCGCCGTGCCGAACTGCTGGCCGAGTACAAGGACGGCAAACCCGACCAGCAGGGGATTGAGAGCCGCAACCACCAGAAATACCTCGACCGCGTGGCCGAACTCAAGGCCGCGATCGCACGCACCGAGGGCGACATCGTCGGCATCCGGCGCGAACTGGGCCGGTCGCCCGGACCCGAGCCGGCTTCCGCTTCGGGGAGCGCTCCGGTGGCCGTTGGCGCGCCGGCATCTGCGGCAAAATAGGTCGCTTGACCCCGCTCACTCCCAATCCTTCCCGGTTCCTGGCGTTCGACTTGCTGGCCACGCTGGTGGCGGTGGTGCGCAGCGACGGCATCGTGCTGTTCGCCAACTCGGCGCTCGAAGATGCGATGGGCCAGTCGCGCCGCACCATCGAAGGCTCTCAGTTCGCCAACAGCTTCGTGGCACCCCAGGCCATGTCCAATGCCCTGGCCAGCGCGCACGACAACGAGTTTGCCGCGCTGCGCTACGACGCCATGCTGCTGCGCCAATCCCATGAGCCGATGCCGGTGCACGTGATCGTGGCGCAGACCGAGCGCCCGGGCGAGGTCATTGTCGAGATGCTGCCGCTGGAGGCGCAGGCCCGCCAGGACCGCGAAGAGCGCCTGCTCGACCAGGCCAAGGCCAACAAGGAGCTGATCCGCAACCTGGCCCACGAGATCAAGAACCCGCTCGGTGGTATCCGTGGCGCGGCGCAGCTGCTCGAAATGGAGATGGGCTCGCCGGAACTGACCGAATACACCCAGGTCATCATCCGCGAGGCCGACCGCCTGCAGACGCTGGTGGACCGCCTGCTGGCGCCGCACCGGCGTCCGCACGTGGTGGGTGACGTCAACATCCACGAGGTGTGCGAACGGGTGCGGTCGCTGATCCTGGCCGAGTTCCCGCGCGGCCTGAAGGTGGTGCGCGACTATGACACCTCGATCCCCGAGTTCCGCGGTGACCGCGAGCAACTGATCCAGGCGGTACTCAATATCAGCCACAACGCCGCGCAGGTGCTGACCGAGCGCATCGCGACGGGCGATGCCGAGATCATTTTCCGCACCCGCGTCCTGCGCCAGGTGACCTTTGGCAAGCAGCGCTACCGGTTGGCACTGGAATTGCATGTCATCGACAACGGGCCTGGCGTGCCAGACTCGATCAGGGATCGCCTGTTCTACCCGCTGGTGTCGGGGCGCGAAGGCGGTTCCGGCCTGGGGCTGACGCTGGCGCAGACGTTCGTGCAGCAGCACCATGGCCTGATCGAGTGTGAGAGCGTGCCGGGCCGGACGGATTTCAAGATACTGATTCCGTTGCCATGACCGACTGACCAAAGGGATGCCCGCACATGAAGCCGATCTGGATAGTTGACGATGACCAATCGATCCGCTTCGTGCTGGAGAAGGCCCTGGCGCGCGACCACCTGCCCACCCGCAGCTTCACCAACCCGCGCGAGGTGCTGCAGGCACTCGAAGCCGCCGGCGACGACGGCGGGCCGCAGGTGCTGGTCAGCGACATCCGCATGCCGGGCGGCTCGGGGCTGGACCTGCTCACCAGGGTCAAGGAAAGACTGCCCGGCCTGCCCGTCATCATCATGACGGCCTTCTCCGACCTGGACAGCGCCGTGTCGGCCTTCCAGGGGGGCGCTTTCGAATACCTCCCCAAGCCGTTCGACCTGCCCAAAGCGGTGGAGCTGATCCGCCGCGCGGTCGAGGAGAGCCAGCGCGAGGAAGTGGCCGAAGAGCGCCTGGGTGAAACCCCTGAAATGCTCGGCCAGGCGCCTGCCATGCAGGACGTGTTCCGCGCGATCGGCCGGCTGTCGCAAAGCAACGTCACGGTGCTGATCACCGGCGAATCGGGTTCGGGCAAGGAGCTCGTCGCGCGCGCGCTGCACAAGCATTCCCAGCGCGCCAGCGGCCCGTTCGTGGCCATCAACACCGCGGCCATTCCGAAAGACCTGCTTGAATCCGAACTCTTCGGCCACGAACGCGGGGCCTTCACCGGCGCGCAGACCATGCGCCGCGGCCGTTTCGAGCAGGCCGATGGCGGTACCTTGTTCCTCGACGAAATCGGCGACATGCCGTTCGACCTGCAGACCCGTCTGCTGCGCGTGCTGTCCGACGGCAGTTTCTACCGCGTGGGCGGGCACAGCGCGGTCAAGGCCAACGTGCGTGTCATTGCCGCGACGCACCAGGACCTAGAGCAGCGCGTGCGCGAAGGCGCCTTCCGCGAGGATCTGTTTCACCGCCTCAACGTGATCCGCCTGCGGCTGCCGCGCCTGACCGACCGGCGCGAAGACATCCCCATGCTGACGCGCCACTTCCTGCAGCAAAGCGCCCGCCAGCTCGGCGTGGAGCCCAAGCGCATTGCCGACGCCGCGCTGGCGCGCCTGGGCACCTTCGGCTTCCCGGGCAACGTGCGCCAGCTCGAAAACATCTGCCACTGGCTGACCGTGATGGCGCCGGCCCAGCTGATCGATGAAAAGGACTTGCCGCCCGAGGTGCTGGCCGGTGGCCCGGCACCTGGCGCGCCGGCTACGGTTGCGGAGGTTCCGGCGGCCCCGTTGGCGCCCGCGGCCGCTGAACACGCCGGCGTGCCGGACGCGCCTGCTCCCGCGTGGCGTGATGCGCCCGTCCCGGTGAACCTCGTCGCCCCCGCCCAGGCGGGCGGCGAAGCCTGGGAACATGGCCTCGAGCTGGAGGCCAATGAACTGCTCGCGGCTGGGCGCCACGATGTCTGGGACGAGCTGACCCGCCGCTTCGAATCCAAGCTGATCCTGGCCGCCCTGGCCAACACCCGGGGCCGGCGCATCGAAGCTGCCCAGAAGCTGGGCATCGGTCGCAACACCATCACGCGCAAGATCCAAGAACTCGGGCTGGAGTGAGCCCGGGGTCCCGCGGGGCCTGCCCGGCGCCGCTTTTTGGTCGATTTTCGGCGGTTTTCATACCGTTTTCGGGCGGTGGCCAGCGTCCGATGGCCACCAGCCGCTATCATTTTTGATGGTCAACGCGGCATGTCCAGCGTCACGATCACGGGCGCGTGGTCGCTCGGCTGTTTGTTCTTGCGCGGCCCGCGGTCGATGGCGCAGGCGCGGGCCAGCGGTTTCAGCGCGTCGCTGATCAGGATGTGGTCGATGCGCATGCCGCGGTTCTTCTGGAAGCCCAGCATGCGGTAGTCCCACCAGCTGTAGCTCTTGTCGGGCTGCGGGAACAGCCGGAACGCATCGCTCAGGCCCAGGTCGACCAGTGAACGAAGGTGCGCTCGCTCCTCGTCGGTGCAGTGGATGGTGCCTGCCAGGCCCACCGGGTCCCAGACGTCCAGGTCGTCGAAGGTGATGTTGTAGTCGCCCAGCAGCACCAGCCGCGGGTGGGCGGCCAGCTCGGCGCGCACCCATTCGCGCAGCGCATCGAGCCAGCGCATCTTGTAGGCGAACTTGTCCGAGCCCGGCTCCTGGCCGTTGGGGAAGTAGGCGCCGATCACGCGCACGTCGGCCCCCGCAGCCGGGAATGTGGCGGTGATCACGCGCGCCATGTCGTCGGCGAAACCGGGGATGTTCTTCACCACGTCGGTGGCGCCCCGGCGGCTGACCAGGGCGACGCCGTTGTAGGTCTTCTGGCCGAACCACTGGGCTGCGTAGCCAGCCTCCTGGAAGGCCTTGGCAGGGAACTTGTCGTCGGAGAGCTTGAGCTCCTGCAGCGCCAGCACGTCCACCGGCGCGTCGGGCGGCTGTGCCGCCAGCCAGTCCAGCACCTGCGGCAGCCGCACGTTCAGCGAGTTGATGTTCCAGGTGGCGATTTTCATGGGGTCAAAGTGCGGCATTCTAGGCCTGCACTTCACATCCATTAGGATGAAGGCTCGTCCCAGGCCATCGACCCATGTACCCGACGCGATATTCCCCCCGCACGTGGCTGGCCGCCTGCGCGATCGCCTTCGTTCTGGCGCTGGCGGGGTGTGCCGCGCCGCCACCCGCACCGAAGCCGCCCGTCGAGCAAGCCATGCCGGTGCAGGGGACGGGTCAGTTCGTGACCCTGGAGGAGGCCATTCGCGCGGCGAACGGTCCCGATGCATCCGGTTTCCGGTTGCTGGAAAGCAATCTGGACGGACTGAAATGGCGCCTGGTGCTGATTGACAGCGCATCCCACTCGTTGGACCTCCAATACTATGTCTGGTTCGGCGACGCCACTGGCCAGTTGCTGATGGCGCGGGTGATTGCGGCGGCGGACCGCGGCGTCAAGGTGCGCATGCTGTTCGACGACCTCAACACCATGCTGCACGACATGACCAGCCCGGAGCTGCGCGACGCGATGCTGGCCCGCATCGACAGCCACCCCAACATCCAGATCCGCGTGTTCAATGCCTGGCGCCAGCGCGATTGGGCCGGGCGGGTGGCCGAGGGGGCCATCGAGTTTGAGCGCCTGAACCGTCGCATGCACAACAAGCAGATGATTGTGGACAACCGGGTGGCCGTGCTGGGCGGGCGCAACATCGGCGACGAATACATGGGCCTGAACCCGGCGTTCAACTTTCACGACCTTGATGTGCTGGGTGTCGGGCCGGTGGCGCGCCAGGCCAGCGCTGTGTTCGATCGCTACTGGAACAGCGACTGGGTGGGCCGGATACCGCAAGCCCGTTCGGCGGGCGGTGGCCGGGTGACACCGGCGAGCATCGAGCTGCCGCCCGAAGCGGCAGCGGATCCACGCCTGCAAGCCGTGCTGACCGGCGCGCGCAGCTGGACGGCGGAGCTGGCCGTGTTGCCAGGGTCGCTGGCCGTCGGGCGCAGCGCTGTCCATGCCGATCCGCCTTCCCGCGCGCACGGCGTGAGCAACCACATGCCCGAGGCCTTTCGCGACCTCATGCGTTCGGCCCGCCGGGAGCTGATGATCACCAACGCCTACATCATTCCCGATGAGCAGTTCATGGCGGACCTCCGCGAACTGACGGCACGCGGCGTGAAAGTTTCGATCCTGACCAACTCCCTGGCCTCCCACGACGTGCCGGCCGTCAATTCGCACTACGAGCGCTGGCGCCGGCCGATCTTGCGCAGCGGGGCTTCGCTGTACGAACTGCGCTCGGACGCGGCCATCCAGGCTCAACTGGTGGACACGGCGCCGGTGCGCGGCGGGTTCGTCGGGTTGCATATCAAGGCGATGGTGGTTGACCGCGAACGCAGCTTCATCGGTTCCATGAACCTCGACCCGCGCTCGGAGGTCTTCAACTCGGAAATGGGCGTCATCATCGACAGCCCGGCCTTGGCGACCGCGCTGGCCACGAGTATGGAGCGCGACATGCGTGGCGCCAACAGCTGGCAGCTTGGCCTGACCGCGGACGACAACCTGGTGTGGACGAGCGACGCGGGCGTGCGCCATCTTCAGCCCGCGCGTGGCTTCATGCAGCGGGTTGAAAACCTGTTCTTCAAGCTCCTTCCGGCCAGCTACTACTGATGATGACCCTGGATCGCTACCCACGGCTGCGGCGTGCGTTTCGGGGTACCCGAATTAGCGGGGCTGCCCTTGTCTTTGCGCTGCTGTTGGGTGGATGTGCCGGGTTCGTGCCGCAGGAAGGGCCACCGCCGGAACCTGTGGCCACCGCCGGGCGTTACAAGGACCTGACGAAGCCGTTCATCGCGGTGGGCGATACCCAGGAACACCTCTCCACCGGCCATCCGCTGCACGACAACGACAGTGCGGTCGATGCCTATGTCGAGGTGACGCAGCGGCCGCCCGAGGTGGCGCTGTTCGGGCGCCGCATGCTCGAATGGGCCCTGCAGCGCTACCCGGACGAGCCTTACCTGCATCTGGGCGATGTGATGGATCTGTCGTGCCGCATCGAAGCGGACCGCATGACGAAGATCTTTCGTGCCACGGGGCGTACCGGCGCCATCCTGCCCGGCAATCACGACGGGCTGATGTTCGGCATCTATGGGTACAACATCCTGGAAGCCGTCGCTGACCCCGAAGGCAAGCGATGGAACGAGGCCTGCAAGCGCGGTGCGGGCCTCGACGAAGGCAGCCGAAAGACCGCCAACGAGGCCTTCAGCAAGCGCGATTTCCTCAACCTCTAACTTGGTGAACATGCCAAGGTCCAGGCCGAGGTGCCGGGGCTGCAGGCGCCGCCTGTGTCGGGCAAGGTGCGCCTGAGCTGGCGCAACCCCAACCCGGACGCCTTCCTGTCGGCGATCGAGGCGAACCTGCTCGACGGCCAGCGATACGCCGATTCCTTCATTGCCCAGCGCCTCAAACTCCCGCGCGCACCCGGCGCCGATCGCAACGTCATCGTGATCGGGCTGGACACCAATCAGGCGGGAGCCCTGGTCGGCACGCTGGACGTGATCATGGGACACAGCCCGGGCAGCGTGGGCCACATCCATCCCGACCAGATCCAGGCCGTGACCCCGTGGGTGGAAGAGGCCATCATCGACGGCGACATCGTGGTGTTCGCGGGTCATCACAACTGGCAGGGCCTGGGCCTGCCGTCGCGCACCTTTTTGCGAGGTCTCATGGGCAAGCTGCGGCAGCCGCTGGTGTACCTGTCTGCACACACGCACAGCGGGTTCTGGGCGATGCATCACTCGCTGGCGCGTCAGCCGCTGCTGGAACTCAATGTCAGCTCGCTTTCGGACTGGCCGATCGCCTACCGGCGCATCAGCTTTGCCTGGAGCGAAGCCGACAAGCGCCTGCTGGTGCGCGGTGACTTGTTGCCCCGTGGCGAAAAGCCCAACACCAGCTACGCCGACCTGCTGGCCGCGTGGGAGGCCGAGACCTGCCAACGCGCCGGCATCCCGATCGAGGACATCCGCCAGTTCGACCTGGCCGTGGTCAAGCGCCAACGCGAATCGCGCGGCAGCCTGATGGAGTGGTTGCTCTCGGCCATTCCGTCGTGCGAGACCTGCCAGCAGCCCCTGTATGAACATGCCCAGGCCTATCAGGACGCCATGCTGCTGACCTTGCAGCAGGGCGCGCCGTTGGCGCGGGAGGCAGGCCCCAGGCTGCCGGCGCTCAAGCTGCCGGCGTTCTGTGGCGGTGAGAACTTTGTCACCTGTGCCGATGCGCTCATGGCCGAGAAACCCACCGACTTCCAGGGTCACGTCAAGCTGTTCCGGCGCAAGGCGGCGCTGGTGGCCACGGTCAACGAGTACCTGGATCTGCTCGATGGTCCACAGGCCCGGGCCTACATGACCTGCCGCGCTGTTCAAGCCGCGAAGATCGATTTTGATGCGACCGACGATGATCGCAACGAGAACCGCAGTGAAGAAAAACGCCGCGCCGAGCAATTCTTCCGCATCGAGGCCAGCGTGGGGATGGACTGACCGGTGACGAGGTTTCAGTCGTCGGTTCACGGGTCGAGGCTCGGTTTCGCACGGTGGCCAGTTGGGTTGCTGCTTGCAGCCATCGCTGGTGCAGGCTGTGCGCCCTTCGGCGCCTTGCCGGATCGGGGCCCGCAGGCACCGACCGTGACCCTGCCGATCACCCGGGCCGGCATCACCGATGCACGTCAGCCCTTTGCCGCGCTGTTCGAGCACGAACTGCAGGCTTCAGGCGGCGCCGGTGACAGCCCGAGGCCGGTCAACGAGTGGCTGCACGGCGTGTCGCCGGGTTCCGCGGCGCGTGCAGATTCCTTCCAGGCGATCGATGCAGCGTTTGCTGTGCGTGCATCGTCGACATCGGTTCTTGTCATCCCTGGCCTCTACGGGGACTGCGTCGAGGCGCAGTCCGTGCCGTTCGGAGACGGCGTCATGCGGAGCCCGGTGCGCAGCCGGACCGAGGCCTACCGCCAGTACGACGACCTCGCGCTGGCGGGCGTGCGCTCGATCGCCTTGCCCGGCCGGGCCTCGTCCGCTGCCAACGGGCATCGGGTTGCCGAGGCAATCCGCGAGGAAGCCATGCGGCCCGGTGTGCGCCGCATCGTGCTCGTTGCGTACTCCAAGGGCGTGCCCGACGTGCTGCACGCCCTGGACGAGATGCAGGCTGCCGGCGGCGTGCCACCCGCCCTGGCCGCGCTGGTGTCCGTGGCCGGGGTGGTGATGGGCACACCCATGGCCGATCATTTCGAGGTCCTGTTCAACACCCTCTCACCGGCGATACAACCGCTGGACTGCACCCCGTCCGACGGGCATGAGATGACCAGCGTGACGCGGCACGAACGGGTGTCCTGGCTGAGTGCCCATCCACTGCCGCCGGGATTGCGTTACTACTCGATCATTTCCCACGCGGCGCGCGACGACATTGCCTGGCCGCTGCGTCCGCTGTACGACACCATGAGCGTGGTGGATCCGCGCAACGACGGGCAGCTGTTTGCCAGCGACACGGTCCTGCCCGGCAGCGTGCTGCTCGCGGAGGCGCGGGCGGACCACTGGGACGTGGCGCTGCCACGCGACCGGCACCCCAACGCGGTCGTGCGGTCCATGAGCTCGGGCCGTGCCTACCCGCGTGAAGCCTTGTTCCGGGCCACGATCAAATGGATCGTCCATGCCGCGAAAGACTGATCCGTGCGGCAGGCCCGCTTGTCGCCGCGTGGCCGCTTGGCTGGATGGCGGACGAGTCGGGTCTTGCAGATCCGGATTCCTGTTATGGTTTCCGGATGTGCCGGATCGTTGACAACCTTAAGAGAGCCCTTTGGGGCGGGCTTGGATGCCTGGTGTTGCTCGTGGCCGGCGCAGCGTCCGCGGCGGGCCCGGTGGCTTGGCGCGCGCAGGCACTGGGCGTGGCGGTGCAGGCCACCAGCGCGCAAGACCTGCGCTCGTCCATCCTGCTGGCCCTGACCGACCGGTTTGCCGCCGACCAGGGCATCGTCGTCAGCGACGCCGAAGTCGCCGCCTACCTGGCCGAGATGCGCCGCTTCATGGCGTCGCGGGGCCAGCCGCTGCCGGACCCGGCGGCCGAGCCCGCCGCCGACCGCGCGGCGCGCGAGGAGATCGCCCGTGCCAACATCCTGCAGCGCAAGATCGACGCTGCCTTGTTTCGCCAGTACGGGGGGCGCATCGCCCGCCTCGATGGCGCGCTGGTGCCGGTGGACGCCTACCGGCGTTTCCTGGAGGCGCAGGCGGCGCTGGGCCGCTTCAGCATTGCGGATCCTGCGCAGGCCTCGGCGTTCTGGGCACCGTTCCGGACGGAAGCCTACACCGACGTGCTGGCCCCGGACAGTGCCGAAGCGGCGCGCGCGTTCGACGTGCCGGGTGCCAAGCCCGGGCCGACCGCGCCGTTGGCCCAGGGCGCGAAACCGTTCGATCAGACCTTGGCCATGAAAGGCATCGGCTTTCGGGTGGTCAGCGCCAACACCGCGTCGGGCAACCGGGTCGTGATCACGCCGTCGGGGCTCTCCGGTGGCAACGCGCCAGTGTCGCGCGAGGTGGATGGTCTCGTCACCGGTGCCGAGGTGGCCGATCTCGACGACGACGGCCTGCCTGAGGTCTATGTCTTCGTGCGCTCGGTTGGATCGGGGTCATACGGCTCGCTGGCGGCGTTCGGCGTGCGGCAACGGCAGTCGCTGGCCGACATTGACCTGCTGCCGATCAGCGAGGATGTTGACGCGTCCAGGGGTTACATGGGCCACGACACTTTCGTGATCAGGGGCAATCGCCTGGTGCGACTGTTCCCGCTGTACCGCCCCGGCGACCGCAACGCGCAACCCACCGGCGGCTCGCGCCAGATCCATTACGGCCTGGCCCCGACGGACACGGGCTGGGTGCTGCGCCGCATGGGGATGAGCGACACCCGCTGAACGGCGGCCCGAAAACGGCCATTCAGGCCGTCAACGAGCAGTTTTCGGCATCAAATTGGTCGATTCCCAGCGCCCATTGGCCACGGGCAGCTATCAAATATGAAGCGCCGCCAGGCCGCCGACGATCACACCGGCGCCGCCAGCGATGATCATCGCGAACTCCAGCCACCGCTTCTTGGTCAGCAGCGCGATGGCGGCCAGCGCGATGGAGACCTGCAACACCGTGGTGGACTGCGCCCAGCGGTGGTGCTGGTGCATCTGCTCGTCGCTCTGCTTGTCCCAGGCCGTGGCCTCGGCTTCGAGTTTTTCCGCGACGGCCTTGATCTCGTTCTTTTCCTTCTCGTAGCGATCCACCTTGGCCTGGTACTTGGCCCGGTCCTCGTCCTTGGTCGCGAGGTCGCGCGACATCTCGGCCAGCGACTGCTTGGTGCTCTTGGACTGGAAGTAGTTCCACTGGTTGGACGCCTCGGTCTTCTTGATGGCGGCGTTGTTCTTGTAGATGCCGGCGTTGGCCTGGGTGGCACCGCCCATGTAGCCGAAGATCGCGCCCACGGTGGCGATGATGGCGGTGAACATCGCGATCTGGTTGATCATGCCGCCCGAGCTGCCGTGGCCACCGTGGCCGTCGCCCCCGTGGCCGCCTTGCTGGGCATGCTCGAGTTCGTGATCGTGCGGGCCGTGAACGTGAAAACCATGTCCTGACATCTCAAATATCCTGTGGGTTCTGGTGTTGGTAGGTGACGAAGCTGAAGGACAGCCCCGTGGCGGAGGTATGGGGCTCGCGCCGGGTTTCAACCCAGGCGGGCCCGAATTCTGGCGCAAAGGCGTCACCGTCGAAGTCGGCGTCGATTTCGGTCACCACCGCGCTGCGGGCCAGCGGTAGCGCCTGGGCATAGATCTCGGCGCCGCCGATCACCCAGGCGTCGGCGTTGTCCGCGCAGGCGGCCAGGGCCTCAGCCAGCGAGCCGGCGCGCACCGCGCCCTCGGCCTGCCAGTGCGGCTGGCGGGTGACGACGATGTTCAGGCGCCCGGGCAGGGGGCGGAACTTCGGCGGCAGCGAGTCCCAGGTCTTGCGGCCCATGATGACCGGGCAGCCCAGCGTGGTGCGCTTGAAGTGGGCCAGGTCTTCGGGCAGGTGCCAGGGCAGGCGGCCGTCGCGGCCGATCACGCCGTTGGACGCGCGGGCAAAGATCAGGTGAATGTTGGGTGAGGTGGGCATGTCAGGATTGTGGCCGCTTCGCAAGGGGCAGGCCGCCGCGCGGCGGCAGCAGCACCGCGGCGATGGCGGCCATCACGCAGACCATGGCCACGCCGTCCTGCCAGCGCGGCCATTCGCCCACGATCAGCGGCGCACTCAGCGTGCCGATCATGGGCACCGCCATGACGCTCATCGCACTGGTGGCCGGGGGCAGGTTGCGCGCCAGGCCGAACCAGATGATCTGGGCGAAGCCGTAGTTGATGAGCACGCCATAGGCCAGGCTGGCCCACATGAGCGGTGTGAAACGCATCGTCGGCAGGGGCTCGGTGAGGGCGGCAATGACCCAGATGCACGCGGCCGAGCCGATCATCATCCACACCGTGAGCGCCTCCACCGGCAGCGTGTGTTTCATGCGGCGCATCATCAGCGTGCCGATGGCCCAGCTCACCGCGGCGCCGCCCATCCAGAGCACGCCCACCGGTCGCCCGGCCAGCGCCCCCAGTTCGTCGGACACCAGCAGCGCGATCGCCACGGCGACGGCGATGGCGGCGAAGGCTACCCGGCGCGTGAGCCGCTCGCCCAAGAGGCCGACGCCGATCAGCACGGTCCAGATCGGCATCGTGAAGCCGAGGATCGCGGCGCGGCCCGAGGCCAGCGCCTTCACGCCGAAGATCGACATCACGTGCCAGCCCAGCATGTTGGGCAGACCCAGCAGCGCCACTGCGCGCCATTCGGGGCCTTGCGGCGTCATGCGGATGCCGCGGGCGCGGTAGAACGCGTAGAGCCACAGCGCGCCGCCGGTCATGGTGAGCGCACGGAAATACATCGGCGTGAGCTCGCGCAGTGAGAGCTTCATCATCGGCCAGTTGACGCCCCACATCAGCGTGAGCGCCACCAGCGCCCAGACTTGCCGGCGGGAAATCACCGGGGACGCAACGGCCGCCGCGCCGGGCCGCCCCAAGCAAGGCCAGCCCGCGAGGGGCTGAGTGCCGCGGCTCTGGATGTGCCTGCGCACATCCGGACGGCATGAAGGGCCGTTGCCTCTGGTTGAGGCACGTACAGCGACCACACGCAGTGAGGGAGCGTGGGGGCCATCAAATTGCCACCGGCGCCTTGATGGGCGGGTGGCTCTGGTAATCCAGCACCTCGAAATCCTCGTACTCGTAGTCGAAGATCGATTCGGGCCGGCGTTTGATGCGCAGCGTGGGGTAGGGCAGGGGCTCGCGCGAGAGTTGCAAGGCCACCTGCTCGGCGTGGTTGCTGTAGATGTGGCAGTCGCCGCCGGTCCAGATGAAGTCACCCACGTCGAGGTCGCACTGCTGCGCCACCATGTGCGTCAGCAGCGCATAGCTGGCGATGTTGAAGGGCACGCCGAGAAAGATGTCGGCGCTGCGCTGGTACAGCTGGCAGCTCAGGCGGCCGCGCCCACCGGGCTCGGTGGCCGGCGCCACGTAGAACTGGAAGAAGGCGTGGCACGGCATCAAGGCCATCTGGTCCAGCTCGGCCACGTTCCAGGCGCTCACGATGATGCGGCGCGAGTCGGGGTTGGTCTTGAGCGTGCGGATGACGTCGGCGATCTGGTCGATGTGTCCGCCATCCGGCTTGGGCCAGCTGCGCCATTGCACGCCGTAGACCGGACCGAGCTCGCCGTCGGGGCGGGCCCATTCGTCCCAGATCGTGCAGCCACGCTCCTGCAGCCATTTGACGTTGGAGCCGCCGCGCAGGAACCACAACAACTCGACGATGATGGCGCGCAGGTACACCTTCTTGGTGGTGACCAGCGGGAAGCCTTCGTTGAGGTCGAAGCGCATCTGGTAGCCGAACACGCTTTTGGTGCCAGTGCCCGTGCGGTCGGCCTTGAAAACGCCGTGGGTGTCCACATGGCGCATGAAGTCTTCGTACTGGGAGCGGATGGGGCGTGCTGCTGGCGCAGAGGATGGAGGCATGCCAGGGTCTGGTTGGGTGCTTGCTGTGCTTGGCGTGGGTTGCGCCGCGAATTTTAGATGTTCAGCCTCGAATCACGCGGCCCGGATTCAGCAGGTTCTGCGGGTCCAGCGCCCGCTTGATCGCGCGCATCAGCTCCAAGGCCACCGGCGACTTGTAGCGCGGCAGCTTGTCGGCCTTCAAGCTGCCCACGCCGTGCTCGGCGGAAATCGAGCCGCCGAAGCGGGCCACCGAATCGAACACCAGGGTGTTCACGCGGTCTTCCTGGTCGCGCAGGAAGACGGCGGCGTCGATGCCTTCGGGCGCCTGCACGTTGTAGTGCAGGTTGCCGTCGCCGAGGTGGCCGAAGTTGACCAGCCGCACGCCGGGGATCTCGCGCGCGAGCAGCGCATCGGTCTGCTCGACAAACGCGACGATGCGCGAGACCGGGATCGAGATGTCATGCTTGATGTTGAGGCCTTCCTCGGCCTGGGCGAGCGGAATGCTTTCGCGCAGGTGCCAGAGGTGGCGAGCCTGATTCAGGCTCTCGGCCACCACGGCGTCGCGCACGAGGCCTTGTTCCAGCGCCGTTTCGAGAAGCCGCTCGAACACGTGACAGGCGTGCGTTTCGGATTCATGGTCGGAGTTTTCGAGCAGAACGAAGTACGGATCGCCCGCGTCCGCCGCGTCCGGTGGCGAGCTGCGCACGGCAGGCGTTTGCGGGCTCAGCAGCGGCACGCTGAGCTGTTTGAAGTGTTTGTCCACCAGGCTCAGCGCAAAGCGGCCCATGACCTCGAAGCCGGTCAGGCCGGCCCCAAGGCGCTCGTGGGCCAGGCCCAGCAAGGCCACAGCCGCTTGCAGCGATGGCACGGCTGCCCAGGCCGTGAGCTGGGCCGCTGGCAGCGGATACAGCTTCATCGTCGCCGCGGTGATGATGCCCAGCGTGCCCTCGCTGCCGATCATCAGGTTGCGCAGGTCATAGCCGGTGTTGTCCTTGCGCAGACCGCTCAGGCCGTGCCAGACCTCACCCTGCGCGGTGACGACTTCCAGGCCCAGACACAGCTCACGGGCATTGCCGTAGCGCACCACCTGGGTGCCGCCCGCGTTGGTGCCCAGGTTGCCGCCCAGGGTGCAACTGCCTTCGGCGGCCAGGCTCAGCGGGAACAGGTAGCCCGCGGCTTCGGCCGCTTCCTGCACGTTCTGAAGCACGCAGCCGGCTTCGGCCGTGATGGTCAGGTTGGCGGGGTCGATGGCGCGCACCGCGTTCAGGCGGGTCAGGCTCAGCACCACCTGTCGACCGGTGGCATCGGGCACCGAACCCACGGCCAGCCCGGTGTTGCCGCCCTGCGGAACCAGACTCACGCCCGACCGTGCCTGGTGACGGGCACAGGCCTTGACGACGGCAGCGACCTCCTCGGTGCTGCCAGGGCGCACCACGGCGAGCGCCTTGCCGTGTGCTCGCCGGCGCCAGTCCTGGGTGAAGGCGCTGAGGTCGCCGTCGGTGAAGACGTGGGCGGCGCCGGTGATGTGGCGCAGCTCGTCGAGCAATTCGTTCATGGCGGGGAACCGGGCAATGGTTCTGCGGCGGCCGCGAGCGCCCTGGCGTTGCGAAACCGCAGGCGCACATGCAGCACGCAGGCGGCAAACGCAGCCAGGCACAGAGCGATCTGAATCAGGGCGAGGCGGTTGCCCGGCGGCGGATCGCTCCAGGCGCGCACCACGCCTTCGATGAAATAGAGCCAGATCACCAGGCTGAGCCAGCGGTAGGTGTACATGCGGTGCTTGAGCAGGCCGGCCAGCGGCAGGCACAGCGGCAGCGCCTTCAGTGCCAGCCAGGATCCACCCGGTCGCAGCGGCGCCAGCCACAGCTCCCAGGCCAGGCTCAGGGCGATCAGCCCCAGCAGGCTGGCAACGGCCAGGGTGCGCGTGGCGCGGACAGTCGGGTCGGCGGGTGTCATGGCAGTGGCATCATAGCGGTCATGACGAACCAGGCATGGCACTCCACCTTGCGGGCCTTGCGGCATTTCCCGTGGCGGGAAACCG
The DNA here is from genome assembly GCA_046348065.1 of Burkholderiaceae bacterium. GTDB lineage: Bacteria > Pseudomonadota > Gammaproteobacteria > Burkholderiales > Burkholderiaceae_C > Skiveiella. The sequence goes on from JAXMFA010000002.1 coordinate 103,003, forward strand.
GGCAGACGCTGCGCGAACGCTTCCGCGAGGACCACCTGGCCCTGACCGCCAGCAGCCTCACGTTCACGACCGTGATTTCACTGGTGCCGCTGTTCACCGTGCTGCTGGCGGTGTTCTCGGCGTTTCCTGCGTTCAACAAGCTGCAGGGTGTGCTGCAGCAATGGCTGTCCGACAGCCTGTTTCCCGACGCGATCGCGCGCCAGGTGATGGGCTACCTGAACCAGTTTTCGGCCAAAGCCAGCCGGGTCGGCACCGTGGGTTTCGCCTTTCTGCTGGTGACGGCCTTGTCGGTGATCCTCACGATCGACCGCACGCTCAACGGGATCTGGCGTGTGCGCCGTGCCCGTCCGCTCGCGCAGCGGGTGCTGATGTACTGGGCCGTGCTGTCGCTCGGTCCGCTGGCGCTGGCTGCCCTGCTGGCCACCGGCTCGTATGCGGCCTCGGCGTCGCGTGGGCTTGTGAGTGCCCTGCCGACGGTTCTGGAGTTTGCGCTCGACGTGATGCAGTTTGCCCTTGTGGCGGCCGGAACGGCCGCGCTGTTCCGCTACGTGCCCAACACCTGGGTGCACTGGGGGCATGCGGCGGTCGGTGGCGTGTTCGTGGCGATGGGGCTGGAACTGGCCAAGAAGGGGCTGGCGCTGTACCTCTCGTTGCTGCCGGGCATGTCGGCGATCTACGGCGCGTTCGCGGCGGTGCCGATCCTGCTGCTGTGGGTGTACATCGTCTGGCTGGTGGTGCTGCTCGGCGCGGTGATCGCGGCCTACCTGCCAGCCCTGCTGGCGGGGGTGGCGCGCCGGGGCGGCACGCCGGGCTGGCGCTTCCAGCTCGCGGTGGAGGCGGTTCAGGCGCTCGATGACGCTCGCGGCACGCCGGCCAAGGGCCTGAACGTGGCCGATCTGGCGCAGCGGCTGAAGGTCGACAGCCTGCAGCTGGAGCCGGTGATCGACACCCTGCTGGCGCTGGACTGGGTCGGGCAGCTGGAGGATGGGCGCGACGTGCTGCTGGTGGATCTGGACAAGACCTCGGCCACCCCGCTGATCGACGCCTTGTTGCTCGAACCGGCCGCCAGCGTCGAGAATTTCAGGAAAAACAGCCAGATCCCAGCGTTGAATGGGCGTAGTCTGCTACAAAAACAGTAGTATCTGGTGTCGGGCTTCAGCCCCGCAGGAAGCCGTGCAGCGCCGCCAGAGTGGCGTCCGGCGTCTCGGTCATCTGGTGGTGGCCCACCGGCAGCGTGACCACGTGCACCGCCTTGCCCGCTTCGCGTGCCTTGCCGATCAGGCCCTGCGCGGCCTTCGGGGGCGTCATCTGGTCCACGCCACCGAGCAGGAACAGCACCGGGCAGGTGACCTCGGTGATGGCCGTTTCGCCGTTCGCATAGCTGTCGCAGGCGACGAACCCGCGGTGAAACACGTTCACCGCCGGGTTGCTGGCCAGCACGCGCCGCCCCAGCGCCATGCTCGCACCGAACACCCAGGTGCCCGGGCCGAGCGCCGAGGGCGGGGCGCACAGGGTGCTGCGCGAGAACACGTTGACCATGGTCAGCGCTTTCATCGGGTCGTTCAGCGAGGCCTCGATCAGTGCTGGCGACACCCGCATCGGAAACGCCGTGCCCACCAGCACCAGGTGCGTCACGCGTTCTTTCAGGCGCGCGGCGGCTTCGAGCGCGATCAGCGAGCCCCAACTGTGGCCGACCAGCGCGGCCTTTTGCACGCCGGCCGCGTCGAGCAGCGCGCCGATGAAGTCGGCCGCCGCTTCGACGGACGCTGGCGCCTCGCCGCCGCTGCGGCAGTGGCCTGGCAGGTCCACCGCCAGCACGTTGAAGCCGTGGTTCGCCAGGTAGCGGCTCTGCAGGATCCAGACGCTGTGGTCGTTGAGCACGCCGTGGATGAACACCACGGTGGGCTTGGCGGCATCGAAGGGCTTGCCGCCGGTGTAGCAGTAGGTCGGGGCGCCGTGCACAGTGAGGATCATGCTGCCTTCTCCGCGGCCTTGAGGGCCCGTTTGAGATCGTCGATCAGGTCATCCGCGTCTTCCAGGCCGATCGACAGACGGATGGTGCCGGGACCGATGCCCGCGCCGGCGAGTGCCTCGTCGCTCATGCGGAAATGGGTGGTGCTGGCCGGGTGGATCACCAGCGAGCGGCAGTCGCCCACATTGGCCAGGTGGCTGAACACCTTGAGCGCCTCGATGAAGGCCTTGCCCTGCGCCCGGCTGCCGTTGATGTCGAAGCTGAACACCGAGCCCGCACCGCGCGCCCCATGGCGCAGCAGGCGTTGCGCGAGCGCGTGGCTGGGGTGGCTTTCCAGCAGCGGGTGGCCCACGCGGCCCACCAGCGGGTGTGCGGCCAGGAACTGCACCACTTTTTCGGTGTTGGCCATGTGCCGCTCCATGCGCAGCGACAGGGTTTCGATGCCCTGCAGGATCAGCCAGGCGGTGTGCGGGCTCATGCAGGCGCCAAAGTCGCGCAGGCCCTCGCGGCGCGCGCGCAGCAGGAAGGCGCCGATGGTGCTTTCCTCGCTGAAGGTCATGCCGTGAAAACCGTCGTAGGGCTCGGTCAGGCCCGGGAATTTGCCCGAGCGGTCCCAGTCGAAGCTGCCGCCGTCCACCACCACGCCACCCACCACGGTGCCGTGGCCCGACAGGAACTTGGTGGCCGAGTGGTAGACCAGGTCGGCCCCATGCTCCAGCGGCTTGATCAGCCAGGGCGTGGTCAGCGTCGAATCCACCAGCAGCGGCACACCCGCCTCGTGCGCGATCTGCGCCACGGTGGGAATGTCGAGCACGTCCAGGCCGGGGTTGCCCACGGTTTCGCCGAAGAACAGGCGGGTCTCGGGTCGCACCGCGGCGCGCCAGCCATCGATGTCGCCGGGCTTGACGAAAGTGGTTTCGATGCCGAAGCGGCGCAGCGTGTAGTGCAGCAGGTTCTGGCTGCCGCCGTACAGCGCGGTGCTGGCGACGATGTGCGAGCCCGCGCCCATCAGCGTGGCGATGGCGAGGTGCAGCGCCGCCTGGCCGCTGGCCACCGCGATGGCGCCGATGCCGCCTTCCAGGGCCGCCATGCGCTGCTCGAGGACGGCGTTGGTCGGGTTGCTGATGCGGCTGTAGACATGGCCGGCGCGCTCGAGGTTGAACAGCGCGGCCGCGTGGTCGGTGGACTCGAAAACGAACGAGGTCGTCAGGTGGATGGGCACGGCACGCGCGCCGGTGGCAGGGTCGGGCTGGCTGCCCGCGTGCAGCGCCAGCGTGTCGAAGCCGGGGTCGGAATAGCCGGGCATGGTGTCTCCAGAAGTTTCCGGGGTGGCGAAATTGTTCTTTCGGTCAATTGTGGGCTATATTTCTTCGCCAACACGCCACGGCGGCGACACAGGAGATCAGCATGAAAGTCAGCGGCATTCTTCGCGTCAAGGGCAACACCTTGTACACCGTCACCCCCGACGAGGCCCTGGCCGCCGCGGTGGACCTCATGGCCGAAAAAGACATCGGCTCGCTCGTCGTCATGGACCACGGCGATCTGGTCGGCATGCTGACCTTCCGCGAGGTGATCCAGACCATCGTGAAGAACGGCGGCGCGCTGGGCACGACGCTGGTGCGCAGTGCGATGGACGACCACCCGCTGACCTGCACCATGGAGACCGAGATCGACGAGGTCCGCCGCATGATGCTGGACCGCCATGCCCGCTACATGCCGGTGATGGACAAGAAGATGCTCATGGGCGTGATCAGCTTCTACGACGTCGCCAAGTTCGTCGTCGAAAGCCAGAGCTTCGAGAACAAGATGCTCAAGGCCTACATCCACGACTGGCCCGCCGACGAGCCTGAAGCCAAGGGCGAACCGGGCGCGTCCTGACCCTGGGCCCGGCGGGCGCCTCCTGCCGGAGGCCTCAGCCGGCGGTTCCCGCTGGTCGCGCTGTCGCTTCGACACGGCGGCGCATCAGCGTGCTCTTGCCGAACAGCGACTCCACCAGATCCACCGCGAGCACCGCCGTGCGGTTGCGCACGTCCAGCGCGGGATTGAGTTCGACGATGTCGAGCGAGGCCAGGCGGCCGCTGTCGGCAATCATCTCCATGCACAGTTGCGCCTCGCGGTAGGTGGGCCCGCCAGGCACCGTGGTGCCGACGCCTGGCGCGATTTCGGGGTCCAGGAAATCGACGTCGAAACTCACGTGCAGGTGGGTGTCGTCGTCCAGTCCTTCGAGTGCGCGTTCCATGGTGTGGCGCATGCCCTCTTCGTCGATGAAGCGCATGTCGAAGACCTCCAGTTCCTGGTCGTGGACCAGGCGCCGCTCGCCGGCATCGACGCTGCGGATGCCGATCTGGCGGATCTGCTGCGGGTGCAGCGCCGGTGCGTCGCCACCCAGGTGCGTCAACGCCATCGGTCCCAGGCCGCAAAGGCACGCCACCGGCATGCCGTGCACATTGCCGCTGGGGGTCAGCGCGCTGGTGTTGAAATCGGCATGGGCATCGAGCCAGAGCACGCGCAGCTTGCGTCCGGTTTCGCGGCAATGCCGGGACACCGCGCTGATGCTGCCCACGCCGAGGCTGTGGTCGCCGCCCAGCAGCATCGGCAGGTGCCCGGCCCGCAGGGCGGCCCGGACCGCTTCGAACACGGCCTGGTTCCAGGCCACCACCTGCGGCAGGTGGCGGTAACCATCCGCCGCGGTCTCCCAGGGATTGGGCGGCCCGGCGAGATTGCCCAGGTCGTGCACGGTCAAGCCGCGCGACTCGAGCGCAGATTTCAGCCCCGCCACCCGAAGCGCCTCGGGGCCCATGGATGCGCCGCGCATCCCGGCGCCCACGTCGGTCGGCGCGCCGATGAGGCTGATCGGCGGGCTCATGTCGACGCCGCCCGGTTCGATGCGGGCGGCAGGTGGCTCACCTTCGGCACACCGCTTATCGGCGCTGAGGAACGGGTTGGAAAGGGGCAAGAGTCTGGCATGGCGCGCAGTGTACGCACCTCGGCCTGTCGGCGAAAGTCATGGCCCGGTGACGCTCTGGGATAATCCCGCCCCATGAGCGGCAACACCTTCGGCACCCTGTTCGCGGTCACCAACTTCGGCGAATCCCACGGCCCGGCCATCGGCTGCGTGATCGACGGCTGCCCGCCCGGCATGGCCCTGAGCGAGGCCGACATCCAGCCCGACCTGGACCGGCGCCGCCCGGGCACCAGCAAGTTCGTGACCCAGCGCAATGAGCCCGACGCGGTGGAGATCCTCTCCGGCGTCTACGAGGGCAGGACGACCGGGACACCGATCGCGCTGCTGATCCGCAACACCGACCAGCGCAGCAAGGACTACGGCGACATCCTGCGCACCTTCCGCCCCGGCCACGCCGACTACACCTACGTCCAGAAATACGGCCTGCGCGACCCGCGTGGTGGCGGTCGCTCGTCGGCCCGGCTCACCGCGCCCATGGTGGCCGCTGGCGCGGTGGCCAAGAAGTGGCTGGCCGAGACGCACGGCACCACCTTTCACGGCTGCATGACACAGATCGGCGAGATCGTCATCCCTTTCGAGAGCTGGGACCACGTGCCGAACAACCCCTTCTTCGCGCCGGTGGCCGATGTGAGCGCGCTGGAGGCCTACATGGGCGAGCTGCGCAAGGCCGGCGACTCCTGCGGTGCGCGACTGCGCGTGACCGCGCGCAAGGTGCCGGTGGGCCTGGGCGAGCCCTTGTTCGACAAGATGGACGCCGACATCGCCTTCGCGATGATGGGCATCAACGCGGTCAAGGGCGTGGAAATCGGCGCCGGATTTGCCAGCGTCGCCCAGCGCGGCACCACGCACGGGGACTCGCTGACGCCGCAGGGTTTCAGGAGCAACAACGCGGGGGGCGTGCTCGGCGGCATCAGCACGGGGCAGGACCTGGAGGTCAGCATCGCGATCAAGCCGACCAGCTCCATCCTGTCGCCGCGCGAGTCGATCGACATCGACGGCCATTCCACCGAGGTGGTCACGAAGGGGCGTCATGACCCCTGCGTCGGCATCCGCGCCACGCCGATCGCCGAGGCCATGCTCGCGCTGGTGGTGATGGAGCACGCGCTGCGCCACCGCGCCCAGTGCGCCGACGTGCATCCGCCGTTGTCACCCATCAAGGCATCCTTCCTTTGAAGCGGCCATGAGCGCGGGCCCTGCCGGCCGCCGCCAGCTGGTGCCGTTTGCCGCGCTGTCGGCCAGCTATTTCGCCCACATCGGCTTTTTCAATCCTTACCTGCCGTTGTGGCTCAAGGAGCTGGGATTCGGCCTGTTCGCCATCAGCGTGCTGACCTCGGTGCAGGCGGCCACGCGGCTGTTTGCGCCCTACGGATGGGGCTGGCTCAGTGACCACACCGGTGAGCGCGTCAAGCTGCTGCGCTACAGCGCCAGCACCGCGCTGCTGGTGTCACTCGGCTTGTGGTTCGAGCTCAGCCCGCTGTGGCTGGGCGTGGTGCTGCTGGTGATGTTCACCCACACCAGCTCGATGATGCCGATGAGCGAGGCCGCCATGGCGCACCTGGTCAGCCAGGGCGGCGCCTTCGACGCCCGGCGCTATGGCCGCGTCCGCCTTTGGGGCTCGCTGGGCTTTCTGGTCACGGTGTTTGCCGCGGGTGCCTGGTTCGAGCACGCCGGCATGGGGCAGTTTCCAGCCTGGACAACGCTGACCCTGGCGGCCGTCACGCTCGCGGTGTGGTGGCTGCCCGACCTGAAGGAAGCCATTCCGGCGCACGAATCTCGCGTGCCGGTGCTGCCGGTGCTGCGACAGCGCAGCGTGCAATGGTTTTTTGCGGCGGCGCTCTTCCATGTGCTGTCGCACATCGGCATTTACGTGTTCTTTTCGCTGTACCTGGATTCGCTGGGCTACAGCAAGACGATGATCGGTGTGCTGTGGGCGGTGTCGGTGATCGTGGAGATCGGCTGGTTCTTCACGCAGTCGCGCTGGCTGCACCGATTGAGCCTGACCGGCTGGCTGGTGCTGTGCTCGGCGGCCATGGTGCTGCGCATGGGCATCACGGCCAGCAGCGCCAGCGTGCTGACGGCGTTGCTGCTGGCGCAGGCACTGCACGCCTTGACCTTTGCAGCGCACCACACGGTGTGTATCGCGCTGCTGTCGCGTCACTTCACCGGTCGGTTGCGCGGGCGGGGTCAGGCGCTGTACACCGTCATCGCCTACGGTCTTCCGGGCGTGCTGGGCGGGCTCGCAGGTGGCGTTCTGAGCTCAAGATACGGACTTTCCAGCGTGTTCTGGGCATCGGTTGCTACCAGTGTGATAGCAACGGCTTGTGCGCTCAAGGTCTGGCGGCTGGCGCATCCCCGGGCTTCTGGAACGGGTTGAAGCCGGTCACCAGCGCGATCGCGAGCAGGATCAGCGCACCACCGGCCCAGATGCCCGAACCCAGCGGCTCGCCAAGGAACAGGTGGCCCCAGGTCACCCCGAACACAGGGATCATGAAGGCCGGGCTCATGGCCGCGACGGGGGTGACGTGGCGAATCACCCGAACGTGCAGCCAGTAGGCCAGGCCTGATGTCACCACCCCCAGTACCAGCAGCGCCGCCATCGCGCCTTCGGTGAATCGAGCCTGAGGCAAGGTCCACAGGGCACCGGGTAACAGCACCACCAGCGAGGCGAGGTGGATGCCGGCCGCAATGGCCAGCGGCTCCAGGTGTTTGGTGGCGCGCTTCATGAGCGGCGTGGAGATGCCATAGCAGGCCGCCGCCCCGATGCAGGCCAGCGCCGCCAGCACCATCTCGGGCGTGGGTGTGACGGGCCCCAGGCGGACGATCATGCCCACGCCGGCGAAGCCCACGAGACAGCCCACGAGCTTGCGCGCGGTGAGCGTATCTTCCTTCATCCAGGCCGCGGCCAGTGTTCCGAACACCACCACGGTGCTGTTGAGCAAGGCGCTGTAGCCGGCCGGCAGGCGCAGCGCCGCCCAGGCGTAAAGCAGGAACGGCACGGCCACCGACAAGGCCCCGAGGCGCAGCAATTCCACCCAGTGGCGCCATGGCCAGCGCTGCTTCAACGCGGCCATGATGATCGCCAGGGTCACCGTCGCCAGCGCGATGCGCCCGACGGCCAGCACCTGGGGGCCGAACACCGGGCTGGCGATCCGCAGGAACAGGAAGGAGGCGCCCCACAGGGCCGACAGCGCGACCAGTTGCGCGAAATAGCGGGTTTTCACCCGGTCGATTGTCGGGCAAGCGCCGCGGGCGTGCCCGACAAGCGGGAGACAGGGCGAAAGGCCGGATTTCAGGCATTCAATCGGCACTTTCCCAGCGTGGAATGGCCACGAGCAGCTATCAAATCAGGATTGATTCGGGCATGGACCCAAGCCTCCGTTCGCGCCGGACACCGTGCAACCCCGCCTGCGAGCCGCCTACTCCTTCGCCACCACCGTGTCGTACAGGCCGTAGTGGCTCAGCCCCTTGTGGCTTTCGATGCCGGTGTAGCGCAGCGAGGCGTCCTCGTACCGGCGGAACGCGAACACCGCCTGGTTCATCTGTTCGGTGTTGAACACCTTGAGCCGCACCAGCAGGTGAAAGTCTTTTACCGTCAAGCCGGTCACGGTCAGGAACAGGTCCGGCTCCAGCTTGGTGATCACGTCCTGCAGCGTGTTCTCCCGGAAGTCGGTCAGGTACATGAACGCGGGGATGCGGGTGGCGAACTTGATCAGCTTTTCCTGCACCAGCTTGCGTTTGGACTTGTATTCCTTCTCCTCGGCGGTGAGTTCCTTTTTCTCCTTGGCCGACAGCTTGCCATCCTGGGCCTTGTTCTTGAGGCTCTTGACCTTGTCGCTCTGGTTGATGATGGTCTCGATGATGTTGTCACCGAGCGAGCGCCAGCCCTCGATGCGCTCCACGGCGGCCATGGCGTCGGGGTTGTCCAGGATGCGGCGCAGCGTGCCGTTGTCCACGTTCACCAGCAGCGCGCTTTCCCACTTGCGGGCCAGCAGGGTGGCCGAGGTGCCGGCCATCGCGATGTCCAGGATGCCGCCCGCGTCGATCTGCGTCATGTTGGCGCCATCAAAAGCCAGCACGGGCAGAAAAGCCACCAGGTCGCGCACCGCGTGTTCGGGGTTGCTTTCGTTGGGCGACAGGCCGATGCCGTATTCGGACAACTGGCGCAGCGCCCGCGTGGGGGCGAAGTCGAACACGAAGCACACCGGCTTGAGGATTTCCTCCTCGTTCGGGTTGTCGCCGTTGGGGTTCTTGATCGACCAGGGCGACTGCACCCGAAACGCCGCCTGAAAATAGGTCTCGGGTGACTTCAGGTTGCGCAGCATCAGGATGGACGACCACTGCGGCACCGTCACCCCAGTGGTGAGCTTGCCGCACGACAGGGTGATGGTCTTGGTGTCAAACCCGCTGCCGATCGCCTCGCGCACCGGCGGCAGCGCGTCCAGCCCGATGCCGGCCGAGGCACCCGCCGCCACGATCACCGTGTAGTCGCACCAGAAGGTGTTGTGCTTCTCCCGCAGCAGGTTCGCCATCGCGTGGCAAGCCGCCACATCGGGCAGGAACCAGAACGAATGCTGCAGGTAGGGCAACAGGCGCACATCCGAATACGGGAACGGCGGGCGCGAACCCACCTTCAGCAACTCGGCGGATTGGGCCGCGTAGCCGCCGCGAATGATGTCCAGCCATTTCTGCACGTCGCCCTTGTGCTTGAACTGGGCCTTCTTCTCGGGCCCCGACGCCTCGAAGAAGGCATTGAGGTCGAACTCGTCGAACTCGCCCCCGCTGGCGATGGCCAGCAATTCATCAGGCATCTGGTAGGTGAGCAGCCGCATCTGCGGCAGCGCCGCGTAGGGGTTGCGCTGGCCGGGGTGCCGGTTGGCGAAGGCCGCCTTGGCGCGCTGCTCGTCGGTGTAGGTCCAGTTGAAGATCTGTTCTTCGATGAACTCCCCCGTGGCCAGCGCCTTGAACGGCGTGCCCGAGAGGTACAGATAGGCCCGGGTGGTGATGGGCAGAAAGTCCGATTCCCGCTCCAAGGGCTCCTGCAGGTCGGCGATGCGCTCTTTCTGGCCCTTGGTGTCGTCCACCCGCGTTTCCGCGCGCTCGATGCGCTCCTCGTCCCCTTCGAACAACTCCTTGGCGCTCTCGCGCCAGGCCCCGAAGTGGTATTCGTCGAACACCACCAGGTCCCAGTGCACCGCATGCAGCCATTCGTTCCGGGGCTTGATGTGGCCGGCGGCGTCGCGCCCCAGCAAGTCCTGAAACGAGCCGAAATACACCACCGGCTTGCGCTTGTCGATCTGCGTCGGGTCGCTGCCAGAGGACCGCGACAGGTACTGCCAGCCGTCGAAGTCCACATGGTTTTCCAGGTCGGTTTGCCACGCGTCTTCCACCGCCGGCTTGAACGTCACCACCAGCACGCGCTTGGCCTTGAGCTTTTTGGCCAGCTGGTAGGCGGTGAAGGTCTTGCCGAAGCGCATCTTGGCGTTCCACAGGAAGCGCGGCGTGGCGTGCATGTCCTCCTGCCAGACCGAGTGAAAGTAGGCATGCGTCTTGTCCACCGCCGCGGCCTGTTCGTCGCGCAGGCCGAAGGTTTCGTGGTGCGTGCCGCCAAAACGCTGGCCGCTGCGCAGCTCGGCCAGCACGGTGCGCACGTCGGCCACGGTGCAGCGCACCCACTCCAGCGTGGGGTTTTCAAAGCCGCGCTTCACCAGCGCCGCGCGCACCTCGTGGTCGGTGAAGAACGAGCCGTCGTCGCGCTCCGCCGGCTCGTCGATGTCGATGCGGTAGTTCCGGATGGCGGCGGTCTTGAGCTGCTCGGCCACACGCCGCTTCACATCGCGCGTGGTCTGCCCCACCTTGAGCAGGCCCTGGTGCGCGGCGTCGGCGATGGTGTAGGCGTAGATGCGGGGCCTGGCCGTCGGCTTGGGCGCCAGGATGTCTTCGATGGGTCTACTCATCGTCGCTTTCGTCCACCGGGATTCGTCGAACAGTCGGTCGTGTTCGGCGACCTGGGACTCAATGAATGCAATTCTCTGCGCTCGTAATCGTACTTCGTAAAGCTTCGGCATCGGTCCATGTCCGTCCCATGATTGAGTGGAACGCCACGTGTACACATCGGAGTCGCGTGTGTGTCGCTGGTTTCGAAGTGAAACAAGGAAGCGAAGAAGCGGGTCAGGTACTGGCACAGAAAACTGGAGGCTCGGGCCTCGTTATCGAAGGGGCCGACAACGAGGTAGGTCTCGGTGCAAGCCGTGCCCGGTTCGCAATGATGGGCTTGCTCAGAATCTGGTGCGGAAGGCGTCGCTCGCCCGTGCACGGCGGTCATCAGTAGCTTCCATTTTCCATTTGTCGATGAGGTCGTCTTTGCGTTCGATCCAGCTGCGAGAGCCGTATACTGCACGCTTCTTTGAATGACGCATCCCTCTTTGGTCTGGCTTTCCGTGGAAGAAAGTGCGTAGGCCGAATGGCTTGCCGCTCGAAACCGCGAAGCGAAGCTGGATTCTTGCCCTTCGCCAATACCTTAGCCAGAATCGACAGCCTCGTTGCGCGCACGAATAGTCATATGCGTCCAGGTGGCGCGCCATGCGGGTCCGGTGGCCATCCTAAATGGTCTGACGCTGCAAGGCCCGTGTGCTGGCGATCCCACAGGAAGTAGCAGACGCCGCCTGAACTTCACCCCGGGGAATCCATCGTACGCTCGGGTAGTCGTGATCAGCGCCGCATCCGCGATCCGCAAGCATCTTCCCGATAGGCGTCGAGCCCTTTACCGCCGGCCATCCACCGCGACGGAATGATCACAGACCGCGTAGCGGGGGTCGAGTTCCAGGGCCTTCTCCACAAACAACTGATAAATCGGCGCGGCGCTGGTGCCGTAGCCACCGTCGTTCAGCTGGTAGGGCGGGTTGCCGATGATGACGTCGAATTGCATGGGGGCTCCAAATAGCTCGGCGATGCGAGCCTTGATGTCGTCGGTGTGGATGAAGGCGTAAGCGTGGGTCTCCAGGTCGTCCCCACGGTCCAGTGCCTCCTGGCTGGCACCGCAATACGTGCACTTGCCCGTGGACCAGCTGTGCTCGGTGCGCTCGAACCAGATGTGGCCGGCATCACTTTCAAATCCTTTGGCAATCGAGTGCTCGCCATGGGCGTGCTTGGAGCAGTACACGCTGCGCCGTGCCAGCAGGCTGGTGAGCTGCGTGATGCCGATGCCGAACACCTGCCGCGTCAGGATGTGGTTCACGCGGGCCTGCAGGTCGGGAATCTTGTGTGCGAGGCCTTGCGTGAGGCGGCTGGTGATCTCGCGCAGAAACACGCCGGACTTGGTGCACGGGTCCAGAAACCGGACGTTCTTGTCGGCCCAGAGGTTGGCGCCGCGGTGGTCCGCCGCCCAGGCATCGGCCAAGCGGTCCAGCATGCGGTTGGCGAGCTCGGGCGGCGTGAAAACTTCGTCGTTCGACAGATTGGCGATGCAGGTCAGCACATCGGGGTTGCGCCCGCGCAGCGTGAAAGCGGCCTGGCCGGTCATGGGGTTGCGGGTCACAAGAAACCGATGGGCCGCTTGGCCTTGCGCGCTTTGTCGGCGCTGATCAGTTGTTTGATGGCCTCGAACACCTGGGCAAACTGCTCGTCGTAGCGGGTTTCCAGGGCTTCGATGCGTCGTGCCAGGTCACGGTTGGAATCCATGAGACGGCGCAGCTGCACGAACGTGCGCATGATGGCGATGTTGACCTCGACGGCGCGTTGCGAGCGCAGCACGCTGGAGAGCATGGCCACGCCTTGCTCGGTGAAGGCGTAGGGTGCGGCAGTGAGTTTGCGCCGAGATGCGCTGCCAATTTGTGACTTCATCGGGCCGCTGCCCGTGGATGAGGTCACCGTTTGTGACCTCATGCCGGCCCATTCCTCGGGTGTGAGCTGGAACATGAAATCGGTCGGGAATCGATCCAGGTTGCGTTTGACCGCCTGGTTCAAGACCTTGGTTGCCACGCCGTAGAGGGCCGCCAGATCAGCATCGAGCAACACCTTTTCGCCCCGGATCAAATAGACGAGTTTGGCCAGGTTTTCTGGCTGGGGAGCGATTTGAGTCATGGCCCCTCCCTGTTGTCTTGTCGTTGCGCTGGCCTCTGCAAAGCCGCCAGCTCGCGCACCGTCATGGGCGGGTGCGTCTGGACGGGCGCAAAGATCTCGTGCTTGCCCAGATCGGCAAACAGCGACCCTTCGGCGCTGAAGGCGGACGAGCCGGTGAGCACGTCAAAGCGGAAATCGCGGCGCTGGAACTTGCCTTTGCCCAGGTAGCCCCATTCGGCAAAGGCGATGGGTTGGCCACCTTGGGTGCGCATGGTCAATGCGTCGCCATGCACGATGTTTTGCGACAGCACATGGGTGGCGGCCTGGTACAGATCGCTTGTTTCGTCGATGTCGAGGTAGTCCGCAAGAATTTCCATCACGTTGGCGTGGCATTCGGCGATGTTGTCGGCCAGCAGTTCGATGCCGTAGATGCACATCAGCGCCAGCAACGCGTAATGCCGACGCTCGAACTCGGACCGGCCGTATTTGAGTTCCACCGCCGCGAGCTTGCGCCGCAGGATTTGCACGATGAAATTGCCGCTGCCGCAGGCCGGTTCCAGAAAACGCGCGTCGATGCGCTCGGTCTCGTCTTTCACGAGGTCAAGCATGGCTTCGACCATCCAGGCGGGGGTGAAGACCTCGCCGTGGTCGGCGACGCGTTGTTTGGACTTGACAAGGCTCATGGGCGAGAGGCGGGCGCGAAAAGTTGGAAAGGATGCGGGCGAACGGTCACGAATCACTGACGGACTTGGCCGGAGCCAAGTCAGCGCGCCATGATAGGTCGCAATGGGCCTGAACGGACATCGCCATGTGGTCAATCGTCGACCAGGTTGGCCCCGGCGTCCACCAGCAGATGCCGGAGGATCGAGCGGTGGCAGCGGGCTTCGTTCTCGCAGTAGCAACCGACCGAAAAATTCGCGTGCGCCGACAGTGCTGCCAGCAACGCGATCGTCCGCCCAGCCGTGCTTTCCTTCATCTCTCGGCGATAGGCCTTTTCGAACGCACTCCACTGGGCTGACGTTTCAGCGGCCTGCCCCAGTTTCATCGTTTCCACACTGGGTGCGAGATCCGGGTACCAGACGTCGTACCAGTTGCCCGAGGCAAACTCGCTCTTCGGGACGCCGCGTGGGGGCCGGCGCACCGTGCCAATGCGGGTGCCCTCGTCGGGGGCGCGGGCAGAACCGAGGCGGACGATTCGCAAAGGCATGAAGACCTCCTGGTGGATGACGTGGTGCGCGTGGCGGGTTGGAACGATCGCCGTCGTGATTCTGGACCAACCGGCCCATCAGGTGCTTTCCCGAACCACCACGGTGTACCCCACGTCGATGCAGCGCTCGGCCACGGCCTCCTGGCGCATCAGCTTGAGCAACATGGCCGCGCTCTCCTCGCCGATGCGCCTCAGCGGGGTATGCACCGTGGTCAGCGGCGGCAGCATGAGATCGCTCCCCCGCAGGTCGTTGAACCCGACGACGGCCACACGTTGGGGAACCGCGATGCGCATCCGGTTGGCGGCCAGCAGCGCGCCCTGGGCCAGGTCGTCGTTGCAGAAGAAGATCGCGTCGATGGGCGGCGTCTGGCCCATGATCTGCTCGAACATCAAGCCGCCGAGCGCCATCGATGAAGGCGCGGGGTTTGCCCACTGCAGCGTCGGCTCGAACAGCCCCTGCGACTGCATGACCGCCCGCCAGCCAGCCTGGCGTTGCAACGTGCGGGGATCGAGCTGCGCCGCCGCAAAGGCGATGCGCCGGTGGCCGCGTTCGATCAGGTGGCGGGTCAGGTCACGTGCCGCGTCCTGCTGCGAAAACCCGACGCTGTAAATCCCTTCGTCGGCACTGGTTTCCATCAGGTGCACGCAGGGCACGCCGCTGCGGGCCATGAGTTGGCGCGTTGCTTCGGTGTGGTCGAAGCCGGTGACCAGCAGTCCGGCGGGGCGGTGCAGCAGTTGCTCTCGCAGCAGTTGCTCTTCTTCGCCGGGGTCGTAGTGGGTCACGCCGATCAGCGTCTGAAAGCCCTCGCGACGCAGGCTCGACTGCACGGCTTCGATCAGTCCCACAAAGAGTTCGTTGGTGAGCATCGGAATCAGCACGGCGACATGCGTGCTGCGTTGCGACGCCAGGGCGCGCGCGGCGGGGTCGGGCACGTAGCCGAGTTTGTCGGCGGCGGCGCGCACCCGCTCCACCAGTTCGGGCGCAACGGCGCGGGCACCCCGCAACGCGCGCGATACGGTGATCGGACTGACGTCGGCCGCCCGTGCGACATCGGCCAAGGTGACACGTCCGGTGGCGCGTTGGCGGTTGGACGAGGATGGCATGGGCTAGGGTTTACACCAAGAGCGGGTCGATCAAGTGCCTGTAGGATAGCGCTATCCAAAATTCTTGGCAAGCGTGCCACAAAGCATCAAATTCATGCGTTTTGTTGCGCCAGATCATGAAATGGGCGTCCTCTTTTTTTTATCCTCCTTGGGATAGCGCTGTCCAGAAATGAACTTTTCGATCGTCGTCATGGGTGTGGCCGGTTGCGGCAAATCGACCTTGGCGGCCGCCGTTGCCGAGGCCGAGGGGTTGCCGCTCGTCGAAGGCGATGATTTCCACAGTGCGGCCAATCGGACCAAAATGAGTCAGGGCATTGCCCTGACCGACGCCGACCGCGACGGCTGGCTCGGCGTTCTGGTGCAGCAGATCCAGGCCCGCCCATCGGGCCTGGTGCTGACCTGTTCCGCGCTCAAGCGCAGCTACCGGGAGCGTTTGCGCAGTGCCAGGCCCGGCCTGCTGTTCGTGTTCTTGCAGATCGACCGCGACGAGGCCTTGAAACGTGTGGCGGCGCGGGCGGCGACCCACTTTTATCCGACCAGCCTGGTGGACAGCCAGTTCGCCACGCTCGAGTCGCCGGTTGGCGAGCCGGGCGTGCTGGCGGTCGATGCGCGCGAGCCGGTGCAACGGCTGCAGCCGCAGGTGTCCGCCTGGCTGCACAAGGAGGTTTTTGTATGAAGCAATCCGCTCTGGCGCGCCATTCACAGGCCGCCATCCACGCGCTGATGGCGCTCGCGCTCGGTGTCATGGCGCTGGCGGTGTTCATCAACGTGGTGCTGCGCTACGGCTTTGGCAGCGGCGTGGCCGCCAGCGAAGAACTCTCGCGCCTGCTGTTCGTCTGGATGGTGTTTCTGGGCGCCACGGTGGCCTACCCGGCCGGCGAGCACATGGCCTTCACGAGCCTGGCCGGGTTGTTGAAAAAGTGGCCTCCCGTGTTTTCAACGCTGACGGTGGTGATCCGGCTGCTGGTGATCGCGGCGTGCGCCATGCTGGGCTGGGGTGCGTGGCAACAGGTGCTGGTCGGACTGGACAGCCAGTCGGTCGTGCTCGGTTATCCGACGGCCCTCTTGCCGCTTCCCGCCTTGATCTGCGCCGCGGCCATGGGTGTCATGGCCTTGGTTGAACTGGTACGGCGCTCGCCGCTGGACCTGGGTCACAGCGCTGAAATGGAGTGATCATGAGCGCCGCGCCGGACCGCTCCCAGCAAGCTCGCACCGCAATGCGAAGCATGGAGGTTACCCAGTGAATCCTGAAGGCCAAGCATTCGTTGTTTTTTCGGTGGGCATGCTGGTTCTGATGGGCCTAGGCATGAACATGGGCCTGGCCCTGGTGCTCACCGGCGCCGGCATGGCCTGGGTGCTCAATTTCTGGGACACCCAGCTGCTGGCTCAGAACCTGGTGGCCGGTGTGGACAGCTTCGCGCTGCTGGCAGTGCCGTTTTTCGTGCTGGCGGGCGAGTTGATGAACGCCGGTGGCATCAGCCGGCGCATCATCGACATGGCGCAGGCCTGGGTCGGACACGTGCGTGGCGGCCTGGGCTATGTGGCCATCGGCGCGGCCGTGTTGATGGCCAGCATGAGCGGTTCGGCTCTGGCCGATACCGCAGCCTTGGCCACCATCCTGCTGCCGATGATGCGCCAGCAGGGCTATCCGATGGCCACGTCGGGCGGACTGATCGCCTCGGGCGGCATCATCGCGCCGATCATCCCGCCGTCGATGCCGTTCGTGATCTATGGCGTCACCACCAACACGTCCATTTCGGCGCTGTTCGTCTCGGGCCTGGTGCCCGGTCTGCTGATGGGCACGGGCCTGATCGTCACCTGGCGGTACGTGCTGCGCAAGATCGATTTGCCCCGGGGCCAACCCTTGCCGATGGGCGCTCGTCTGACAGCCACCCGAAAGGCGTTCTGGGCCCTGCTGATGCCTGTCATCATCATCGGCGGCATGAAGTCCGGGGTGTTCACGCCCACCGAGGCGGCCGTGGTGGCTGCGTTCTACGCCTTGGTCATCGCGTTGTTCGTGCACCGCGAGATGAAGCTGTCCCAGCTCTACGACGTGCTGCTGCGCGCCGCCAAGACCACATCGGTGGTCATGTTTCTGTGCGCGGGCGCCCAGGTGGCCAGCTACATGATCACGCTGGCGGATCTGCCCAGCGTTCTGACGCAGTGGCTGGGCCCGCTGGTCGACAACCCGCGCCTGCTGATGGCCGTGATGATGGTGGCGCTGGTACTGATCGGCACCGCGCTGGACCTCACACCTACGATCCTGATCTTTGCGCCGGTCATGCTGCCGATCGCGGTCAAGGCCGGCATCGACCCGGTCTACTTCGGCCTGATGTTCGTGCTCAATGGTGCGATCGGCCTGATCACGCCGCCAGTCGGCACGGTCCTCAATGTCGTGGCCGGTGTCGGGCACCTGCCCATGCACCATGTGATCAAGGGCGTGAACCCGTTCCTGATGACTTACGTGGCGCTGCTGTCGTTGTTGGTCGTCTTTCCCCAGATCGTGACCCTGCCCGTGCAGTGGATGCGCTGATTTCCCTTTCATCAACCCCTTCAACCGGAGACTCTCATGAAAATGCTTCGTCGCACCGTTCTCACCACTTTGTCCGCTGCCGCCCTGGTGGCATCGATGGGGGCTGCGGCCCAGGACATCAAGCCCCGCCTGATCCGCTTCGGCTATGGCCTCAACGAACAAAGCAACCAGGGCCGCGCCGTCAAGGTCTTTGCCGACGAGGTGGAAAAGCTCTCTGGTGGCAAGATGAAACTGCGTGCCGTGGGCGCCGCCGCGCTGGGCCCTGACACCCAGATGCAGCAGGCGCTGATCGGCGGCGCGCAGGAAATGATGGTGGGCTCCACGGCCACGCTGGTCGGCATCACCAAGGAAATGGCCCTTTGGGACACGCCGTTCCTGTTCAACAACGTCAAGGAGGCCGACGCCATCCTCGACGGCCCGATCGGCCAGAAGGTGATGGACAAGCTGCAGGAAAAAGGCCTGGTCGGCCTGGTGTACTGGGAGAACGGCTTCCGCAACCTGACCAACAGCCAGCGCCCCGTGGGCAAGATGGAAGACCTCGGCGGCATCAAGCTGCGCGTCATGCAGAACCCGGTCTATCTTGAGGCTTTCAAGACCTTGGGCGCGAACGCCATTCCGCTGCCGTTCTCCGAACTGTTCAGCGCGCTGGAAACCAAGACGGTCGATGGCCAGGAGAACCCGTTCAACACCATCCTGTCGAGCAAGTTCTATGAGGTGCAGAAATACCTCAGCGTCACCAACCACGTGTACAGCCCGTGGATCGTGCTGGTAAGCAAGAAGTGGTGGGACCAACTCTCCAAAGCCGAGCAGAAGGTGCTGCTGGATGCCGCCAAAGTCAGCCGCGAGTTCGAGCGCAAGGACACCCGCGCCGAAGCGGGCCGCGCCCTGACCGACCTCAAAGGCAAGGGCATGCAGATCAACGAGCTGTCGCCCGCCGAGTCCGCCCGCATGCGCGACAAGCTGACCAAGGTCAACGCGACCATCGCCGCCAACGTCGGCATGGACCTCTGGAACGAGACCAAGACCGCGCTGGACAAGATGCGCAAGTAAGAAAAGAGCCGCACCGGCGGGCGCTGCGTGACCGGGGTGCCGGTTGCGTCGGCGCCCGCTTTTTTTTGTGCTGGTGGGCTTTGCACGGCGTCGATCACGGACGGTCCGAACCTCGACAGCGCGATGCCCATCAGCGACACTCCAATTCAACCCGCTGGAGCCCTCACATGAACCCCACCCGACAGCTGCGCGACGCCGGCCAGAGCCTGTGGCTCGACAACATCACCCGCGACCTCATCACCACCGGCACGCTCAAGCGTTACATCGACGAACTCGGCATCACCGGGCTCACGTCCAACCCCACCATTTTCGAACAGGCACTGCGCAACAGCAGCGCCTACGATGGTTCCATCCGTGAGCGGTTGCAAGCCGGCCAATCCGGCGAGGACCTGTTTTTCGAGATCGCCCTGCAAGACATCACGGCCGCCGCCGATCTGTTCCGGCCGGTTCACGACCAAACCGACGGCGTTGACGGCTGGGTTTCGCTCGAGGTGTCGCCGCTGCTCGCGCACGACACCCGGACCACGCTGGAGGTGGCGAAGGCCTTGCATGCGCGCGCCGGGCGACCCAACCTGTTCATCAAGATACCGGGCACCCGCGAAGGCCTGCCGGCGATCGAAGAGGCGATCTTCGCCGGGGTGCCCGTCAACGTGACGCTGCTGTTTTCGCCGGAGCAGTATGTCGCGGCTGCCACCGCCTGGCTGCGTGGCGTCGAGCGCCGGATCGAAGCCGGCTTGAATCCGTGCGTCGCTTCGGTCGCGTCGGTTTTCATCAGCCGGTGGGACGTGGCGGTCGCGGGCAAGGTGCCCGATGCGTTCACCAACAAGCTGGGACTCGCGATCGGGCGCAAAGCCTACCGCGATTACAGGGCCATGGTTGCGTCCGCGCGTTGGCAGCGCGCCTTCAATGCCGGGGCACGCCCACAGCGACTGCTGTTCGCCAGCACCGGCACCAAAGACCCCAAAGCCTCGGATATCCTGTACGTGAAGGAACTGGCGGCGCCGCTGACCGTCAACACCCTGCCCGAGGCGACACTCAGGGCTTTTGCCGACCACGGGGAATTGGGCGCCATGGCGCCCATCGATGGCGGGGACGCCGACGCGGTGCTCCACCAGTTTCAGGCGGCCGGCATCGACCTGGCGGCGCTGGCCTCAAAATTGCAGAATGACGGCGCGGCTTCGTTCGTCAAGTCATGGCATGAACTGCTGGGTCAACTGGCAGACAAGAGCATGGCGGTCCGGGCCGGATGATGAAGGGCGTCGCAAGACAGGGGGTGAACCATGAAGGTGTTGGCGGTCGATGTGGGCGGGACCCACGTGAAGCTTCTGGTGAGTGGTGCGACGCAGCGACGCGAGTTTGCGTCGGGGCCGGCCCTGACCGCTCAGGACATGGTGAAACAGGTGAAGGCCTTGGCCAAGGGCTGGGCTTACGACCACGTCACCGTGGGCTACCCGGGCCCGGTGCTGCACAACCGGCCGGTGGCCGAACCGCACAACCTCGGCCCCGGTTGGATGGGCTTCGACTTCGCCAAGGCGTTCGGCCGGCCCACCCGCGTCATGAACGACGCTGCGATGCAAGCCTTGGGCGGCTACCAGGGCGGCAAGATGCTGTTTCTGGGATTCGGGACCGGGCTCGGCACCACGCTGATCGTCGATGGCATCGTCGAGCCGCTCGAACTGGGCCATCTGCCGTTCCGCAAGGCGACGTACGAAGACCACGTCGGACTGCGAGGCCTGGAGCGGCTGGGCAAGCGCAAATGGCGCGAGCGTGTTGCCGAGGTGATCCAGCAACTTTCGGCGGCGCTGGAGCCTGACGAGATCGTTCTGGGTGGCGGCAATGCCCGGCTGATCAAGGAACTGCCGCCGCATTGCCGGCTCGGGGACAACGCCAACGCCTTCACGGGCGGGTTTCGGGCCTGGGAGGGTGGGCGGGCCCAAGCCAACGGCGCCCGTCAGGCCCGACGCGCGGCCCCGCGCGGGACCGACCCAACCAAGGGAGAAACCAATTGACCCACACCCCGCCGCTTGCCCGGCGCCCGGCCTGGGCCGCGCTGCTGGCGCACCACGCGTCGATCGCGTCGGTTCATTTGCGCGAGCTGTTCGCGCAGGATTCGCAGCGCGGCCAGCGTCTTGCGCTGGAGGCCGCAGGCATCTACCTGGACTATTCCAAGAACCGCATCACCGATGAAACGCTGCGCCTGCTGGTGCAACTGGCCGGGCAGTCCGGTCTGCGCGAACGGATCGATGCCATGTTCCGCGGCGACAGGATCAACGTCACGGAGCGGCGCGCAGTGCTGCACGTGGCCTTGCGCGCTCCGCGTACGGCATCCGTCCTGCTTGATGGCCACGACGTGGTACCCGACGTGCATGCGGTACTCGACCGCATGAGCGCCTTTGCGAGCCGGGTGCGCAGCGGCGGTTGGACGGGCCACACCGGCAAGCGCATCCGGCACATCATCAACATCGGCATCGGCGGCTCCGACCTCGGGCCGGTGATGGCTTACGAGGCATTGCGCCACTACAGCACGCGGGACCTGTCGTTCCGCTTCGTTTCCAACGTCGATGGCAGCGACTTCGCAGAAGCGGTGCACGGGCTGGATGCCGACGAGACGCTGTTCATCGTCTCGTCCAAGACCTTCACCACGCTGGAGACGATGACCAACGCGCACACGGCGCGGTCGTGGCTGCTGGCGGGCCTCGGTGGCGACGAAACGGCGGTGTCGAAGCACTTCGCCGCGGTGTCGACCAACGCCGAGGCCGTTTCGAAGTTCGGCATCGACACGGCCAACATGTTCGGCTTCTGGGATTGGGTGGGCGGACGCTACTCCATGGACTCCGCGATCGGCCTGTCAACCATGCTGGCGATCGGGCCGGATGCGTTCCGCGACCTGCTGGCCGGCTTCCATGAAATGGACGAACATTTCCGCACCGCGCCCTTCGAGCGCAACCTGCCGGTGTTGATGGGGCTGCTGACGGTCTGGTACAACAATTTTTTCGGTGCCCAGACGGTGGCGGTGCTGCCTTACGACCAGTACCTGAAGCGCTTTCCGGCCTACCTGCAGCAGCTCACGATGGAAAGCAACGGCAAGCAGGTCACGCTGGACGGCACGCCGGTGGGCGCGGACACCGGGCCGATCTACTGGGGCGAGCCCGGCACCAACGGGCAGCACTCCTTCTACCAGCTCATCCACCAGGGCACACGGCTCGTTCCCTGCGACTTCATCGGCTTCGGCCGCTCGCTCAATCCGCTCGGCCGGCACCACGACCTGCTGATGGCCAATGTGTTTGCACAAGGTGAAGCGCTGGCCTTTGGCAAGACAGCTGAGGCGCTGAAGGCCGAAGGCGTGCCCGACTGGCTGGTTCCGCACCGTACGTTCGAAGGCAACCGCCCTTCGAACACCTTGCTGCTGCCGGCACTCACGCCCGCCGCGCTGGGCAAGCTGGTGGCGCTGTACGAACACAGCGTGTTCACCCAGGGCGTGATCTGGGGCGTGAACTGCTTCGACCAGTGGGGCGTCGAGCTCGGCAAGGTGCTGGCCCAACGCATCGAACCCGAACTGGATGCGCCGGAACCGGTGTTGGGCCACGACAGCTCGACCAACGCGCTGATCCGACGGTATCGCGAGCTGAGGAAAGCGTAAACGACGGGCTCCTGGCCCGCTGACGCGAAGCAAGGCCCGCACGCCCACCAGCGACCCGCCACTCTATCTGAACACTTGACCAACAACGGAGAAGAAACATGCAACTGGGAATGATCGGCCTCGGCCGGATGGGCGCCAACATGGTGCGCCGCCTGATCAGGAACGGCCACGATTGCGTGGTGTTCGACATGTCGCCCCAGGCGGTGGCGATGATGGAGAAGGAGGCGGCTCAAGGGGCGAGCTCGCTCGCCGATTTCGTCGGCAAACTCACGCGTCCGCGTGCGATCTGGCTGATGGTGCCGGCCGCGGTGGTGGACACAACGCTGGCGGACCTGCTGCCGCTGCTGGACAAGGACGACATCCTCATCGATGGCGGCAACTCCTATTACGTCGATGACATCCGCCGCGCGGCCGAGCTGGCACCCAAGGGCATTCATTATGTGGATGTGGGCACCAGTGGCGGGGTGTGGGGTCTGGAGCGTGGCTATTGCATGATGATCGGCGGGGAAGCGCCCGTGGTGCAGCACCTCGATCCGATCTTCGCGACCCTGGCACCGGGCATCGGCACCATCGACCGCACACCGGGTCGGGAGCGGGTGGGGGGAACCTCGGAGCAGGGCTATCTGCATTGCGGGCCCAACGGCGCTGGCCATTTCGTGAAGATGGTGCACAACGGCATCGAGTACGGTCTCATGGCCGCGTATGCCGAGGGTATGAACGTGCTGCGCGCGGCCAACATCGGCAAGCAGACACACGACATCGACGCCGAAACCACGCCCTTGCGCGACCCCGAGCACTACCAGTACGACCTGAACCTCGCCGACATCGCCGAGGTGTGGCGGCGCGGCAGCGTGATCGCGTCGTGGCTGCTGGACCTGACCGCCAGCGCGCTGATCGAGGACCCCCAGCTGGGCAAGTTCGCCGGGCGGGTGTCCGACTCCGGGGAAGGCCGCTGGACCATCAAGGCCGGCATCGACGAGGGCGTGCCCACGCCCGTGCTGACCACGGCGCTCTATGAGCGTTTCAGCTCGCGGGGCAATGCCGAATTCCAGGACAAGCTGCTGTCGGCGATGCGCTACCAGTTTGGTGGCCATCTGGAAAAGCAGGGCAAGTAGGCAAGGGGAGTAGCACACGATGGTTGATTCGCAACACGCCGATGCGCTGGTCTTTTTCGGTGCCACCGGGGATCTCGCCTACAAGAAAATCTTTCCATCGCTGCAGGCAATGGTTCAGCGGGGCGTACTGCACGTCCCGGTCATCGGCGTGGCCAAGGCCGGATGGGGCCTGGATCAACTGAAGGCACG
Source organism: Burkholderiaceae bacterium (assembly GCA_046348065.1). GTDB lineage: Bacteria > Pseudomonadota > Gammaproteobacteria > Burkholderiales > Burkholderiaceae_C > Skiveiella. Next base: position 126,836 of record JAXMFA010000002.1, read on the forward strand.
CGCCCTTGCGAGCCTGAACGAACACGGCGGCGGCGCCGACCCCGATGCCTGGCCCCGGTTGGCCAGCTTGCTGCAGTATGTGGACGGCGACTACGCGGATGCCGCCACCTTTCGCAACCTGCGCGCGGCGCTGGGCGATGCCAAGCGGCCCGCCCATTACCTGGCGATCCCGCCGGCGCTGTTCGGCGCCGTGGTGGAGCAGCTTTCAAAGGCCGGCTGCACGCAAGGCGGAACGCGGGTGGTGGTCGAGAAGCCCTTTGGCCACGATCTGGCGTCGGCGCAGGCGCTGAACCGCGTGTTGCTGGGCACCTTCGATGAGGAACACATCTTCCGCATCGACCACTACCTGGGCAAGCGACCGGTGCACAACATGGTGTTCTTCCGTTTCGCGAACGCGCTGCTCGAGTCGTTCTGGAACCGGGACCATGTGAAAAGTGTGCAGATCACCATGGCCGAGGATTTCGGCATCCAGGGGCGCGGCGCGTTCTACGACCAGACCGGCACCATCCGCGATGTGGTGCAGAACCACCTGTTCCAGGTGCTGGCCAACCTGGCCATGGAGCCGCCGGCGCGCACCGACAGCGAGTCGATGCGCGACGAAAAGGTCAAGGTGCTCAAGGCGATGGCGCCGATCGAGCCGGGCAACCTGGTGCGCGGGCAGTTTGACGGCTACCGCAAGGAGCCCGGCGTGGCACCCGATTCCGCGATGGAGACCTTCGCGGCGATGAAACTGGAGATCGACAACTGGCGCTGGCAGGGGGTTCCATTTTTCATCCGGGCCGGCAAGTCGCTGCCGGTCACCTGCACCGAGGTCGTCATGCAGCTCAAGCGGCCGCCGCGGGTGTTTCCCGGTTGCAAGCCGGCACGCAACCACGTGCGCTTCCGGATCAGTCCCACCAACGAGATGGCGATGGGCCTGACCGTGATGGACGAAGCCGAGCGAGGAATCGGACAGGCCTGCGAACTGCTGGCGAGCCACCGACCCGGTCCGACCGAGATGGACGCGTACGAGCGCGTCCTGACCGATGCCATGGCCGGTGACCGGACCTTGTTTGCGCGCGAGGATTACGTGGAGGAGGCCTGGCGCATCGTCGATCCCGTGCTGAAGGCCGGCACGCCCGTGCACGCCTACGCGCCGGGCACCTGGGGACCGCCGGAAGCGGACCGCGTGGCCCCCCCGGACGGCTGGTACAACCCGGTCATGGCCAGGCCGGCACCGTGAAGGTTGAGGTCTTCGCCGACGAGCCGGCCGTGGCGGCCGCCGCGGCAGCCCACATTGCCGCCGCCGCCCGGGCTGCCGTGGTTGCACGGGGCCGGTTTGTGATGGCGGTCAGCGGGGGGCGCACGCCCTGGCAGATGTTGACGCGGCTGGCCGTGGAGGACGTGCCTTGGCGCAACGTGCACGTGGTGCAGGTGGACGAGCGCATCGCACCAGCCGGTGACCCGGATCGCAACCTCACGCACCTGCGGGACAGCCTGCTGGCCCATGCGCCCATGCCAACGCAACAGATCTACCCGATGCCCGTGGAGCAGTCCGACGGCGCGTTCGCCGCGTCCACCTATGCCACCACCTTGTGTGCGCTGGCCGGGGCGCCACCGGTTCTGGATCTGGTTCACCTGGGCCTGGGGCCGGACGGGCACACCGCATCGCTGGTGCCCGGTGACGCGGTGCTTGACGTTGTCGCTGCCGACGTGGCGCTGGCCGGGCCGTACCAGGGCCACCGGCGCATGACGCTCACCTACCCGGTGATCAATCGCGCCCGGCAGATCCTGTGGGTGGTGACCGGCGCCGAAAAGGCCACCATGCTGCGGCGATTGCGAGCCGCGGATCCGTCAATTCCCGGTGGACGCGTACGCCAGGCGGATGCGGTGCTCTTTGCGGACCGGGCCGCGGCCCCGAGCCCCTAGCCGGCGCCACGCACGGGCGTGCAGACGGATCACGCGATGGGCATCGGGCGCAGTTTTCCTCTCGGCGCGACCCCGCTCGATGGCGGGGTGAACTTCAGCGTGTTCGCCCGCCACGCCACCGCGGTGCAGCTGGTGCTGTTCGACGAGGTGGACGATGCGAAACCGATCCGGGTGATCGATCTCGACCCCTGCACCCAGCGCACCTACCACTATTGGCACGTGTTCGTGCCGGGTTTGCGGGCGGGTCAGCTCTACGGGTACCGGGTCGACGGTCCGTTCGCACCCGAGCAAGGATGGCGTTTCGATCGCCAGAAGGTGCTGCTCGATCCGTACGGCCGTTGCGCCGCTCGCCCCGCCGCGCGAAGCCGCCGTGCCGCCCAATTGCCGGGCGACAACGCCGCGAGCGCTTGGCGCAGTGTCGTGGCCGATACCGGCGGCTACGACTGGGAGGGCGACACGCCGCCGCGACACCCGTTCACGCGGACCGTGATCTACGAACTGCACGTCGGGCATTTCACCCGCCATCCCAATGCCGGCGTCGCGGACGGACGGCGTGGCACCTTCGCGGGTCTGATGGAGAAGATTCCCTACCTGCGTGCGCTCGGCGTGACGGCCGTGGAGCTGCTGCCGGTGTTCGCCTTCGATGACGAGGCCGCGCCTGCGGGGCGCCGCAATGCCTGGGGTTACCAGCCGGTGTCTTTTTTCGCGCCGCATCCCGGCTACAGCTCGCGTCCCGGTCCCCTGGCGGTGCTGGATGAGTTCCGCGATCTGGTGAAAGCCCTGCATCGCGCCGGCATCGAGGTGATTCTCGACGTGGTCTACAACCACACGGCAGAAAACGGCGCGGACGGCCCGACGCTGAGCCTGCGCGGCCTGGCCAACGACACCTACTACCTCCAGGGCGCGGAGCCCGGCACCTACGCCGATTACAGCGGCTGCGGCAATTCACTCAACGCCAACGAATCGGTCGTGCGGCGCCTCATTCTGGACAGCCTGCGTTACTGGGTGACCGAGATGCACGTTGACGGCTTCCGCTTCGATCTGGCTTCCGTGCTGTCGCGCGACGCCGACGGTCGGCCCCTGCCGAGGCCGCCGATTCTCTGGGACATCGAATCCGATCCGGTGCTGGCCAATGTGAAGTTGATCGCCGAAGCCTGGGACGCGGCCGGGCTGTACCAGGTCGGCCGTTTTTCCGGCGACAGCTGGAAGGAATGGAACGGCCGCTTCCGCGATGATGTGCGCGCCTTCCTCAAAGGCGATGCCCGCACGGTGCGCCCGCTTGCGAGCCGCCTGTGCGGCAGCCCGGACCTGTACGCGGCGGAAAACCGCGAGCCCGAGCAAAGCATCAACTTCGTGACCTGCCACGACGGCTTCACGCTCAACGATCTCGTCTCCTACGACCGCAAGCACAACGAAGCCAACGGTGAAGACAACCGCGATGGCTCGGACCAGAACCTGTCCTGGAACTGTGGCGTCGAAGGCCCCAGCGATGACCCCGCCGTGGAGGCCCTGCGCAACCGGCAGGTCAAGAACTTCCTGGCCCTCACGCTGCTGTCGACCGGCACACCGATGCTCCTGATGGGCGACGAAGTGCGCCGGTCCCAGGGTGGCAACAACAACGCCTACTGCGCCGACGACGAGACTGTCTGGTTCGACTGGAGCGCACTGGAGCGCCATGCCGACGTGCACCGCTTCGTTCAGCACCTCATCGCGCTGCGCGGCGCGCGCAGCCTGCCGCCGAGCCGAAACGCCCTGACCCTGAACGAACTGCTTGCCCAACACCGCATCGAATGGCACGGTGTCGAGCTCGGCGTGCCGGACTGGGGCGACTGTTCACACAGCCTGGCCGCGACGCTGCGCTTCGACGACGACGGCCTGTTGCTGCACCTGATGGTCAACGCCTATTGGGAGCCGCTCGACTTTGCGGTGGCGCCCTTGCCGGATGGCGCCGACGCCTGGCGCGTCTGCGTCGATACCCACCGCCCTTCGCCGTTCGACATCCGGAGCTGGGCCGACGCCGACGTGTTGAACACGCCCCGCTACCGGGTGCAGCCGCGCTCGCTGGCGGTGCTGGCCGCGAGCACCCGTGGTGGGCGGCCCGGGCCGGCCTGTTCGTAAACCCCACACCTGCGCACCGGGAGCCACCATGACCGACCATCCGACCGAAGAACACCGCCGCGTCGCCCAGTCCAGCCTGGACGCGGCCGGGCCGTGGAAGGCGATCGGCCCCTACCTCAGCGAACGGGCATGGGGCTCGGTGCGTGAGGACTACAGCGCCGACGGCGACGCGTGGCGCTACTTTCCCTATGAGCACGGGCGCTCGCGCGCCTACCGCTGGAACGAGGACGGCCTGGCCGGCCTGTGCGACATCGAGCAACGCATGTGCTTCGCGTTGGCCCTGTGGAACGGTCGGGATCCGTTCCTGAAGGAGCGGCTGTTCGGCCTCACCGGCCCCGAAGGCAACCACGGCGAGGACGTGAAGGAATACTGGTGGTATGCCGATGCCACGCCCACCGCATCCTGGCTGGCCTGGCGTTACGTGTACCCGCACGCGGCCTTTCCCTACGACTTGCTGCGGACGGAAAACGCGCGCCGCGGCAAGGAGGTTGGCGAATTTGAACTCGGCGACACGGGCGTGTTCGATGGTGGGCGCTACTGGGACATCCGCGTCGAGTACGCCAAGGCTTCGCCGGAGGACGTCTGCGTGCGCATTCGCGTGCGCAACGCCGGCCCCGAGGCCGAGACGCTGCACGTTCTGCCGACCCTGTGGTTTCGCAACCGGTGGTCCTGGGGGGACCCGCACCGTGCCCGGCCGTCGGTTCGCGCGGCGCCCGGCGGGCCGGGGTCGGCAGATGTGCTCGCGCAGGAGGAGCGCCTGGGCACCTGGCGCCTGTCGGCGGGCTCGGACCCGCTCGGACGGATGCCCGGGTGGCTGTTCTGCGAGAACGAGACCAATGTGCCCCTGCTGTTCGGTGCGCCAGCCGGTACGCCCTATCCCAAGGATGGCATCAACGACCATGTGGTCTCGGGCGCAGCCACCGTCAATCCGGATCGGGTGGGCACCAAGGCCGCCTGCTGGTACCGGCTGCAGGTTGCGCCCGGCGAGACGGTCGAGCTGCGGCTGCGCCTGGCGCGCGACAGCGGCGCCGCAGGCGGCGACCTGGGCGCCGGCTTCGAGCGCGTGATGGCGGATCGCGAACGGGATGCCGACGCTTTTTTCGCGGCGCTGTCCCGGCCCGATGCCAGCGAGGATGCGCGCGCGGTGATGCGCCAGGCCTTCGCCGGCATGGTCTGGAACCAGCAGTTCTATCACTTCGATGTCTCGCGCTGGCTTCAAGGCGATCCGGGACAACCGGCCCCGCCCGAAGCCCGCAAGGGCGCGCGAAACGCACAGTGGCACACCCTGGATTCGCACGACGTCATCGCCATGCCGGACAAGTGGGAGTACCCCTGGTTCGCGGCCTGGGACCTGGGCTTTCACTGCGTCACGCTGGCCTGTCTGGACCCGGCCGCCGCCAAGCACCAGTTGCTGCTGATGCTGCGCGAGTGGTACATGCATCCCAACGGCCAGTTGCCGGCCTACGAGTGGAACTTCGGCGATGTCAATCCACCGGTCCACGCCTGGGCCGTACTGAAGGTCTTCGAGATCGACGGCTCGCGCGACTTCGACTTTCTGGCGCGCGCCTTTCACAAATTGCTCATCAACTTCACCTGGTGGATCAACCGCAAGGATGCGATGGGCAACAACATCTTCTCGGGCGGCTTCCTGGGGCTGGACAACATCGGGCCTTTCGACCGCTCGGCCACGCTGGCCGGCGGCGCCATCCTGCAGCAGGTGGACGGCACGGCCTGGATGGCCAAGTACTGCCTCAACATGCTGGAAATGGCGCTGCGCCTGGCCAACCGGAGCCGGGCTTACGAGGACGTGGCGCTGAAGTTTTTCGAACACTTTGCCCGCGTGAGCAGCGCGCTGCAGACGCTGTGGAACGACGAGGACGGCTTTTTCTACAGTCGCGTGCTCAAGGCCGACGGTTCGGTGTTGCCGGTGCGTGAACGCTCGATGGTCGGCCTGCTCCCAGTGTTCGCCGCGGTGCGGCTGGACGCCACGCTGTGGCAGCAACTGCCCGGTTTTCGCGACGGCGCGCGCTGGTTCATCGACCACAAGCCCGAACTGTGCGGTTTCATGAACCACCATCCGCACGACGATGGCAACGGACTGATCGGTCTCGTCGATCCGCAGCGCCTGCGCCGGGTGTTGCAACGCATGCTCGACGAGGACGAATTCCTGTCGCCCTACGGGTTGCGTTCGCTGTCGCGCTGGCACCTGGCGCACCCGCTCGAATTCAGCCTCGATGGCCAGCGTGGGTATCTCGACTACGAGCCGGCCGAATCGCGATCGGGCCTGTTCGGTGGCAATTCGAACTGGCGCGGTCCGGTGTGGTTCCCGCTCAACTACCTGGCCGTCGAGTCGCTGCGCAACCTGGGCGCCTTCCTGGGCGATGCCTTCAGGGTCGAGTTTCCATCGGGCTCCGGGCATCAGGCCACACTGGGAGAGGTGGCCGATGCCCTGCAGGACCGTCTGGTCGGCCTGTTTCTGTGCGACGCGCAGGGCCGGCGGCCGGCGCACCGGTCGTTCGGTGCGCTGCAGGATGAGCCGGCCTGGCGCGATGGCATCCAGTTCTTCGAGTATTTTCATGGCGACGACGGCACCGGCCTGGGCGCCTCGCACCAGACCGGCTGGACGGCGCTGGTTGCCACGATGCTGGCGCGCGCGCCCGCGGCGAGCGGGAATCGGGACTCGGTACCCCCCGTGCACAATGAAGCCGTCGAAATTGCCAAACCCAATCCCAACCCCAACTGAAAGGACGTCGACCCATGTTGCGCACCGTTTTTGCCGCCCTGACGGCCCTCATGCTGGCGAGTGCCGTGCAGGCCCAGCCGCTGGAAGGCCGCCTGAAGCGCATCGCCGAGACCAAGACCATCGCCATCGCGCACCGCACCGACGCAATGCCGTTTTCCTTCACCGAAAACGGGCAGGTCACGGGCTTCACCGTCGACCTGTGCAAGCGCGTCGTGACCTCGATCGAGCGCCAGATCAATGTGCCGGGTCTTCAGATCAAGTGGGTCCCGGTGACCTCGCAGAACCGGTTCGATGTGGTGGCCAGCGGGCAGGCCGACCTGGAATGTGGTGCCAGCACGGTGACCCTGTCGCGCCTGCGGCAGGTCGATTTTTCGAGCTTCATCTTCATCGAAACCACCTCGCTGCTGGTCAAGAGCGCCAGCGGCCTGCAGTCGTTCGCCGATGTGGCTGGCAAGAAGATCGCGGTGGTGGCCGGCACCACCAACGAGCGCGCGGTGCAGGCGCAACTCAAGCGGCGCCAGATCAACGCGACGGTGCTGCCGATGAAAACGCGCGAGCAAGCCTTCGACGCCCTCGAGTCGGGCGCCGCCGACGCGTTTGCCAGCGATCGGCTGCTGCTGCTGGGATCGTTTGTGAAAGCCAAGGACCCCAAGGCGATGGCGATTCTCGGTGACGAACTGTCGATGGAACCCTATGGCATCGCGCTGCCGCGCGGCGACGCCGCGCTGCGGCTGGCGGTGAACACCGGGCTGTCGCAGGTGTTCGGCAGCGGCGAGATCGGCGAGTTGTTCAAGACCTGGTTCGGCCAGCTCGGGCGCCCCAGCGTGGTGCTCGAGGTCAACTACCTTCTGGGCACGATTCCGGACTGAGGTCGGTTTGCCGCACAGGGCCGCGCACCGCGGCCCTGACGGGCCGCCGACGCAGAGCGTCCGGATCATCCCGCGTCGTTACCCGAGGGGCCGCCAGCGTCGGCGGGGCCCGAAAATGCCCTCATTTCACAATCAATCAGGCTTGTTTCCAGCGCGAAATGGCCACAAGGCGCTATGGAAATTGATAGCCATCCGATCCGGGCCGGTAGCGATTGCGGGCGTTCAGAGCACCGGTCGCGCGGACCGCGCTGTCGCCAGCAGGGACGGCAGCACACGGCCCAGCGCCGCGGTCGGGCTCTCGCCCGACGGGACCAGGCTCACTTCGATCGAACCCACCACCTGGCCCTGAAGGTCGGTCAAAGGCACGGCCACGCCGCGCTGGCCGGCATGGGCCTGCTGGTCGACCAGCGCCCAGCCTTGCTCGCGCACCGTGTCCAGGTTCTGTAGCAGCCGCGCGGGATTGGTCTGGGTGAAGGGCGTCCACGCGGCCAGTTCGCGCCCGTGCAGCCAGGCCGCCAGGTGGGGCTCCGGTTGCGCGGCCAGCAGCACCAGACCGGCGGCGGTCAGGCGTGCCGGTAGGCGGGCACCGGGCAGGTAGCCCACACCGAGCGCCGGCCAGGGCCCGTTGCGCGCGATCGCCACCGCCTCGTCGCCATCGAGCACGCACAGGTAGGCGGCTTCGCCGGTGGCGGACGTGACACGCTGCAGAAAGGGCTGAACCGCGCGCGCCAACCTCGACGACGCCAGGTAAGCCTGGCCCAGGCGCAACACGCGCGGCGTCAGCCAGTACAGCTTGCCGTCGGTGCGCACAAAGCCCAGGTGCAACAGGGTCAGCAGCAGGCGGCGCGCCACCGTGCGGGTCATCCCGCAACGCTGGCCGGCCTGGCTGGCGGTCAGACGCGGATGGTCTGCGTCGAAGGCCAACAACAGCGTCAGGCCCTTTTCCAGCCCGGCGATCCAGTCTCGCCGCTGCAAAGGCGGCGCGTCGGACGTGAAAGGATCGGCGGTGGTCACTGGGGTCTTGCGCTGCGGTGTCGGCTTGGGGGTAACCCGGAATATGATCGATTATCGAACTAAAAGTAAATAACTGGTTCGTTTTATTTTGGCGGTTCGCTACAGTCCGTTCGCGTCTCCGCAGTCCCGGATGCGCCCTCCGCCGCGCCAACGGCACTGTTTCGACCGCGAAGGACAACCCATGACGGACACAGACGACCGCGAAGCCATCACCGAACCGGCCAACCCGCTGGGGATGGAAGGGATCGAGTTCATTGAATACGCCACCGCCCGGCCACAGGCCCTCGGCCAGGCGCTGGAGACGATGGGCTTTCGCCCCGTCGCTCGCCACCGCTCGCGCGAGGTGCTGCTGTACCGCCAGGGCGGCATCAACGTCATCGTCAATGCCCACGCCGCCGGCCCAGGCGAGGGCGGCGCGCCACAACGCCCGGTGATCGCCGCGGTGGCGTTGCGGGTGCGCGATGCGGCCGCCGCCTACGGGCGGGCGCTGGAACGCGGTGCCTGGGCCGTGCCGATCCGCGTGGCGGTGATGGAACTCAACATTCCCGCGGTGCACGGGCCGGGTGGCAGCCGCATCTACTTCGTGGACCGGCACCGCGAGTTCTCGATCTACGACGTCGACTTCGTGCCGATTCCGGGCGTCGACCCGCACCCGCCCGCGCTGGCCGGTCTGCACTTCTTCGGCATCGTGCAGTACATCGGCAACGGCCGCACCGAGGACTGGACCGATTTCTACCGCGAGCTGTTCGGCTTCGAGCCGCTGCCGTCGGATGCAGCCTTCGGCATCCTGCCCAAGGGCCGCATCCTGCGCAGCCCCTGCTCCGAGGCCTCGGCCTTCTACCTGCAGCTGATCGAACCCGAGCCCGGCATCCTGGAGCTGGACGACACCGAGTGTCTGCAGCGCGTGGCCTTCGGCACCGCCGACGTGCTGGCCACCGTGGCCGAACTGCGCGCGCGTGGCGTGTCGTTCGTCGAGTCCGGTCGGGTGCATTCCGACGACCGGGGCGCGCTCACGCAGACCCAGCTCGGGGGCGTGTCATTCGAACTGGTCCACCACCCACGGGGTTGAGATGATGCGCACCCGCCAAGGCAACGTCGACGATTTCGGGATGGACACCATCTCGCTGGCCGGTCCGCTGGAAGCCAAACTCCAGGCGGTGCGCGACGCCGGCTTCGGCCAGATCATGCTGGCGGCGCGCGACATCGTGGGCCACCCGGACGGGCTGGACGCCGCAGTCCAGGCGGTCCGCGCCAGCGGCCTGCGCGTGACCGGCTTCCAGGTGCTGCGCGACTTCGAGGGGCTCTCGGGCCACCTGCACGGCTACAAGGTCGACATCGCCAAGTCCATGCTGGAGATGTGCGCCGCGCTGGGCTCGAAGATCCTGCTGGTGTGCTCGTCGACCTCGGTGCATGCCTCGCAGGATCCGGACGTGCTGGCCAAAGACCTGCGCAAGCTCGCCATGCTGGCGATTCCGCTGGGCATCCAGGTGGCTTATGAAGGCCTCTCGTGGGGCCGCACCGTGAACGAGTTCACCACCGCCTGGGACGTGGTGAGCCGCGCCGACATGCCCAACCTGGGGCTGGGGCTGGACTCGTTCCACCTGTTCGCCACCCAGACGCCGCTGGACGACCTGGAGCTGCTCGACCCCGAGAAGATCTTTCTGGTGCAGCTGGCCGATTTCATGTGGCAAGAGATCCGCTCGGTGGAGGAACGCATCACCACCGCGCGCCACTTCCGCGTGTTCCCCGGCGAGGGTGTGCACAGCGAGGCGCTGGCCGACCTGGTGCGCCGCCTGCACGCGCTGGGTTACCGCGGCGACTACAGTTTCGAGGTCTTCAACGACGACTACCAGCAGATACCACTGCCGGTGGTGGCCGAACGCGCGCGGCGCTCGGCGTTGTGGCTCGGCGAGGACGTGCTGCGCCGTTCGGTGCCGCTGCCGAACCAAATGCGTCTGCGCCGCTTGTCCAGCCGGTGAAGCCGGGCCATCGCCTACCATCGGCACCTTCGACCCGAATTCCCAAGGAAATCCGATGAAAACCGTCTTCGTCCTCAACGGCCCCAACCTCAACCTGCTCGGCACGCGCGAGCCGGCGGTCTACGGCTCGGCCACGCTGGCCGACGTCGAGTTGCTGTGCGAGCAGGCCTGCGCCGCGCACGGCCTGAAACTGGACTTCCGCCAGAGCAACCACGAAGGTGTGTTGGTGGACTGGATCCACGAGGCCGGCCGGCTGCAGGCGGCCGGCACGCTTTCAGGCGTGGTGTTCAATGCCGGCGCGTACACCCACACCAGCATCGCGCTGCACGATGCGATCAAGGGCACCGGCATCACCTTGATCGAACTGCACATCAGCAACGTGCACGCGCGCGAAGCCTTCCGCCACCACAGCTACCTGTCGCCGGCGGCCAAGGCCGTGATGTGCGGCTTCGGCGTGCAGGGCTACCCGCTGGCCATCGCCGGGCTGGCGGCGATGGCTGCGTAAATCCCGGTCGTCCGCTCGTGGCGCGGCCAGGTTGGCGGCATTGACGGCCTGAATCGGCGTTTTCAGAGGCTGAATCGGCCGTTTTCCATCGCCAATCGGCCACCAGCAGCTATCAATTCAGGAGTCGATGTCGGGGCGCGGCCCGCCTCAGCCGTCGAGCCGGGCCACCGTGCGCAACAGCTCGGCGGTGGTGGTGGGGTAGCCGAAAAACTCCAGGTAGGCCGGGATCTGCTCGAACAGCATGTCCGAGCCGACCTGGATCGCGCAGCCGCGCGCCTGCGCGGCCTGCAGGAAGGCGGTCATCTCGGTGCGCATGACGACCTCGCCGACGAATGTGGACGGGTCAAGCCGCGTCACGTCCAGCGGCAGCGGATCGCCGGGGTTCATGCCCATGGGCGTGGCGTTCACCACGAGGTCGAAGCCGGCCGGGTCACTCGATCCGGTGCAGACCTCGATGCCGGGGTAGTGCACGCGCAACCGGGCGGCCAGACCTTCGGCGGCATCCGCCTGGCGGTCGTGCAGCGCCATCTTGCCCACGCCGGCCGCGGCCAGTGAGGCGGCGATCGCACACCCCACGCCGCCCGTGCCCACCACCAGCGCTTGCGCACCCTGCAGCCGCAGGCCCTTGCGCCGCACGCCGCGCACAAAGCCCTCGCCGTCGAACAGATCGCCTTCCAGCGCGCCGTCGGCCGTGCGGCGCACCGCGTTGCAGGCGCCGGCCACGGCCACGGTGGGCGATACCCGGTCCAGGAGGCCCACGGTGGCCACCTTGTGCGGCATCGTGATCAGGGCGCCCCGGATGTTGGTGAGCGTGAACACGGCGCGCAGGAAGGCCGGGTAGTCCGTGCCGCGGCAGCCCATGGGGACGACGCAGGCGTTGACGCCGATGTGCTCAAAGTAGGGGTTGTAGATCATCGGCGCCTTGAAGGCATGGGTGGGGTAGCCGATGTGCGCGATGAGTTCGGTGTGGCCGTTGATCATGGTGGGGGGCCTTGAGGGGCCGGCGCGCGGTGGGCCGGCGATGCATCGGGCTCGCCCAAGGCGAGGCCAGCCCGGCTGCCGGCGCCTGCACCGGCGGCCGGGGCGTTCTTGCCAGCCGTCGCCCGCACGGACGCCGGCCTGCGGCGCCGGTTTACTGGCGCGCCTTGGCCAGTTCGGCCTGCAGTTCCTTGACCGTCTCGGCGATGGCGGCGCCGTGCTTGTCGACCACCGGTTTCATCTTTTCGCGGAACTTGGCCAGTTCGGCCGGCGCCAGTTCGTTGACCTGCATGCCGCCCTTCTTCACCGCATCCAGCGCCGTGCCGGCCTGCGCCCGCGCCTGCTGCCGCTGGTAGGCGGTCGATTCGACCGCGGCGTCGGCGACGATCTTCTTCTCGTCGGCCGAGAGGGTGTCCCAGAACTTCTTGCTGATCAGCACCGACTGCGGGTTGTACTGGTGGTTGGTCAGCGTCGCGTACTTCTGCACTTCGAAGAACTTGTTGGCGGCGATCACCGTCAGCGGGTTCTCCTGGCCGTCGATGGCCTTCTGCTCCAGGGCGGCATAGACCTCGGGGAAGGCCAGCGGCGTCGGGTTGGCGCCCAGGGCCTTGACCCAGTCGATGTTGATCGCGTTGGGGATCACGCGCAGCTTCAGCCCTTCGAGGTCTTCGACCTTGTTGATCGCGCGCCGGCTGTTGGTGATCTGGCGGAATCCCAGTTCCCAGTAGGTCAGACCGACGAGGCCTTTCGGCTCCAGCTTCGCGTGCATCTTCTTGCCGAAGGGGCCGTCGACCACCGCGTCGGCTTCCTTGCTGTTGGCGAACATGAAGGGGAAGTCGTAGACCTCGAAATCCTTGACCTGGCTGGCCAGGATGCCGGAGTTCATCGAGGCCATCTCGATCGTGCCCCCCTGCATCGCCGACACCACGGCCGCGTCGCCGCCGAGCACGCCGCCAGGGAACAGGTTGACCTTGATCTTGCCGCCGGACTTGGCCTGAACGATCTCGGCGAACTTCTCCATCCCCATCACCAGCGGATGGCCCTTGGGGTTCTGCGTGGTGAATTTGATGGTTTTTTCCTGCGCAAAGGCCACGCCGAAGGCGGAAATCGCCACGGCGGCGGCGAGGGTCTTGAGCATCAGTCGTTTCATGGGTTGTCTCCTGAAGGGAAGAGGGAAGGGCGGATGCACGCTGTTGCACGGTGGCTGCCCGGCGCGGCGTACCCAAACACGCCGGGCGACCTGTTTTCAGGGCGTCAGTAGAACCAGCGCGCCGGCACCATCACCAGCTGCGGGAAGGCGACCATCAGGAACATGATGGCGAACTGCGCGATCATGAACGGCACCACACCCTTGGTCACCTCGTCCATGCCGAGCTTGCCGACGCCGGCCACGGCGTTGAGCACCGTGCCGACCGGTGGCGTGATCAGGCCGATGGCGTTGTTGATGATGAACAGCACGCCAAAGTACACCGGGTCGATGCCCGCGGCCTTCACCACCGGCATCAGCACCGGTGTCAGCAGCAGGATGGTGGGCGTCATGTCCAGCGCCGTGCCCACCACCATGGTCAGCACCATGATGGCCAGCATCAGCAGGCGCGGGCTGTCCAGCAGCGGCTGCAGCAGCGCCACCACCTGCGCCGGCAGGTTGGCCACCGTGATCAGCCAGGCCGACACCATGGCCGCGGCCACCAGGAACATCACGATCGCGCAGGTGGTGGCCGCGGAGACGAACAGCGGCACCAGCTGCTTCAGGTTCAGTTCGCGGTAGATGACGGTGGAGACGAACAGCGAGTACACCGCCGCCACCACGGCCGCCTCGGTGGGCGTGAAGACGCCGAACTTCAGGCCGAACACGATGATGAAGGGCAGCACCAGGGCCCAGGTGGCCTGGCGCATGGCGTCCAGCACGTCTTTCAGGCTCTTGCGCGGGGGCGGTGCGATGGTCTCCTTGCGCACCAGCCACCACCAGGTGACCCAGAGCGACAGCGCCAGCCACACGCCGGGGAAGATGCCGGCCATGAACAGCTTGGAGATCGACACGTTGGCCGCCACGCCGAAGATCACAAAGCCGATGCTCGGCGGGATGATGGGCGCGATGATGCCGGCCGAGGCGATCAGGCCGGCCGAGCGCGCTTTGTCGTGGCCGGCGGCCACCATCATGGGCAGCAACAGGGCGGTGAGCGCGGCGGCGTCCGCCACGGCCGAGCCCGAGAGCGAGGCCATGATCACCGCGGCCACGATGGTCACGTAGCCCAGGCCGCCCTTGACGTGGCCCACCAGCGCCATGGCAAAGTTCACGATGCGCCGCGACAGGCCACCCGCGTTCATGATCTCGCCGGCCAGCATGAAGAAGGGCACCGCCAGCAGCGGAAAACTGTCGGCGCCGTTGATCACGTTCTGCGCCAGGATCTGCGCATCGAACAGGTTCAGGTGCCACATCAGCGCCGCGCCGCACAGCAGCAGGGCGAAGGCGATGGGAACGCCCAGCGCCATCGCGCCCAGCATCGAACCCAGGAAGATGAGGATGGTCATGGCGGGGCTCCGGGTTCAGCGGGTTTCGGTGTCGGTGGCGTGCGGCACGTCTTCGGACTCCTGCATCAGCAGCAGGTGGTCGTCGTCGATCTGTCCGGTCACGAGGCGCCACAGGTCGCCCAGCAGGATGGGCGCGCTGAGCACGGCAAACGCCATGCCCGCGGCGTAGAACCAGCTCATCGACACTTCCATCACCGCGCTGGTGGTGTCCCAGTTGATGACCGACTGGTCGTACGAACCCTTGAACAGCAGCCACAGGCAGTACAGCATCAGCAGCAGCGACAGGCCCATGCAGACCTTCTTGCCGGCGGGCCCGAGCCTGCCCACGAGCATGTCGGTGCCCAGGTGCTGGTTGCTGCGCACGGCCACCACTGCGCCGAGGAAGGTCAGCCAGACGAACAGCCAGCGCGACAGTTCTTCCGAAATGCTGAATCCCGAATTGAAGACATACCGCATCACGACGTTGCCGAACACCAGCACCACCATCACCGCCAGCAGCGCGGCGATCAGGTAGCTGATGAGACGGCAGTAGCCGTCGATCAAGGTTTCGAGCATGGGCTTCGTCTCCGGTTCGAATGCGAAGCCTGTAATGTACGAACTGGTTAGTTTTACAAAAATCCGTGAAAACCCTAGGCCGACGGCAGGTGAGCAGGGTTGTGCGGTTATTTGCGCACGAAGCGCACGATCATGTCGACGATGTTGTCGCGCCGTGCGGACAGCGCATGGGGCGACAGCGCCTGGTCCTTGAAGATCAGGCCGAAGGTGTGGCGGTTGGACACGTTGAAGAAGGTCAGTGCCGAGATCGATGCATGGATGTCCACCGGGTCCAGCCCGGGGCGGAACACGCCTTGGGCCACGCCGCGCTCGTAGAGGTGTCGGATGGCCTGGATGGCCGGCACGTTGAGCTGCTGGATGGTCGGGCTCTGGGCCAGGTAGGTGCCACGCTCCATGTTTTCGGCCATCACAAGGCGGATGAAAAATTCGTTGCCCGCGTGGTGGTCGAAGGTGAACTCCACCAGGCGGCGCAGCGCGTCTTCAGGCGGCAGGTCTTCGAGGTGCAGTTGCGATTCGATGCTGCGCATGCGCCGGTAGGCGTCTTCGAGCACCGCGATGTACAGCCCCTCTTTGCTGCCGAAGTAGTAGTAGATCATGCGCTTGCTGGTGCGCGTGGCCGCCGCGATCTCGTCGATGCGCGCGCCGCTCAGGCCCTTGTTCGCGAACTCCTGCGTGGCCACCGCCAGGATCTCGGCCATGGTGCGGGCCGGGTCGTTGGTGCGACCGGTCTCGGTGGGCGCCGTCTTGCCCGGCGGACGCCCACGCCGCGTCGGCGTGGCGTTTTGTACTGGTTCGTTCATTTCGACAGTATAGGAGCGATCAGGCTGGCCGCAACACCGCCGGAGCCGACCAGACAGGGAAAAACAGGCCTCGCCCCGGCGCAGAGCGGGCATCACCTGCTATCGAAAGTGTAGAGTTCACCCTTTCCGCCATTGCCCGAACACCCGCATGTCAACCGCCGCCTGCATCGTCATTCCCGAATCCGAGGTCGAGATCACGGCCGTCCGGGCCCAAGGCGCGGGCGGGCAGAACGTCAACAAGGTGTCGAGCGCGGTGCACCTGCGCTACGACATCCGTGCATCCTCGCTGCCCGAGGACGTGAAGGAACGCCTGCTGGCCCTGCGCGACTCGCGCATCACCGACCAAGGCGTGCTGGTGCTGAAGGCGCAGCGTTTTCGCACCCGCGAGCAGAACCGCCAGGACGCGTTGCTGCGCCTGCAGGCCCTGGTGGAACGTGCGGCCCGCGTGCCCCGGCTGCGCCGTCCGACCCGGCCCACGCGGGCGTCCAAGGAGCGCCGGCTGCAGGCCAAGAGCCAGCGCGGCGCGATCAAGTCGCAGCGCGCCAGGCCGGCCGACGTGGTCGATTAGGGCGGATCGGGCTGCCGATGCCGCTGACCGGCGCGGTGCAAGGCCTCCCGTTCACCGCCATCCCGGCTGCTCGAACGCCGACGCCAGAAAATCGACCATCGCACGCACCTTGCCCGCGAGGTGCGCGCGACTGGGGTAGACCGCATGAACCTCGAGTTCCGGGCCGCGCCA
The DNA here is from genome assembly GCA_046348065.1 of Burkholderiaceae bacterium. GTDB lineage: Bacteria > Pseudomonadota > Gammaproteobacteria > Burkholderiales > Burkholderiaceae_C > Skiveiella. Next base: position 143,576 of record JAXMFA010000002.1, read on the forward strand.
TTGCGGCAGCAGCTCCACCAGCCGGCCGGCCCGCACGTCGGGGCCGACCAGGAAAGCCGGCTGCCAGATCACGCCCTGGTCGGCCAACGCGGCGGCGCGGCAGGTGTCGCCGCTGTTGGTGCGCAGGCGCGGGCGCACGGTGACCTCGGTCGATGCGCCGTCCGGCGCCGTGAACGTCCAGGTGTCGCCGCCCGACCACCAGGCGTAGGCCATTACCGCGTGACCAACCAGGTCGGCCGGCTGGTTCAGCGGCGGCGCGCCGCGCAGGTAGCCCGGCGAGGCGCACAGCAGCATGCGGTCGGTCGCGATGCAGCGCGCCACCAGCGTGCTGCTGGCCAGGCGCCCGACGGGCGCGATGCGCACGGCCAGGTCGAACCCTTCCTCCACCAAGTCCACCACGCGGTCGGTCAGCGTGATGTCGAGTTCCACCGCCGGGTGCAGCTTCAGGAACTCGCCCCACAGCGGCGCGAGGTGCAGGTTGCCGAAGGTCAGCGGCGCGTTGATGCGCAGGCGTCCGCGCGGCATGGCGGTGGTGGCGCCGGCTTCGGCGTCGGCCTCGCGCAGGTCGTCCAGGATCTGCACGCAGCGCTCGTAGTAGGCGGCGCCGGTCTCGGTCAGCGACAGGCGCCGCGTGGTGCGGTTCAGCAGCCGGGTGCCCAGGCGCGCTTCGAGCTCCAGCACCAGGCGCGACAGCGCGGCCTTGGAGTCGCCCTGGCGCTGCGAGGCGCCGACGTAACTGCCCGCGCGCACCACCGCGACGAAGGCTTCGATCTGGCGCAAGGTGTCCATGGCTGCAAGGATTCGGGCTTGGGAAGACAATGCGGGCCTTGATTCAATCACACCGCCGGCACGCCTTGCCGGCCGCCCCTGCGGAGACTTTGCCATGACCACCGCCCTCAAGATCGACTTCGTCTCCGACATCTCCTGCCCCTGGTGCGCCATCGGCCTGGGCGCACTGGAACAGGCCCTTGGTGCGCTGAAGGGCGAGGTGAGCGCCGAGCTGCACTTCCAGCCTTTCGAGCTGAACCCGCAGATGCCGCCGGGCGGGCAGGACATCACCGAGCACCTCACGCAGAAATACGGCTCCACGCCCGAGCAGCAGGCGCAGATCCGCCAGACCATCCGCCAACGCGGCGCCGAGGTGGGCTTCACCTTCAACCCGGCCGGGCGTGGCCGGATCTGGAACACCTTCAACGCACACCGCCTGCTGCACTGGGCCGGGCTGGAGGGCGCGGCGAAGCAGGTGGCGCTCAAGAAAGCGCTGCTGGCCGCTTACCAGGGCCGCGGCGAGAGCCCCGAGTCACCCGAGGTGCTGCTGGCGGCCGTCGCCGAGGCCGGGCTGGACGAGGCCCGTGCCCGCGCGATCCTCGCCGGCGACGAGTACGCGGCCGAGGTGCGCGAGCTGGAGCAGTTCTACCAGCGCGCCGGCATCCACTCGGTGCCAGCGGTCATCATCAACGACCGGCACCTGATTTCCGGCGGCCAGCCGGCGGCGGTGTTCGAGCAGGCGCTGCGCCAGATCGCCACGCAGGCCGGCGCATGAATCACCAAGCGCAAGACACCGCCGGGGCCGCTCCGTCGGTGTACACCGTCACGTTTGTCTGCATGGGCAACATCTGCCGCAGTCCGACGGCGCACGGTGTGTTCCGCCAGCAGGTCGAGCGCGCCGGCCTGGCGCACCGGGTGCGGGTGGATTCGGCCGGCACGCACGGCTGGCACGAAGGCGCACCACCGGACGCGCGCAGCCAGCAACATGCGGCGCGGCGCGGTTACGACCTGTCGGACCTGCGCTCGCGCCCGCTGAAGCACGACGACTTCCTGCGCGCCGACCTGCTGCTCGTGATGGACGACGACAACGAGGCCGTGGCCCGCTCGCGCTGCCCCGATGGGCACCGGCACAAGCTGCGTCGCCTCACCGAGTTCTGTCGGCACCACCGCAGCCCGGTGGTGCCCGACCCGTACGCCGGCGGTGCGGCCGGCTTCGAGCACGTGCTCGACCTGATCGAGGACGCCTGCGAGGGCTTGCTCGCGCACGTGGTGGAACAGCTGCCCCCGCCGCGCCCCCACCGCGGAGGAGGCGGCTGATTGTCTTTTCATTGGAGACAATCAATTTCCATTTTGCTTGTTTATCTCGTCGATCGAATTCAATACAGTTCTCTCCAGCACGTTTGAAGGAGAGTTTCATGTCCGCCACCGCCTTGCCTGCCCTGTTCGTGTCGCACGGGGCCCCCTTGTTCGCCACCGAACCCGGCACCACCGGCCCCGCCCTGCGCGCCTGGGCCCAGGCCCACGCACCCGCCGAGGGCCTGCGCGGCATCGTGGTGATGTCGCCGCACTGGATGGCGCGCGGCGCCGCCGTCATGACCAACCCGGCCCCGGCCACCTGGCACGACTTCGGCGGCTTCCCGGCCGAGCTGTACCAGTTGCAATACCCGGCGCCGGGCTCGGCCAATCTGGGCCGCGAGGTGATCGCTCTGCTGGGCCAGGCCGGCATCGCCGCGCAGGCGGATCCGCAGCGCCCGCTGGACCATGGCACCTGGGTGCCGCTGATGCACCTGTACCCGCAGGCCGACGTGCCCGTGGTGCAGGTGGCCCTGCCCATCGGGGCCGGGCCGAAGGAAGTGCTGGCGCTGGGGCGGGCGCTGGCGGGGCTGCGCACGCAAGGCGTGCTGGTGGTGGGCACCGGCAGCATGACGCACAACCTGGGCGAGTTTTTCGGCGGTGCACGCGAACCCGCGCCCTATGTGCTGGAGTTCAGCCGCTGGGTGGAGTCGGCCATCGCGCGTGGCGACCGCATGGCCTTGCTCAACTACCGCGAACTGGCGCCGCACGCGCACCGCGCGCACCCGACCGAAGACCACTTCCTGCCCGTCTTCTTCGCGCTCGGCGCGGCCGGCTGGGGTGGCGACACGCCGGTTCCGGTCGACACCATCAGCCGCGAGGTGATGTACAGCATGCTGGCGATGGATGCGTTCGCCGTGGGCGGCACGGAAGCCCTTCAGTGAGCCAAAATATGCATCAGAATGCCGCTTTCCCAGCGTCGGACGGCCACAAGCTGCTATCGTTATTGCACCGTCCGCCGACGCTCGAAACCACTGAGCCCTGGCTGCTGGTGCTCATGCACGGCGTGGGCAGCAACGAGGACGACCTGTTTGCCCTGGCCGATTTCGTGCCGGGCCCGTTTCATGTGCTCAGCCTGCGCGCGCCCTTTGTGCTGGGGCCGGGCAGCTACGCCTGGTTCGAGTTCAGCATCGAAGCCGACGGCTCGCGCCGCATCGACGCCGACCAGGAAACCCGCAGCCGCGCGGCGGTGGTGCGCACGGTGCAGGCGGCACTTGCGCAGCTCGGCGTGCCCCCCGATCGCGTGGTGCTGGGTGGCTTCAGCCAGGGCGGCATCATGGCGCTGAGCCTGCTGCGCACCCGGCCCGAGCTGCTGCACGGCGCGATGGTGATGCACAGCCGCCTGCTGCCCGAGGTGAATGCCCTGGAGGTCGAGGCCGAGGCCATGAACGGCAAGGCGCTGTGGGTCAGCCACGGCCAGCAGGACGGGGTGATCCCGCCGGCCAGCGGCCGCGCCATTCGCGACTGGGCCACCGCGCGTCCGCTGTCATTGCGCTACGAGGAGTTTCCCGGCGCGCACGAGATCCGCCTTGCCGAGCTGCAGGCGGCGATGCAGTGGCTGGCGTCGCTGGCTCAAGCCGTCTGACGCATCGATCGGGATTCCAGCGAATGTAGGCCGTGAAGGTTCAGGCGCCAGTGCGCCATCGCGGCCATCAGCACCACCGATTCGCCTTCGGCGACCAGGTCGTCCACGCCAGCCAGCCGCAGGCACAGCCCAAGAACCTTGCGGCGCAGTTCCGGCTCGTCAATGTCGTCCATCAGGCTGGCGAGGGTGTATTCGTCGACCGGGCACGCGTCAGCCCAGGCCAGTTGTTTGCTGGACAGAAGGTCCTCGCAGAACTCGTCGATGACTGCATGCAAGGCTTCACGTTCGAGCCCCAAGGTCCGATGCGCGGCGATCTCGTCGAGCAGGCCCAGCTCGGCCGCGCCGAAGTCGCCGTCCGCCAGCACGGTCAGGGCCACGATGCGGGCGGCTGCCTGTGGGCTGTTTCGGTCGTATCGGCGCATGGTCGTCATTTCCGTCATGTCTTCATTTCCTGTCAATCAAGGGATTCGTCGAGCCACGACTGCTTGCGCCGTGGCCCGCCGTGTGTGCCGTGGCGAAAGCCCGATTCGGCAAAGTCCGTGCGACGGCGCGATGCCGGGGTCGGGAGGGACAGGCGGGGCATTTCACGGTGTTCTCGGGCAACTCAGGTGCAAGGGGTTCGGTGACATCAAGCATGAGCGCCCCCGAGCCAGCGTCCTTCGACGCGTCCGCGGGCCGGCTTCTGGCGGCGCTGCAGCGTGCGCGTCAACGCGCGGGTGGCGCGGCCGAGCGAACGCTCCAGCGCCGTGCGCCAGTCGCCGGCCCGTGAAACGATCACCACGGTCCCGGCGCTGGCCGTGTGGATCTCGACCTGGCAGCATTTGTCGATGCCGCCACGCGGTCCGTTGGCGTCGGAAAACATCACCTTCGCGCGCGGAACCTGGTTTTTCAGGCGACGCAACGCGAAGCGCAACCGCGAAACAGCCGTTTCGTGCAACGGCATGGCGGAGGCATCACGGGATTCAACAAGGATCTGCATGGTTTCGTGTCCGGTGGTTTGAAGGAGTGCCCACGATAGCCACGGCGGATATCCGGTGAAAGCAGATAATCACGCAGATAAATTCCTGAAAAACCTGAATATGACCGCCCCCTTCAACTACCGGCACCTGCACTATTTCTGGGTCGTGGCCAAGGAGGGTGGCATGTCACGGGCCGCCGACAAGCTCGACATGGCGGTGCAGACCGTGAGCGCACAGGTGCGTGAACTCGAGCGCAGCCTGGGCTATGCACTGCTCAAACCCGCCGGGCGCGGCGTGGTGTTGACCGAAGCGGGCCAGGCGGCCATGCGACAGGCCGATCAGATCTTTCAGCTGGGCGAGGAACTGCCGGCGCGGGTGCGCGACGCGGTGAGCGCACCGTCGGTGCGCCTGGCCACCGGCATCTCGGACGGGCTGCCCAAGCTGGTGGTGCACCATCTCCTGCAACCCGTGCTCGGTGAGCCGAACCTGCGCCTGCTCTGCCACGAGGGGGAAATGGACGATCTGTTGGGCGATCTCGCGCTGCACCGCCTGGACGTGGTGCTGGCCGACCGGCCCGCGCCCTCGAATCCCAACATCAAGCTGTACAGCCATGCCCTGGCAACGTCGCCCATCGCCTGGTACGGAACACCCGAACAGGTGAAGGCGGCGCGCAGGAAATTTCCGCACAACCTCGGCGATGTGCCGGTCTTGCTGCCGACCGCGCACAACTCTTTGCGAGCGCGCCTCGACCACTGGTTCGAATCGCACGACATCCGTCCCCGCGTCGTCGGCGAGTTCGAGGACAGCGCGCTGCTCAAGACCTTCGGTGCCGGCGGCATGGGCCTGTTCCCGGCCGCCGAATGGGTTCACGAGCACCTGCTGACCCATTACGCGGTGCAGCGCCTTGGGGCATGCGACGGCGTGCTCGAGCACTTCTACGCCATCGGCACCGAACGCAAGGTCCGGCATCCGCTCGTGCAGCGCCTGCTGCAGGCGACGACGTCCTGAGGGCGCGGTTGGCGCTGGTGGTCCGCTGCCGGCCGGCCGCGGCGAACGCCCGCGCCAAGGGGTCGAGCGTCAGCCCACGCCGCGCAGATCGCGCCGCAGGATCTTGCCCACGGTGGACTTGGGCAGGGCGTCGAGAAAGACCACCGTCTTGGGCACCTTGTAGGCCGTCATTTCCTTGCGGCAATGGGCGATGACCTCGTCGGCCGTCAAGCTGGCGCCGGGCGCCTTGACCACAAACAGCTTGACGGCCTCACCGGTCTTGTCGTCGGGCACGCCGATGCAGGCGCATTCGGCCACGCCGGGGCAGGCGGTGGCCACGGCCTCGACTTCGTTCGGGTAGACGTTGAAGCCCGAGACGAGCACCATGTCCTTCTTGCGGTCGACGATCTTCAGGAAGCCCTTGTCGTCGAACTGGCCAATGTCGCCGGTCTTGAAGTAGCCGTCGGGCGTGAAGGCGGCGCCATTGGCCTCGGGCTGGTTCCAGTAGCCGCGCATCACCTGCGGGCCTTTGGCGCAGACCTCGCCCGACTGGCCCAGCGGCACTTCGACGCCCGCGTCGTCGAGCAGCTTGATATCCGTGCCGGGCAGGGGCAGACCTGTGGTGCCGGAGAACGCCTGGATGGAGGCCGGGTTGAAGGTCAGCACCGGGCTGGTCTCCGACAGGCCGTAGCCTTCGCGGATGAACTGGCCGGTGATGGCTTTCCATTTGTCGGAGACAGCGCCCACCACCGCCGCGCCGCCGCCGCCGGCCAGGTGCAGGCGCGAGAAATCGACCTCGCCGATCTTCGGGTGCATCACCAGGCCGGCGTACAGCGTGTTGACGCCCATGAACACGGTGAGCTTCGATTGCTTGAGCGTTTCCACGAAACCGTCCATGTCGCGCGGGTTGGCCACCAGCCAGCTCTCGGCGCCGGCCGAGAAATAGGTCAGGAAGTTCACCATCAGCGCGAAGATGTGGTACAGCGGGATGGCGGTGACGATCACCTCCTGTCCCGGGCGCACCGCCGACGGCATGGTGGCCTTGAACTGCTCGACGTTGGCCACCAGGTTGCGGTGCGACAGCGCCGCGCCCTTGGACAGCCCGGTGGTGCCGCCGGTGTACTGCAGGAAGATGAGGTCGTCGCCGGTCAGCGCCACCGGCGCGCGCGTCATCGACGCGCCTTCGCGCAACGCGTCGGCCAGCGCGATGCTGCTGCCGGCCAGCCGCGGATCGACCGGCGGCGCGGGCAGCGGCGCGGCGGTGCCGTCACCCGGGGCCACGGTGATCACGGTCTTGATGCCGGCTTGTGCCGCCACCTCGGCCAGCGTGCGCGTGGAGCCGTTGAAGATCACGATGGTCTCGCTGCCCGAGTCCTTGAGCTGGTGCTCCAGCTCGCGCGGGGTGTACAGCGGGTTCACGTTCACCTGCACCGCACCGGCGCGCAAGATGCCGATGCAGGCGATGGGGAAGGCCAGGAGGTTGGGCAGCATCACGGCGACGCGGTCGCCTTTCTTCACGCCCAGGCGCTGCTGCAGCCAGGCGGCGAAGGCGGCCGACTGCCGGTCCACATCGGCAAAGCTCAGGGTCTGGCCGAAAGCCCGGAAGGCGGGCTTGTCGGCGTAGCGTTGCATGGCCTCGTCAAGCATGTGCACGACGGATGGGTACGCGTCGGCGTTGACGGATTCGGCAATGCCGTTCTCGCGGTAGGTGGCGAGCCAGGGTTTTAGGGTCATGGTGCGTGGTCTCCTGGGGATGGGCCCGCCACTTTACCGCGGTCACGATCTGGAAGGTGCCCGGCGCCTTGTCGATCAGGCTGAAGAAGCGCACCAGGTCGATCTTGCTGCCGTCGATCTTGAGGTCGTCGCTGAGCAAGGTGTCCTTCACGCCGGCGGTGCCCGCCATCATCTTGATGAAAATCGGCTTGGTCAGCGTCAGGGTGGCGTTGGCGCTGGCGTCCGGCGGCGCCTTCTTGAAGTGCAGCACGGCGTTCTCGATCCACAGCACGTAGGATGTCTTCTGGTCGGTCAGCACCAGGTTGACCTTGAGGTCCTTGCCTTCGGCGTCGGGGCCGTTGAGGCCAGCGGCCATGGCCTCCAGGAAGCGTTCGATCGGCGTCTGGTACAGCATGTCGATCAGGGCCGAGCGGTCGATACCCTTCTTGGGCGGGCCATTGCGCAGCTCCAGGGCGGCGGTCAGGTAGCTGTTGCGCCAGGTGGCCGCGCCTCGGACATGTAGCCCATCTGGTCGTAGGTGCGCGCCAGCAGTTCCTTGGCGGCCTTGTTATCGGGCGCACCGAAGACGGCGTGGTTCAGCAGCTCGGCCGCCCAGCGGAAGTCGCCCTTGTCGAAGGCGGTCTGCGCGGCGGCCACGGCCTTGTCGGGGCCGCCGAGCAGCTCCAGGTAGCGCTTGGCGGATTCCTGCGGCGGCAGCGGGTTCAGGTTGGCCGGGTTGCCGTCGTAGGCGCCCAGGTAGAGCTGGTACACCGCCTTCACGTTGTGGCGCAGGTCGCCGTAGTAGCCCCGCGTGTTGGGGTAGCTCGCGAGCGATTTCGGCAGCTTGACCAGGTCGGCGATCTCGCGCGGTGTGTGGCCGGCATTGGCCAGGCGCACGGTCTGGTCGTGGGTGTACTTGTAGACGTCGCGCGTCTTGGTGATGAACTCGCGAATCCGCTCCTGGCCCCAGATCGGCCAGTTGTGCTGGCCCACGTAGACCTCGGCGTCGCCGAGCTGGTCCAGCGCCTCCTGCATGTAGGTGGCCCAGCGCAGGGAATCGCGGGCCTTGGCGCCGCGCACCGGCAGCAGGTTGTGCATGGTCTGCGCCAGGTTCTCGGCGCCGCCGTAGAGCTTGTAGTCGGGCACCGAGAAGGTCATCTCGGCCGGCGCCTCGGCGCCCGGCACGTTGTGGAACACCACGCGCAGGCCGTCGAGCACCAGCTCTTGCGTGGGCTTCGTGATCAGCTGGGTGGGCTCGAGCACGCCGACGGCGCCGTAGGAGACGTTCTTGCCCAGGCCGGTGTCCACCGCGCCCTTCGGGCCGGGCGGCAGGTTCTTGCCGAACTGGTACATCGAGCGGCGTGCCATCGCCGTGCCCACCAGGATGTTCTCGCTGGTGGCTTCTTCCATGAAACCGTCGGAGGCGATCACCGGCACTTTGCGCTGGGCCACTTCCTCGGCCGAGATCACGCCCAGCGCGCCGCCGAAGTGGTCGGCATGGCTGTGCGTGAAGACCAGCGCCGTCACCGGCTTGTTGCCCAGGTGCTTGCGCGCGAACGCCATCGCCGCCGCCGAGCTTTCCTTCGACGTCAGCGCGTCCACCACGATCCAGCCGGTCTTGCCGTCGATCAGCGTGATGTTCGAGATGTCAAAGCCGCGAAGCTGGTGCACACCGTCGCGCACCTTGTACAGGCCCACGCCCTTGTTCAGCGTGGCGTGGCGCCACAGGCTGGGGTTGACGGTGGGCGGCGCCTTGCCGTCGATGAACTTGTAGGCGTCGAAGTCGATCAGCACCGTGGTGCCGTCGGCCGCCATGATCTTGCCCTCGGGCGCGGCGATGAAGCCGCGCCTGGCGTCCTCGAAGTCCTGGGGGTCGGCCAGGTTGAGTTCCTGGGCGATCTGTTCGTTGGCTTTCTGCGTGGCTGTCTCGGCGTCGCCGGCCGTGCCGCCGACACCGGTGTTCTTGCCGCAGCCGCCAAGGGCCAGCAGGGTGATCAGCAGCGCGCTGCCAAGGGTCTTGTTCATGGGAGTCTCCTGTCGTTGGAATGGATGGTTCATACGGATTCGCCTTCAAACGTATAACTTCGTTGCTTCGCCTCGCCGTGCTTCAGCACTGTCTTCGGCTTCGCGCCTTGTTCTACGCTTGAATGCAAACCCGTATCAGGCGTTGGAACGGAGCAGGTCAGCGAGCTTTTCGCCGATCATGATGCTGGGGGCATTGGTGTTTCCACCGATGAGGGTGGGCATGATGGACGCATCGGCGACACGCAGGCCTTGGACGCCGCGCACGCGCAGCTGCGCATCGACCACCGCCATCGGGTCGCTGTCGGGGCCCATCTTGCAGGTGCCCACCGGGTGGTATTGGGTGTCGGCGCGGTTGCGGATGTCCTGCGCCATGGCGGCCTCGTCGTCGGCGCGCACCGGGTAGAGCATCTTGCCGCGGATGGGGTTGAAGGGCTTGGACTCCAAGATGCGCTGCTGGATCTGCCCGCCCTTGACCAGCAGCGACAGGTCGCGCTCGTCCGCCAGGAAGTTCGGGTCGATCAACGGCGCGTCGTGGGGATTGGCGCTGGCCAGGCCCACGGTGCCGCGGCTGTGCGGGCGCAGCAGGTCGACGTGGCAGGAGATGCCGTGGCCCAGGTGCAGCTTGCGCGCATGGTCGTCGACGATGCCCAGCACGAAGACGAGCTGCAAATCCGGCACCGCCACGTCGGGCGCGGAGCGCAGGAAGGCGCCGCAGGTGGCGATGGAACTGGTGACCATGCCGGTGCGCTGGTTCTTCCACTCCAGCATCGCGCCGGTGAGCCGGGCCGAACCCCGCAGCGAAACGCCGAAGGTGTCGGTGTGGCTGGGCACGCGCCAGGTTTGCACGTAGTCGATGTGGTCCTGCAGGTTCTTGCCCACGCCGGGCAGGTCGTGCATCACCGGCACACCGACTTTCTGCAGTTCGCCGGCCGGGCCGATGCCCGAGAGCAGCAGCAACTGGGGTGAACCAAAGGCGCCCGCCGACAGGATTACCTCGCGCCGCGCCTGCACCGTCTGCAAGGCGCCGCCCTGGTGGTAGGCCACGCCGGTGGCGCGCCGGCCCTCCAGCGTCACCTTGGCCGACACCGCGTGGGTGATGACCTTGAGGTTGGGCCGCGACAGGTTGGGCGTGAGGAAGGCCTTGGCCGCGCTGCAGCGCTCGCCGTTCTTGTGCGTGACCTGGTACTGGAACGCGCCGGCCTGCTCCGTGCCGTTGTAGTCCGGATTGAGCGCGATGCCGTTGGCAGCGGCGGCCTGCAGGAACAACTCGTTGACCGGGCTCTGATGCGCCTGGTAGGTCACGTTCAGCGGCCCGCCCTGGCCGTGGAATTCATTCTGGAACTGCTCGTTGTGCTCCGAGCGCTTGAACAACGGCAGAACTTCGTCGTACGACCAGCCGGGGTTGCCGAGCGAGGCCCAATGGTCGTAGTCCCACCGGTTGCCGCGCACGTAGAGCATGGCGTTGATCGAGCTGGAGCCGCCCAGGGTCTTGCCCCGCGGCTGGTAGCCCTTGCGGCCGTTCAGGCCCGGCTGGGGCACGGTCTCGTAGGCGTAGTTGTTGATCTTGGTGGGCACCATCGCCACCACGCCGGCGGGTGCGTGGATCAGCACGCTCTTGTCGGGGCCACCGGCTTCGAGCAGGCAAACCGTCACAGCCGGGTCCTCGCTCAGGCGCGCGGCCAGCACGCAGCCGGCCGAGCCGGCGCCGACGATGACGTAATCGAAAGTCTGGGGGGGCATGAATGTCTCCGGTTGAAGGACACCCTCTGTGGGGCGCATTGCCGGATGATCGGCGCTGCGTTACTATTTGTCCAATGCATTCGAAACATTGATTCGATAACTGGAAATCATTCATGGAACTGCGCCGGCTGCGCCACCTCATCGCCGTGGTCGAGCATGGCAGCTTCAGCCGGGCCGCCGAGGCGGTGCACCTGACGCAGCCGGCCCTGTCGCGCAGCATCCAGGCGCTGGAGGCTGAGGTGGGCACGGCGGTGCTGGAGCGCAACCGGGGCGCGATCGAGCCCACCGACGTGGGGCGCCTGCTGCTCACTCACGCGCGCCAGCTCGACAGCGCCACGCGCGATCTGGAGCGCGACATCGCCCTGACCCAGGGGCTGGAGCTGGGCGAACTGCGCATCGGTGTCGGGCCGTATGGCGGCTCGGCGCTGGTGGGGCCGGCGATCGGCCAGCTCAACCGCGCCCACCCTGGCCTGCGCCTGAAGACCGTGCTGGCGCCGTGGCAGGAGCTGCCGGACCGGGCCCGTGCGCGCGACGTGGACCTGATCGTGCTCGAGCTCAGCCAGGTGCAGCAGATGGACGACTTCGCGGTGCTGGCCTTGCGCGAGCACGGCATGGTGGTGGTGTGCCAGCCGCGGCACCCGCTGACGCGACTGGCCGCGCCCACGCCGGCCGAGGTCTTCAGCTACCCGCTGGCCGGCCCCAGCGTCACCCCCGCGCAGGCGGCGATGCTGCAAAAGCTTCTGCCCGCCAGCGCAGTCGGCCGGCAGCCCCGGCGCAGCCTGATGGCGGTCGAATGCGACCTCTCGGGCATGCTCAAGGACGTGTTGCGCCACAGCGATGCCATCTCGCTGATGCCGGCGTTCATGGTGGCGGCCGAGGTGGCGTCCGGCCAGCTGGCGTGCCTGCCCGGCATCGAACTGGACCTGCGGGTGCGCTTTGGCTGCGCGTGGCTGAAAGCGCGCACGCTGTCGCCGGTGGCGGCGCGCTTCATGGAGCTTCTGGCCGCGCACGACCACAGCCTGGCACCCGCGACGGCCTCGCCGGCCTGAAAGGCACGCCGCGGCGCGTTCAGCGGCGCTTTTTCATGGTCAGAACCAGCTGCTTCCAGCGCTGGATGGCCACGAGGCGCTATGTTTTTTTCAGTTCGTCGGGCGCCGACGGGCCTCGCGCCGTGCCACCCACAGCGTGGCGGTGGCGATCACCACGCCGCCCAGCAGCGTGCTGGCGGTGGGCAGGTCACTGAACAGAAACCAGCCCATCAGGGCCGACCACAGCAGGTCGAGAAACTTGGCCGACTGCGTGCTCGAAATGTCGGCCACTTGGTACGAGCGCGTCAGGCAGTAGTGGCCGGCACTGCCAAGCACCCCGCAGGCCAGGAAACCCGCCCATTGCCAGGGCGTGGGCGCCTGCCAGCCCGGCACGGCCAGCGGCAGGCTCAGCAGCGTCACGGTGATGGCCTGCCACAGCAGGATGGTGCCGGCGGTCTCGTAGCGCGTGAGCGCCTTGGTGACCAGGAACGACGCGGCGAACAGCGGCGCCGAGCCCAGCATCACCAGGTGCCACAGGCCGCCGCCGCCGTGCCCGATCGACAGCTTCGGGCCCACCACGATCAGCACGCCGGCAAAGCCCAGGCCCACGGCCAACCAGCGCTCCCAGTGCATCGGCTCCTTGAAGAACAGCCAGGCGCCGACCATGATGAACAACGGCCCGGTGAAGCCGATCGCGGTCATGTCGGCCAGCGGGATGCGCGGCAAGGCCCAGAACCACAGCACCAGGCCGGCGGTGTGCAGCGCGCCGCGGATGAACTGCCCGCGCACCGACCTGGGCCACCAGGCTCGCAGGCTGCGGCTGTGCGCCACCAGTGGCAGCAGCACCAGCAGGCCGAACATGTAGCGCAGGAACTGCGCCTGAAACGGGTCCAGGTGCAACGCCAGCGCGCGCATCAGCGCGTTGAGCACGCTGAAGATGAGCCCGGCGGCGGCCGACCACAACAGCCCGCGCACCGTGGGCGGCAGGTGCGCGGTGCGGCGGTGGAGGGCGTCGCGGGCCTGCTGCCAGGGCGGCGCCGGGCGGCGCGGTCGGGTCATGCCGCGCGGCTATTCGGCGGCGGGCGGAAGAACATCGGGTGGTGCCGCGCCACCACGGGGCCGGCGAAGTCCCAGGCCAGGCACTTGCCCAGGTGGTGCGGCGGGCGTGCGGGGTCGGCGGGTTCGGCCTCGTCGGGCAGGGTCTGGTAGGCGGCGGTGGCCATGGCGAACAGCAGCTCGCGCAGGTGGGCGCAGCCCTGGACGCCGCCCAGATGGGTTTCGATCGCCTTGCGCCAGCCCGGGCCCATGGTGGCGCCGATCATGCGGTGCATCGGCGCCTGCGCCTGCGGGCACTCGGGGTGCGGCACGTCGTCCATCGCCACCGCGATGTCGTGGATCTTGAACGCGGTGTCGATGGTGACGCGGATTTTCAGCCCGTGGATGGCTTCGCCGGGCTGCCAGACGCCGTCGCCGGGAATCTCGAACGGCACGCTCTTGGTGTCGCGCAGTTCGCCCTCGATGTCCCACAGGCCGTCGTCGCGGCGGTAGCCGTTGAACACGGTGGTGCGGGTGTGCTGCGGGGCGCGGGGGGCGGGCGGCGGCAGGGGCAAGGCGGGCTCCTTCGGGGACAAGCGGTCGAGGCGGGAAGCGGTGATTGTCCGGGATCGGGGGCGGGAGCGCTGTCGCACGGGGGCAGATGCGCGGCGCGGCGATCGCCCGCCCGGCTGTTACCACCGAGCCCCGCAGCATCGATGCCATGGTAAAAAGGCGTGAACCGCGTCCCCGAAACAACTGCCATGATCGACTGGTCTTCCTACCTCCTGTTCGTGCTGGCCTGCATCGCCCTCATCCTCGTGCCCGGCCCGGCGCAGGCGCTGGTGCTGGCGAAGACCTTGTCCGGTGGCCGCAAGGCGGGCGCCCTGAGCGCGGTCGGCCTGAACATCGGCACCCTGGTCCACACCCTCGCCGCGGCGCTGGGGATCTCCGCCATCCTGGCCACGTCGGCGCTGGCGTTCTCGGTCGTCAAGTACCTCGGCGCGGCCTACCTGGTCTGGTTGGGCATCCGGTCGTTGCGGGCCAGGGCGCCGGGCGCCACACCGGCGGCGGCCCTGCCGTCCGGATCGGGCTCGCCGCTGGTCCAGGGCGTGGCCGCCGGCGTGCTGAACCCCAAGGTGGCGCTGTTCTTCCTGGCGTTCCTGCCGCAGTTCGTCGATCCGGGCCGCGGTGGCGTCCTGGCCCAGTTCCTGGTGCTCGGTGCCACCATGGCCGTGCTCGACACGCTCTACGAGCTGGCGCTGGTGGCCGTGTTCGCGCGGCTGCGTGGCCGCTACCTGGCCAACCCGCGCGTCGCCCGGTGGCAGGCCAGGATCTCCGGCGTGGTGCTCATCGCCCTGGGCGTGCGCCTGGCCGTGCAGGATCGTTGAGTGGGCGCCGGGACTACCCGTCAGTCTCCCCGATGCCGCCTGGCGCCACCTCCACGCTGTCAACCTTGGGTGATGCACCATGACCTTTGCCAAGCGCGTCTTTTTCTGGTCCGGTGTTTACGGCATCCTGGTCCTGTTGCCGATGTTCTTCATGGAACAGCGATTGGGCGAGCAGTTTCCGCCGGCCACCAACCATCCCGAGCAGTACTACGGCTTCGTTGGCGTGGCTTTGGCCTGGCAGTTCGCATTCCTGTTGATCGCCAGTGACGTGCGGCGCTACCGGCCGCTGATGCTGCCGGCGATGGCCGAGAAATTCCTGGCTTCCGGGGCGGTCATCTGGCTCTTCTGGCAAGGTCGGGTCAATGGCCTGACGCTGGGACCGTTCCTGGTGGACCTGGTGCTCGGCATCCTGTTTTTGGCCAGCTACCGGCGCACCGGCACATCCGCGTCCGAGCCGCTGGCGGCGCGCCCGAAGCGCTGAGGGCGCATCCGGGCGCCACACAGGCTCGTTCCCATGACTGCCCTGCGCTGGATGGCCCTCACGGTGTTCGCGCTGGCCGTGGTCGTGGCCGCCGTGTACCGGCTGCAGATCGGGCGCGCCTACGCCCGCGTTGAAGGGCACAGCAGCGTCTTCGTCGCCGGGGATCAGCGCATCGAGTTCGTGCAAGGCGGTGGCGGCGTGCCCGTGCTGGTGGTGCACGGCAGCGGCGGCGGCTTCGATCAGGGTGCGCTGATCGCCGGTGCGGTGCTCGGTGACGGCTTCCACTGGGTTGCGCCGTCGCGCTTCGGCTACCTCGGCTCCACGATGCCGGCGCATGCCTCGTTCGAGTCCCAGGCCGATGCCTATGCCCGGCTGCTCGACCATCTGGGTCTGGCGCGAGTGGCGGTGGTGGCCCTGTCGCAGGGCGGGCCGTCGGCGCTGTTCTTCGCGCTGAAGCATCCCGATCGGGTGCAGTCGCTGGTGTTGCTGTCGTGCGGGGTGGCCTCGTCCACCGATCCGCAGCAAGCCGAGGCCAACCGTTCGGGCGACAGGCTGAAGATGATGTTCGAGCACGACTTCGCCTACTGGGGCGTCAGCACCGCGCTGCGCAAGCCGCTCATGAACCTGATGGGGGCCAGCGACGAGGTCATCGCGGGGCTCGCGCCCGGGCAGCGGCAGCTCGTGGACCAGGTCATCGACTTCATGAATCCCGCCGAAGCGCGTTTCGCCGGGGTGGAGCTGGACAACCGCGCGGCGATGCCCGATGCGCGCATCGCGGGCATCCGAGTACCCACGCTGGTCGTGCACGCGACGGATGACACGCTGCAGCTCTACCGCAACGCGGCGTTCGCGGCTTCGACCATCCCGAACGCGCGCCTGCTGCGCTTCGAGCGCGGCGGGCACCTGCTGATCGCGGTCGAGCAGCCGCGCGTCCGCGCCGAGGTGCAGGCGTTCATCCGGGCGCATGCGGGACCCGGCGGCTGAAGACCAACCTGAATCGAGGCATCATCGACACCATGAACCGATCACTGATTTTTTCTTGTCGCATGCCCATGCTCGTGGCCGGCGTGCTGCTGGCCGCCTGCGCCGCCACCACCCAGGTAACCGTCACGCCGCCGGACCAGGCGCCGGTCTGCGCGCCGGCCGCGAACGGCCCGGTGGCGGTGTTCTGGCGTACGAAATGGCGGGCGGACCAGAAGGACGTGCCCGAGCGTGAAGCCGCCGCGAAGCAGGGCATTCAGCGCTTCTTTGCCGGTGGCGGTTGCTTCGCCACGGTCACCGTGGCCCGCACCATGGACAACGGCCCGGCCTTTGACGTGCCGGCCGGCGCCGACCGGCTGCTGGTGCTGACGGTGCGTGAGCTGGGCCCGGTGGTCAAGCTGCTGTCGTCCGCCGCGCTGGTGGATGGCGGCACCGAGGTGGTGCTGGACATCGCCGAATACCGGCCCGGCCAACGCGCGCCGCAGCGCCAGTTTTCGATCCGCTGGGCCAACGGCGGGCCGGGCGTGGTCAAGGGCGTGCAGACCCTGCCGGACGACCTGGCCGCGGCGCTGAAGGCCGCGCTGGCGGGGCCGTGAGGGCCTGCTGGGCCCGAAAACACGGGTTTTGGGCCCGAAATATGAGTCGAATCGGCCAGCAGCCAGCGCCGGATGGCCACTGGCAGCTATCAATGTTGTAGCGTTTCAGTCGGCGTCCGAGACCGGCACGCAGCTGCAAAACAGGTTGCGGTCGCCGTACACGTTGTCCACCCGGCCCACCGAGGGCCAGTACTTGGTGTTGACCGCTTGCGCGCCGGCCGCGGCGGCCACCTCGCGCGGGTAGGGGTGGGGCCAGTCGGACTTGAGCACGCTGGCCGCGGTGTGCGGGGCGTTCTTGAGCGGGTTGTCGTCGCGCGGCCAGGTGCCAACCTCAATCTGGCGGATCTCCTCGCGGATCGCGATCATCGCGTCGATGAAGCGGTCCAGTTCTTCCAGCGTCTCGCTCTCGGTGGGCTCAACCATCAGCGTGTTGGCCACCGGGAAGCTCAGCGTGGGCGCGTGGAAGCCGTAGTCCATCAGCCGCTTGGCCACGTCTTCGGCCATCACACCGCTGGTGTCCTTGAGGCCGCGCAGGTCCAGGATGCACTCGTGCGCCACATGGCCGTTGGCCGAGGCGTAGAGCGTGGGGTAGTGGTCCTTCAGGCGTTTGCTGATGTAGTTGGCGCTGAGGATGGCCGCCTCGGTGGCGTGCCGCAGGCCGTCGGCCCCCATCATGCGGATGTACATCCAGCTGATGGGTAGCACGGCCGCGTTGCCGAGCGGAGCCGAACTGACTGCCCCCACGCTCCCCACTGCGTGTGGTTCGCTGGACGAGACGCTGCCAGAGTCAGCGTCCCTTCGCGCTGTCCAGTCCTGCGCAGGCAGGCCTGGAGCCGCAGCGCTCAGCCCCGAGGGGGCCGCGCCTTGCTTGGGGCGGCCCGGCGCTGCGGCGTAGGCGCCTTGTTGCAACGCAGTCGCATGTCCGGGCAGAAAAGGCACCAGGTCTTCGACCACACACACCGGGCCCACGCCAGGGCCGCCGCCGCCGTGCGGGATGCAGAAGGTCTTGTGCAGGTTCAGGTGGCTCACGTCGCCGCCGAACTCGCCCGGCGCGGCCACGCCCACCAGCGCGTTCATGTTGGCGCCGTCCACGTACACCCGCCCGCCGTGCCGGTGCACCAGCGCGCAGAGCTCCTTGACCGTGGTTTCGAACACGCCGTGGGTGCTGGGGTAGGTGATCATGACGCACGAGAGCTGGGCGCTGTTCTTCTCGCACTTGGCTTGCAGGTCGGCCAGGTCCACGTTGCCGTTCTCGTCGCATTTGATGACCACCACCTGCAGGCCCGCCATCTGCGCGCTGGCCGGGTTGGTGCCGTGGGCCGACGACGGGATCAGGCAGATGGTGCGGTGGTGGTCGCCGCGCGAGGCGTGCCAGGCCTGGATGGCCAGCAGGCCGGCGTATTCACCCTGGCTGCCCGCGTTGGGCTGCAGGCTGATGCCGGCATAGCCCGTGGCCTGGCACAGCCAGGCGCGCAGCTGTTCGTCCAGTTCCTTGTAGCCTTGCAGTTGGTCAGCCGGCGCGAAGGGGTGCACGTTGGCAAATTCCGGCCAGGTGATGGGGATCATCTCGCTGGTGGCATTGAGCTTCATGGTGCAGCTGCCGAGCGGGATCATGCTGCGGTCCAGCGCCAGGTCCTTGTCGGACAGGCCGCGGATGTAGCGCAGCATGCCGGTCTCGGAATGGTGGCGGTTGAACACGGGGTGCGTGAGGAAGGCGCTGGTGCGGCGCAGCGCGGCGGGGATCAGCGGCTCCACGCCCTTTTCGAACGTGTCGAAGCAGGGCAGGGTCTGGCCGTCGGCCGCGAACACCGACCACAGCAGGCTGATGTCGTCGCGCGTGGTGGTCTCGTCGAGCGTGATGATCAGGTATTCGTCCCAGGCCTTGCGCAGGTTGATGCCGCGCGCCAGGGCGCGGGCCAGCAGCGCGTCGGTCTGCGCCGGCGTGGTGTGCAGGCACACGGTATCGAACACGCCCATCTCGCCGTGGTGGGTGTCCCGGTGGCCCAGCGCCGCCAGGCCCTGGGCCAGGATGGCGGTGTAGGTGGCCACGCGTTGCGCGATGCGCGTGAGGCCTTGCGGCCCGTGGTACACCGCATACATGCTCGCCACCACGGCGGGCAGCACCTGCGCGGTGCAGATGTTGGAGGTGGCTTTCTCGCGGCGGATGTGCTGCTCGCGCGTCTGCAGTGCCAGCCGGTAGGCCGGGTTGCCGTGGGCGTCGACGCTGACCCCGACCAGCCGGCCCGGCAGCGAGCGCTTGTAGTCGTCGCGGCAGGCCATGTAGGCGGCGTGCGGGCCGCCGGCGCCCATGGGCATGCCGAAGCGCTGTGTGGTGCCGATCACGATGTCGGCCCCCATCTCGCCGGGGGCCTTTAGCAGCGTCAATGCGAGCAGGTCGGCCGCCATGATGAACGCGGCCTGCTTGCCATGCACGGTGGCCGCGTCGGCGCTCCAGTCGTGCAACCAGCCGCTGGATGCGGGGTACTGGGCGAAGGCGGCGAAATAGTCGTCCGCGGCGAGCATCGTCTGCCATGCATCGCCCGACATCGCGATGCGCACCTCGATCCCGAGCGGTCTGGCGCGGGTCTGGATCACCTCGATGATCTGTGGGTGCGTGTCGCCCGACACCACGATCGCCGCGCCCTTGGCCTTGACCGAGCGTTTGGCCAGTGTCATCGCTTCGGCCGCGGCCGTGGCCTCGTCGAGCATGGAGGCATTGGCGATGTCCATGCCGGTGAGGTCGGTCACCATGGTCTGGAAGTTGACCAGCGCTTCCATGCGGCCCTGCGAGATCTCGGCCTGGTAGGGCGTGTACGCGGTGTACCAGGCGGGGTTCTCCAGGATGTTGCGCAGGATGACGCCCGGCGTGTGCGTGCCGTGGTAGCCCTGGCCGATGAAGCTCCTGAACAGCTTGTTCTTGCCAGCGATGGCCTTGAGTTCGGCCAGCGCCGCGGCCTCGGTGGTGGCTGCCGGCAGGGCCATGCGGTTGTTGCGCGCGATGCTGCGCGGCACGATCGAGTCGATCAGCGCGCGGCGCGTGGCCTCGCCGATGACGGACAGCATGTGGGCCTCGTCGGCATCACTGACGCCAATGTGGCGGGCGATGAATTCAGACGGGTTTTCGAGATCGCCGAGGGGCTTGGCGGCTTGCATCAGCATGGGGGCTCCGGTCAAAACACTGGGCACGGAGCGCTGACGGCAGTGCTCCGCACGCAGGGTTCTGCTCGATCAGGCGTTGGCGGCGAATGCGGTGTAGGCCGTTTCGTCGAGCAGCGCGGCCACTTCGCCGGCGTTGGACAGCTTGACCTTGAAAAACCAGCCGGCGCCGAGCGGGTCGCTGTTGGCCAACGAGGGGTCGTTGCGCAGGTCTTCGTTGACCTCGGTGATCTCGCCGCTGACCGGCATGTAGACGTCTGCGGCGGCCTTCACGGACTCGACCACGCCGGCTACCTCCTTCTGGGCCAGCGTCTTGCCGACCTCGGGCAGGTCGACGAACACCACGTCGCCCAGGGCGTCCTGCGCGTGGTGGGTGATGCCGACGGTGGCGGTGTCGCCCTCGACGCGGATCCATTCGTGGTCTTCGGTGTACTTGAGGCTCATGGGTTCTCCGGAAAAATGAACAGGGGGGGTCAATATAAGGGCAGGGGTTGCGGTGGGCAGGGATGCGACGGCGCTGAACGGCGCTCAACCCCGGTGGTAGCGGGTCGGGACAAACGGGGTCGGCGTCACCACCATGGGCACCGGTTTTCCACGCACCATCGCGAACAACTCGGTGCCGGCGGCGGCGTAGTCCGGCTGCACATAGGCCAGCGCGACCGGCTGGTTCAGCGTGGGCGAGAGCAGGCCGCTGGTGACCTCGCCGACGGTCTGGCCGTCCAGGTTCTCCAGCTTCACATGCTCGCGAACCGGCACGCGCTCGGTTGCGACCAGGCCGACGCGCTGGCGTTCCAGGCGCATGGCGCCATCGAGCTGGGCCAGCACCGTTCCGGCGCCGGGAAAGCCGCCCGCACGCGCACCGCCGAGGCGGCGCACTTTCTGGATCGCCCAGTTCAGCGAGGCCTCGACCGGCGTGGTGGTGGTGTCGATGTCATTGCCGTACAGGCACAGGCCGGCCTCGAGGCGCAGCGAGTTGCGCGCACCCAGGCCCACGGGTTTGACCTCAGTCATCGCGAGCAGGGCGCGCGCCAGCGCCTCGGCCGATTCGTTGGGCACCGAGATCTCGAAGCCGTCCTCGCCGGTGTAGCCGCTTCGCGTGATGAACAGGTCGGCGCCGTTCCAGGTGAACCCGGCGCCGGTCATGAAGACCAGCTTCTCGACGCCTGGCACCAGCCGTGAGAGGGCCGCCACGGCCTGCGGGCCTTGCAGCGCCAGCAGGGCGCGCTCGGGCATCGGGATGACGTCGCAGCGCGCGCCGATGCGCGCCTGGATGTGGGCGATGTCGCCGGCCTTGCACGCGCCATTGACAATGACGAACAGGTCTTCGCCCCGATTGAAGAACATCAGGTCGTCGATGATGGTGCCCTCGTCGGTCAGCAGCAGGCCGTAGCGCTGCTTGCCCGGGGGCAGGCCGACCACGTCCACCGGCATCAGCGTCTCGAACGCGGCGGCGGCATCGTCGCCCACCAGGCGGAGCTGGCCCATGTGTGAGACGTCGAACAGGCCGGCGGCGATTCGGGTATGCAGGTGCTCGGCCATCAGGCCGGTGGGGTATTGGACCGGCATCGAATAGCCAGCGAACGGCACCATGCGCGCACCGAGTTCCAGGTGCAGGGCGTTCAGCGGGGTGGTGAGCAGGCCGGTGGCTTCGGTTGCGGACAAGCGGTTCTCCTGAGGGGCAAACTGGAACCATGGCACGCGTGCCATGGGCTGCCCTCGCTGTCCGCTTTACCTGAGAGATTCGCCGGGCCTGCGTCGCGGTGCCAGGGCACGGCGGCGGGCTGCGGGTTGCTCCTTCGGTGGACCCCGCCAGCCTGCGCCGGTGAAGCCTCTCTCCAGGGAGGAAACGCCCTCGCGGGCGCTTGTCAGTCCTTTTGCCTGAGCGTTCAGGGCTCCTTGCGGTGCCTCCTGCGCCTTCGGCGGCCGGTCGGCGGACCGGCTCTCTCCTGACAAGCCGCGATTCTAACGCGGGCCTTTATTTGGCGTAAACCAGATCGCGCAAACTCAGGGATAGTCCGGGCACGTAGGTGATGACCATCAGGCAGGCCAGCACCACCAGCACGAAGGGAATCAGGTCCTTGATCATGCGGTCCAGCGAGATGCGTGCCACGGTGCAGGCGGCAAACAGGTTCACGCCGAAGGGCGGCGTGATCATGCCCAGGGCCAGGTTCACCACCATGATCAGACCAAAGTGCACCGGGTCGATGCCGAAATGCTGTGCCACCGGCGCCAGGATCGGCGCCAGCACGATGATCGCGGCGCTGGTCTCGATAAACATGCCGATCACAAACAGCGCGACGTTGACACCGAACAGGAACCACCCCGGCGACTTGAGCACCTCCTGCAACCAGTGGCCGATGGCGTCGGGAACGCCCGCGCGGGTGATCAGAAAAGCGAACAAGCCCGCGTTGGCGATGATGAACATGATGACCGCACTGGACAGCACAGACTTGCGCAGGATGACGGCGAGGTCGGGCAGCTTGATCTCGCGGTAGATCACCAGGCCGACGATCAAGGCGTAGAACACGGCCACCGCTGAGGCCTCGGTGGGCGTGAACATGCCGCCGTAGATGCCGCCCAGGATGATCACCGGCATCATCAGCGCCCAGCCGGCCTGCCAGGTGGCCTTGCCCACGCCCAGGCGGCCATCGCCGTCATTCTTGCCCCAGCCCTTGGCGCGGCAGAAGATCCACACAAACAGCATCAGCGCGATGCCGATCAGGATGCCTGGGCCGAAGCCGGCGATGAACAGTTCACCGATCGACACCTCGGCGCTGACGCCGTACAGGATCATCGGGATCGACGGCGGGATGATCACCCCGAGTTCGGCGCTGGTGGCCTGCAACGCGGCGGCCCAGGTGGTGGGGTAGCCGTGCTTGATCAGCGCCGGGATCAGGATGGTGCCGATCGCGAAGGTGGTGGCCACCGACGAACCCGATACCGCCGCGAAGATCATGCAGGTCAGCACGCAGGTCATGGGCAGGCCGCCCTGCACGCCGCCGACCAGGCTCTTTGCGAACTCCACCAGGCGGCGCGAAATGCCGCCGGTTTCCATGATGTTGCCGGCCAGGATGAAGAAGGGAATGGCCGCCAGCGGAAACTTGTTGATCGAATTGAACATCTCCTTCACGGAGATAAGCATGTTTGCGTTGCCGACCTGGATGCCCAGGATGGATGCCAGGCCGATCGAGACGGCCACCGACACGGTGAGCGCGAAGCACACCAGCATGGTGGTCAGCATGGCGGCGGTCATTGGCGCCCCCACGGCTGGCGCTGCAAACCCGCACTGCCCCCCGAGGAGGCCTTCGCGCCTTGGAGCGGTCCAGCGGTGCCAGATTCCGGCCCCCACGTTTGGCGCTGCGCGCCTGCACTGCCCCCCCAGGGGGCCTTCGCGCCTTGGAGCGGTCCAGCGGTGCTCATTGCGCGGTCTCCAGTTCGAGGCGCTGCGGATCCAGCAGGTTGCCGATGATGCCCAGGATGCTGAACACGCCGCCTACCGGCAGCGCCAGATAGGCCCAGAACATCGACACGTCTTCGAGCCCGATCATGGTCTGCACCTTGCCGCGATTGGCGTAGTCCCAGCCCCACCAGATGATCACGGCAATCAGCGCCAGCGCGGCCACGCACACGACAGCGTCGAGCACGCGCCGAAAGCACGGTGGGCTCCAGCGGTACAGCACGTCCACGCTGACCATGGCGCCTTGCCGGAAGGCACTGGGGATGCCCAGGAACACCATCCAGATCAGGCTGAACCGGATGATCACCTCGGTCCATTCAGCCGGTGTTTCGAGCACGAAGCGGGTCACGATCTGGAATACGCCAAGACTGGCGGCTAGCGTGAGCATGGCGCAGGCGGCCATCATGGACAGCCGGCTGGTGAACTGTTCAAGCTTGAGAAATGCGCTTTTCAAGATGGGAGCCTCCGCATCTGCGGGTCACGAAAGAAAACGCCCGAAGTCATGGACTTTCGGGCGCTTTCGGAGCCGGATGCGGCCTTACTTGACGGCGCGGATCTTGTCGAGATTGGCCTTGCCGAACTGCTTCTCGAATTCCGCGTTGACTGGTGCCAGCGCGGCCACGAACTTGGCCTTGTCCACGTTGTCGATCACCGTCATGCCCTTGGCGCGCAAGTCGGCCACGCCCTTGGCGTCGTCCTCGTCCACGCGGGCGCGGTTAGCCTTGGTCCCTTCCTTGGCAGCCTCGATGAACGCCTGCTTGTCGGCGGCACTCAGCTTGTCGAAGGCCGCCTTGTTCATCAGGAAGATGGCCGGCGAGTAGACGTGGCCGGTCAGCGTGAGGTGTTTCTGCACCTGGTCGAACTTGGCCGAGATGATGACCGAAAGCGGGTTTTCCTGGCCGTCCACGGTGCCTTGTTGCAGGGCGGTAAACACCTCGGGGAAGGCCATCGGCGTGGTCACGATGCCGAAGCCCTTGTAGGCCGCGATGTGCACCGGGTTCTCCATGGTGCGCATCTTCAGGCCCTTGAGGTCTTCGGGCACTTTGACGTCGCGCTTGCTGTTGGTCATGTGACGGAAGCCGTTCTCGGCCCAGGCAAGCGCCTTGAAACCCTTCGCGTCAAACTTGACCAGCATCTCCTGGCCGATCGGACCGTCCAGCACGGCGCGGGCGTGCGCCTTGTCACGGAACAGGAAGGGCACGTCGAGGATCTTGGCGTCCGGCACGAAGTTGGGCACCGGTCCGGTGGAGCTGAATGCCAGTTCCTGCGTGCCCAGCTGCACCGCTTCGATGGACTCGCGCTCCCCGCCGAGCGCGCCGTTGTAGAAGGTTTGGATCTTGTAGCGTCCGCCGGTGCGCTTTTCGACCTCCTTGGCAAAGGTGTCGATGGCAATGCCCTGGTGCGAGTTCTGCGCGGTGGAAATGCTGATCTTCATCGTGGTCTGCGCCGACGCCGCTGCTACGAAGCCCAACGCCAGGCTCACGCCCGCCAGCAGTGTGTTCAATTTCATGCAAGTCTCCTCAGGTGGTAAGGGGCGCGTCCGGGCCCGAAGTCGGCCGCGCGCAAAGTCGTCATACAACTTTCATTATGTTTGGGCCGGCAGACGGATCGCATCCGGGTTTTCGCGCATGTAGTCGCGAATGATGTCTTCAAAACAGGCGTCGGGTTGCAAGCCGAGTGCGCGGGCGCGCGTCGCGGCGATGGTGCCGGGCCAGGTGCTGACAACGCGGATGATGGCGGGATCGGGCGTCCAGTCCAGCAGGTCGGTCGCAGCGGGTCCGGCGACGCGCGCCAGTGCCGCCGCCATGTCGCCGACCCGGGTGTGCAGGGCCGGCAGGTTCATGGCGGTCAGCGGTCCCCATTCAGCGTCGCTTGTCTGGGCCGTGCGCAACAGACCGTCGATCGTACGGCCCGGTGACGACAGCGCGACCGTAACGTCGGCCGGCACCGGGCAGGCGGCCCGCTGACCGGCCAGCGGCTCTCGGATCATGCCGCTGAGAAAACTGGATGCCGCGCCATTGGGCCGGCCTGGACGCACGCTGACCGTCATCAGCCGCACGTTGCGCCCGCGCACGAAGCCCTTGCGCGCGTAATCGGCCACCAGCTGCTCGCCGATGAATTTCTGGATGCCGTAGCTGCTTTGCGGGGTGGGCAGCGTGTCGTCTTCGATCACCGCCGGCAGGTCCTGCCCGGGCACCTTGCCGAACACCGCGAGCGAACTCGCGAAGACCACCACGGGGCGGGTCTTCAGGGCGCGGCAGGCCTCCAGCAGCGCGCGCGTGGCGTCGAGGTTGCTGCGCATGCCCAGATCGAAGTCGGCTTCACATTCACCGCTGACGGCCGCCGCCAGGTGGAACACCAGGTCAGTGCCGGCCGGGATCGCGGCGGTGCCGACCGGGCCCGGTTGCAGCAAGGCGTTGAGGTCGCCCTCCTCGGACTTGACCCGGGCATCCGCCAGCAGGTCGGTGGGCGGGCTCGCGCGGTCCACCAAGGTCAGCCGGTCGATGGCCTCGGGTGCCTGACCCGCGAGCGACAGAGTGCCCTGGGCCAGCAGCGCTCGCGCCAGGCGCACGCCCAGAAAACCGGCGCCGCCGGTGATCACGATATTCATGACGGGTGTCTCCTCAGGATGCGGGAACTCTACCGCGTGCAGCCGTGCGGCGCCGTCGCGGTGCTGGCAGTCCCCGAGCCCATGAAAAAAGGGGCCCTGGGGCCCCTTTGGATGGCAGCGCGTGAGGCACGCTCACATGCCGGCGTAGTTCGGGCCGCCGCCGCCTTCGGGCGCCACCCAGACGATGTTCTGCGTCGGGTCCTTGATGTCGCAGGTCTTGCAGTGCACGCAGTTCTGCGCGTTGATCTGCAGGCGCTGGGCCCCGCCGCCCTGGGTTTCGTCGGGCACGAACTCGTACACGCCGGCGGGACAGTAGCGGCCCTCGGGGCCGGCAAACTTGGCCAGATTGACGTTGACCGGCACGGTCGGATCTTTCAGCGTCAGGTGCGCCGGCTGGTTCTCTTCGTGGTTGGTGTTGCTGATGAACACGCTGGAGAGCCGGTCGAAGGTCAGCACGCCGTCGGGTTTGGGATAGTCGATCGGCTTGCACTCGGCCGCCGGTTTGAGGTAGACGTGATCGGGCTTCTCGCGGTGGATGGTCCAGGGAATGTTGCCCTTGAGCACGAACTGCTCGATGCCGGTCATGATCGTGCCGACCGTGCGACCCTTCTTGAACCATTGCTTGAAGTTGCGCGCCTTGTTGAGCTCGGTGAACAGCCAGGAGTTCTCGAACGCCTCGGGGTAGGCGGTGAGTTCATCGTGTTGGCGTCCGGCCACGATCGCGTCGAAGGCCGCTTCGGCCGCCAGCATGCCGGTCTTGATGGCCGCGTGTGCACCCTTGATGCGGCTGGCGTTCAGGTAGCCTGCGTCGCAGCCGATCAGCGCGCCGCCCGGGAACACCGTCTTGGGCAGCGAGAGCAGGCCGCCGGCGGTGATCGCCCGCGCGCCGTAGGAGATGCGCTTGGCCGGCTTGGCGCCGGGCGCTCCCTCGAAATACCAGCGGATGTTCGGGTGGGTCTTCCAGCGCTGGAACTCCTCGAACGGGCTGAGCCACGGGTTCTTGTAGTCGAGACCGACCACAAAGCCCACGACCACCTGGTTGTTCTCCATGTGGTACATGAAAGAGCCGCCGTAGGTGTCTTCTTCGAGCGGCCAGCCGGCCGTGTGCACCACCAGGCCCGGCGTGTGGCGCGCGGGGTCGATCTCCCAGAGCTCCTTGATGCCGATGCCGTAACTCTGCGGGTCGCTCTGCGCGTCCAGCTTGTAGTTGGCGATCACCTGCTTGCCCAGGTGCCCGCGCGAGCCCTCGGCGAAGATGGTGTATTTGGCGTGCAGCTCCATGCCGAGCTGAAAGTTCTCGGTGGGCTCGCCATCCTTGCCAACGCCCAGGTTGCCCGTGGCCACGCCTTTGACCGAGCCGTCGTCGTTGTACAGCACCTCGGCAGCCGCAAAACCCGGGAAGATCTCGACGCCCAGGTTCTCGGCCTGCTGCGCCAGCCAGCGCACCACCGCGCCGAGGCTGACGATGTAGTTGCCATGGTTGTGGAAGCACGCCGGCAGGAACATGTTGGGCGTGCGGCTTGCGCCGGTCTCGGTGGTCATCAGGAAGATGTCACCGGTGACCGGCTGGTTCAGCGGCGCGCCGAGTTCCTTCCAGTTCGGGAACAACTCGTTGAGCGAAATCGGATCGAGGATGGCACCCGAGAGCGTGTGCGCGCCCGGCTCGGAACCCTTTTCCAGGACGACCACGGAGATCTCCTTGCCTTCCGCGGCGGCCAACTGCTTGAGCCGGATCGCGGTGGACAGTCCGCCGGGGCCTCCGCCGACCACGACCACGTCGTATTCCATTGCTTCGCGGGGGCCGAACTGGGCCAGAATTTCCTGGTTTGTCATGGGATGTCTCGGTTGAACGGGAGCCTTGATTTTGCCGGGACCAGCGCCTTCGATCTGTCGGTCCGGCGACTGATTTTATGCCGTTCACAGGCACAATCGAACGGTCGTTCTCTTTGTTTAGTGGAGGTTCCCTCATGACGTACAGCATCGATCTTTCGGGCCGCGTGGCCTTCATCACCGGGGCCTCGGGCGGGCTCGGCGCGCAGTTTGCGCGCACCCTGGCGGCGGCCGGCGCCGGTGTCGTGCTGGCCAGCCGCCGGCTCGACAAGCTCAAGGCGCTGCGCGCCGAGATCGAAGGCGCCGGCGGCGACGCCCATGTGGTGGAGCTTGACGTGACCGACAACGACTCCATCAAGTCCGCGGTGGCGCACGCCGAGACCGAGATGGGCTCGATCGACATCCTGGTCAACAACTCCGGCGTGAGCACCACGCAGCGTATCCAGGACGTGGGCGAAGCGGACTACGACTTCATCTTCGACACCAACGTGCGGGGCGCCTTTTTCGTGGCCCAGGAGGTGGGCAAACGCATGCTGGCGCGTTCGCGCGGCGCGGCCCCGGGCAGCTTCACTGGCGGGCGCATCATCAACATCGCCTCGATGGCCGGCCTGAAGGTGCTGCCGCAGATCGGCGTGTACTGCATGAGCAAGGCCGCCGTGGTGCAGATGACCAAGGCGATGGCGCTCGAATGGGGTCGCTTCGGCATCAACGTCAACGCGATCTGCCCCGGCTACATCGACACCGAGATCAACCACCACCACTGGCAGACCGAGCAGGGCCAGAAGCTGGTCCAGATGCTGCCGCGCAAGCGCATCGGCGAACCGAAGGACCTGGACGGCCTGCTGTTGATGCTGGCCAGCGACCAGAGCCATTTCATCAACGGCGCCGTGATTGCAGCCGACGACGGCTTCGGGGTCTGAGCGCCGGTGGGTGCGCGTTCGCGCGTGAGCGGGGGCGTCGTCGCGGGCCTGCTAGCTGGCGCGCTGTGGGGCCTGGTGTTCGTGGCGCCGCGCATGACGCCGGGTTTGTCTTCGCTGGACCTGGCGGCCGGGCGTTTTCTGGCCTATGGCCTGGTCTCGCTCGTGATCCTGGCCGCGTTGCCGCGGCGCCGCGTGCCGACCGCGAGCCAGATGGTCTGGGCGCTGGGGCTGAGTGTGCTCGGCTTCACCGGCTACTACTGGTTTCTGGTGCTGGCGATACGCGATGCCGGCACCGAGGTGCCCACGCTCATCATCGGTACCATCCCTCTGTGGGTCATGGCGCTGGGCAAGCCGGCCGGCCTGCGCTGGGCCGCGCTGTTGCCGGGTCTGGTGCTGACCGCCACCGGATTGGCGTTGATGGTGAACGCCACGGCGCCCGCCGGTGCCAGTGCCGGTGCGCCCGCCTTTGCGCGCGGCGTGGGCTGGGCGATGCTCGCC
The DNA here is from genome assembly GCA_046348065.1 of Burkholderiaceae bacterium. Classification (GTDB taxonomy): domain Bacteria; phylum Pseudomonadota; class Gammaproteobacteria; order Burkholderiales; family Burkholderiaceae_C; genus Skiveiella. The sequence goes on from JAXMFA010000002.1 coordinate 172,687, forward strand.
ATGGCCTGCTGGACGGTGTTCGCGCTGCTGAATGCGGCCTGGCTGAAGCGCCACCCCGATGTGTCGGCGACCGAATGGGCCAATTGGCTTGGCGTGGCCACCGGCGTGGGGGCGCTGGTGCTGTGGTCGGCGCTGGGCACGCCGGCTGCCGAGCTGGTGCGCCAACCCGGGTTTGCGCAGTCGGCGCTGGTGTGCGTGGCCACGGGTGTCGGCTCGGCCTGGCTGGCCACCATCCTGTGGAACATCGCCAGCCAGCGCCTGTCGGCCAGCCTGTGCGGCCAGCTCATCGTCAGCGAGACGGTGTTCGCCTTGGTTTACGCTTTCGTGCTCGATGGCCGCTGGCCGGGCCTGGCCCCGCTGTCGGCCGCCGTGCTGTTCACGTTCGGCATTCTTTTTTCGATCAGGGCCCACCGATGAGATACGAGATCCCCGCCGTCAAGAAGCAGGTCTTCGAAATGACCATCCCCATCCGCTGGGGCGACATGGACGCGATGAACCATGTCAACAACACGACCTATTTCCGTTACCTCGAGATCGCGCGCATCGAATGGTTCCGGTCGATCGGGTGCATGGTCGATCCGCGTGGCGAGGGACCGGTGATCGTCAACGCCTTCTGCAATTTCTACCGCCAGCTGGAGTTTCCGGGCGACCTGCTGGTGCGCATGTACGCCAGCGATCCGGCGCGCACGACTTTCGAGACCTGGGCCACGATCGAACGCGCCGACGCACCGGGCACGGTCTGCGCGGCGGGCGGCGCCACCACCATCTGGGTCGACTTTCCCAACCAGAAGGCGGTGCCGCTGCCGGACTGGGTCCGCAGCATCATCGACGATTCGGTTTGAACGCTCGGGCGCGGCCGTCGTCGTCCAGTCGACCGCATGCCCGCGAGGCACTGCGATTGCCCGCGCCTGCATGCAAGGGCCGTCTGGATTCCTCCGCGCCGGACCGTCCAAGTCAGCGGGATCGGTTCAGCTTGGCTGGGTCCGCATCGGGGCGACGCCGAAGCGCTCGCACAGGGCCGTGATTTGCATGGCGTCCAGGCACGGCGTGACGGGTCCCGCCATCAGCCACAGGCGGGCCGTTTCCTCCAGTTCTTCCAGCACATGGCTGGCGCTCTGGGGGGTGCGCGCCCACACCACGGGCCCCAGCCTTTCCAGAAGTACGCCGCGCAGGGCGGGGCGCGTACGCACGCGCGCCTGGATGAGCCCTGCCACTTCGGGTGCACCCGGAAGGTGGTAGGGAATCAGCGGTATCTCGCCGACCTTCATCACCATGTAGGGCGTCAACGGTGGCACGACGCAGTCGGGGTGCCAGACGCCTTTGAGCGTCAGCGCGACGCAATGGGTGCTGTGGGTGTGCAGGACGCAGTGCGCATCGGGCTGGGCATCGTAGATGGCGCGGTGCAAGCGCAGGGTCTTGCTCGCGGGCAGTCCGCCCTTCTGGCTACCCTGCGCGTCGACCCGTGCGAGTTCGTCGGGGTTCAGATCGCCGAGGCAGGCGTCGGTGGGCGTGATGAGGAAGCCATCTTCGCATCGGGCACTGATGTTGCCGGCGCTGGAGTGCACATAGCCTCGCGCATGCAGACTGCGCCCGGTGTCGCAGATGGCCTGTCGGAGTCGCGCTTCGTCGTTCATGGCGTCAGGAATGCCTTGTGGAAGAAATCGACCGTTCCGAAGTTGCCCGACTTCAGCGCGATCCGCAGGTTGGCGGGCTCGGCGTGGCACCAGGGAACGCCTGGATCGATCTGCGGACCGATGCGAAGCGTGCGGATGCCCAGCGCCTTGACGCAGGCCCCCGAGGTCTCCCCGCCCGCGACAATCAAACGACGCACACCCAGCGCCACCAGACCGCTCGCGATCTGGCTCAGCGCCTGCTCCACCTGGTCGCCGGCGGTTGCTTCGCCCATGGCGATCTGCACCGCGCGAACGGTTTCGGGCATGGCGGTCGAGTAGATCAGAACCGGGGCTTGGCCCAGGCGTGGCGCGGCCCATGCCAGGGCCTCGTTCACCAGGGACTGGCTCGCGTCCAGGCGCATCGCATCGATCGCGAAGGCCGGGCCGCCCGCCGCGATGAAGGCGGCCACTTGCGCGTTCGTCGCCGCCGAACAACTGCCGGATACGATGGCCGATGCGCCCCCAACCTCGGGAAGGTCCTGAGCATGCGCGTTCGCCTCGCACCCCAGCGCGGCAGGCAGCGACAGGGCCAGGCCCGAGCCGGCCACCATCAAGGGCCAGTCCTCGGAAGCGATGGTGGCGGCGAGCACGTCCAGGGCGGACTGGTTCACCGTGTCGACGATGCCCATCGAACGGCCTTGCGCGACCAGGCGCCAGGCGCATTGCCGCAAGGCCTCGGGACCGGCACACACGGTGTCGTGCGGTACCAGGCCCACTTTGCGATCGCGGAGCTGGGCTTGCAGCACCTGGACCAGGTTGGACTCGGTCATCGGCGTCAGCGGATGGTGCCGCATGGAGCTTTCGCCGAGCAGTGTGTCGCCGACGAAGAGATGGCCCTGGTACACGGTGCGTCCGTTGGCGGGAAATGCCGGGGTGACAGGCACGAACGCCGCGCCCAGCCAGTCGGCGAGGGCCTCGGCGACCGGCCCGATGTTGCCCGCCGGTGTCGAGTCGAAGGTCGAACAGATCTTGAAGTAGAGGCGTCGCGCGCCTTGTGCCCGCAGCCACTTCGCCGAATCCAGCGATTCCGAGATCGCCTGGTCGACCGGTGATGTGCGCGACTTGAGCGCGATCACGACCGCGTCGACGCCATCGATGGGCTCGTCTGGGACGCCGATGCTCTGGACGACGCGCATGCCGGCCTGGACCAGGTTGTTGGCCAGGTCGGTGGCACCTGTGAAATCGTCGGCGATGCAGCCAAGAATGAGGCTCATGATGGTCACGTGGACAAAGGGTTGAGGACGGTCGTCTGGCGCGTGCGTTGAGGTCTACCGGTGTGGGGGGGCGACCGGATGGGTGCGCGCGAGCGTGCGCACCGACTTGGCATCGACCCAGGCCGCGGTGGCGGCATTCATTTGCAGGAAATGGGCCGCGCGCAGGTGTGCGTCGATCGCCGCCTCGTCGTCGTAGAGTTCATAGAGGAAGAACAGCGACGGGTCGTGCGGATCGCGGCACACGTCGAACTGCCTGCAACCGGGTTCGCGCTCCAGGGAAGCCGCCGCATTGGCACGGATGGCGGCGTCGAAGGCGTCGACAAATGGCGGCTTGATGCGGAACTCGACGACGAGGGCGAGCATGGCGGTCACATCGACTGAATGAGGCGGGGCAGCCACAGGGACAGCTGGGGCAGGTAGGTGATCAGCAGCACGACCGTGAACGTGGCGGCCATCAGCGGCCACAGGTAACGCGTGATCTCGCCGATACCGGCGTGCGCCAGCTTGGCGGCGACGAACAGCGTGCCGCCGACCGGAGGCGTGTACAGCGCGATGGCCAGGTTGGCGGTCATCACCACGCCAATGTGCACCATGTCCATGTTGAAATGCTTGGCCAACGGCAGGAACAATGGAGCGGAGAGCAGCATGGCCGGCAGCGGCTCGATGAACACGCCCAGGAGCAACAGGCACAGGTTGAAGAGTATCAGGAACATCCACTGTTCGGTGGCCACGAGCTGAATCCATTCGGCCATCTGCACGGCCACCTGCTCCACGGTGATCAACCACGCCATCGCGCCGGTGGCACCGATGACCAGCATCACCGTGGCGCTGGTCGAAAAGGCGTTAAGCAGCAACTGGGGGACGTGGCGCCAGGTCAAGTCCTTGTAATAGAACAGGGACACCCCGAGGCCGTAGAAAACCGCGACCGCCGCGGATTCACTGGGCGTGAACTGGCCGCTCCAGATCCCGCCGACAATGATCAGTGGCATCAGCAACGCGGGGCCGGCGTCCTTGGTGGCGGTCCAGATCTGCGCCGGCGTCGAGCGGTCCTCGCCATTGTCTACGCCCGACCTGCGCCCGTACCACATGCAAACGACGATCAACGCCACCGCGGTGGCGATGGCCGGCAGCAGGCCCGCCATGGAAAGTGTGCGCATGGACACGCCCGAGATGAAGGCGTAGACCAGGAACGGAATCGACAGCGGCATCAGCAATGCGACCGTTCCCGCGACGGCCAGCAGCGCCGCGGCGAAGCCGCGTGAGTAGCCACGCGCCACCATCGCGGGGATGACCAGTGAGCCGATCGCCGCCGTGTCGGCGATAGCCGATCCGGAGACGCCGCCAAACATCGTGCAGCTGATGACGGTCACGACGCCCAGGCCGCCCGGCAGCCAGCCGAACAGCACGCGCGCGAACTCGACGATGCGCTTGCCGACACCTCCCTGGGCGAGAAGCTCGCCGGCGAAGATGAACAGCGGCACCGCGAGCAGGATGAAGGGTTCGACCCCGCCGATGAACGACAGGAAGATCGTCTCCAGCGGATGGCCGAGCTTCTGAAGCGCGATGACGCCGGTTGTGGTGATGAGGATCGAATACAGAAGCGGCACACCCGCCAGTGCGATGACGAAGAAAATCCCGAACAGGGTCAGGGCCAGCATGGTCTCACTCCGTTTTCGGATAGCGTTGGTCGCGGGGCACGCCGCGCGCGATTTGCCACACGTCCCAGGCGACGAACAGCGCCATCAGGGTGCAGCCCACCGCCGTGCCCATGTACTGCAAGGCCATGGGCCACTCGAGCACCGTGAGCTGGTTGCCCCAGTTGGCGTTCACCAACGACCAGCCATAGCGCACCAGCACCAGCAGCATCGCCAGGCTGGCGGACTGGACCGCCAGATCGGCCCACCGGCGGCTCGGTGGCCTGAGCTTGTCGATGAATTCCGTGATTGTCATGTGCGCGCCACGCTGGGCGGCGCAGGCGCCGCCCAGGAAAGTCACCCAGACCATCAGCAACTCGCCGAGCTCGGTGACCCAGGCCAGATCTTTGTGGAACAGGTGCAGGCAGACGTTGACAAACACCAGCGTCGCCATGACCGCGCCGATGGTGATCACGGCCCAGTCCACGGTCCGACCGAGCAGACGGATGGGCATCGGCGCCGGGGCCACCGGCTTGAGCATCGGCGTCGCGGGCATGGCTTACTTCGTGGTCTTGCGGATGTTTTCCGCCTCGGCGAGCACCTTGTCCACATCAGCACCGTACTTTTCGCGCGCCTTGTCGTACGCCGGCTTGACCGATTGGCGGAAGGCCGCCATGTCGGGCTTTGCGTTGACCTTCGCGCCCCGAGACGACATTTCCTTCAGCTGGTTGTCGTCGTTGCTGGAGATCATGTCGCGGCTGAATTTGCCGGCGATCCGCGCGGCCTCCATCACCGCTTTCTGGTCGGCCTGCGACAGCTTTTGCCAGGTCTTCTCGCTGATGGCCAGCGGGATCGGGCTGTACACGTGGTTGGTCAGCGTGATATTCGGCGCGACCTCGTAGAACTTGTTCGAGTAGATGGTGTCGATGGGGTTCTCCTGGCCCTGCACAGCGCCCTGCTGGATCGCCAGGAAAACTTCCGGCAGCGGCATGATCTGGATCGTGAAACCCATCGATTCGAGCGACCAGCGCATCATCTCGTTCGGGAAGGTGCGCAGCTTCATGCCCTTGGCGTCGGACGGCGAGTTCAGCGGCGTCTTCGTGGTCATGTTGCGGAAACCCGCTTCCCAGGTCGAAAGGAAGCGGAAACCCTTGGCCGGCGCCTTGTCGAACTGCTCCTGCAGCCACTTGCTCTCGTCGTAGAAGCGCCAGCCTTGCTTGTAGTTCTCCACGATGAAGGGCAGCATCGTGAGGTTCAGCGTCGGCACATGAGGCGCATACGAACCGGTCGCTGACACCGTGAAGTCGATGCCGCCAAGCGCGAGCTGCTCGATGTTCTTCGGGTCATTGCTGAGCTGGCTGCAGCAGTAGATCTGCACCTTGTAGCGGCCCGCGGTGAGCTCCTCCACCTTCTTGGCGAAAACGACCGCGGCGGCTTGGCGCGCGCCGGCCTGCTGGTCGGTGTGGCTGAACTTGAGAACCGTCTGCGATGCGGCCGGCAGGGCAAACGCGGTGGCGAGCGCGATGGCGCTGAGGTTCCATGTCGTCTTCATTGCTATCTCCATCAAGGGTTGTGAGGATTGAAGCCAGCCATCGATACCCTTCGACCGGTGGCATGCGAGTGATAGGCGGCCGCTTGCACATGCAGGTTGGCCAGGTAGTCGCGCGCGCCGTTTTCCAGCGGCGCGCCGTGGCGCAGATGCGCCAGAACATGGGCTTGCAGCGCCGTGCTGGCGCCGCCAAAAGCGCCGCGACCGGCTCCGTCGTCATAGGCATGGCGCGCCTCCGCACCGCCATGGGGTTGCCACCACAGGCGCGCCTCACCGTCGAGGCGCATCACGCCGCGCTCGCCTTCGAGCCACATCTCGCCCATGGTTCGGCGCAGGTTGCTGGCCGGATGTCCGTTGAGCCGGTTGCCGTCGAACAGGCCGGTGCGGTCGTCGTCGTATTCGAAGATCAGCACGCCGGCATCCTCGCCGGCGATCACCGGGTTCAGGCGGCGCAGGCGCGCGGTCACGGCGCGCACTTCGCCCATCAGGAAGCGATAGGTATCGATGAAATGCACCGCGGTCTCGCGCACCAAGAATTCCGGCATCTTTTGGAAATAGGGCTGGCGGTCCAGGTAGGCCTCGACGCCTTGCCCGTCACCCGGGCGCAGGCGAAACGCGACGCTGTGCACCCGCCCGAAGAAGCCGGTGTCGATGCAGCGGCGCATCTCGCGGAACCAGGGTGCGAAGCGGAAGTTTTCGTGGATCACCAGCGGTACCCCGGCAGCCTCGGCCATGGCGGTCATGGCTTCGGCTTGTTTCAGGTCGACGCCGAAGGGCTTCTGGCAGATGGTGGGAATGCCGCGCTCGATGGCGGCGCGAACCGCAGGCTCCTGCGCCACGGGCGGCAGGCAGACGTCGACCACAGTGGGCCTTTCGGCGTCGAACATGGCGGTGAGGTCTCCATAGCACTTGGGTACGCCGTAGCGCGCCGCCAGGGGCTGCGCGTTCTCCACGTGGCGGTTGGCGATGGCGGCCAGCGGCGTGCCGATGTCGCGCCAGCCTTCCACCTGGAATTGAGACCAGTAACCGGCGCCGACCATGACGATGCGTTCGCTCATTTCACAATCCTTCGACGACGGCGTTCACGATGGCTGCTGTGTCGCTCGCGCCGCCGAATTCGCGTGGACGAACCGCGCCGCTGGCGAAGGACTTGGCCAGCGAGGCCTCGATGGCCCGCGCCGCGTCCGCCAGCGCGGCGTCGTCGTGCCGATGGGCCAGCCAATCGAGCATCATCGTGGCCGACAAGAGGGTCGCAGTCGGGTTGGCGATGCCCTGGCCAGCGATGTCAGGCGCGGTGCCGTGGGCGGGCTGGAAGAGTGCATATTGGTCGCCGATGTCGGCCGACGGCGCCATGCCCATGCCACCGGCCAGCGCGGCGATCAGATCCGACAGGATGTCGCCGAACATGTTTTCGGTGACCAGAACGTCGTAAGCCCAGGGTTTCATCACCAGATTCAGCGCCATCGCGTCGACATAGGCGCTGTCGGTCGCCACATCTGGCCAAGCCTTGGCGCGTTCCTCAAACGTCTCGCGCCAGAAAGCCATTGACGTGAAGACGTTTGCCTTGTCGACGCTGGTGACCCGGCCGGGCTTGCCTTGCGCCTTGCGTTGGCGCGCCAGGCGCAAGGCGAAGTCGCACACGCGTGCGGTGCCGGCGTGCGTGATCTTCATGGTGTCGTAAGCGGCGCGAGCGTCGCCTTCACCCTCGATGTGGCCGCGACCGCGCGCGAAAAAAAGGCCTTCGGTGCTCTCGCGCACCAGCACCAGATCGATGTCGGCGGCGTGTGGGCTGGACAAGGGTCCGGGCAAGCCGGCAAAGGTGCGAATGGGCCGCACACCCGCATAGAGGTCTAGCGCGAAGCGCAGGTCGAGCTGGGGAATGATCTCGGTGCCGTCGCGACCTCGCACGTGCGGCAAGCCCATCGCGCCGAACAGGATGGCATCGGCCGAGCGGCAAGCCCCGAGCGTCGCGTCGGGCAGGGCCACGCCTGTGTCCAGAAAATGTTGCGCCCCTGCGGGGTGCTCCACGGTATTGAATCGCCGCCCGATCTTGGGCGCCACGGCGTGCAGGACGCTGAGCGCGGCGGCAACCACTTCTGGGCCAATGCCGTCGCCCGGCAGAACCGCGATGGAATAAGAGGTTGTGCTCACGGAATACCTTCACATCTGTTTCAGCTTGAAACGCTCGAAAATCGCTACCAGCTCCTGGTTGGCGCGCTCGCGGTGGGCACGGGTGACCGCGGCGGCGCCGGCCACGTCGCCGGCGCGCAACCGTTCGACCATCTGCATGTGCTCGTGCGTGGAGTTGACCGGTTTCGGACGCAGGCGCAGGCTGAGCATGCGCGCGCGGTGGGCGCGGTCCCAGTAGTTCCACACCGTATTGGCCAGCGCGCGGTTGCCCGACAGCTCCACCAGAGAGACATGAAAGCGCTCGTCGGCGGCGGCCCAAGCCTCGAGGTCGTCCCGCGCCAGGGCCTCGTCCATGTCCGCGGTCGCCTGGGTCAGGGTTTGCAGTTCGGCGTCGCCGGGCTTTCGGCGCGCGACGATCTCGGCGGCCATGCATTCGAGGGCGGTCAACACCTCGTAGATCTCGCGCATGTCCTGGGGCGAGACCGGCAGCACGCGCATGCCGTGCCGGGGAACCACCTCCACCAGGCCGTCGTTCTGCAATCGCACCAGCGCTTCGCGCACCGGGGTGCGGCTCATGCCGAGTTCCAGCGCCACTTCCTGCTCCAGCGCGCGGTGCCCCGGCGGCCACACGTTGTCCAGAATGCGGCGGCGGATCCACTCATAGGCGGTATCCACCAATGAAACGGCGGGGGCCGGCGCGCTCACGGGAAGTCCCAGTGAAACGGCGCGACGCCGGCGCACGGCATCGGCACCGTGCGCAGGCTGGCGCCGAGCAGACAACCCAGCACGCCGGTTCGACGGTCGGTGCCGGCGAAGGCGATGCTGGAGATGTTGCGCAGGCTCTGGCTGCGGATGCCGTCCAGATGGGGTCGGCCCATGGTCTTGTCCTGGAACGCGGCTTCGACCCATGCCAGGTGTTCGGGCTCGTTGTCCTCGAGGTAGATCTGCTGCTCGCCGTCCGGCGTGACGCGGATGAGCCGGTTGCTCACGATGCTCACGATCCAGGCGCAGCCGTCCTCGTCGAACGCCAGGCCGTCCGGGAAAGTGCCGGCGCCGAATTCGGTCACGGTTTGGCGCGCTCCGAGCCTGCCATTGGCGTCCAACGGGAAGCGCGACAGGCGGCGACCGAAGGTTTCGTTGACATACAGCCATTGACCACTGGGATGCAGCGCCACTTCGTTGGTGTAACCCAGCCCGTCGGCGACGATGGAGGCTTTGCCGTCGGACGTGACGCAGACGATGAATCCGTCGGCCACATCGGCACGGTAGGCCACGGCGCGGGGCGCCAGACGGGTGCTGACCGTGATCCAGGTTCGACCCGCAGCGTCTTGCACCACGAAGTTGCTCGGTGGCAGGTCCACACCGTCGACCTGGCGCAGCCACGGTGTGATCTGACCCTCGCGGGTGAGGTGGTACACGCCGCCGTCGGTTTCACCGAGCTGTGCCATCAGAAAACTGCCGTCAGCGAGCAAAGCGATGCCGTTGGGGCGCGCGGTCAAGCCGTCAGGCATGTTGCCGGTGAACAGGGTTTCGGTTCCGTCGGGCCTTATCTGGGCGACGCCGCCGCGCCAGTCGGCGGTGTAGAAGTGGCCGCTACGAGTGGCCAGCACGCATTCGGGGCGTTTGAGCGACGTGCCGATGCTGGGCAGGGCGGCGACCGATTCGGTCAGGGGCGGCAGCGGTGATTGCGGATTCATTAACGCATACGTTAACGAATATTCAAATAAAAATAATCCGGGAAAACCCTAGGTTTGACAAGCTCGGACGGTGTGGAGGTCTGCCCAGACGCTGCGGGCCTCTGTTGTCTCATCACGGTTGAACACCCGATTCGGCACGGCCGGCGTCCGAGTCCGCCGCTTGGGCGGGTGCAGACGTGCCGGCGATCGGGACCGCGCAAGTGGCGTGGCTCTCCCGGTGCAATGCCATGCCCAGTCGACCGGGCTTCCATCGGCCAGGGCGAGGAACAGTTTGTGGTCTATTGAATTAGAAAAACTTTTATATAGTCAAATAAATTAACATTACTTCTCAACGCGGTCTTGACTGCGCACAATGCGCGTCAACCCATCAACAGGAGACTTTTCATGCTCATCGGCGTCCCCAAGGAAATCAAGAACCACGAATACCGCGTCGGCCTGACCCCGGCCAGCGTGCGCGAACTCACGGCGCACGGCCACCAGGTGCTGGTGCAGCAGGATGCCGGCACCGCCATCGACCTGACGGATGCGCAGTACGTGGCGGCGGGCGCCGAGATGGTGGCCACGGCCGCCGAGATCTTCGCGCGCGCCGAGATGATCGTGAAGGTCAAGGAGCCCCAGCCGGTGGAATGCGCGATGCTGCGCCCCGGCCAGATCCTCTACACCTACCTGCACCTGGCACCGGACCCTGAGCAGACGAAGGCGCTGGTGAAGTCCGGCGCGGTCTGCATCGCCTACGAAACCATCACCGGAGCGGGCGGCGGCCTGCCGCTGCTGGCGCCGATGAGCGAGGTGGCGGGCCGCATGGCGGTGCAGGCCGGCGCGCTCTACCTGGAGAAGGCCCACGGCGGGCGCGGCCTGCTGCTCGGCGGCGTGCCTGGCGTGCAGCCTGGCCACGTGGCCATCATCGGTGCCGGTGTGGTGGGCACCAACGCCTTGCAGATGGCAGTGGGCCTGGGTGCGCGTGTGACGGTGCTGGACAAGAACGTCGACCGCCTGCGCCAGCTCGACCTGGTGTTCGGCAATCGCATCAGCACCATCTATTCCACCGCCTCGGCCATCGAGGAGGCCGTGCTGGACGCCGACCTGGTGGTCGGCGGCGTGCTGGTGCCGGGCGCCGCGGCGCCCAAGCTGGTGACCCGCGCACACGTGGCCCGCATGAAGAAGGGCGCGGTGCTGGTGGACGTGGCCATCGACCAGGGCGGCTGCTTCGAGACCTCGCATGCCACGACGCACGCCGACCCGGTCTACATGGTCGATGGCGTGGTGCACTACTGCGTGGCCAACATGCCCGGCGCGGTGGCGCGCACCTCGACCTTCGCGCTCAACAACGCCACCATCGGCCACGCGCTGGCGCTGGCGGAGAAGGGCTGGAAGCGCGCCCTGCGCGACAACCCGCACCTGCTGAACGGCCTGAACGTCTGCCAGGGCCAGGTGACCTACGAAGCCGTCGCGCGCGACCTGGGCTACGACTACGTGGCCCCGGCCAGCCTGCTGGGCTGAAACCGGCCTTTCACGGCCCTCCGGGGCACAAAACAAGGGTCTAAACAGCCTGTTCCCAGCGTCGGATGGCCACGAGCAGCTATGGAAAACAGAGCGGCTATTTCTGCTTCGGCGTCCGACCCATGAGGTAGAACTCGGGGTTGGGCATCATGCCGCTGAAGCTGGCCATGCGGTTGGACAGACCGAAGAAGGCGGTGATGGCCGCGATGTCCCAGATGTCCTCGTCGTCGAAGCCGTGCACGTGAAGCGCCTCGAAGTCGGCATCGACGATTTCATCCGAGCGCAGGCAGACCTTCATCGCGAAGTCGAGCATGGCGCGCTGGCGCGGCGGGATGTCGGCCTTGCGGTAGTTCACCGCCACCTGGTCGGCCACCAGTGGCTTCTTCTCGTAGATGCGCAGGATGGCACCGTGCGCCACCACGCAGTACAGGCAGTTGTTGGCGGCGCTGGTGGTGGTCACGATCATCTCGCGCTCGCCCTTGCTCAGGCCGCTGGTGCGACCCACCGACTCGGGCACCATCAGCGCGTCGTGGTAGGCGAAGAAGGCGCGCCATTCGGCCGGACGGCGAGCGAAGGCCAGGAAGACGTTGGGCACGAAGCCGGCTTTTTCCTGCACCTCCAGCACTTTGGCCTTGATGTCGTCGGGCAGGTCGTTCAGGTCGGGGGCGGGGTAACGGCTCATGAGGTCTCCTGTGGGTTGCGCGGGATTATGCTGTCGGGATTTTGCAGGAGCTTTCCATTATGGACACCCAGTTCGAGCAAGGTCTCGCCACCCGCAAGCAAGTCATGGGCGAGGATTTTGTGGCGCGTGCATTTGGCGGCGTCACCGAATTCACCGCGCCGATCCAACAGTACATCACCCGCAACGCCTGGGGAGACGTGTGGCAGCGACCGGGGCTGGACCTGAAAACCCGCAGCCTGATCACGGTGGCCATGCTCACGGCGCTGGGAAAGCAGCACGAGCTCAAGGGCCACGTGCGCGGCGCGCTCAACAATGGTGCGACGCCGCAGGAGATCCAGGAGGTGCTGCTGCACGCGAGCATCTATTGCGGCGTTCCCACGGCGGTCGAGGCCTTCCGCACCGCCGCCGAGGTGGTGGACGCGCCCCCTGCGGCCTGAGCCGGGCTGGCAGCACTTTCACCGCGGTTTTTCAGGCTGCGCAGGCCGTAACCCAGCGTCAAACGGCCATCGAAAGCGATGATTTCAGGCGTTCATCAGCCGGCCATCAGCCGGTGCACCAGGTCGGCGGCGGTGCTGGCCTTGTACTTGCGCATCAGCCGCGCGCGGTAGATCTCGACGGTGCGGTGGCTGATGGACAGCAGCTTGCCGATCTCCTTGCTGGTGCGGCCGTCCATCAGGCCGGCGGCCACCTCGCGCTCGCGCGGCGTGAGTTCGGCCTTGACCGGCCGGCGTGACGAGAGATCCTCGAAGCTCCAGATGCCGGCTTCATGCGGCGCGTTGCGGTTGAGCGCGCGCCCGGTCACGTGGCACCAGAAAGTCTCGCCCTTGAGGCGGCCGTCCACGCGCCGCATGATGCGGTCGTCGGCGTAGACGCCGCGCGCATTCAGGATCGGGGCGATGCGCGCGCCGGTGCGTTCGTACTCGTCCGCGCTCGGGTACAGGATCTGGAAGCTCTGTCCGATCAGCTGGTCGCGCTCAGCGCCGAACATCTCGCACACCCGCTGGTTGCAGTCCACCATCGTGCGGTTGCGCGACAGCACCAGGCCGATCGGCGCGAGGTCGAAAGCGAGCTGGTAGTCGATGGTTCGGCTCATGGTGACGGTGTCGGATCGGGGGTTGGCCATTACGAAATACTACGTAGCGAATTACGTAGTATCGTTCAGCTTTTCCCATTTCAGGAGACCTGTGTGAACAAGCTCTATCCCTCCGCGGCCGAGGCCCTCAAGGGCATCGTCGCCGACGGACAACTGATGGCCGTGGGCGGCTTCGGCCTGTGCGGCATCCCGGAGGCGCTGATCGACGCGCTGCGCGATTCGGGCGTGAAGAACCTGACGGTCGTGTCCAACAACGCCGGCGTCGACGGATTCGGCCTGGGCAAGCTGCTGGAGACGCGCCAGATCAAGAAGATGATCTCGTCCTACGTGGGCGAGAACAAGGAGTTCGAACGCCAGTACCTGGCCGGCGAGCTGGAGCTCGAATTCACGCCCCAGGGCACGCTGGCCGAGAAGCTGCGCGCCGGCGGCGCGGGCATTCCGGCCTTCTTCACCCGCACCGGTGTGGGCACGCTGGTGGCCGAGGGCAAGGAACTGCGCGAATTCGACGGCAAGACCTACGTGATGGAGCGCTCGCTGGTGCCGGCGGTCTCGCTGGTCAAGGCGCACCGGGCCGACCGGTCGGGCAACCTGCAGTTCCGTCTGACCGCACGCAACTTCAACCCGGCGGTGGCGATGGCCGGGCGCATCTGCGTGGTGGAAGTCGAGGAGATCGTCGAGACCGGCGCCATGGTGCCGGACGAGGTGCACCTGCCCGGCATCTATGTGCACCGCATCGTGCACAACCCGAATCCCGAGAAACGGATTGAAAAACGAACCATCACTGAGAAGGCGGGGGTGTAATCATGGCCTGGACCCAAGACCAGATGGCGGCGCGCGCTGCCAAAGAACTGCACGACGGCTACTACGTCAACCTCGGCATCGGCATTCCCACCCTGGTGGCGAACCACGTGCCCAAGGACATCGAAGTCTGGTTGCAGAGCGAAAACGGCATGCTGGGCATCGGCCCGTTCCCGACCGAGGAAAACGTCGACGCCGACCTCATCAACGCCGGCAAGCAGACCGTCACCACGCTGCCCGGCTCGTCGATCTTCGGCAGCCACGACAGTTTCGCGATGATCCGCGGCGGCAAGGTCAACCTGTCCATCCTGGGCGCCATGCAGGTCAGCGAAAAAGGCGACCTGGCCAACTGGATGATTCCGGGCAAAATGGTCAAGGGGATGGGCGGGGCGATGGACCTGGTGGGCGGTGTGCGCAGCGTGGTGGTTCTGATGGAACACGTGGCCAAAAAGAAGGACGGCACCTTTGACCTGAAGATCCTGCCCAAGTGCACCCTGCCGTTGACCGGCGTGGCCGTGGTCGACCGCATCATCACCGACCTGGCCGTGATGGACATCACGCCGCACGGCATCAAGGTGGTCGAGATGGCGCCCGGCGTCACCGACGCCGAACTCCAGAGCAAGACCGGCGTGTCGCTGCTCTGACAGGGCGATTCCTGGCAAGGGCTGCCCGCCGCGCCGCGGCGGGCAGCCTTTTTTCTTGTCTGGAGAAGCCAACCCAAAACCCCGGGAATTGACACATATCAGTTGAATTCATGACTTCGCACGTAACATGATGTTTCAAGGGGGTGGCGCCGGGATTCTGAAAATATCTGCAGCGCTAGGACCGATGCACCAAAAGGGGTATGTCATGCAACCGTCAGAAGTCACGCTCTCGGGTTTTCCGGCCAGTGCCTCTGCCGAGCCGTTGCCGGTGCAGTCCCTGGCGCAATTGGTGGCGGTGCTGGAACTGCAGCGCCACCAGCCGGTCATTTCCCTGCGCCAGGCGCTGGAGCAACTGGGCTACATCGATGCCGCGACCCTGGACCGGATCCAGGCCGAGAACCCCGACTACCTGCGAAACCAGTCGGGCGAACTGGTGCGGCGCATGTTGCTGACCGCCGATGACCTCGAACATGCGCTGGCCCGCATGGGCGGCATCCCCGAGGTGGACACCGTGCGATTTGCCGTGCCACCCGAGGCTTTTCAGGTGCTGCGCGTGCGCGAGGCGCGGCTGAACGAGGTGGTGCCGTTGGGGGCTGCCGAGAATCGTTTTTTTGTGGCCTCGTACACGCCCACCGATGAAGTGCTGCGTCGTCGCCTGTGCGAACTGACCGGGCGCAGCGTGAGCCTTGTCTGGGCGCCGCGCTCGGCCATCCGCACCCGGCTGGAGCTGCAGGAGCGGGCGGGCGCCAGCGCCGTTTCTTCGACCCGAGAGCTGCCGCCCTTGAACATGCCGGCCTACGGGCGTGGCGTGGCGATGCCGGGCGGCACGGGCGAGTCCGACATCGAACTGCTGGTGTCGCAGGCGATGATCGAGATCGCCGCCGGTCAGGAGCACGAGGAGTCGGCGTCGGCCGCCGAGTCCTCGGGCATGGTGCGCATGGTCAAGAAGATGATCGACGACGCGCTGGCCCAGGAGGCCTCCGACATCCACATCGAGACCAACCCCGGCGAGCAGATCACGCTGATCCGCTTCCGCCGCGACGGCGACCTGGAACCCTACCTGAGCCTGCCGGCCCGGTTGCGCTCGTCGCTGGTGTCGCGCATCAAGATCATGGCGCGCCTGGACATCGCCGAACGGCGCCGCCCGCAGGACGGCAAGATCAACTACGCCGAATTCGGTGGCCCCAAGCTCGAACTGCGCGTGGCCGTGATGCCCACGCACGACGGCCTTGAAGACGTGGTGCTGCGCCTGCTGGCCACCACCAAGCCGATTCCGCTGGCCAGGCTGGGCCTGCAGGGGCGCGACCAGGACACCTTCAAGCGGCTGTCCGGCCACAGCTTCGGGCTGATCCTGGCGGCCGGCCCCACCGGCTCGGGCAAGACCACCACGCTTCATTCGATGCTGGCCGAGGTCAATACCGGCGAACGCAAGATCTGGACGGCCGAAGACCCGATCGAGATCACCCAGCCCGGCCTGCGTCAGGTGCAGGTGAATCCCAAGATCGGCGTGACCTTCGCCGCGGCGATGCGCGGCTTCCTGCGCGCCGACCCCGACATCATCATGATCGGCGAGATCCGCGACCAGGAGACCGCCAAGATCGCGATCGAGGCTTCGCTCACCGGCCACCTCGTGCTGTCCACGCTGCACACCAACAGCGCCGCGGAAAGCGTGGTGCGGCTGCTGGACCTGGGCATGGATCCGATGAACTTCGCCGATTCGCTGGTCGGCATCGTCGCCCAGCGGCTCGTGCGTGCGCTGTGCAGCCGCTGCGCGGCGCCGCACCGGCTGGCGCCTGGGCAGTTCGATCGCCTGCTGGCCGAGTACATCGAACGCTCCAGCCTCACGGCGGACGAAGGGCGCCGGCGCCTGCTGGAGGCGGCGGGCGTCGAGTCGGTCGACCAGATCCTGGTGCACACCGCCACCGGGTGCGAGCACTGCGGTGGCAAGGGCTACAAGGGCCGCATGGGCATCTACGAAATCCTCGAGAACAACCCGGCCATTCGCGAGCTGATCCAGCGCCATGCGCGGCCGACCGAATTGTTCGACGCGGCGATTGCCTCCGGCATGCGCAGCCTGCGCCACGACGCGCTCGAAAAGCTCGTGCAGGGCAAGATCGACGTGAAGCAGGCCCGGTTGGCCTACGTCTGATCGGCAGCGCGGCATCCGTTGGCAAGGCCCGGGGAAGGTGAACATGTTCCAGCGAAGCATCCTGAGCGTCCTTGCGGGGATCGCGCTGATCTGGGTCGACCCCGGGATCGCCGCCGAGCTCACCGTGCTGACAGCCGGCGCGTTCAAACCGGTGGTCTCCGCGCTCGTCCCGACGTTCGAGGCGCAGACCGGCCACACGGTGCGGGTGGAAAACGACACGGCGGGCGCCTTGCAGCGCCGCATTGCCCAGGGGGAGCGTTTCGACCTGGTGGTGCTTCCGCCCGCGGCGCTGGAATCCCTGGCACGTGCCGGCAAACTGGCGGGCGCCAACCCCACGTCGCTGGCACGCGTGGGCATCGGTGTCGCGGTGAAACAGGGCGCGAAGCTGCCCGACGTCGGCACCGAAGCCGCGTTCCGGGAGGCGCTGCTGGCAGCAAGGGCGGTGGCGTTCATTGATCCCGCCGCCGGCGGCTCCAGCGGCATCTACCTGGCGCAGCTGTTCGAGCGCATGGGGATCGCGCCGCAGATCGCCGCCAAGGCGGTGCGGGTGCCGGGCGGGCTGGTCGCGCAACGCGTGGTCAGCGGCGAGGCCGATCTGGCCCTGCACCAGATCAGCGAAATCCTGGCCGTGCCCGGCGCGACGCTGGTGGGGCCGCTGCCGACGTCCCTGCAGAACTACACGGTGTACGCGGGCGGCGTGTCCGCATCGGCCCCGGACGCGGCTGCCGCGCAGGCGCTGCTGGCCTGGCTGGCCGGCGAGCGGGCGCGCGCGGTGCTGGCACAGCGGGGCATGGAGGCGCCCTGATACGGATTCGCCTTCAAACGTATAACTTCGTTGCTTCGCCTCGCCGTGCTGCAGCACTGTCTTCGGCTTCGCGCCTTGTTCTACGCTTGAATGCAAACCCGTATGAGGCCCTGCGCGGTATAAACCGCCGAGCCTCGTTTCCACGGACCCTTCCATGCTCCAACTGCGCCCCAGCTGCGAATGCTGCGACAAGCCCCTGCCGCCCGATTCCACCGAAGCCCGCATCTGTTCGTTCGAGTGCACCTTCTGCGCCACCTGCGCAGCGGTCACGCTGAACGGCACCTGCCCCAACTGCGGCGGCGAACTGCTGCCGCGCCCGCGCCGGCCCGCATCCAAGCTGGCCGCCAACCCGGCCTCCACCGAACGGGTCGTCAAGCCGGGTGGTTGCGCCGCCTCGGCCTGATCCGATCGCGCCATTCGCGCAGTCGGTGCTGGCGACTATCACCGGCAGTATTCAAAAATGATAGCTGCTGGTTGCCATTCCATGCTGGAAAAAGCCAGTTTTGATGTCGAAAAAGGGCGGAAACCAAGCTCTGAAGTCGGCTTGGTGCCGCCTGGGCCGCCCCGCCCGTGTTTTCAGCAATCCAGCTGGTCCGCCAGCGCCACCAGGCTGGCCGCGTGCAGCGCATTACCGGGCTGCGGCGAGACATCCTTGACGTGTGCCGCGCCGAACTCCAGCGGGCGTTCGACGTAGGCGGTGTGCAGGCCGCAGGCGCGCGCGGCGGCCAGGTCGTCGTGGTGCGCGGCCACCAGCATCACCTGTTCGGGTTGCCGGTCGAACACCCTTGCCGCGCCCCGGTACACCGCCGGATCGGGTTTGTAGGCGCGAAACACCTCGGCACTCAGGATGCAGTCCCACGGCAGGCCGGCGCGTTTGGCCATGTCGGTCAGCAGGCCGATGTTGCCGTTGGACAGCGTGGTGATCGTGTAGCGGCGTTTCAGCCGTGTGAGGCCTGGCACGCTGTCGGGCCAGGCGTCGAGCCGGTGCCAGACGCGGTTCAGGTGCCGGCGCTGGGCCTCGTCCAGGTGCGCGAGGCCGAAACGCGGCAGGATATCGTCCAGGATCAGCCGGTGCAGGTCGTCGATGAGCGTCCAGCCCAGCTCGCCGGAACGCACCCGCGCCATTGCGGGCTGGTAGCCGGCGCGCCAGGCGCGGGCGAAGGCGTCGCCGTCCACGCCGGGGTGCAGCGCAGCCATTTCACGCACGATGCTGCCATGCCAGTCCACGACGGTGCCGAAGATGTCGAAGGCCAGCACCTGCACGGTGTCGGCCAGGGGGTGGGCGGCGTTCATGGGGCTTTCTCCTGGTTGGCAGCGGCGGACCGCAGCTTGTCCTTCTTGCTCGGACGCCGGCCCTTGATGCCGCCGGTGGGCACGGCGGCCGGCATGGCGCCGGGCTCCGCGGGGCGGGGCTCGAACCCGGCGATCACCTCGCGCGGAACCGCCTGGCCCCGGCGCTTTTCGATCAGGCGGAAGTGCGCCTCCTGCGCCGGGCTGACGAAGCTGATCGCCAGGCCGGGCTCGCCGGCACGCCCGGTGCGGCCGATGCGGTGCACGTGGTCGACGGGCGAGCGCGGCAGGTCGAAGTTCACCACCACGGGCAACTGCGCGATGTCGATGCCGCGCCCGGCCAGGTCGGTGGACACCACCACCTGCACCCGGCTGGCCTTGAGGTCGGCCAACACCTGGTCGCGCTTGCCCTGGCTCAGCTGGCCGTGAAAGGGTTCGGCACGCAGACCAGCGCGGCGCAGCTTGTCGGCCACCTGCTCGGCGGCGTACTTGGTGGCCACGAACACCAGCGCGCGCTCCCAGCCGTGGGTGGCGAGCAGGTGGCGCAGCAGCTGGGTGCGCCGGGGCGGGTCCACCACGATGGCGCGCTGGGTGATGTCGGGGCGGTCCGTCGGCCCGGCGGCGATGTGAATGCGCGCCGGCTCCCGCAGCATCGGCTCGGCCAGCGCCTGCACCGCTGCGGGAAAAGTGGCCGAGAACAGCAGGTTCTGGCGCCGCGCCGGCAGTAGCGCCAGGATGCGCGTCAGCTCCTCGGCAAAACCCAGGTCGAGCAGACGGTCGGCCTCGTCGAGCACCAGCGTGGCCACCGCATCCAGGCGAACGGCGTGCTGGTCGATCAGGTCCAGCAGGCGCCCCGGCGTGGCCACCACGATCTCCGCGCCGCCGCGCAGGCGCAGCATCTGCGGGTTGATCGACACCCCGCCGAACACGATCGCCGCCTTCAGCCGCCGCGGCAGCGCGGGCAATAGCGCGCGCACCGTTTCGCCGACCTGCGTGGCCAGCTCGCGCGTGGGCACCAGCACCAGCACGCGGGTGCGCCGGGGGGTCCGGGTCGGCTCGTCACCCAGCTGGTGCAGCAACGGCAGCAGGAACGCCGCCGTCTTGCCGGAGCCGGTGCGCGCGGTGGCGAGCACGTCGCGGCCATGCAGGATCTCGGGGATGGCGGCTGACTGGACGGGGGTGGGCGGGTGCAGGCCCAGCGCGGCGGCAGCACGCGCCAAGCCCGGGGACAGTCCGAGTTCAACAAAAGGCATGGGCCAGTTTAAGCTCCCGGCTCAAGCCCAGCCAAGAACTTGCGGAGCCGCGCCATGAACGATCCATCCCCAGCCGTGCCGCCGTGTGGCATGGTACTGACCACCCTGCCCGACGAAACCAGCGCCGAAGCCCTGGCGCGGCAGATCGTGGACGCCGGCCTGGGCGCGTGCGCGCAGCTACAGGCCATCCGCAGCGTCTACCGCTGGCAGGGCGAGACCTGCGCCGAGCCCGAATGGCGCCTGGCCATCAAGACCACCGTGGGGAGCTATGCGCGGCTCGAAGCCTTCATCCGCGCCCGCCACCCCTACGCGTTGCCGCAGATCGTGATGCTGCCGATCAGTGCCGGCGCGCCGGACTACCTGCAGTGGGTGGCCGAGGGTTCGGCCGGAGCAGAATGAGCGCACCCGCCAACGGGTAACACCGACCATGACTGCACCCCACACACCGAACCTGGCGCAGGATGCCATCGCCGAGCGGCTGCAGGCCGTGATCGACGCCCACGGCGGCACCGCGCGCTGGCAGGCGGTGGAGCGCATCGAGGTCCGGCTGTCCTCGGGCGGGCTGGCCTTTGCATCCAAGTTCCAGGCCGCGGCCCTGAAAGGCCTGACGGCCACGGTCTGGCCGCATGCGCCGCGCGTGGAACTGGGCGGCTTCGGCCAGCCGGGCGGGCGCGGCGTCTGGACGCCCGACGCGGTGCAACTGCTGAATGCCGCCGGCACGGTGGTCGCCCAGCGCAGCCAGCCGCGAGTGGCCCTGTTCACCTGGCCCAAGCGCCTGGGCTGGGACCGGCTCGACATCCTCTACTTCGCGGGCTACGCGCTGTGGAACTACCTGAGCTTTCCGCACCTGCTGGCCCTGCCCGGCGTGCGCGTCACCGGCGTGGAGCCCGGGCGGCCCGAGGGCGCGCAGATGCTGCGCGCCACGTTCGGGCCCCAGGTGCCCACCCACAGCGCGCTGCAGACCTTCCACGTCGATGCCGCCGGGCTGCTGCTGCGCCACGACTACACCGCCGACGTGATCGGCGGCTGGGCCACCGCGGCCAACCGCTGCCTGGCCTCGGCCGTGGTGGACGGCCTGCGCTTCTACACCCGCCGCCTCGTCACGCCCCGCTTCGGCGACCACCTCGTGCTGCCGGGGCCCACGCTGGTCTGGATCGAGCTGGACGACATCCGGGTGCATCGGCGGGTCGGTGCGGGCGGTTGAGCGGGCCCTGGATAGCCACAGCCGCCCCGATCGGCGTTCAAGGGGCCTTCAGGGCCTGATTTCAGAATTGAATTGGCGAATTGCCAAGGCCGGAAGGCCACGGACAGCTACAAATTTGATAGTTTGCTGGAGGTCGTGGCACCTCGCCGCGGCAGCGCAGTGCCCCGGTCGGCTGATATCATCAATCGACGGGGACGCGATGCCGCCGTCGACCGTCGTCCCAATGCTCCAACAGCTTCTTGCCCATTACATCCAGTCCGCCGGCGCAGCCCATGCCCGGGGCGACCACGGCGCCGCAAAAGAGTGGTGCGGTCATGCGATTCGAATGGCGCCGGACATGCCCGAGGCGTGGTTCAGCCTCGGACTTGCGCTGCGGGGACTGAACCACGCCACCGAGGCGGTGAAGGCCTTTGTGAAGGCCGGAACGCTGACGCAGCGATCGGCCGAAGCGCAGAACAGCATCGGCGTGCAGCTGCTTGAACTCGGGGCCGACGCGGACGCGGAGAAATGCCTGAACCGCTCGATCGAGCTGGCCCCGACCTACGCGTTTGCCCATTCCAACCTTGGGCGCTTGCGGGACCGTCAGGGACGCCTGGAAGAGGCTGACGCCTGTTTTCGCAAGGCCATCGAGCTTCAGCCCGATCTGGCTCCGTTGCACGCCAACCTGGGCGGCGTGCTGATCGCCCGGAACGATTTCACGGGGGCTCAGGCAGCCTGCCAACGGGCGGTCGAACTGGGACCCGCGTTGCCGGACGGCTGGCGCAATCTGGGCATTGCCCTGGGGGAGCTGAAGCGCTTTCCGGAGGCCGAGGCCGCCTACCGCACCGCGATCGAACTGGAGCCAGCCTCGCCGGAAGCCTGGAGCAACCTCGGCAACCTGCTGACCGAGGCCTCGCGGCTTGAAGAGGCCGAGGCGGCCTACCGCAAGGCACTCGATCTCGATCCGCGCTCGGCGGAGACCTGGAGCAACCTGGGCAACGCCCAACGCGAGCAGAAGCGTTTCGAAGCCGCGATCGAGAGCCTCGAACGCGCCAGGGTGCTCAAGCCGACCCTGGATTATGTGCAAGGCACGCTGCTGGCCACCCGCGCGAGGGTCTGCGATTGGACGTCCTTCGCATCCGATACCGCCGACCTGGCCCGCGCCATTGCAGCCGGGCACAAAGCCGCAAAACCGTTCGATGTTCTGAGCCTGAGCGCCGATCCTGGTGTTCAACGCGCAGCCGCGCAAACCTGGAGCCAGGATCGCTGGCCACAGCCGGCCCCGGCGTTGGCGCTCGGCACGAAACAGGCCAAGGACAAGATCACGGTCGGGTATTTCTCAGCGGATTTTCACGATCACGCGACCGCGCAATTGATGATCGGGTTCTTCGAGCGGCACGATCGGTCGGCTTTTGAGACCATCGCGTTCGATTTCGGGCCCCGGCGCGACGATGAAATGGCCAGGCGCCTCGCGGTCGCGTTTGACCGCTTCATGGATGTGCGCGCCATGGCCGATGGTGACATCGCCGATCTGTCGCGACGACTCGGTGTCGATATCGCCGTCGATCTGAAAGGTTTCACGCAGGACAGCCGGCCGGGCATCTTCGCCCGACGCGCGGCACCGATTCAGGTCAGTTACCTCGGGTACCCCGGAACTCTGGGTTGCGGCTGGATGGATTACCTCATCGCGGACCCGGTGGTGGTTCCGCCGGCGAGTTACGGCTTCTACGCCGAAAAGATCGTTCAGCTGCCCCACAGCTACCAGGTGAACGACGCCGAACGGCCGATCGCCGACACGCCCTGGCGGCGCGCCGATGCGGGTCTGCCCGAAGCAGGCTTTGTCTTTTGCTGCTTCAACAACAGCTTCAAGATCAACCCCGAGGTGTTGGACGCTTGGATGCGCATCCTGTCGCAGGTCGAAGACAGCGTGCTGTGGTTGCTGGAAGACACCCCGGCGGCGGCGCGTCATCTGGTGCAGGAGGCCGCAAGACGTGGCGTCGCGGCCGAACGGCTGGTGTTCGCGCCACGTGTGCCGGTGGCCGAGCATCTGGCGCGCCACCGGCTGGCCGACCTGTTCCTGGACACGCTCCCGTACAACGCCCACACCACGGCCAGCGATGCGCTCTGGGCCGGTCTGCCGGTTCTGACCTGCATGGGGGAAGCGTTCGCGAGCCGGGTTGCGGCCAGCCTGCTCACGGCGGTCGGGCTGGCCGACCTGATCGCGCCGGACCGCAGCGCCTATGAACGGCTGGCGGTGGAACTGGCCACCGCGCCGGATCGACTGGGTGTGATCCGGCGCCGACTGGCGGACAAGCGCCTGACCATGCCCTTGTTCGACACCGCGCTTTCGACGCGGCACATCGAGGCCGCCTGGGTCGCGATGATGGATCGCCACCGACGCGGGCTGGCGCCCGAGCATCTGCAGGTAACCGGGTAGTCCGGCGGGTGGCGACGGTTGGTTGCAGCCTCAGCGCAGCTCGCCGCTGCGGCTGTCCAGCGGGGCGATGAAGGAGTTTTCGCCGTGGAAGCTGCTGCCAAACTCGCTGCCGCCGCTTTCGCCCGCAAACCCCAGATCGGGGGCAAAAGCGGCACGGCCTGCGGTGGGCGCAGGCCCTTGCGCCGGTGCCAGCGGGGCCAGATCACTGTGCCGGCTGTGGCGCTGGCGATCGATGGCACTGCGCAGGTGCTGCTGCGCGGCGGCGATGGCGGCCTGGTCGTGGGCGTGGTCATCGGCGAAGGCGGCGTCCTCGCCGAGGAATTCCAGACGGATCTCGGCCATCGTGGGCAGGTTGGCGGAGCGCACCAGCCAGTAGGCGATGCCGCATTGGGTGAGCAGGCTGTGCTTGAGATGCTGGTTGCGCCGCGAGAGGCCGGCCGGACCGGGCACGTCCACGCAGCCCACCACCCGGCCCTCGGCGGTGCAGACGGTGAAGGTGCAGTAGGCGCCGTTGAGCAGGTTGAACCAGTGCACGCTGTCGTCCGGGCTGCGCGGCATGGTGAAACGCGTCACCGGCATCTTGATCATGATCTGGTGGTCGAAGAAGGCCCGACTCAGCCAGCGCCAGACCCGGCGCTCTTCGGAATTGACGATGGCGCGCGGACTCAGAGGCCAGCGTTCGGGAATGCGTCGCTGCGCCAATGCGGCACGCCGGGCACGCCACGCGGCCAGCAGGGTACCGGCCACCGAGCCGGCAATGCTTGCCGCGATGACGATCAGGATCCAGACGGCGGTTGGCATGGGTTCGACTCGGGGCGCTGCGGAGCGTTGAATTGTTGCAAGATGTTTCGCACCGGTCCCAGTGTGCCAGAGCGTGTGGGGGGCGGGACTGATTTCCCGCAATGGGCGAAAAAACCGGAATTTTCCGAGACCGAAATGACACGGAGCACGGCCTGGCGGCCACTCCGAGCAGTGCTACATCGCCCAGATGCGCGGGTTGGCGGCCGGCAGCCCCCAGAACAGTCCGCGCCAGGCCGTGCGCACCCGGCGCACGAGGTCCATCGCCGGCTCGACCAAGGGTGCCAGCGTGCGAACGATCACCACCTGGCCGTTGGGGCTGGTGGCGCCGGCGGTGCCGGCCAGCGAATGGGCTTCGATCACCGCGCGGGCGGCGTCGAGTGCGTCCTGCCGGGTGGTTCGCGGCAGCGGGCTGCCGGCGATGAAGAACACCGAAGCCAGGCACCGGAGCCCGGCCAGGCCCAGCGGGCTGTTCAGCAGGCGCTCGTCGGCGGCATCGATGCGGCCGCGCTCCAGCCACAGGCCGGGCACTTCGAGGTGCTGCTGGAAGCGCCCGCGGGCAAAGGGCAGGTCGGCACCGGGCAGGCCCAGCGCGGTGACGTCCCAGCCCAGCAGCGCCGCGTCCGGCGCCAGGCGCATCGTGAGGCGGTTCTCGGCCTGGCAGGCGTCGTAGCACAGGGCTTCCAGCGGCAGCCACTCCAGGCGTGCGCCTTCCATCAGCGTCAGCTCGGTGCGCTGCAGCGCCAGCTCGCCGGCCGAGCGGTAGAAGCGCGTGGCGCCCGGCGTGGTGAGCAGGCCGTGCGCGCCGGGGCCGACGGTGGCGTTGATGTCCAGCGTGTCACCGCCCACCAGACCGCCGGGCGGGTGCAGGAGCACGTTGTGGCAGATGGCGTCGCCCTCGGGGTACAGGCTTTGCAGGATGCGCAGCGGGCCGCTGTGCCGGTGGCGCAGCACGCAGCGGCCGGCCTCCAGGGCGTAGTCAAGCTGCAGGTGGGCGTGCCAGGTCATGGGGGATGGGTGGGCGGAACTACCGGTCCCTTACTGTAGGGCAAACCAGAGGCCTTGGACGACGGGAGGCGGTGTGCACGCCGCCGGTGCGCGCCGGCGCGGGCCAGCCAGTGAGAAAATCGAGGTTCCATGGATTCGGGACCGAAGATCGAGGCCGGTGACACCGGCCGTTGTTCCTGTGCCGGCGGTTGCAGGGGCGGGGCGGTGGTGCCGCAGCCGACTTCTGCCGGTCGTGCTGCCGGCGGGGCGCCGTGGTTCTGTTCCCGCCTCCGGATTCCCGGCATGGACTGCCCCTCGGAGGAACAGTTGATCCGCCTGCGTCTCGCCGATGTGCCCACGCGGTACCTGCGCTTTGACCTTCCGGGCCGGACCCTGGAGATCGGGCACGCGGGCGACGTCCAGGCCGTGATCGACCGGCTGATGCCGCTCGGATTCGGGGCGGAACTGCAGGACTCCCGGCCGCTGGAGCCCGGCTGGGAGAAGGCTGCGCCCGATGATGCGGCCGAGGCCCGGGTGCTGTGGCAGTTGCTGAGCATCAACGCCCTGATGTTCGTCGTTGAAATGCTTGCGGGCTGGTGGGCCAACTCCGCCGCGCTGGTGGCCGACGCCGCCGACATGCTGGCCGATGCTGCCGTGTACGGCGTCGCACTGCTCGCCGTGGGGCGCGACACCGAAAGCAAGCGGTGGTCTGCGCGGCTGTCCGGTCTGCTGCAACTCGGTCTTGGCGTGGGTACCCTGACCGAAACCGGGCGCCGGGTGCTGGCGGGTCACTCGCCGGACGAAGCGGTGATGATCGGGGTTTCGCTGCTGGCGCTCGCGGCCAATGTCCTGTGTCTTGTCCTGGTGTCGAAGCATCGCGACCAGGGGGTGCACATGCGAGCCAGTTACATCTTCTCGGCCAACGATGTGCTGGCCAACCTGGGCGTGATTCTGGCCGCTCTCCTGGTGGGCTGGACCGCCAGTCCGCTGGCGGACTGGATCATCGGTGGCCTGATCGGGTCGATGATCCTGCTGGGTGCCATCCGTATCCTCCGGTTGCGTTGACGCCGCGGGATCCATGGCCTGAATGGTGCGAAATCTGATCGAAAGGAAGGATGTGAAATGAAATATTCGGTGCAATCGGTCGAAGAGGGTGTGCGCGTTTCCGTGGTGGCGCCGCAGGAGCAGCAGGCGAAATTGCTCGAGGAGTTCGGCAAGTGCGCCGCCGGAACCTGCAGTTGCCCGTCCACGCAATATGCCAAGCTGGAGGGCGTGGACGTGAAGCAGACGGCGGACGGCGTTCAGGTGGATCTGAAAGCCCGGTCGGGCGAAGTGATCGACACGGACGACATCCGGCGCTGCCTGGACTTCACCGGCGAATCGCTGAACGGATGAGCTTGCACGACCCAGGGCCTCGATCGCGGGATCGATCGCCTGGATCTTGGCACGGTCCTTGCGCCGATCGCTGCAGGGCGATAGCCGTCCCAACCCCTCGTTCGGGAAAGCCCGAGCCGGTGGCGCGATCAGGGTTCCATCGCGAGCACGGCCCGGCAACCGTGGATCGCCGCCCGGCATTGAACCGAGGCCCGGGCCGCCCAAAGCAATAATAGGCACATGAACACACCGATTTCTCTGCGGGACCTGCCGCAACACAACCTTTTTCGTGCGGGCGACGTGTTCGTCCTGTTTGGTGAGCTGTTCGGGCGCGGATACGCCAACGGCCTGGTGAACGAAGCCCGCAAGGCGGGGATGACGATCGTCGGCATCACGGTAGGGCGGCGCGACGAAGCCCATGCGCTGCGTCCACTGAACGGCGAGGAACTGGCCGAGGCCGAAATCGCTCTGGGCGGTACCATCATCAACGTTCCGCTGATGGCGGGCTTCGACCTCGACGCGCCGGCCGGCGTGCCCACGCCCACCGAGCAACTCGGGCGCCTGACCCTCAAGACCTGGACCGAGGACAAGCTCGACTGGGCGCAGATCGAACAATGCCGCGCCGTCGGCGTGAAGCGCTTCACCGATTCGCTGGCGCAGGTGATGGCGCGGCTGGACGGCCTGATCCCTGCCGGGGCGAATGTGCTGTTCGCCCACACCATGGCCGGAGGCATTCCGAAGGCCAAGGTGTTTCTGGCCATCGCCAACCGGGTGTACAAGGGACGCGGCGAGCGATTCATGTCCTCGCAAACGCTGCTCGACAGCGACCTCGGCAAGTTGATCCTGATGAATTTCGACGAGGTGTCGGCCAACACCTTCGGGCACCTGATCGAGGCCAGCGCGGCGATCCGCTCACGGGTCGAGGGCGCGGGCGGGCAGGTGCGCTACACCGCCTACGGCTACCACGGCACCGAGATCCTGATCGAGGGTGCCTACACCTGGCAGACCTACACCAATTACACGCAAGGGTTTGCCAAGATGCGCCTGGAGCGCATCGCGCAGGCCGCGTGGACGAAGGGCGTGAAGGCGACGGTCTACAACTGCCCTGAAATTCGCACCAACTCCTCCGACATCTTTGCCGGGGTCGAGTTGCCTCTGGTGCCGCTGCTCAAGGCCTTGCACAAGGAAGGCGGGGGGGCCTGGGCGCAGGCCCAATGGCGGGCCAGCTCCAGCCTGCTGGCCGATGGCATCAGCATGGACGACCTGATGGGCAAGGTCGACGCATTCCACGCCAGCGAAGTGATGCGCCCGTTCCGCAATTTCGACGCATGGCCGATGTCCAACGCTCCGGCCCAGGCCGAGCTGACCATTCGCACTTCCGACGAGGTGCAGAAGATGCACAAGGACCCCAAGGCCCTGATCACCGACCTGCTCAGCGCGCTGGTGATCGAGGCCACCGGACCGCTGATGCTCGGCGAGTCGGCGGCGCCGGCCGGTCCTGTGCTCTGGCTCAACCACGACATCATCGCGCGGCAACTGAACCGGCTTCACGCCTGATTCGCGGGTTCGGCTTCGACGTCGGGGGCCTTGGCTTCGAGCCGGTATTGGGGGTGCAGGCCTGTCAGCAGGAGGAACATTGCGAACGCCGGCCCCTGCATGTTGCGGTCCGTCCCTGCACGTTCCATGGCTTGCCAGGTTCGCGACTGCACGCCGCCGCGGCTACCGGGCTGGACCGGATACCCCATGAGCTCGGCGCCCTGGACCTGGCTCAGGCCCGCGGCAAGACGCGCGGCCTTGAGTTCAGGGCCGCTGGGCGATGGCATGGTCAGGTGGATGGGGGTGTTCATAGGTTGAAGCTTCTGGCGACAGTGATTGACGCTGGTCAGGCATACCCCATTGGGTAAACGCTATATTCCAGAACCGTGGGTTGCCGTTGTTTCCCGGCTGTCGGGTCCGGCTGGCGCACCCGGCATGTCATGGAGATCCTGATGAGCACATTTGATCACGTCGGTTTGGTGCACGACATCAACCAGGCCCTCGGACCGTTCCGAAAGTCCCAGTCCGATGCGATGAAGGCGTTCGGCCAATTGGCCCAGGCTTCGATGGCCGAGGGGGCCGTCAGCGCCAGGAACAAGGAGCTGATCGCGCTGGCCATCGGTATCACCCAGCACTGCTCGGGGTGCATCGGCTTTCACGTCAAGGCCTTGCGCCGTCTGGGGGCGAGTCGGGCCGAGCTGGAGGAGATGCTGGCGGTCTGCGTCTACATGGGTGGCGGGCCGGCCCTGATGTATGCCGCCGAAGCGCTGAAAGCCTGGGACAGCTTCGAGCCGCCCGCCGCCTGATCCGGTCGATCGGGAAATCGTTCACGAAGCCGTCGCAGACCTTGGCCGTTCCGCGAAGGGATGGCGGCCGTTTGATCAGGATTTCCAGAATTCGAGGTGCAGGGCGGCAATCTCGGCCTCCACCGCGGGCACGGGGCCGATGATGTCAACGGCCTTCTGCCCGGCGGCCAGCACGGTGCGGCAGGGGAGGTCCATGGTGGGGTTTTCGCCGTGGTTGCCGGTGAGCTCGAGCAGGCGGCGTTCGCTCATCCCGTAGACCAGACGGCCGATGTTGGCCCAGTACTGGGTGCCGGCGCACATGGCGCAGGGCTCCACCGTGGTGACCAGGGTGCATTGCGCGAGGTACTCGGGCGTAAAATTGGTGGCCGCCGCGCGCGCCAGCACCGATTCGGCATGGTTCACGGTGTCCACGTTGCCCTGTTCGGCGAGCACTGTCTCGCCATCCGGCGCCACCAGAATGGCGCCGAACGGGTGGCGACCCAGAGCGATCGCCCGGCGCGCGACGTCGTTGGCGCGGCGCAGGTGGCGGGCGACCTGATCCGGGCTCATTTTTGGGTGATCAGTGGTTCTGGGAGCCGCGATGGGCCCAGGCGGTCGTGTGCTTCTCAATGTAGCTGAACAGCTCGTACATGGCCATGGCCATCGCCCCGACCACCAGCAGGCCCGCAAAGGCCAGCCCCATCTGCATCGCCGAACCGGCGGAGATCAGCAGGTAGCCGATGCCTTCGTTCGAAGCGGTCATCTCCGACACCGTGGTGCCGACGAAGGCCAGTGTGATCGCCACCTTGAGCGACCCGTAGAAGTACGGCATCGATCGGGGGAGTCCGACCTTGACCAGCACATCCCAGCGCTTGGCACCCAGCACGCGCAACACGTCTTCCAGTTCGGGCTCCAGCGTGGCCAGACCGGTGGCGATGTTGACCATGATCGGGAAGAAGCTGATCAGGAAGGCGGTCAGGATGGCCGGGCCGATGCCGATACCGAACCAGACAACCAGGATCGGCACAAACGCGGCCTTGGGCAGCGCGTTGAAGGCGGTCATGGCCGGGTAGATCGCAGCATAGGCGATGCGCGAGCTGCCGATGACAAAGCCCAGCAACACCCCGACCACGATGGCGATGCCGAAGCCGACCATGGTGACCCAGAAGGTCCGCCAGGCATGGCCGGCGATCAGGCCGCGGTATTCAATGAACTGGTTCCAGATGCGTGCCGGGCTCGGGAAGATGAACTCCGAGACGTTGAAAGCCCAGCAGATCAGTTGCCAGATCGCGATCAGGGAGGCCAGCAGTACCCAGGGCGCCCAACGTTCAACCTGTTTCATGTTCATGGTGAGCCCCGGGACTTATTGATTGATGACGGCACCGGCTTTTCGCAGGGCACCAATGTGGCCGCGCAGGTCGTGCACGATGTCGGTGAACTCGGGGGTGTAGGTGATTTCAAGGTCCCGGGGGCGCGGAAGGTCGATCTCGCGGCGAACCTCGAAACGGCCAGGGCTCCTGGTCATGACGTATACCGTGTCGGCGAGAAACACCGATTCGCGCAGGTCGTGCGTGACCAGGATCACGTTGAACCGCTGTTCGGTCCAGAGATCGCGCAGGATGCACCACAGTTCTTCGCGGGTGAAGGCATCCAGCGCGCCGAAGGGCTCGTCGAGCAGCAGCATCTTGGGTTCGTGGATCAGTGCGCGGCAGATGCTGGCGCGCTGCTGCATGCCGCCCGACAGTTGCCACGGAAACTTGTCTTCGTAGCCACCCAGGCCGACTTTCTGCAGCAGCGCCCGCGCGCGCGCCTCGTACTCCTTGCGCCTGGCCTTGAAGCTGCTGCGATAGGGTTCGACGATTTCCAGCGGCAGCAGCACGTTGTCCACGGTGGTGCGCCAGGGCAGCAGCGACGGCGCCTGGAAGGCCATGCCCGAAATCTTCAGCGGCCCCGTCACGGGCTGACCGTCGATGCGGATCTGGCCCTTCGACGGCATGCGCAAGCCGGTGGCGAGCTTCATGAAGGTGGACTTGCCGCACCCGGACGGCCCGACGATGGCGATGAACTCGCCCTTGCTCACTTTCAGATCGATGGCCTCCACCGCGAACTGCCCCTTTTGGAGCAGTTCGTCGTTGTAGGCCAGCCAGACATCCGAGAAGTCGACAAACCGGGGAGGGGCAGCTTCGGTCATGCTTATTTCTTGGGCAACACGTCGAGTTCAGCCTTGGACGGCAGGAAGGCAGCGTTCCAAACCACCTCGGGGTTCACGCGCGTCTTGGTGTTGAATGCGTCCGACACCTGCGAGGCCATCAGCGACAGGCGCGGGCCGTTGACCTGACCGAAGCCTTCGGCGCGGGCATTGGGGCTGTTGATCACGGTGTCGATCGCGAGCTTGAGGCGACGGGTTTCCAGCTCGGCGTTGATGATGCCGTCGCGTGCCTTGACGTAGGCGATCGACGCGGCGGGGTCGGCGATCACGTCCTTGGTGCCTTTGGCGAAGGCTGCCAGGAATGCCTTCACCGCGGCCGGGTTCTCCTTCAGGATCTTCGGCGAGGCGATGATTGCGTTGCCATAGAGCTTCACACCGTATTGTGGATACGGCAGCACCACCACGTCGTCGGCCTTGGCGCCTCGGGCCTCCAGGTTCAGCAGCGAGGTGAAAGTGAAGCCGGTGATCGCGTCCACATCACCGCGCATCAGCATGGTCTCACGCAGCGGTGGATCCATCGACGTCCATTGCACGCCGCTGACGTTGTTGGCCTTGGCAAAGATCGGGAAGGCGCGGCGACCGGCGTCGAACACCGGCGCGCCGAGCTTCTTGTTGTTCAGGTCGGCTGGCGACTTGATGCCCGATTTCTTGAGCGCCATCACCGAAGCCGGCGTGTCGTTGTAGACCATCATGATGGCCACGGGTTTGTTCGGGGCGTCCGGGTTGTTGGCGTGGAACTCCATCAGTGCGGCCAGATCCGCGAACCCCATGTCGTAGGCGCCGGAGGCCACGCGGGTGACGGTGCCGCCCGAGCCGTTGCCCGCGTCAATGGTCACATCGAGCTTGGCATCCTTGAAATAGCCCTTGGCCATGGGGGTGAGGAACAGGGCGGACGGTCCCTCGAAGCGCCAGTCGAGCTGGAACTTGATCGGGGTGGTCTGGGCCTGCGCGCTGCCCAACGCGGCGGCAGCAGCGAGGGCGGCCAGGGTCTTGACAAAGGCGCGTTTTTTCATGGGGACTCCTTGATTGGATGAGATGCAGATGAATTAGCAAAAAGGGTGCCAGCGCAGAGCGCGAGCACCCTCCTTCCGGACCGATTGTCCCCGAAACGGAGCGCGTTCGTGTCCCGATAAACCCCAGAATGGTGCGCGCCCGTACCTATTGGGCGGTTGTGGCGCGGACCTTCAGCGCGCGGCGTTCACGTCGGCCACTGCCAGCGCGGTCATGTTGACGACCCGGCGAACCGTGGCCGAGTGGGTCAGCACATGCGCAGTGCCGGCGGCGCCCAGCAAAATGGGTCCGATGGTCACCCCATGGCCGCCGGTCATCTTCAACACGTTAAACAGGATGTTGGCGGCGTCCAGGTTCGGGCAGATCAGAATGTTGGCCTCACCGGTCAGGTTGGATCCGATCAGCGCTGTGGCGCGGATGTCGCTGGACAGTGCCGCATCGCCCTGGATTTCGCCGTCGCATTCGATGTCGGGCGCCATCGCGACAAACAGGTCGCGTGCCTGGCGCATCTTGCGTGCAGATGGGCGGTTGGATGACCCGTAGTTCGAGTGCGAAAGGAAGGCCACCTTGGGCGGCAGGCCGAAACGGCGCACCTCTTCGGCAGCCGCCAATGCGATGCTGGCCAGCTGTTCGGCGCTCGGGTCGTCGTTGACAAAGGTGTCGGCGACGAAGAGCGTGTGCTTTTCCAGCATCAGCGCGTTCAGGGTCGCGAAGCCGGGGCCGCCGGCTTTTGAGCCGATGATGTCGCGGATGTGGTCCAGGTGCACGTCGAACCGGCCGACCAGCCCGCACAGCAGGGCATCGGCATCGCCGAGCTTCACCATCAACGAGCCGATCGTGGTGGTGGAGCGTCGGACTGCAGCCTTGGCGGCGTCGGGCGTCACGCCGTGGCGGCCCATCAGGCGGTGGTAGGTTTCCCAGTACTGGCGGAAGCGGGGGTCGTCCTCCGGGTTGACACATTCGAAGTCTTTGCCCAGGCGCAGGCGAAGTCCGGCCTTGGCGATGCGCGCCTCGATCACGGCCGGGCGACCGATCAGGATCGGGCGGGCCAGGCCGTCTTCCAGCACCATCTGCACGGCGCGCAGCACCCGCTCGTCCTCGCCTTCCGCATAGGCAACGCGCTTGGTGGCCGCGGGCGCGGCTCGCGCCGCGGCGAACACCGGACTCATGACCATGCCGGTCGAGTAGACAAAGCGCGACAGGTTGCGCCGGTAGGCGTCCATGTCGGTGATCGGTCGCGTGGCCACGCCCGAGGCTTCCGCGGCCTTGGCCACGGCAGGTGCGATGCGCAGGATGAGGCGCGAATCGAAGGGCTTGGGAATGATGTAGTCCGTGCCGAAGGCCAGATCTTGGCCCGCATAGGCGTTCGCAACTTCTTCGCTGATATCCGCCTTGGCCAGATCGGCGATCTCGCGCACGCAGGCGAGCTTCATGGCCTCGGTGATCTTGGTCGCACCGCAATCCAGTGCACCGCGGAAGATGTACGGGAAGCACAGCACGTTGTTGACCTGGTTCGGGTAGTCCGATCGGCCGGTGGCGACAATGCAGTCCGGCCGCACGGCTTTGGCCAGTTCTGGGCGAATCTCGGGCTCGGGATTGGCCAGTGCGAGGATGATCGG
Organism: Burkholderiaceae bacterium; assembly: GCA_046348065.1. Taxonomy (GTDB): domain Bacteria; phylum Pseudomonadota; class Gammaproteobacteria; order Burkholderiales; family Burkholderiaceae_C; genus Skiveiella. Next base: position 206,737 of record JAXMFA010000002.1, read on the forward strand.
GCTTGGTCCCATGGTTTTCACCATGTCCGCCGTCAACACACCGGCAGCGGAACAGCCGAGGAAGACATCGGCGCCGACCACCACGTCGGCCAGCGTGCGGGCGTCGGTCGCCTGGGCGTAGCGTGCCTTGGATGCGTCGAATCCGCCAGGGCGGCCGTCGTACACGACGCCCTTGGAGTCGCAGATGAAGATGTTCTCCCGGCGCACACCCAGGCCGACCATCACGTCCAGGCAGGCGATGGCGGCGGCGCCGGCGCCGGAAACGGCCACCTTGACGTTGCCGATGGACTTGCCGACGAGTTCGAGCCCGTTGAGCATGGCTGCTGCGGAAATGATCGCAGTGCCGTGCTGGTCGTCGTGGAACACCGGGATGTTCATTCGATCCCGCAGCTTCTGCTCGATGTAAAAGCACTCGGGCGCCTTGATATCCTCCAGATTGATGCCGCCCAGGGTGGGTTCCATCGAGGCGATGATGTCGATCAGGCGGTCGGGGTCGTTCTCGGCCAGTTCGATGTCGAAGACGTCGATGCCGGCGAATTTCTTGAACAGGCAGCCCTTGCCTTCCATCACCGGCTTGCCGGCAAGCGGTCCGATGTCACCGAGTCCGAGCACGGCCGTGCCGTTGGTGATCACGCCGACCAGGTTGCCGCGAGAGGTGTATTCGTGGGCAAGCGACGGGTCGGCCTGGATATCCAGGCAGGGGTAGGCGACGCCGGGAGAGTAGGCGAGCGACAGGTCGCGCTGGTTCGACAGCGGCTTGGTCGGATTGACCGAAATCTTGCCACGCACCGGCGTGCGGTGGTACTCACGCGCGGCGTCGCGCAGGGCTGTTTCGGCGGGGGAAAGTGCTGGGTTCATCGAATCTCCTCGGGTGGGGCTGGCTTGGCAGCCATGGTCCGTGAGCCTACTGCAATCCGGGCAGTGCACGCCTCCGTATTTGCCGCAATCGCGATTTGGGTCAAATCGGCGACGCTTGGCCAGTCGGTGGCGTTGCTCGGGCGCCACCCTTGGCGCGTCAGTGCGCGTCAGCCTGCTTGGCCGCCTCGATGGCGTCGGAGCCGTCGCCGCTGGCGCCGTTGAAGTACAGATTCAGGGCCACGGCGCAGATGGACGACAGCAGGATGCCCGATTCGATCAGCGGGTGCACGGCATGCGGCATCCATTGCTTGAAATTGGGAGCGATCAGCGGGATCATGCCGATGCCGATGGAGATGGCCACGATGAACAGGTTGTTGCGGTTGTTCTTGTAGTCCACGTTGGACAGGATGCGGATGCCCGTGGCCGCCACCATGCCGAACATGACCAGGCCGGCACCACCCAGCACGAAGGTCGGCAGCGATTCCACAAGCGCCGCCATCTTGGGCAACAGGCCCAGCACGATCAGAATCAGGCCACCGGCCACGCAGACGAAGCGGCTGCGTACGCCGGTGACGCCTACCAGCCCCACGTTCTGCGAGAAGCTGGTGTAGGGGAAGGTGTTGAAGATGCCGCCGATCAGTGTGCCCAGGCCATCGGTGCGCAGGCCGGCGGCCAACATCTTCTGGTCCACCTTCTTGCCGGTCATTTCGCCCAGCGCGAGGAACATGCCGGTGGACTCGATCATCACCACGATCATCACCAGGGTCATGGTCAGGATCAGGATCGGATCGAAGACCGGCGTGGCGATCTCGAACGGCAGCACCAGGTCGAACCAGCCGGCCTTGGCCACCTTCTCGAAGCTCATCAGGCCCATGGCCGTGGCGACCACGCCGCCGATGATGATGCCCAGCAGCACCGAAATGTTCGACACGAAGCCTTTCGTGTACTTGGCGATCAGCAGGATGGACGCTAGGACCAGGCTGGCAATGGCGATGTGCGGCAGCTGCGCATATTTCGGGTTGGGAACGGTCCCCACCAGCGCCAGGCCCTTGGGGATCGGGGGGACGGTGGTCAGGGCCGAAGCGGCGGCGGCAGGCGCGGAAGCCGCCGCCGACGGCGCGGCCGGCGTCACGCCGGCGTTGGCGAGGCTGCCGATATCGGCGAGCCATTTGGCGTGTTCCGGACTCACGACGCTGGGCGCCGTCGGACCGAAGGGGTTGCCAAAAATCCAGTTGATGCCGATGCGCATCAGGCTGATCCCGATCACGGCAATGATGGTGCCGGTGACCACCGGGGGAAAGTACCGCAGCATGCGGCTCACAATGGGCGCTATCAAGATGGAAATCACGCCAGCGCCGATGATCGCGCCGAAGATCAGGCCGGCACCGGCCACCCCGGGGTTGCTGTTGGCCATGGCCACCATGGGCGCCACCGAGGCAAACGTCACGCCCATCATCACCGGCAGCTTGATGCCGAACCATTGGGTGGCGCCCAGCGACTGGATCAGGGTTACCACCCCGCAGCAAAACAGGTCGGCGGAAATCAGCATCGCCACCTGCTCGGGGCTGAGCTTGAGCGCGCGCCCGACGATCAGGGGCACAGCCACCGCGCCGGCATACATGACCAGCACATGCTGCAAGCCCAGGGCGGCCAGTTTGCCGCTGGGCAGACGTTCGTCGACGGGGTGAACGGATTGCGTCATCGGGAACTCCGGTTGCTTTCAAAATGGAAAACATAACTGTATACAAGAAGACATATTTTCTGTATACACAATGACCCTGACCGTTGTTGACACGATGGGTTGTTATGTTTTGACCCCGATGCCGGTAATCCGGCATGCGAGCGACTCCATCGGCGACGGGCGCGGGCGGGCGCCTTGACGGCGCCCCGGCTCAGGCGAGCAAGTCGTGCAGTGCGCGGGCCACCACCTTGGTGGCGCGGCGCAGGTCGTCGAGTTCCAGGCGCTCGTCGGCTCTTTTTGCGTGCGACTCCAGCACCGTGCGCGGTCCCGCGCCGTAGATCACGCCAGGGATGCCGGCTTCGCAGAACAGACGCACGTCGGTGTACAGCGGTGTCCCCAGCGCCGGAATCGGTTCACCGAAGACCTGCTGCCCATGTTTCTGGATGGCGTCGACCAGGGGCTGGTTGCCAGGCAGCGGTTTCATCGCATGGGCCAACAGGATGCGTTTGACATCGACCGTCACGCCGGGCTTCTGCGCGGCCGCTTCCGAAATGATCCTGCGCAGCGTGGCCTCGACTTCGGCCGGATTTTCCTCGGGAATCATGCGGCGATCGAGCTTGAAGCTGACGCGGCCCGGAATCACGTTGGTGTTGGTGCCGCCTTCGATCAGCCCGACGTTCAGATAGGGGTGCGTGATACCTTCGACCGACGAGCGCACCTGCTTGTACAGCGTGTTCTGTGCGTACAAGGCGTTGAGGATGCGCACGGCGGCCTGCAAGGCATCAACGCCCGAGTCGGGGATGGCCGCGTGAGCCATCTTGCCGTGGACCGTGACCTCCATCTGCAGGCAGCCGTTGTGCGCGGTGATGACCTGGTAGCTGAAGCCGGCGGCAATCATCAGGTCCGGGTGAATCACTTTGTGCCTGAGCAGCCAGCCCGGGCCGACCTCGCCACCAAACTCCTCGTCGTAGGTGAACAGCAGTTCGACCTTCCCAGCCTTCGGTCGGGCCACGGCTTCCAGCGCCCGCACCGCAAACGCGTAGGTCGAAAAGTCACACTTGCTCACCGCAGCCGCGCGGCCGTAGATCTTTCCGTCCTCGATCTCGCCGCCATAGGGGTCGTGGGTCCAGCCCTCGCCAGGCGGGACCACATCGCCGTGCGCATTGAGCAGCACGGTGCGACCGGGCCCGTAGGCACGGCGCACCACGAGGTTGGTGATGCTCTCCAGCCCCGCAGCTCGCACGTCGGCTTGCGGCACCGGGTGTTTTTCGGCATCCAGGCCCATGGCGCGCAGCAGGTCGGCGGCACGGTCGGCGTGTGGCGCATTGTTGCCCGGTGGCGTGTCGGTGGGCACGCGGATCAGTTCTTGCAGAAAGCGCACCTGCTCGTCAAAGTGCGCGTCCACCCAGGCGTCGAGTTGTTCGTAGGTGTTCATGGCGATTGGTCAGGGGGTGGTTAGAGTTCGGCGGCGAGTTGATCGATCAGGGTGGAAAAGGCTTCGACCGCCAGTTGCATGTCGTCGCTGGTGGTGCTTTCCAGCGGGTTGTGGCTGATGCCGGCGTTCAGGCCGCGCACAAACAGCATGGCCTGCGGCATGATCTCGTGCAGCTTCATCGCGTCGTGGCCGGCGCCACTGGGCATGCGGTGCACGGCGATGCCCAAGGCGCCCACCGCGCGTTCCCAGCGCGCCTGCCATTGGGGCGCGCTGGGCGCCGCCGCGGCGCGCATGGTCTCTTCCAGCGTGTGGTGCAGCTGCCGGCGTTCGCAGATGCGCGACAGTTCGGCCAGCACATCGGCAACCAGGGCATCACGTTGTGCGTCGGTCGGCGCACGCAGATCCAGCGTGAACTGGCAGCGGCCCGGCACCACATTGGTCGAGCCGTTGGGCACCTGCAGGATGCCGATGGTGCCCACGCTGTCCCCGTCTTCGGACGCGCGCCGTTCCACGTAGAGGGCCAGTTCGGCCACGGCCACCGCGGCGTCGCGACGCCGGTTCATCGGCGTTGTGCCCGCATGGCTGGCCATGCCGATCACCTCGCACTGGAAACGCACGCCCCCGTTGATGGAGGTGACAACGCCGAGCGGCAGGTCGATTTCGGCCAACACCGGACCCTGTTCGATGTGGACCTCGATGAAACCGAGGTAGTCGGCCGGATTTCGCCGCAGGCGCGGTATGTCGTCCACGCACAGGCCCGCGTGCTGCATGGCCTGGCGCATCGTGACGCCGTCGGCATCCTTCTGGTTCAGCCAAGCGGTGTCGAACGCACCGGTGAGCGCACCCGAACCCAGGAAGGTCGCTTTGTAACGCTGTCCTTCCTCCTCGGCGAATCCGATCACCTCGATGTCGAAAGGCAGTCGACGGCCCTGGCGGGCCAGTTCCTTCACGCAGGCCATGGGTGTGAAGATGCCGAGCCGTCCGTCGTATTTGCCGCCGTTGCGTACTGTGTCGTAGTGGCTGCCGGTCATCAGGGTGCGGGCACCGGCCGTGCCCGCCTTGTAGCGTCCGATCACGTTGCCCACGGCATCCACGTGTACCTCGTCGAAGCCCGCATCGCGCATGTTGCGGCTCAGCCGCTGCGCGCACGCACGGTGTGCTTCGGTCAGGTAGGTTACCGTCAACTGGCCCTTCTCGGCGAAACCGGGATCGCTGTGCTGGGCCAGGGCCTCGTGCCAGTCCCATACCAGGTTGCCGAGGGTCGGCTCGACGCCGAACTTGTCATTGAGCCTGATTTCCACGATCCGGTGGATGTTGCGCAGACATTCGGCGAGCTCGAAATCCGGATGGTTGTCCAATCGGCGTGCGAAGGTATCGATGATTTCACCTTTGGACAGGCCGGTGCCGCGTGGGCCCCGCACCGCCAGGATGAAGGGAAATCCGAACTTGGCGTTGTAGTCGGCGTTCAGGCGCTGGATGCGCGCAAACTCGTCTGGCGTGCAGTTCGTCAATCCTGCCTTGCCTTGTTCGTGGGTGGATTCGGCGGTCAGCGTGTTGTCGACCATGGCCTTGCCGGCGAGTTCAGGGTGGGCGCGAATCAGTGCCAGTTGGGGCTCGCGCCCGGCCTCTCGCACGATCTTCGCCATGATCTGCTTCAAGTGCGCCAGTGAGTGAAAAGGCCGATAGGCGAGCGCGGCCTGGGCAATCCAGGGTGAATGTTCGTACAGGCCGTCCAGCAGGGCAGCCGCTTCGGCCGTGGGTGCGCGGTTGAGCTGTTCGAGGGTCAGGGGCATGGTCAGGTTTGGTAGGGGTGGGTTTGTTTCCAGTGGCGGGCGATGTCTATTCGACGGCACACCCAGACCCGGTCGTGTGCGGCGATGTGATCCAGGAAACGCTGCAACGCCACGATCCGGCCCGGGCGGCCGAGCAGGCGGCAGTGCATGCCGATGCTCATCATCCGGGGCGTCTCGGCACCTTCGGCATAGAGCGCATCGAAGCTGTCGCGCAGGTATTGGTAGAAGGGGTCGGCGTGCGAAAACCCTTGCGGCAACGCAAAGCGCATGTCGTTGGCATCCAGTGTGTACGGCACCACCAGATGAGGCACCACCGCGCCGTCGGTGCGCCGCACCCGCATCCAGAATGGCAGGTCGTCGCCGTAGTAGTCGCTGTCGTATTCGAAACCGCCGTCGTCCACCACCAGGCGACGGGTCTGCGGGCTGTCCCGTCCGGTGTACCAGCCCAGCGGTCGGCTGCCGGTGAGGCGCTCGATGGCCTGTATGCCCAGGCGCATGTGTTCGCGCTCGGTGACCTCGTCGACGTTCTGGTAACTGATCCAGCGCCAGCCATGGCAGGCGATCTCATGCCCGAGTTCGACAAAGGCAGCGGTCACTTCGGGATGCCGCTGCAGCGCCATGCCCACGCCGAAGACCGTCAGCGGCAGCTTGCGCCGTTCGAATTCGCGCAGCAGGCGCCAGACGCCCACGCGCGAACCGTATTCGTAGATGCCTTCCATCGTGAGATGCCGGTCCGCAAACGCGGGCGGGTTGAACATCTCGGAAAGAAATTGCTCGGAGCCCGCATCGCCGTGCAGCACCGCGTTTTCGCCACCCTCCTCGTAGTTCAGCACGAACTGAACCGCGATGCGGGCGCCGCCCGGCCAGTTGGCCTGCGGTGGATTGCGACCGTACCCGACCAGGTCGCGGGGGTAGGGTTGCGTGGTGTTGTAAATGCCTTGCATCATGAAAGCGCCATCGAGATGTCGTGGGTGGGTAGTTTTCGGTCGAACGCCAGGCTGGTTTCGACATGGTTCAAGTGCTCGTCCATCAGTTCAACCGCGCGCGCCTCGTCACCTGCCGCGATGGCGTCGACGATGGCCACGTGTTCTTCGCTGGAGTGGGCTGCTGCTGCATGGGTCTGGTACATCAGCGTGATCAACGCGCAGCGCGACAGCAGGTCACCCAGCATCTGCGCCAGCACCTGGTTGCCCATGAGTTCGGCCATGCGGACATGGAAGTCACCCAGCAGCGCGGTTCGACCCGGAACGTCTTCGCGCGCGACGGCCATCTGCTCGGCATGCACGTGCTCGCGCAGTGCCTGAATGTTCTGGGACGTCGCTGCGCGCACGAAGGCGCGGGTCATTTCAGCCTCCAGCATGCGACGCACCGCGAAGACCTGGCGCGCCTCGTCGACCGAGGGCGAAGCCACAAACGCGCCCCGGGCCGCTTCCAGACGGATCAGCCGGTTCTGCGCGAGCTGAAACAGGGCTTGCCGCACCAAGGTGCGCGACACGCCGAAGTGATCGGCCAGCTTCTGTTCGGCCAGCTTGGTGCCCGGCAACAGGCGGTGTTCGACAATGGCGCGGGTCAGCGCTTCGACGATGGTGGCGGTGGTGGACGAGTGCTCCATGGGTGCATCATAGTGGTAAACGGAAAAAGTGTATACACTTCGGTCGACAGAAGTCTTCAACCGATCGAACACGGGGGCAAAACATGGGTTTGAGCACGCACGTTCTGGACACGATGCATGGCACGCCGGCGGCGGGAATGGGCGTTGCCCTGTATGTGACCGACGGGGAAACCGCGACCCTGGTGAAACGCTTTCGGCTCAACCCGGACGGGCGCAACCCGGACGGGCCCCTGTATGACAACGCCAGCCTGAGGGTCGGGACCTATCGACTCGTCTTTGACGTGGCAGCGTATTTCAAGGCCCGCGGAGTTGTGCTGCCCGAGCCGAATTTCCTGGACCGGGTCAGCCTCGATTTCGGGGTGGCCCGCACCGACGAGCATTACCACGTGCCCCTGCTGGTCAGTCCCTGGAGCTACGCCACGTACCGCGGTTCCTGAGCAGCGCGCCGGGTTGGCCGGGCGAGCTGGGTCATCAAGGCCGACCGCAGAAATAAAATAGCAGATTCACCCCATTCATCCCCTATCCAATGACCCAGGCCACCAACACCGTGCGTTTCGTGCTTGACGGCGCGATCGTCGAGGCTTCCGGCGAACGCCGGACCACGACCGTTCTGAACTACCTGCGCGAACAGTTGCGGCGCAGTGGGACCAAAGAGGGCTGTGCCGAGGGCGACTGCGGCGCCTGCGTGATTCTTGTCGGGGAGCTCAATGCAGCCGGTACGGGCGTGGACTATCTTCCCGTCAACAGTTGCCTGCAGCTGCTGCCCACGCTGGACGGCAAATCGGTCAAGACCATTGAAAGCCTGAAAAGGGCCGACGGTTCGCTGCACCCGGTGCAGCAGGCCATGGTGGACTGCCACGGCAGCCAGTGCGGCTTCTGCACGCCGGGCGTCGTCATGAGCCTGGCCGGGCTTATGAACACCTTGCCGCAGCCGAGCCGTGCCCAGATCACCGACTCGCTGTCTGGCAACCTGTGCCGCTGCACCGGTTACAAGCCCATCATCGACGCCGCCCACAAGGCCAGCGCAGCCGGCGCCGTGGCGCTGAAGATCGATGATGCGCGCGATGTGCAGCTGCTGCGCGAAATCCGCCGACCACGCACACCCACCTACAACCTCGATGGCGACATCGTCGTTCAGCCCGTGGTGCGCACGCGCAAGGGTAACGAATTTGTCTCGCCTTCCACCCTGGCCGAAGTGGCCGACTATCTGATCAAGCACCCGGAGACCACGTTGCTGGCGGGCAGCACCGAAGTGGGCCTGCAGGTCAACAAACAGTTCTCGCGGCCCGACCACATCTGCTACCTCGGCAACGTTGCCGAGTTGCGGAAGGTCGAGGAAAAGGAACACGCATGGCGAATCGGTGCCCAGGTCTCTCTGACCGAACTGGAGTACCTTTTGGCAGGCGTCTACCCCGACTTCGCGGAGGTGCTGCGGCGCTTCGGATCACCACCGATCCGCTCGACCGCCACACTCGCTGGCAACATCGCCAATGGCTCGCCGATCGGTGACTCGATGCCTTGCCTGCTGGCGCTGGGTGCCACGCTGCACCTGCGCCGAGGCGAGAAGACGCGCCACGTTGGCATGGACGGGTTCTACACCGGCCAGAAACAAAACGTGCTCAAGCCTGGCGAGTTCATCGAAGCCGTCGAGCTTCCGAAACCCGTGCGCGGCCACCGTTTCCACGCCCACAAGGTGAGCAAGCGTTTCGAGCAGGACATCTCCGCCACCTGCTGTGCCCTGCATTACCGCCTGGCCAAAGGCGTTCTCAAGGATGTGCGCCTGGCCTACAACGGCCTGACCCCCTGGCCGGCGCGTGCGCCGAAGATCGAAGCCGTCCTCGAAGGCCGCGCGCCAGCCGATGTGACGGCCCAGGCGCTCGACGCGGCCATCGCGGCGAGCTTCACGCCCCGTGACGGCCTGCGCGCCACCTGGACCTACCGCGCCCTGATCGCCCGCAACCTGGTACTCCAGTTCCTGGAGTCCGCCGCCGAGGAGACCGTCTGATGAACGCCCCGCATCCGCTGCACGTCCTGCACACCGTCGAGCGCCAGCAAGGCCGGGAACTGCCCCATGAGTCGGCCCGCCTGCACGTGACAGGCGAGGCGGTGTACATCGACGACATTCCCGAGGTTCGCGGCACCCTGTACGCCGCGCTGGTTCTCTCGCCGGTTGCGCACGGTGAACTGCTCGGTGAAGGCATCGACCGAGAAGCGATCCTGCGCGAGCACGGCGTGGTGGCGGTGTTCACCGCGGCTGATATTCCTGGCGAAAACAACTGCGGCCCGATCATCCACGACGACCCCTTCCTGGCCGATGGCAAGGTCGAGTTCCTGGGCCAGCCGGTCGCCGTGGTGGTGGCGCGTGAGATGCTCTATGCCCGCGAGGCCGCGCGCAAGGCGCGTGTGGCGGTGCAGGAGTTGCCCGCCATCCTGAGCATCGACGAGGCCATGGCGCACCAGAGCTTCGTGATGCCGGCCAAGTCGATCACGCGTGGCAAACCCGCCGAGGCGATCGCCGCTGCGCCCCATCGGGTGAAAGGCCGCACCACGTGTGGCCAGCAGGAGCAGTTCTATCTGGAAGGACAGATCGCCTACGCCGTGCCGCGCGAGGACGGACAGATGACGATCTACGTCTCGACCCAGCATCCCGACGGCAACCAGCGCGAGGCGGCCGCCGCACTGAACCTGCACACGCACGACGTCGAGGTGATTTGCCGGCGCATGGGGGGCGGCTTCGGCGGCAAGGAGGGCAATTCCAGCATCTTCAGCCAGAGCGCTGCGCTGGCAGCGTTCAAGCTGAACCGGCCGGTCAAGCTGCGCGCCAACCGCGACGACGACATGACCATCACCGGCAAGCGCCACGACTTCCGCATCGACTATGAAGCGGGCTTTGACGACGAAGGCCGCATTCTCGGCCTGGATGTGGTGCTGGCTTCGCGTTGCGGCTACAGCACCGACTACTCCGGCCCGGTGAACGACCGCGCCATCCTGCACATCGACAACTGCTACTACCTGCCCAACCTGCACATCGTCGGGCACCGCTGCAAGACGAACATGCAGAGCGCCACCGCATTCCGTGGCTTCGGCGGGCCGCAGGGCATGTTCGGCATCGAGACGGTGATCGACGACATTGCCCGCCAGCTCGGCAAGGACCCGCTGGAGGTGCGCCGCATCAACCTGTACCAGGACCCAGCGGTCAGCGGCGACCCGGGCAGCCTGATCACCCAGTACAACCAGCCGATCGAAGACTGGATCGGCGACCGGGTGATCGCGCAGCTGGAAGCCGAATCCGGCTACCGCGCCCGCCGCGAACAGGTCAATGCCTTCAACAAAGGCAGCCGGCACCGCAAGAAGGGGCTGGCCCTGGTGCCGCTGAAATTCGGCATCAGCTTCACCGCCACCATGTTGAACCAGGGCGGCGCGCTGGTAAACATCTACCAGGACGGTTCGGTGAGTGTCAACCATGGCGGCACCGAAATGGGGCAGGGCCTGAACACCAAGATGGCGCAGGTGGCGGCCGACGCCTTGGGCATCCCGGTCGAGTACGTGCGCGTCACCGGCACCGACACGCAGAAGGTACCCAACGCCAGCGCCACCGCGGCCTCCAGCGGCGCCGACATCAACGGCGCCGCCATCAACAACGCCTGCGACCAGTTGCGTGATCGCCTCAAACCCGTGGCGGCGCGCCTGCTGAAGTGCGAGCCGGACACGGTGGAGTTCATCGCCGGCTATGCGCATGCCAAGGGGGCCGATCCGGCCGCCGGCATTGACACCCGCGTGCCCTGGCCGCAAGTCGTGAAGCATGCCTGGCTGGACCGCGTCGGCCTGAGCGTGACCGGCTTCTACATGACGCCCGACATCGCCTACGACTTCCAGTCGCTGCAAGGGCGGGCCTTCTACTACTTCTGCTACGGCGCTGCGGTGACCGAGGTCGAAATCGACACCCGCACCGGCGAGTGGTGGCTGAACGCCGTGGACATCGTTCACGACGTCGGTCGCTCGATCAACCCGGCCATCGACAAGGGCCAGATCGAAGGCGCCTACATCCAGGGCATGGGCTGGCTCACCATGGAGGAGTGCATCTGGGATCGCAACGGCAAGTTGCTCACGCACGGCCCCAGTACCTACAAGATCCCGGTGGCCGGCGACGTGCCCGAGCACTTCAAGGTCAGCCTGTTCGACGGCGAAAACGTCAAGCCCACGCCCTACCGCAGCAAGGCCGTGGGCGAGCCGCCGTTGATGCTGGCGCTCTCGGCCTTTTTTGCGGTGAAGGACGCGGTCAGCGCGTCAGCCGGCCACCGGGTGCCGGTGGACCTGGTGGCGCCGGCCACACCCGAACGCATCCTGCTGGCCTGTGAGCGGGCCCGGGCCGCGCTGGCCTGAGCACGGGTCTAATCCTGACCCTCGGTCAGGGTGTCGAGCTGAAAGCGCCCGCTCTTGTCCCAGAGCCAGGTGTCGGTGTACGTCACCCGGCCCAGCCGCGAGGGCACCGGATAGGGCGCCGCGGCCCGCGCGGTGCGTTCGATTTCAGCCACCACCTCGGGCGCATGGCGCGGGGCACGCATCCAGTTCAGACCCACCACGTTGCCCTGGCGGTCCACTTGCACTTCCAGCGTGCCGATCGCGTAGAGCATCGGTGGCAGCCGACCCTTGTAGATGCGGTTGGCATTGAGCTGGTACAGGTGGCGCGCCGCGTCCTGGCGGTATTCCTTGGGTGTGCGTGCGGCCGATGGTGGCGGTGGCGTCCTGGGTGAGGCGGCGGCCGCCGCCGGCTCGGACGGTGTACCCGGGGCGACCGGCGGCGGGGCGGGCGTGGGCGCGGTGCCACAACCGGACAGCCAGACGGTCGACGAGCCCATCAGGGCGGCCAGCACGGCCGCTGCGCAGGGGCGACGCGCCCCTGCGGCATGGGTGGCGGTCCGGAGCGAGTTCTTGAAAAGCGTGAGCATTTGCAAAGGGGCAAGGATTCGGAGCCAGGCGATCGGCGCTCATCTCGGGGCATACTGTGTCGAATCGGGCGCGCCCCTTGGTGGCGCGTGATCGGCATCGGCATCGGGTCAATTTCGTGAGCGACAGAACGGATTTTTTCACACGTCTGGCCGTTGCGCCGGCGGTGTTGGTGACGGTTGATGAAACGCAGGGCTCGGCACCCCGCGAAGCGGGAGCCTGGATGGCGGTCTTTCCCGACGGCGTCATCGGCACCGTCGGCGGCGGGCACCTTGAGTTCGACGCCATCGCGCAGGGACGCCAGTTCGCCGCGGCGTCGGGTGTCGTGGGTGGGGTACATCTGCGGCGCTACCCGCTGGGTCCCAGTCTGGGGCAGTGTTGCGGCGGCATGGTGACGTTGCGCTTTGAATGGGTGACCGCGGTGGATGCGCCGGCCCTGCACGAACGGCTCAACCCGGCGGCCAGCCCGGTCGCACTTTTCGGCGGCGGGCACGTGGGCAAGGCGCTGGTGCGGCTGCTGGGCAGCTTGCCGTTTGCCGTGCACTGGATCGACAGCCGCGACGAGATTTTTCCCGCCGACGTGCCGCCCTCGGTGCGCTGCGAACATTCGGACCCGGTGCAGGCGGCCGTTGCGGACCTTGCCCCCGGTAGCCAGGTGATGATCATGAGCTTCAGCCATGCCGAGGATCTGGACGTGGTCGCGGCCTGCCTCAAGCGGCAGCGCGAACGGGGTGACCTGTCTACCATCGGCCTGATCGGCAGCAAGAGCAAATGGGCGGCGTTTCGCCATCGGCTGGAGGCGCGCGGGTTCGGCGACGCCGATCTGGCGCGCGTCACCTGCCCGATCGGCGTGCCCGGCATCACCGGCAAGGAGCCGGAAGTCATCGCGGTGGCTGTGGCGGCACAGTTGTTGCAGGGCGTCCGTCAGGGTTAACACGGTGCCGGCAGACCGCAGGGCTGCTGGATCGTGGCCTTAAAACTGTATACACTTTGGTCTACAGGTCGCAGCGGCGCCGGGCATTCTGTGAGTAAGCTCGAGTTCGCGACCGAATGGCTGCTCACAGTGCCCGCAGTGGTGAGCCGCCTGGAGTCTCCCGATGGAAGCTTATTTGCTGGACTGGGCCAACCTGCTGCTCCGGTGGCTGCACGTGATCACCGCGATCGCCTGGATCGGTTCCTCGTTCTACTTCGTCTTTCTCGACAACAACCTGCTCAAGCCCAAGTCGCCCGACCTGCTCGAAAAAGGCGTGGACGGCGCGATGTGGGCGGTACACGGCGGCGGTTTCTACAACCCGCAGAAGTACATGGTTGCGCCGAAGAAGATCCACACCGAGCTGCACTGGTTCTACTGGGAGAGCTATTCCACCTGGCTGTCGGGGTTTGCGCTGTTCACGGTGCTCTACCTCTGGAACGCCGGAACCTTCCTGATCGACAAATCGCTGATGGACTGGTCGCCGGCGGCGGCCATTTCTGCGGCGCTGGGCTTTCTGGTGGCGTTCTGGCTGATCTACGACCGCATCTGCCAGTGGTTCGGTTTCCGCGAGAAGGGTGACGCAATCGTCGGGGCAATGGTGTTCATCGTCATCTGCGTGGCTTCCTGGGCGGCGTGCCAGTTGTTCGCGGGGCGCGCAGCCTTCCTGCTGGTGGGCGCGATGATCGCCACCGCCATGAGCGCCAATGTGTTCTTCTGGATCATTCCAGGCCAGCGCAAGGTGGTGGCCGCCATGACCTCCGGCGAGCCGGTGGACCCGAAAGCCCTGGCCATCCACGGCAAGCGTGGCAAGCAGCGCAGCGTGCACAACACCTACTTCACGCTGCCCGTCATTTTCGCGATGCTGAGCAATCACTACGGTTTCCTTTACACCCACAAGTACAACTGGGCCGTCCTGATCCTGATGATGCTGGCCGGCGCGCTGATCCGCCAGTTCTTCGTGCAGCGCCATGGCTGGCACCATGGCCGCGCGGCCAATCCGTGGCCCTATGCGGCGATCGGGGTGGCCATCATCGTGATCGTCATCGCCGGGCTGAAGGCGATGGAGCCCGCGCCGGCGCCGGTCGCCACGGCTTCAACTACCAATTCAGTAGCAGCCAGTGGCCAGCCGGCGCTGGAATCGGGCCCAAACAACTTCAAAACGGTGAACCAGGTGCTGGAGCAGCGCTGCCTGATGTGCCACGGCGCCCAGGTGCAGATGAAAAACGTGCGCCTGGACACCCCCGAGGCCGTCAAGACCAACGCCCAGATGCTCTACCAGCAGGTCGTGGTGCTGCGCCAGATGCCGATGAACAACGCCACCGGCATCACCGAGGCCGAGCGCGCGCTGATTGGCGAGTGGTTCAAGGCCGGCGCGAGGACGCAATAGCCCCGGTCACCCGCCCCAGTCCGGGGTGCATGTGGGCGCTCATTCGCCGGGGATGTGCGGCGAACGCAGCCGCACCGGTCGTGCCGAGCGCTTGCGCATCCGGATGTTGAGCATTTCCACGCACAACGAGAAGGCCATGGCGAAATAGACGTAGCCTTTGGGCACGTGGGTGCCGAAGCCTTCGGACACCAGCACCACGCCGACCACGACCAGGAACGACAGTGCCAGCATCTTGATGGTCGGGTGGGCCGAAACGAAGCGACCGATCGGCCCGGCGAACACCATCATCATGCCCACCGACGCGATCACCGCGGCGATCATCACCCGCACATCGTCCACCATGCCCACGGCGGTGATGATCGAATCGAGCGAGAACACCAGGTCGACCAGCATGATCTGCAGGATGACGGCCGAGAACGAGGCGCGGCTGGCAGATGCGTGTTGTTCCTCCACGCCTTCGATGGAGTGATGGATTTCAGTGGTGCTTTTCCAGACCAGGAACAGGCCGCCCAGGATCAGGATCAGGTCGCGCCCGGAAATGTCCTTGCCGAAGGCGCTGAACAGCGGCGTGACCAGCCCGATGATCCAGGCCAGCACCAGCAGCAGGCCGATGCGCATGAACATGGCCATGAACAGGCCCAGGCGGCGGGCCGTCTCGCGCCGGGCTTCGGGCAGCTTGTCGACCAGGATCGAGATGAAGATGATGTTGTCGATGCCCAGCACCAGCTCCAGAAGGGTGAGCGTGACGAAGGCGATCCAGGTCTGGGGGTTGCTCAGGAGTTCCATCATGGCGGGTCTTCCGGCTCGTCAGGTTGTGCGGTCGCAGCGGATTGCGTGGGTCCGGCACGTATCCTAACCGTGGCGCGCCCGTTGTCCGACCACCGTGCCCGCCAGCGGCCTGCCCCTAGAATGGTGGCGACCCCGGTCGGCCGATTCGGGCGATCCGCAGCCATCCACGCACCATGATCCGCCTCACCGATTACCCCTTGCTCGTATTTGCCATGGCGACGCTGCTGCTCGCACTGTCGGCCTGGTTCGGGGCCGGCCCCCTGCGGCGGTGGCGCCCGCTCGACAGCGACGTCGTCGATGATTTCCGGGTGGTGCAGGGCGCGATGTTGACGCTGCTCGGCCTGATCATCGGATTCACGTTCTCGATGGCCATCAGCCGTTTTGACCAGCGCAAGAACCTGGAGGAAGGCGAAGCCAATGCCATCGGCACCGAGTACGTCCGGACCGACCTGTTGCCTGCGGCCGAAGGCGCCAAGGTCCGCGCGCTCCTGAGGGCTTACACCGAGGAGCGCATCCGGTTCTACACCGTGCGGGGGCGGAACGAGGAGGCCGTCATCAATGCGCGCACCGCGCAGTTGCAGAACGAGTTGTGGGCTGCCATCGTGCCCGCCGCGACCGCTCAGCCGACCCCGTTGATGGCGCTGGTGCTGAACGGCATGAACGACGTGTTGAATTCTCAAGGCTACGCCCAGGCGGCGTGGTGGAACCGCATCCCGCCAGCGGCCTGGCTGTTGATGCTGGTGATCGCGATGGGGTGCTGTGTCTCGGTCGGTTACGGGTCGCGGGACGCCCGGCGCGAGCGATGGCTGATGCTGGCCGTGCCCTTCATCGTGGCGATCTCGTTTTTTTCGATTGCCGACATCGACAGTCCCCGCAGCGGGGTCATCCGCGTCGCGCCCCAAAACCTGCAGAGCCTGGCCGAATCGATGGCGCCGAAGAAATGAAAAAATGATAGCACGCTGTGGCCGACCGGCGCTGGACGTGGACGCTTTTTGCATGAAAAATCGCGACTTGAAGGCGCGCAAAGGCCCGGAAACGCCCCTGCCGGCGGCCCACAAATCCAGACGGCGGTTTGTGGCCGTCCTCGCAGGGATCGCGTCGGCGGGCGTGGGCGTTGCTGCGCGCGCTGCGACGCCCGGAGAGGTGCCCGTCGGGGCGCAGTTGCGCGACGTGACGATGACCGGCCTGACCGTGCCGTACCGCAGACTGTCCGACTTTCGTGGCAAGCCCCTGATCATCAACGTCTGGGCCAGCTGGTGCGGCCCCTGCCGGGCCGAAATGGGCTCGCTCGAGCGGTTATCAAGGCTCAAGGGCGGGCAGGCCTTTGCGGTGATCGGCATCTCGACCGATGACTACCCCGAAGCGGCCCTGGCCTTTGTGCAGAAGACCCGCACCAGCTTTGCGCATTTCATCGACCAGCGCCTCGTGCTGGAAAACATGCTCGGCGCCAACCGCCTGCCCCTGACGGTGCTGGTCGATGCCGAGGGGCGGGTGCTCGACAGAATATACGGCGCCCGCGAATGGGACAGCCCGGACGCGGTGCGCCTGGTCGGCAAGGCCTTTCGGCTGGCGTTGTGAGGGGGGAAGGAGCGCCGCTGCGGCGCGCGTCCCACAGCCCCCAATGATCACTTGCCCTTGATGCCCAGCAGCTCGACTTCGAAATGCAGCGTGGCGTTGGGTGGCACGGCCGTGCCGGCACCGCGCTCGCCGTAGGCAATCGATGGCGGGCAGGTCAGTTTGGCCTTGCCGCCGACCTTCATTTTCTGAACCCCCTCGGTCCAGCACTTGATCACGCCGCTGAGCGGAAACTCGATCGCTTCGTTGCGCTTGTACGAGCTGTCGAACTCGCGCCCGTCGGGAAAGGTGCCGCGGTAATGCACCTTGACCGTGTCTGTGGCGGTCGGGCTCGGGCCGGTGCCGTCTTTCAGCGATCGGAACACCAGCCCGCTGGGCGTGACGACGGCGCCGGGCTCCTTGGCAGCCTCGGCGGCCGCGTTGCTCTGGGCAGCGGCCAGCGTGGAAACGGTCAGGGCGGCCGCCAGTGCGGTGATGCGAAACAACGGGTTCATGTGTGACTCCTCGGTTTGGAAAAAAGGCAGGCTGGATTGTCGCAGCGCCGGGCAGGCCGCGCGGCGCCGCGACGATCGACCTCGCGTGCCCGTTGGTCACACGGGCCGTTCGCTGCTACCCTTGGCGTTTTGCGGTCCGCCCGTATCCGACGCTCGCGCACCATGAACCCTCCGATCGCCCTTCAGTGGGTTGGACTGATCGCCCTCCCGACCCTGTTTTCGGTCATGTTCGCCATCGGGCTGATGCTGGGGCCCGCACAGGTGGCCGCGGCCCTGACACGGCGGAATATCCTGCTGGCGGTGCTGTTTGCGGCCGTGGTGCCGCTGCCGGTGGTGACTGCGGTGGCGATCGAGCTGTTCAGCCTGCGCGGCCCGATCGGCATCGGGCTGATGCTGATGGCCATTTCGCCCGGCGCGCCGTTTGCATTGCGCAAGGCCATCGGCGCGGGTGCGAACCGCGCGTTCGCACCGGCCCTGCACATCGCGATCGTGGCCCTGGCGGTGGTGACGGTGCCGCTGTCCGTGGCCATACTCGATGTGGTCTTCGCCGCCAACTTCCAGGTGACCTACCGACAGATCGCGAGGCAGGTGTTCTTCGCGCAGCTGCTGCCGCTGCTGCTGGGCGCGCTGGTCCGGGCCGTGAAGCCGGCGCTGGCCACCTGGCTCGAACCGCGCGCGGCGCGCATCGGCAACGCCCTGCTGATTGTGTTCACCGTGGTGGTGCTGATCGACATCGTGCCCATCGTCGCCAGCATCGGATGGGTGCCCACCGTTGCGGGCGCCGCCATGGCGCTCCTGGCGCTGGGGACCGGCTCGCTGGTGGCGCTACGCGACCCAGAGGTCCGGCCCGCCGCCGCCATCGCCATCGCGATGCGCAATCCCGGCCTGGCGCTGACCATGGCCGAAGCCAACCGTGCCCCACCCGCGGTGAGCGCGGTGATTCTGGGCTACACGGTGGGTGTGGCCCTGGTGGTGTCGGCGTTTCTCTGGTACCGGCGGCGTCGGGGCGGCGACACTGGCGTGTGAGCGTGTCTGCAAAGCATCGGCAGGCCCGTGGCGCAAATCCTGATCTGGGACATCAGGCGAGCGTTTTTGCTTGCCGCCTTTCGGCAGGCCGCGTAGAGTGCAGAATTAGGGAAGCCCGAACAAGCACCGGTAGCGGCCAAGTTGCCGGAACTGTCGGTCACCGATTCAAATCCAATGGAGAACCGCCATGAGCGAAGACGACAGCTATCAGACCCGACGCTGGACCCAACATTTCGAAGAGATCGACCTGGAAATCGCGCGTCTGGCCGTGATGATGGACATTCCCATCCTCAATCCCGGCGTCATCGACCGCATCCTGGGCAACGATGCCAGCGTCTGCGGCAAGGAAAAGCCGAAAGCGTTCGCCGAGTTGCGCGCCATGCTGATGATGCACGCGGCGGACGAGGTCAAGGCCATCGGCGCCTTGGGCGCCCTGGAGGCCGACGAGCTGGTGCGCGGTGTCGTGGAGCGGCTGCGCGAGCGCATCGGATCGCGACTGGGCAATCGGCCGGCGGCTTGAGTGCCCTCGTGCCAACCCCCTGCAGACCCGTGCAATCCGCCTGACCGAGAAGGAGACACCCGATGAGCGACCGCAAACGCCACGCCAAGAAGCGGCACGAGCAGGCATCTGATTCGGGAACGGCCGCTTTGGCCGGCGACGGGGTGTCTGAAGCGGACGGAGTGCGTCCGCCGGTCCGCCTTTCGCGCAAGGCTTACGAGAAGGCGCTGAAGAACCTGCACGTTGAGCTGGTGCAGCTGCAGCAATGGGTGGTTCACAGCGGGCTGAAGGTCTGCATCGTGTTCGAGGGCCGCGACGGTGCCGGCAAGGGCGGCACCATCAAGGCGCTCACCGAGCGGGTCAGTCCGCGGGTCTTTCGCGTGGTGGCGCTGCCCGCGCCGACGGAACGCGAAAAAAGCCAGATGTACATCCAGCGCTACATCCCGCACCTGCCGGCCGCCGGCGAGGTGGTGATCTTCGACCGCAGCTGGTACAACCGCGCCGGCGTGGAGCGTGTGATG
This sequence comes from Burkholderiaceae bacterium, assembly GCA_046348065.1. Lineage (GTDB taxonomy): Bacteria > Pseudomonadota > Gammaproteobacteria > Burkholderiales > Burkholderiaceae_C > Skiveiella. Next base: position 226,327 of record JAXMFA010000002.1, read on the forward strand.
GGCTTTTGCACCGAGCAGCAGACCGAGGATTTCCTGAAGGCAGTGCCGATGGTCGAAAAGGCGCTGGTCAACTCCGGCATCATCCTGCTCAAGTACTGGCTCGAAGTCAGTCCCGAAGAACAGACGCGGCGCCTGCGCGACCGCTTCGAGGACGGTCGCAAGCTCTGGAAGCTCTCGCCCATGGATCTCAAATCCTACAGCCGCTGGTACGACTACTCCCGTGCCCGTGACGCGATGTTCGAGGCCACCGACACCGGCTGGTCGCCGTGGCATGCGGTGCATTCGAACGACAAGCGGAAGGCCCGTCTGGCGATCCTGCGGCACATCCTGGACAGCATTCCGTACCAGAAGCTGAAGACGGAAAAAATCGTGCTGCCGCAGCGGCAGAAACGCGGGGACTATGTTGAAAGCGCGTACAAGGTCAAGTTCATCAACGACGAGAACTGATCCCGACCAGCCGCCCGGTCGCGCGCCGGCCCGGCTGTTGTCCGCCCGGTTGCCGTTACCATTGCACCGATTCCCGCTCTGCTCTGTACTGCCATGAACAAACTGATCAACACTTTCAAATGTGTGCTGGCCTGTGTGATGGTCAGCCTGGCCGCCGGTTGCGCGTCCACCAACAACGGAACACACGACCTGGCCATTGCCGCCGGCTTCAGGATCATCAAGCCGGTGAATCCCGAGCAGATTGCGTTGCTGAAGACGCTGCCACCGCACCAGGTCTCGCAGATCACCCATGACGGCAAAATCTACTTCGTGCTGCCCGATGCCGACAACAACCAGGCCCTGGTCGGCGGCCCCAACGAATACCAGACCTACCAGCAGATGCGCCTGGCCAAGCAGATCAGCAACAACAACCTGGCCGCCGCCCAGATGAACCAGATGAGTTCGATGAACTGGGGCATGTGGGGCGGCTGGGGCGCCTGGGGGCCCGGTTGGGGCTGGTGATCGCGGCGAGCCCGATGCTCAAGGGGTGAAGACGCGCCCGCAGGCGAGGCGCGCGCCGCGCGGAAGCCGCGGCTACAACCAGACCCCACCCTTGGGCATCTGGATGGTCTGGGCGGGGTCGCCGCCGGTCACCAGCGAACCTATCACCAGGCTCAGCAGCCAGATGAACAGGCTGGCGAACATCGCGGTCCAGAAACCCGAGAGCCTGAAGCCTTTCACCAGCGCAGCCACCAGCATGATCATCAGTGCGTTGATCACCAGCAGGAAGCCGCCGAAGGTGATCAGCGTCAGCGGCAGGGTCAGCACGATCAGAAGCGGTTTGACCACCGCGTTGGCAAAGCCCAGCAAAAGCGCCGAGACGATCAGCGCAGAGGTGCTCTCGAAGCGTATGCCCTTGAAGATGTGACTGGCCACCCACAGTGACAGCGAGGTGATGGCCCAGTGCAGGAAGAAGGGGTGCAGGTTGTCCAGCATGGTGGCGGCTTGGGTCGGGTGCGCGCGAGCGCGGTCGGGCGATGGTACAGCCCCGATGGTTCGGGCGCTTCAGGCCCGATCGGGCGATGGGCTCAGCGGTGGTGCTCGCGCCGGCGCTGTTCGGAGACGAATTCTTCGAGTTCGGGGTCCATCGCATTGCGCGACGACACGATGCCCAGCAGCCGGCCCTCCTGCACCACCGGCACGCGGCGGAAGCCATTCTCCTGCATCAGGAGCAGCGCGTGGCCGTAGGTCCGGTTGGGCTCCAGGGTGCGCGGCGAGGGCGTCATCACCGCCTCCAGCGGCGTGGCGGCCGGATCCAGGTCCCTGGCGATCACACGAAACACCACGTCGCGCTCGGTGAAGATGCCGACCAGCCGCTCGTCCTGCACCACCAGCACGGCGCCGGCGTTGCGCGTGGCCATCAGGCGCGCCGCGTCGCTGACCGTGGTGTGGGGCGGCGCGGTGAGAAAGTGCTCCCGCTCCAACTCCATGATGCTCTTGATGGATCGATCGAACATAGGGACATCCTCCGTCGGGCGATCCTAGTCAGCTTGGCAGATGGTTTCTTGCGCTAGGTCAACCGCAGGGGTTGTCACGGGCCGGGCTTTCCCGATGTCCGGCTTTCCGGGGCCCGTTGCCGTTTACAGCGCTTTCTGCACTAGGGCGCCGGTGAACAGGTAGGGCAGCCTCGGCCCGCGGCTCTCGGGCACGCCGCCCTTGTCTTCCACGCTGATCGCCAACTGGCTGGCCTGGGCCAACATCGACTCCTCCACGGGCACCTGGTGGGTTTTTCCGGAAGCCGTGAGAACCCCCAGCGAACGGGCCGCCTGGCCCGGCGTGACGGCCCAGAGTTGCATCGTGTCCTCCCGGCCTTCCTTCACACTGTTCAGGCGCTGCAACTGCAGCTTGCCCTCGCCCGGATCGAAGGTGGCGAGCATCGCGGGCGCCTGCGCCGCGTCAAGCAGCACCGCGATGTACTTGATGCGCGCGGTCTGCTTGATCTGCCCTTGCAGGTGGGCCACCTGCGCCTTGAACTGCTCGTACATGCTGGTGCCGGCGGCCAGCCCCAGGCCGATGACCAGCAGGCAGGCGATGGTGGCGGCGCGCCAGCGGGCGGCGTGGCAGCGCGGGGCGGGCGTGGAGGGCGTGGTGGGCGGGTGTTGCATGGTCAGGTGGTCGGTCTGGATGATCCGGGAGCTTGGAAGGCGTGCGTGTCGGCCGGGGAGTCGACACGATGCAAGTTCTCCGAGTGTATGGCCGGCTGTGGCGCGGGGCGCAGCGGAGCAAGACCTGCAGGCGTATGCTTGCCTTCATGCTGCGCCTGACCCGAGCTCCCAACCTGGCCCTGGCCCACCTGTGGGTGCACGCGCTGTCGCAGGAGGGCATCGTCGCCAGCGTGCAGCGGGAGTTCCTGGCCGGCGTGGCCGGCCAGCTTCCGCCGCATGAGTGCCTGCCCGAAGTCTGGATCGACCACCCTGAACAGGAAGGACGTGCCCGCCAGGTGCTGCACGACCTCCAGCATGTGCCGCAGCAACGCTGGGTTTGCGAATGTGGAGAACGGGTGGAAGGCGGTTTCGAGCAATGCTGGCGGTGCGGGCGCTGGATGCCCCGGTGACCGGCGCTTCAGCCGCCTTGCGCAGGGTCGCCACGACGGCGGCCTGAAAGCTTGCGACAATTCAGTTTTCGATTGCCCCATTGCCGGGGCTGAAAGGTGTTGATGATGTTTCGAACCCTCCTCGCGTCTCTGCTGGTGATTGCCACGCTGTTGGTTTCCGCTTGCTCCCAGCAGGATTCGTCCAAGTCCGAGCCAGCGCCCGCCAAGGCCGCCAAACAGGCGATCTCTCTGGAGACGATCGCGGCCCAGGCCAAAGGCTTCACGGTCGGTTCGATGATGAGCGCCAACACGGTCTACGTCTTCTTCGACGCCCAGTGCCCGCACTGCGGCCACCTGTGGGAGGCGTCACTCCCCTTTCAAAAGAAAGTGAAATTCGTCTGGATTCCGGTGGGCTGGATCAACGCGAGCAGCGTCGCGCAGGGCGCCGCGCTGTTGACGGCCACCAACCCCGGGGCCTTGATGAGCGAGCACGAGGCCTCGCTGCTGGCCAAGAAGGGCGGCATCTCGGCGCCCAGCAGCATCCCGCCCGAGATCGAGCAGGCGATCAAGGCCAACACCCAGTTGCTGGGCAGCTTCGGCGCGGAGGCGGTGCCCTTCATCGTCGCGCGCGATCTCAAGTCGGGCCAGACGGTGAGCCGCGACGGCGCCATGTCCACGCAGGCGCTGGCCGGCTTCCTGGGCATCGAGGCGCCGTAAGGCGGCCCGCGGGGGCGTTGCATGCCAGCGCAGGCACACCCCGCAGAAGCCGCCGAGGCCCTGGCGCGGCACGAGCGCCTGGTGGCGGGCCTGGTCGGGCGGCTCGCGGCCGGCACGCCCGGGCAAGACCCGGTGGTGGTGCGCACCCACATCTCCACCGTGATCCTGGCCGGCGAGACGGCGTACAAGCTCAAGCGGCCCGTGCTGCTGCCGTTTCTGGACTTCTCCCTGCTCTCGCAGCGGCGCTTTTTTCTCGAAGAGGAACTGCGGATCAACCGGCGCACCGCGCCCGGTCTGTATCGCGACGTGCTGCCCCTGACCGGAACCGTGGACCGGCCGGCCATCGGTGGCACGGGCGAGCCCATCGAGTGGATGCTGCGCATGCGCCGCTTCGACGCCGATGGTGAATTCGCCGCGATGGCCCGCGCCGGCCTGCTGCGCCCGGCGCACGTGGAGGCCCTGGCCCGGCACATCGCCACCTTTCACGTCGGCCTGGCCCCGTTGACCACCGCACCGCCCGGCGCCCTGCCGCCCAAGGACGCCCGCCAGTGGGCGCTGGAGAACCTCGACGAGATCGCGGCCCATCCGCTGCGGCCCGCCGGCTGCGAGGCCGCCGACGTGGCCGCCCTGCGCCGCGACCTGGAGCGTGCCTTCGACGCTGCGCAAGGCCTGATCGACCGGCGCCGCGCGCAGGGCTTCGTGCGCGAAGGCCACGGCGACCTGCACCTGGGCAACATCGTGAACTGGCGCGGCGAGGTGCTGGCCTTCGACGCCATCGAGTTCGACGCCCGCCTGCGCGTGATCGACATCGTCAGCGACGCGGCCTTCACCTTCATGGACCTGCTGGCCCATGGCCTGCGGCCGCTGGCCTGGCGCTTCATCAACACCTGGGCCACCCACACCGGCGACCACGAGGGGCTGACGCTGCTGCGGCTGTACGCCGCCTACCGGGCCCTGGTTCGCGCCAAGGTGGCGCTGCTGGGCGGCGGCGGCGACGCGCAGGCCTTTGGCACCTACTGGGCGCTGGCCAGGCAGCTGACGCGCGGGCCCGCGCGCGCCCGGCTGGTGGTGACCATGGGGCTCAGCGGCTCGGGCAAGTCCACCGTGGCGCGGCGGCTGGCCGACGAACTGGGCGCGGTGTGGCTGCGCTCCGATGTGGAGCGCAAACGCCTGCACGGGCTGGCGCCGTCCGAGCGCCCGCCGGCGGGCTCGCCGCTGTACAGCCCGCAGGCTACCCGGCGCACCTACGCCCGCCTGGGCGCGCTGGCCGAAACCCTGCTCGCCGCCGGCCTGCCGGTGGTGGTCGATGCCGCCAGCCTGCGCTGCGACGAGCGCCAGGCCCTGCATGCGCTGGCGGCGCGCCAGGGGGTGGACTTTTCCCTGGTGGTGTGCAGCGCGCCGCCTGAACGGCTGCGCGAGCGCATCGAGGCACGCCAGGCCTTGGGCGACGACCCCTCGGACGCCACCGTCGAGGTGCTGGCGCTGCAACAGCGCGTGCAGGAGCCGCTGACCCCGGATGAGCGGCGCCACGCCGTGCAGGTGGTCAACGACGGCACGCTGTCGGCCCTGGAGGCCCAGGTGGACCGTCTGGCGGCCGCCTGGGCGGCTTCGCAGGGCGTTTGAGGCCATTTTTCAGCATCAAAACGGCCTCCTTCCAGCGTGGGATGGCCACAGGCAGCTATCGAAGTGATAGCAATCTGAACCTTGGCGACAGCCCGATGGCGCAAGCGGGCGGGTGCGGGGCGTATGCTTGCAAGCGTATTCGAGGAGACGCCATGAAGAAGCTTGCGCTGGGCCTGGGGGTTGTGTTGCTCGCGGTGGTTGCGTACCTGGCTTTGTGGCCGGTGCCGATCGCGCCGGTCAGCTGGAAGGCGCCGGCCGCATCGGGGTACGTGGGGCCGCACGCGGTGAATCAGAAGCTGGCCGGCCTGAAGCTGATCGACCTCGGCGGCGAGGAGGGGCCCGAGCACATCGTGCTGGCGCCCGACGGCAAGCTCTACACCACGGTGCTCAGCGGCAACATCCTGCGCATGAACCCCGACGGCAGCGGCCGCGAGGTGTTTGCCAACACTGGCGGGCGGGTGCTGGGCTTCGACTTCGACGCGGCGGGCAACCTGATCGCGGCCGATGCGGTCAAGGGCCTGTTGTCCATCAGCCCGGATCGCAAGATCACCGTGCTGGCCGACCAGGTGGGCGGCGACCCGATCCGCTACGCCGACGCGGTGGTGGTGGCGCGCAACGGCAAGATCTACCTCAGCGACGCCTCCACCCGCTTCGCGCCGGCCCAGTGGGGCGGCACCTTCGAGGCCAGCGTGCTCGACATCATCGAGCAGGCGTCCACCGGCCGCATCCTCGAATACGACCCGGCCACCCGCGCCACGCGCGTGGTGGCCAAGGGTCTGAGCTTCGCCAACGGCGTGGCGCTGAGCCAGGACGAGAAAGACCTGTTCGTGGCCGAGACCGGCAAGTACCGCGTCTGGAAAATTCCCACCGACGCGCGCGAGCTCGACATCGCCCAGGGCGGCGCGCCGGCGCGCCTGCTGCTGGACAACTTGCCCGGTTATCCCGACAACCTGATGCGCGGCCTGGACGGAAAGATCTGGATGGGGCTGACCAAGCCGAGAAGCCCGGTGGTCGACGGCATGGCCGAAAAGCCCTTCCTGCGCTCGATGACGCTGCGCCTGCCGCGTGCGATGTGGCCGGTGCCCAAGGCCTATAGCCACGTGATCGCGTTCACCGAGGACGGCAAGGTCGTGGCCGACCTGCAGGACCCGAGCGGCGCCTATCCCGAGACCACGGCCGTCACCGAAACGGCCGACCGCCTGTACGTGCAGAGCCTGCACGCCAGGGGCCTGGGCTGGATGGACAAAAAATAGGCCGCTCAAGGCGGCCTGTGGGTTGCGCGGGGCAGGCGGTCAGGCCGGCTTCTTGGCGGCGGCCTTGCGGGCGGGCGTCTTGCGGGCCGGTTTGGCGGCGGCGGGCTCGGCCGGGGCTGCGGCCTTGGTGGCTTTGGCCGGAGCGGCTTTCTTTGCGGGTGACTTTTTGGGCGCGGCCTTCTTGGCGGCGGCTGGCTTCGGTGCGGCGGCTTTCTTCGCGGCCTTGGGTTTGGCCGGGGCCTTGGCGGCTTTTGCGGCGCTGCCGCCCTTCCAGGTCAGCCGCGCCTTCTTGGCCAGCGTGACCACCTTGGCGATGGCTTCGTCGGTGAACACGCCGTTGACGCCCGAGATCGCGGCCAGCTTCATGCCGTGCTTGAGGCCGAGCTTGTAGATCTCCTTGACCTTCTCCCATTCGGTGTCGCGGCCCACGGTGAACACCTCGAACCGGCCTTCGAGCGCGAGCACGATGGTTTCGGCCAGGCAGGCGTAGATCACGTTGGGCGGCAGGCCGATGCTCTTGAGGCCCTTGACCTTGGTCGGCAGGTCGATCTCACCCGATTCGATCACCAGCACGTCGGGGCGCTTGGCCACGTCGGAGGCCGGCAGGTCCAGCGGGCGGGCCACGTCGGTGATCACGCAGCCGGGCTTGACGCGCATGATGTCCAGAATTTCCTTGCCCGCGCCCGAGGTGGAGGTGACGATCATGTCCATGTCGCCGAGCAGCTCGTTGTAGTCGGTGGTGGCGATGACCTTGGCGTCCGGCGTTTCCTCCAGGATCGAATCGCGCAGCGCCTCCAGCTTGGACATGGTGCGGCTGGCGATCACCACCTCGTCGAAGGCCATGGCCAGCAGGCGCGCGCTGACCGAGCCGATCGAGCCCGAGGCGCCGATCACCATGGTTTTGGCGGCCACCTTCTTGGTCACCGGGTCGATCTTGACCAGGCCCATGCGGCGCATCGCGTCGGCGGCGGCCCACAGCGCGCCGGAGGCCGAGTAGCTGTTGCCGGTGGTCACCGGGATGCTGGCGCGTTTGGCCACCGTGACGCCGGCGTCACCCACCACCTTGGTGAAGGCACCCAGGCCCATGATCTGCGCGCCCATCTTCTCGGCGATCTTGGCCGCGTGCAGCAGGCGGCGGTAGGTGAACTCGGGGCTGCGCGAGAGCATTTCCTTGGGGGTGCCGCCCACCGAGATCAGCCAGCCTTCGGCCTCGGCGCCGGTGGGCGAGATGATGTTTTCCATCTTGCAATACACCATCGGCGGCATGTGCGCGGCCAGCGTCTCGACCTTGTCCATCACGAACTTGGGTGTGGATTTCGGGATCGGGAAGGCGTTGCGGATGTAGTTCTGGCTCAGCGGATGGATCACGAACGCAAAGCGCCGGATGTTGCGGAAGTGGCCCGTGGGATGCAACAGGCGCGGCTTGATGTCCAGCTCGTTCAGGATTTCCTCGAAGTCGTCGTCGGAGACCTCCTCCTGCGGCTTTTCCAGCTTGGCCAGGATCATGGCCTCGATCACGTTGATGCCGACCACCTTGTCGAACAGCTTGGGCGAGACGTCCACCACCAGGTTGACCTTGCACTTGGTGAAGAAGGCCAGGCGTTCCTCGTCGACGGCCGAGGTGATCAACGTCTTGCCTTCGAGGTTTTTCACACTGCCGATGGCCTTGAGCTCCGCGAAGGTACCCACGATCACGTGCGATTTGGCCGCGGCCGAAGCGATGCGTTTTTCCTTGAAACCTGAGAGCGACGATTCCAGCACTTCGGCGGGTTTGCCGGACAGGATCCAGTCGCTGCCCTTGGCGAACAGCTCCAGCTGCTCCAGCGAGCTCAGCATGGTCGGCGCGCCGGTCTGGAACAGCGCGTCGGCAAAGCTCAGGTTGCGGGTGTAGTCCGACAGCGCCACCGCCATGTCGTAGTTGCGCATGCCGGACAGGAACAGCACCAGGTTGTTGTTGAAGTAGTTGCCCAGCTCGTGCTGCACATGGCGCACCGCGCGCACCTGTAGCAGGCGGCGCAGGCGCGCGCCGGTGGTCACCGGCACCCGGGTCACCACGTGCAGCAGGCGTTGCGTTTCTTTGTTGACCACGGTGCGAAGGCCCACGTGGTAGTGGTCGCCGATCTCGCCCAGGCCGATCGCGTCGGCCGTGGCCTGCTGGCGCCGCATCAGCTCCCAGGCCTTGTTGGTGTCGTCGTCGGCGCCCATGCGCTTGACCTGGAACGACTGGCCGAGAAACTCGGTCTTGAACTCGAAATCCTGCTTGGACGAACCCAGCGTGACGGTCACCACTTTTTTCATCACATTGCTCCTCTTGTTGTTCCTTTGAAATCAAAACCGACCGGCGGGCCGGTCGGGGTGTCGGTGCGGGCGATTGCGGCCCGGGCGCGCCTCAGGCGGCGGCTTTGCGCTTGCGCGGGGCGGCCTTGACCGGAGCGGCCTTCTTCGCGGGGGCGGCCTGGGGCGGCAGCGCCTGGCGGATGATGCCCTCGCAGACCTCCTGCGTCATGTAGCGCGGCACCGGGTAGCCGGTGTGCGCTTCGTGGCAGGCGGCCTTGGCCAGTTCGGGGATGTCGGCTTCCTTCAGCGCCTGCAGGAAGGTGGGAATGCCGAGGTCGCGGTTCAGTTGCTCCACGGCTTCCAGGAACTTTTCGGCCAGTTCGTCTTCGGGCTCGTCCGCGCGGCCCACCCGGGCACGCACCGCCAGCTCGGCCAGCTTGGACGTGATGGCCGGGCGCGAATACCGCAGCACGTAGGGCAGCATGATCGCGTTGGCCAGGCCGTGCGGCGTGTGGTACAGGCCGCCGAACTGGTGCGCGATGGCATGCACGTAGCCCACGTTGGCGCGGGTGAAGGCGAAGCCGGCGTAGGTGGAGGCCAGCGCCATCTTCTCGCGGGCGGCCAGGTTCTGGCCGTCGTTGTAGGCGGTGCGCAGGTTCTCGAAGATCAGGCCGACGGCCGACAGCGCCATGCCGTCGGAGTAGGGGGTCTTCCAGTTGCCGACGAAGGCCTCGACCGCGTGGGTCAGCGCGTCGATGCCGGTGGCGGCGGTGATGCTTGGGGGCAGGCCCGTCATCAGCGCCGGGTCGAGCGCGGCCATCTTGGGCACCATGCGCGGGTCGACGATGACCATCTTGCGGTGCTTCTCGGGGTCGGAGATCACCGCGGCCACGGTCACTTCGGAGCCGGTTCCCGCCGTGGTGGGCACGGCGTAGATCTTGACCGGCGAGCGCAGGCCCTTGAGGTAGCCGGCGAGCTGGCGCAGCGGCTTGCCCGGGTTGGCGATCGACACCGCGATGGCCTTGGACGCGTCCATCGACGAGCCACCGCCGAAGGCCACGATGGCGTCGCAGTCGTGCTCCTTGTAGAAGTCGATCGCCTTTTCGATCAGGGGAATGGGTGCGTCGGGCGTGATCTCGTCGAACACCACGTAGCGGGCGCCGCCTTCGGTCAGCGCGTCGGTCAGGTTCTTGAGCAGGCCGAGTTTGGAGATGATCGCGTCGGTGACGATCAGGATCTTGCTGTGGCCGAAGCCCGCAATGGCCTGCCCCAGGCGACCGCTGGAGCCGGGGCCGACGAGCAATGTCGGCTGCGGAATGGGAATGAAGCGGGTTACCAGGCCGGCGCCTTTCATCAGGGCGCTCAGGCCCGTGGCGCGCATCGAATCGCTCATCAGGTCGGAAATCAAGGAACTCTCCAAGGCTGGGGGAAAAGCCGCTAGCATAGTGGCTTCGCGCCCGCCGTGGTTGAGCGGGCACCTTAAACGAGGGCAAACCCTAGGGCCATGACCGTGCCCGCCGAAGGGCGCGGGCCGGCGCCTGAGCCGTCCGGGTTCAGATCATGCCGCGCGCCGAAACCAGCAGGTAGCCGATCAGGCACGAGGTTCCCACGCCGATCAGGCCAGGGATGATGAAGCTGTGGTTGATCACGTACTTGCCGATGCGCGTGGTGCCCGAGCGGTCGAACTGGATGGCGGCCAGGTCGCTCGGGTAGGTCGGCAGGATGTAGTAGCCGTAGGAGGCCGCGGCGAAGGCCACGATGTAGCCCGGTGGCACGCCGATGGCCAGCCCCACCGGCACCATCGCGCTGATGGCGGCGGCTTGCGAATTGACCAGCTTGGACACCAGCAGCAGCGCGATCGCGTAGGTCCAGGGTTGGGTCTTGACCAGGTCGGTCAGCGCGGCCTTCAGCTCGGGCAGGTGCGCGTCGAACACCGTGTCGGCCATCCAGGCGATGCCGAAAACGGCCACCACCGCCACCATGCCGGCGCGGAACACCTCGGTCTTGCCGATGGTGCCGGGGTCGGTCTTGGTGAACATGACGATGAACGCGCCAGCCATCAGCATGAACATCTGGATGGTGAGCACCATCGACATCGGTTTGCCGGCCATCACCGGGCGCAGGGCGGGGAAGGCACCGAGCACCGCCACCACCACGATCGCACCGATGAAGATCCACATCGCGGTCCACTGGCTGGCGGTCAGCGTCTTGCCCAGCAGCGTGGCGGACGGACCGGTTTCGCCGTAGACGATCTTGCGTTGCTCCGGATCGGCGATGCGGGCCTGGAAGGCCTCGTCCTGGTCCAGGTCCTTGCCGCGGAACCAGCTGAAGATGCCGATGGCCAGTACGCCGGCCAAGGTGGCCGGAATCGTGATGGACAGCAGGGCGATGAAGTCGATGACATGGCCGTCCACCGGCGCCTTGGCCAGGAACGCGACCAGCGACACCACGGCCACCGAGACCGGGCTGGCCAGAATGCCCATCTGGCTGGCCACCGAGGCGGCCGCCATCGGGCGTTCGGGCCGGATGTTGTTCTTGATGGCGATGTCGTAGATGATGGGCAGCATGGTGTAGACCACGTGGCCGGTGCCGCACAGCATGGTGAGCAGGCAGGTCACGAACGGCGCCAGGATCGACACGTATTTCGGGTTGCGCCGCAGCAGGCGCTCGGCGCCCAGCAGCAGCACTTCGAGCCCGCCGGAGGCCTGCAGCGTGGCGCTGGCGGCCACCACCGCGATGATGGTGAGCATCACGTCCACCGGCGGCTTGCCCGGTGGGAGACCGAATGCGAAGGCCATGATGATGAGGCCGAAGCCGCCCAGCAGGCCGAGGGCGACACCGCCTTTGCGCGCGCCGTAGAACAGGCAGACCAGGATGATGGTGATCTGCAAGAGGATGTCCATGATCAAGCTCCTTTGAATGCAACGCCTTGTGGGCGTCTGGATGGAACGGGCTGGCCTGGTTGGGCCAACGGCGTCATCGTAGACCTTGTTGTATTGCGGTGCAGCATTTCATGGCATGAAGCTTGATGTGGATCATCAAGTTCGCCGCACGCACGCCCGTGCCGGGGCAGCCCGCTTCCCGGCGCGGCAGCATCGAGGGTCTCAGGTCGCGCCGGCTGCAGCACGCGCCAGCGCCACGGCCAGCCGGTTGTGCCGCTCCACCAGCGGGCCCAGGTCCACGGTCGTCAGCCGGCCTTCGCGCACCACCACCCGCCCGTTGACGATGGTGTACGCGGCCTGCGGGCTGGCGCACAGCAGCAGCGCGCCCACCGGGTCGTGCACCGCGCCGCCGGCGAAGGCCAGCGTGCGCAAGTCGAACAAGGCCAGATCGGCGCACAGGCCCGGCGCGAGGTGGCCGATGTCCGGCCGCCCCAGCACCTGCGCGCCACCGCGCGTGGCCAGCGCCAGCGCGTCGCGCGCGGTCATCTCGGCCGGGCCCAGGTCGCAGCCGAAGAAAGTGCGGCGGCCGCCATTGGGCGCGGTGCGCGTTTCGGGCGGTGCGAGCGCGCGGCCCACGCGGGCCAGCAGCAGGGCCTGGCGCGCCTCGTTCACCAGGTGCGCGGCGTCGTTGCTGGCACTGCCGTCCACACCCAGGCCCACCGGCACACCGGCGTCCAGCATGCGGCGCACCGGGGCGATGCCGCTGGCCAGGCGCATGTTGCTGCACGGGCAGTGCGCAACGCCGGTGCGCGTGGCGGCAAACAGGCTGATGCCGGCGTCGTCGAGCTTGACGCAGTGCGCATGCCAGACGTCGTCGCCCAGCCAGCCGAGGTCCTGCGCGTACTCGGTGGGGGTGCAGTTGAATTTCTCGCGGCTGTAGGCGAGGTCGTGGTCGTTTTCGGCGAGGTGCGTATGCAAGCGAACGCCATGCGCACGCGCCAGCGCGGCCGACTCGCGCATCAGCGCGCGGCTGACCGAGAACGGCGAGCACGGCGCCACCGCCACGTTGACCATGGCGCCGTGGCTGGTGTCGTGGTACGTCTCGATCAGGCGCTGGGTGTCTTTGAGGATGAAGGCTTCGTTCTCCACCACGCGGTCGGGCGGCAGGCCGCCCTGGCTCTGGCCCACGCTCATGCTGCCGCGGGTGGCCACAAAACGCATGCCGATCGCCTGCGCGGCCTCGATGCTGTCGTCCAGCCGCACACCGTTGGGGTAGATGTAGAGGTGGTCGCTGCTGGTGGTGCAGCCCGACAGCAGCAGCTCGGCCATCGCCACCTGCGTGCTCACGCGCACCATCTCGGGTGTCAGCCCGGCCCAGATCGGGTACAGGCCGCGCAGCCAGGCAAACAGCTCGGCGTCCTGCACGCCCGGAATGGCGCGCGTCAGGGACTGGACCATGTGGTGGTGCGTGTTCACCAACCCCGGCATCACGAGGTGAGCGCGCGCGTCGATCACTTCGTCGGCGGTCTGCGGAAGCTCGGCCGCCGCGCCGATGGCTTCGATGCGGTGGTCGCGGACAAAGACCGAAGCGTCGGCGAGCTCGCGGCGCGCGTCGTCGAAGGTGGCCACGCAGGCGGCGTTGCGGATCAGCAGGGTGGGCATCGGCGGCAATCGGGGCGGAGAGATTCAGCAGAATAGCCGATGGGCCGCCCCGGGTGCCCGCAATCGGCCCGAACGGGCCGGTGCGCCCGGGCTGCGGTTTTGAACCCAGATCAAGGAATGCCCCTGTTGACAGAAATGACTCTCTTGATCTGTGCCCGGTTTGATTTTGGTCAAAGCTGGCCCCGGCTTTGCGCGGCACAGTCGGCTCACTATGTTGCCGATTGACTCATTGGAACGCTCTGCCGAGGTCCAGACGCTCGCCGCAGGAACACCCGTGCTGAGACGCGCGGTGGCCATCGGCGAAGTGCTGCATGTGGACACGGGTCGTGTGGCGCTGGGTCTGATGGAGGGCGATGTGCTGGTGCACCAGCTGGGCGTGGTCGAAGGCCCGTTCTGGCTGGAGGCCACGGCGGCCGTTCTGGGCCTGCCCAGCGCGGTCGATGGCGTGGCCGAGACGGCGGTCACCCTTCGGCGGGTGCCGCTGTCGGCTTTCCAGGCCAGCCTGAACAGCTTGCCGGCGTCGGCGCTGGCGGTGCTTCACGACGTGGCCAAGGCCCATCGGCAGCAGACCGAGCTGGCGGTGAGCCGCCTGGCCAAGGATGCCGAGGCACGTTGTGCCGAATGGCTGCTGCGCCACGCCGAACCGGCGGGCGAGGCCGGTTCGTTGGCGGTGATGCTGCGCCAGCGCAAGCGCCTGATCGCCGCGCAACTGGGCATCGCGCCCGAGACGCTCTCCCGGGTGCTGCGCCACCTGCGCGAGCAAAGCCTGATCAGCGGCTCGGGCCGCATCGTCAACCTCGTCGACCCCACCGGCCTGCGTTCGCTTGCAGGCGTCTGAACACCGCGCGGCCCTCAGGCTGGCCATCGCCAACGTTCAACGCAGGCGGGTCGGCGACGACACCGCCGGCTCCACGCCGTGGCATTGCAGGGTTTCCGGTAGCGCTGTCCCCAGTAGCAGCGCGGCCGCCAGTTCGCTGGCGCCGGCCGCGCTCTGGATGCCATAGCCGCCCTGGCCCGCGAGCCAGAAGAAGCCCGGCACCGCGTCGTCGAAACCGATCACCAGTTCTCCGTCGGGCACGAAGGAGCGCAAGCCTGCCCAGGTGCTGGTCGGCCGGCGGATGGTGAGCGTGGTCGCTTCCTCGATGCGCCAGATGCCGGTGGCGATGTCCAGTTCCTCGGGTGCCACGTCGTGCGGCGTGGTCGGATCGGCGTTGGCGGGCGATCCCAGCAGCTGCCCGTGGCCGGGCTTGATGTACCAGCTCTCGTCGATGGCCACCAGCGCGGGCCAGGCGCTGCTGTCGTGGCCCGCGCCGGCGTCGAAGGTGAAGGCGCTGCGGCGCTTGGGCACGATGCCAATGGGCGCGACGCCAAAGACTTGCGCCAAGACATCGGCCCAGGCACCGGCCGCGTTGACCACCGTGGTTGCCGTGAGCTGCGATCCGTCGTCCAGCGTCAGTCGCCAGCCGTCAGCCAGGCGTTCGGCGCCGGCGACGCCGCTGCCGGTGCGCAGCTTGCCGCCGGCGCGGCGGAACCCGCGCAGAAAGCCCTGGTGGATCGCGTCCACGTCCATGTCCTGCGCGTCGGGGTCGAGCAGGGCGCCGATCACGCGGTCGGCGCGCAGGCAGGGCGCCAGCGCCACGGCGCCGGCTGCATCGAGCACCTGCAGGCGTGGGCAGCCGGGTGCGAGCTCGGTGCGGGCCTGTTCCAGCTCGGCTTGCTGCCCTTCGAATGCCAGGTGCAGCACACCGCGTGGGCCCAGCAAGGGCAGGTCCGAAAAGCCGTCGGGCGGGGATTCGAAGAAGGCGCGGCTGGCGCGGGTGAGGGCGCGCACGCCCGGCGGACCGTAGCTTTCCATGTACAGCGCGGCCGAGCGCCCGGTGGTGTGGTAGCCGCATTGGCTTTCGCGCTCGATCAGAACCACGCGCTGCTGGGCGCCGAGCCGCCAGGCCAGGGAGGCGCCGGCAATGCCGCCGCCGATGATGGCGATGTCCACGTCGTGCATGGCGGCCATTCTCCCATGGTGCAAGCCGGCCGGACGGGCGTGTCATGAAGCGGGTATATGCTCAGGTTCAGCCCTTTTTCAGACTGGTTCCCTACCGATGAGCGTCCGCAACCTCGATTCCCTGTTCGACCCCGCCTCGGTGGCGGTGATCGGCGCGTCCGACCGGCCTGCCAGCGTGGGCGCCACGGTCTGGCGCAACCTGACGCGGGGCGGGTTCAGGGGGCCGCTGGTCGCGGTCAATCCGAAGCACGCGGCGCTCGATGGCCGGCCCTGTTACGCCCGCGTGGCCGATCTGCCGGGCATTCCCGAACTGGCGGTGATCTGCACGCCACCGCACACCATCGCCGGCCTGGTGGCCGAATTGGCCGCGCGGGGCACCCGGGCCGCCGTGGTGCTGAGCGCTGGCCTGACACCCGAGCACAAGCAGGCCATGCTGGCGGCCGCGCGCCCGCATGTGCTGCGGATTCTCGGGCCCAACTGCATCGGCTTGTTGGCCCCCCACGTCGGGTTGAACGCGAGTTTTGCGCACATTGACGCCCGGCCGGGCCAGCTGGCCTTTGTGTCGCAGTCGGGCGCGCTGCTGACCGCGATGCTGGACTGGGCCGATGCGCAGGGCATCGGGTTCTCGCATTTCGTCTCGCTGGGCGAGCACGCCGACGTGGACTTCGGCGACATGCTCGATTACCTGGCCACCGACCCCGCGACGCGCGCGATCCTGCTCTACATCGAATCGATCGAGTCGCCACGCAAGTTCATGTCGGCCGCGCGGGCTGCGGCGCGCAACAAGCCGGTCATCGTCATCAAGAGCGGTCGATCGGCGCAGGGCCAGCGGGCGGCCGCCTCGCACACCGGTGCGCTGGCGGGTTCCGACGCGGTGTTTGAGGCCGCCATCGCGCGCGCCGGCATGCTGCGGGTGAACAGCCTGCAGGAACTGTTTCTCGCCGCGGAGACGCTGGCACGTTTTCGCACCAACCAGAGCACGGCGCTCACCGTGCTGACCAACGGCGGCGGTGCCGGCGTCATGGCCGCTGACGCCGCCGCGCAGGTGCACGTACCCCTGGCCCGGCTCGGCGCCAGCACCGTGGCCCAGCTCGACGGGGTGTTGCCGGCCAACTGGTCTCATGGCAACCCGGTGGACATCATCGGCGACGCGCCGGTGCAGCGCTATGTCGACGCCGTGCAGATCCTGTTTCGCGACCCCGCCGCCGGCGCCGTGCTGCTGATTCACGCCCCGACCGCGATCGTGCCCAGCGCCGAGATCGCGCAGGCGCTGGCCACGCTGCCGCAGGCCGCGCAGGGGCGCCTCATGGGCTGCTGGATGGGGGGGCACGACGTGGAGCAGGCGCGCCAGATCTTCAAGAAATCAGGCATCGCCGATTACCCGACCCCGGAAGAGGCCGTGCGTGCGTTCTCGATGCTGGTCAGCTACCACCGCAACCAGGCCGAACTCATCGAGGCGCCGCCGATGCTCGGCGTCGGTGGCCAGGCACCGACCGCGCCCGACCTGCCGGCGGTGCAGGCGATCGTGCGCGAGGCCCTGTCGGATGGCCGCGAGATGCTGAACGAGGCCGAGGCCAAGGCGGTGCTCGCGGCGTATGGCATCCCGGTGGTGGCCACGCGGGTGGTGCCAGCCGAAGCGGCCGCCGCGGCCAAGGTGGCGGGCGCGATCGGCTATCCGGTGGCCCTGAAGATTCTCTCACCCGACCTGACGCACAAGACCGATGTCGGCGGCGTCGCGCTGGGCCTGGACACCGCCGACGAGGTTCGCGAAGCGGCCCGGGCGATGCTGGCGCGCGTTCGGCGGCATCAGCCCGCGGCCCGCATCGAAGGCTTCACGGTGCAGGCGATGGCGCGGCGCGACCATGCGCAGGAACTGATCGTCGGCGCGACGGTCGACCGCGTCTTCGGACCCATCCTGCTGTTTGGCCAGGGTGGCACCGCCGTCGAGGTGCTGGCCGATCGCGCGGTGGCCTTGCCGCCACTGAACGCTCCCCTGGCACGGGCCATGGTGGAGCGTACCCGGGTGGCGCGGCTGCTCAAAGGCTGGCGTGACACGCCGGCGGCCGACCTGGACGCCGTGGTGGCAACCCTGCTGGCCGTGGCGCAACTGCTGGCCGATGTGCCCGAGCTGGCCGAGCTCGACATCAACCCGCTGATCGTCAACCACCAGGGGGTGCTGGCGCTGGACGCCCGCATCCGCCTGTCAGCCGACCGGCCCGCCGGTGCGGCCAATTTCGCGATCCGGCCCTATCCGACCGAGCTGGCCGAAATCCGATCCTGGCAGGGCGTTCCGCTGGAGCTGCGCCCGATCCGGCCGGAGGACGAGCTGCGCCACGTCGAATTCCTGGCGAGCCTCGATCCCGAGGACATCCGCATGCGCCTGTTCTACAGCCGAAGGCGCATGGAGCGCAGCGAACTGGCGCGGCTGACCCAGATCGACTACACCCGCGAGATGGCGTTCATCGCGGTGGCGCCCGGTCCCGATGGCGCGCCGCAGACCCTGGGCGTGGCGCGGGCGCTGGCCGACCCGGACAACCGCAGCGCCGAGTTCGGCATCATCGTGCGTTCGTCGCTCAAGGGCACCGGCCTGGGGCGCATCCTGCTGGGGAAACTGATCGACTACCAGCGCGCCAACGGCACGCAGCAACTGGTGGCGACGGTGTTGCGGGAGAACCAGCGCATGCTGGAGCTCGCCTACTCGTTCGGCTTCCGCGACGCGCTGGCGCAACCCGAGGAGGACACGCGGGACATCGTGCTGGAGCTGCAGGGGCCGGCGTCCGGCTGATCGAGCCGGTGCCCGCCAGCGGCTGCGAGGCCGGGTGTCACGGCGCGCGGCCAGGCGCTGACCCGCCCGCTCACACGGCTTTAACGGCCCCCAGTACCCGTTCCGCCGTGGCTGGCGCGTCCAGGTGCACCGGGCCGCCGCCGCGGGCTGCCGCCACCGCGTCACGGATCGCTTCCCACACGCTGATGCCCAGCATGAAGGGCGGCTCGCCGACAGCCTTGCTGCCAAAGACGTTGTCCTCGCGGTTCGGCTCCGGCCAGAGGGTGACCCGGAAGCGTGGCGGCACGTCGCCGGCGGTCGGAATCTTGTAGGTGCTGGGTGCGTGCGTGGCCAGCCGGCCTTTGCCGTCCCACACCAGTTCCTCGGTGGTGAGCCAGCCCATGCCTTGCACGAAGGCGCCCTCGATCTGGCCGATGTCCAGCGCCGGGTTCAGACTGGTACCCACGTCGTGCAGGATGTCCGCGGCCAGCACGCGGCTCTCGCCGGTCAGCGTGTCGATCACCACTTCGGTGCAGGCCGCACCGTAGGCGAAGTAGTAGAACGGCCGGCCGGTCAGCGTGGTCTTGTCGTAGTGGATCTTGGGCGTGCGGTAGAAGCCGTCGCTCCAGAGCTGGATGCGGTTGGCGTAGGCGGCCTGCACCAGCTCCTCGAAGGGGCGCGTGCTTTTCGGCGAGATCACCTGGCCGCCGGCAAATCGGATCGCACCGGCGCCGCAGCCATCGAGGCCGGCCGCGAAGGCGGCCAGGTTGTCGCGCACGTTGCGGGCGGCGAATTGGGCGGCGCGGCCATTGAGGTCGGTGCCGCTGGACGCGGCCGTGGCGCTGGCGTTGGGTACGCGCGCGGTGTCACTGGCCGTGACCAGCACACGCTCGAACGGCACGCCCAGCTCGTCGGCCACGATCTGCGCCACCTTGGTGTGCAGGCCTTGGCCCATTTCGGTGCCGCCGTGGTTCACCATCACGCTGCCATCGGTGTAGACATGCACCAGCGCGCCGGCCTGGTTGAACAGCGTGGCGGTGAAGCTGATGCCGAACTTCACCGGCGTGATCGCCAGGCCGCGCTTGAGCACCGGACTGTTCGCATTCCACGCCGCGATCTGTGCGCGCCGGGCCTGGTAGGAGGCCGTCTGCTCCAGCTGCGCAAGCAGCGGTTGCAGGATGTTGTCCTCCACCGGCATCTGGTAATGCGTCACGTTGCGTTCGGTGACGCCGTACAGGTTGCGCCGGCGCACCGCCAGCGGGTCCAGGCCCAGGTGGCGCGCAATGTCGCCGAGCAGGGTTTCGATCGCGATCACCCCTTGCGGCCCGCCGAAACCGCGAAACGCGGTGTGGCTCTGGGTGTTGGTCTTGCAGCGGTAGGAGGTGATGTCCACGTCGCTGAGGAAATAGGCGTTGTCCGTGTGAAACACCGCCCGGTCGGCCACCGGCCCGGAGAGGTCGGCACTGAAGCCGCAATTGGCCAGCATGGTGAGCTGCAGCCCGGTGATCAGGCCGCCGTCGTCGAAGCCCACGGTGTAGTCGTAGGCGAACGGGTGGCGCTTGCCGGTGATCATGAAGTCGTCGTCGCGGTCCAGCCGCAGCTTGACCGGGCACTTGAACTTGTTCGCCGCGACGGCTGCCCACACCGCGAGGTGGCCGGATTGCGTCTCCTTGCCTCCGAAGCCGCCGCCCATGCGCCGGCATTCCACGCGCACCCGGTGGTTGTCGATGCCCAGCGCGTGCGCCACCCAGTGCTGGGCTTCGCCCGGGTGCTGGGAGCTGGAATACACCACCCACTGGTTCTGTTCCTGGGGCAGCACGTAGGCGATCTGGCCCTCCAGGTAGAAATGCTCCTGGCCGCCGACCTCGAACTGGCCGCTCAGCCGGTGCGCGGCCCGCTCCAACCCAGCCTGCGCGTCGCCCCGGCGCACGCGCACCGGCGGCAGCACAAAGCTCTGCGCCGCCAGTGCCTCGCGCACATCCAGCACGGCCGGCAGGGGTTCGATGTCGAGGCGCACCGCGCGGGCGGCCTTGCGCGCCTGCATCACGGTGTCGGCCACCACCAGGCCGATCACGCGGCCGACATGTTCGACCGTGTCGATCGCAAAGATGGGCTCGTCGTGGGCGAAGGCGGCCAGGATCGGGTCGCCAGGGATGTCCTGGGCCAGCACCACGCCGCGCACGCCGGGCAGGGTCAGCGCGGGGGCTGCATCAACCCCTTTGAGGCGCCCGTGGGCCACCGGCGAGAGGATGGGCGCGGCGTGCAGCGTGCCGCGCACCTCGGCGATGTCGTCCACATAGGTGGCGGCGCCGGCCACCTGCGCGGCGGCGCTTTCGTGCGGGCGCGAGCTGCCGCAGGCGGGCGCGGATGGCGCGGCGGCGCGGGATGGGGATGCGTTCATGGCCGGACCTCCAGCGCCAGCGTGTCGATCGAGACGTTGGCCTCGCCCTGGACCTCCAGCGCGAAGCGCCGCACCAGGTTGCCCAGCAGCTCGCGGCGGTAAACAGCCGAGGCGCGCATGTCCGAGATGGGTTCGAACTCCGACTGGAGCACCTGGGCCCCCTGCTCGAAGGTCGCGCGGTCCACGGCCTGACCGGCGAGGCTTGCCTCGGTCCGTCGCGCCCTCGCCGGGGTGGCTGCCACACCGCCGGCGCCGATGGAGGCCCGTCGGATGCGCCCGTCGTCGAGGTGCAGGCAGATGGCCAGGCAGACGGCCGAGATGTCGTCTTCGAAGCGCTTGGAGATCTTGTAGGCGCGCAGGAACTCGCCTTCCTGGGGCAATGGCACCTTGATCCAGGCGAGCACCTCGTCCTTCGCCATCACGTTCTGGCGGTAGCCGGTGTACAGGTCTTCGAGCCGCAATTCGCGCGAGACGGTCTTGCCCCGGCGCTGACTCATCAGCACCACGTTGGCGCCCAGCGCAATCAGCAGCGGCATCGAATCGCCGATCGGCGAGCCGTTGGCCACGTTGCCGCCCAGCGTGCCCGAGTTGCGCACCGGCAGACCGGCAAAGCGCCGGGTGAAGCCCAGCAACTGCGGCCGGTTCGCCACCAGCGCATCAAAGGCGTCGGTCAGCGTGACGGCGGCGCCGATGGCGATGTGGTGCGGGTAGCGCTCCACGCGGCGCAGTTCCGCCACGCGGGTGAGATCGAGCACCTGCGCAAAGTCGCGGTGCTGCTTGGTGACCCACAGCCCCACATCGGTGCAGCCGGCCACGATCTGCGCATCAGGGTGTGCGCGGCGCAACGCCAGCAGTTCCGGCAGGTCCCGGGGCGTCAGGTACGCGTTTTTCTTGGTCGAATTGGCAGCATCCCATCGTGGAATGGCCACGAGCTGCTTCAATTTCAGGAGCAGTTCGGCCTCGTTCACCGCCCGGATGGGGTAGTCCGCCATCGTTTCCGCGGCGTCCAGGATGGGGCGGTAGCCGGTGCATCGGCACAGGTTGCCGGACAGGGCCGTTGCCGCGTCGTCGCGGGTGACCGGAGTGCCGGGCATCTGGCTTTGATAAAGGCCGAACAGGCTCATGGCAAAACCAGGTGTGCAGAAGCCGCACTGCGAACCGTGGCACTGCACCAGCGCCTCCTGCACCGGGTGCAAACCGGCTGCCTCGGAGCCGGCGGCGGTGCGGATCAGCGGGTCGGCGGCCAGGTCCTCGGCGGTCCACAGGGCCAGCCCGTCGATCGAATGCGCGAGCCGGATGCAGGCGTTGATCGCGCGGTAGACGATGCGGCCGTCCACGGCCTCGCCGAGCACCACGGTGCAGGCCCCGCAATCGCCTTCGCCGCAGCCCTCCTTGGTGCCGGTGCTGCCGAGGTCCTCGCGCAGGACTTCCAGCAGGGTGCGGCTGGGTGGTACATTGGCCAGCGTCACGATCTGGCCGCGGCGGATGAACCGGATGGTCGGGTTGGTCATGGTGTCAAAGTTCCTTGTGCGCGAGGGTAGAGCGATCTCCGGACACGCGCCATAAGGGCCCGCATATGAGACGAATGTTCGCAACGGTATGAGAGACCAGGCCCTTTTCGACAAGATAGACCTTCATCTCATCAGGGTCCTGCATACCGTGTTGACCGAACGCAGCGTATCGAAAGCCGCCATCCGACTGGGCATGTACCAGCCGGCGGTGAGTGCTTCGCTCAAGAAATTGCGGGAATTGGCCGGGGACCCCCTTCTGGTGCGTTCAGGCGCCGGCATGGTGCCTACCGATGCCGGATTGCGCATGCTCGCGCCCAGCGCAAGCATTCTCCGTGCCGCCGAGTCGATGTTCTCCGACGCGCGCAGCTTCGAGCCCGGCAGCACGCGCCAGACCTTCCGCATCGCGGCCAGCGACTTCCTCGATCCGCTGTTCCTGCCGCGGCTGGTGGCGCAGATCAAGCAGCAGGCGCCGCACTGCGTCATCGAGATCCTCCCGCTGTCGGCCGAGAGCGACTACCGAACCCGCCTGGCCCAGGGCGACATGGACGTGGTGATCGGAAACTGGCTCAAGCCGCCCGAAGACCTGCACCTGGGCCGCCTGTTCGGCGACGAGGTGGTCTGCTTGGTGGCCCATGACCACCCCGCGGTGCGTCGCGCCAGCCAGGGTGGCTGGGACGCGGCGAGCTGGCTGGCGGCCGAGCACATCGCGCCCACGCCCACCCACCCCGGTGCGCGCGGTGTGATCGACGAACACCTCGATTCGCTGGGCCTGCAGCGCAACATCACGGCGCGCTGCCCGCATTTCGGGCTGATCCCGAGCATGGTGGCATCAAGCTTGCTGGTGCTGACCACGGGCCGCCAGTACTGCGAGCGTTTCACGGACCGGTTGCCGGTGAAAATCCTGCCGTGCCCGGTCCCGTTTCCGCGGCTGCTGTACTACCAGCTGTGGCATGAACGCACCCACCACTCCAGCGCCGGGCGCTGGTTGCGAGAGCGGGTCAAGTCGGTGGCCGCGTCACTTCAAAAAGAATAGCATTTAATGACCGTTTCACGCTGGGAAACTGATCCTATGACCGGAAAAATCGGGGAATTCGCCCATGGATGAGCTTCGCCTGCAGCTCAGCGGCATCACCAAACGCTACCCGGGCGTCGTGGCCAACAGCGACGTGAGCCTGACCGTGCGCGCCGGCGAAACCCATGCGGTACTGGGCGAGAACGGCGCCGGCAAGTCCACGCTGATGAAGATCATCTACGGCAGCGTCAAGCCCGACGAGGGGCAGGTGCGTTTCGACAGCCGCGAGGTGCAGATCCGCAACCCGCAGGAAGCGCGCGCGCTGGGCATCAGCATGGTGTTCCAGCATTTCAGCCTGTTCGACACGCTGACCGTGGCCGAGAACGTCTGGCTGGGGCTGGACAAGCACCTGAGCCTGGCCGAGGTGAGCCGTCGCATCAGCACCAAGGCGGCCGAATACGGGCTCGACCTCGATCCGGTGCGCCCGGTGCACACCCTCAGCGTGGGCGAGATGCAGCGGGTCGAGATCATCCGCGCGTTGCTCACCGACCCGCGCCTGCTGATCCTGGACGAACCCACCTCGGTGCTCACGCCGCAGGCGGTCGACAAGCTGTTCGTGGTGCTGAAGCAGCTGGCCTCCGAGGGCTGCAGCATCCTCTACATCAGCCACAAGCTGCACGAGATCCGCGAGCTCTGCACCGCCTGCACCGTGCTGCGCGGTGGCAAGGTCACGGGGGTGACCGATCCACGCCAGGAATCCAACGCCAGCCTGAGCCGCCTGATGATCGGCGCCGAGCCGCCCGCGCTGGAGCGCCACGCGCCGCGCACCGGCGACGTGGTGCTGGAGGTCCGCAACCTGTCGTTGCCGCGCGACGACCACTTTGGTGTCGACCTGCACCACATCGACCTGAACGTCCGCGCCGGCGAGGTGGTCGGCATCGCGGGCGTTTCCGGCAACGGGCAAAAGGAAATGCTTTACGCGCTGTCGGGGGAAGACACCCGCGCCGAGCCGGCGATGGTGAACCTGGCCGGGCGCGCGGTGGGCCGGCTGGGCCCGCGCCCGCGGCGGGCGCTGGGCCTGCACTTCGTGCCGGAGGAGCGGCTGGGGCGCGGCGCGGTGCCCTCGCTCAGCCTGGCGCACAACCTGCTGCTGACCCGCGACAACGCGGTCGGCGCGGGGGGCTGGATCCGCCAGGCCGAGCTCAGGCGCCACGCGCAGGCGTTGATCGGGCGCTTCAACGTCAAGGCCAACGGACCGGATGCCTCGGCGCGCTCGCTCTCGGGCGGCAATCTGCAGAAATTCATCGTCGGGCGCGAGATCGACGCCAACCCCAGGCTGCTGATCGTCTCGCAGCCGACCTGGGGCGTGGACGTCGGTGCGGCGGCGCAGATTCGTGGTGCCATCCTGGCCCTGCGCGACGCGGGCTGCGCCGTGCTGGTGTTCAGCGAGGAGCTCGACGAGCTGTTCGAGATCAGCGACCGCCTGCACGTGATGGCGCACGGACGGCTGTCGCCCTCGCTCGACCGCGCCGACGCCACCGTGAGCCGGATCGGCGAGTGGATGAGCGGCTTGTGGAGCGCCGAGGTGCAGGCACACCTGGCCGCTGTCGAACAGAACCGCAGGGAGGCCGCCCATGATCCGGCTTGAACCCCGGCCGCAGGCCTCGGCCTTCTGGAGCTACGGCTCGCCCGTGCTCGCGCTGCTGATCACGGTGCTGATCGGGCTGGCCCTGTTCACGCTGCTCGGCAAGGACCCGCTCAAGGGCCTGCTCGTGTTCTTCTGGGAGCCGGTCAGGACGCCGTACGCGCTGGGCGAGCTGATGGTCAAGGCGACGCCTTTGCTCGTGATCGCGCTGGGCCTGGCGGTGTGTTTCCGCTCCAACGTGTGGAACATCGGCGCCGAGGGCCAGTTCGTGCTGGGCGCGTTGGCCGGTGGCGGCGTGGCCCTGCTGGCCGACAAGGGCACCGGCGCCTGGATCGTTCCGGCCATCCTGCTGGCCGGTGTGCTGGGCGGCATGGCCTGGGCGGCCATCACCGCGCTGTTGCGCGACCGTTTCAACGCCAATGAAATCCTGGTGAGCCTGATGCTGGTCTACGTCGCCATCCAGCTGCTCAACTACCTGGTCTACGGACCCTGGAAGGACCCCGGCGGCTACAACTTCCCGCAGTCCAGGACCTTCGAGTCGGTCACGCAGATTCCCCGGCTCATGCAGGGCTCCCGGGTGAACTGGGGGCTGGTGCTGGCCTTGATGGGCTCGGCGGCGCTGTGGATCTACCTGTTTCGCACCCGGGCGGGGTTTGCGCAGCAGGTCGGCGGCCTGGCACCGGCGGCGGCGCGCTACGCGGGGTTTTCATCGCGCAAGGCCCTGTGGCTCGCGCTGCTGGTGTCCGGCGGCGCCGCCGGCCTGGCCGGCGCGCTGGAGGTGGCCGGCCCGATCGGCCAGCTCACGCCCTACGTGCCCGCGGGCTACGGCTTCGCGGCCATCATCGTGGCGTTCGTGGGCCGCCTGCACCCGGTGGGCATGGTGTTTTCGGCCATCCTGATGAGCATGTTCTACATCGGCGGCGAACTGGCGCAGTCACGCCTGGGCCTGCCCAAATCGATCACCGGGGTGTTCCAGGGCCTGCTGCTGTTCGCGCTGCTGGCCTGTGACACGCTGATCGCCTACCGCGTGCGGTGGCAGAAAGGGGGCCGCTGATGGAATCCTATGCACTGCTGGTGGCCGCCACGCTGAACGCGGGCACCGTTCTGGCCATCGCCGCGCTCGGCCTGCTGATCAATGAGAAAGCCGGCATCGTCAACCTGGGCGCCGAGGGCATGATGCTGTGCGCCGCGATCGCCGGATTCGCCGCGGTGGTCCACACCGGCAACGACTGGGCCGGTTTCGCCGCCGGCATCGCGGCGGGCGCGGTACTGGCTGCCGCGTTCGGCGTGCTGGTGATCTGGCTCAACACCAACCAGTACGCCACCGGCCTGGCGCTGAGCCTGTTCGGTCTCGGTTTTTCGGCTTTTGCCGGCATCAAGTACGTACAGGAGAAGCTGCCGGAGCGTCCGCAGTTCTCGTTGCCGGTGCTCGGCGACGTGCCCCTGCTCGGGCCGGCGCTGTTTCGCCACCACCCGCTGGTCTACGGGGCGATCGCGCTGGCGGCGGGGCTGATCTGGTTCCTGTACCGCTCACGCGCCGGGCTGGTGCTGCGCGCGGTGGGCGAGTCGCCCGAGTCGGCCCATGCGATCGGCTACCCGGTGCGCCGGATCCGGCTCGCGGCGGTGATGGCCGGTGGCGCGCTCTGCGGCCTGGCGGGCGCGTACATCTCGGTCATCTACACCCCGCTGTGGGTGGAAGGCATGGTGGCCGGCAAAGGCTGGATCGCGCTGGCGCTGACCACCTTCGCCACCTGGCGCCCGGCGCGCGTGCTGCTGGGCGCCTACCTGTTCGGCGGTGTGACCATGCTGCAGTTCCACCTGCAGGGCCAGGGGGTGGAGGTGCCGAGCCAGTTCCTGACCATGCTGCCCTACCTGGCCACCATCGTGGTGCTGGCGCTGATCTCGCGCAATCCCACGTGGATCCGGGTCAACATGCCCGCCTCGCTGGGCAAACCGTTCTTCCCCGGCTCATAATGGCCATTTTTTCAACCTTGACTTTTCAGGAACTCCCATGACCGATCTTCACAAGCGCTCCATGCTCAAGGCGGTGGCCTTCACGGCCGTCGCCGCCGCGGCCCTCGCCGGTTGCGGCAAGAAAGAAGAAGCCAAGCCGGCCGAGGCGCCCAAGCCCGTGGCCTCGGCGCCCGCGCCGGCCAAGCCGGAGCCGCTCAAAGTCGCCTTCGCCTATGTCGGCCCGGTGGGCGACGGCGGCTGGACCTACGCGCACGACAACGGCCGCAAGGCGGTGGAGAAGGAATTCGGTGACAAGGTCGTCACCAGCTTCGTCGAGAAGGTGCCCGAGTCCGCCGACGCCGAGCGCGTGATCCGCGACATGGTCGGCCAGGGCAACAAGCTGATCTTCGGCACCACCTTCGGCTACATGGAACCCATGCTCAAGGTCGCCGCCGACAGCAAGGACGTGAAGTTCGAGCACGCCACCGGCTACAAGACCGCCGACAACCTGCGCACCTACGACAGCCGCACCTATGAAGGCGCCTACATGGCCGGCGTGCTGGCGGGCAAGATGACCAAGACCAACACGCTCGGCGTGGTCGGATCGATGGCGATTCCCGAGGTGATCCGCAACATCAACAGCTTCACGCTCGGCGCGCAGTCGGTCAACCCCAAGGTCAAGACCAAGGTGGTGTGGGTGAACGAGTGGTTCAATCCGCCCAAGGAAACCGAAGCCGCCACCGCCCTGATCAACGGCGGCGCCGACGTGCTGATGCAGAACACCGACTCCTCGGCCGTGCTGCAGACCGCCGAGAAGATGGGCAAGCGCGCCTTCGGCTGGGACAGCGACATGACCGCCTACGGCCCCAAGGCCCACATCGGCTCGGCCGTCATCAACTGGGGCCCGTACTACATCAAGGCCGTGGGGGACGCGCTGAACGGCAAGTGGGCCACCGGCAAGGCCTGGTGGGGGGTGAAGGAAGGCGCCATCGACCTGGTGTCGGTGGCCGCCGACGTGCCCGAAGATGCCAAGAAGAAGCTCGACGAGGTCAAGGCCGGCCTGAAGGACGGCAGCTTCGTGATCTGGAAGGGCCCGATCGTCGGCCAGGACGGCAAGGTAATGCTGGCCAAGGACGACGTGGCGGATGACAAGTTCCTAGGTGAGATTATGTTTTACGTCAAAGGTGTAGAAGGAAAGGTGCCTTCGAACGAGAAGAAGTAAGTAGAGTAATGGCGGCGTATTGATTCTTGGAGATTGACTTGAAACACAAACGACTTTTGGTGCTGTTGTTCGCGACAGGAGTATTGCTTGCCTGCTCCAAGCCGACGGACACCATCATTCCGTCGGATATGAGCAAGTGGGACTCCGAACTTGCGCCGGCCATCACCAAGCTCAGCGAGGAGGACAAGAAGCTGGCCACTGGTTACTTGATGCGCGCCAAGATGGGCGAATTGTTTGGCAAGGAAGGCATTCCAATTGGAACAACGCTCGGTGCTGCTCTGGAGTCACAGAAAAAGTGGCTGGCGGATCAAGTAGTCAAGGAGGCGGAAGCTAAGGCACTTAAAGAAAGAATGCTGAAGGAGCAGCAGAAAGCCCGCGAGGACATTGAAAACGCTGTAACTGTAGCCTTGATTGCAAAGCATGAGTTGCCGAAGAACTACGAGTTGGGGCGCTACTCGGAAGTTCAGCTTTTCAAATTTGGTATCAAGAACAAATCTGAGAAAGAGATTGCTGGTGTTTCGGGAGAGATGGAGTTCATAGATATTTTTGACAAGAAGGTTGGTTCTGTAACGTTCCGTATGGCAGAAAAAATTAAGCCTGGGGGTGAGGTAACTTGGGAAGGCGGACGCGACTACAACCAGTTCATCTCTGAGCACAAGGCTGTCTGGAATCTTGAAGAGGGCAAGTACAAGACAAAGTTCGTGCCCAGCGCCATTGTGTTTGCGGATGGCAGTCAACTGAAAACGCCAGACTGAGAAATTAGTCCTATCTTTGCGTAGTGGTCTTGACAACGAAGGTTTCGGAACAGGTAGTAGATCTGGGTGCAAAGATCTGGCACGACCGTTTCGAGTACGCTGAGCGAATGCAATTAGACGGCGAAGTCTGAATCCCATTTTGCCGAGTTCCTAAGGGAAGCTGGGAGTTTTCCAAGAGTCCATCATGTTCAAAGTCCATCCCGTCGCGCCCAACCGCCTGCCCGAGTTGCTGCGCGCCATGCCCAAGGCCGAGCTGCACATCCACATCGAAGGGTCGCTGGAGCCGGAGATGATCTTCGCGCTGGCCCAGCGGAACGGTGTCACCTTGCCCTATGCCAGCGTGGACGCGTTGCGCGCGGCCTACGCCTTCACCGACCTGCAGAGCTTTCTCGACATCTACTACGCCGGCGCCAGCGTGCTGCTGAAGGAGCAGGACTTCTACGACATGGCCTGGGCCTACTTCGAAAAGGCCCAGGCCGACCACGTGGTGCGCGCCGAGCTGTTCTTCGACCCGCAGACCCACACCGCGCGCGGCGTGCCGATGGAGGTGGTGATCAACGGCCTGCACCGCGCCTGCGTGGACGCCGGCACCCGGCTGGGCATCAGCGCCGACCTGATCCTGTGTTTCCTTCGTCACCTGAGCGAGGACGAGGCCCTGGCCACGCTGGAGCAGGCGCTGCCCTGGCGCGACCGCTTCATTGGCGTCGGGCTCGATTCCAGCGAGGTCGGCCATCCGCCTGAGAAATTTGCCCGCGTCTTCGCCCGCGCCCGCGAGCTGGGCCTGCATGTGGTGGCCCACGCGGGCGAGGAGGGCCCGCCCGCGTACATCTGGAGCGCGCTCGATGTGCTCAAGGTCCAGCGCATCGACCACGGCGTGCAAAGCGCCAAGGACCCCGCCCTGATGGCGCGCCTGGCGCAGGAGCGCACCCCGTTGACCGTCTGCCCGCTGTCCAACCAGAAGCTGTGCGTCTTCCCTGACCTGAAGGACCACAACCTGCGCACCCTGCTCGACGCCGGCCTGTGCGCCACCATCAACTCCGACGACCCGGCGTACTTCGGCGGCTACCTCAACGACAACTTTCTGCAGACCTTCGCCGCACTGCACCTGACCACCCAGCACGCCTGGGCCTTGGCGCGCAACAGCATCGAAGCCAGCTTCGCGCCCGACGCCGACAAACAGCGCTGGATGCACGAGCTTAAACTGACCTTCGAACGGTTTGTGGAGCACGACGGCTGAGGGCTTCGGCCGGCGGTACGCCCCACGGCCCCGCCACCGCGTCGCTCACACCGGCGGCAGCAGTCGCCCGCGCACCAGCAGCAACAGCGTTCGGGCCAGCAGGTAGGCGATCACCGCACTGGCCAGGGCCACGGCCAGTGTGGCCACCCACAGGGGCCAGTCACCACGGCGCACCGCCTCGACCGTGGTGGATGCGAAGGCCGCCAGCGGGAACGAGAACGACCAGAAGCCCACGTTGAACTGCACCTCGCTCCAGTAGCGCCAGCGAGTCAGTACCGCCAGCACCGGGCCACTGGCCAGGCCCAGCATCACCATCAGGGCGTCGGCGGGCAGGGTCGGCCACAGTGTGCACACCGCCAGCGATCCGACCGCAGCCGGCGCCATCTCGATGCCCAGCGTGGGCCGCAGCGCGGGTGGGAGCGGGCCCGCGAACAGGCGGTTCAGGATGCGCATCTCCAGCAGCGCCCAGGCGCCCAGGCCCATGCCCATCAGCAGCGACGCCCAGCCGTGCAGGCCCAGCGCCTCCAGCGCCATCGCGCCGACAAAACCACCCGGCACCGTGGGCAGGTACAGCGCTGGCGTCACCCACTCGGGCGGTGTCTTGCCGGTGGACAGGTCGGCCACCACGTGCCAGGCCATCACCGCCTGCCCGATCAGCACCAGCGCGGCCACCGGCACCATGGCCGGCTTCAGGTCCGGCCAGCGCGCGGCCACCAGTGCCGCCGCCATCATCGTGGCCACCGGCATCAGCGCCAGCAGCGCGCCCTGCACCGGGTGGCGCCATTCCTGCCGCAGCACGTCGCCGTGGCGCAGCAGCTTGGCGATCCACAGCACCAGCATCAGCGCCAGCAGCGCCAGCGCGCCCTCCAGCAGGGTGTCGCCCACCGCCTGCGCGCCCGCCAGCCCCGCGCGCCCCAGCCGCAGCCAGGCCCCGGCCAGGCCCAGCAGACCCAGCGCCATGCCGAACAGCGACGGATGTAGCCGCGCCAGCCAGGGGCGCGGCGGCGCGGCGGCAACGGCGGTGGAAACGGGCGCAGCGGGGGAGGGCGAGGCGGACAAGGTCATGGGAACCGCAGTCTAGACATTGGTGCGGCGCAACACGTCACCCATTTTTGTGGGCTTGATTTGTGTCAAGTATGGCCACTCCCACGGCCCCATGCGCTTCGATGGGCCCGGGGTGCCTTTCGGGCCCATGATTTGAAGCCAAAACAAGCTTTCCCCGGCGCCAAATGGCCGCAATCCGCTACGAAAAAGAGAGTTATCTGAGCCTCCAAAACCCCCGCCCGCTATGATGCGCCGCATGGGAGCCGACACCGACCACACCCCGGGCACGGCCGATGCCGGCCACGCGGCCGCCGCCGCCTTCATCGCGCGCTGGCGCGGCGTCACCGCCAGCGAGCTGTCCACCGCGCAGAGCTTCGTGATCGAGCTGTGCGCGCTGCTCGGCGTGGAGCCGCCGCGCCACGAGGCGCACTACCAGTTCGAGCGCCCCATCACCTTCACCCACGGTGACGGCAGCACCAGTGCCGGGCGCATCGACTGCTACCTGCGCGGCCACTTCGTCTGGGAGAGCAAGAAGCTCAAGGGCGGTGAGGCCCAGGCCGCCGCCGGCAGCCGGCGCTTCGACGAATCCCTGCTCAAGGCCCGGCAGCAGGCCGAGAACTACGCCCGCGCCTTGCCGGCCGCCGAAGGCCGCCCGCCCTTCGTGGTGGTGGTGGACGTGGGCCACGTCATCGAGCTGTACGCCGAGTTCACCCGCAGTGGCGCCACCTACACCCCGTTCCCCGACCCGCGCAGTCACCGCATCCGGCTGGAGCAGCTGGCCGACCCCGCCATTTGCGCGCGCCTGAAAGCCCTGTGGACCGACCCGCTGAGCCTGGACCCCAGCCGCGCCAGCGCCCGCGTCACGCGCGAGGTGGCCGCCGAACTGGCCGAGCTGGCCCGCAGCCTGGAGGCCGCCGGCCACACGCCGCACCACGTCGCCGGCTTTCTGACGCGCTGCCTGTTCAGCATGTTTGCCGAGGACGTGGGTCTGCTGCCCAGGAGCGGGCCCGAGGGCCTGGGCAGCTTCGTGCACCTGCTGCGCCAGCACCGGGAGCAGCCCGCCACCCTGGCGCAGATGCTGAAGGTGTTCTGGTCCGGCATGGACGCGGGTGGCTTCAACGCCGCCATCGCCGCCGAGGTGCTGCGCTTCAACGGCAAGCTGTTCAAGGGCGCGGGGGCGGATGGCTACGTGCTGCCACTCACCACCGCGCAGATCGACGGCCTGCTGCGCGCCGCCCGCGCCAACTGGACGGAAGTGGAGCCCGCCATCTTCGGCACGCTGCTGGAGCGCGCGCTCGACCCCACCGAGCGCCACGCTCTGGGCGCGCACTACACGCCGCGCGCGTATGTGGAGCGCCTGGTGCTGCCCACCGTGGTGGAGCCGCTGCGCGCCGACTGGGCCAACGCCCAGGCCGCCGCCATCGTGCTGGCGCGCGAGGCCGATGAACTCGATGGCAAGAAGCGCGAGGCCAAGCTCGAAGAAGCCCGCGCCGAGATCCGCCGTTTTCACCACCAGCTCTGCACCACCCGCGTGCTCGATCCGGCCTGCGGCAGCGGCAACTTTCTGTACGTGACGCTGGAGCACCTCAAGCGCCTGGAGGGCGAGGTGATGAACCAGCTCGAAGCCCTGGGCCAGACCCAGGAGCGCCTGGGCCTGGAGGGCGAGACCGTCACGCTGCAGCAGCTGCGCGGCATCGAGCTCAACGAACGCGCCGCGGCGCTGGCCGAGCTGGTGCTGTGGATCGGCTGGCTGCAGTGGCACGTGCGCACACGCGGCCTGGCCAGTGTGGCCGAGCCCGTGGTACACGACTACGGCAACATCGAACACCGCGACGCGGTGCTGGCCTACGACCGCGCCGAACTGGCCACGGATGAATCGGGCCAGGTCATCACCCGCTGGGACGGCACCACGTTCAAGAAGCACCCGGTGACCTTTGATCCCGTGCCCGACGAGGCCGCGCAGGTGCCGCAGTGGCGCTACGTGAATCCGCGCCCCGCCCAGTGGCCGGCGGCGGATTTCATCGTGGGGAATCCGCCGTTCATCGGGAACAAGCGGATGCGGGATGCGCTGGGGGATGGCTACGCCCAAGCCCTGCGTGCTGCGTGGCCCGACGTGCCGGAGAGCGCCGACTTTGTCATGTACTGGTGGCATCACGCGGCTTGCCTGGTGCGTGCGGGAGCCGCGCGGCAGTTCGGGCTGATCACCACCAACAGTCTCACGATGATCTTTAACCAGCGTGTGGTGCAGGCGGCGCTGGATGGGGCACCGTTGGTGGCCGGGGCGGCGCGTGCCGGGGGCCTCATACTGCCAAATGCGCAGAAATCGGCCCCCGGCACGCGCCGCCCCGGCTGGCCAGCGCTCAGCCTGAGATACGCGATTCCCGATCATCCGTGGGTGGACAGCGCCAACGGCGCGGCGGTGCGCATCGCGATGACCGTGGGTGCGTCTGAGGGAGGTGACGGGCGACTGTTGAAGGTCATGGACGAGCACGAGGGCGAACATGGCGAGATCGTGGTTCGCCTCGGTGAAGCCAGGGGCGTGTTGCATGCCGATCTGAAGGTCGGCGCGGCGGTGGCAACCGCCAAACGTCTTGCCAGCAACGACCTGATTTCCAACCGGGGCGTCATTCCCCACGGGGCTGGTTTTGTGGTCACGCCCGCAGAGGCCAAGTCATTGGGTCTTGGGATTGTTCGGGGGCTGGAGCGGCATGTTCGCCCATACCGGAACGGGCGCGACCTAACGGATCGCCCGCGCGGTGTGTTGGTTCTCGACCTTCATGGCTTGGACGAAGCACAAGTTCGCGAGCAATTCCCCGCCGTGTACCAATGGCTGTATGAACGGGTGAAGCCAGAGCGAGACCAGAACCCGGAGCGGTACAGACGTGAGAACTGGTGGCTTTTTGCGCGGAAGAACACCGAACTCCGGGCGGCAATCGGTGGCTTACGGCGTTACATCGCCACCGGTCAGGTCGCCAAACACCGCGTCTTTCAATTCCTCGGCGGCGACATCCTGCCTGACGACAAACTGATTGCCATCGCCCTGGACGATGCCAGCTGGCTCGGCGTGCTCTCCAGCCAGGTCCACGTCGAATGGGCGCTGGTAACAGGTGGGCGCTTGGGCGTAGGAAACGACCCGGTCTACAGCAAATCCATCTGCTTCGACAAATTTCCTTTCCCCGCCGACGACACCGGCCTCACCCCCGAACTGAGCGAGCGCATCCGCAGCCTGGCCGAACAGCTCGACGCCCACCGCAAGCGCGTCCTCGGTCTGTTGCCTTCCTCGAACGCATCGCCCACCCCGACGGTCCCGCTGGCTGTGGGGCAGTCGGGGGCTGGGGTGGCCGATTTCGCAAGCGCAGCGCGTATGAGGCCGCACCAGCCCCCGGCTGACACGCCGCCAGCCACCCCCGCCGCCAGCCACCCACGCCGCCAGCACATCCCCGCCGCCAGCACATCCCCGGCAACAGTCCCGCCAGCCGCCCCCGCCAACGGCCTCACCCTCACCGGCCTCTACAACCTGCTCGACAAACTTCGCCGCAGCGAACCGCTTTCATCCAAGGAAAAGGTCTTGCACGAACAAGGCCTGGTCAGCGTGCTGCGCAGCCTGCACGACGAGCTCGACGCCGCCGTGCTGGCCGCCTACGGCTGGAGCGACCTCGGTCCCGTGCCTTGGGGCGACGAGGCCGCGCGCGCCGCCTGGACCGAGGCGGTGCTGGAGCGCCTGGTGGCCCTGAACGCCCGCCGCGCCGCCGAGGAGGCGGCCGGCACCATCCGCTGGCTGCGCCCCGACTTCCAGGACCCGGCGCGCCGCGCCGAGCGCGAAGCCACTGCCGCCCAGGCGGCGCTGACTCCCGCCGAGGGACTCCTGAATCAGGCGCCCCCCGTGGCCGTTCCACGCTGGGAACAGCCCGATTTGGGCATGAAAATGGCCGAATATCCGGTCCCGGAAGCCCTCCCGGCTCCCGAAATGGCCTCCGACGCCGCCGCCGGCCCGTCGGGGGCACCCGCAGCCGCCGTCACGGCCCAGCCCTGGCCCACCACCTTGCCCGAGCAGGTGCGCGCCGTCGCCCAGCTGCTCGCCGCCAGC
Source organism: Burkholderiaceae bacterium (assembly GCA_046348065.1). Lineage (GTDB taxonomy): Bacteria > Pseudomonadota > Gammaproteobacteria > Burkholderiales > Burkholderiaceae_C > Skiveiella. The sequence goes on from JAXMFA010000002.1 coordinate 261,393, forward strand.
CCGGCCCCGCTGCCCCTGCCGGCCATCGAAGCCGGCTTCAAGGGCAAAGGCCCCTGGAAAAAAGGCCTGCCCCGCATCCTCGACACCCTGGAAGCCCTCGGCCGCGCCCGGCGCGAGGGGGCGGGCTGGCGGGGGTGAGGTTGCTCAGGGCTTGCGTCGCGCCTTCGGCGTTTTTGTCTCACCCTTGTCTTCAGGAGGGACGAAGCCGATGGGCCGCTTCGGCGGATCGGGGTGCGTGGTGAGTTCGCGAAGGGCGTCGAGCAGTTGCCGAAGCTGCACGCGCGTGTTGCGGCTGAAGCTCTCGTGATCCATCGCCAACGCCTCGGTTTTTTCCTCCAGCACGTCGAGTCGCCGCGACAGATCACGGTGCTCGATGGCTGCTTCGCGCAGCTTGACGAAAGCGCGCACGACGTAGATGCCCATCTCCACCGCCTGGACCGACGCCAGCACGTTGGCAGCCTGGATGGCGCCGTGTTCGGTGAACGCGTAGGGCGGTGTTCTGGAAAACTTCAGCTTGGCGAGGTGGTCACAGTTTGTGACCACCTCGTTCTTTTCGGCAGAGGTCAGCTGGAACAGGAAGTCAGTTGGAAAGCGACTGGCGTTGCGCTTGACGGCCTGGTTCAGCGCTTTTGTGGGTACGCCATACAGCTCGGCCAGATCGGCGTCGATGATGACCTTGACGCCGCGCACGAGCTGGATGCGGGGTTCGATGCGATGCACGGTGACGGTATTCATGGGTGGAATTCTCGCCGGAAGCTTCGGGAGATTTACCCCCCCCGGTGATTTCCGTTGATCTCAGCCGCCGCCGTCGTGATCGTGCCCCCAGAACGTGTGGCCGATCCATGAAAACAGCAAGCTCAAGCCCAGCAGGTGCCAGAAGCCCACTTTTTGGTCGGCAGCGGGCGCAGGAACGGGCGTTTCGGCCGGCGATTCTGCTCGGCGAAGATGTTGCTCCATCGGCGTTGGTCGCAGGGCGGAGATTCGCAGCGAAGTCTGCACATCGTCATGCCGCCAGGCCACGCGCAGTGGCATCCACCCTGCCAGTTCGCTCACGTTCTCGGGCATGCGCAGCGTTGCCGTAAATTCCAGCACCGTCTGACCCTCCGCGCCCGGTTGTCCGCCACCCAAAACGCGCGCCGCGTCGGGGTCACACAGCACCCGGATCAGGTCGGCCAACAAATGCGCCGCCAGCACCACACTGTCGCGGCAAGCCAGGGCCAACGTGACAGTCGAATGGCTGCCACTGCCCGCCTGCACAAGGCGCCGCGCTTGCACATCGACGTCAACCAGCATCTGGCACGCGGTCAGGCACTGCGCGGCTGCCGCCTGCAGTTCTGACGAGTCGCAATCGATCGATTCACCGCCTTCGGGTTGCAACCGCCCGAGCGCAGAGGTAAAAGCCTGCTGCGCCTGGTTTGCAGCCTTGCACACGCCTTGCGCGTCAAGCGGTGCGTGTTCCGCGTTGGCCCATTGCGCGACATCGGGCGTTTCAACGGCGTGGGCCAATAACGCAAGCGAAGGGCGCAACAAGGGTCCCAGTTGGGCAACGGTCTTTGAAATCACGGCTTTCTCCGATCGGGCGACAGAGCCAAGTATCGTCGCATGGCCGCTGGCATCGCCATTCTCGTCGACGGGATCCGCGGGTGTCGTTGCCCGATGCAGCCTGCGGCGAAATACCCCAGCTTGAGTAGGCTTGTTCATCGTCAGCCGGTCACTGTGTGCTCCCGAGTCAGGAGCGCTCCGTGGCCATTCCACGATGGGAGCAGCCCGATTTGGGCATGAAAATGGCCAAAAATCCGGCCCCGGCGGTCTCCCAATCCCCCGGAGTGCCTTCCGAATGAACGAAGGTGCTCCGGGCACTGGCTGCCAGCGGTTTGGCCGGATGGCTTTTCAGACACCGGGAATGCTGTCGTGTCGCGTCGATGCAGTTACAGTTGACCAGCTTTGCGAAAGGAATTTGACCATGATGACCGTGGAAGTGCCCGCCAATGTGGAGCCGGCACTCAAACAGGAAGCCGTTGCCATGCCGCGTCCGAATGCCGAGACGCTGGCCGCCATCACGGCCGCCAAGGCCGGCAGTGCAACGCCAGTGTCACTCGACGATCTCTGATCACGCCCCATGCCCAGGGAGCTTCGGGAAACCAGCCAGTTCCAGATGCGCGCTCGACGTCTGATGGCCTGATCATTTTGCCTGCACTACGTATCGACCATGGAAACAAAGTTCTTTTTTGCCCTGCTGGCGGTCTGCGCCTTGGTGTGGCTTCTGCGGCGGGCCAAACGACCATCGTCACATCGCCCCCGGAACAAGCCGGTCCTCAGGTTGAGATCGACGAAGGAACAACGAAACCCGATCGACACGGTCTACAACCCGAAGCAGTTCCGCAGACCAAGAAAGTAGCGGGGTAACCGTCTGGCCCAGTCGCTGTGCCGAGGAAATTGGCCGGAGCGGGCAACGATTGGCGGCGTTAGCTCTTGAGGTTCTTTCCTTTCTCATTCAAGCAACCTGCATGCAGTCCCTGCCGATGAACCCTGACTCTCTTCGAAATCCAGGCGACGGCTCGGGTGCGCGCATCCGCGCACGGTTCTGGGTGTCCTCCGATGATCTGGGTGAGAACGACGAATATGCCCGCGTCTGGCTGCATCTGGACGACGGGCAGGTGCGGGTCTTTCGCCTGCCAGCATCCTGTCTGGGGCGCGACGAGGTGCTGGCGCCACTGGTGGCCGCTTCAGCCGCCGATGCGCGCGGCATGCTGCTCGAAGTGAACGATCTCGCATTTGGGTGGGCAATTTCGGTGTACACGGCCCCTGTCGTCCCCTTGCTGCGGCCAGGTCGTTGGAGCCCTGCCCATGCGGGTGCGCTGTCGTTTGCGAGGACACTGGATCCGGAATTGCTGGAGGTGCTTGCGGACGTGGAAGCCCAGCGCACCTGGGGCTCCGCGCGCAATTACACCCGTCTGGCTATCCTGCCCGCTGAACAACGGCGGCGGCGCCTGCAGGCGATCAGGCGCTTTCCTTTGCTGGTGGCGCCGGTGCTGCTGTCGGCTCACCATCGGCTAGAACTTTTCGGCGGCAATCGCCATGCCTGGCGTGCCCACGATGACGCGGTGATCGAGGCGGTGGACCGTGGCCGCGATCTGATTGGCGTGCTGGCCGCGCATTACAGCATCTCGCGCGGCCTGGTGCGCTCGCCCTTGTGCCAGCAGATGTGGGGCAGCACCGCGCTGACACACAGGAACTTCTTGCGCCTTATGGACGCGTTGACGCCCGAACAGCGGCCTGCCCGTTGGGCCGAGATCGAGCCGTTCGTGCCGGCGCTGCCGGCGCTCGAGAGTCTGGTGGGCGGGACGGAGCGCCTGATCGGGGCGGCGCGCGATGTCTTCCGGCCCGGCTGGACAGGGCTGTGGCGGGCCTGTGAGCAGGCGTTTTCGCCCTTGCCGGCGGCCGTGTCCGATGCCAGTGATTTTTTACATGCGGCTGCCGCGCACGCAGACGCCCGTGCCGGACTGGACCCGGTGGCGCTGGGTCGGGCCTGGCTGCGCGAGCGCGGTCTCCTTTCTCTACTTCATGCGTCGGCTCGCTGGCACGCAACGCCTCGGGTCACGGTTCCGGCCAATGGACGCGAGGAAACGCTGCCGGATGTGCTGGGCACCTGGTTGCTGGGTGACGGCACCGCTCGCGAACTGCTCACTGTCAGTGATCTGACAGCCGAAGGTGAGGCGATGCGCCACTGCGTGGCTGACTATTGGGACGACTGCCTGGCCCGCGCGTCGCGCGTGGTGGCACTTTCGCTTCCCGACGGCGAGCGGGCCACCGCGCTGTACGTGGTGCGGGACGCTCCGGTTGAAGACCCGCGCGATGCTTGGCCGCGCGGGGCACGCTATGCCCTCGACCAGTTGCGCGGGCCGGGCAACGTGGATTGCAGCGTCACGATGCGGGCCCTCGCGGCCCGTGTGCTGGAGGCTATCAACAGCACGTTGCGTGATGGCGCTCGTTCGCGGGCGTGGCTGCACGCCACCCAAAGAGAACGTGTGGAGGGCTGGTGGAACCGGCGCGCCGTGGGACCACTGGGCAAAACGGAACTGCACGAGCTGGAAACGGTGCTTGCTCGTCATGCGGCTCGCCCGGAAAACCGACCGTTTCCGGGCGAAGTCCTGCGTGCCGGGGTGGCCGGGTTCGCATACCACGACGGCGCGCGGGTGTTGGCGCAGCTCAGCGCGGGACGGGCGCTGGAACTGGTGCGCGAGCCGGACAACCCGCATGACCCGCTGGCCGTGCGCATTGATGGCTGCGGCGTGACGCTGGGCTACGTTCCGCGCGCGCTCAACGAGGCGATCGCCGCCCGCTTGGATGCCGGCGAAGTCCTCGGGTGTCAGGTGATCGAATGCGATCCTCGGGCGGAACCCTGGACGCGCTTGGTGTTTGCGATCACCGCTGAAGCGGGGATGGCTCGCAGGTGATCGCTGCGGCGGGTGCAGCCGGCCAAGCTGATCCGGATTGCCACCGAAGATGAAGGGCCTTTCCCCTCCACCAGCCCGGTTCTGGTTCAGGCCTGATCCTTGATACCCAAGGCGGGCGCGACGCCCGAAACGCCAGGCGCGACGCCCGAAACGCCAGGCGCGACGCCCGAAACGCCAGGCGCCGAAGAAATTTAACTCCTGAATCAGGAGCGCCCCATGGCCATTCCACGATGGGAAAAGCCAGATTTGGGCATGAAAATGGCCGACAACGAGGCCCCGCCGGCCTTCCAGGTGCCCGAAGCGGCGGCCGAAGACGCCACCGCCCATCCGGCAGCCCCCGCGCCCGCCACCGCGGCCCAGCCCTGGCCCGCCACCCTGCCCGAGCAGGTGCGCGCCGTCGCCCAGCTGCTCGCCGCCAGCCCGGCCCCGCTGCCCCTGCCGGCCATCGAAGCCGGCTTCAAGGGCAAAGGCCCCTGGAAAAAAGGCCTGCCCCGCATCCTCGACACCCTGGAAGCCCTCGGCCGCGCCCGGCGCGAGGGGGCGGGCTGGCGGGGGTGAGGCAAATAATATACGCAACTAACGTATACTTTTGCCGTGAACGCCACGTTTATCGAACTGCCGCCCTTTGAACGCCTGCGACCCCAGTACCTGGATGACGCTGCGTATCGCACGTTGCAACTGGAACTGATGGCCAACCCGATGGCGGGTGATGTGATCGAGGGCACGGGCGGTTTGCGCAAGGTGCGTCAGGCGGACCCGCGCCGTGGCAAGGGCAAGCGCGGCGGGCTGCGGGTCATCTATTACTGGTGGCTGGGGGGTGGCCAGTTCTGGCTGTTCACGGTCTACGACAAGGATCAGGCAGACGACCTGAGCACGGAACAACGCAAGTTGCTGAAACGCATGCTTGACAACGAAGTGGCGCAACGCGCGCACACGAAAGGACGGTAGCCATGACCAAACGTGACCTCTTTGCGGAGCTTGCCGAAGGCTTTGATGCCTTGAAGTCCGAGCGCGAGGGCAAATTGACGCTGCGGCGCGTCACACCCGCTGAAAATCCGGTGCCGGCGCTGGCGCCTCAGGAGGTGCTTGCCGTGCGCGAGAAGCTGAACCTGTCGCGCCCGGTCTTTGCGCGGTATCTGCGCACCAATCCGCGAACACTGGAGAACTGGGAACAGGGGCGCGCCAAACCCAATGCCCAGGCGGCACTGCTGATCCGCATGGTGGCGCGCTTCCCTGACATGGTGCAGCGGCTGGAGTCGGTGTAGCGCAGGGCAGGGCATCACCACCCGAAGCCGCCTTCAACGGCAAGGGCCGTGAACGGACGGCGGGTCACGGGGAGATTGACATGAGAAAGAGTGTGTTCATCGTCGCCGCAGGGGCCTTGCTGTTTCATGCAGGCGCCTCCGCCGGGGAGGTGTTCATGTGCAAGAGCTATGGCGGTGGCACGTTCTGGTCCAGTGCGCATTGCAGTCGTCACAACGCGCTGATTGAGCGCATCGTCAGCGTGCCGGATTGCATGCCGTTCGATCAGCAGGTCAAGCTGGCCGAGCAGGACCGAGCTGCCGCCGCTGGGCTGGTTGCACAGCAGACGCCCAGTTATTTGCAGCAAGCCGCGCCGACGCCGTCGAACCAGACCGCCTGCCAGGCATTGGGCGCGCAAATTCGGCAGTGGGACGCGATGGCCCGCCAACCGCAGACGCCCTATATGCAGAACTGGATCACCGCGCAGCGCCGCCAGGCCCGGGATCAGCAGCTGCGCCTTCGTTGCTGAATGCACGGACCAAAATTGGGTAACTCCTGTCCGCCAGATGGGTTGAAGCCATGAACCCCGAACGCCACACCCACACCCACACCCCCGCCCTGCGCGGCGGCCTGCTTGCCGTGCTGGCGGCGCTGCTGTTTGGCGTGAGCACGCCGCTGATCCAACGGCTGGGGGCGGGCTTGGGCGCGTTCACCACCGCGGCGCTGCTGTACGCGGGGGCGGCGCTGGCCGGAGCGTTGCTGCGGCAGCCGCCCGAGCACGAGGCGCGGCTGCGCCGGTCTGATCGGGGCCGGCTGGTGTGGGTATCCCTTGCCGGTGCGCTGGTGGGGCCGGTGGCACTGGCCTGGGGGCTGCAGCGCACCAGCGGGACCAGCGCGTCGCTGATGCTCACGCTCGAAGCAGTGTTCACCGCCGCGCTCGCGTGGCGCCTGTATGGCGAGACGCTGGATCTGCGCGTGGCGGCGGCGATGGCGCTGCTGGTGGGCGGCGGGGTGGCCCTGGTGCTGGACCAGCGCGCCAGCGGCGCGGTGGGCGTGTGGGGCCTGCTGGCGGTGCTGGTGGCCACGGCGGCCTGGGGGCTGGACAACGCCTGGTCGCGCCCGCTGGCCGAGCGCGACCCCGGCCAGGTGGTGCTGGCCAAGGCGGCGCTGGGCGCTGCCTGCGCAGCCACGGTGGCCGTCCTGCGCGGCGAGCCGCTGCCGGGCTGGGCGCAGGCCGCGGGGCTGATGGCGGTGGGGGCGACGGGCTATGGCCTGAGCCTGCGCCTGTACCTGCTGGCGCAGCGCCACTTTGGCGCGGCGCGCACCGGCTCGGTCTTTGCGCTGGCACCGTTCTTCGGTGCGGCGGCCGCGTGGGCGCTGGGCGAGCGTGGCGCCGGGCCGATGTGGTGGGTGGGCGCCGCGCTCATGCTGGCCGGCGTGCTGCTGCATTTGCTGGAGCGCCACGCCCATGCCCACGACCACCTGCCCCTGGCGCACGAGCACGCCCACACCCACGACGACGGCCACCACCTGCACCACCACAACCCGATGCCCGGGGGCGCGCACAGCCATTGGCACCAGCACGACCCGATGCGCCACACCCACGCCCACGTGCCCGATGCGCACCACCTGCACGCGCATGGGGCTGAATAGGGACGCCGGGTGCACCTGGCTGGCGTGTAGCTGTACATGATAGTAATATACAAACATGATCGACCTGCAACGAATTGCCGGGTTTGACTGGGACGACGGAAACGCCCGGAAGAACGATAAACACGGCGTGACAATGGCCGAGGCGGAGCAGGTTTTCTTCAACAAACCGTTGCTGTTGCTGGAGGATTCCGACCACAGCCAAGATGAACCCCGGATTCACGCGCTGGGCCAGACAGACGACGGCCGACGGCTGCACATCACCTGCACCTTGCGCGAGTCAGGCCAGTTGATTCGAGTGATTTCCGCCCGAGACATGCACCGCAAGGAGCGAACGATCTATGAGCAAGCCAACTAAACCCATCCCGACTTTTGAGACCGAAGCCCAGGAGCGTGCTTGGTGGGAAACGCACGACTCGACCGACCACTTGGACTGGACGAAGGCCCGCAAAGCCATATTGCCCAACCTCAAGCCCACCACACGGACGATTTCGCTCCGTCTGCCGCAGCATCTGCTGGACGCGATCAAGGCGGCCGCCAATGCCCGCGACGTGCCCTATCAATCGCTGATCAAGGTCTGGTTGCAGGAGAAGCTGCACGGGCATTGATGGCGCTGGAACACGCTGTGCCCGGCTGGGCGCTACCGCCATTGGTAAAATCTATCGAAAGGCTGCGTCCCGGCAGCCTTTTTCTTTGTCGTCACCCGGGGCCATGTAGAGGAACACCATGTACAAAAACCTCGTGCCGGTGGGCGCCCTGGCGCTCGCGGCCGTCTGTTTTTCACTCCCCGTTTTTTCCCAGTCCAGGCCAGCCGCCAGCGAGCCCGTCAAGGCCGGTTTTGTCTATGTCTCGCCGATCACCGACGCCGGGTGGACCAAGCAGCACGACGAGGGCCGCAAGGCCGTCGAGGCCGCGCTGGGCGCGGGCGTGAAGACCACCTTTGTCGAGAACGTGCCCGAAGGCGCCGACGCCGAGCGCGTCATTCGCGACCTGGCCCGCCAGGGCAACCGCATCATCTTCACGCCCAGCTTCGGCTACATGGAGCCCACGCTGAAGGTGGCGAAGGAATTTCCCGAGGTGAAGTTCGAGTCCATCACCGGCTACAAGACCGCGCCCAACGTGGCCACCGCCAACGCGCGCTACTACGAGGGACGTTACCTGGCTGGCATCGCCGCCGGGCGCATGTCGCAGACCGGCGTGGCGGGCTACGTGGCGGGCTTCCCGATTCCGGAGGTGTTGCAGGGCATCAACGCCTTCATGCTGGGCATGCGTTCGGTCAACCCCAAGGCCGAGGTCAAGGTGGTGTGGCTCAACGCCTGGTTCGATCCGCCCAAGGAGCGCGACGCCGCGATGGGGCTGTTCAACCAGAACGTGGACGTGGTTGCCTTCCACACCGGCAGCACCGCGGTGATGGCCGCCGCCCAGGAACGCGGCAAGCTGGCCGTGGCCTACCACTCCGACATGCGCACGGTGGCGCCGGACGCGCAGATCGTCGCGGTGACGCACCAGTGGGGCGACTACTACACGCGCCGCATCCGCGCCGTGGCCGACGGCAGCTGGAGTACCGGCAAGGTCTGGGGCGGGGTGAAGCAGGGCATGATCCGCGTCGGCGACTTCGGGCCGAAGGTGCCCAAGGCGGTGCAGCAGGAGGTGCTGGCACGCCAGAAGGACATCGCCGCCGGCCGCCTGAAACCGTTCGCCGGGCCGATTGTCGACAACGAGGGCCGCGAAGTGGTGCCCAAGGGCCAGGCCATGACGGACGAGCAGATACTCTCTATGAACTTTCTCGTATCCGGGGTGCAGGGCCGCATCGCAAAATAGGGGCATGAAAGCCTATCGCGCCTCCCTGCTCCGATTCGACGACGCCGGTGCGGCCGTCTTTGACACCGACGGCCTGCTGGTCACCGGCCCGGATGCCACCGGCCGGCGGGTGGTGCAGGCGGCGGGCAGCCATGACGCCCTGGCCGCGCGCTATGCCCATGTGCCCGTCGAGCACCTGCCCGGTCGCATCCTCGCACCGGGTTTCCTGGACCTGCACATCCACTACCCGCAGACCGACGTGATCGGCTCGCCGGCCGAGGGCCTGCTGCCCTGGCTGGAGCACTACACCTTTCCGCACGAGGCACGCTTTGCCGATGCGGCCTACGCGGCCGAAGTGGCCACTTTCTTTCTTGACGAACTCGCGCGCAACGGCGTGACCACGGCACTGACCTTTGCCACCTCGCACCCGGGCTCGGTGCACGCGCTGTTTTCAGAGGCGCAACGCCGGGGCCTGCGCCTGATCACCGGCAAGGTGCTGCAGGACCGCCACAGCCCCGACGGCGTTCGCGACGAGACGGAACAAAGCCTCATCGACACCGAGGCGCTGATCCGCCGCTGGCACGGCGTGGACCGCCTGGGCTACGCCATCACGCCGCGCTTCGCCCCGAGCTGCAGCGAACCGCAGTTGACCGGGGCCGGCGAGCTGGCCGCGCGCTACGGCGATGTGTGGATCCAGTCGCACGTGTCGGAAAACCTCGACGAGGTGCGCTGGGCGCGCGAGCTGTTCCCCGCCTCTCGCTCGTACCTGGCGGTCTACGACGACCACGGCCTGATGCGCGAGCGCGCCGTCTATGCGCACTGCATCCACTTCGACGACGACGACCGCGCGCTGATGCGCGACACCGGCACCGCCGCCGCCGTGAGCCCCACCAGCAACCTGTTCCTGGGCAGCGGCTTTTTCGACTACGCGGGGGCCGAACGCGTGGGTTTCCGCTTCGGCCTGGCCAGCGACGTGGGCGGCGGCACCAGCTTCAGCCCGTTCCACACCATGCTGGCGGCCTACACGGCGGGCCGAGAAGGCCAGACCAAGTCGGGCCTGAGCCTGAGCCCGCAGCACCTGTGGTGGCAGCACACGGCGGGCGCGGCGCAGGCGCTGGGTCTGGGCGGCGTGGTGGGCAACCTGCAACCAGGCCATGAGGCCGATTTCATCGTGCTGAACCCGGCCGCCACGCCGTTGCTGGCGCGGCGCACCGGCCAGGCGCAGACGCTGGACGAGCTGTTGTTCGCGATGATCGTGCTCGGCGACGACCGGCTGGTCGACAAGACCGTGATTTCGGGTTGAAAAAGGCCTGAAGCCTTCGCAGGATGGCCACAAGACGCTACGAAAATGATAGTGATTCCGCGCCCGCGACACGTTGACGGGGCGGCTTCGGGGCCGCTTCTACAATCGACGGCAACACCGAGGGTATCGCGATGAGCATCAAGAGCGACAAATGGATCCGGCGCATGGCCGAGCAGCACGGCATGATCGAACCCTTCGAGCCCGGCCAGATCCGGCAGGACCCGGACGGCCGCAAGATCGTCAGCTACGGCACCAGCAGCTACGGCTACGACATCCGCTGCGCGCCCGAGTTCAAAGTCTTCACGAACATCCACAGCACGGTGGTGGACCCTAAGAATTTCGACGAAAAAAGCTTTGTCGATTTCAACGAAGATGTTTGCATCATCCCGCCCAACAGCTTCGCGCTGGCGCGCACCGTGGAGTACTTCCGCATCCCGCGCAACGTGCTGACGATCTGCCTGGGCAAGAGCACCTACGCGCGCTGCGGCATCATCGTCAACGTCACGCCCTTCGAGCCCGAGTGGGAAGGCTACGTGACCCTGGAGTTCTCCAACACCACGCCGCTGCCGGCCAAGATCTACGCCGGCGAGGGCTGCGCCCAGGTGCTGTTCTTCGAGAGCGACGAGGTCTGCGAGACCAGCTACAAGGACCGCGGCGGCAAGTACCAGGGCCAGCGCGGCGTGACGCTGCCAAAAGCCTGAACCGGCACGGGCTCAGCGTCTGTCTGATGACCCTGCCAGGGCGCGCACGGCGCAACGCGCCGCGGCCAGGTCCCAGCCGGCCCAGCCGCAGCTCTTGAACAGCACCGGTCCGGCGTTGTATCCGGGCTCGCCGAAGGCCGCATCGGCCTGCACCACGTCGGCCAGCGATTCGAACCCGCCGACATCCAGCCCAGCCTGTAACAGGTCGCCGGCTTCGTGCCGGGCTTGGGGCGTGTCCACCACCACACGACCCGCGTGCGCAACCTGCTGACACAGCCCGGGGGCGAGTTCGCGCATCGCGGGCGTGAAGGCGCCCACTGCGGCGATGAAATGCGCCGGCCCGGGCCGGGCGGTCAGCACGATGCCGCTGGCCGGGGTGCAGGTCACGGCCAGCGGGCAGTCGGCCAGCGCGGCGTCGGGATCGGCGGTGACACGGGCGCGCAGGCCGAGCGATCGGGCGTGCGTGGCCAGCGCCTGGGCACTGGCGGGGCTGCGCGAGGCGATCACCACGTCGGTCACACCCAGGGTATCCGCAAAGGCGTCCAGGTGCGCGCGCCCCTGCACCCCGGCGCCCACGATCAGCAAGGGCCCCGCGGGATGCGGCGCCAGGCGCCGGGCGGCCAGCGCCGAGACGGCGGCGGTCCGCCGCGCGGTGACGGTGGGGCCGTCGAGCAACAGCGTGCGCGCGCCGGTGGCCAGGTCGGTCACGATCACGTCGCCCTGGATCGTCGGGCGACCGCTGCCGGCGTTGGCGGGCGTGAACGTGATCAGCTTGGTGATGGCCAGTCGCGCGTCGTGCGCCGGCATCACGAACAGGCTGGCCCCGCCCGGCAGCGGCTGCACCAGTCGCGCGGGCACGTGCACGGCCGGGTCGAGCAGCAGCCGCTCCAGTTCCTGCATCAGCGCGGGCCAGGGCAGGGCGGCAGCGGTTTGCGCGGGGCCAAGGACGCGGGCATCGGATGCGGAGGGGTTCATGGGCGCAAGGAGGCGAACGGGCGTCGGGGCGCTTCAGCTGATCTGGCCGGCCGCCACGCGCAGATCCTGCGCGGTGGTCAGCGCCACCCGAACCGCGACCCGCAGGCCGCGCACGATGTCGGCCAGCGGCATCGACGGCGTGCCCTGTTCGGGCAGCCAGGGTACGTGGATGAAGCCGCCGCGCACGCGGCCCCAGCCGCGCCGCGTGGCCAGGGCATGCATCAGCGCGTAGAACACCTGGTTGCAGACAAAGGTGCCGGCCGTCTGCGACACCTCGGCCGCGAGACCGTCGCGCTGCAAGGCGGCCAACATGGCCTTCAGTGGCAGGGTGCTGAAGTAGGCGGCGGGCGCACCGGGCACCACGGGCTCGTCCACCGGCTGTGCCAACGCGTTGTCGGCGATGCGCGCATCGATGAGATTGATGGCGACGCGCTCCAGCGAGATCGCCGCGCGGCCGCCGGCCTGGCCGACGCAGACCACGAGCGCGGGCCGGTGGGTTTCGATCAGGGCGCGCAGGCGGGCCGGTGCGCTGTCGAAGGCGGTGGGCAGTTCGGCGGTCACCACGCGGTGCCCGGCAATGCGCCGCCCGCGCAGGGCGTGCACGGCCAGGCTGCTGGGGTTGAGTGCCTGGCCGCCGAATGCGTCGAAGCCCGTCAGCAGCACGCAGGGGAGGGACGGGCGCGGCGGGGGCGATGCGGCTACCATCGCGCCACTGTATCGCAGCGCGGCTGCGCAAGGAGTGGGCGCATGAAATGGGAAGGCAACCGCGAATCGGACAACGTCGAAGACCGCCGCGATGGCGCAGGCGGTGGGGGCGGCGGCCTGGGCGGCATGATCGGCGGGCGCGGCATCGGCATTGGCACCATCGTGATCGCGCTGGTGGGCGGCTGGGTGTTCGGCATCAACCCGCTGACCATCCTGGGGCTGCTCAGCGGTGGCGGTGCGCCCACGGCGCAGGTGCAGCAGGCGCCAGCCCCGCACAAGCCGCCGGCAGACGACCGCATGGCCAAATTCGTGTCCACGGTGCTGGCCGATACCGAAGACGTGTGGACCGACATCTTTGCCAAGGGCGGCGCCAAGTACCGGGATCCGCGCCTGGTGTTGTTTCGCGGCGCCACGCCCACGGCCTGCGGCACCGGCCAGGCGGCGATGGGGCCGTTCTACTGCCCGGCCGACCGCAAGGTCTACATCGACCTGGGCTTCTACGAAACGCTGAAGAACCAGCTCGGCGCGCCGGGCGAGTTTGCCCAGGCCTATGTGATCGCGCACGAGGTGGGGCATCACGTGCAGAACCTGATGGGCATCAGCGCCAAGATGGAGCAGATGCGCGGCAAGGTGAGTCCGGCGCAGTTCAACGCGCTGAGCGTGCGGCTGGAACTGCAAGCCGACTGTTTTGCCGGCGTCTGGGCCCACCACGCCCAGAACGCGCGCCAGATCCTGGAGAACGGCGACATCGAATCGGCCATGAACGCGGCCGCGCGCATCGGCGACGACGCGCTGCAAAAGCGCAGCCAGGGCTACGTGGTGCCCGAGAGCTTCACCCACGGCACCAGCGCCCAGCGCACCCGCTGGTTCAACAACGGGCTGCAAAACGGCAGTGTGAAGGGCTGCGACACCTTCAGCGCGAAAAATCTGTAGGCATTGCGGCGCTATCCAGCGCCAGATGGCCACCAGACGCTACTGAGTCGATAGCGTTTTGCCGTCAGGACGGCTCGTGTCGGCCCGGCGCGACGCCTGGGTTTGGCAGGGTTTGCCCTGAGTGAGACAATACCGGGTTACATGACTGCTTCCTTTTCGCAACTTTCGCTGGCCGAGCCGCTGGCGCGCGCCGTGGCCGAAATGGGTTACGAATCCATGACGCCGATCCAGGCCCAGGCGATCCCCGTCGTCATGACGGGCCAGGACGTGATGGGCGCGGCCCAGACCGGCACCGGCAAGACCGCCGCGTTTTCGCTGCCCCTGCTGCACCGCCTGCTCAAGCACGTAAACAGCTCCACCTCGCCCGCCCGCCACCCGGTGCGCGCGCTGGTGCTGCTGCCCACGCGCGAACTGGCCGACCAGGTCGCTCAGCAGATCAAGCTGTATTCGAAGTACACCAACCTGCGCAGCGCGGTGGTGTTCGGCGGCATGGACATGAAGCCGCAGACACTGGAGCTCAAGAAAGGCGTCGAGGTGCTGGTGGCGACGCCGGGGCGCCTGCTCGACCACATCGAAGCCAAGAACGCGGTGCTGAACCAGGTCGAGTACGTGGTGCTCGACGAGGCCGACCGCATGCTCGACATCGGCTTCCTGCCCGACCTGCAGCGCATCCTGTCCTACCTGCCCAAGCAGCGCACAACGCTGCTGTTTTCGGCCACTTTCTCGCCCGAGATCAAGCGCCTGGCCAACAGCTACCTGCAGAACCCGATCACGGTCGAGGTTGCGCGCCCCAACGAGACCGCCTCCACCGTCGAACAGCGCTTCTACAGCGCCGGCGACGACGACAAGCGCCGCGCCATCCACCAGGTGCTGCGCAGCCGCGGCATCAAGCAGGCCTTCGTGTTTGTAAACAGCAAGCTCGGCTGCGCCCGCCTGGCTCGCAGCCTGGAGCGCGAGGGCCTCAAGACCACGGCCCTGCACGGCGACAAGAGCCAGGACGAACGCCTGAAGGCCCTGAACGCGTTCAAGGCCGGCGAGGTCGACCTGCTGGTGGCCACCGACGTGGCTGCACGCGGCTTGGACATCAAGGACGTGCCGGCGGTGTTCAATTTCGATGTGCCCTTCAACGCCGAAGACTACGTGCACCGCATCGGCCGCACCGGTCGCGCCGGCGCCTCGGGTCTGGCGGTGACGCTGGTGGCCGGCAGTGACGGCCGCCTCATCGCCGACATCGAGAAACTGCTGAAAACCAAGATCGAGGTCGAGGCGCTCGAATACGACGAAGACCGCCCGCGCGGCCGCATCAACACGGGCCGGCGCGCCTGGGGCGAGGACGATCCGCGCGATGTGCTCGATGCGCCCCGTGAACGCCGCGAGCCGCGCGGTTACCGGCCGTCCGCGCCACCCCGCGATCCGTTCTTCGACAAACCCTACGAGGCGGCCGCCAGCGACGCAGCGCCCTCCTGGGAATCCTCGGGTGCCGCGACGCCGGCACGCCGGGGCGTGTCGGCCAACATCAAGACCAAGCGCAAGGTGGCGGCCCTGTTCAAGGCATCCGCCTGAGGCGGACACCCCTGCGAAGGGGGCAAATCGACCGTTCGGACCACAATTTTGCGGTCAAACAAGCGGTTACCCAGCGCCGGACGGCCACGGACTGCTATCAGAACAGGACTTTCCCGCTCATTTGCCTTTGCCCGGGACGAGCGTCTGCGGGCATTTCACGCGAATGACCTCGTGCGCGCCTGCGGCGTCCAGGCGCAGGGCGACGAGGTGCCCGCCCCAGACGCAGCCACCGTCCAGCGCGAACACCTTGTCGCGGTCCAGCCAGCCCAGCGTGGACCAGTGTCCGAAGGCCACGGCCACATCGGCGGTGCGCCGGCCCGGCACGTCGAACCAGGGCAGGTAGCCTTCTGGGCCGCTGTCGGCGCCCTCCTTGAATTCGAACTCCATCACGCCCTCGGCGGAGCAGAACCGCAGCCGTGTCAACGCATTGACCACCACGCGCAGCCGGTCAAAGCCCGTCAGGCGCTCATCCCAGGCGGCCGGCTCGTCGCCGTACATGTGGTGCAGAAAGTCGCGGTGGTCGCTGCCGCGTAGCACGGCCTCCAGCTCGCCGGCCAGGGTCAGGGTGCGCTCGCAGGTCCAGCCGGGCAGCACGCCGGCATGCACCATGAGCACGCCGCGCTCGAACATCGCCATCTGGCGGCTGCGCACCCAGTCGATGAGCTCGGCGCGGTCGGGGGCGTCGAGGATGTCCCCGATGGTTTCCTTTTTCTTGCACTTGCGGGCGCCGGCGTGCACCGCCAGCAGGTGCAGGTCGTGGTTGCCGAGCAGGCAGCGCGCGGAACTGCCATAGCCGATCAGGCGGCGCAGCACCGCCAGCGAGTCCGGGCCGCGGTTGACCAGATCGCCCAGCACGAAGAGCGTGTCCCGGCTCGGTGAAAACGCCAGCTTGTCGAGGAGGCGCTCGAGCGCGTCGTCGCAGCCCTGGATGTCGCCGATACAGTAAAGTGCCATGGTGTCGATTTTCCACCGGCTTGGGGCCGGTCTTTCATGGACTTCCTGCTGATCGCGTTCCTGACCGTGCTCAACGGCGTTTTTGCGATGTCGGAACTCGCACTGGCGTCAAGCCGCAAGGCGCGTCTGGTGGCGATGGCCGAATCCGGCGACAAGGGCGCGGCCGCGGCGCTCAAGCTGCTCGACAACCCGACCCAGTTCCTGTCGAGCGTGCAGGTGGGCATCACCTCGATCGGCGTGCTCAACGGCATCGTCGGTGAGGCCGCTTTCAGCGACGACCTGGCCCGCTGGCTGCACACCCTGGGCATGGGCGACAAGGCGGCGGGCTACGCGGCCACCGCGACGGTGGTGACCGTGATCACTTTCATCACCATCATATTCGGCGAGCTGGTGCCCAAACGCATCGGTCAGCTGTACCCGGAAGTGGTTTCGCGCTGGGTCGCTCTGCCGATGCGGGGTGTGGCCACGGCGGCCAAGCCCTTCGTGCACCTGCTGTCCATGACCACGCATGGGGTGCTCAGACTGCTGGGTATCGACACCACCGGAACCCGTTCGGTGACCGAGGAGGAGATCAACGCCAGCCTGGAGGAAGGGGTCGACGCGGGCCTGATCGAAGAGCGAGAACACCAGATGGTGCGCAACGTGTTCCACCTCGATGACCGCCCGCTGACCTCGCTGATGGTGCCGCGCGTGGACATCGACTGGCTCGACGCGTCCAGCACCGTGGCCCAGAGCCTGGCGCGGGCCGGCGAGGGCGGCGAACACGGCACGCATTCGTGGTACCCGGTGTGCCGCGGCGGGCTCGATGACGTGGTGGGCCTGATCAGCGTTGCCCAGCTGCTGCGGCTGGGCTCGCAACATGCAGGGCCGATCGAAGACCATGTGGTGCCCGCGACCTTTGTCCCGGAAACGCTCAGTGGCATGTCGCTGCTGGAGCAATTGCGGGAGCGTACCGGGCGCATGGTGTTCGTCGTGGACGAGTACGGCGTGGTTCAGGGCCTGGTGACCCCGCGCGACCTGCTGGAGGCGATCACCGGCGAACTCCAGCCCCATACCCAGCTCGACGCCTGGGCCACGCCGCGCGGTGACGGCTCGTGGCTGCTCGATGGCGTCATGCCAGTCAATGAGTTGCGGGCCCGCCTGGATATTCGTGAGTTGCCGGATGAGGACAAAGGGCGCTTCAACACGCTGGCGGGTTTGCTGATGGCGGTATCGGGCCACCTGCCGGCGGTGGGCGAGCAGATCGCCTGCGCCGGATGGATTTTCGAGGTGGTGGACCTGGACGGGCGGCGAATCGACAAGGTGATGGCGAAACCACTGAGTCCGGATAATGAATTGCCGGCGTGACCGACGGACTTGGAATCCACGGGCAGCGGCGCATATCCCGATTAATGGCACAGGCACCAAATCGTCTTGATCAAACCCTATAATGCGGTTTCCGATTAATTCATTCTTTTGGAGCGAGTATGTCCACGTACAAGGAGCTTCTGCAAGAGCGCGTCGCGCTCGAATCGCGAATCGAACAGGCCCGCCAGCGCGAAATCAGCCAGGCGGTAAGCCAGGTTCGTGCGTTAGTCGCCGAGTTCGGTTTGACCGCCCAAGACGTGTTTCCTGCGGGCAAGACCCGATCCAGCACGGCCGGTAACAAGGTGGCCCCCAAATACCGCGATCCCGCCACCGGGAATACCTGGACCGGTCGGGGCAAGGCGCCAAAATGGATTGACGGCCAGGATCGTACGAAGTTTCTCATCGCCTGATCGGGCCGCGGGCATTCCCGGCTGCAACTGAAAAGCGGTTCACCGAATCGCAACCCCCGACCGGGAAGCCGGCGGGGGTTTTGTTTTTCCGGTGATCAGGTTTTTCCGGGCCGGGAAACTGAAATTGACCAACGGTGGGGTTTTGGGATTAATCGGAAATTTCCGAGTAATCGGCAGAACGATTCGGTGCCTACAAACCTTTCGGGTCTTGTTTCCCCGGTGTTTCAATCGATCGAAATGCCGGTCCGTTTGATGACGGGCGTCATCACGCGCTGTTCCTGGAGCATGAAACTCTGCAGCGCTTCGGGCGTGCCGCCGATCGGCTCCATGTATTGCGCGTGCATCTTTTCCCGCACCTCGGGCATCGCCAGCACGGCATTGATCTCGCGGTTCAGGCGCTGAACGATCTCGGTGGGGGTGCCCGCCGGCGCCATCACCGCCATCCACGCCATGTTCTCGATCTCGGGCAGGCCCGTTTCCTTCATGGTCGGAATGTCGGGCGTCAGTTGGCTGCGCTGCGCGGTGGAGACCGCCAGCGTGCGCAGCTTGCCGGATTTGACATGCGGCAGCACCGCCACCGCCGGCACGCAGGCGAACTGCACGTCACCCTGCAGGATGGCCAGTACCGCCAGCGGCGACGAGGCATAGGGGATGTGCACCGCGTAGGTGTCGGTTTTCACCTTGAGCAGTTCGACGCCCAGGTGCGACAGGCTGCCCACGCCGGTGGACGAGAAATTGAACGTGCCGGGGTGCTTCTTCATCGCGGCCACCAGATCCTTGAGCGTGTTGATGCCGGCATCGGCACGCACCGCGCACACGTTGGCCTGCCCTCCGGCCAGCACCACCGGGCGAAGTTCGTTGAACGGGTCGTAGGGAAGCTTCTTGTACAGCACGGTGTTGTAGACCAGCGGCCCGTTGGTGCTGACGACGAAGGTATAGCCATCGGCGGCGCCCTTGGCCACCGCGCCGGTGCCGTTGTTGCCGCCGGCGCCGGGCCGGTTCTCCACCACGACCGGCTGGCCCAGGCGTGGCGCCAGCTTGTCGCCGATGATCCGCGCCAGGACATCGGGCGAAGAGCCCGCGCCATACGGAACGATCAGCTTGACGGGTTTGGTGGGCCAGGCGGCCGGTTGGGCGGTTGCGGTCAGGGTGAGCAGCGACAGGGCCAGGCCAGCCAGCCATGTCGGGACGCGGCGCAGGGATGCATTCATGGTGATGAAAGGGGTTCGGTTGCTTCGAAAAATTGCCCTTCGCAGGCGACAAAACCGGCGACGAGCGTGCGATAAGTGGATTCCACGACCTCCGGCAGACCGGAAAAATCACCAGCCTGCTCGGCGGCCAGGCGGCGGACCCGCGCGAACACGGCCGCCTGCCGCTCCGGAGCGGCCACCTGGAAGGCATCCCGCTTGAAGCGGGTGGCGTCTCGCACGCACAGGGCGCGTTGGGCCAGCAAGGCGACGATCTGCTCGTCAAGTGAGTCGATGCGATCCCGCAGCTCGCCCAGGGTTTCCGCCTGGGGCTGGTAGCCGGGCGCCAGGAACCGGCGCACCGGCCCGGTGTTCGTGGGTGGCTCGGCGGGTTCGGGTTCGGAACGCATCGTTGCTGAGGTTTGGCAGCGGGAACCCCAGCCTACCAAGCTATAGGCGGTTTGCCATTGGCGCAAACCCGGTTGGAAAAGGACGTGAACAGATTGACCGACCGTTCGCCTGGTTGAAGGCGAGTGCCACTCAAGGCCGACATGGAGCGGGTGAAGGGAATCGAACCCTCGTATGAAGCTTGGGAAGCTGCCGTTCTACCATTGAACTACACCCGCGCGCCGCCCGATTCTAATGGACACGGCCGTTTCCGCCCGAGGTGTCGCGTCTTGACGTGGTCAATTCGTCGCCCTACAGTCATCCGTTACAAGTTGTCACAGCCCGGGGCCGGGCTTGGGATACGCACCGGAAGGGGGGCGGATGAGCGATTCAATCTTCAACGACTACCACATCGCGGCGGCAATTCAATGGCCTGCGCCCGCGAAGAGTCTTCACGAACTCACCAAGGCGATCGGGGCCCTGCACGGCGGGCATGTGCTCACGTTGCGGCAAGCCCTGGTGCAACTGAACCTGATGGACGAAGCCACGCTCGATGCGTTGCACCAGGAGCGCCCGGACCTGTTGCGCAACCGTTCGGCCGAGCTGGTGAACCGGTTCCACGTCTCGGCCGACGACCTCAACCATGCGATGGCGCGCATGGCGGGCCTGCCCGATGTCGATGCGGAGAACTTTGAAGTGGCGGCGGACGCCTTCGAAGTGGTGTCGCTGGCCGCGGCACGCGCCCACGACGTGGTGCCGCTGGGGCGCATCGCCGACCGGTTTTTCGTGGCATCGTCCTTTCCAACCAATGAAGGCCTGGAGAACTATCTTTGTTTCCTGACCGGCCACCGGGTGCACCTGGTCTGGGCCAGTCGCGCGTCCATCGAAGCCCGCCTGGGCAAGCAGGGCGCGCCGGCCGGGCAACGGGCCGGCGTTGCCTTGTCGTCCGGTGCCGTGCCGGTGTCAGGCACTGGTGCAGCAGCCCTCGCCGTCGAGGACGAGCCGTCGCTGGAAAACGTGGTATCGCAGGCGCTGGGCGAGGTCAACGCCCGCCAGGGTATCGAGGAATCGGCTTCGGCCAGCGACTCCGCCGGCGTGGTGCGGCTGGTGCGCATCATGATCAAGGACGCGCGCGAATCCGGAGCGTCCGACATCCACATCGAGACCAATGCCGGCGACCGCCCGGTGCGGGTGCGCATGCGCCGCGAGGGCCAGTTGCAGACCTACCTGGAGTTGCCGGCGAAGCTGCGCAGCGCGGTGGTGTCGCGCATCAAGGTGATGGCCCGGCTGGACATCTCCGAGCGGCGGCGCCCGCAGGACGGCAAGATCCAGCTCAGCGAATTCGGCGGCGGCAAACTGGAACTGCGTGTCGCGGTGCTGCCCACCACCAATGGCCTGGAAGACGTGGTGTTGCGCCTGCTCGAATCGCAGAAGCCCTTGCAGTTGAAACAGATCGGCCTGCATGAACGCGATGTGACAGCGGCTTTGCGCATGTCGGGCCGCACCAACGGCCTGATCCTCGCAGCCGGCCCCACGGGCGCGGGCAAGACCACCACACTGCACTCCTTGCTGGCTGAAATCAACGTCGACTCGCGCAAGCTCTGGACGGCGGAGGACCCTGTCGAGATCACGCAGCCCGGATTGCGTCAGGTGCAGGTCAATCCGAAGATTGGGCTGACCTTTGCGGCGGCGATGCGCAGTTTCCTGCGGGCGGACCCGGATGTGATCATGATCGGGGAAATCCGTGATGACGAAACCGCCAAGATCGCGATCGAGGCCTCGTTGACCGGTCACCTGGTGCTCTCCACGCTGCACACCAACAATGCGGCGGAAAGTGTGGTCCGGCTGCTGGATCTGGGCATTTCACCGTTTCACTTTGCCGACAGCCTGGTCGGTATCGTCGCGCAGCGCCTGGTGCGGCTGCTGTGTCGCCAGTGCTCGGTGCCGCGCAGCCTGGGCCCGGGGCAATTCGACCGCCTGGTGGCAGCTTATGTCGAGCAGTCGCCGCTGTCGGTGGAGGAAGGCCGCCAAAGACTGCTCGAAGCTGCCGGTGTCGCCCGACCCGAGGACGTCGTCGTGCGCACGGCCAAGGGATGCGAGGCCTGCAATGGCAGCGGTTACCGTGGGCGCATCGGCGTCTACGAGGTGCTCGAATCCAACCCGGCCATCCGCAGCCTGATCCAGGCCAAGGCACGGCCGACCGAAATCTTCGACACAGCGGTGCTGGCCGGCATGCGCAGCCTGCGCCACGACGCGCTGGAAAAGATGGTCAGCGGCCGCATCGACCTGCAGCAGGCCAAGTCTGCCTACCTGTGAACGCCCACCGGCGGGCGGCTACTTCAGGATGTCGCCCAGGCAGAGGTACTTGATCTCCACGTAATCGTCCATGCCGTGGTGCGAGCCTTCCCGGCCCAGGCCGGACTGCTTCACACCGCCAAAGGGCACGTGTTCGGTCGCCAGGATGCCGACGTTGATGCCGACCATGCCGTATTCCAGTGCCTCGCTGACACGGAAGATACGGCCGACGTCGCGGCTGTAGAAGTAGCTGGCCAGGCCGAATTCGGTGGCGTTGGCGGCGGCGATGGCCTCCTGCTCGGTCTTGAACCGGAACACCGGCGCGAATGGGCCGAAGGTTTCCTCGCGCGCACACAGCATGTCGGCCGTGGCGTCGGCCACCACCGTGGGCTCGAAGAACTGGCCCGGCAGCCGCTTGCCGCCCGCCAGCACACGCGCGCCCTTGGCGACGGCGTCGTCCACGTGGCGCTGCACTTTCTCCAGCGCCGCCTCTTCGATCAACGGCCCCTGGTTGACGCCGTCCTCGAAGCCGTTGCCGACCTTGGCCGTTTTCACCTTGGCCGCGAATTTTTCGACGAAGGCGTCGTACACCCCATCCTGCACATACAGGCGGTTGGAACAGACGCAGGTCTGGCCCGCATTGCGGTACTTGCTGGCGAACGCGCCTTCAACGGCCGAGTCGATGTCGGCGTCGTCGAATACGATGAAGGGCGCGTTGCCGCCGAGCTCCAGCGACAGCTTCTTCACGGTCGGGGCGCATTGGGCCATCAGGAGGCGGCCCACTTCGGTGGAGCCGGTGAACGACAGGTGGCGCACCACGCTGCTTTCGCACAGCACCTTGCCGATGGCGATGGAATTGGCGCTGTCGGCTGTCAGCACGTTCAGCACGCCCGCCGGCATGCCGGCTCGGATGGCCAGCTCGGCGGCGGCCAGGGCGGTCAGCGGGGTCAGTTCGGCCGGCTTGATGACCACCGGGCAGCCCGCGGCCAGCGCGGGGGCGACCTTGCGGGTGATCATCGCCAGCGGAAAGTTCCACGGCGTGATCGCGGCGCAGACGCCGATCGGCTGGCGCAGCACCAGCAGGCGGCGGTTGTTGTCGAACTGCGGCAGTGTCTCACCGTTGACGCGCTTGGCCTCTTCCGCGAACCATTCGACGAAGCTGGCGCCGTAGGCGACTTCACCCTTGGCTTCGGCCAGCGGCTTGCCCTGCTCGGCGGTCATCAGCCGGCCCAGGTCGTCCTGGTTGGCCATCAGCAGATCGAACCACTTGCGCAGGATGATGCTGCGCTCCTTGGCGGTTTTGCTGCGCCAGGCCGGCCAGGCGGCGTTGGCCGCGGCGATGGCGGCTTCGGCATCCGCCGGGCCCAGGTTCGCCACGTCGGCCAGTTTCAGGCCGGTGGCCGGGTCGTCCACGGCAAAACGGTCCGGCCCGGCAAACCATTGACCGTTGATGAAACCGTCGGTCTTGAGCAGGCTGGGGTCTTTGAGCAAGGAAAGCGGGGAGGTCTTCATGTCCATGGTTGTCTCCGTGAGTAATCGAAAAGCCGGAATTATTTAATTTGTTAAACAAATCAATCAGACGCGCAGCATAGCGCCTTCGCGCCAAGCTGTCAGTCGCCTCGGAAGCCCCAAACCTATAATCGAAAATTCAGTCAGATCAAGCCTTTACGTGGGTTTCATGCCCGCAGGGCAGCACGCCGGATCACCCCCGAACAATGAGCACCTCCACTTTTTCCGTCGCCGACATCCGCAAGAGTTTTCTCGACTTCTTCGCCTCCAAGGGCCATGCCGTGGTGGCATCGAGCCCGTTGGTGCCGGGCAACGACCCGACGCTGATGTTCACCAACTCGGGCATGGTGCAGTTCAAGGACGTGTTCCTCGGTACCGACAAGCGTTCGTACGTGCGCGCCGCGTCCGTGCAGGCCTGCCTGCGTGCCGGCGGCAAACACAACGATCTGGAGAACGTGGGCTACACCGCGCGCCACCACACTTTCTTCGAGATGCTGGGCAACTGGTCCTTCGGCGACTACTTCAAGCGCGAATCGCTGAAATGGGGCTGGGAGTTGCTGACCGAGGTCTACAAGCTGCCCAAGGAGCGCCTGCTGGCCACCGTCTACGCCGAGGACGACGAGGCCTACGACATCTGGACCCAGGAGATCGGCCTGCCGCCCGAGCGCGTGATCCGCATCGGCGACAACAAGGGCGGACGCTACAAGAGCGACAACTTCTGGATGATGGCCGACACCGGCCCCTGCGGCCCGTGTTCCGAAGTGTTCTACGACCACGGCGAGCACATCCCCGGCGGCCCGCCCGGCAGCCCCGATGAGGACGGTGACCGATTCATCGAGATCTGGAACCACGTGTTCATGCAGTTCAACATGCACGAAGACGGATCGGTCACGCCGCTGCCCGCGCCCTGTGTCGACACCGGCATGGGCCTGGAGCGCCTCGCGGCCATCCTGCAGCACGTGCACAGCAACTACGAGATCGACCTGTTCGACGCACTGATCAAGGCCGCCGCCCGGGAGGTGGGCACCACGGACCTCGCCAGCCCCTCGTTGCGCGTGATCGCCGACCACCTTCGTGCCACGGCCTTCCTGGTCAGCGATGGCGTGATTCCCGCCAACGAGGGCCGCGGCTACGTGCAACGCCGCATCATCCGGCGCGCGATCCGGCATGGCTACAAGCTTGGGCGCAAGAAGCCCTTTTTCAACAAGCTCGTGGCCGAGCTGGTGCGCCTCATGGGCGACGCCTACCCGCGGCTGAAAGAGCAGGCGCCGCGCATCACCGAGGTGCTCAAGGCCGAGGAAGAGCGTTTCTACGAGACGCTGGCCAACGGCATGGACATCCTCGATGCGGCGCTGGCCGCGGGCGCAAAGGTGCTGCCCGGCGATGTGGCCTTCAAGCTGCACGACACCTACGGCTTCCCGCTGGACCTGACCAACGACGTCTGCCGCGAGCGCGGGGTCTCCGTCGATGAAGCCGGTTTTGACGCCGCGATGGAGCAGCAGAAGGCCAAGGGCCGCGCGGCCGGCAAATTCAAGATGGACAAGGCGCTCGAATACGCCGGCGCCGGCAACACCTTCACCGGTTACGAGCACCTGGAGGAAAGCGCCGCCAAGGTCGTGGCCTTGTATCTGGACAGCGTCGCTGTCGCCGAACTCAGGGCGGGCCAGAGCGGCGTGGTGGTGCTGGACGTGACGCCGTTCTACGCCGAAAGCGGCGGCCAGGTCGGCGACGAGGGTGTGCTCACCAGCGGCTCGGCACGCTTCGAGGTGGCCGACACGCAGAAGATCAAGGCCGACGTTTTCGGCCACCACGGCACCCTGGCGCAGGGCACGCTGGCCGTGGGCGATCACGTGTCCGCCCGGGTCAATGGCGACGTGCGCGCCGCCACGGTGCGCAACCATTCGGTTACCCACCTGATGCACAAGGCCTTGCGCGAGGTGCTGGGCGATCATGTGCAGCAGAAGGGCTCGCTGGTCAACGCCGACCGTACCCGCTTCGACTTCGCCCACAACGCGCCGGTCACCGATGCGCAGATCCGCGAGATCGAACTGCGCGTCAACGCCGAGATCGTGATGAACCGGCCGACGCAGGCGCGCGTGATGGACATCGAATCCGCCCAGAAGACCGGCGCAATGATGCTGTTCGGCGAAAAATACGGCGAGACCGTGCGCGTGCTCGACATCGGCACCAGCCGCGAGCTCTGCGGCGGCACCCACGTGCAGCGCACCGGCGACATCGGCTTCTTCACCATCATCGCCGAGGGCGGCGTGGCCGCCGGCGTGCGCCGCATCGAGGCCGTCACCGGCCTGAACGCGCTGGCCTACGTGCAGGGCATGGAAGCCACGCTCGGCGGCGTCGCCGGCACCTTGCGCGTGACCCCGGGTGAGGTGCCCGCGCGCATCGTCGCGATGATGGAGCAGGCCCGCGAACTGGAGAAGGAACTCGCGGCGCTCAAGGGCAAGCTGGCTTCCAGCCAGGGCGACGAACTGGCCAACCAGGCGGTGGACGTGAAAGGCCTCAAGGTGCTGGCGGCCCGCCTCGATGGTGCCGACGCGAAGACGCTGCGCGAGACGCTGGACAAACTCAAGGACAAGCTCAAGACCGCCGCCATCGTGCTGGCGACGGTCGATGGCGACAAGGTGCAGCTGGCGGCCGGCGTGACCGCCGACAGCGTGGGCCGGGTCAAGGCCGGCGAGCTGGTCAACTTCGTCGCGCAACAGGTGGGCGGCAAGGGCGGCGGCAAGGCCGACATTGCGATGGCCGGCGGCACCGAGCCGAGCAAGCTGGCTTCGGCGCTGGCCTCGGTGCCCGGCTGGGTGGACCAGCGGGTCTGAGGTGGCGCTCAGGCAGCTGCCGGGCGTATCTTGACCGCATTCTGTTTGCTCATGTTTCAGGAGCGTCTCGTGGCCATTTGGCGCTGGCTCCTGGTCTTTTTGGTCTCATTTTTCGCGCTGAACGTGGCCTTCGGGCAAGCCGGGCAGCCCGCCAGTGGCATCCAGCGGGTCCAGGTGCCCAGCCAGGACCGCGCCGGCGGTCAGCCCGTGATGCTCGATGGCTGGTGGTACGCGGCGTCAGCCCCGGGGCCGGTGCCCGTGGTGCTGATGCTGCACGGCTGCGGCGGCATGCTCAATGCGCGTGGCGAGCCCAACCTTCGAACGAAGGAATACGCGGCGCTGCTCAATGCCCGGGGCTGGCATGCGCTGGCGCTGGACTCCCTCACCGCGCGCGGCGAAAGGGAAATCTGCACCCAGCGCATTGGCACCCGGCGCGTCACCCAGACCGAGCGCCGTCGCGACGTGCTGGGCGCCCTGGCGTGGCTGGCCGAGCAGCCTGGCATCGACCCGGCCCGGATCGCGCTGCTGGGCTGGTCGCATGGCGGCAGCGCGGTGCTGGGTGCCACCAACCTGAACCATCCCGACGTGGCACGCGCCGTGGTGCGGCCGCGTCTGGCGGTGGCGTTTTATCCCGGCTGCGAGGCCGACGTCCGACGCGGCTACCGCGCATCCACCGAAACGCTGCTGATGCTGGGCCTGGCCGATGACTGGACCCCGGCCGCTCCGTGCCAGACGCTGGCCGGCGAGGGCCCGCCGCGGGTGACTGTGCTGGCCTGGGAAGGCGCCTACCACGGCTTTGACGACACCGGCCCCGTGCGGCATCGCGCCGACGTGCCCAACGGCGTGAACCCCGGGCAGGGTGTGCACCGGGGCGGGCACCCCGAGGCCCGGCAGGCCTCGCAGCAGGCGTTGGTCGATGCCTTGCAGCGGGCGTTGACGCGGTAAGCGCCCGCGCAGTCCCACCGATCAGACAGCAAGACCGGTCGACGGGCTCCAGTCCAGCGTGCGCCGGCTCTCGAAATGCCGCTCCCGCCCGGTGAGTGGGTCAATGAAACGCAGCGAGCGCGCCAGCAGCCGCAGCGGTTCGCTGAAATCCTCCGCCTCGGACGGACCCCGCAGAACGCGCGGGTAGAACTGGTCGCCCACGATCGGCAGACCGAGCGCGTTCATGCTCACGCGCAGCTGGTGGCGGCGTCCGGTCAGCGGCCGCAATGCGTAACGTGCGAGCGGGCCTCGCACCTCCAGCAGGTCGATCCAGGTTTCGCTGTTCGGCTCGCCGGGCGCTTCGACCATGCGGAAAAAGGCCTGCGGGTCTTCTTCGATGCGATTGCGGTGAAGCAGCGGAAAGCGTTGCGCGCCGGGGGCGGGCGCGATCGCTTCGTAGGTCTTCTCGACGGCTCGATCGCGAAAAAGCCCGTGGTAGACGTCGCGCGCCGTCGGCTGAATGGCGAACAGTGTCAGGCCTGCCGTTTCGCGGTCGATGCGGTGGAGCGGCGACAGGGTGGGGAGGCCCAGGCGCCGCTTCAGCCGCACCAGCAGGCTTTGGCGGACAAAGCGGCCCCCCGGCGTCACGGGCAGGAAATGCGGCTTGTCGGCCACCACCAGATGCTCGTCCCGAAACAGGATCTCTTCTTCGAACGGGATCGGGGCTTCATCGGGCAGGTCACGAAAGTAGTGCAGGTGCTGGCCGGCGCAAACCGGGTCGTCGGGCCCGACCGGCTGGCCATCGCTGTCGAAAACCTGGTTGGCGAGCAGACGGCGTTTCCATTCGTCACGGCGCACCCGCGGCAGGCGCTCGCTCAGAAAGTCGAGCGCCGTGGCCCATTCACCGGGCGGCACCGCGACGCGGCTGGCGCCGACACCATCGCGCGAGGGGATCAGCCCAGCACCGGGGTCTTGCGGGCTATCCGTTGAATGGCTTCGTCGGGTCATCGGCAAGGGCCTTTTCCGACACCGCCGCGCCTCACACCCGCCGGAACACCAGGTCCCACACGCCGTGACCGAGCTTGAGGCCACGGTTCTCGAACTTGGTCAGCGGGCGGTAGTCCGGTTTGGGCGCGTAACCGGCGGCGGTGTTGGTCAGCAACGGTTCGGCACCCAGCACCTCCAGCATCTGCTCGGCGTAGGGTTCCCAGTCGGTCGCGCAGTGCAGGTAGCCGCCGGTCTTGAGGCGTCGCGCCAGCCTGGCGACCAGCGGGGGCTGGATCAGGCGCCGTTTGTGGTGCCGAGTCTTGTGCCACGGGTCGGGGAAGAAGATGTGCACGCCGTCCAGCGAAGCATCCCGCAGCAGGTGCTCGATCACCTCCACCGCGTCGTGCCGGAAGATGCGGATGTTGGCCAGATCCTGTTCGCCGATGCGCTTGAGCAGCGCGCCCACGCCGGGCTCGTGCACCTCGCAGCACAGGAAGTTGTCGTCGGGCCGGACGGCAGCGATGTGCGCGGTGGCATCGCCCATGCCGAAACCGATTTCGAGGATCAGCGGCGCGTCGCGGCCGAACGCGGCCACAGGATCGAAGGGGCGGGTCGGGTCATACGGCAGCACGAAGCGCGGGCCGAGTGCCTCGAGTGCGCGCTCCTGGCCGGGCCCCATGCGCCCGGCGCGCAGCACATAGCTCTTGATCTGGCGCAGGTGGGTGCCGTCGGCGGGGCCCTCGCGGGGCAGGGCGTGGCGGGGATCGGTCATGGCGGCGTGCCGCTCGGCGGCTCGTGGGATGGGGCGACGATTGTAGGTGCAGGAAGGCGGCCTTCCGGTGGGCAGTCGGTCACCGGGCGAGGGCTGGCTGGCGCCACCGGCCGCGCCACGCGCCGGTCCAGAACGCCAGCGCGGCGGGCACCGGGTCGCTGGCATCGGGCAGGCCCAGCGTGGCGGCCGCCGCGTTCAGTGCCCGAAGCGGATCGTCGGTGTCCAGCGGCGCGGCGCCGTTCTGCTTCGAGAGTTTCTCGCCGTCGGGCGCCAGCACCAGCGGCGTGTGCAGGTAGCGTGGCGTGGGCAGGCCGAGCGCGCGCTGCAGCAGGATCTGGCGTGGCGTGTTGTCGGCCAGGTCTTCGCCGCGCACGATGTCGGTGATGCCAAAGTCGGCGTCGTCGACCACCACCGCGAGCTGGTAAGCCCACAGGCCGTCGGCGCGTTTGAGCACGAAGTCGCCCACTGCAGCGGCAACGTCCTGCGACTGCGCGCCCAGGCGGCGGTCGTGCCATCGGATGACACCATCGGCCTCCACTGTTTCTGCAAGAACAGTAGCGTCATGTGGCCTTCCAATGCCGGAATCGGCGTATTTTTCAGCGCACCTGCCCGTGTGCAGGCGCCACGCGCGGGCCTCGCGGCCCTTCAGGCCGTCCCGACAGGTCCCCGGATACGCCAGGTCGCGGTGGCGTCCGCGCTCGACACCGCGCCGCGCCCATTCGGCTTCGATGTCGCTGCGCGAACAGGCACAGGGATAAGCCAGGCCGGCAGCCACCAGTTGGTCGAGTGCCTGCTGGTACCGTCCCGAGCGCTGCGATTGCCAGACCACCGGCTCGTCTGGCACGAGGCCACATTCGGCGAGTTGCGCGAGGATGGTGCGGTCGGCGCCGGGCACGCAGCGCGGCGTGTCCACGTCTTCGATGCGCACCAGCCATTGGCCGCCATGGGCGCGCGCGTCCAGCCAGCTCGCCAGCGCGGCGACCAGCGAGCCGGCGTGCAAGGGTCCGGTGGGGGACGGAGCGAAGCGGCCGCGGTAAGGAATTGACGTGGCCCCCACGCTGTCGGCTGCGCGGGGGTCGGCGCCGCCCGCGGGCCCTTGGGCGCTCACGTCACGGCCAGGGCCAGTTCGAGACCCGAGAGGAACGCTTCCTCGACGCGGTGACCGGTGAACCAGTCGCCGCAGGCGCCGATTCGCGTCCGGGCGTCCCACAGGTGGGTCTGGCCCAGCGGCTTGAGCGTGCGGGCATGGCGCCAGCGGTGCACGGCGGTGAAAGCGGGTTCGGCGTAAATACCGGTCACTTCGGTGAAGGCCTTGCGCAGCTTGGCCTCGATGCGCGCCGCATCGTCCTGCAGGTGTTCAAGCGACCATTGGGCGCTGGCCTGCACCGTCCAGCGCTCGGTGGGTGCACGGCCGGGTTTGGACGATTCCCGCGCCAGCCACGCGACCCGGTGGTGCGTGCTGCGGGCCGCGTTCCATTGCGGGCCGAGCGTGACCAGCCCCGGCTGCATGGCATTCGGAAACGCGAGCATCAGGGTCCAGCAGGGCGCCATGTCCACGTCTGCGAGTTTGCGAAGGCCTTTCGGCGCCAGCGCCGAGCGGTTCAGCAGGTCGGCGGCGTGCGGCGCAGGCAGCGCGAGCAGCACGGCGTCGAAACCGCCGTAAACCTGATGCGCGTCGCCGGACTCGGTGCGCAGCTGCCACTGCGCCGGGTCGAGCGCGTCGGGCTCGATGCGCATCACGCGGGTCTTCAGCTCAAGCTGGCAGGCGGCGGCCAGCGGTTGGGCCCACTGCGCCGGCAGATCGCTCATGCCGGGGGTGGCCACCCAGTGCGATTCGCGTGCGGGCAGCGGCGCCTCGGTCACGCGGCCATGCGCATCGAGCACGCGGATGGCGTTGGCGCTCCAGGGCTTGCAGAGTCCGGGTACGGTCTCCAGGGCCCGGGCGAAACGCGGGTCGCGCACGGTGAAGTACTGGGCGCCGGCGTCGAAGCGTCCAAACGGTGAGTCGAGGCTGGCCATGCGCCCGCCAGGGGTTGGGGCCTTGTCGAAGATGGTCAGGCTGTGGCCGGCCTGCGCCAGGGTTCGGGCACAGGCGATGCCGGCGATGCCGGCGCCGATCACGGCGAAATGACGGGGCGCTTTGGGTGCTGCCATGACGGTCTCCGGGTGGGTGTTGCTGTGGGGGATACCGTGGACTCTAACTCAGGCCCTCAGTGGTGGTGCCGTTCCAGCAGCGCCAGCCGCGTGACCGGGCTGTGCAACTGGTCCAGCCACCATTGCAGGGCCCGCCCCGGCCGAGCGTCGGCGCGCCAGGCGTAGCGTGGGTGCGCCACCAGCGGTGCCCGGGCCACGCGGCGCACCACCAGCCGTCCGGTCTCCACATAGGGCCGCGCCATCGGCTCGGGCAGGAAGCCGCACCCGAGTCCGCGCAACTGCGCATCGAGCTTGGCCTGCATGGTGGGCACGGTGAACACGTCCTGGCCGCCCAGCAGGCTGACGGTCAGGCCGCTGCCGCGCTGCACCGAATCGGCCACCGCGACGGCCCGGTGCCGGCGCAGGTCGTCGTCGCTCAGCGTGCCCTCGCCGGTGGCCAGCGGGTGGTGGGGCGCCACCGCGAAAACGAAGCCAACGGGGCCCATCGGCTGGCTGTGCAGGCCGGCGTTGGTGGCCGGAGCCGGGCTCACGCCCAGCGCCAGGTCGGCCTTTCCGGAGGTCAGCGCCAGCAGGGTTCCCGACAGCGTTTCGTCTCGAAAGCGAAGCCGGGTGGGGGGCTGGAGCTTGAAGAAGTCGCAGGCCAGTTCCATCAGCACCGGGCGTGCCACCAGCGCGTCGGCCGCGATCGTCAGTTCCGGCTCCCAGCCGGTGGCCACGCGCTTGACCCGGTTGGCCACGGCGTCAATCTCGGCCAGCAGTCGCGAGCCCTGGCGCAGCAGTTCGGCGCCGGCATCGGTCAGGCGCGCCTGGCGCGCGCTGCGGTCGAACAGCAGCACGTCCAGCGCGTCCTCGATCTGGCGCACCCGGTAGCTCAATGCGCTGGGCACGAGGTTGAGCAAGCGCGCAGCCGCTGCAAAGCTGCCGGCATCGGCCACCGCCTGCAGCATGGTCAGCGCGTCGGGTGTCAGTACGTCGCGTGGTGTTTGTCGGGTTGGCATTGATGCGTTCAAAAAAATTGAATGATGCCATCAAAACGGCTGCACCTTTTTTCAAGCGGCGGAACCTACAGTCATGGCTTCACAACCAGGAGCGCCTCATGCTGACCCTTCGCAAATCCCAGGAACGTGGCTTCGCCGATCACGGCTGGCTGAAGTCGTATCACAGCTTCTCCTTCGCGGGCTACTACGACCCGGCGCACATGGGTTGGGGAAACCTGCGGGTGATCAACGAAGACACCATCGCCCCCGGCACCGGCTTTGGCACCCACGGCCACCGCGACATGGAAATCATCAGCTACGTGCTGGAGGGCAACCTGGCGCACAAGGACAGCATGGGCAATGTCAAGGGCATACCGCCCGGCGACGTGCAGCGCATGAGCGCCGGCACGGGTGTGATGCACAGCGAGTTAAACCACGCACAGGGCCAGACCACCCATTTCCTGCAAATCTGGATCGAGCCGAATGTGCGCGGCATCGAGCCCGGTTACGAACAGAAAACCATCCCCGAAGCCGACAAACGCGGCGCACTGCGCCTGGTGGCCTCACCGGATGGCGCGGGCGACTCGGTCCGCATCCACGCCGATGCGCGCATGTACGCCGGCCGGTTCGACGGCGACGAGTCCGCCAGCCTGGCGATCGATGCGGCGCGCAAGGCCTATGTCTTCGTCGCCCGCGGCAGTGTGGTGCTCAACGGGGTGCCGCTGTCCACCGGCGACGCCGCGCTGCTGTCCGAAGAAAGCCGGATCGCACTCGGCCAGGGCCGTCAGGCCGAAGTGCTGGTGTTCGATCTGGCGCCCTGAATCCTTTCCCTTCCTGTCTTTCCACTTTTTCAAGGAGTTTCCATGTTCAACACACTTCAGAACCCTCTCACCCTGACCGGTCGCCTGCTGTTGGCACTGCTGTTCCTGCCGGCCGGCCTGATGAAGATCGGCGGCTTTGCCGGTACGGTGGGCTACATCGCGTCCAAAGGCCTGCCGATGCCAGCCTTGGGTGCGGTGATCGCCATCGTCGTCGAAGTACTCGGCGGTCTGGCCCTGCTCGCCGGCTTCGGCACGCGGGTGGCGGCGTTGGTGCTGGCGGTGTTCACCGTCGCGGCCTCGGTGATCTTCCACGCGTACTGGGCGGTGCCGGCCGAAGCGCAGATGGTCCAGCAATTGATGTTCTTCAAGAACATCGCGGTTGTCGGCGGGCTGCTGGTTCTGGCCGCCCATGGCGCCGGCGGCTGGAGCCTGGACGCGAAGCGCCAGCGCTGAACCCGGTTTTTTTTTCTCATTCTTTTCTCAATCGTTCAAACTCAAGGAGTCTTTTCATGGCGAACGTTGCAGTGGTTTTTCATTCGGGCTACGGTCACACCCGGCGCGTGGCGCAGTCGGTCGCCGACGGCGCCCAAGGCCAACTGTTGGAAATCGACGCCGACGGCAACCTGCCCGAAGGCGCACAGGAAGCGTTGGCGTGCGCCGATGCGATCATCTTCGGCAGCCCGACCTACATGGGCAGCGTGAGCTGGCAGTTCAAGAAGTTCGCCGACGCATCCGCCAAGACCTGGTACACCCAGTCGTGGAAAGACAAGGTCTTCGGCGGCTTCACCGCCAGCGCCAACGTCAACGGGGACAAGCACTCCACGCTGCATTACTTCATGACGCTGGCGATGCAGCATGGCGGCATCTGGGTCGGCACCGGCCAGAACTACAACAACACCAAGGCCTCCCAGCGCAGCGACATCAATTACCTGGCCTCGTCGGCCGGCCCGATGGCCCAGACGCCGGGCGACGCCGGCGCCGACGAGATGAACGAGGGCGACCTCGAAACCGCCCGCCGCTTCGGCCAGCGCGTGGCAGAGGTGGCGGCGCGCCTGCGCGGCTGAATCCCCGCGGGCCCGACGCCGAAAAGCCTGCCCGGGCCCGTACGGACAGGCTTTTTTTCGTTTTGGAGGCCGTCGCGGTGCCTTTTTGGGGCGAAAACTGGGTCTTCCCCTCGTCGGGTAGCCACGGGCAGCTCTTGTTTTTGTAGTGCCAGACGGGCGGGCGCAAGGGCGTCTGGCTCCTACAATCAGTCGCATGTTCGTCCACCTGCGCCTGCACACCGAGTTCTCCGTCGTCGACGGCACCAACCGCATCGACGAAGTGGTCCGCGCGGCCGCCGCCGATGGCCAGCCGGCGCTGGCGATCACCGACCTGGGCAACCTGTTCGGCGCGATCAAGTTCTACAAAGAGGCGCGAGCCCAGGGCGTGAAGCCGCTGATCGGGGCCGAGATCGTTGTGGAAGGACTGGGCGGCGATGCCGGCGCGCTGTCGCGCATGGTCCTGCTGGTGCAGGGCCAGCAGGGATACCTGAACCTGTGCGAGCTGCTGGCGCGCGCCTGGACGGGCAACATCGTGAAGGCGCAGGCGGTGGTGCGGCTCGATTGGCTGAAAGAGCTGTCCGACGGCCTGATTCTGCTGTCGGGCGCGCAGGCCGGGCCGGTGGGCCAGGCGCTGGTGCGGGGCGACGCACGCCGGGCGGCGGACCTGGCCCTGGAGCTGGCATCGATCTTTCCGCACCGTTTCTATCTGGAACTGCAGCGCGCCGGGCGCGCCGACGATGAAGTCCAGGTGGTGGGTGCGGTGCAGCTCGCGGCGCGGCTGAACCTGCCGGTGGTGGCCACCCACCCGGTGCAATTCCATGCCCGCGACGATTTCGAGGCCCACGAGGCGCGCGTGTGCATCGCCGAAGGCGAGATTCTTGAAAACCCGCGGCGTGTGCGCCGGTTCACCCCCGAGCAGTATTTCAAGACCAGCGCGCAGATGCGCTCGCTGTTTGCCGATGTGCCCAGCGCACTGGCCAACACGGTGGAAATCGCCCGCCGCTGCAGTCTGACCCTGGTGCTGGGTAAACCGCAGCTGCCCAACTTTCCGATCCCGCCGGTCAACGGCCAGGTGCTGTCGGTGGAAGATTACTTCCGCCACGTGTCCTTTGAAGGGCTGGAGGAGCGCCTGCGCCACATGTATCCGGACCCGTCGCGGCGCGAGGCCGAACGTCCGCGCTACGTGGAGCGGCTGGAGTTCGAGCTGGCCACGATCCTGAAGATGGGGTTTCCTGGCTACTTCCTGATCGTGGGCGACTTCATCCAGTGGGCCAAGACGCACGGCTGCCCGGTCGGGCCGGGCCGCGGCTCTGGCGCGGGCTCGCTGGTGGCCTACGCACTCAAGATCACCGACCTGGACCCGCTGGAATACGCGCTGCTGTTCGAGCGCTTCCTGAACCCGGAGCGGGTGTCCATGCCCGACTTCGACATCGACTTCTGCCAGGCCAACCGCGACCGCGTCATCGACTACGTGAAGCAGAAATACGGCAAGGACGCGGTGAGCCAGATCGCCACCTTCGGCACCATGGCCGCCAAGGCCGCCATCCGCGACGTCGGCCGTGTGATGGACATGAGCTACACCTTCTGCGACGGCATCTCCAAGCTGGTGCCGGCCAAACCCGGCCAGACCTACACGCTGGCCTACCCGCCGGTACCCAAAAAAGAGGGCGACAAGGCCAACTACGCGCTGGAGCTGGAGCCGCTGCTGGCCGAGCGGGTGGAGAAAGAAGAAGAGGTGCGCACCGTCATCGAGATGGCGCAGAAGCTCGAAGGCATGACACGCAACATCGGCATGCACGCGGGCGGCGTGCTGATCGCGCCGGGAAAACTCACCGACTTCTGCCCGCTGTACCAGCAGCCCGGCAGCGACTCGGCGGTGAGCCAGTACGACAAGGACGACGTGGAATCCATCGGTCTGGTGAAGTTCGACTTCCTGGGCCTGGCGACGCTGACCATCCTGGAGATCGCGCGCGAATTCATTCGCAGGCGTCACCCCGGGCAGGAAGACTTTGCCTTCGAAAACGTGCCGCTGGACGACGCGGCCACCTACAAGCTGTTCGCCGACGGCAGGACGGAGGCCGTGTTCCAGTTTGAAAGCCGCGGCATGCAGGGCATGCTGCGCGACGCCAGACCCACCCGGTTGGAAGACCTGATCGCGCTCAATGCACTGTACCGTCCCGGCCCGATGGACCTGATCCCGAGCTTCGTGGCGCGCAAGCACGGCCGCGAGACGGTCGAGTACCCGCACCCGGCGGTGGCCGACATGCTGTCCGAGACCTACGGCATCATGGTCTACCAGGAGCAGGTGATGCAGACCGCGCAGATCCTCGGCGGCTACAGCCTGGGCGGCGCCGACCTGCTGCGACGTGCAATGGGCAAGAAGAAGGCCGAGGAGATGGCCAAGGAGCGCGAGAAATTCCGCGCCGGTGCGCTGGCCACCCACGGCATGCCCGAGGCCAAGGCCGACGAAATCTTCGACCTGATGGAGAAGTTCGCGGGCTACGGCTTCAACAAGTCGCACGCGGCGGCCTATTCCCTGCTGGCCTACCACACCGGCTGGCTCAAGGTGCATTACACGGCCGAGTTCTTCTGCGCCAACATGACGGTGGAAATGGACGACACCGACAAGCTCAAGGTGCTGTTCGAGGACGCGCTGAAATTCGGCATCCGGTTCGATCCGCCCGACGTCAACCGGGGCGTCTACCGGTTCGAGCCGGTGTCGGACACGGTGATCCGCTATGGCCTGGGCGCCATCAAGGGCACGGGGCAGCAGGCGATCGAAGCCATCGTGAAAGCGCGCGAGGAGGGTGGTCCGTTCAGCAGCATGTTCGACTTCTGCGTGCGGGTGGACCGCACCCGGCTGAACAAGCGCACGGTCGAGGCGCTGGTCAAGGCCGGCGCCTTTGATTCGCTGCAGCTCAACCGCGCCGCGCTGGCGGCCAGCATCGAGCGCGCGTTCGACTTTGCCAATGCGACCGCGGCCAACGCCCACCAGGGTGGCCTGTTCGACCTCGGCGGCGACGACGACCACGGCTCCAGCACCCAGGAGCCCGAGCTGGTCCCGGCCACGCCCTGGGGCGTGAAGGAGCGGCTGACGCTGGAGAAGACGGCGATCGGCTTTTACCTCTCGGGGCACCTGTTCGACGACGTGGCGCGTGAGGTGCGCCAGTTCGTGCGCCGGCCCATCGCCGAGCTCACCGACAGCCGCGAGCCGCAGCTGCTGGCCGGCATCGTGACCGACTTCCGGGTCATCAACGGCCAGCGCGGCAAGCTGGGCCTGTTCAAGATCGACGACGCATCCGGCGTCATCGACGCGCGCGCCGACGAGGAACTGATCAACGCGAACCGGGGCCTGTTCAAGGATGACGAACTGGTCGTGGTGATGGGCAAGCTGATGCCCGACCGCTTCTCCGGCGGCCTGCAGCTGACGGTGCAACAGGTCTGGGACCTGCCCGGCGCGCGTTGCCGCTTCGGCAAGTACCTGCGGGTGGCCGTCAATGGCGCGGCGCCGGATGTGGCGCGCCTGGTGCGCGAGTTCCCGGCGCGGCGCGAAATGACCGAGCAGGGCGAACTGCTGCGGGGCCTGCCGGTGCGTCTGAGCCTGGAGCGTCAGCAGGCTGCGCTGGGTGCCCGCGCCGAATTGCAACTCGGCGAACAGGCCCGTTTCTTCCCCAGCGACGCCGCATTGGCCGGTTGGGCCGCGCAGGCTGCAGCGGGCCAGGCGGTGGTCGTCTACGAGTGATTTCGGGGCATTTTTGGGCCTTTTTCAGGCCCGTTTTGGCTTCTTCCAAGCGCGCAGCGGCCACGAGCAGCTACAAAAAGAATAGCGATCTGATCGTCAGTCTTTGGGCCGGAAGCCGATGATCAGCGTCGCTGGCGCGCGGCCGTCGGTGTCCAGCGGCAGCTTTTCGGTCTTCACGATCGCCTTGAGCACCGCGTCGTCCCAGGCCTTGACGCCGCTGGACTTCAGCAGGCGGGGGGTGCCCAGGATGGTGCCGTCGGGCGCGGCGCGCACCTCCACGTCGGCCATCGGGTTGCCGGCGATGTCGTCGGTGAACACGATGTTGGGCTTGACGCGTGCGGCCACCTTGCCGGCGTAGCTGGCCGACGGGCCCGCCGAGCGCTGGGCGGTTCCGGTGGCGGTGTCGCTGCCGGTGGCGCCGGCCAGGCCCGCGATCCGGCGCAGGTTGGCTTCGCGCTGGGCCTTGAGTTCCTTCTCGGCGCGGGCGGTCTCTTCCCTGGTCCGGGCCGCTTCCTTCTCCTTGGCCGCGCGCGCCTCGACGGCTTTCTTCTGCCGCTCCTGCTCGGCCTTTTCGGCGGCCAGGCGTTTCTGTTCTCGCTCGCGCTGGAGCGCTTCCTTCTTCTCGGCCTCCAGTTTCTGGCGCCGCTTCTGTTCCTGCTCCGCCTTGAGCCGGGCAGCCTGGGCTTCGGCCTCTTTTTTCTGGCGCTCCAGCGCGATGTCGGCGTCGCGCTGGGCCGTGTCCGGCGGCGTCGGGGGCGGTGGCGCCGGGCGGGGCTCGGGTTGCGGCTGGGGCTGTGGGGGCGGCGGTGGCGGTGCCTGGAGCCGCGGCGCCGCCTGCTGCGGCACGGCGGACCAGAGTTCGGCCTCGACCGTCAATGGTTCGGCCTGGTGCCGCCAGCTCACGCCCCAGCCCAGCGCGCCCAGCAACAACGCATGGACCAGGATCGCCAGGCCGAGCGCCCGCAGCTGCGCCGGCGGCTCGGGGGGCGCGAATTCGGCCCAATCGGCGGTGGAGATGCTCATGGTGTCAGGGCCAAGGCGTCGGGGAAGGTCCTCTCAGGGGGCGAGCTGGACCGACAGGCCCACACGCTGCACACCGGCACGCTGCAGCGCGTCCATCACCTTGACCACGCTTTCGTACTTCACGCTGCGGTCGGCACTGATGACCACGGCGCTGTTGGTCTGCCCCGCCTGGGCCTGCTTGACCGCCGCGGCGATCTCCCGCGCGCCGAGCTTGCGGCCCTTGTCGCCGTTCTTGAGTTCGAGGCTCTCGTCCTTGCGGATCACGATCTGGATCACCTGGTCCGGCTGCTTGGGCGCCTTGCCCACGCTCGGCAGGTCGATCATGCTGGGCGCGATCAGCGGCGCGGTCACCATGAAGATGATCAGCAGCACCAGCATCACGTCGATGAACGGGACCATGTTGATCTCGTTGATGGTGCGGCGCCCCCGACCTCGATGAACGACAGCTGGCATGACCCGGCTCCTTTTCTTCAGCGTCCCGAGGCCGATTGCGCGCCCAGGTTGCGCTGCAGGATGTTGGAGAACTCCTCGATGAAGGTCTCCAGCATGTTGGCCACCCGGTCGATGTCGTGCGCGAAGCGGTTGTAGGCCACGACGGCGGGGATAGCGGCGAACAGGCCGATCGCAGTGGCCACCAGCGCCTCGGCGATGCCGGGCGCCACGGTGGCCAGGGTCACCTGCTGCAGGCTGGCCAGGCCGGTGAAGGCGTGCATGATGCCCCAGACGGTGCCGAACAGCCCCACGTAAGGCGATACCGAGCCGACGGAGGCCAGGAACGACAGGTTGGACTCCACCACGTCGAGCTCGCGCTGGTAGCTCGCGCGCATCGCCCGGCGGGCGCCGTCGAGCAGCGTGCCGGTGTCGGTGATGTGGCGCTCGCGCAGCTTCTGGAACTCGCGCATGCCGCTGGCGAAGATGCGCTCCATCGGGCCGGCGGTCTTGGCGTTCTGGGCGGCCGACGCGTAGAGGTCGTTCAGGCTGGTGCCCGACCAGAACTCGCGCTCGAAGGCCTCGTTGAGCGCCTTCACCCGTTTCAGCGCGAACAGCTTGCGAAAGATGGCGGCCCAGCTCGCGATGGAGACGCCCACCAGCAGCAGCATCACGAGCTGCACGACGAAACTTGCGTGCAGCACCAGGTTCAGAATGGAAAGGTTGCTGTTCATTGAAAGGCTTCCAGAACGTGAGACGGCATCCGCGCCGGTTTGAGCGTGGCCGCGTCCACCCAACCGACGCGAATCTGGCCTTCGCAGAGCAAGCGAGAGCCGCCGTCGAGCGCGGGCTGTGACCGCAGGCGTGCTTCCTGCACCATGGTGAGGGAGGCCCGACCGGCCTCCGTCAGCCGCGCGGTGACGATCAGCTCGTCGTCGAGCCGTGCCGGTTGGTGGTATGTCAGCTTGGCTTCGGCGACGACGAAGATGCCGCCGGTGGCCTCGCGCAGCGCTTGCTGGTGGATCCCGAGCGAACGCAGCCATTCGGTGCGGGCGCGCTCGAAGAATTTCAGGTAATTGGCGTAGAAGACGATACCGCCGGCGTCGGTGTCTTCCCAGTAGATGCGGATCGGCAGCGAAAAGGCCATGGCGTCAGGCGAGCAGGGTTTGCAGACGCTGCACGGCCGTGCGCAGCTGGTCCATCGAACTGGCGGTGGAAAAGCGCACGTAGCGCGTGGTCTCGGCGGTGCCGAAGTCGCGCCCCGGCGTGACCGCCACGCGCGCGCGCTTCATCAACTCGAAGGCGAATTCCCAGCTGTCCTTCACGCCCAGCTTCTCGCAGGCCTGGGTGCAGTCGGCCCAGGCGTAGAAGGCGCCGTCGGGCATCACCGGGACCTTCAGGCCCAGCGCGTTGAGCGCGGGGATGAAAAAGTCACGCCTTGCCTTGAACTCGGCGCGCCGCCTTTCGTATTCGGCGATGCTCTCGGCGTCGAAACAGGCCAGCGCCGCGTGCTGGGACACGGTGCTGGGGCAGATGTACAGGTTCTGCGCCAGCCGCTCAATGGCGGGCAGCAGGGCTTCGGGCACCACCAGCCAGCCCAGGCGCCAGCCGGTCATGTTGAAGTACTTGGAGAAGCTGTTGATGCTGATGACCTGGTCGTCGATGGCCAGCGCGGTCTGCCCGAAGGCGGTGTCAAAACTCAGGCCGAGGTAGATTTCGTCGACCAGCGTGACGCCGCCATGGCCTTGCACCACCGCGTGGATGCGGCGCAGCTCGGCCGGGTCGATCGAGGTGCCCGTGGGATTCGAGGGCGAGGCCAGCAGCACGCCGCGCGTCTTTGGCCCCCAGGCGGTGGCCACCTTGTCGGCGCTGAGCTGGAAGCGCTCGGCCGCCGTGGTCGGGATCAGCACCGCCGTGCCGTCGGCCGCGCTCACGAAATGCCGGTTGCACGGGTAGCTCGGATCGGGCATCAGGACTTCGTCGCCCGCATCGATCAGCGCCAGGCAGGCCAGCTGCAGCGCGGCCGAGGCGCCGGCGGTGAGAACGATGCGCTCGGGCGGGACCTCGACCCCGAAGCGCTGCCGATACCACTGGCTGATGCGCTCGCGCAGGGGCATCAAGCCGATTGCGGCGGTGTATTTGGTCCCGCCGTGATGAATGGCGTGCATCGCCCGCTGCTGCACCCGCGGTGGCGCGGTGAAATCTGGCTCGCCAATGTTCAGGAACACCATCGGCATGCCGGAGCCGGCCGCTTCGCGCGCCATGTCGTTGGCCACCTTGGCCACTTCCATGACGTAGAAGGGCTCGATGCGTTCGGCGCGCCGGGAGATCTTCATGGACGGGCTTTGCCGGCGATCCGGTCGGCTTCGACCTCGGCGGCGCGCAGCTTTGGTGCCAGGCCGTTGAGCACGGCGTTGACGTATTTGTGGCCGTCGGTGCCGCCGAACTCCTTGGCCAGCTCGATGCATTCGTTCAGCGCCACGCGCCACGGCACGTCGGGGCAGTGCAGGAACTCGAAGGCGCCAATCCACATGATGCCGTGTTCGATCGGCGAAATCTCGGCCAGCTTGCGGTCGAGCAAGGGTACGATCAGCGCGTCCAGGTCGGCGGCCTGCTCGATGCAGCCGTGCAGCAGCGCGTCAAAGTGGGCGGCGTCGGCCTTGTGGAAGCCCGCCAGGTCGCGGGTGAAGGTGTCGATGTCGGCCGCCGGGTTGCCACCCACCAGGTGCTGGTAGAGCCCTTGCAGGGCAAACTCGCGCGCACGGCTGCGTACCGACTTGGACGCCGCCTTGCGCGCGCCGGTGGCCGTGGTGCCGGTGCGGGTCTGGCGGGGCGGGCGGCTGCCAGACGGTGGCGGCGCGTTGCTCATGGCAGATGGTCCAGCAGGTTGGCCATTTCGACCGCAACCCGCGCGGCGTCGCGGCCTTTGTCGGTCTGGCGCGCGACGGCCTGTTCGAGGTTTTCGGTCGTGAGGATGGCGTTGGCCACGGGCACCTGGTAGTCGAGCGCGACGCGGCTCACGCCGGCGCCGGATTCGTTGGCCACCAGTTCGAAGTGGTAGGTCTCGCCGCGGATGATGCAGCCCAGCGCGATCAGCGCGTCGTATTCATCTTTCTCGGCCAGCGCCTGCAGCGCCACCGGCACTTCCAGGGCGCCCGGCACCTTGATGTGCGCAATGTGTTTGCTGCCGACCCCCAGGGCCTCCAGCTCGGCCAGACAGGCCTGGGCCAGGGCGTCGGTGATGCTTTCGTTGAACCGGGCCTGCACGATACCGATCCTGAGCTTGGCGCCGTCCATGCGGTCGCCGGTTCCTTTGTCTGCTCCGAACATGATTCATTCCTTTGGGATGTAACCGGTGATTTCGAGGCCGTAGCCGGTCATGCTCGGCATGCGGCGCGGGTTGCCCATCAGGCGCATCTTGTGCACGCCGCATTCGCGCAGGATCTGCGCGCCGATGCCGTAGGTGCGCAGGTCCATGCGTCCGCGCTCGGGGGCTTGCGCAGCGCGCGCGGTGCCCTCGAACTGTTGCAGCAGCCGCTCGGGGCTTTCGCCGCAGTTGAGCAGCACGGCCACGCCCTTGCCCTGCGCGTTGAGGTAGTGCAGGCTGCTGTCCAGACCCCAGGAGTGCATCGAGCGGCGGATCTCCAGCGCATCGAGCACCGAGAGCGGCTCGTGCACCCGCACCGGCACGGCGTCGTCCGCGCTCCAGCGGCCTTTGACGAGCGCCAGGTGCACCGACTGACTGGTCTTGTCGCGAAACGCATGCGCGGTGAATTCGCCGTAGGCGGTCTGCATCGGCCGCTCACCGATCTTCTCGACCAGCGATTCGTTGCGGCTGCGGTGGTGGATCAGGTCGGCGATGGTGCCGATCTTCAGGCCGTGTTCGGCCGCGAAGAGCTGCAGGTCGGGCAGCCGCGCCATGGTGCCGTCGTCCTTCATGATTTCGCAGATCACCGCGGCCGGCGAACAGCCCGCCATGGTGGCCAGGTCACAACCCGCTTCGGTGTGGCCGGCGCGGATCAGCACACCGCCGTCGACCGCCTGCAACGGAAAGATGTGGCCCGGCTGCACCAGGTCGGAGGGCCGGGCGTCGGGCGCCACGGCGGCCTGCACCGTGCGCGCCCGGTCGGCCGCGGAGATGCCGGTGGTCACGCCTTCGGCCGCCTCGATCGACACGGTGAACGCGGTGCTGTAGAAAGTGCCATTGCGCGCGGCCATGGGCGGCAACCGCAGGTGCTCGCAGCGCTCGCGGGTGAGGGTGAGGCAGATCAGCCCGCGGCCAAAGCGCGCCATGAAGTTGATGGCCTCGGGGGTCACGTGGTCGGCCGCCAGCACCAGGTCGCCTTCGTTCTCGCGGTCCTCTTCATCGACCAGGATCACCATGCGGCCGGCGCGCATCTCGTCGATGATGTCTTCCACCGGAGAGATGGCGACGGGGTTGGGCTCGGTCATGCGGGTTCCTTGTGAGAGTCTTGAAGGTCGGCGCCCAGCATGCGTTCCACGTAGCGGGCGATCAGGTCGATCTCCAGGTTGACGGGGCTGTCCGCGCGCAGCGCACCCAGCGCGGTGTTCTCCACCGTGTGCGGGATCAGGTTGATGTGGACTTCGCAGCCCTGGGGCCGGTCGTCGACGCGGTTGACCGTGAGGCTGACGCCATTGACCGTGATCGAGCCCTTGTACGCCAGATATTTGCCGAGTGCGCCCGGAGCCAGCACCGCCAGGTGCCAGCTCTCGCCGACCTGCTCCATGCGGGTCACGCGGCCGACGCCGTCGACATGCCCGGACACGATGTGGCCACCGAGGCGGTCGTTGGCCCGCAGGGCTTTCTCCAGGTTGATCGGGCCGGGTTGGTCGAGTCCGGCGGTCTTGTCCAGCGATTCAGCCGAGATGTCGATCGTGAAGCGGTTCTCGCGCGGCGCCAGCGTGGTGACCGTCATGCAGGCGCCGTTGAGAGCGATACTGTCCCCCAGACCAACGTCTTCGAGGTAGCCCGGCGGGGCCTCGATGCTCAGGCGCTTGCCGTGGTCTGAAGAGCTACCCAGGTCGTGCACGGCGGCGATGCGCCCCACGCCGGTGATGATTCCGGTGAACATGGGTCGATTTTCGCAGGGAATGGGACCGGTTCCGGGCCGGCAGGTGGAAAAACCCGCCTAGAAGCGGTCCCGGCCGGCCACCCGGGCCAGCAGGCGCAGGTCGGGTCCGATCATTTGGGTGGACCGGAACTCCAGTGCGACGGCCTGCGCCAGATCGCCCAGCGGCCCGAAGTC
This sequence comes from Burkholderiaceae bacterium, assembly GCA_046348065.1. GTDB lineage: Bacteria > Pseudomonadota > Gammaproteobacteria > Burkholderiales > Burkholderiaceae_C > Skiveiella. The sequence continues at coordinate 305,784 of JAXMFA010000002.1, forward strand.
CGCCATGCCATGACCCCGCCCGATGAGCTTGGGCGCCAGGTAGGCGACGAACTCGTCCACCAGACCCGCGCCGACCAGGGCGCCGTTCAGGCGATGCCCGGCCTCGACATGCAATTCGTTGATCTCACGGCGCGCCAGGTCGCGCAACAGGGCGGGCAGGTCCACCCGGGCGTGTGTCGCGTCCGGCAGCACGATCACGGTGGCGCCCCGGGCCTCCAGCTCGGCGCGGCGCGCCGGGTCGTCAAGGGCCGCATAGACCAAAACCCGTCGCCGCGGGCCGAACAGGCGTGCGCCGGGTGGGGTCTCGAGCCGGCTGTCGACGATGACCAGATGGGGCTGCCGGGCCGTCTCGACCAGGCGCACGTCGAGCAGCGGGTCGTCGTCGCGCACCGTGCCGATGCCGGTCAGCACCGCACAAGCGCGTGCGCGCCAGGCGTGGCCGTCGGCGCGCGCCGCGGGGGCGGTGATCCATTGGCTCGCGCCGTTGTCCAGCGCGGTCTTGCCATCCAGCGAGGCCGCCAGCTTCATGCGTACCCAGGGCGTGCCGCGGACCATGCGGCTGAAAAAACCCAGGTTGAGTTCGCGCGACTCGGCCGCGCCCGGGCCGACTTCCACCTCGACGCCAGCCGCGCGCAGGCGCGCAAACCCCTGTCCGGCCACCAGCGGGTTCGGGTCGGCCAGCGAAGCGACCACCTTGCGGATGCCGGCAGCGATCAGCGCGTCGCAGCACGGCCCGGTGCGGCCATGGTGCGAGCAGGGCTCCAGCGTGACCCAGGCGGTAGCGCCTGCGGTGGACGCACCGCGTGCCTGCGCATCACGCAGCGCCATGATTTCGGCGTGCGGCCCGCCCGCCTGCTGGGTGTGGCCGGCGCCAATGACGTCGCCGTCGGGCGAGGTCAGCACACAGCCGACGCGGGGGTTGGGGGCGGTGAGGGTGAGGCAGGTCTGAGCCAAAGCCAAGGCCATTTCCGATGGCCTAGCTGCACCCGAAGGACGCATCAAGAACTAACGCCCGAACAGGTGGAGCCGGATGGCGGTTCGTGGATGCGAGCGCGTCCAGACCGTTCGATGACCAAGCAACGGCGCCTGCTCGTTCCAGGCGAACTGATTTCCCAAGTTGCATTAGCGGAACCGCTGATGGACGGATCGAGAAATCCAGTGCCCTGATAGGCAAAAAAATCGTTCGAATTCCCGCCGCTGAGTTTGGCGACCACGGCGTCACCGGTCAACGCATCGTGCGAGATGACCAGAGTGTCTGTTCCGGTTTCAAAGGTTGCATTGGCGTTGTTGTCGATGTAAATGTTCCAACCACCTTTCCAGCCAGCGCTGGCATCAACGGGACGGGCTACAGCGCGACGGTTGAATTTCAGCGCGGCGCTGCGTGTTTCTTGCGCAGTAATCAGCAGCTCGCTGGCGGCGCCACGAACCCGCTGGGTGGCAAGCATCTCTTGCATGGACGGAACAGCCAAGACCATCAGGACAGCCGCCAACGAGACGGTCACCATCAACTCGATGAGTGTGAATCCACGGATGTTGGCGCGGCGTTTCATGTCAGGGCCAGCAGGTTGTGTTGCCGGTGACCGTAGCACCGCCGTTGATTCTGCACCCCTTGGTGCCTTGGCTGGACAGCGACAGTTGGGTGATGCCGGCTGGGTCCGCTTGGCGCATGGTTCCTTCGACCAGTACGCAATCGGTCAGCCCGGATCCACAGGCCGTTGCCGTGAAGCTGTTGCAAGCGCTCCTTGTCGCAGTGTCACCCGAGAATGTCCTGATGTTGTTGTTCGCCGTCGCCGTGGCCGCGTAAGTATTGAACTGGGTGAAATAACGCTCCTGTTGTTGCAGTGCTTGCATCAAGCCCGCGCGACACTCAGCACGTCGGCCCTTGGCGATCTGGTTGGTGTAAGCCGGGTAGGCGATGGCCGCCAGAATTCCGACCACGGCAACCGTGATCATGAGCTCAATCAGCGTGAACCCGGCGGCGCGCCTTTGCAAAGTGTTCATGGGCTGGGCACGATTCATAGCAAATCTGTTTGCGTGATGCTGTTGCATGGTATCGCCATTTACTGCCGTAGTTCGCGCCAGCTGATTCTTCCTGCCGGTATGGAAATGGATTGCACCGTGCTGCTCGAAACCAAGGCGTTTCCAGCATCGGTGATTTTGGTGCTGGAGTTCAGGACTTTTTGTTCAATGGTTACCGTACGCCTTCCTGTCGGCGTACGCGCGGTGTAAGACGAAGCGTCGAGTTCGTACTGGATGATCTTGGGTCCGCTGGGGATGCCAAGGGATGTGCCGGTGTCACAGCCTTGATTGGTGCCATAGACCGGGTTGAGGCAGTAGCGTCGCCCGCTTCCATCACCCGAGCAGGTGCCCTCCGGGATGGCGGCACTGAAGGCCACGATTCCGATGCCCAAGGCGGGTTCCACGGCCACGCGTTCACGGGTCTGTGGCAGGTCAATGTACCAGCCACGATACTGCGTGGGTGTTGCCGAGGCGTTGGTTCCAAACGCAAAGGTTGTGGTACTCAGCACCACGGACGTTCCTGACAACGAGGCAGTTCGCTGGAAGAGCGAACTGCGTGGCGCTGTGAAGGCGGACACCGAGTTTTCCGAAGAATCCCATATGCCGTAAATGGACTGCACATCCGCGTTGGAGTTGTCGTTGGGTTCGACGTACTTGCCGGTGCCGAATACAACCATGTAGCCCGTGGCGTTCGCTTCCACGACCTGCGGGGTGGTGGTGATCGGCTGACGAGTGCCCGACGCATTGGTGGCCACAAAGAAAGCCTGGCGGGTTCCGCTGCCCTGGAAGACCGAATCCGCAAGATTGGCACTGTTGATACCCGCCGTCAAATCGATCTTCCAGACGTTCCCTTGGAGATCCCCCGCATACAGCAGTGTCGCTTCGCCAGCGGGGCCAGTCAGGAAACCAGGATTGGACAGACCGTTGGCAATGGTGCCGTTTGCCACGGGCAGGCTCAGTTTGAAATAGTTGGTTCCTTCGTGCCAAGCCGCATTGGCGGCCTTGTCGACACTGAGAAAGAACATGGCCTGGGCTCCACTCGTCGTGACATTGCCATCTGCCTTGTAATTGTTATACCCGCTGCCGACGACGACGAACCATTTGTACGTGGCTGGGGAACCGGACGCGCCTGGGACCTTGAGCTTCATCAGCGCCGGCTGGGTGACCACGTTGCCCATCTGCGGATCGTCCGCATCGGTGAATTCCCACAGCACGTTGTTTGCGCCAAAAGACTCCGGTGTGGTTACGTCAAGGAGGAAAACACCTTGTGCGCCGCCACCCATGCCGGAGGCAAGCAGCGTCTTCCAACTGGATTCGACTTGCGCCTCGCCGACCTGCGGCACTGCATCGACATAGGGGCGGTGCAAGTAGCCAGGATGGGTCAGACGGTTCAAATAGGGCGCCACCGCTCGAGGTATGTAGGCGAACAGTTCCTTGCCATCGCTCGCGCGGAACGCGTGCATCATGCCGTCGTTGGCGCCGACGTAAATCGTTGCGGTACGGCTGGTGACGCTCTGCGAAAACGCCAGGTAACCAGGTCCGGTGATATTGGGATCGGCGTCCTCTTTGTAAACCGGGCCGGAGCTGATGACGTCACCCATGACGCTGCCGCGCTTGCGTAAGTTCCCGCCACTTGGGACCAGCTCATTGCTCATGTCACCTCGAAGCCAGTTGATGCGCTGGTCGGTGAATGCATCCGCCACGCTGGTGGCTGGGTTGGTGCCAAGCGCCGTTCGCACCTCGGTGTCGAGATTGTCTTTGTTGGCCACCGTGAATGCTTGACCCACCGTGGCCCCACTGTCACGCGACAAGGTGAAGATCTTGCGATCTGCAGGTTTGACATAGGCGTCAGGGAGCGGTGTCGTGGTTGTCGTCGCTGCCGAGGTGAGAATGACACCGGCATCCCAAACCGCCCCCGGCATGGACTCGATCTGTCCAGTGCTTGTGTTCAGAACCAGGCGGGTGCGTTGCACCGTACCAGACCAGTCACCCGAGTAGAACAGTGGCGCAAAAAAATCGCCGTTGGGAGCGTTGGCCGTGAAGCGAGAAGTGCTGACGGCCGAAGCGGTGGCTGCACCCTGGGCGTTCGTGGCTGCCGCAAAGAACTTGCGAATGCCGGCAATCAATTGCTGGGCCTGGCTGGCCAGCACATAGCCGTCGGGTGTATTGGGCACACTCGGGTTCTGCCATTCGGTGTTGTCGTTCAATCCGCCAGATCTCCGGAACGGATTGCCATCGAGGTTGTCGTCTTTGAACCAGCCGTACTTGCCTGCCAGGTAGAAACTGCTGCGCCGCGGTTTGATGCCGCGCGGATTGGTGTCCTCGATGTCGCCATTGCCGCCCTCGTCGACGTCGATGGTGAAAGTCTTGACCCGGACGTCCTTCATGCTCATTCCGCCAGAATCGACATCCTTGCGGATGGCCTGGGTATTGGCCCAGTAAGCGGCTCCGGCCCAGTAGAAAGCGGAACGGCCACCCGAGCCGGTGGCACGGATCGCCAAGTCCGTGTTGTTGGTGTTCGGGTTCGGATTGCCGGTGGTGTTCTGTGCCCGCCCCTGGGAATCGGTGTAGCTCTTGGACTCATTGTTCTCAAATCCTGTCAGCAGGTCGGTCCAGGCGGCGGCGTCAAACGACTGGGTGCTGTTCGGAATCGTCACGGCCGAGCGGGTGGGGTCGACCGTGGTTTCCAGCGAACTTCCGGCAAAACGGTGGCCCGGAAGCTCTTTGTCGTAGTGGGTGTTGACGTCGCCGATGGTCAGAATGAAGTTCTTTCGCTCGCAGGCGTTCTGAAGCGGATCCTGCCACCGTGCGGGGGCGGTGCCCGCGGTGGTGTAGTACGGAAAGCCATCAGCCATGGCCGCGGTGGCACCGGTGGTGGCCTGCGAACTGGGCGCCAGGCCCTGGAAATAGCGCAGCGCTTCGTAATACAACTCGCCCACCGGGTCGTACCCTTTGTAGGCGCCCGGCGTGCCGGTGGTGCCAAAACGGTTCAGGTAATTGATCACCCCACTGTAGGCGTAGGTGGGTGCCGCGCCCAGGGGGTCCGCGTGAAACACGCCTGTACTGGCATCCCACTCAGAGTACGCGTTGGTCTGCTGCAGGCCGTTCGGGTCGATGTAGGTCGGGCCGGGGTATTTCATCGGCGCGCGCAACACCCCGCCGTAGCGTGAGGTGTTGTTGTCCAGCAAATAACCAAAGGCGGCCAGTCGCACGCCGGCAGCGTTGCGCTGGATTTCGCCAACCGGCTTGTAGTTGCCATTCGGGTAGCGCTCGCACAGGTCGGTGCGCGTGGTCTTTTCCATGTCGTCACAGACCTTGACCCGGGCGTAAATCACGCCGGTGGTGGTGACGGTGGCGGTGCCGACGGAGGTGCTGGTGACGACGTAGTTGTCGAAGCCGTTGTACAGGTCGTACTGGCGCTGGAGGGTGTAGGCGCGGTAGATGTTCTGCGCGGTGTAGACGCCGTAGGTGTTGACGGATTGCAACTGCTCATAGACGGTGCGTGGCAGGTTCGATCTGATGCGGCCCTTCGACGGGTATCCGCTGTAGACGCCCGAGCCGCCGCAAGAGCCCGTTTCGTCGGTCGGGTCGCCAGCTGCCGTCAAACGCCCCTTGAAATTGCCAGGGTTGTCTTGGTTGTTGTTGACGCGGCATACGTTCACCGTGTTGTTCTGGCCGGGTCGCTTGTCGAGACTGAGCGTCCTGTACGGCGCGCCCGGGGCGACCGAGGTGAAATAGCGCGTACCGGAAAGCGGCACGTCGATTGTGCCGATGGCGTCCTGCGGTGCGGGCGGAGCCGGCGGTGTGAGGGAGTAGGTGCCGGCCACCAGTGTGTAGGTGGTGGTGAGGAAGGCCTGGGCATTCGTGATCGGCGGCGGTGGCGGGCTGGTGGTGGTGCCGTTGGGTATGGCGATGGGAACGTCTACAAAGGTGATGGTTCCCTCGGTCGGCATGACCGTGGAGGTGGTCGGCGCGGTGGTCCGGAGGATCCAGTCGGTGGATTGGTACACGCCACCAGCCGGCGCCGGATCGCCCTTCGGGACCGTGACCACGTTGGTGGTGGTGATGGTGACCGTGCCGACGACCCCGGTGGGGTTCAGGTTGCCCGAAGACGTGGTACCGGCCGTGTCGCAACTGACCGACACCGTTGAGGTGCCGAACCAGACCTTGTCCTGGCAGCCACCGCCGATCACGTCGCTGTTGGCGATCAGCGGCGGGATCACCTTGCCCACCATGGCCTGCGGAATGCGCTTGGCGGGAAAATAGGTCGAGTTGTGCAGGTTCCAGCTGTTGTAGAGGTAGGCGCGTTCCAGAACGGTGGCGCTGGCCGTATCGACCACCCGGTGACCACCGGTGAGCGCATACCGCAAGACGTCGATGGATGACGTGGTGACGTAGTTCAAGGCGTTGCCGCTGAAGCGGCCGGTGGATCCGCTGAAGTCGCAGTAGCCATTTGCATCGACCGTGCCCGTGCGGTAAAAGTAGTCGCCGGAGAGGGGTGCGCCAGGCGTCAGATCCTTGTAGTTGTAGCAGCCGCGGGGATCGAAGTAGCCGAGGTAGGTTGTGGCGTGGTTGTAGTTTGAGCCCCGGTAGGCGGCACCGACCGTGGGAAACTCCACCGACAAGGCGAGCGCGATGTTGACGGCCTGGGGATTCACCGCCGTCGGCCCGATGCTCAGGTCGACCAGCGGCATGGCGGGTGGGGTCTGGGCGGTGCTGCCTGCAATCAGCAAGGCCAGGGCGGCGCTGACGGCAGGAGCCATCAGTTTCAGTGTCCAGCGGGTGAAAGGTTTCATGGCGATACCCCGGTCAGTTGGTGGCGACGGGTTTGGAGATCACGGCCTGGAGGATGACCTGGGTCTCCGGATTCAGACCGTAGCCGATGGCGGTGACGATATAGGCATCCAGGGGTTTGCCTACCGTCTGGGCGCGGTTGCGGAAACTGATCGGGGACTTCTCGATGACATAACGCGGCAGGCGCGATGGCAGGGCTCCGCTGGAGGAGACGGCAAACTCATCGTTGCGACCGGTGAATTCGCCGAAAGTGGCGTAGGCGCGACTGCTGCTGGTGTCGCTGACGTCGAAGATGGGCCGGTATATGTCGAGCAGCGAGGTGGCGCTGGCCGTCGGCAACAGCCGTCCACAGTAGCCGCGGGTGGCGGCATCGCTGCTGCAGCCTTCTCCGGCCGGGAGCGTACCGAACATCGCCACCCGGGTACCGATGCTGGTGGGGCCCATGATGTCGACTTCGGCGTCGGACAGAGCCACCTCGGCGGCCTGAAGGGCGGTCTGGCGGTCCCGATCGTTGCGGGCGGTGCGTTCGCCCTGGATGACCAGGCGCGCGGACACCGCCGCGATGACGAAAACGATGCTGATCATGATGAGCACAAACACCAGGGCCATGCCCCGGTCGCGGCGCGCGGCAGGCCGTTGCCGGCGGGGCCGGGTGGGAAGACGTTGGATGTCAGGCTTGCTCATTGGATACCACTTCGAAACAGGAAGGTGGTGGCAAAGGCGCGGCGCAGGCGGCCGTCCGCCGGCGGCGTGAATTTGTGCGCGGCCTCGGCTGGCGTGCAGCTGGCCGCGGTGCTTTCGCAGGTGAAGGCCTTGCCCAAGGGATACAGGTCGTTTTCTGCGGCGGTGGCGCTCTGCCCCTGGCTGGAACCCACAGGGCCGCGCAAGACCATGCCCACTCGCATGGCCACGACGTTGTTCCAGTTGGGGCTGACGGCTGGATCGTCGGAGATGGCGTTGGCGCTCAGCCATTTGTCGGCGACTTCGTCGTTGTTGGTGTCGACGCCGTACACGATTTGCAGGGTCTCGACGCCTCGGACGACCTGACTGTCACTGAACGCACCGGAAACAGAGTTCCAAGACTTGCAATAAAGTTCCGGTTCGCCGTTGAGAACCTTGACGAAGAAGGCGCTGACGCCTACATCAGCGCTGCCGCTCGGGTAAGGAATAGCACGGTTGGAACAATCTACCATTGATCCATCGGGAACCGGATTGCCGCCGGAAAACTTTGCCAGCGCAGGGTTGGCCGGGTCGGGCAAATTGGCTCCAAAGAACCGGACCACCAAGGCATCGCTGTTGTTGACGACCCCGGAATTGGAATAAGCCGAAGAATTGCCGCCCGTCAGCGTTTGGGCGTTGCGGCCTTCAACGCGCCAGGTTTCGCGAACCGTTGGACCGAATACCCGGTCTGTGTAAGCCTCCGCGGTGGTGGTCGGTCCCGTGCGGTCCTGATAACCGGCGGAACGCGCGGCCTGTCCGATGATCTCCATGGCAAAGCGGGCACTGTCCTGGAGCTCCTGGCTGGCGTCCACTGTCCGGTAGCTGGAGCTCGACACGTTGTAAAGGGCGACGGTTGCAATGGCCACGAGCAGCATCAGCACCATCGCGACCAACAGCTCCACCAAGGTCAACCCCGCCTGGTGCATGCGGCGCAAACCGGAGCGAGCGGGCATCACGGCGTACCTCCGAGTCCGTTGATCTCGTCCTGGTTTCCGAACAGCGTCACCACCAGCTTGGGCCGTACCACGTTGTTCGCATCCGTTGCATTGAGGATGTTGTCGCCTGTACCCGCAGCGCCCGTTTTCGCCGACCAGCCGAACTTGATCACGGTCATCGTTCCGGCGCCGTCACAGGTCCATCGGAATAGGCCGTTGGCATCTTTGGGATCGGTGTCCTTGCAAACCACGGCGCGCCCGCCGGGCAGCTCCTTGCTGACGCGCTGGGCCCATTCCCAGACGTTCCAGGCAATCATCTGGTCGCCGTTGCAGGCATTGGTTTTGCAGGTCTGCGTAGGAACCGTCATCGCTACCGATGAGTCAATCGCGAAGGTGTTTCCCGTGCCGGCCTCGGATGTGGCCTGAACCGAGGCGGGAATCAATTGCATGATTTCGCCATAGTCGCGCGCCAGACTGATAGCCACCGACGCGTTGCTCGAATACTGACTGGACCGCATGCTTGAAAGTATCAGCCCTCCTGCGCCCATCATGCCCAGGGCGAAGATGACCAGTGCGACGAGAACTTCGACGAGCGTCATGCCCCTTTGATGGATGCGCCGGGTACGAACGGGTATGGAGCGGTGCAATTGAGCCATGCGACCACTATGCCATTTTCGGGTGGAGGTCGCCAGTTGTCGCTGACCAGCGGGTGAATTTGTCCGACAGGCGGCAGTCCCCGGCACAGCGCCCGCAAGACAGCTTTCAGCTTCAGCGCCGCACCTCGTCCACCAACGTCTTGAAGTCGTCGATGTCTTCGAAGCTGCGGTAGACGCTGGCAAAACGGATGTAGGCGACCTTGTCGAGCTTCTTGAGCTCGCGCATCACCAGCTCGCCAATGCGGCTCGAGGGCACCTCGCGCAGGCCCAGGTTCAGCAGCTTTTCCTCGATGCGCTCGATCGCGCTGTCAACCTGGTCGGTGCTGACCGGACGTTTGCGCAGCGCGAGGTTGAACGAGGCCAGCAGCTTGGCACGGTCGTATTCGATGCGCCGGCCGTCCTTCTTGGCGATGGCGGGAAATGCGACGTCCGGGCGCTCGTAGGTGGTGAAGCGCTTGTCGCAGGCACCGCATTGGCGGCGCCGGCGGATGAAATCGCCGTCTTCCGAGACCCGGGTCTCGACCACCTGGGTCTCGCCGTGGCCGCAGAAGGGGCATTTCATGGTGTCCGCCTCGTCTTGTTTGGCCTTTTTGCCATTTTCCCAGCGCCGAAAGGATGCAGGCTGCTATAAGTTTGAGAGTGCCTGCGCATCGTCGCGGCTTTAGCGGTAGACCGGGAAACGGCTGGTCAGGGCATTCACCTTGGCCCGCACGGCCTCGATGTTGGCCGCGTCGCGCGGGTTGTCCAGCACGTCGGCGATCAGGTTGGCGGTCAGGCGCGCCTCCTCGTCCTTGAAGCCGCGGGTGGTCATGGCCGGGGTGCCGATGCGCACGCCGCTGGTGACCATTGGTTTTTCAGGGTCGTTGGGGATGGCGTTCTTGTTGATGGTCATGTGGGCACTGCCCAGCACGGCCTCGGCTTCCTTGCCGGTGATGCCCTTGGCCCGCAGGTCCACCAGCATCACGTGGCTTTCGGTGCGGCCGCTGACGATACGCAGGCCGCGCTGCGTCAGCGTCTCGGCCACGATCTGGGCGTTCTTGACGACCTGCTGCTGGTAAGCCTTGAAAGAAGGTTCCAGCGCTTCCTTGAAGGCCACGGCCTTGGCCGCGATCACGTGCATCAGCGGGCCGCCCTGCAGGCCGGGGAAGATGGCGCTGTTGATGGCTTTTTCGTGCTCGGCCTTCATCAGGATGATGCCGCCGCGCGGGCCGCGCAGGCTCTTGTGGGTGGTGGAGGTGACCACATCCGCGTGCGGCACCGGGTTGGGGTAGACGCCGGCGGCGATCAGGCCGGCGTAGTGGGCCATGTCGACCATGAAGATGGCGCCGACGTCCTTGGCCACCTTGGCAAAACGCTCGAAGTCGATGCGCAGGCTGTAGGCGCTGGCACCGGCGATGATCAGTTTGGGTTTCGTCTCGTGGGCCTTGCGCTCCATGGCGTCGTAGTCGATGGCCTCGTTCGCGTCCAGCCCGTAGCTGACGACGTTGAACCACTTGCCGCTCATGTTCAGCGGCATGCCGTGGGTCAGGTGGCCGCCCTCGGCCAGGCTCATTCCCATGATGGTGTCGCCAGGCTTCAGGAACGCCAGGAAGACCGCCTCGTTGGCCGAGGCGCCGCAGTGCGGCTGCACATTGGCTGCATCGGCGCCGAAGATCTGTTTGACGCGGTCGATGGCCAGTTGCTCGGCAATGTCCACGTACTCGCAGCCGCCGTAGTAGCGTTTGCCGGGATAGCCCTCGGCGTATTTGTTGGTGAGCTGCGTGCCCTGCGCGGCCATCACGGCCGGCGAAGCGTAGTTTTCGCTCGCGATCAGCTCGATGTGGTGTTCCTGGCGGGCGTTTTCCAGCTGGATGGCTTTGAAAAGCTCGGGGTCGGTCTGTTCAATCAGAATGTTGCGGTCGTACATGGCAGTCCTTCAAGACGGGTGATCCTTGCGCGGTGACAAGGGCTGCCCAGGCGAACGGCGGATCACCCGGCCAAGCCACCCGGAAAGAGCGGTTGCGGGCGGTGCGCTTCCCAGTGGTTGTCCGCTGGCAGGGCCAGACAGGGGTCCACGTCGGAGCGGCGCATCCGCAGGGGAGGCCGCACCTATCGCCAGTCGCGCACGGGTGGAAAGTGTAGCCGAGAGCGGACGGTGGCTTCCGGCTGCGAATCGGTCACAACCCTAGGTAGGCGATGGTCCTCTTCTCGCCGGGTTCCAGCCGGGGCTGGCTCACCGCCGGAACGATCGCGGCGGCCGTGTGGCCCTGGCCCAGGTGTACCGCGCGGCCTTTGGCCACTTGCGTGAGCCGGGCGTGCTCGTTCATCACCTTGCCGGCGTATCCGCCATCGCCTTCGTTGTTGCCGGCGCCGACGTACAGCCTGAGGCCGCCTTCGACCGACCCGGCCCGCGCGATGCACTCCTGCAGCACCTTCACGCCGACCCGCAGGTTGGTGACCGGGTCAAACGCGGCCAGCTTGCCGCCGAAGTTCTCGTACTTGTCGGAGTGGATGTGGGTCATGACCTGCATCAGCCCTTGCGCGCCCATGGCGCTCTGGGCAAATGGGTTGAAACTGGATTCCACCGCCATGATGGCCAGGATCAGGGTCGGGTCCAGCTTGGAGCGTTGGCCCACCTCATAGGCTTCGGCTACCAGTGCGCCCAGCGGTTCGGGCGCCACCCGGTACTTCTTGCTGAGCCAGTAGGCGACGGCGGCCTGTTCCTTGGGCAAGTCCTTGGGGTCGGTGGCGGTGGCGCGCTCCACCGCGTCGGGTTCGGGCTCCATGCCCAAAACGGCCGCCTTGCGGGCCTGCAGCCAGCTCACCAGCTGGTCTTCGCCGGTCTGGCGCAGGTCGGGCCGCACGGTCAGCGTGATGGCGGCAAAGACCACCGCCAGGCCGACCAGGGCGAAGCCGTTGTGGGTGATTTCAAAGAAGCCTTCGGCGATGTCACCTGCAAAGGTCTTCAGGCCGTTGGCGATGCTTGTCAGCGCTGTCATTGCTCTTCCTTTCTACGCGGTGGTCCGGTCGGCTCGGGCTGGCTCCTGGCAGCATGACCGTCGGATGGCACTCGTTTGGATTGGTACGCGGTCGGTTCGGCAAGGTGTCGGCGACACGGGTTGATGCTGAACGGACCAGGCCGATGGGACGGCAGCGGGTTCGGGTTGTCCCTAGGTTTTGGGGGACGAACGGATTCTAGGAGGGCTATAAATAACAGGTCAAGACTTAGAAATAGACTTGTTAGATTAATTTGTGTATTAAAAAAGACCAAAAACACGTCGGTTCGGAAGCGGAATCGGCGCGACCTCGCGCCGGCGCCGGGCCGCGCAGTCGCGCCCAATCGGGCGGGCTGTGCCGATTGAAAAGCTGCATTGGCGCGCGCCGAGCGCCGGTCCTACACTGAAAGCGCTCGAGTGACATCGAGCATCAGGCCGGATCAGCGGGTTCCTGCGGCAAAAAGCACGCAGTTACCAGCCCCGGCAGCCCTCGGAGGCAATCCCTTGCCTCCTGCGCAACGTGGAACGATCCGCTTCCCGTTGCCAAAGCCGACGGCAGGGACGTTCGTCCGCCGTCAAGCCCGGTCGGTCGGCTCCGCGTCGGCCGGCCGGGCTTTCTCTTTTGGGCGGGGGCGTTTGGATCCAGGCGAGTGCGAAGCCGTGGCAACATGGAGCCCCTGACGACCCGCATCGAGACCCGAGCCATGAACCCGCAGACCTTGAAGAGCAACCCCTGGGCGCGTCGCGCCGCCTGGACCGTTGGCGTGGTGCTGGCGCTGTGGGCGCTGGCCTGGCTGGCGGTGCCGCCGCTGCTCAAGCACCAGGTTCAGAAGGTCGCCAGCGAAAAGCTCGGTCGGACCGTGACGGTGGGCGCGGTGGATTTCAAGCCCTGGTCGATGGAACTCACGGTGTCAGACCTGGCGATCGCCACGGCCGACGGCAAGGCCGACCAGGTGCGCATCCAGCGTATCTATATGAATGCGGAGCTGCAGTCGCTGTTCCGGCTGGCGCCGGTGGTGGACGCCATCACCGTTGACGCACCTGTGGCCCGGCTCACGCACCTGGGCGATGGCCGCTACGATATCGACGACATCGTCAAGCGCCTGACGCCGCCGCCGGACGAGCCACCGTCCGAACCGGCCCGGTTCGCGCTGTACAACCTGGCGCTCAACGACGGCTCGTTCGACTTCATCGACAACGTGGTGGGCAGGACCCACACCGTGCGCGATCTGCAGGTGGCGGTGCCGTTTCTGAGCAACCTGGAGTCCAAGCGCGAGGTCCACACCGAACCTCTGCTCGCCTTCAAGCTCAACGGCAGCGCCTTCGATTCGGCGGCACGCAGCACCCCTTTTGCCGAGAACCGCAAGACCGACGCCAGCCTGACGCTGAAGGCGCTGGACCTCGGCCCTTACCTGGGCTATCTGCCGCCCACGCTGCCGGTGCGCCTGAAATCGGCGGTGCTCGACGCGGACCTGAAGCTCGCCTTCGAGCAGAACCCGGCGCCGGCGGTGCGCCTGAGCGGCAAGGTGCAACTGGGCCGCTTCCATCTCACCGACGCCAAAGAGCAGGATCTGCTGGCGTTCGATCGGCTCCAGATCGCGCTGGCCGATGTGCGGCCGCTGGCGCGGGTCGTCAAGCTCTCGGCCATCGAACTGACCCAGCCGCTGCTGACCGTGTACCGCGCCCGCGACGGGCGGCTCAACCTGGACCTCAGCGCGGAAAAGCCCAAAGTCACTTCAAAAAAAGGAGCTGATGGTGGCCGTCCGGCGATGGATGAGGCCGGAAAAGACTCCAAAAGGGCGGCCCCGGACGACTGGAAACTCGATGTGGCCACTGTTGCGGTGCGCGGGGGCCAGGTGGACTGGATCGACGACACCACGGCGACCGCCAAGGGCCCCGGTGCCCGCCTGGCCCTGCGCGAGCTGAGCCTGGACGCCAGTGGCATCGCCCTGCCGTTCGGCGCGCCCGGCGCGGTGCCGGTGCCTTTCCAGGGCAGCGCCACGCTCGGCTCGGGGACCGGGACCGCCACGACGGCGGCGCTCACGTTTGGCGGCTCGGCGCTGGACACCGCCGCCAGCATGACCGCGACGGTCAGCGCGCTGCCGTTGTCGCTGGGCGCGCCCTATGTGGCGCAGTTCCTGGAGCCCACGCTGGCCGGCACCTTGAACGCCGCCGTCGGCGTCAACTGGACGCTGGGCGCCAACCTCCCCGCCATCCAGAAGGAACAAGGCAGCCACTACGAGCTCAAACTCAAGGTGGACCGGTTGACGCTGGACAAGCTGGCGCTGAACCAGGGCAGGACGGCGCTGGCGTCGGTCCAGACCATCGAGCTGCAGGACGCGATGATCGACCCGGTGGCGCAGAGCGTGGTGCTGGGCAAGCTGGCCGTGACCAACCCGAAGGCGACGATCGAGCGCGACGCCGACGGGCGCTGGATGGTGCAGCGTTGGCTCAAGGGTGGCGATGCGGTGGCCACGGCCCCGGGCCAGGGCCCCACACAGACCGCGGCGGCGGCGGCGAAGGCCGCAGCCCCGGCGCCGGCCAGCGCGTCGCCAGGGGCCCATCCGTGGAAGGTCGCCGTCAACGACTTTTTGCTCCAGGGCGGCACCCTGGGCTGGAACGATGCGGTGCACGCGCGACCGGCGGTCTTCGAGGTGTCGGCGCTGCGGGTGGCGCTGAAGGCCTTCGCGCTCGACGGCAAGAAGCCCGCATCGCTCGAAGTCGGCGCGCGCATCGGCGCCGGCCGTACCGAGCCCGGGCGCCTGAACTGGCGCGGCACGGTCGGCCTGAACCCGCCGAGCGCCCAGGGCACGGTGGACCTGGTGAACCTGCCGGTGCACGCCTTCGAGCCCTATTTCGGCGACTGGCTCAACATCGAACTGCTGCGCGCCGACGCCAGCTTCAAGGGATCGGTGCAGTTCGCCGCGCTGCCGGCCGGGCCGCAGCTGCGGGTCACCGGCGATTCGGCGGTCGAGGCGCTGCGGGCCAACAGCGTGCCGGGCACGGCGGTGGCCGGCGCGCGTCCGGCGGCTGCCGGGGCGTTCGCGCCGACGCGGGGGCCCTCCGGGGGCGACGAGGAACTGTTGAACTGGAAGGCCCTGAACCTGCGCGGCCTGGACATCGCGCTGACACCCGGCGCCGCGGCCCGCGTCGACGTGCGCGAGACGGTGCTGAGCGATTTCTACGCCCGCATCATTCTGAGCGAAGAAGGGCGCCTGAACCTGCAGGATGTGGTGCGCAGCGCACCGGCAGGCACGGCGGGCGCCATGGCCACGGCATCGGCGGCCCCCGAAGGTACTTCAAGAACCATAGCTGCCGATGGCCGTCCGACATTGGGGAATGGCCAGAATGATGCGAAAAACACGCCCCAAAAGGCCGCCGATGCGCCCGCGGGCCCCGCGCCCATCATCAACGTGGGGCCGATCAACCTGGTCAATGGCCGGGTGTACTTCTCCGACCGTTTCATCAAGCCCAACTACTCGGCCGACCTGAGCCAGCTCAACGGCAAGCTCAGCGCGTTCTCCAGTGTCTCGCCGGCCGGTTCGCCGCAGCTTGCCGATCTGGAACTGCGCGGGCGCGTGGGCGCCACCGCGTCGCTCGACATCCAGGGCAAGCTCAACCCGCTGGCCCAGCCGCTGGCGCTGGACATCCAGGGCAAGGTGCGCGACCTGGAGCTCGCGCCGCTGACGCCGTATTCGGTCAAGTTCACCGGCCACGGCATCGAGCGCGGCAAGCTCAGCATGGACGTGAGCTACCGCGTGCAGCCCGACGGCCAGCTCACCGCCAGCAACAACATCGTGCTCAACCAGCTCGCTTTCGGCGAGAAGGTCGAAGGCGCGCCGGCCAGCCTGCCGGTCAAGCTGGCGGTGGCGCTGCTGGCCGACCGCAACGGCGTGATCGACATCAACCTCCCGATCTCGGGCTCGCTCAACGACCCGCAGTTCAGCCTGGGCGCGGTGATCGTCAAGGTCATCGTCAACCTGATCACCAAGGCCATCACCGCGCCGTTCACGCTGCTGGCCAGCGCCTTCGGTGGCAGCGGCGGCGAAGGACTGGACACGGTGGCCTTCGCACCAGGCAGCGCCGCGCTGGCCGAGCCGGCCACCGCTGGGCTCGACAAGGTGGCCAAGGTGCTGGCCGAGCGGCCCGCGCTCATCATGACCGTGACCGGCACGGCGCGCCTGGACGTCGAGCGCGACGCTTACCGGCGCGAGCGGCTGCAGACCCTGGTGGCGGGCGAGAAGCGCCGGCAACTGGGCGGAACCGGCACCGTGGCGGTGAGCCCGGCCGAGTACCCGGAGCTGTTGAAGGCGGTGTACCGGCGCGCCGACATCACCAAGCCGCGCAACGTGGTGGGCCTGGCCAAGGACATCCCGACCGCCGAAATGGAGGCCTTGCTGATGGCGTCCATCCCGGTGACCGACGAGAACATGCGCGAACTCGCGCTGCAACGCGGCGTGGCGGTGCGCGACCACCTGGCCAGCCGGCAACTCGCGATGGAACGCCTGTTCCTGGGCGCACCCAGGACCGCGCCCGACAAGGCTCCGGCCACCCCGGCATCGGGCCCCACCGCCGCTCCATGGACGCCGCGCGCCGAGCTGGCACTGACGATCAAATAGCGTGGCTGCCTCGGACCGCGTCGCGCGGTCGGGGTGCCGCGCTCAGGCGTCGCCCCAGACTTCCTGCGCGGTTTCGATCACCAGCCGCAGCTTGGCGCGCTGGGCCTCGACCGCGATGTTGTTGCCGTGCACCGTGCTGCTGAACCCGCATTGCGGCGACAGCCCCAGCTGGTCGAGTGGCGCGTATTGCGCCGCCTCGGCAATGCGGCGCTTGAGGTCGTCCTTGCTCTCCAGCGTGCCGAACTTGGTGGTCACCAGCCCCAGCACCACCATCTTGCCTTTGGGCAGGTAACGCAGGGGGCGGAAGTCGCCGCTGCGGTCGTCGTCGTATTCGAGGAAGTAGGCGTCGATGTCCATTTCCTTGAGCAGCGCCTCGGCCACGGGCTCGTAATTGCCCGCCGCCGCGTGCGTGCTCTTGAAATTGCCGCGGCACAGGTGCATGGCCAGGGTCATGCCAGCCGGCTTCTGCGCCACCACCTTGTTGACGAATCGGGCATAGCGGTGCGGCAGCTCGTTGGGGTCGTCCCCGCGCTGGCGCGCCGCTTCGCGCATCTTCTCGTCGCAGAGGTAGGCGAGGTTGGTGTCGTCCATCTGCACATAGGTGCAGCCCGCGGCGGCCAGGCTGCGCAGCTCGTCACCGTAGGCACGGGCCACGTCGTCGTAGAAGGCCGGATCGAGCTCGGGGTAGGCGTCCTTGCTGATGCCGGCGCGTCCGCCGCGGAAGTGCAGCATGGTGGGGGAGGGGATCGACACCTTGGGGGTGCGACCCGCTGACACCTGGCTCTTGAGGTACTGGAAATCCGCGAGCTGGATGTCCTTGGCGTGGCGCACCTTGTCGATGACACGGATCACCGGCGGGGCCAGCTCCTCGGTGCCGTCGGGCTTGCGCACAGTGACCGGGATGTCGGTCTTCACGCCGCCGAGCTGCTCGAGAAAGTCGATGTGGAAGTAGGTGCGCCGGAATTCGCCGTCCGTGATGCTCTTCAGGCCCACGTCTTCCTGAAATTTCACGATCTCGGTGATGGCCCTGTCTTCCACCGCGCGCAACTGCTCGGCGGTGATCTGGCCCGCGGCCTTTTTTTCGCGTGCCTCGATCAGGTATTGCGGACGCAAGAAGCTGCCGACGTGGTCGTAGCGGGCGGGAAGGTGGGGGATGGTCATGGTTGTCTCCTGGGCGGTGGGTCTGGGTCAGAGCGATGGTAAGGCATCTGGCGATGGATTGTATGTATACACAGAGTTGGTATTTACCCTGAAAATTAAACGTATATCGCCATTTTTTTCAATTTATGTATACAATGCGTATTCATGAATGCCGACAACCCAGTGATCGATCTGGCTGAAGAAGGTGGCTCGCAGTCCGTCAAGGCGCAGTTGCGCCTGCGCGAGATGATCCTTGCCGGCGAACTGCCCGGCGGTGCGCGGATCGCCGAACTGGCACTGGTTGAAAAGCTCGGGGTTTCGCGCACGCCGATCCGCTCCGCGCTGATGCGGTTGGAACAGGAAGGCCTGCTCGCGGCGTTGCCCAACGGCGGGTACGCGGTGCGTACTTTTTCCGAGCGCGATGTGTCCGATGCGATCGAACTGCGGGGTACCGTGGAAGGCCTTCTGGCACGGGTTGCGGCGGAGCGCGGTGCGGCGCCGGTGGTGCTGGGCGAAGCCAGCGAATGCCTGCGCCAGATCGACGAGTTGCTGCGAGCGGCAGCGCTGGACGATCACGCCTTTTCGCGCTACGTGGTCCTGAACGAGCGGTTTCACGCGCTGCTCGGCGAGTTGTCCGGCAGTGCCGTGTTGACGCGCGAGATGGAACGCCTGGCCAGCCTACCGTTTGCGTCGCCCTCGGCCTTCGTCGTCGTGCAGGCCAATTCGCCGCAGGCGCGCGACCGGCTCGTCGTGGCCCAGGACCAGCACTGGCAGGCGCTCGACGCGATCGAGCGGCGGGAGGGCACCCGCGCAGAGGCCATCCTGCGCGAACACTCCCGCATCGCCCAGCGCAACCTGCGCGAGGCGGTGCGCATGCCAGGGCTGGACGCCATGCCCGGTGTGCGCCTGATCCGGCGACCCAATTGATTTCTGCTCGAATGAGGTCCGAGCCATGCTGGATTGGTATATCTGCGAGTTGGCGGCACTCGTTGCGAAGGGCGTGCAATGGGGCGACAGTTGTTCCACGGCGGTTGGGTTGTCCCCACCGTCCGGGTGGACGGTTTGATTTTTGATTCCTACAGGAGACACGACATGCAAAAAAGGACTTTTCTCAGGTCGACCGCCCTCGCGGCCCTGTCGCTGGTGGCCGCGTTGGCCCATGCCGACAACAACACGTTCAAGATCGGCCTGATCCTGCCGATGACGGGCCCATTCGCTTCCACGGGCAAGCAGATCGAGGCGGCCGCGCGCCTGTACATGGCGCAGAACGGCGACACCGTGGCCGGCAAGAAGGTGGAGCTGATCGTCAAGGACGACACCAGCGCGCCGGACGTGACCAAGCGCATCGCCCAGGAACTGGTGATCAACGACAAGGTCAATGTGCTGGCCGGTTTTGGCCTGACGCCCCTGGCGCTGGCCACTGCACCGATCGCGACCCAGTCGAAAACGCCGCTGGTGGTGATGGCGGCTGCAACCTCCAGCATCACCCAGGCGTCACCGTACATCGTGCGCACCAGCTTCACCCTGCCGCAGGCCGCGGTGGGCATCGCCGACTGGGCGCCGAAGAATGGCATCAAGAAGGTCGTGACGCTGGTGTCCGACTATGGCCCGGGCATCGACGCCGAGAAGTATTTCAAGGATCGCTTCCAGTTCAATGGCGGCCAGGTGATCGAGACGCTGCGGGTGCCGATGCGCAATCCGGACTTCGCGCCCTTCCTGCAGAAAGTGCGTGACCTCAAGCCCGACGCGATGTTCGTCTTCGTTCCGTCGGGTGCCGGTGCCGCGCTGATGAAGCAGTTCGCCGAGCGCGGCATGGACAAGGCCGGCATCAAGCTGATTGGCACCGGCGACGTGACCGATGACGACATTCTCAACAGCATGGGCGACGTGGCGCTTGGGGTGGTGACGTCGCACCACTATTCGGCGTCGCACAACTCGCCGCTGAACAAGAAGTTCGTCGAGGCGTTCCAGAAGGCGAACAACGGCCTGCGCCCGAACTTCATGGCGGTGGGCGGCTACGACGGCATGCGCGTGATCTATGAAGCCGCAAAGGCGACCAAGGGGGGCTCGGGCGAGACCCTGCTGGAGGCCATGAAGGGGCAGATCTTCGAAAGTCCGCGCGGGCCGATGTTCATCGATGCGCAGACCCGCGACGTGGTGCACAACATCTACATCCGCAACGTGGCGAAGGTGGGCGGACAGCTCTACAACCAGGAGTTCGCCACGATCAAGGATGTGAAGGATCCGGGAAAAACCAAATAACCCTCCGAAGCGCCACCTCGCGTCGCGTTACCCCGGCCGGGGGATGCACCTGCGGACCGGCCGTGCCGGTCTCACGGTGTTCCCGGCAACTTCAGACGTCCCTTCATGCTCACGATTCTTTTTGACGGTATCGCCTATGGCATGTTGCTGTTCATCCTGGCGGTGGGCCTTTCCGTGACGATGGGGTTGATGAATTTCATCAACCTCGCGCACGGCGCCTTCGCCATGGTGGGCGGCTACATCACGGTCGTGCTCATGCAGCGCCACGGCGTTCCGTTCATGGCCTGCCTGCCCATTGCCTTCGGCGGTGCCGCGCTGCTGGGCATGGTGCTGGAGCGCACCCTGTACCGCACGATGTACCGCAAGCCGCACCTGGACCAGGTGCTGTTTTCCATCGGCCTGGCCTTCATGGCCGTGGCGACGGCCGACTACTTCATGGGCTCGCAGCAGCAGATCATGCAACTGCCCGACTGGCTGCGCGGGCGCACCGAACTCTTCGACGGGGCGCTCGGCATGGGGCACTACCGCCTGTTCATCATCGCCGTGTGCGCGGCCCTCACGATCGGCCTGCAGTTCGTCCTGTCGAAAACCCGCTTTGGCAGCCGCCTGCGCGCCAGCGTGGACGACCCCCGGGTCGCCGCCGGCCTGGGCATCAACGTCAACGCGGTGTTCGCGGTCACCTTCGCGGTCGGCTCGGGCCTGGCCGGTCTTGGCGGCGCGCTGGGCGCGGAGGTGCTGGGGCTGGACCCGACCTTCCCGCTGAAGTTCATGGTGTATTTCCTGATCGTCGTCGCCGTGGGTGGCACCTCGTCCATCACCGGACCCCTGCTGGCGGCCCTGCTGCTGGGCATTGCCGATGTGGCGGGCAAATACTTCATTCCCAAGCTGGGCGCCTTCATTGTTTATGCGCTGATGATCGCCATCCTCATCTGGCGCCCGCAGGGCCTGTTTGTGCGACAGGGAGGCAAGTGATGAATGCCGTTCGAACATCCCTGCTCGAAGCCTCGCGCTGGAAGCCCTGGGAGCCGGTGGTCTGGCTGCTTGCGTTCGCCTCGCCCCTTGTCGTGCCCCAGCACGCACTCATCGTCAACGAGATCGCCATCGTCGCGTTGTTTGCGCTGTCGCTGGACCTCATCCTGGGCTACACGGGCATCGTGTCGCTGGGCCACGCGGCCTTTCTCGGGTTCGGTGCCTATTCGGCGGCGCTGTTTGCCAAGCATGTGATGCCCGACCCGCTGGTGGGCCTCGCGGTCGGCATCGCGGCGGCGACGGCACTGGGCGCCGCCTGTTCGTTCACCATCATGCGCGGGACGGACCTGACCCGGCTCATGGTCACACTGGGCATGGCCCTGCTGCTGCTGGAGCTGGCCAACAAGCTGGACTGGCTGACCGGTGGTTCCGACGGCCTTCAGGGCGTGACCCTCGGGCCTCTGCTGGGCCGTTTCGAGTTCGACCTCATGGGCCAGACGGCGGCCTGGTACTCGCTCACCGTGTTGCTGCTGATCTTCCTGCTGGCGCGGCGTCTGGTGCATTCACCGTTCGGCGCCACGCTGATGGCCGTGCGCGACAACCGGTTGCGCGCGATGGCCATCGGCATTCCGGTGTCCGCGCGCCTGGCGGTGTCCTACACCGTGGCCGCCGGTGTGGCCGGTGCGGCCGGTGCCCTGCTGGCCCAGACCACCGGCTTTGCCTCGCTGGACGTGTTCGCGCTGGAGCGTTCGGCCGACCTGATGCTGATTCTCGTGATCGGTGGCGTGGGCTGGCTGTACGGGGGCATCGCGGGGGCCGTGGTGTTCAAGCTGATGCACGACGTGATCTCCGGCATCACGCCCCAGTACTGGACCTTCTGGATCGGCCTGTTCCTGGTGGTGCTGGTCATGGTGGGCCGCGACCGTCTGCTGCGGCCCTGGACCTGGCTCGGGCGGATCGGGGGCAGCCGTGAGTGACACCGTTCTGAAGACTGAAGGCCTGGTCAAGCGCTTCGGCGGCATCACCGCCACCGACCACGTCAGTCTGAACATTGCGCGCGGCGCGCGCAACGCGCTGATCGGACCCAATGGCGCGGGCAAGACCACACTGATCAACCTGATGACCGGGGTGCTGGAACCCACCGAGGGCCGTATCACGCTGGACGGGCAGGACATCACGCGGCTGGCGCCGCATCAGCGCGTGCGCCGGGGCCTGGTGCGCACGTTTCAGATCAACCAGCTGTTCAATGCCATGACGCCCCTGGAGACGCTGGCCATGGTGGTGTCACAGCACCGCGGCGCCGGCGCCCGATGGTGGCAGGCCCTGGGGCACGATCCGTCCGTGGCTGAGCGATGCGGCCAACTGCTGGAGCAGTTTCACCTCACCGACGTGATGCACCAGCGAACCGAGCACCTGGCCTATGGCAAGCGTCGGCTGCTGGAGATCGGGATCGCACTGGCCTGTGAGCCGCGCGTGCTGCTGCTCGACGAGCCCGTGGCCGGTGTGCCGGCGGGTGAGCGGGAGGAACTGCTGCAGACCGTCGCGGCCCTGCCGCAGGATGTGTCGGTGCTGCTGATCGAACACGACATGGACCTGGTGTTCGACTTTGCGCGGCGCATCACGGTGCTGGTGAACGGCGCGGTGCTGACCGAGGGCACGCCGGCCCAGATTGCCGACGATCCCCAGGTGAAGGCGGTGTACCTCGGGCACGGCGAGGCGGCTGGCCATGTCTGAACTGTTGCAGGTCGAGAACCTGAGCGCGGGCTACGGCGAGGCCGTGGTTCTGCAGGATGTCAGCTTTTCGCTGGCCGAGGGCCAGACCCTGGCGCTGCTGGGGCGCAATGGCACTGGCAAGACCACCCTGATGGACACCCTGGCGGGCGCCACGCGGCAACACGGCGGCAGCATGCGGCTGGGCGGCGTGTCGCTGAACCGGCTGGCGTCGCACGAACGCGCGGCTGCCGGCATCGGCTGGGTGCCGCAGGAGCGCAACATCTTCAAGTCGCTGACGGTGCATGAAAACCTGACCGCCGTCGCGCGGCCCGCTCGCGCAGGCCATGCGTCGCGCGCGTGGACGCCCGAGCGGGTCTACGAGATGTTTCCGCGCCTGGCCGAACGCAAGACCAACCTGGGCACCCAGCTGTCCGGCGGCGAGCAACAGATGCTGGCCGTCGGTCGCGCACTCGTGCTCAATCCCCGGCTGTTGCTGCTGGATGAACCGCTTGAGGGCCTGGCACCCATCATTGTCGAGGAACTGCTGCGCGCCATCGCGCGGATCACCCGCGACGAGGGCCTGTCGGCCATCATCGTCGAGCAGCATCCGCAGGCCATCCTGGCCATCAGTCACCGCGCCGTGGTGCTTGATCATGGCAATGTGGTGCACCGCGGCGAGGCGGCCCCCCTGCTCGAACAGCCTGAATTGCTCGACCGCCTGCTTGGCGTTTCCCGGGCTCACCCCTGAACGAAAGGACGAACATGTATCCGAAGAACGCCTGGTACGTTGCCTGTACCCCCAACGAGATCGACGAGAAACCATTGGGCCGCACCATTTGCGGCGAGCGCATCGCCTTTTACCGCGGTGCGGCAAACAAGGTGGCGGCCGTTGAGGATTTCTGTCCGCACCGGGGGGCGCCGCTCTCCCTGGGCTATGTACAGGACGGCAATCTGGTCTGCGGCTACCACGGCCTTGCCATGGGTTGCGAGGGCAAGACGGTCTCCATGCCGGGCCAGCGCGTTCGGGGTTTTCCGGCGATCAAGAGCTTCCCGGTTGTGGAGCGCTACGGGTTCATATGGGTGTGGCCCGGCGAAGCGGCCCTGGCGAACGCGGACGACATTCCCCACATGGAGTGGTACGACAACCCCGCCTGGGCCTTTGGCGGCGGTCTGTTTCATATCCAGTGCGATTACCGCCTGATGATCGACAACCTGATGGACCTGACGCACGAAACCTACGTCCATGCCACCAGCATCGGCCAGAAGGAAATCGACGAAACCCCCTGCAAGACCACGGTGGACGGCGACACGGTGATCACCAGCCGCTTCATGAACGGCATCACGCCGCCGCCATTCTGGAAGATGGGCCTGCGTGCCAACAGCCTGCCGGACGACGGGCCGGTGGATTGCTGGCAGATCTGTCGCTTCACCCCGCCAAGCCAGGTCATGATCGAGGTCGGTGTGGCGCTTCAAGGGCACGGCGGTTATGACGCGCCGAACGACAAGAAGGCCTACAGCGTCGTGGTGGACTTCATCACGCCGGAGACCGAGACGTCGATCCACTATTTTTGGGGCATGGCGCGCAAGTTCAATCCCGCCGACAAGGCGCTGACGGCCAGCATCCGGGAGGGGCAGGGCAAGATCTTCAGCGAAGACCTGCAGATGCTGGAGCTGCAGCAGAAGAATCTGCTGGCGCATCCCGAGCGCGCCTTGCTGATGCTCAACATTGATACCGGTGGCGTGCAGTCGCGCAAGATCCTGGACCGCCTGGTGGCGGCCGAGCGCGCGGCCTGCGCTGTGCCGGCGGCGTGAGGGCGGTCTATGAGCCATCCTTCAACGCTGTCGGTCCGCGTGGCGCGCAAGCATGCCGAAGCCCTGGACATCTGCACCTTCGAACTGGTTGCTGCCGATGCAAGCAACTTGCCGGGGTTCTCGGCGGGATCGCACGTGGATGTGCACCTCCCCGGGGGTCTGTCGCGGCCCTATTCCCTGTGCAATGACCCGACCGAGAGCCACCGTTACCTGATCGCCGTGCTGCGCGATCCGCAGTCGCGCGGCGGCTCCCGAGCCATGCACGACGAGGTCGTGGAAGGCCAGCTGCTGCAGATCAGCCCGCCGAAGAACCACTTTCCGCTCGCGCACGATGCGCGTCGACACCTCTTGCTGGCCGGTGGCATCGGCGTGACGCCGATCCTGTGCATGGCCGAACGGCTCGCCAATACCGGCGGCGATTTCGAAATGCACTACTGCACACGCACGCCCGAGCGCACCGCGTTTCGCCAGCGCATCGCGGACAGTGGATTGGCGTCGCGGGTCCAGTTTCATTTCGACGATGGTGATGCCGCCCAGAAGCTGGACCTGGACGCCGTGCTTGCCAAGCCGACGGACGGGGTGCACCTGTATGTGTGCGGGCCCAAGGGTTTCATGGACGCGGTGCTGGCCACGGCACGGGAGAAGGGCTGGCCGCAGGCGCAACTGCATTACGAGTTCTTCGCTGGAGAGACCGTGGCAACCGAGGGCGATGGCAGCTTCGAGGTGCAGCTTGCCAGCTCGGGAAAGGTCGTCGTCGTGTCAGCCGGAAAAACCGTTGTGGCGGCCTTGCAGGATGCGGGTGTCGATCTGCCGGTCTCCTGTGAGCAGGGGGTCTGTGGCACCTGCCTGACCCGCGTGATCGACGGTGTGCCGGATCACCGCGACCTGTACCTCACGCCGGAGGAGCAGGCCGCGAACGACCAGTTCCTTCCCTGCTGCTCGCGCGCGAAGACCTCCCGGCTGGTGCTTGATCTCTAAGGCCAGGGTGCCTGGCATGTCGTCCCGTCGTCGCGTTCTCCTGCAGGGCATGTCGTCGGCTGCGTTGCTCGGCCTGCCAAGGTTCGCACCGGCCCAGGGCGCCTTCCCCTCGAAGCCGCTGCGCCTGGTGGTGCCCAATGCCCCGGGCGGTGCGGCCGACCTCACGGCGCGCACGGTCGGGCAGAAACTCGGTGAGGCGCTGCGCCAGCCGGTGGTCATCGAGAACCGGCCCGGCGCCGGCGGCGTGGTGGCGGGTGAGCTGGTGGCCAGGGCCGCACCGGACGGCCACACGCTGTTGCTGATCTCCAGCGGCACGGCGGTGAGCGCGGCGCTGTTCAAGTCGTTGCCGTTCGACACGCTGCGCGACTTCGCTGCGGTGGCGCCGCTGGCCAGCTTTGACCTGGTGATTGTCGGCTCCGAAGGCAGCCGCCACCGGACCCTGGCCGACTGGGTGGCCGACGCGCGCACCCGTCCCGGCAAACTCACCATCGGAACGCCCAATATCGGCACCACCCAGCACCTGGCCGCGGAGCTGTTCAAGGCGGCCGCCGGCATCGACGTGCAGATCGTGCCCTTCAACGGCACACCAGCCGTGATCAACGCGCTGCGCGGCGGACAGATCGACGCCGGGCTCGACATCCTGGGCCCGTTGCTGGCACAGATCCGCGCCAAGGCCCTGGTTCCACTGGCCATCACCGGCGAGAAGCGCTCGCGCATGCTGGCCGAGGTGCCCACCGCCAAGGAAGCCGGTGTGGCTGGCTTTGCCGTTTCGTCGTGGAACGGGCTGGCCGTGCCCGCCGGCACCCCGAAGGACATGGTGGCGCGGCTGAATCGCGAGGTGGTGACCGCGCTGACCGACCCCGCCCTGCGCAAGCGCCTGGAAGACCTGAACCTCGACCCGCTCCCGGGCCCACCAGAGCAGGCCGCCGCCCTGCTGCAGAACGACGTCCGGCGCTGGAGCGAGGTGATTCGCCGCGCAGGCATCGAGCGCCAATGAGCGGCTCACCGCACCCCGCGTACATCCCGTGCTCGACATCCTGGCCATCACCGTTCCGATCTACCTCACGATCGCCATCGGCTATGGGCTGACCCGGCGCGGCTTGTTCGCGCGCACCGACATGCGCGTGCTGGGCCAGTTCGTGATCAACCTGGCGCTGCCGGCGTTGCTGTTCAATGCGCTGGCCCAGCGAAAGCTGACCGACATCCTGAACGGGCGCTACCTGCTGGTCTATGCGCTGGGCTCCCTGGTGGCCATGGGGCTGGGCCTGTTGTGGGCCCGTCGGGTCGCGCGGCAGGACCGCAGCACCGCCGTGTTCTGGGCCATGGGCATGTCGTGCCCCAACAGCGGGTTCGTCGGCTACCCGATCGCGCTGCTGGTCGTGGGGCCGGTGGCCGGCGTGATGCTGGGTCTGAACATGATCGTGGAGAACCTGCTGCTGATCCCGCTGCTGCTGGCGCTGGCCGAAAGCAGCGACGGCAGCGGTGGACGCTGGCACACGGTGCTGCGCCAGTCGCTGCTGAACCTGGCGCGCAACCCGATGGTGCTGGGGCTGCTGGCCGGTCTGGCCGTCTCGGCACTCGAGTGGCAGATGCCGTCGCCGCTGGCGCGCACGGTCACACTGTTCGCACAGGCCTGTGCTGCACTGTCGCTGTTCGTGATCGGCGGCTCGCTGGCCGGTTTGCACATCGCCGGTCTGGGCCGGCCGGTGGCCCAGATCGCCATCGGCAAGCTGCTGCTGCATCCGGCCGCGATGCTGGCGGTGCTGCTGGCGCTGGAGGCATTCGGCATGGTGCCGATGGACTCCAGGCTGCGCGTGGGCGTGGTGCTGACGGCCGCGTCGCCGATGTTCGGCATCTTTCCCATCCTGGCGCAGAAGCACGGCCACGACGGCCTGGCGGCCGCCGCGCTGCTGGGCACGACGGCGGCCTCGTTTTTCACGATCAGCGCGCTGCTGTGGGTGTTCCGGCAGGTGCCGGGTTGGGCGGGATAGGGGACTTGCGCGGGTCGCCGGCGACGCCGACCGGTCACCATTGTCCTGTGCAAGAATGCCGCGGTCCATCCACCAAACTTCAGGGATACCCGCCATGAACGCCCTTCGCACCCCGTTCCGGCTGGCTGTGCTGGCCGCCGCGCTCGCCAGCATCGCCGCGCAAGCACAGACCCTGGCGCCTGCGTCCAGCACCGCCGTGGCCGCTGCCACCGACCCGTCCGCGGCGACGCCGCTGCCGGCTGACCCCTGGCCGCGCCAGGTGAACCTGGCCAGCGGCACGGTGCTGATGTACCAGCCGCAGGTGAGTCAGTGGCAGGGCAACCAGATCACGTTCCGCTCGGCGCTGGGCTTCATGCCCAAGGGCGGCCAGCAGGAGACCTTCGGCGTGATGTTCGCCACCGCACGCACGCAGGTGGACCGCATCAACCGGGTGGTGGTGTTCGAGAACCTGCAGATCACGAGCAGCAACTTTCCCACCTTGCCCGACAAGGGCGCGTCGCTGGCGGCCGATCTGCAGGCCAGCGTGGCCAGCTCGGTGCGCACGATTTCGCTGGACCGGCTGAAGGCCTCGCTGGCGCTCAACGGGATCCAGCCGCCGACGGTGGCGGTGCAGAACAACCCGCCGCAGGTGCTGGTGAGCTATTCGCCGGCCATCCTGGTGCCGATCGACGGCACCCCGGTGCTGCAGGCGGTGGGCAGCAGCGGATTTCAGCGCGTCATCAACACCAAGGCGCTGACCCTGCAAGGCGGGCCCGGAAGCGCCTACTACCTGCACGTGTACGACGGCTGGCTCAGCGCCGCGTCGCTGCAGGGGCCTTGGCTGCAGACCAGCGTGCTGCCGGCGGGGCTGGCGGCCACCGCGCAGGCCGTGGCCAGGACCGGCGCGGTGGACATGCTCACCGGCGGACCCCAGGCCAACCCCCGGCCATCGCTGGCCAACGGCGTGCCCGCCATCCTGATCAGCCAGGTGCCGACCGAACTCATCATCTTCAACGGCCAGCCGGATTTCGTGCCGGTCACCGGCACGCAACTGCTCTGGGCCGCCAACACCAGCTCCGATGTCTTCGTGAACACGGCCAACAGCGCCTACTACGTGCTGATGGCCGGGCGCTGGTTCACCGCGCCGGGCCTCGGCGGCCCCTGGACCTTCGTGGCGGCCAACGCGCTGCCGCCCGACTTCGCCCGCATCCCGCCCGGCACCCGCGCGGCCGCCGTGCTGCCCACGGTGGCCGGCACGCCGCAGGCGCAGGAGGCGGTGATCGAGAACTCGATTCCGCAGACGGCAACGGTCAAGCGGGTGAACGGCCCGCAGTTCACGCCGGTGCTGGACGGCGCACCCCAATGGGCGCCGGTCGCGGGCACGGCGCTGTCCTACGTGGCCAACGCGTCCGTGCCGCTGATCCAGGTGCCGGGCGGGCAGATGTACGCGGTGCAGGCCGGTGTCTGGTTCACCGCGCCAGGCATCACGGGTCCGTGGACCGTGGCCGCTGCGGTGCCGGACGCGATCTACACCATCCCGCCGTCCTCGCCGATCTACTACGTGACCTACGTGCGCGTCTACGAGGCCACGCCGCAGGTCGTCTACGTCGGGTACACACCGGGCTACATGGGCACCGTGGTGTCGACGGACGGCACCATCGTCTACGGCACCGGCTATGCGTACAACCCCTGGATCGGCTCGGTCTGGTACCCCGCGCCCTACACCTACGGCCTGGCGGCGGCGCCGGTCTACAACCCCTACGTCGGATTCACCTACGGCTTCGCGGCCGGCCTCGTCACGGCGGCGTTCTGGGGCTGGGGCGGGGCCTACTACGGCGGCGCTTACTACCACCCGGGCTACTGGGGTGGCGCCTGGGGTTGCTGCGCATCGGCCTCGGCCAACGTGTACGGCCACTGGGGCAATACCGCGTACTCCGGCACGCGCTCGTGGTACGCGGGCGGCGGTGTGGCCGGCAGCACCGCCAGCGGCGTGTATGCCAATGCACGCACCGGCACCACCGGCAGCTATGCCGCCGGGCGCCAGTACAACGCCTGGACCGGCAACGCCACGCGGGGATTCGACCGCACCGTCAACACGCCGGCCGGCGGCACCGGCAACGTGGCGCGCGCGGGCAACTACAACACCTACACCGGGCAACGTTCGTACGGGTCCAGCGCGTCCTTTACCGGCGCCGGTGGCAGCTCGATCGACCGCACGGCGGCCGCCACGGCGGGGCCACAGGGCGTGGCGCGCGACAGCACCACCACCACCTACAACGCCCGCACCGGCGAAACCAACACCTGGACCAACGGCCGTCCGTCGAGCAACAACATGATGGCCGACAGCAGCGGCAATGTCATGCGCAACGACGGCAGCGGCGGCTGGCAGCAGCATTCGGCCGGTGGCTGGGGCGCGGCCTCCGGCGACACCTCGTGGGCCGACCGGGAATCGCAGGCGCGCAGCGCCGGCGACATGGGCGCGCGCTCCAGCTTCGGCGGGGGCGGGCTGTTCGGCGGCGGCGGCTTGTTCGGGGGTGACCGCGGGGGTGGCGGCTTCGGCGGCGGTGGCGGCTTCAGTGGGGACCGTTTCGGCGGCGGCGGTGGTTTCGGCGGCCGCTTTGGCGGCGGAGGCTTCGGGGGCGGTGGATTCCGGGGCGGTGGCTTCCGCCGCTGATGCAGCGGACAGTCCTGTTTTGATAGCTGCTCGTGGCCGGCTGACGCTGGGAAGAGGCTGTTTTGATGCCTGAAACGGCCTTCGGAGGGGCTTTCCGGCGCCGGTCAGGCCCCGTTCGGCCCTACAGGGCCGCCAGCCAGTCGGCCAGCAGGGCGTTGACCCGCGCGGGCTGCTCCATCGTCAGCATGTGGCCGCAGCCATCCACCAAGGCCAGGCGGGCGCGCGGGATGGCGGCGGCGATCGCCCGCGAATGCTCGGGCGGCGTGAGCTGGTCGGCCTCGCCGCACAGCACCAGGGTCGGGCAGCGGATCTGTCCCAGGTGGGGCCGGGCGTCGGGGCGCGCCATCACCGCGCGGTTGTGCCGCACCAGCGTTTCGGTGCCGGCATCGAGCACCATCTGCAGGTAGGCGCCGGTCAGCACCGGGTCCGACGCATTGTCGGGGTGGAAAGCCAGGGGTACGTTGGCGCGGATGATCTCCTCGGCGCGGCCTTGCTCGAACAGCTGAATCGCGTCGCTGCGCAGCTGGTGCATTTCGGGCGTTTCGGGGTCCGCCACGGTGCCGAGCAGCGCCAGGGCGCGCACCCGCTGCGGCGCCAGCCGCACCGCCTCCATCGCGATCATGCCGCCCATGGAGGCGCCGCACAGTGCCAGTTCGCCATCGAACTCCTCCAGCACCGCCTGGGCCATCGCAGTGATGCTGGCCGCTCGCTTGTGCGCGAACGCCACCGATGCGGGGCGGCTGCCATCGAGGCCATCGATCTGATGGGTCCACATGCGGTGATCGGCTGCCAGGCCAGGGATCAGGACGATGACGCTCATCTGAAAACCTCCGGCAGGCCGAGCGCGGCGTACACGCGGCGCAGTTGACGCTTGAGTCGCAGCGACTGCGGACAGGCGTTTGCCCGCTGCTGCATCAGGTGCTGTCCGCCGCTCCATTGACCGGCGCGCAGCAAGGCGTCCAGGTGCAGTTGTTCGAACAGGTCGCGCTGCGCGTGGCTGCCGCCAATGCTTTGCAGCCGCGGCAGGGCCTGACCGAGCTGGTCGGCCGCGGCTGCCCAGTCGCCTCGCGCGTGCGCCAGCAGCCCGCGCGCGGCGGGCACCGCCACCTGCTGCCACGCGGTCCGCGACCACGGCGGTGCGAGCGGCGCGAAGGCCTCCAGGCTTTCCAGCCGTCTGGCGGCGGCGGCGTCACGTCCGGCCCGGGCCAGGCCGTAGAGGTACTGCAGGTCCAGAAAGGGTTGGACAGGGTCGTCCAGGCGCCGCTCCAGGTGGTCGGCCACGTCCTGCCAGCGGTCACCGACGTGGGCGCCGGCGATCTCCAGGCGTGCCAGCAGCGACACCGCGCCGACCTGGTCCTGCGAGTAGTCCTTGACCACGCCCCAGACCTGGCGGTCGTACAGGTCGAGCACCGCGCCGACGTGGTCCAGCTCCAGCTCGAACAGCGCCAGGTGCCACCAGTTGTGGGTGACCATGAACGAGTTGAGGCCGGTCCACTGGCCGCTGACCGCGTCCATGAAATCACGCCCCTCGGCGATGCGTCCTTGGGTGATCATCACGTGGGCCAGCGCGTGCTGTGCCCAGGGTTCCCGGGGTTGCATCGCCAGCGCACGGCGCGCCGCGGCCTCGGCCTGCTCCAGCAGGTGGCACTGCTCCCAGGCGAAGGCCGCCATGCCGTGCAGGTACGGTACTTCGGCGGCAGCCCGCAGCGAGGGCTGGACGATGCGCAGCATGCCGGGCGAGTCACCCAGGTTGAACAGGTGGTACTGCCCGAGCTTGACCGAAGCCAGGTCGCGCGGGTGCTCGCGGGCCTGCTCGTCGTGCAGGGCAATCGCGCGCGGCACGTCACCCGCGACCCAGGCCGCGACCGCTTCGACGAAGCGCCGCTCGCGCGGGGTCACGGTCAAGGTCGAGCGCAGGGCCGCTTCGATGAATGGTGCGGCGTTGCGTGGCGCGTCGCCGGTCTCGGCAAACATGTGCAGTGCCGCGCAGCAGGCCTGCACGAGTGGACTGGAATCGGACTCGGCGACCTGCAGAATGTTGACGACCCGCGCCTCGCAGGCGATGAAGCCTTCGACGAAATCGTTGAGCGGGCCAATGCTGGCGGCGTCGGCGAGGGTGACGGGGTTGCCCAGCGAATCGTGATGTGAAGCGTGCATGAACGGAGCTCCGGGTGGGTGAGCAGCATGTTAACCCGAGGGCCTTCGGTCGACTCCTTAGCTCCCTATTTGATAGCGCAAAATAACCATTTCACGCCGGAATGGAGCTGAAGAAACTTGAAACTCCGGATGGACGTGCGTTTAGTCCGCCTTCACTCGCCCCGACGAGATCACCGGTTTCCAGCGCGCGATCTCACGCACGATGAGCGCGCCGAAGTCCTCTGCGGTGCCGGGCGTGGCCACCGCGCCTTCCGCGGCCAGGCGGCTCTTCAACTCGGGGGTGTTCAACGCCTGGTTGATCTGCAGGTTCAGCTTCAGCACGATCTCGCGCGGCGTGCCGGCCGGGGCGACCACGCCGTACCACTGGTCGGCCTCGAAGTCCTTCAGGCCGGTGGCTTCGGCCACGGTCGGCAGCCCGGGCAGGGCGTCGATCCGCTTCGGGCTGGAGACGGCCAGCGCGCGGAGCTGCCCGCTTTTGACATGGCCAATGACGGCCGGCGCCCCGGTGAACAGCAGCTGGATCTGCCCGCCGATCAGGTCCGTCACGGCGGGTGCCGTCCCGCGGTAGGGAATGTGCACCATCGCCACGCCGGTCCGCAGCTTGAAATACTCGGTGGCCAGGTTGGCCGCGCTGCCATTGCCGCCCGAGCCGTAGTTGAGTTGCCCGGGCTTGGCCTTGGCCAGCGCCACCAGTTCCCGGACGTCCTTCGCCGCCACGGAGGGGTTCACCACCAGAAGGTTGGGCACGCGCGCCACTTCGGCCACCGGCGCGAAGTCCTTCACCGGGTTGTATGGCAGCTTCGGGTACAGGCTCGGGTTCACGGCCAGCGTCCCGATGTGGCCCATCAGCAGCGTGTAGCCATCCGGCGCGGCCTTGGCCACCTTGTCGGCCCCGATGGCGCCGCCAGCGCCGGGCACGTTGTCGACGATCACGCTCTGGCCCCAGGCTTTGCTGAGTTCCTGGCCGATCGCACGCGCCAGGATGTCGGAGCTGCCGCCGGGCGTGAAGGGCACGACCAGGCGGATCGGCTTGCTGGGGTAGGCCGCAGGCTGGGCGGTGGCGGACCCTTGGGCAAATGCCGCCAGGGCCAGCAGGAAGACCGCCGGGCGTCGAAGCATGTCGTGGCGAATACAGGTGTTCAGAACTCGGCCTTTTCACCCGGCTTCAGCGTGATCAGCTTGACCGGCGCATTGCCCAGCGCCTGCTGGAATTGCGGCGCCGTGCCTTTGGCCAGCGGGTTCACGCCGTAATGCATCGGAATGACCGTGCGCGGCTTGAGCCACTCCTTCGTGGCGTAGGCCGCATCCGTCGGGTCCATCGTGAAGTTGCCGCCGATGGGAATCAGCACGACGTCGGGCTTGTAGTACTCGCCGATGAACTTCATGTCGCCGAACAGCCCGGTGTCGCCCATGTGGTAGATCTTCTGGCCGTCTTCCAGCTCGATGATGAATCCGACCGGCTCGCCGCCCACATGCACTTCGTCGGCATTGCTGACCGGATTGCGCCAAACATAGGCCGACGAGTGCTCGGCGCGCACGGCGGTGATCCTGATCTTCGGCGCGTCGGCAAACGGCGTGACCGTGCCGCTCTTGTTCATGCGCGGCGCCAGTTCGGGTGGCAGGACTTTCAGCACGGTCAGGGTCTGGTTCAGGTCGCCCGGCGAGAACACCCGCGCCTTGTGCAGCATCGCCAGCGCCGGCGCGTCGGCGACGTGATCGAAGTGGCCGTGCGTGACCAGGATCAGGTCGACCTTGCCAAGTTTTTCAAGGTCCTTGTATTCGGCGGGTGTGGTCGGGTTCGTGCGGATCCACGGATCGATCACGATCACCTTTCCACCTGGCGTCGTGAGGCGGAATGCCGCCTGGCCGAGCCAGAGCAGTTCGGTCTTGCCGGTCTGGGCGAAGGAGGCGGTGGCGCAAAGCAGCAGGGTGAAGCTGGCCAACAGGCGGGAAAGAAGGGTGCGCATCGAGAGGTCTCCATGGGGTTCAGACGGTTGCCGGCGGGATGGCCGGCCGCGCATGATCAATCACGGGTGCTGAAAGCGCAAGCCGAAGCGCGCAGGGCTAGGGTTTGCCCGATCAGGGGCGCCACAGCGCGGACCACGCGGTCTTCCCCGAGAAATTATGCAAAAGACGCTCATTTCCAGCGTCAGAAGGTCTTTGTATGCTATGAAAATTAGAGTACTAGGGGCTGGCCAGCCGGGCCTGCGTGGTGGTGTGCATCAGCTCCAGCGTGGCCTGCTGCGTCAGCGTGGCCGGACGCTGCGAACTGGTTGCCAGCGACAAGCGCGTGCGCAGCGGCGGGTCGGTGATGGCGCGCACCGTGAAGGCCGAGGGCTTGATCGAGCTGGCCACCGCGTTGCGCGACAGGATGGCGCTGCCGGCGCCGTCGGCCACCAGGTCCAGGATGGCGGCGACGCCGTCGATCTCCAGCGCGATGCTCGGTCTGCAGCCGATGGCCGCCATCTCCGATTCGACGTGCATGCGGATCGCGTTGGGCCGGCTCGGGATCACCAGCGGCAACCGGGCCACCTCGCGCAGCGCGACGGGCGGCGGTGGCGGATCTTCGGGCAGGCCGGCGGGGCGCGGCTGCACCAGCATCAGGTCTTCCTCCAGCAGCGGGGTGACTTCGATGCCTGCGGCGGGCTGGGCGTTGTAGAGCACCGCGATGTCCAGCCGGCCGTTGACCAGCCATTCCTGCATGGCGGCCGACAGGCCTTCGCTGATCGAGAGCTGCGCGTCGGGCATCTGCTGGCGGAAAGCGCGCGTCAGCGGCACCGTCAGCACCCGCGCCAGGCTGGGCGGCAGGCCGATGGCCACCCGTCCGGCCAGCGCGCCGCGCACCCGGCCGAGCTCCTCGCGGGCGCGTTCCACCTGATGCAGGATGCCGCGGGCATGCTCCAGCAGCAGCTTGCCGGCCTCGGTGGGCGTGGCGCCGCGGCCATTGCGCGCCAGCAGGTTCTGGCGCAGTTCCACCTCCAGCAGGCGCACCTGGCGGCTGAGCGCCGGCTGCGCAATGTCCAGGGCAATGGAGGCGCGGGTGAAGCTGCCGAGCTCCGCCACGCGCACGAAATATTCAAGCTGCTTGAGATCCATGGCCGCAGCTTATTTGCATAGCAAGCAAATTGATATGCTCGTTTGCTCTAGCTGGTAGAGGGGGCTTTGCCTGTCTGTGCGCGGACGGACTGGCCACAATCGTGCCTCATCTGCATCCCGCGCGAGCCCGCCATGAACCAATCCCTGATCATCGATTGCCACGGTCACTACACCACCGCTCCCAAGGCGCTGGAGAACTGGCGCAACCAGCAGATCGCCGGCATCCAGGATCCGTCTGTGATGCCCAAGGCCGCCGACCTGAAAATCAGCGACGACGAGCTGCGTGAGTCGATCGAGACCAACCAGTTGCGCCTGATGAAGGAGCGCGGCAGCGACATCACGCTGTTCTCGCCGCGCGCCAGCTTCATGGCGCACCACATCGGCGACTTCAACGTGTCCGCCACCTGGGCCGCGATCTGTAACGAACTGTGCTTTCGCGTCTCCACCCTGTTCCCCGAACACTTCGTGCCGGTGGCCATGCTGCCGCAGTCGCCCGGCGTGGATCCGGCCACCTGCATCCCCGAGCTGGAAAAGTGCGTGAAGGAATACGGCGCCGTCGGCATCAACCTGAACCCCGACCCGTCGGGCGGCCACTGGAACAGCCCGCCGCTGACCGACCGCCACTGGTACCCGATCTACGAAAAGATGGTGGAGTACGACCTGCCGGCCATGATCCACGTCAGCACCTCGTGCAACGCGTGTTTCCACACCACCGGCGCGCATTACCTGAATGCCGACACCACGGCCTTCATGCAGTGCATCCAGGGTGACCTGTTCAAGGACTTCCCGACGCTGAAGTTCCTGATTCCGCATGGCGGCGGCGCGGTGCCCTACCACTGGGGGCGCTTCCGCGGCCTGGCGCAGGAGATGAAGAAGCCGCTGCTGACCGAGCATGTGCTGAACAACATCTTCTTCGACACCTGCGTCTACCACCAGCCGGGCATCGACCTGCTCAACACCGTGATCCCGGTGAAGAACGTGCTGTTCGCCAGCGAGATGATCGGCGCGGTGCGCGGCATCGACCCGACCACCGGCCACTACTACGACGACACCAAGCGTTACATCGAGGCCTCGACGATCCTCAGCGCCGAGGACAAGCACCAGATCTACGAAGCCAACACGCGCCGCGTGTTCTCGCGCCTCGACGCGCGTCTGAAGGCCAACGGCCTGTAAGGAGTCGGACCATGTACGAACTCGGGGTCGTCTACCGCAACATCACCCGCGCCGACCGCGCCGCCGCCGATGGCCTGGCCGCACTGGGCTCTGCCACGGTGCACGAGGCCATGGGCCGCGTCGGCCTGCTCAAGCCCTACATGCGGCCCATCTACCCTGGCGCGCAGGTGTCGGGCACCGCGGTCACGGTGCTGCTGCACCCCGGCGACAACTGGATGATGCACGTGGTGGCCGAGCAGATCAGAGAAGGCGACATCGTGGTCGCCGCCGTTACCGCCGAATGCACCGACGGCTACTTCGGCGACCTGCTGGCCACCAGCTTCCAGGCGCGCGGGGCCCGGGCGCTGGTGATCGACGCCGGCGTGCGCGACGTGAAGACCTTGAAGGAGATGAACTTCCCGGTCTGGAGCAAGGCGATCAGCAGCAAGGGCACCATCAAGGCCACGCTGGGCTCGGTGAACATTCCGGTCGTCTGCGCCGGCATGCTGGTCAACCCCGGTGACGTGATCGTGGCCGACGACGACGGCGTGGTCTGCGTGCCCGCCGCCCGCGCGGTGGCCACGCTGGAAGCGGCGCGCAAGCGCGAGAGCCTGGAGGGCGAAAAGCGCACCAAGCTGGCCAGCGGTGT
The DNA here is from genome assembly GCA_046348065.1 of Burkholderiaceae bacterium. Lineage (GTDB taxonomy): Bacteria > Pseudomonadota > Gammaproteobacteria > Burkholderiales > Burkholderiaceae_C > Skiveiella. The sequence goes on from JAXMFA010000002.1 coordinate 343,074, forward strand.
GCTGGGCCTGGACATGTACAAGATGCGCGAGCCGCTGGCGGCCGCGGGCTTGAAGTACATCGACTGACCTTCGGGATCTTCACCGATTCGGAACACCGACATGAACCACGTCCGCAGAACCCTGATCGCAGCGGCACTCAGCTTGCCGCTGCTGATCGCCGGTTGTGCCACACCAGCTCCGGTGGTCGATCCCGCGGTGGTGCGCATCCTTGCGCCCAGCGGAACCTTGCGCGTGGGCGTCTATCCGGGCAGTCCGACGTCTCTCGTTGTCAACCCGAAAACGGGCGAACGCGCTGGCGTCGCGCTGGAGCTGGGCCAGTTGCTGGGTAATCGGATCGGTGTGCCGGTGCAGGTGGTCGAGTTCGGGCGGCTCCCGTTGGTGCTTGAAGCGCTGAAGGCCGGCGCCGTTGATTTCACCTTCACCAACGCCACGGAGGCTCGGGCCAAGGACATGGTGTTCACGCCGCCGCTGATCCGGCTGGAACTCGGCTACCTGGTGCCCCCAGGGTCGTCCATCACGGCCGTCGCCGATGTCGATGCGCGGGCCCACCGCGTCGGCGTGACGGAGGGCAGCAGTTCCCAAGGGGTGTTGACGCGGACCTACCAGCGCGCGGTCGTCGTGCCGGTGGCCTCGATCAAGGTGGGGCAGGAGATGCTGCGGCAGCGCCAGCTGGATGCTTTTGCCACCAACAAGGGCATCCTGTTCGAGATGTCGGATGAGCTGCCCGGGTTCCGGGTGCTCGACGGACGCTGGGGTCTGGAAAACCTCGCCATCGCCATTCCGAAGAGACGCGAGGCCGCATTGCCGTTCCTGGGCCAGTTCGCACAAGGCGTGCAGGGCAGTGGGCAGTTGCAAGCCATCGTCATCCGGGCCGGCCTGCGTGGCACGGCCCGCCCCGATTGAGTTCCCGCGCGTCCCAACCCATCAGGAGACATCAGCATGAAGCACTTCCATTTTCTGTCCAGCAGCCGGCTGGGTCTTGCCTGTGTGATGGCGACCCTCGTGGCCGTCGTGCCGCTCCAGGCCTTGTCGCAGGCTTACCCGACCAAGCCCGTCAAGGTGCTCGTCGGCTTCACGGCCGGGGGCGCGGTGGACCTGATCGCCCGCAGTGTCGGCCAGGCGATGCAGGCCAGCCTGGGCCAGCCGGTGGTGGTGGAGAACAAGCCCGGCGCGGGCACCAACATCGCGATGAAGGCGCTGATCGACGCGCCGCCCGACGGCTACACGCTGATGCTGACGGCCAACTCCATCGCAGCCAACCCCGCCCTGTACAAACCGGCGCCGTTCGACCCGGAAAAGGACGTGGCCCCGGTGGCGCTGGTCGGCCGCGTGCCCGTGGTCATCGCGGCCAATGCCGCGTCGCCCTACACCAGCGTGGCCCAGTTGATCCAGGCTGCGAAGGGCAAGCCGAACACGATTGCGTATGGGTCGCCGGGCAACGGCGCCACCCCGCACATGGCCATGGAGTTCTTCACGCGCGCGGCTGGTGTTGACCTGCAACACATTCCCTACAAGGGCGGCAGCCAGGCGATCACGGATGCGATCGGCGGGCAGATTCCGCTGGTGGCAGTGAACGCGCTGGAGGTGCTGCCGCACGTGAAGTCCGGCAAGCTGCGCGTGATCGCCGTCCTCAGCCCCACCCGCTCGTCCATTTATCCCGACGTGCCCACGATTGCCGAGTCCGGCTTTCCGGGCTTCGAGGCCTCGGTGTGGTATGGCTTCATTGCGCCTGCAGGCACACCCAAGGCGGTGGTGGAGCGCCTGCATGCCGAGGTCGAGAAAGCCCTGCAGCACCCGGATGTGCGTGCCCGACTGGCCAACGCGGGCGGCGAAGTCCTGCCCGGCAGCACCGAGCAGTTCGCCGCGTTGATCCGCGCCGAGCGCCAACGCTATGACAAGCTGGTGCGCGAGGCCAACATCAAGCCCGATTGAATTCCTTCACAGCCCCATCGACACATGTCCAAACCCGTAAGCGGTGATTTCACCAAGACCCCTGGCTGGCTTGACTGGTACACCGGACCCTCCAGACCCACTTTCAAACTGCCACCCGGCAGTGTCGACGCGCACTGTCACGTCTTCGGCCCCGGCGCCGAATTCCCCTACGCGCCCGAGCGCAAGTACACCCCGTGCGACGCAAGCAAAACCCAGCTGTTCGCGCTACGCGACCATCTTGGTTTTGCGCGCAACGTCATCGTGCAGGCCACCTGCCACGGCGCCGACAACCGCGCCCTGGTCGATGCGTGCCTCGCCAGCGGGGGCAAGGCGCGGGGCGTGGCCACGGTCAAGCGCTCGGTGACCGACGAGGAGCTGCAGGCGCTGCACGCCGCGGGCGTGCGCGGCGTGCGCTTCAATTTCGTCAAGCGCCTGGTGGACTTCACGCCCAAGGACGAGCTGATGGAAATTGCCGGGCGCATCGCCAGGCTGGGCTGGCATGTGGTGATCTACTTCGAGGCGGTGGACCTGCCCGAGCTCTGGGACTTCTTCACCGCGTTGCCCACCACCGTGGTGGTGGACCACATGGGCCGGCCGGATGTGTCGCTGCCCGTGGACGGGCCGCAGTTCGCGCTGTTCGAGCGGTTCATGCGCGAGCACACCAACGTCTGGAGCAAGGTGAGCTGCCCCGAGCGCCTGTCGGTCACCGGCCCCAAGGCGCTGGACGGCCAGCAGCATGCCTACACCGACGTGATCCCGTTCGCGCGGCGCATCGTCGAGCAGTTTCCCGACCGCGTGCTCTGGGGCACCGACTGGCCGCATCCCAACCTGAAGGACCACATGCCCGACGACGGCCTGCTGGTGGACTTCATTCCGCACATCGCGCCCACCGCCGAACTGCAGCAAAAACTGCTGGTGGACAACCCGATGCGCCTGTACTGGCCCGAGGACGTGAAAGGCTGACCATGTCGCTTGAAAAGCCCTATCTCGACGTGCCCGGCACGATCATTTTCGATGCCGAGCAAAGCCGCAAAGGCTACTGGCTCAACCAGTTCTGCATGAGCCTGATGAAGGCTGCCAACCGCGAGCGATTCAAAGCGGACGAGCGCGCCTATCTCGACGAATGGCCGATGACCGAGGAGCAGAAGCAGGCCGTGCTGGCGCGTGACCTCAACTGGTGCATGCGCACCGGCGGCAACATCTACTTCCTGGCCAAGATCGGTGCCACCGACGGCAAGAGCTTCCAGCAGATGGCCGGCTCCATGACCGGCATGACCGAGCAGGAATACCGCGACATGATGATCGGCGGCGGCCGCTCGATCGAAGGCAACCGCTTCCTCGGCGAGGACGGCGACGCCCAGCCGCATCGCCAGCCGCAGGGCGCGGCGGGCCAGAAGAAGGGAGCCTGACCATGGCCCGCATCACCGCATCCGTCTACACCTCGCACGTGCCCGCCATCGGCGCGGCCATGGACCTTGGCAAGACCCACGAACCCTACTGGCAGCCGGTCTTCCAGGGCTACGAGTTCTCGCGTCAGTGGATGAAGGACCACAAGCCCGACGTCATCTTCCTCGTCTACAACGACCATGCCACGGCGTTCAGCCTGGAGATGATTCCCACCTTCGCCATCGGCACGGCGGCCGAATACCAGCCCGCCGACGAGGGGTGGGGCCCGCGGCCGGTGCCCAAGGTGGTCGGCCATCCGGCGCTGGCCAGCCACATCGCGCAGTCGGTGATCCAGCAGGATTTCGACCTCACCATCGTCAACCGGATGGACGTGGACCACGGCCTCACCGTGCCGCTGTCGCTGATGTGCGGCGAGCTCGACCCGAAGACCGGCGCCTGGCCCTGCCCGGTGATTCCGTTTGCGGTCAACGTGGTGCAGTACCCGGTGCCCTCGGGCCGGCGCTGTTTCGCGCTGGGCCAGGCCATCCGCAAGGCGGTGGAATCCTTCGACGACGATCTGAACGTGCACATCTGGGGCACCGGCGGCATGAGCCACCAGCTGCAGGGCGCGCGCGCGGGCCTGATCAACCGCGAATGGGACAACGCCTGGCTCGACCAGATGATTGCCGACCCGGCGGGCTGCGCCGCCGTGCCGCATATCGACTACGTGCGCGAAGCCGGCAGCGAAGGCATCGAACTCGTGATGTGGCTGATCGCCCGCGGCGCGATGAGCGACGTGGTCGACGGCAAGGTGCAGGGGCCGGCGCCCAAGGTGCGCCACCGCTTCTACCATGTGCCCGCGTCCAACACCGCAGTGGGCCATCTGATTCTCGAAAACGCATAAGGAAACACACCCATGACCATCAAAGTCGCGCTCGCCGGTGCCGGCGCCTTCGGCATCAAACACCTGGACGGCATCAAGAACATCCCCGATGTGGAGGTGATCTCGCTGATCAGCCGCGATCTGGCCAAGACCCAGGAAGTGGCCGACAAATACGGCATCCGCCACGTCACCACCGACCTCGCGGACAGCCTGGCCATCAAGGAACTGGACGCCGTCATCCTGTGCACGCCCACGCAGATGCACGCCAGCCAGTCCATCGCCTGCCTGGAGGCGGGCAAGCACGTGCAGGTGGAAATCCCGCTGTGTGACGTGTACCAGGACGGCCAGGCCGTGGCATCGCTGCAAAAAGCCACTGGCAAGGTCGCCATGGTCGGCCACACCCGCCGGTTCAACCCCAGCCACCAGTACGTGCACCAGAAGATCCAGGCCGGTGCCTTCCACATCCAGCAGATGGATGTGCAGACCTACTTCTTCCGACGCACCAACATGAACGCGCTGGGCCAGCCGCGCAGCTGGACCGACCACCTGCTGTGGCACCACGCGGCCCACACCGTGGACCTGTTCGCCTACCAGTGCGGCAGCCCCATCGTCAAGGCCAACGCGATCCAGGGCCCGATCCACCCGGTGCTGGGCATTGCCATGGACATGAGCATCCAGCTGAAGAGCGCGTCGGGCGCGATCTGCACGCTGTCCCTGAGCTTCAACAACGACGGCCCGTTGGGCACCTTCTTCCGCTACATCGGCGACACCGCCACCTACATCGCGCGCTACGACGATCTGGTGAACGGCAAGGACGAAAAAATCGACGTGAGCCAGGTGGACGTGTCGATGAATGGCATCGAGCTGCAGGACCGTGAATTCTTCGCCGCCATCCGCGAGGGCCGCGAGCCCAACAGCAGCGTGCACCAGGTGCTGGACTGCTACCGCGTGCTGCACGATCTGGAGGGGCAACTGCGCTAGAGTCCCAGGCATGAACCCGTCGATTGCCTGGGCCGCATGCGCCCTCAGCCTGTTGATCCTGGCAGGTTACGAATTCAGGGCCCACACCCTCGGAAAACACAGCCCCGAGCGGGTGGCGCGCTACGCCAATGCCAGGGTGCGCATGCACTGGGTGACGGCGCTGTCGGCGCAGCCGGGGTTTGAGATCGTGGCGGTGCAGGCACTCCGCAACTCCCTGATGTCGGCCACCATTTCAGGCTCCACCGCAGCGCTGGCCGCCATGGGCGCCGTAACCCTGGCCGGCTCCTCGCTGATGGCCGACTTGCCACATATCAACGCGGGGGGGTCCACCTCACTGCACACTGTGCTGAAGGGGCTGCTGGTACTGAACCTTTTTGCATCCTATGTGTGTTCGGCGATGGCCATGCGCTACTACGGGCATGCGAGCTTCATCATGTCGATGCCGGTTGCTTCGCCCGACCGGCAAGCACTCAACCCCATGGCGGCCAACCACGTGCATCGGGCCGGCCTTCTGTACAGCTGGGGCTTGCGGCTGTTCCTGATGGTGGCGCCACTGGTGGCCGGTGTGGTGCACCCCTTGGCGATGCCGCCTGTCACTTTGCTGCTGCTGGTGGCGCTTCATTTTTTCGATCAACCTGCCGCTTGCGTGGAAATGGACTGACATGAAACAGCGCTTTCTTGGCCCCTTCACCGTCAGCGCCATCGGCCTGGGCTGCATGAACATCTGCCACGCCTACGGTGCACCCGTGTCCGAGGCGCAGGCCGAGCGGCTGCTGCTGGCCGCGCTGGACGCCGGGGTGACGCATTTCGACACCGCCGCGCTGTACGGCTTTGGCGCCAGCGAGCGGCTGGTGGGCAAGGTGCTCAGCGCCCACCGCGCGAAGTTCACGCTGGCCAGCAAATGCGGCATGCAGGGGGTGGACGTGGCCGGCGACGGCAAGCTGGTGCGGGTGATCGACGGGCGCCCTGACACGCTCAAGGCCACCTGCGAGGCCGCTTTGCAGCGCCTGCGCACCGATGTGATCGACCTGTACTACCTGCACCGCTGGGACAAATCCGTGCCCGTCGAAGACAGCGTCGGTGCGCTGGCCGACCTGGTGCGTGCGGGCAAGATCCGCGCGATCGGCCTGTCCGAAGTGTCCGCCGCCACGTTGCGCCGCGCGCACGCGGTGCACCCGATTGCGGCGTTGCAGACCGAATACTCGCTGTGGACCCGCAACCCCGAGATCGCGGTGCTGCAGGCCTGCCGTGAGCTGGGTGTGAGCTTCGTCGCCTTCAGCCCGGTGGCGCGCGGTTTCCTGTGTGGGCCGCTCGATGTGGCCACGTTCGACGCCAAGGACATCCGCCGCACCATGCCGCGCTTCACGCCGGAGAATCATGCAAAGAACCAGGCGCTGCTGCCGCCCTTCAACGCGATCGCGGCCGAGGTGGGCTGCACGCCGGCGCAACTGGCCATTGCCTGGCTGCTGCACCAGGGCGACGACATCCTGCCGATCCCGGGCACCACCAGCGTGGACCACCTGATGGACGACCTGGGCGCGGCGCAGGTGCAACTGTCTGCCGACGTACTGGCGCGGCTGGACGCGCTGATCAACCAGCGCACCGTCGCCGGCGACCGCTACAGCGATCAGGCCAACCGCGAGGTGGATACCGAGGTGTTTGCGCCGGCCTGAAGCCCGGGCCCGGGCTGCAAGCGTCCGCAGCCGTGGTTCGATTCGCTCACGCCGCCTGCGGCGCGGGGAATCCGTTGCGGCCCGGAAACTCGGGGGCCAGCGTGCGTGCGTTGGGCATCTTGAGCCACAGGCGCAGCATGCGCCGGCGCAGCTTTTCATCCTCGTGGTCTTCGAAGCCGTTGCGTGAGTGCAGCACGGCGTAGTTGTTGGCGAACTGCATGTCGCCCGGCTCCAGCATCATGGTCAGGCGGATGCCGGGGTCGTGCATGATCCGGTCAAAGAGGTCGAGCGCCTCGATCTCCACCTTGGACAGCGGCATGCCCTTGATTTCGCAGCCCAGCTCGAGGTACTGGCGCAGGTAACGACAGCTGAGCTTGCCGTCGTGGTAACTGAAGATGGGCGACAGACTCGGCTGGGGCTCGCACAGGTGTTCGAAGTAGTACAGGCGGTAGTACAGGCCCAGGTACTCGGGGTGGTGCGCCAGGATCTCGTTGTAGATGCGGGCCACGCTCACCAGGCTGCTGAGCCCGCCCTGCCTGGCCTTGCGCACGCACAGCAGGCCCACCACGTCGGATGGATCGGAGTGATAGGGCAGGTACAGGTTGGTCTCGTACACCCGGGTGCGCTTGTCGGCGGGGTCGCCCACCGCCTGGACCTCGCCGAGCAGGTCCCCGCGCGGGTTCTGCCGCACCGGGGTGCCCAGGTGCAGACCGATGCCGTAGTAGATCGCCTTGAATTCGTCGTCGGTGTACCGGTGCACGGGCAGGCCGCGCAGCAAGGCGAATCCGCGCCCGTTCTCCAGTTCGTCGGCCAGCGCCGGCAGCAGCGCGCCGAGCGGGCCGATCGGGAAGTCCTCACGCTTGAAGTCGGGGAAACGCAGTCCCCTGGCCTTGAGCGCCGCCAGCGCCTGATCCAGGCCGTCGATCATCTCGGCGGTCAGCGGCTGAATCCACCGGGTGTCGTTTTCGAGGTCGGGCCCGCCCCAGGCGGCGGGGCCGGTGATCGGCTGCTTGAGGATGATGCTCATGGTCGGTTTCTCCTGGTGGACGTGGTGTTCAGGCTGCTGCGCGGCGGCGCCGTTTCGCTGCGGACACGATTGAACCAACTTCGCCGTCGTTGCGGAATTGCTGATATCAAGTTGTTATTGCAATAATTGCATCAACATGGCCGCGATCAATTTCGACCTGCTGTTGCTTCGTGCGTTCGTCTGCCTTGCTGAGGAGTTGAACTTCGCTCGCGCTGCCGACCGGCTGCATGTGTCCGCGTCCCGGATGACCCGCATGATCCAGAGCCTCGAGGCCGAAGTCGGAGCCCGACTGCTGGCGCGTACCACGCACCGAGTCGCCCTCACGGATCAAGGAACCGAGTTTCTGCGCAGCGCCCGGCGCATCGTGGCCGAGGCTGACTGGGTGGGGCGACGATTGAACCGGCGTACCGAGGAGGGCGGCACCTTCACGGTCGGCTGTGTGTCCGGCGCCCTCTACGACGCGCTGCCCGCGCGGGTTCGGGCGGCCCGCAAGGCGCATCCGAACCTTCAGTTCCGCCTGGTGGAAATTACCGAAACGGCGCTGGCCCAGCAGGTTCTCGATGGCAGTGTGGACATGGGGTTCACCTATTTCCCGATGCCCGATGACGAACTGGTCAGCCGCGTGGTGTCGCGCAACGCGCAGTGGGTGGCGATGGAACGGCAGCATCCGCTGTCGGCGCGTTCGACACTGACGCTCGGTGACCTGGCTGGCGAGGTTCTGATCCTGCCGGACGAATCCCGCTCGCCGCGCCTGCACCGCTGGTACCGCGGATTTCTGGATCCCAAGGGCCGCCCCGACTTCGCTTACGTCAATGCGAACCAGATCAGTGTCGCGCTCGGTCTGTGCGCCGCCGGCGAAGGTCTGTGCGTGTTCCCAGAGCACCTGCATCGCCTGCGCGCCGACGACCTGCACTTTGTGCCGCTGGCGCGGGCCCCTCGCACGGAGCTGACGGCCATCTGGCGGCACGACTCGCCGGTGAGGCAGGTGGCGCAGTTTCTGGCGCGGTGGTGAGGCCGGGCGTTCACGCCCCGCCGCGAAACAGCGAAAACCCCCAGGCCGTGAATTTGAACGGCAGGTGGTAGTGCTGCGCCGCGTCGGCGATGTGGAAGCGGTAGGGAACCACCTCCAGGAAGGCGGGCGAGGGCACGGCGGCGCCCTGCGCGCGGTAGAAGTCGCCGACGAAGAAACTCACCTCATAGCCACCGGGCCCGATCGCATCGCTCATCAGGGCCGGGTCGGCGAGCAGGCCGTTGGCGCCAATGAGTCCCTGCGCCAGCACTTCAGGGAGCGGCTGCCCGTCCTCACCGAGACGACGCACCGTCACCGCCAGCCCCGCCGCGACGCGGCCGCTCGCCACGTCGACGCAATGGATTGAAATTCCACCCGGCCTGGACATGTCCGGTGAGCGGGGTTCAGTTGAGCCGCGCGCCCGACGCCTTCACGGCCGGTGCCCATTCGGCCACCTGTTTGGCCACGAAGTCGGAAAACTCGGCCTGCGTCATCTTCTGCGGCGCCACGCCAAGGTCTTCGAGGCGCTTGACCACCTCGGGCCGCGCCACGATCTCGCCCACCGCCTTGTGGACCTTGTCCACCACGTCTTTCGGCACGCCCGCCGGTGCCGAAACGCCCAGGAAATTCTCGGCCACCAGCTTCGGATAGCCGGCTTCGATCACGGTCGGGATGTTCGGCGTCAGCCCCATGCGCTGGCGCGAGGTGACCGCGATGCCGATGAGCTTGCCGTCTTTCATGAACGGCACGTTGTTGGTGTAGGTGTCCACCGCAAACTGCAGCGTGCCGCCGAGCAGGTCGGTGTGCATCGGGGTGGAACCCTTGTAGGGCACGTGCTCCATCTTGAGCCCGTACTGCTGCTTGAACATTTCGCCGACGATGTGGCCGATCGAACCCACGCCCCCTGAGCCGTAGTTCACCGGGGTCTTCTGGGCCTTGATCCATGCCACCAGCTCGTTCATGTTGCGCGCGGGCACGGACGGGTTCACGACGAACACGTTGGGCACTGAACCGATGTAGGCGATGTGGGTGAAGCCCTTGATCGGGTCGTACGGGGCCTTGTCCAGCATGAAGGGCGAGATGCTGATCGGCGCCGTGTTCGACAACAGCAACGTGTAGCCGTCAGCCGGTGCCTTGGCGACCTCGTTGGCGCCGATGGTGCTGCCCGCGCCGGGCTTGTTGTCCACGATCACCGGCTGGCCGAGCTTTTCCTGCAGCCCGGGCTGCAGCAGGCGCGCCACGATGTCGGACGAGCCGCCGGGGGCGAAGGTTACCACGATGCGGATGGGCTTTTGCGGCCAAGCCTGGGCCAGGGCACCCAGCGGAAGAAGGGCAGCAGCGGCGGCGGTGGCCATCAAGGTACGGCGGGACAACATGGTTCAGACTCCTGAAGTTTCGGGCCCAAAAGCCCTTGTGCGCACAGTGTGGGGGCGATCATCGTTGCTGTCCATCGCATAATTTCTGATATTGCATTGCCAGAAACAGAACGCATGAACCTACCGGTCTCGCTCCATCCCAAGGCGCTGCGCTACCTGACCGCGGTGGCCCAGCTCGGCTCAGTGCAGGCGGCCGCACGCGAGGTGGCGATATCGGCATCGGCCATCGACCGCCAGATCCTGCTGCTGGAGGAGGAGCTGGGCGTGCCGTTGTTCGAGCGCCAGCCGCGCGGCATGCGTCTGACGGCGGCGGGCGAATTGCTGATGGCGCTGTCGCAGCGCTGGAAAAGCGACCTCAACCGCGCGCTGTCCGACATCAAGCAGCTGCAGGGCGTGAGCCACGGGCAGCTGCGCTTGCTGGTCATGGACAGCCATGTCAACGGTTTCCTGCCGGCGTTTGTCCACACGGTGGGGCAGGCACACCCGGGTGTGTCGCTGGAGGTCGACGTGGCCAGCCCCGACGATGCGGTGCGCCGCCTGGCCGATGGCTCGGTGGACGTGGCCGTGGCCTTCAACCTGCGCCCGCAGCGCGAGCTGCACCTGCTGTGGTCGGCCGAACTGCCGCTGGGCTGCGCGGTGGCGGCGGGGCATCCGCTGGCGCAGTTGTCCGCGCCGGGGCTCAAGGACGTGGCGCAGTGGCCGCTGGCGGTGCAAAGCCGTGCGCTGAGCATCCGCCGCTACCTGGAGCGGCGCCATGGCTGGCTGCTGCACGAGGCCCGCCCGCCGGTGGTGACCAACTCGCTGCAGCTGGTCAAGCAGCTGGTGGTCAGCGGCACCCATGTGGCGCTGACGTCCGAGTTCGACATGGGCCCGGAAATCCTGGTCGGCACGGTGCGTTTTGTGCCGCTGCGCGACCGCAACCTGCAGCCCCAGACCGTGGGCGTGGCCATCAGCGCCTCGCGCCCGCTGCCGCGCATGGCCCGCATCGTGGCCGAGCTGCTGACGGCGCAGGTGGCCGACTGGCTGGCCGCCGTCCGGGCCGCCGGGGCCTGAGCGCCGGCGGCGCAATCGGCACTACCCGCGCTGCCAGCGGTCGCCCGCCGCGAGCCCCGCCGGCAGCGCCAGCCGCTGCCCTGCAGTGGCATCGTCCATCAGCGTGGCGCGCCACCAATCGGCGGTGATCGCGGCCACCAGCGCATGGTGGGCGCCCTGCAGTTCACGGGTGATGGGCTCGCGCGGCACGATTTCCGCCGCGCGGCCGGTCTGCCCTGAGAACGTCATGTGGTCCGCATCCTGCAGCACCAGCTGCGCCTTGTGGCCCGGGGGCAGGGCGGCGAACACCGCCATGCGCCGCTCGGGTGTGGCACCCACGCCCACCACGTCGCCGTCGCGTGTGCCGGTGATGGCCAGCAGCGGTCGCGTCAGGCGCTCGAACGCGCGCTCGGCCGAGCCGAGCCTGGGCACCGTCGGCGAGAACGCGATGAACGAAGCCAGCCGTGGCTCCACCATGCCGTCGAAGCCCGGGTAGCGTTGCCCGGCCATGCCCAGCGTGGTGTGCGCGCCGAACGAATGGCCTGCCAGACCCACGCCCGTCGGGCGCACCCGGCCCCAGGGGCCTTCGCCCGCACCGTGGCGCCGGGCGATTTCATCGAGCACGAAACCTACGTCCTGCAGCCGCGCTAGCAGCTGCTCGGGCCCGGTCAGCCGGCGCAGCGCGGCCTGATCCGAAAAGCTGGTGGCCACTGCGCGCACTGCGTCCAGATCGCTGCCGGGGTGCTGCAGTTGCACCACGGCAAACCCCGCCGCCGCCCAGGCCGCCGCCCAGACGGCGCCGCCATCGCGCGTGCCGCCGAGCCCGTGCGAGAACAGCACCACCGGCCAGGGGCCGGCGTGGCGGCTCGCGTCGGGCCAGCGCAGGCGCACCGGCACGGCGCGCTGGCGAGCGGTGTCGGTCCAGACCGCGTCAACGAAGGCGGGGCCGGCCAGCGTGTCGGCGTGCGCCCTCGGGCTGGTGAGGGCCAGCGGCGTCGCGGCGGCCAGCAGCGTGGCCAGGCAATGGCGGCGGTTGGGCATGGCGCGGATTATGGGCAGGCCTTTGTGAACGCCATGTGTCTGGCTCCGCCACCTCGACATAAAACGAAACAAAGCGAAACCGCGCCGAGAACACTTGTCGTGCCCCCGCCGGCACCATGGCAAGCCTGTTCAACACCTGTTCCCTGAAAGGACTTCCGTCATGAAACCCTGGATCAAACGCAGCCTCATCGGCCTGACCTCCATCACCGTGCTGCTGGGCGGCCTCACCGCCTGTGGCCACCGCGACCATGGCCGCGCCTGGAGCGACGAGCGCGTGGCCGAGATGCGCGTCAAGGTGGTCGATCGCATCAGCGGCAAGCTCGACCTCAACGCCGAGCAGAAGGCCAAGCTCGGCGTGCTGGCCGACGAAGTGGTGGCCGCCCGCAAGGCCCTGCGCGCCGGCAGCACCGACCCGCGCGCCGATCTGCAAGGCCTGGTCGCCGGCGCCAAGTTCGACCGCACCAAGGCCCAGCAGATGCTGGACCAGAAGCTGCAGACGGCCCAGGGCAGCAGCCCCAAGCTGCTGGCGGCTTTCGGCGACTTCTACGACAGCCTGAGCCCCGAGCAGCAGCAGAAAGTGCGTGATCGCATGGACCGCCGCGGCCATGGCTGGTGGGGCCGTGGCTGAGTCGCTGCAGGCCCTCACGCGCGGCGGCCGGGCGCAGGCGCGCGCCCTGCTGGCCGGCGCCGACGACCCGCACGCCGAGCTGCTGGCCCTGTTCTGGGGGCCGCGGTTCGACCGGGACCAGGCCCTGCACCTGGTGGCACCGCTGGCCCGTTGCCATCCGCAGGCCGCGCAGCCGGCCCTCGATGCGCTGATGGCCGTGGGCGAGCGCTTCGACCGGCTGGCGCACCCCGAGCAGCAGCGCCTGCGCCGGCTCATCCTGCGCCACCGCGCGCTCGGCGATGCCTTGCATTGAGCGGCCTGCCAGAATCCGTGCATGACCCGCATCCTGCTGATCGACGACGACGAGGCCCTCGGGCCGCCGCTGGCGGCCTACTTCCAGCGCTTCGACCTGAGCCTGGAGCACGCCACCCGCCCCAGCGAAGGGCTGGCGCGGCTGCAGGCCGGCGGTTTCGACGCCGCCATCCTGGACGTGATGCTGCCCGAGATGGACGGCTTTGCGCTGTGCCGCGCCATCCGCAAGGACAGCGACATCCCCATCCTCATGCTCACCGCGCGCGGTGACGTGATGGACCGCGTGGTCGGCCTCGAACTGGGCGCCGACGACTACCTGCCCAAACCCTTCGAGCCACGCGAGCTCGTGGCGCGGGTGCAGACCGTGCTGCGCCGGCGCAAGCCCGCGGCCGCGGCTGCCGCCGACGAGGCCGCCACGCTGCGCTTCGAGGGCCTGCAGATCGACACCGCGCGGCGCAGCGTCATGCGCGACGGCCAGGCGGTGGAGCTCACGGGCACCGAATACGAGCTGCTGCTCCTGCTGGCGCGCCACAGCGGCACCGTGTTCAGCCGCGACGACATCCTCAACCACCTGCGCGGCCACGAGGCCGACCTCTACACCCGCGCCGTCGACATCGTCGTCAGCCGCCTGCGCAAGAAGCTCGAGCCGCTGGACGCCATCAAGACGCTGCGCAACGCCGGCTACGCGCTGGCCCTGCGCCGCGCCGCTTGAGCGGGCGTGATCGAATCCGCCATGAACAGCGCGCCATCCACCCCGCAACCCGAACCCGGCGCCAGGGCCCCGCGGCCCGCGTCGCGCTGGCGCCGCGCGCGCCACCGCCTGGCGCACTCGATCAAGCTGCGCATGGTGCTGCTGTTCCTGCTGCTGGCGGCGGCCATGACCTTTGTGTTCGTCACCGGCGCGCAAAAGGCGTTCTCGTTCGGCTGGCGCGAGGCGGCGCGCCCGCTGCTGACCGACTACGTCGACCGCCTGGCCGCCGACGTCACGGTGGACGGCCACCCCGACGTGGCGCGCGCCCGCGCGCTCACCGAGCGGCTGCCCGTGCTCACGGTGCACATCCGCGGGCCGCGCGTGCAGTGGGCCTCCCACCCCGAACCGCCCCGCAGCGAGCGCTGGCCACGCGCGGGCGAGGGCGCCTCGGGCCGCGACGACTGGGGCGGCGACTGGCCCCGCATCACCCAGCGCACCACCGCCGACGGCCACACCATCGAATTCGGGCTGCGCGCGGGCGTGTTCGAGCGCAAACCCCATCTGATCGGCTACGCGCTGGCCGCGCTGCTGGGGCTGACGCTGCTGGCCTGGCTGTACGCGCGCCACCTGCTGCGGCCGCTCGACGCCATCGGCGACGGCGCCCGGCGCTTCGGCGCGGGCGACTTCAGCCAGCCCATCGCCGTGCGGCACCCGCGCCGGCCCGACGAACTGGGCCAGCTGGCCGCCACCATCAACACCATGGGCCGCGACATCCAGCAGATGCTCGACGCCAAGCGCGCGCTGCTGCTGGCCATCAGCCACGAACTGCGCAGCCCCATCACGCGCGCCCGCCTCAACATCGAGCTGCTGCCCGAAACCCCCGACACCGAAGCCCAGCGCCAGGCCCTGCTGCGCGACCTGCAGGAAATGGCCAGCCTGGTCACCGACCTGCTGGAGAGCGAACGCCTGGCCAGCCCGCACGCGGCGCTGCACCGCGAGCCAGTGGACGTGGGCGCGCTGGCGCGCGAGGTGCTGGCCGAGCTGCAGCCGCGCCACCCCGCGGCCGCCGCCGTCGCCATCGACGCGCCCGCCGCGCTGCCCACACCCGCGCTGGACCGCGCCCGCATCCGCCTGCTGCTGCGCAACCTGCTCGACAACGCGCTGCGCCACGGCGCCGACGCCGCGCAGCCGCCCGAGCTGCACTTGCGGCCCGATGGCGCCGGCCTGCGCATCGCCGTGCGCGACCACGGCCCCGGCGTGCCCGCCGACCAGCTGCCCCACCTGGCCGAACCCTTCTACCGGCCCGACGCCGCCCGCACCCGCGCCACCGGCGGCGTGGGCCTGGGCCTGTACCTGTGCAAGCTGGTGGCGCAGGCGCACGGCGGCACCTTCACGCTGCGCAATGCGTTGCCGGGGCTGGAGGCCGTGGTGACCTTGCCGGCCGGCTGAATCGGCTTTCAAGATGCTACACAAACAATAGCTGCTCGTGGCCATTTGACGCTGGGATCAGGCCGGTTTTTGCCTGAAAATGCCTCGTTTTCGGCTCCCGCAGGCCTCCGCAGCCCGCCTGAAAGCCTTGGTGGCCCCATGTGGCCGCTTCGGTTGCCTCGCACGGGGCAGCAGCCCCTAGAATGGCCAGCCAAGGGGGCAAGGCATGACACCGGAGTCCAGGGCGAGACAAACCATCGACGCGCTGCTCACAGCCGCCGGCTGGCACGTCTGCAACGTCTCTGACGCCAATATCCACGCCGCCACCGGCGTCGCCATCCGCGAATTCCCGCTCGACCCCGGCTTCGGCTTTGCCGACTACCTGCTGTACGTGAACGGCAAGGCCTGCGGCGTGATCGAGGCCAAGAAAGAAGGCGCCACGCTCACCGGCGTGGAACTGCAAAGCAGCCGCTACGCCCGGGGCCTGCCCGCCGCCTTGCCCGCCTGGAGCCGCCCGCTGCCTTTTGTGTGGGAAAGCACCGGCGTCGAAACCCACTTCACCAACGGCCTGGACCCCGAGCCCCGCGCCCGCGGCGTGTTCGCCTTCTTCCGGCCCGAGCTGCTGGCGCAGTGGTTGACCTATTTGCCGGCTCAGGCGGGTTCTTCCGTGCAGCAAGAAGCCGGCACCTTTCTCGCCCGCCTGCAACACATGCCCCAGCTGGTGACCGAGTGGGGCAGCGGCGGCGCGCACTACCGGCTCTGGCCCGCGCAGATCAGCGCCATCACCAACCTGGAGAAAAGCCTGGCCGCCAACAAGCCCAAGGCCCTGATCCAGATGGCCACCGGCAGCGGCAAGACGTTTACCAGCATCGGTTTCATCTACCGCCTGATCAAGTTTGGCGGGGCCCGGCGCGTGCTGTTTCTGGTGGACCGGGGCAACCTGGCGCGCCAGACCAAGAAAGAGTTCGACGCCTACGCCAGCCCCTACAACAATTACAAGTTCGGCGAGGAATACATCGTCCAGCACCTGCAGAGCAGCCAGCTCGACAAGCATGCCCGCGTGGTGATCTGCACCATCCAGCGCATGTTCAGCCTGCTCAAGGGCCGCGAGCTGGCCGAGGAGGCCGACGAAGAATCCACCGAGCGGGTCGAAGGCCTGTTCAAGGACGAGCCGATTGGCTACAACCCCGCCATCCCCATCGAAACCTTCGACATCGTGGTGACGGACGAGGCCCACCGCAGCATTTACAGGCTGTGGCGCCAGGTGCTGGAGTACTTTGACGCCTACCTCATCGGCCTGACCGCCACGCCCAACAAGCAGACCTTCGGCTTCTTCAACCAGAACCTGGTCATGGAATACGGCCACGCCCAGGCCGTGGCCGACGGCGTGAACGTGAACTACGACGTGTACCGCATCCAAACCGAAGTGGGCGAGCAGGGCGCCCGGGTGGAAAAAGGCTTCTGGCTCGAAACGCAAGACAAAGCCACCCGCCGCAAGACCGCCTGGCAGCTGGACGACGACTTTGAATACCAGCCCGAAGAGCTGGACCGCGCCGTGCAAACGCCCGACCAGATCCGCACCGTGGTACGCACTCTGCGCGACCGCTGGCAGCCCGACATGTTCCCCGCCCGCACCGAGCTGCCCAAGACCCTGATCTTCGCCAAAGACGACAACCACGCCGAAAAGATTGTCGAAATCCTGCGCGAAGAGTTTGGCCGCGGCAACGAGTTCGCGCAGAAGATCACCTACCGCAGCGCCCAGGGCGGCGGCACCAGCCCCGAGCAGCTCATCAAAGACTACCGCACCGGCTACTACCCGCGCGTGGCCGTCACCGTGGACATGATTGCCACCGGCACCGACATCAAGCCGGTGGAAATCGTCGTCTTCATGCGCAGTGTCAAAAGCCGCAGCTTCTTCGAGCAGATGAAAGGCCGGGGCGTGCGCATCTGCAACCCCACCGACCTGGCCGCCGTCAACCCCGGCGAGGGCGTCAGGAAAGACCACTTCGTCATCGTCGACGCCGTGGGCGTGTGCGAGCGCGACAAAACCGACAGCCGCCCCATGGACACCAAAAAGAGCGTGCCGTTGGACAAACTGCTGCAAGCCGTGAGCCTGGGCAATGTGGAAGACGACGTGCTGAGCAGCATCGCCGCCCGCCTGGCCCGGCTGGACAAAGACGCCGTTGAGGCCGACCGCGCCAAGGTGGTGGAACTGAGCGGCGGCCAGACCCTGCGCGAGCTGGCGCGCGGCATCGTGGACGCGCTCAACCCCGACGCCGCGCAAGACCTGTCGCCCGCCGAGGCCGAGCAGCGCTTGCGGGACGCCACCAGGCCCTTTGCCTCACCCGCGCTGCGCGAGCACCTGCTGGCGATGAAGCAGAAGGCCGACCTGGTCATCGACACCGTCACGCAAGACACGCTGCTGCACGCCGGCTTCAGTGAAGGCAGCGACCGCGCCACCGCGCTGGTGCAAAGCTTTGAAGACTTCATTGCCCAGCACAAAGACGAAATCACCGCGCTGCAAATCTTGTACAGCAGGCCCACGCGCGCGCCGCTCAAATTTGAAGACGTCAAAGCCTTGGCCGACGCCCTGCACGCCCCGCCGCTCAACATCGACGAGGGCGCGCTGTGGCAGGCCTACGCCACGCTGCGCAAAGACCAGGTCAAAGGCGCCACCCAGCGCCGCCTGCTCACCGACCTGGTCAGCCTGGTGCGCTTTGCCATGCAGCAGACCAATGAGCTGGTGCCCTACCCCGAGCGCGTGCAGGCCAACTTCAAAGCCTGGCTGGCCCAGCAAATGACCGCAAGAAAAACCGTTCACCCTGAGCTTGTCGAAGGGTTCACACACGAACAAATCCACTGGCTCGAAATGATCCGCGACTTTATTGCCGCCAACCTGGGCATCGAGATCGACGACTTCGGCTACGCGCCCTTTGAGCAGGAAGGCGGCCTGGGCAAGGTGCACCAGCTCTTTGGCGCGGAACTGCCCAAGGTGATGGAGGAATTGAATCGGGAGTTGGCGGCGTGAGTCCTTTTAAGTTCGATTCTCAGGCGCTTGAATTCAAACCACTGAAAGATGTTGCGCATGTGATCATGGGTCAGTCTCCGCCGTCTTCAGCCTACAACGATGAGCGGAGTGGGTTGCCATTCTTTCAAGGGAAAACGGAATTTGGGAGCTTGCATCCGACGCCACGCAAATGGTGTTCTATGCCGACGAAGATTGCCGAACCAGAAGACATTTTGATGTCTATTCGGGCCCCCGTTGGCCCCACCAATATAGCTATTGAACGGGCATGCATTGGACGGGGGCTCGCTGCAATTCGGCCCAAAGACGGTTTGCGTGTGAGATGGCTGCTTTACGCGTTTCGGGCGATGGAATCGAAAATTGATTCTCTGGGTACGGGGACGACATTTAAGGCAATTTCGGGTGATGTTCTGCGGCACTTAGAAGTTCCAATTGCTCCCTTGGCCTATCAAGACCAGGCAATCGAGGAACTCGAAAAACAGTTCTCCCGCCTCGACGAAGCTGTCGCCAACCTCCAGCGCGTCAAAGCCAACCTCAAACGCTACAAAGCCTCCGTCCTCAAAGCCGCCGTCGAAGGCCGCCTCGTAGAAACCGAAGCCACCCTGGCCCGCCGCGAAGGCCGCACCTACGAAACAGGCGAACAGCTTTTGCAGCGGATTCTTGAGGAGCGGCGGGCAAATTGGATAGGTCGCGGCAAGTACAAAGAGCCGGAGTCAACTCGGATTGAACACACTTTTGATCTGCCCGAAGGTTGGGCATGGGCCACACTCGGCCATTTGTCGTTGTCGGTGAAGGATGGTCCTCACTACAGCCCAAAGTACGTCGATGAGGGAATCCCTTTCATATCCGGCGGGAATGTGCGCCCAGAGGGAATTGACTTCAAATCAGCCAAATACATCACCACTGAACTCCACCAGGAGTTAAGTAAACGGTGCAAGCCGGAAGTCGGCGATCTGCTGTACACCAAAGGCGGTACGACTGGTATTGCTCGAATCAACACTGATCCGAGAGAGTTCAATGTCTGGGTTCACGTAGCTGTCCTTAAGTTGGCAGAGCCACTGCATCGCTTCTATGTTCAGCATGCTTTGAATTCGCAGCACTGCTATCGCCAAGCACAGGAGTACACCCATGGTGTTGGCAATCAAGACTTGGGTTTGACGCGCATGGTTTGGATTACGGTTCCGTTGCCGCCGCAGGCAGAACAAGCCCGAATCGTCGCCGAAGTCGACCGCCACCTCTCCATCATCCGCGAAGTCGAAGCCGAGGTAGACGCCAACCTCCAGCGCGCGCAGGCGCTGCGGCAGGCGGTTCTGGCCAAGAGTTTTCAGCCGTTGTAGCACCTTCCACAAACTCAGAGAGGAAACATGGATTCGAGGACCTACACCGTTCACCAGATTTACCAAGATCGCCGCCAGTACCGCGTACCGTTTTATCAGCGGGCATATGTTTGGAACCGCGAGGAGCAGTGGGAGCCCTTATGGGTAGACATTCAGGACAAAGCCGAAATTCGCTTGCAAGGCGGCAAGCCCGTGCCCCATTTCATGGGCGCTGTCGTGCTGGAGCCTCAAAAGAAGGCAGGACTGCTGGGAGTTGAGCGGCATCACATCATCGACGGACAGCAACGACTGACGACATTGCAGTACGTATTCGCAGCGCTCTGTCTCGTCTTGAGCGAACTGGATCAGAAAGCACTCTTGCCCTTGGTCGAGAACTGCCTCGTGAACGCCAACCCGGAAACCATGGAAGATAAGGAGGTGGAGCGATTCAAGCTCTGGCCGACCTTCCGTGACCGTGAACAGTACGTCAAGGCGATGACGGCTGGAGATATCGAAAAGCTCAAAGAGCGGTTTCCGGACAGTTTTACTCGTACCGGGACACTCAAGAAGATTGGCATGGATCATCCGCCCGCCCTCGAAGCCATCTGCTATTTCCGTGAAGTCATGCTGGAATGGGCGAGGGAGCCTGATGCGGAACCATTGCCCGAGCGGACATCGGCCCTTGTTTCAGCGGTATTGACCGATCTGGCCATCGTTTGCATCTCGCTGGGAGAGGACGACGACGCACAGGTGATCTTCGAGACACTGAACGGACGCGGAGCAGAGTTGCACGCCACTGACCTGATCCGCAACTTCATCTTTATGCGCGCAGGGACAGATGCCGACGATTTGTACTCAACGCTATGGAGCCAGTTCGAGGCGCCGCTGTGGGCCGAGCAACAGAAGCGAGGCCGTTTGAATCGGCCTCGGCTGGAGTGGTTTGTACAGACCGCAGTACAGGCGCAGACGAGCGAGGAAATTGACATAGGGCGTCTGTATGCCGGGTATCGACGATGTGTCGAGGGTGACGCGGCGCTTTGTTCTGCCGGTGACCAGTTGAAGTTTTTAAACCGCTATGCCCAGCACTACAGAGCCTTGGTGACGGGAACTGGTAGTTCGCCAATTGCGGAGTTTGGTCGCCACATGTCGGCTTGGGATGCTTCTCCCACACATCCGTTGGCTCTGAGGGTGGCCGCAGGTGCAATGCCTGCGGGCGAGCAGACCGCTGTTTTTGAGGCCATCGAGTCGTATCTGGTTCGTCGGGCTGTATGCGGCCTCTCACGAAAGAACTACAACAAAGTTTTCGCGCAGCAGTTGAAGAAGCTGACTGATTCCGGTGGCGACGCGAAATCTTTCAAGCGAGTGCTGGCAGAGCTTTCGGGGGATGCATCCCGCTGGCCTACCGATGAAGAGTTCAAGAAACAGTGGCTCGGTGGTGCCGTGTTCCCTGGCCGGTTAGACGCTGCAAAGCTTCGCTTTATGTTTCATCGGCTTGAGGTGGCGATGCGATCAGCCAAGTCGGAGGAGCGCGTGGTACTGTCGCTCGATGATCTCGACATCGATCACATTCTTCCGCAGACATGGAGCACTCATTGGTCACTGGCTGATGGCAGCATGGTGTCCACCCAGGAAGTCGGCGATGCGAGGTTGTTGTCCCTCACTGCCACCGAGTTGACCGATAAGGCCAAGGCGATCGCGCGGCGCGAAGCATCAGTGCCGACAATTGGCAATCTAACGATGGTTCACTACGGCGTGAACCGGTCTGTGCAGAACAGAGAATTCTCGGTCAAGCGCCAGGCATTGTTCGAGCATTCGAATTTGCAACTCAACAGAACATTGACCGCAGCAACACTTTGGAATGAACCAGAGATCCAAAAGCGGGCGGAAATGCTGTTTGAACATGCGCTGAGGCTCTGGCCGCGACCTTCGGCATGAACGTCCCCTTTTCCCTCCGCATCTTCGTCGCCGACGGCGACCCCGACGGCCTGCGCATCGTTGAAAAGTCCAACTGGATCGGCAAGGCGCTGGTGTTCCCGCGTGCGCTGCTGCCGCAGGTCAAGGCCCGGCCCGCGCTGGCGCAGACCGGCGTCTACCTGCTGCTGGGGCCGCGCCCGGACGGGGAGGGCGACATGCTCTACGTGGGCGAGGGCGACCCCATCCGCCCCCGGCTGGAGAGCCACTATGCGCAAAAGGATTTCTGGACCCGCGCCATCGGCTTCACCACCACGACGGCCGGGCAGCTGAACAAGGCGCATGTGCAGTTTCTGGAGTCGCGCCTCATCGCCCTGGCCCGCGCCGCCAAGCGTTTGCCGCTGGACAACGCCAACCAACCCGCCGAGCCGTCCCTGAGCGAGGCCGATCGGGCCGACATGGAAGTCTTCCTGGGCCACATGCTGGGCATGCTGCCGGTGCTGGGGGTGCATGCGTTTGAGCAGGCGCCCAAGGCCCCCGCCGCCAAGGCAGGCCCGGTGCTCACCTGCAAGGGCAAAGGCGTGCTGGCCACGGGGTACGAGACGACCCAGGGTTTTGTGGTGCGGGCGGGTTCGCAGGCCGCTGCAACGGTCACGCCCAGTTTCGCCAAGATGGCCGGGCCGCGCGAGCTGCGGGCCGACTTGCTCGAGAACGGGGTTCTGTTGGAGGACGGGACGGTTCTGCGCTTTACGCAGGACTACGTTTTTTCCGCCCCCTCGGCCGCATCCGACATCGTGCTGGGCGGCTGCACCAATGGGCGATTGAGCTGGAAAGATGCCCAGGGGCGCACGTTGAAAGAGCTGCAGCAGGCGGAGGCCAGTGGTTGAACGGCTTCGTCCAAGATCGATTGGCGAGTGTGCGTACGGACCTTGGATTGGGGGAGCAAATGACAGAACAACACTTGCTGGTCGATTACGAAAACGTGCAACCCGGCATGGAAGACCTGCTGAAGATCGCGCCCAAGCTGACGGACGTGTGGCTGTTTCACGGCCCCAACCAGACCAAGCGCGCCAAGCAGGTGAAAGCCGCGCATGAGCGGGTGACCCTGGTGCCGCACACCGGCAAGGGCAAGAACGCGCTGGACTTCCACCTGTCGTTCTATCTGGGCTACGTGGCGGCCCGGCACCCGGACGCGACGCTGGTTGTGGTGGCCAATGACAAGGGCTACGACTCGATGCTGAGCCACGCCAAGTTGCTGGGCTTCACCGCACGGCGCGTGGGGTTCAAGGCCAAAAAGGCGCCAGCGGTCAAGGCCGTGGCGCCCGCAAAGAAGACGCCTGTTAAGAAGGCGGCCGTCAAGCAGGCGGTGGCAACGGAGGCGACCATGGCGCCAGCCCAGTCGGCGACGGTGCCAGTGCCGCCAGCGCAGAAGACGCCAGCCCAGAAGGTGCCCGCCAAGAAGGTCGCTGCGAAAAAGGCACCGGCCAGGAAGACACCTGCAAAGCAGCCTGCCGCGAAGAAGGCAGCCGCCAAGAAGGTGGCCCCGAAAAAGACGCCTGCGAAGAAAACGCCCGCCAAGGCCGTGCCCACCAAAAAGGCCGCTGCGCCCAAGGCCAAACCGCCGGCCAAACCCAAAGTGCCAACGGCTTCAGGGTCGAAAGAGTTCAACCGTCTCAAGACCGGGCTGACCAAGATGGGCGACAAACGGCCCCGCAAGCTGGCGTCTTTTCTGCGGCATGTGCAGGCCATCCTTGGCAAAGGCAGCCCGGCCTCGGCGGTCGAGGCGGCTGTCCGTGAGTTGGAACGGGCGAAGGTGGTCCACATCGCGGGTGACCTGGTCTTGTACAGCTAGGCTGCCGTGGACCTACGGCGGCTGACGACGTGGATGGCGCTGATAAATTGAGAGCAAACTATGACCATTCGACGCTGGGAAGTGGCAAAAAAGTTTGAAGTTTTGTCAGAACGGCGCCTGGGCGGGTCCCCGGCACCGCACTTGGGTGCCGCAACACCAGGCCAGCCCCTAGAATGGCCCGCCACACCCAGGAGCCGTTTTGATGTCCAGAACCCGCGTCCAATCGGTTGGCGCTTTGGCGCTGTGCACCGCCGTGCTGTGGCTGGCGGGCTGCCGCGGCGCAGAGCCGGATGTGATTTTTCACGGTGGCCCGGTGCTGACCGTGAATGCGCAAGACGCGGTGGCGCAGGCCCTGGCCGTGCGGGATGGTGTGATCACCGCGGTGGGCCGTGATGACGCCGTGATGGCCCTGCGCGGGCCCGCCACCCAGGTGGTGGACTTGCAGGGCCGTGCGCTGATGCCCGGGTTTGTCGGCGCCCATGAGCATCCCGCCATTTCCGCGGTGTTTGCCGGTGCCATTGATCTCTCGGGCTTTCGCTACCGCACCAATGCCGAGGTCTGGCAGGCCCTGCGCCAGGAAATGGCGCATCGCCCCAAGGGTGAGTGGGTCTACGCCGGCGGCCTGGACGCCATCCTCACACCCGACCTGAAGCTGCCGACGCGCAGAGAGCTGGATGCCCTGGCGCCGGACAACCCGCTGGTGCTGGTCTCGCAAACCCTGCACTCCTATTGGGCCAACAGCCGTGCCTTTGCCGAAGCGGGCATCGACCGCAACACGGCAGACCCCGGCGCCGGCTCCTACTACGAGCGGGACGCCAGCGGTGAGTTGACGGGTTTTGTGGCGGAAACACGCGCCGGTGCGCCCTTGCTGAAGGGGTTGAAGTCGCCGTGGAAGGTCTACAACCGCTATGTCAATGTCCTGGACGGTCTGCTGGCCGAGGGGTTCACGTCGGTGGCATCCTTGGGCTACAACGTGCCGCCGGTGTTGGCCAAGGTGGCGGCCTCGCGCAACGGCACGCCGCGCATCCGCCAGTTTTTCTACCTGGTGGACGAAGAGCTCAAATACCTGCCGGATGCGCCAGACCTGGGCAATCCGTACTTTCGGGTGCTGGGGGTGAAGCTTTGGCACGACGGTTCACCCTACACCGGGAGCATGTACACGAGCACGCCGTACCTGGACAGTCCGCTGGGGCGCGTCCTGGGCATACGGCCGGGCTCCCACGGCGAAGCGATGATTCCCGAGGCGCAATTGGTCGAGAAGATCCGGCGCTACACAGGGGCGGGCTGGCAGGTGGCCATCCACAGCCAGGGCGATGCGTCCAACCGCGAAGTGCTGCGGGCCCTGGGCACGGTGGGTCCGCTGGCCGGCGCCAGCCCGGCCGTCCGCCTGGAGCATGGCGTCTTCTTGCCGGAAGAAGGCATGGCCCAATTGGCGCGGCTGCGGGTGTCCCCATCGTTTCACATTCACCACATCAAGTACTACGGCGACGCCCTGGCCAACTCCATCGTGGGCTTGCAGGCGGCCATGCAGACGCTGCCGGTGCGCAGCGCGTTTGCACATGGCGTGCGCCCGACCCTGCATGCCGACAGCCCCATGTTTCCGCCCAAAGCCTTCGGCCTGATGCAGACCGCCATCGACCGGCGAACGGGCATGGGTGCCTTGTTGAACGCCGGCCAGAGCATCACGGTGCAGCAGGCGCTCAGGGCCATGACGGTCAACGCTGCCTGGCAGCTCAGGATGGAGAAGGAAACGGGCTCTCTGGAAGTGGGCAAGTGGGCGGACTTGCAGATCGTGGACCGCAACCCCTATGACACACCCATCCCCCAGCTGGACCAGATCCGCACCCAGGCGGTCTATGTGGGCGGCAAGCTGCAGTACGCGGCGCAAGCCACGTCGCAGCGCTGAGCGGGGCATTGAGTCCGCCTTTCCCTCGGTCGAGGTGCCGCTGGGCGGTTTCATTTGACGCTGGACTGTGACGGTGAACGTCGGTAAAGTAATGAATCCTTACTTTGCTCCGATTGCCATGCTTGCCAAGATCACTGCCAAGAACCAGCTCACGCTGCCCAAGAGCGTGACGCAGGCCGTGGGCGCCACGGAATACTTTGATGTGGAAGCCCGTGCCGGGCAGATCATCCTCACGCCGGTGCGTATTCAGCGCGGGGACGCGGTGCGGGCCAAGCTGGCCGAGCTGGAGTTGACCGATGCCGACCTGGCCGACGCCGTGGCCTGGGCCCGGGCGCCACAGTCCGCGCCCGCCATGGCTGCCGAGCCGACGGCGCCCGATGCGGTTGCACCCGCCACCAAGCCCAAGAGGGCCGCTGCCAGAAAAACCAGTACCCCAACATGAGCGCCCCGCTGCGCGTGGTGTTGGACACCAACGTGGTTCTGTCGGCGTTGGTGTTTGGCGGCGGTGCGGCCGGGCGTGTGCGGCGCGCATGGCAACATGGTGCGGTGCTGCCCCTGGCCAGCACGGCCACGGTGAAAGAGCTGGTGCGGGTGCTGGCCTACCCCAAGTTCCGCCTCTCGCAAGCAGAGCAGGACGAATTGCTGGCCGACTACCTGCCGTACACAAAAACGGTGCGCATCCCCCAGCCGCCACCGCAGGTGCCCGCATGCCGCGATGTGCTGGATGCGCCGTTCATGCACCTGGCCGTGGCGGGTCGGGCGCACGTGCTGGTGTCGGGCGACCAGGATTTGCTGGCCATTGCCGAAGCGTTCGAGCAAGCAAGCGCTTGCCCGGTGTTGACCTTGGATGCGTTTTGCCGACAGTTCCTTGGTTAGCCGCTTGTGTGGAACACCTTTGTGCGCACTTGCCTCGGCGGGGCTGGCGGCACATTGCATTCCAAACTTGTCATTTCCGGGCTTTTCATTTACATTCAACATTCGCGATTCACGAATATTGAATGACAATGCAGCTCAAACCCCAAGACTTCCTGGTGGCCCTCAAGCTTGTGGCTTGGGGTGAGCAGCGCTGGACGTACGCGCGGCTGGCGCAGGAGCTGGGCATCAGCGTGTCCGAGGCGCATGCCTGTATCAAGCGTGGATTGCAGGCGGGGTTGCTGTTGCCAAACCGGGAGTTGCCGCCGCAGCCCCTCGATCCGGCCGGCGGTGCAGCGCCGGGCATTCAGGAGCCGCGGGCCATTTACCGGGTCACGCGCAAACGCGTGCGCCGGGCGGCTGCACCGGACAGCGATGGGCCGGCAGACAACGCGGTGCGTCCACACGCGCACAACCTGGCGGAGTTTGCCCTGCACGGTGCCAAGTACGCGTTTCCAGCAGAGAAGTTGCCCCTGGTCGTCGGTGTGCCCACCAGCCACAGTGCGCCCGCCTTTGCAGGGGTGTTTGCGCCCGGCAGCACAGACTTTGTGTGGCCACATCCCAATGGCTCGGTGCGTGGTGTGGGGGTAGAGCCTCTGCACCCGTCGGTGCCCTTTGCAGCCATGCAAGACGCCAGGCTGTACGAACTGCTGGCGCTGTTCGACGCTTTGCGGGTGGGCAAGGCGCGAGAGCGCGGCATGGCATTGGAGCGGCTGCAAGCCCTGATCGATCCCAGTGCACCCAAGCCAGTGAAGGGGCCGATGCATGGCTAACCCCAATATGGATTTGTTGATCGCTTTAGCCCGGGCCATGGGGCCGCTGTGTGATCAGGTGGTATTCGTGGGTGGTTGTGCCACGGGCTTGCTGGTCGACAACGCCGAGCTGATGGATGTGCGTCCCACGGAGGATGTGGATGCCATCGTGGAAGTGGCCTCCTTGGCCGCCTATCACCGGCTGGCGGATCAACTGGTGGAGCGTGGCTTCAAACAGACTATGGCGGACAACACGCCACCATTTCGCTGGTACTGGAACCACATGCAGCTGGACTTGGTGCCGCTGGATGAAACGGTGCTGGGTTTTGCCAACCCGTGGTACCGCGTAGGGTTTGAAACAGCCCGGTCGGTCGAGGCGGCAGACCGGCTGGTCTTGCGGCACCTGTCGGCACCGCACTTTCTGGCAACCAAGTTCGAAGCCTTCAAAGACCGGGGGCAGAACGATGTGTACCTGAGCCACGACCTGGAAGACATCATGACGGTGATGGAAGGGCGCTCAACTGTCGTGCAGGAATTGGCCGCTGCACATGAAGCCGTTCGCAAACACGTTGGTCATTGCGTCGCCGCACTGCTGGATATGCCCACTTTCCACAATGCGTTGCCCGGTTTGCTGAGCGACCCGGAGCGCGAGCACGCCGTCAAGGCACGGCTGACACAGATTGCACAATTGAAAGACATATGACCACCCCCACCCACACCCTTGTCCAGAAGCTCTGGAACTACTGCAACGTGTTGCGCGACGATGGCATGAGCTATGGCGACTATGTGGAGCAGCTCACCTACCTGCTGTTCCTCAAGATGGCCGACGAGCGCGCGCAGCCGCCTTACAACCAGCCCGGCATCGTGCCCGCCGCCTGGGCCTGGCCCACGCTGCTGGCGCGCGACGGCGACGAGCTGTTCGACCACTACCGCCACGCGCTGGAGCGGCTGGGCCAGGAGAAAGGCACGCTGGGCCTGATCTTCGGCAAGGCGCAGAACAAGTTCCAGGACCCGGCCAAGCTGCGCCGCGTGATCGTCGACCTGATCGGTGCCGAGACCTGGACGGTGCTCGGCGCCGACGTCAAAGGCGATGCCTACGAGGGCCTGCTGGAAAAGAATGCCCAGGACACCAAGAGTGGCGCCGGCCAGTACTTCACGCCGCGCGCGCTGATCCAGGCCATGGTGGACTGCATCGCGCCACGGCCCGGCGAGCGCATCACCGACCCGGCCTGTGGCACGGGCGGCTTTCTGTTCACCGCCCACCACCACATCACCGCGCACCACAAGAACCTCACGCGCGAGCAGCTCCGCCACCTGAAGGAAGACGCCTTCACCGGCTACGAGCTGGTGCAGGCCACGGCGCGCGTGTGCGCGATGAACCTGATGCTGCACGGCATCGGCTCCGAAAAATCGGTGCCGGTGGTGGTGGGCGATGCGCTGGCCGCCGACCCCGGCGAGCGCTTTGACGTGGTGCTGGCCAACCCGCCGTTCGGCAAGAAGAGCAGCACGGTCATCGTGGGCGAAGACGGCCGCACCAGCACCGAAAAAGACACCATCGAGCGCGACGACTTCTGGGCCACCACCAGCAACAAGCAGCTCAACTTTGTGCAGCACATCAAGACCCTGCTGGCCACCCACGGCCGCGCGGCGGTGGTGCTGCCCGACAACGTGCTGTTTGAGGGCGGCGCGGGCGAGACCATCCGCAAGAAGCTGCTGCACGAGTGCGAGGTGCACACCTTGTTGCGCCTGCCCACCGGCCTGTTCTACGCCCAGGGCGTGAAGGCCAACGTGCTGTTTTTCGACAAGCGCGGCGCCAGCGAAACCCCGTGGACCCGGCAGCTGTGGATCTACGACCTGCGCACCAACCAGCATTTCACGCTCAAGACCAACCCGCTGAGGCGTGAGCACCTGGACGAGTTCGTCGCGCTGTACCAGCAGGGCCAGCGCCACTTGCGCCAGGCCACATGGTCGCCCGAGAACCCGGACGGCCGCTGGCGTGCCTACGGCTACGACGAGCTGATCGCCCGCGACAAGACCAGCCTCGATATCTTCTGGCTCAAGGACGAATCGCTCGCCGACAGCGACAAGCTGCCGCCGCCGGGCGTGATCGCGCAGGAAATCGTCGACGACCTGGAGGCCGCGCTGGAGCAGTTCCGGCTCATTGCGGCGGATCTGGCCGGTGACCTTGCGGGGGATCTGGCAGTGTCGGAGTGATCCTGATTTGATAGCTTCTCGTGGCCATTCCACGCTGGGATGGACCGGTTTTGACCCTGAAATTCGTGCCTGGAAGGCCCTTGACGATGTCCGTTGACCCCCTGAACCCCGACGCACCCCCCTCGCGCGCCGTGCCGCTGGCCGGCGCCAGCAATTTCCGCGATCTGGGCGGCTACATCGGCCAGGATGGCCGGCCGGTGCGCTGGCGCACGCTGTTCCGCTCGGACCACCTGGCCGCGCTCACGCCGGACGACCACGCGGCGCTGGCGCGGCTGGGGCTGGCGCGGGCGTTCGACTTTCGCGGCGTGCACGAGCGTGCCGCAGGCAGCTACGAGCTGCCCGGCGTGGCCCAGCACCCGCTGCCGATCGAGCCGACGGTGGTGCAGCGCATGAAAGACCTGCTGGTGGCCGGGCGCGAACTCACGCCGCAGCAGACGGTGGCCTTGATGCAGGAGACCTACCGCGCCTTCGTCAACGACAACACCGGGGCCTACGCCGCGCTGTTTCAGCACCTGCTGGCCAGCGATGCGCCGCTGGTGTTCCACTGCACGGCGGGCAAGGACCGCACCGGCTTCGCCGCCGCGCTGATCCTGCTCGCGCTGGGCGTGCCACGCCCGGTGGTGATGCAGGACTACCTGCTGACCAACGAACTGCTGCGCATGGACAGCGCCCCGGCCTACGGCATCGCGCCCGAGGTGATGCAGGTGCTGTGGCGGGTGCAGACGGAGTTTCTGGACGCCGCCCTGCACGCGGTGGACGCCGACCACGGCGGGCTGGAGGCGTACCTGCGGCGCGAGCTGGGCCTGAGCCCGGTGGCGCTGCGCGAGCTGCAGACCCTGTACCTCCAGCGCTGAGGCGTCCAGCCCGGGTGCAGCGCGGCACTTGATCTGCCTCAACCAAGCCTGGCCGGCGCCGGTCCACCATCGGTCTCGGCGGGGCGTCGTTCCCCGCTCCGCGTGGAGGCCTTATGCAAACCGCCCGACGCACGAAAGCCTTGGCATTGGCGCTTGCGCTCGCCTTTCCTGCGCAGGCGCGCGCCCAGGCGCCACTCTTCATTCCGCTTGTGCCGCCGGCAGGCGTGGTCCTGGCCCCGCTGACCTTGATGCTCCTGATCCCGCTCGACATGGAGCTGTCCAAGACCGACGAAAAACGCGTGCGCGAACTGGAGGCGCGCGGCGACTGGGCCGGGGTGGTGGCCTTGGCCACGCGCAACCTGGCCGCGGCGCCGGGCGATTTGTACTGGCTGGAGTTGAGGGGGCGCGCGCTGCAACGCCAAAGCGGTTGCGCGGCCGCCGTGCCGGATCTGGGCCAGGCCTTCGACCTCCGCATGGCGCAGACGCCGGTGGCGGCGGAGCCGGCGTTCACCGTCGGCCTGGCGCTGGGCCAGTGTGAGATGGCGCTGTGGGACCTGCCGGCGGCGGCCGACACCATGGGCAAACTGGCCGCGCTGGCGCCCCAGCGCTGGGAGCCCGTCTACAACCTGGGCGTGATCCGTGCGTTGCAGGGCGACGGTCCCGGCGCGCGCGCGGCCGAAGCCAGCTTGCGCGAGCGCAACCCCGCGATGGCCGACGCCTTGCTGGAGCGCTACATCCAGCCGGCCCCGGCCCAAACCGCGCCCGGCGTTGCGGCGCAGACAGCGGCCGCATCCGCTGCCACGGCGGACGCGCCGACCGCCCGCTTGCCGCCGCCGCTGGCGCAAACCGGGTTGAACATCGGCAACCGCATGCTGGTGCTGCCGCCGGGCCGCTGGTTTGCCGCGCCGGCGGGCGGCCGCACGGTGATGGGCGGGTACATCCGGGCGGGCCCGGTCAAGATCGACCCGGTCGCACTCACCACCCTCGGGGCGTTCGAGCTGTCGGCCTCGGGCGGGCTGGCGGCCGCGGTGGCGTTTTCGGCCAATGCGAAACAGGCCTACGGGATTTCGTACTGGAACGTCGACGAGCCCTGCGCCCTGCGCGACGCCTTGATCGTGGACCGCTTCAACAGCCCGTACGACCAACCCGAATGCCTGAGCGTGCGGGTGGTGACGCCGGCCCTGGCCCGTAACGCCGCCGATCTGGCGCCCGCGCTGCAGGCGGCCCAGGCGGCTGGCGCGACGCTGCCCGCCGCGGCCTATGAGGTGCGCTACGCGCGCTACGGGCTGGATCGGGTGGTGCTCGCCACCTGGCTGGTGCCGACCCGGCGCCTGGCCGGCGACCTGGCCGCCGTGCAATGGGGCCATGCGCTGGCCAACGGTCTGCGGCCCATGGCCTGGTCGCCCGGGGCGCAAAGCGCCGCCACGCCCCCGCTGGGCCCGATGCCCTGAACGGCCCGGCGCCTACAGCGGCACGGTGTAGTTCAGCGTCATGCGCCCGCCGTCCACCGTGACGATCTCGCCCGTCACGTAGCTGGCGGCGTCGCTGGCCAGCCAGGCCACCACGTCGGCGATTTCGGAGGGCTCGCCCAGGCGCTTCATCGGTGTGCGCATCATGATCTTCGCCTTGGCCTCCTCGCTGGTCAGCACCGCCTTGGCGGCCAGCTCGGTGGCGATGGTGCCTGGCGCCACCGCGTTGACGCGAACCCCCCGGTCGGCCAGCGCCAGCGCCATCACGCGCGTGAGCTGGTTGATGCCGCCCTTGCTGACGTTGTAGCTCGCGATGGTGGGGATGGCCAGCGTGCCGTTGACCGAGCTCATGTTGACAATGCTGCCGCCGCCGGTCTTGACCATCTCGCGCGCCACCGCCTGGCCCACGAGGAAGAAGCCCTTGACGTTGACGCGGATCACCGCGTCGAAGTCGGCTTCGGTCACGTCCAGAAAATCGGCCGCCTTGAAGATGCCGGCGTTGTTGACCAGCACATCGATGCGGCCGTGCGCGGCCAGGGTGCGCGCGATCAGCGCGTCCACGTCGGGCTTGTGGCCGACGTCACAGTGCACGTAGATCGCGCCGAGCTCTGTGGCCAGCGCCTGGCCCGGCGTGTCGGCCAGGTCGGCCAGCACCACGCGCGCGCCTTCGCGGGCAAAGCGGCGGGCGCAGGCCTCGCCGATGCCCTGGGCGCCGCCCGTGACGATGACGACGCGGCCGTCGTGGCCGAAGTGGACCTTGCTGGAGTCGGGGGCGGTCATGGGGGCTTGTTCTCCGTGAATGGGATGTGGGGTGTGGCCGGCTCAGCGCGCGGTCGGGAGCGCCGATTCTGGCGCAGACAGCAGCGCAGCCAGGGTCGCATGCCCTTGTTGGCGCGCCAGTTCGGCGGCGGTGCGGCCCGAAGGGTCGGTTCGGGCGCGGTCGGCGCCGACGGCCAGCAGCAGGCGTACCAGGGCTTCGTCGCCGCGCCGGGCCGCGAGCATCAGCGCGGTCTCGCCGGCGGCGTTGGCCGCGTTCACCGGCGCGCCGTCGGCCAGCGCCTGGCGGGCGGCCTCCAGCGGACCGGCGGCGGCGGCGTCGAGCAGGCGCCGTTCCGCAGGCAAAGGCGCAGGCGCGCTGGCACCGGCGGATGTGGCGAGCGTGTCGGCTGGGGCGCTGCGCGCCAGCGGCGGCGCCGGCGTCGAGCGCGCACGGGTCTCCAGGCCTTGCGCGGCCGGCGGTGCGGCCAGCGCCTTCGCGGCTGGGGCGGCCGTGACCGCTGGCGCCGCAAGGGACGCGCCGGCAGGCGCAGGGGCGGCTGGCGCGGGGCCTGGCGCTGGCGAGGGTGCCGGCACGGGCGCTGGCGCCACCGCTTCGGCGGCCGCGCCGGGCGCGGCAGGGCCGGCTGGCTTCGCGCTTGGGGCGGGGCTGGCGTTTGATGCAGGCGCGGCGTCTGACCGATCGCGAAGCGGGCGCGTGGCGTTCGTCGCGGGCGGGGGCGTCGTTCCCACTGCGGGGGCCGGCGAAGGCGCCGGGCGTGCCGACTCGGGCGGTGGTGGGCGACTCTCGGGCGGGGCGGCGCCTGGGGGGCCATCGGCCGCGGGGCCTTTGGTCTGTGGGGCGGGCGAAGGCGCCGGCATGGGCACGGGTGCCGGCGTGATCCGGGGCGTGCCATGGGTCAGGTCGCGCTCGTCGGGCGTTCCGCGCTCGAACTGCAGGAACAGCAGGGTGGCCAGGCCGATCACCGCGACGCCGGCCACCGCGCGCAGCCGCCAGAAGGCGTCGTTGGCCGCGTGGGGCGCTGCAGCGGGCCCTGAGGCCTGTTTTTCGGTATCTTTTGAAGCCATCCCCAGCGCCGAATGGCCACGGGGTGCTATCAAATCAGGACCTTCCGGATGCGCTGCCGACGTCGCAGCGGTGGGCCGGGACGATGCGGCGGCGCGCGCCTGCGCCAGCACCGCCTCGCGCAGCGCGGGCGAGGGGCGGGCATCGTCCAGCGCGCTGGCTTCGCGGTAGCGCCGCAGCAGTTCGTCGTCATCGGGGCGGTTCACAGCAAGCCCTCCAGGGTCTGGCGCAGCGTGACGCGGGCGTATCGCAGGCGGCTCTTCGCGGTTTCCATGGGCACGCCGGTGGTGGCGGCGATCTCGGACAGGCTCATTGCACCTTCGGCCTGCAACAGAAAGGCTTCGCGCTGCGCGGGGGGCAGGGCGGCCAGCGCGTCGAGCAGCGCCTGAGCCTGTTCGCGCGACTGCAGCTGGCGTAACGGGCCGAAGCCGGAGTCGGCGGCCAGGGTGTCGGCCAGGCTGGCGCCATCCTCGGTGGCGGCGTCCAGGCTGGCGTGCGGGTGCGCGGTGCGCCAGTGGTCCACCAGCCGGTGGTGCGCCAGCGTGAACAGCCAGGTGCGGAACCGGGCGCGGGGCTGGTACTTCGGCGCCTGGCGGATCACGTTGAACCACACGTCCTGCACCAGATCGTCGGCCAGCGTGGCGTTGCCCACGCTGCGATGCACGTAGCGCCAGACGGCCAGCGTGTTGCGGTCGTACAGGGTGTCGAAGGCACGCACGTCACCGGCTGCATAGGCTTGCATGAGCATCTCGTCGGTGGGCGCGGCCTCCGTGTCCATGGCGGTGATTATCGCGACGGCCTCGGCGCGGGCCGCCGCATGGACGCGCGGCGTTCAG
Source organism: Burkholderiaceae bacterium (assembly GCA_046348065.1). Taxonomy (GTDB): domain Bacteria; phylum Pseudomonadota; class Gammaproteobacteria; order Burkholderiales; family Burkholderiaceae_C; genus Skiveiella. The sequence goes on from JAXMFA010000002.1 coordinate 377,343, forward strand.
CGCAGGAGCGGCGGATCGGGCACGTAGCGCGAGACCGGTGAACCGGGGAAGGCGTCGGGCCGTGGGGCCGGCGTGGCACCGGGGATCACGCCGAGCGCAACCAGGTTCTCGTGGCTGTCGTAGCGGATGCGGATCAGTTCGTCGGGTCGGGCGCTGCGGCGCTCGAAGTGGGTGTGGCTCACCGGTGACACCTCTCGCTGGCCGTGGCCGGTGCCGAGTTGTGGCGCCGGCGCGGCGCGGGCCATCGCTTCGTCGCGGCTGCGGGCATCCAGTCCTTGGGCGGGGGCCGGCGCCGACTTGGCTGCTGGCGCGGCACCCGACATCGTGGAGCGCTCCCCGGTGTCGGCGGCTGCGGCCGATTCCGCCGCCGCGCGCGGCAGCGCCAGCGGTTCGGCGGTCGGCGGCATCGGCGGTTTCTCGCGGAACACGGCCACGCCGATGATGCCCACGTTGTCGGGCCGGCCGGTGCGCGCCGCGTACGAGGCCTGCGAGGCGGTGAAGTGGAAGGCGGCGACCTCGGCATCGCTCTTGCGCCAGCCGTTGATCTGGAAGGCCTGCCACGGGGCGAACACGTAGCCGGTCTGCTCCCAGGACGCGGTTTCGCCCGACACCACGTTGATGCCGTCGACCGACATCACGCCCAGCACGCGCTCACCGCCGGTGTTGCGAACCGAGACCGCGTAGCGTGCGCCGGGGCGGCCGGCGACCCAGTATTCGCCACGGTGGCGGTAGACCGGCAGGGTGGCGCCGGTGTCGCGGTCGACCACGTTGACATCGGCCAGGCGCCCGACGGCGTGGGCCGGCAGCGTGCCCAGACAGGCCAAGGCGGCCAACGCGCCGAGCGCCAGGCGGGGGTTGAAACGGACAAGGTGTTGCATGGAGACTCCAGTTGGGGGTTGAGGAGTCCACTGAAACGAAGCGGGAGCCCGAACGGGGTTGGGCCGCAGCAACAAAAGGCGTGACAGTTTGTAAGAACCTGAAGTGCCCGATCTGGTACAACCGGGCCGGTCCACCCGGACCTTCGGGTGCGTGCCAGCCCGATTGCCGCCGCGACCCCGTCCCCGTTCTGAAGGTCCCGACCATGACCGAATTCATCAAGACCGTGCTGTTCACCGACGCCGATGGCCGCGCCCGTTTCCGCGAGGAGGCCGTGGCGCTGACCGAGGGCACGCCGCAGGCGATGCTGTCGCCCCTCATGCCATCCGGAGGCCTGCAACTGCGCCAGAGCCCGGTGGGTTTTCGCAGCAGTTTTCATTGCACGGGCTCGCCGCAGTGGCTGTTCGTGCTGCGCGGCCGCATGGAGATCGGGCTGCAGGACGGCAGTTCGCGCATCTTCGGACCGGGCGATCATTTTTATTCGGCCGATACCTTGCCCGAGGGCGCGACCTTCGACCCGGCGGTGCACGGGCACTGGAGCCGGCAGGTGGGCGACGAACCGCTGGTGACGCTGTTCGTGCGCGGCTGAGCGCCGGCGAGCGCGGCCGGCTCAGTGCCGCTGCAGCGCGCCCGAGAGCAGCACCTGTTGGCCGGGCTGGCGCGCGCGCACCGCGTCGATCAGGCTCAGCGCGACGTCGCGGGCATCGATGGCGCGCAGGTTGGCCGGAATCACCGGTCGCAACAGGCCCATGAGGCCCTGGCTGATCTTTTCGGCGGCACGCGTGGGCTGGTTCAGGCGGTCGCGGTCGCCGACCAGCAGCGACGGGCGCGCGAACACCACCCCCACGTAGCCGAGCTGGCCCAGCGCCTGCTCCATCTCGCCCTTGACCCGGTTGTAGAACACCGGGGATCGGGCGCTCGCCCCCATGGCACTGACCACGCCCAGATAGGTGGCGCCCGATGATCGGGCAGCGCGGGCGACCGCCACCACCGCGTCGAAATCGACGGCCCGGAACGCCTGCTGGCTGCCTGCCACCTTGATGGTGGTACCCAGCGCGATGAACACGTCGTCGACTTGGGGCAGCCGGGGCAGGGCGGCAAAGTCGACGACGTGGCTGTGCAGCTTGGGATGGCGCAGCGCGAGCGCCCGCCGGCCCACGCAATGAACCGCCGAATACGCCTTATCGGCCAGAAGAGCGCGGAGGATTTCCTGACCGACGAGGCCCGAAGCCCCCGCCACCAGAGCGGTTCTGCCCGCCGCCGAAGCCGCGGTTGCGTCCGCCGCGTCCGCGGTCGGCCATGCTGTCGATGCTGGTTCGCATCGGGTCGGGTTGTCCGGAGCCGTCCTGGCGGGGTCTGCGCGTGTCATGGCGCACATTGTGCAGGTTCGTGCGCAGCGGGTCGATGTGGCGCGGCAATTCGTCGCTGCCATCGTCACCGCGCTGGCGCCGGTCGGCGGGCGGCCGCTGGCCCTGATTGGGGTTGCCGCGTCCGGCGTTGACGCCCCCATGGCGCTGGCCGTGGGGCGGATGCGCGGGCTTGGGCCCGCCCGGTGCCTGGCCCTGGCCACCGCGGCCGCCCTGCGTGCCTTTGTTCTCGCGGATGCGCTGCATCATTTCCTGCCGGGCGGATTTCGCGGCGGCGGCCATCACCTCGCGGCTCGGCGGCTTGCCGGCACCGCCCCAGATCGTCTGGCGGCCCATCGCGATGGGTTCGGCCTTTTCGCCCGGCTCCGGGCCGAAGCCTTCGAGCATCTGCACCGGGATCTCCTGCCGGGTGAAGCGCTCGATTTCCATCATGAAGCCTTCTTCGTCCAGGCAGACGAGGCTGACCGCCTGGCCTTCCTTGCCCGCGCGGCCGGTTCGGCCGATGCGGTGCACGTAGTCTTCCGGCACGTTGGGAATCTCGTAGTTCACGACGTGCGGCAGGTCTTCGATGTCGATGCCGCGCGCGGCGATGTCGGTGGCCACCAGCGCGCGGATTTCGCCGCTCTTGAAGCCAGCCAGCGCCTGGGTACGCGCGGTCTGGCTCTTGTTGCCGTGCAGCGCCATGGCCTGGATGCCGTGTTTGCTCAGGTACTCGGCCACGTTGTTGGCGCCGAACTTGGTGCGGGTGAACACCAGCACCTGGCTCCAGTTGTGCTGGTTGATGATGTGCACCAGCACGTCCTTCTTCTTGCCGCGGCCCACCGGGTGGATCACTTGGGTGATGCGCTGCACCGTGGTGTTGCGCGGCGTGACCTGGATGCTCTGCGGGTTTTTCAGCAGGCCGTTGGCCAGTTCACGGATTTCGTCGCTGAAGGTGGCGGAGAACAGCAGGCTCTGTTTGTCGCGCGGCAGCAGGGCCAGCACCTTCTTGACGTCGTGGATGAAGCCCATGTCGAGCATGCGATCGGCTTCGTCGAGCACCAGGATTTCGACGGTGGACAGGTCCAGGTGGCCCTGGCCCTGAAGGTCCAGCAGGCGGCCCGGCGTGGCCACCAGGATGTCCACGCCGCGCTGGATGCGCTCGATCTGCGGGTTCATGCCCACGCCGCCAAAGATCACCGTGGAGTTGAGCTTGAGGTATTTGCCGTACTCGCGCGCCGACTCTTCCACCTGGGCAGCGAGTTCGCGGGTGGGCGTCAGCACCAGGGCGCGGATCGCCTTGCCGCCGAAGCGGTTGCGCCCGGGTTCGGTGCGGCTGAGCTTGTCGAGCATCGGCAGCGTGAAGGCGGCGGTCTTGCCGGTGCCGGTCTGCGCGCCGGCCAGCAGGTCATGGCCTTCGAGCACGGCAGGAATCGCCTGGGCCTGGATCGGGGTGGGGGTTTCGTAGCCTTGCTCGTGCACGGCTTTCAGAATGGCCGGAGCCAGTTTCAGATCATCAAAGTTCATTCAAGGAGGCGCCCGTCCGGGGCGCTTGGAATCGGCCTGTTCCGGTGGGGGCACCGGCCAGTCAGAGGCAGATCGGGTTCAGAAGCGGGAGCCGGAAAGTGCTTTCCTCGTCCCCAGCAGCGTGCTGAAACCGCGGGAAACTGGTGCCCACGGCGGGCTTGATTGTCGCATGAGTTGATAATTCAAGGTTTTGCGCCGTCTGACGCGCTGATTTTTCCCAGGGACAACCCCGAAAACCACACCATGGCTCAATACGTCTTCAGTATGAACCGCGTCGGCAAGATCGTGCCGCCGAAACGCGAGATCCTCAAGGACATTTCCCTGTCCTTTTTCCCCGGCGCCAAGATCGGCGTGCTGGGCCTCAACGGCTCGGGCAAGTCGACGCTGCTCAAGATCATGGCCGGCATCGACAAGGAGATCGAAGGCGAGGCGATTCCGATGGCCGGCATCAAGATCGGCTACCTGCCGCAGGAGCCCCAGCTCGAGCCGGACCAGACCGTGCGCGAGGCGGTGGAGAGCGGCATGGGCGAAATCAAGGCGGCCCAGCAGCGGCTCGAAGAGGTGTATGCCGCCTATGCCGACGAGAACGCCGACTTCGACGCCCTTGCGGCCGAGCAGGCCAAGCTCGAAGCCATCATCGCCACCGCGGGCGATGCCTCCGAGCACCAGCTGGAGATTGCCGCCGATGCGCTGCGCCTGCCACCCTGGGAGGCGGTGATCAAGAACCTGTCGGGCGGGGAGAAACGCCGCGTCGCGCTGTGCCGGCTATTGTTGTCGCGTCCGGACATGCTGCTGCTCGACGAACCCACCAACCACCTGGACGCCGAGTCCGTGGACTGGCTGGAGCAGTTCCTGCAGCGTTTCCCCGGCACCGTGGTGGCCATCACCCACGACCGCTACTTCCTGGACAACGCGGCCGAATGGATTCTCGAACTCGACCGCGGCCGCGGCATTCCCTACAAGGGCAATTACTCCACCTGGCTGGAGCAGAAGGAAGCCCGCCTGGAACAGGAGCAGCGCACCGAGGACGCCCGCACCAAGGCGATGAAGAAAGAGCTCGAATGGGTGCGCCAGAACGCCAAAGGCCGCCAGGCCAAGAGCAAGGCACGCATTGCGCGCTTCGAGGAACTGAGCGACTACGAGTACCAGCGCCGCAACGAGACGCAGGAAATCTTCATCCCGGTGGCCGACCGCCTGGGCAGCCAGGTGATCGAGTTCCACAATGTCAGCAAGTCCTTCGGTGACCGCCTGCTGATCGACAACCTGTCGTTCACCGTGCCGGCCGGCGCCATCGTCGGCATCATCGGCCCGAACGGGGCCGGCAAGTCCACGCTGTTCAAGCTGATTGCGGGGCGCGAGAAGCCCGACAGCGGCGAGGTGGTGATCGGCCAGACGGTGAAGATGGCGTTCGTGGACCAAAGCCGCGATGCGCTCAGCGCCGACAAGACGGTGTGGGAAGACGTCTCCGGCGGGCTCGACATCCTGACGGTGGGCAAGTTCCAGATGCCCAGCCGCGCGTACTGCGGACGCTTCAACTTCAATGGTGGCGACCAGCAGAAGAAGGTCGGCATGCTCTCCGGCGGTGAGCGCGGACGCCTGCACCTGGCCAAGACCCTGATCGCGGGTGGCAACCTGCTGCTGCTGGACGAGCCGTCGAACGACCTTGACGTGGAAACCTTGCGCGCGCTGGAAGACGCGTTGCTGGAATTCGCCGGCTCGATCATGGTCATCAGCCACGACCGCTGGTTCCTGGACCGCATCTGTACCCACATCCTGGCGGCGGAAGGCGACAGCCAGTGGGTGTTCTTCGACGGCAACTACCAGGAATACGAGGCCGACAAGAAGCGCCGCCTCGGCGAAGAAGGCGCCAAACCCAAGCGCATGCGCTTCAAGGCCCTGAAGTAGAAAGCATTCTCAAGCGCCATTTTTCCTGCAATACTCGCGTCCATGAGACCCGGAGTCAAACGCAGGATCGGTATCGGGGACAACCTTGGCAAACGCCGGGTGACGGTTTCCGCCTGCCTGGAACTGGTGCTGGCGCAGGTGCCCAGCCTGATGGACCAGGTGCTGGACGGTCTGCGTCTGGCCGCCGGGCTGGACCCGCACAAGCCGGCGGGTCGTGGCGGGTTCCGACCGGAACTGAAGCCTGTGATCCAGCAGTTGCTGGACCAGCGTGATTCGCTTCGCAACGCTTTTTCCGGGCAGTTGCGCGTGCTGTCTTATGGCGGGGTGTCCGACTCCGGCAGCAGGCCCTTGGTGCGTTTCGAGGATATCCAACTGCTGGATGTGGGCGAACTCGACAAGAGCATCGAGTTGGCCCGGGTGCAGCAGGAACTCGATTTCACGGCTGGCGAGGCCCTGCCCCGGCTCAATGCGCTGGTCAGCACCGTGATGGGCTGGATCAATGTGCAACCCAACATCAATCCGCTCCGACCGGAACTGTTCGCCAAGGCGCTTCGGGACACCATGGCCGCGCACATCTCGATCGCCGAGATCCGTAGCGAGGTCCTGGCGTCGGCGGCGGGGCGGCTGGGCGTCGGTTTGCGCCAGATCTACCGCGAGTTGACCGAATGGCTGCTAGCCCAGGGCGTGGAGCCGGCCGGTATCACGCCGCCCACGCTGGCCGCTGCCGCTGCGACCCGCAACACGGAAAAAAGCAACGAGACCACCCGGGCCGTGGTCACACTCGAGCGGCTGAGGCGGCTGCTATCGGCCGACATCGGCGATGTCTCGAATCTGGCCGCTCGTCCCGGCAGCGACTTTCTGCACACCATTCCGGCGTCGCTGACCGCCTTGCAGGACATGAAGCAGGTCGAGGCGATGATCCAGCGCCTCGAATTGCGCAAGAAGCAACAAACCGCTTCAGCCGGCAACGCGGCCATGCAGCATGTGGACCTGAGCCTGCGCGCGCCGCTGGACGGCCGGCAACTCGGACAGCAGATCGGCGAGGAAGTCACCCGCATGATGCTGGAGAACCTCACGCAGGACGATCGCCTGCTCGGGCAGGTCCGTGCTGCCCTGCAGGGCCTGACATCGTCGTTGCTGGATCTGTCCCGCGCGGATGTGCGCTTTTTCAGCGATCACCGCCATCCCGCGCGCCAGTTTCTGGACCGCGTCACCGATCGCAGCCTGGCCTACACCTCGGAACAGGACATCGGCTACGAGCGCTTCGTCCAGTCGATCAGGGCGGCGGTGCAGTCCATCACGGCCTCAACCGAACCCAAGGCGGTGGCCTTTGCGCTGGAGGTTGAAAAGCTGGTCGCCGTCTGGCAGCAGGACGACAAGGCCCAGATGGCCTTGCGTGAGGAAACGGCGCGCGCCCTGCTGCACGTGGAGCAGCGCAACCTGCTCGCGCAGCGTCTGGTTGACCAGTGGCTGGGGCGCATGAATGACCAGCCGGTGCCGGTGCTGGTTCGCAGTTTCCTGACGGGACCTTGGGCACAGGTGGTGGCCGAATCGCAGCTGAACTGCACCAGCGGCAGCACCGATCCACAGGGCTATCTGGCGGTGGTGGATGAACTGATCTGGAGCGTGCAGCCCTGGCAGGCTCGTCGCAATCCGGTCCGACTGGTCGAGCTGATTCCTCCGATGCTGGTCACCCTGCGGTCCGGCCTGCAGTTGATCGCCTATCCACAGCGGCGCATATCCCAGTTTTTCGATGAATTGATTGCATGCCACGAAACCGTGTTGCAAGAGGCACGGGCGGCGCGCGAGAAAGCTGAACAGGCTGGACAAGCGGCGGCCGAACGCATGGCGGGCCAGTCTCGCGAACCTGAACCCGAAGTTCTCCAGGAAGCCGCCCTGGATGACGCCATGCCCTCAGAGGCGCCATGGCTGGGTGAAACTGAAACGGCGGAGGCCGGCTATCTGGAAGCGGAGTCGGTGATGCCGTTGGATCCGGCCACGCTCGAGATCTCGGAGGCAGATCGCCTCGAAGCCCAATCGACCAGCGAGAGCATCAGCGAGGGGGCCTGGGTGGAGTTGATGCTCGATGGTCAATGGACCCGCCTCAAGCTGACGTGGAGCAGCCCGCACCGCACCCTGTTCATGTTCACCTCCACGCGGGGTCGCGCCCATTCGATGTCGCGCCGGTCGATGGCACGCCTTTTGTCTGCAGGCATGATCCGCATCGTGTCGTCCGGCCTCATGCTCGATGACGCTCTGGACGCGGTGGCGCAGACTGCTTTGCGCAACACGCTGGCCTCGGGTCAGACCTCGGGTACCGGGCCGCGCTGACGGACGGCTGCGTCGAACGCGCCTGCTCACCGTCTTTTAGTGCCGACACCATGACCGCCTCATCGGACGCCTTTGACGCGTGTGTGTGCTGCCGCGTCGCATGCAGACGACATGATGCAGGGATTTGTCGGCGCCGGTCTGCAACAGATGTTCCGACAAGCCCGTTCGACGCGGACCGAAGGGGAGCGCAATGCGTTTCAGGGCGCGGTGCGCCTGCTGGATCGGTACGAGACATTCTTGCGGCACCGGTTCGGGGAGTTGCTGCTGGCGGAATTCACCACGGGCGGCAAGCCGGCCGAGCATGCCGCCTCCATACCGGACACGATCAGCTTCGACAAACTTGAGCTGATGGACGATGCCCAGGTCCAGGAACGTGTCGAATTGGCGCGGGTCGAACAGTCGATCCGGCAGGTGGCTGAAGCCGAGCTGGAAGAACTCAACCGCCTGATCTGCGGAGCACAGGGTCTCGACAGCGTCAATGCAGAACGCAATCCGATGCGACCGGCGGTTTATGCGCGTGCCTTGCGGGCGGCCTTGGCCCAGACCGGCAAACCTGCTGCGGTCCGGTTGATCTGGATACAGGCATTGGGCGGGGCGCTGGGTGCGGCGCTGGCGCTCACCTATCGATCGCTGCGCCAACTGTTGCGAGATTCCGGCGTTGAGCGCGCCGGTTATCCGGTGGTCAAGGCCCACGACGCGGCCTCCGCAACGCTGTCCCAGGCCGATGTTCGACAGACGGCGACCACGAATGGGCTACCCGCAGCGGGCTCCCCGCGCGGCCCGGCGCACAGTCTGTGGACACCGGAGCACTTGCGGCGGCTGCTGGCAGGTGATCTGGTGACGGTGTCCGAACCACAGGTACCCGATGTTGGTGATCCGGGATACCCGGAGACGCCAGCCAATGAACCGGCGTTCTCGCAGACCGTGCCGGCGGCCTTCGAGGCCCTGCAGGAAATAAAACAGGTCGATGCGGTGATCCGGCGCCTCACCGCGCGGCGGCTTGCACATGCCATGCGTCCCGGCAAGGGAGAGCCACTTGCCGCCGTCCCCCTGGAGCGAACGGCTACGGTTGCCACCGAAGGCGGGCACGGCTGGGGTCAGGTGTTGGCACTGGAGGTGGTGGACCTGATGATCGACAACATCACCGGTGATGCGCGGCTGGTCGAGCCGGTTCAAATGGTGGTCGAGGCACTGCACTCGGCGTCGATGACTGTGGCCCTGAAAAATCCGCGCTTCTTCAGAGTGTGCAAACGAATTCAATACCCAATACCGCGCGCGAATTCAATACGGCGCGCCTTTTGATCCGGCACGAATAAACCTTCATGCCGCGTACTTGACACGAGGGTTCTGGAAATAGGACCGCACACGCTCGGGGTTGGCGTCGATGAAGGCCATGTGCTCATTGGCGGCGGCCTGTAGCTTGGCCTTTGTTCGTACCGGCACCACCGTGCCGATGGCGTGCTTGAGGTCCGCGTTCAGGCGCTCGTCGGTGTTCAGCTCCGGGCTGTAGCTGGGCAGGTAGAAGACCTCGATCTGATCGCTGCGCTGGGCCAGCCAGGTCTTCACAGGCTTGCAGTGGTGAACCCCCAGGTTGTCCAGGATCAGGAGCACCTTCTTGCCAGCGCGCTGGCCATCGGCCACCAACGCCTCGAAGAACTCGATGAGCCTTTCGTGGTTGAAGACGCCGTCCACGATCATCCAACTGGCATTGCCCTGGTTCGTGACCGTGGAGATCATCGATAGCTTCTGGCGGGTGCCGTCCACGGCCATCGTCACCGGTGTCTGCCCCCTGGGCGAGTAGCTGCGCCCGCGCACATTGGTGTTGACCAGCGCGGTCTCGTCGCCCCAGTGAATCTCGCCGCCCTCGCTCTTGGCACGCTTGTCGATAGCCGCATACTCCTGCTCGATTCACTGCTAGACGGCCTCGGGGCGCTGCTCGTAGGCGCGCTTGATCGGTTTTTGCGGCGTGAAGCCCCAGCGATTGAGGTAGTTGCCAACCGCCCGAACTGACAGCTTCACGCCGCACTGCTGCTCGATGAGTTGCATCACCGCGCCGCGCGTCCACAGCGCGAACTCCATCTTCAACTGCTTCGGGCGCTTGTCGCAGATCGTGCGGCGAACGGCCTCTTCTTGCTCAGCGCTGCGGCTGCGCCCCTGCCCCTTCTCGCGACCACGCGCTGGCGGCTTCAGGGCCGACGCACCAGCACCCTCGAAGAGGTCAATGGCCCGTCGAACCGCCGGGTAGCTCAGCCCCGTCAATTCAACGATCTCCATCACACCGTGGCCTTTGACATGCAGTCTGGCGACTTGCTTGCGCCTCTCGTGCAATTGCTCCAAACGTTGGTAGCGAGCGACTTCTTTGTCCATCGCGCTTCGTCATCAACATGCTTGGAAAGTTCATTCTTCATGATGCCGGGTCAATAATGTTTGCCGACAGTTCGCTTGATAAGGTACTTGAAGTCGTCAATGTACGTGAACACCGCTGGCACCACCAGCAGGCTCAGCAGGGTGGAGGTCACCAGGCCACCAATCACCGTGATGGCCATCGGTGAGCGGAAGCTCGGGTCGGCACCGAGCCCGAATGCCAACGGGAGCATGCCAGCCCCCATGGCGATGGACGTCATCACGATCGGGCGGCTGCGTTTGTGGCAGGCGTCCACCAGCGCGTCGAAGCGTGCCAGCGGCGCAACCGTCGGTTGGCCATCCGGACCAAGGTGGCCTTCACGGGCGAGGATGGCGTAGTCCACCAGCAGGATGGAGTTTTTGGTGACGATGCCCATCAACATGATCAGGCCGATCATCGAGGGCATTGACAGCGCGCGTCCGGTGATGAGCAAGGCGACAAAGGCACCGCCAGCGCTCAGTGGCAAGGCCGCCAGAATGGTCAGCGGCTGCATGAAATCGTGGAACAGCAGCACCAGCACGCCGTAGATGCAGAGCACACCGATCAGCATCGCGATGCCAAAGCTCGCGAACAGGGCCTGCATCTCCTGCGCGTCTCCCAGTTCAGCGATGCTGACGCCGGGCGGAAGGTTCCTGAGGCTGGGCAAGGCGCGCGCTTCCTCGTTCAGGTCGCCGAGCTGGCGCCGGCCCAGCTCCACATCCAGCGTCACGTTGCGACTCCGGTTGAGGCGGTCGATCTGCGCAGGTCCGCTTTCCATGCTCAGGGCCGCAACCGTCCCCAGCATGACGGGACCGTTCTTGCCCGGAACCGTGAGTCGCTCAATCGCAGCAAGGTCCGCCCGTACCCCATCGGGCAATTTGACCCGGATCGGCACCTGCCGTTCCGACAGGTTGAGCTTGGGCAGGCTGGTGTCGTAGTCGCCTGCGGTGGCAACCCGCACCGTCTCACCGATCGAGGCGGCGGTGACCCCCAAGTCTGCGGCGCGCGCGCTGTCGGGGCGCACGATGATCTCGGGGCGCACGAGGGAGGCGCTCGAACTGATGTTGCCCACGCCTTCCAGGGTGCGAAGTTCGCGCTCGGCCTTGCGGGCGCTGGCCAGCAAGGCGACGGGATCGTCGCTCTTGAGGACCAGTTGCATCTTCACGCCCGAGTCCGGCGGTCCGACCGTGAACCGGGCGCCGGGGATGTCGGCCAGTTTCGCGCGCAACCGGGTCTCGATATCCGCCATCGAGGCATCCCGGTCATTGCGGTGACTGGTGGTCAGGGTCAGGACCGCTCGGCGGGCTTCGGCAGCGGCACCGGGCGCAAAGGCATCGCCACTGGAGCCGCCACCGATGGAGCTGAAAACGCCTTTGACCTCGGGTACGCCCATGGCCGCGAGGCGGGTCTGCTCGGCCACCGCCTTGGTTTCCGACAAGGTGCTGCCAGGCGGCAGTTCGAGGGTGATCTGGGTCTGGCCCCGGTCAGCGGCCGGCACGAAGCCGGTCGGCAACAAGGGAATCACCGACAGGGAGGCCACAAAAAAGAGCGCGGCGCCGGAGATCGTGATGGCGCGGTGCCTCAGACACCAGCGCATGGTGGTCATGTACCGTGACATCAACCAGCCGTCCGGAGCCTCGCGGTATGCCGCTTTCGGGTCGGCCTTCGATGCGTTCTTGTGCGGTTTCAGGATGTAGGCGGCCATCATCGGCGTCAGCAGACGGGCCACCACCAACGAGGCGAGGATGGCCAGCACCGCGGTCCAGCCGAACTGCTTGAAGAACAGGCCCGGGATGCCGCCCATGAACGCGGTCGGAAGAAACACCGCCACCAGCGCGAACGTGGTTGCGATCACAGCCATGCCGATCTCGTCCGCGGCGTCCATGGCAGCCTGATACGGCGTCTTTCCCATGCGAAGGTGGCGCTCGATGTTCTCGATCTCCACGATCGCATCGTCCACCAGGACGCCGACCACCAGCGCCAGCGAGAGCAGGGTCACCGTGTTGAGTGTGTAGCCGAAATAGTGCAGGCCCAGGAAGGTCGGAATCACCGACAGGGGCAGCGCGGCGGTGGCCACCAGGGTTGCGCGCCAGTCTCGCAGGAACAGCCACACCACCAGCACGGCGAGCACCGCACCTTCGTACAACAACTCCATCGAACCGCGGAAGTTCTCGGCAACGGGTTGCGCGTTGTCGATGACCGGGGTCAGGATCACATCCGGGTGTGCGGCCTGCAACTGGGCGACGGCGGCACGAACGCCCCGTGCGACGTCCACTTCTCCCGCGCCCTTGGTCCGGAACACCTCGAAGCCGACAACCGGTCGCCCGTCCTGCGTGGCAACCGCGCGTGGCTCCGCCACCGTATCGAGAACTCGCGCCACCTGATCCAGCCGGATGTGCCGACCATCGGCCAGCGGGATGTCCAGGCGAGCCAGTTCCTGGGCTGTCTTGACCGTGGCAATGGTGCGCACCGATTGTTCAGCACCGCTCACATCCCCACGGCCTCCCGGTGCTTCCTGCTGAACCATTTTCAGGCGGCGCGAGACGTCGATGGCAGCGACGCGCAATGCGGCCATCTTGTCGGCGTCGAGTTCGACGCGCACCTCGCGGCTCACACCGCCCATGCGCTTGACTGCGCCGACACCGGGCACATTCAGCAGGCGTTTGGCGACCGTGTTGTCGACGAACCAGCTCAGTGCCTGGTCATCCATCAGCGTGGCCCGACCGTTGGCGGGCGGCGCGGCAGCGGCCGTGAACGTCATCACGACACGGCCGGCGGTCGATGCCTTGGTGACCGAAGGGTCACGCAGGTCGGCCGGCAGGTCGGCCCGTACCCGGGCCACCGCATCGCGAACGTCGTTGACGGCCTCGGAGATCGGCTTTTCGAGGATGAATTCGACGGTGACGGTGACGTCGCCGTCCAATACCTTGGTGTAGATGTTCTTGATGCCTTGAAGCGTGGCGACCGAATCTTCGATCTTTCGGGCCACTTCGGTTTCCAGCTGAGCGGGCGCGGCACCGGGCAGCGTGGCGTTCACGGTGACGATTGGCAGCTCGATGTCGGGAAAGTCCTGCACCACGTTGGCGCGGTACGACAACAAGCCTGCCAGCGACAGCAGCGCGAACAACATGATGGCGGGAATCGGGTGCCTGATGGACAGCGCAGAAAAATTCACACCGGCTCCTCAGGACTTCGATGTCGGCGATGACGGGGCCGAAGCCGGCGTCGTCGACGGTGCCTGCACCACCTTGACCAGGTCGCCATCGTTCAGGAATCCGGCACCGGAGGCGATCAGCACCGCGTCCGGATCGACGCCCTCCACCACCTCCACCCGGTCGCCCGAGCGTCGCCCGAGCCGAACCTTGACCTGGCTGACCCGTTGATCGGCGTTCAGGCGGAACACGTAGCTGAAGCCGTCGCGAACCACCACCGCCTGCTGGGGAACGGTCAGCGCGGCCGTGCTGCCGAGCTGGAATTCGCCCCTGGCGAACATGCCGGGCAGGGCGCTCTTGGGCAAATCGCCTTTCGCTCCCGATGGTTGCGAACGATCGGTCGGAACGGTTGCCTGCTTCATGCCCATGGCCGGAAGATCGACGTACACGAGTCCGGATCGGGTCTGGGGATCAACGGTCGGGGCCACCGTGCGCACCTTGCCGCTCAAGCGGGCACCGTTGGCCGCTACCACCTCGACGGGTGTGCCCGGCACCACGCTGGCCAGCTCGGACGCGGTCATCTCGGCCCGCCATTCGAGGCGGCCCTGGCGGATCAGTCGGAACAGTTCCGTGCCGGCGGGCACCACGGCCCCAACCGTCGCGCTTCGTGCCGAAATGATGCCGGCGTCAGGGGCGAGCACCTGGGTGTTTTTCAACCGCAGCAGCTGGGCTGCCAACACGGCCTTCGCCGACTCGACGCGGGCCAAGGCGGTCTGTTCGGCTGCGAGGTATTGGCTGATCTGCTGCCCACTGAACGTACCCGTGTTCAAGAGGGTGCGAACGCGATTCGCGTTGGCTGTTGCCTCGGTGGCCTGGGCGCTCGTTTCAGCCACGCCGGCGCGGGCCTGCGCCACGTCCGCCTGCACACTGTCATCGGCAAAGCGGGCCAGCACCTGACCACGTTGAACGACATCACCGACGTTGACCAACACGTCAGCCAGCCGCAGCGCATTGCTCTCGGTGCCGACACTGGCTTCCTGCCAGGCGGCGATGCTCCCGTTTGCTTCCACCTTGACCGGCAACCGGCTTGCCACCGCCTGCACGGTGGTCACCGTCAACGCCGGTCGGGCCGTTGTCTGGGTAGCTTTGGAAGGTGGCGACGCGGACTTGTCCGGCGTCTGTGAACGGGTCAGGTGGTAGCCGGTGAACGCAGCGGCGAGGGCCAGCACGGCAACGGCCAGGGCGGTTTTCTTGAATCGCAAAGTCATGACGGGGCGGTGGAAGATCGTCGGGCCTGAGGTGGATCACGAGGCCGCGGGTGAGGCATCGCCCAACCGAATCCTGCTGGAAACCGGCCATATCGGTCGAACATTCCCCTCCGCCCTCAATGCGCAGGGGTGAATCATGGCACGTTCGGACTTCGGACGCTCGTGCCGACTGCCGGCAGTGCCCGAACCCAGAAAAAAAACCTGAACCGACTAATCGATTCAGGTCCCACTGGCCCGACGCCAGGCGTCAGACACTACGGTGCGCAAGGCGTCGGGCGCTCACACCCAGTGAACGGCCCCTTTCTTGCCGTACCAGCTGTCGAGTTGCGGTTCGACGGCCGCTTCGATGCGGGCGCGCCGGATTTTCATCGTCGGGGTCAGGTACCCATTCTCCACGGACCATGGCTCCGGTGCCACCACGATCATCTGAAGTTTCTCGTAGTCGGCGAGCTGTTTGTTAACGTCTTTCAGCAGCTGGGTGAGTTCGGACTCCACCTTGGACCTGACTGCGGGGTCCTTGACCTTGGGGCGCAGATCCTCGGCGAGCACCACCATTGCATAGGCCGCCACCTGGCCCACGCCAGAGACCAGCGTCAGCTCCACCATCGGGTGGGCGTTGATCATGTTTTCGATCGGGGCCGGCGCCACATACTTGCCCTTGGCGGTCTTGAACAGTTCCTTGACGCGGCCGGTGATCTTGAGCAGCCCGTCCTTGCGGCGTTCGCCGCGGTCACCGGTGCGGAAAAAGCCATCCTCGGTGAAGGCTTCGGCGGTGAGGTCGGGGCGCTTGTAGTAGCCGGTCATCTGACCGGGCGACTTGATCAGAATTTCGCCCTCATCACTGATGCGAACCTGCACGCCGGCCAGCGGCACTCCCACACACCCGGGCTCGTTGATGGCCTCGGTGGAGTTGTGTGAATACGCGAAGTCTTCGGTCATCGCGTAGCCTTCGATCAGGTTCAGTCCCAGGCGACGGTACCAGGCGATCAGGTCGGCCGGAATCGGTGCCGAACCACTGCCGGCCAGCAGCGCCTGATCCAGGCCGAGGCCTTTCAATACCTTGCGACCGACGATGCGACCCAGAATCGGGATGCCGAGCAGGCGGTCCAACTTCTTGGGCGGCATCTTGGTGAAAACGCCTTGCTGGAACTTCAGCCACAGGCGGGGCACAGAGATGAAGGTGGTCGGGCGGGCACGGTTGAGGTCGGCCAGGAATGTGTCGAGCGTCTCGGCAAAAAAGACGTGCGTCTTGCCGTCGACCATCGAGGCGCATTCCACCCAGGCGCGCTCGAACACGTGCGCCAGCGGCAGGTACGACAGGATGCGGTTTTCAGGCAGATCGCCGATGCGGGACTTGATGTCCGCGGTGATGCCCTCGCTGGCACGGGTGATGTTTTCGAAGCAATGCATCACGCCCTTGGGCTGCCCGGTGGAACCCGAGGTGTAGATCATCATCGCGGTGTCGCGGGCGTCGCGCGCCGGCCGTCCGGCCATGGGTTCGGTGCGGGCGGTGATCGAATCCCAGGTGTCGTAGTCGGTGCGCGGCGCCAGGGGGAATGCAATGCGGGGCACACCGGCGGGCACACCCGGCTCCTGCTGGGGCCAGGTGTCGAGCTTGCCGACGAACAGCAGGCTGGCTTCGCTGTGTTCCAGCACGTAGTTCACGGTTTCGGCGGTTTCGGTGGGGAATATGGCCACCGTGGTGTAGCCGGCCATCCAGATGGCCAGTTCAGCCATGAAGAAATGGGCGCAGTTTTTTGACAGGATGGCGATTCGTGCGCCGGGCTCGAAATTGCGGCTCTTGAGGTAGGCCGCCATCCGGCGCGACTGGTTCAGCGTTTCCTTCCAGGTGTAGTCGGCGACCTTGCCCTGGCCCAGCGGCTGGGTCAGGTAGACCTTGTCCGGCATGGAAGCCTCGTGGTCATAGACGTAATCGAGGATGAGCTTGTTTTTTGCCATGTGCAATCCTTAAACAAAGCGCCGACCTGGCGCGTCGCGGGCGATTATGCCCGAAGGGCGAGCAAGTGGGTGAGGGTGGTTTCCCCAACCCCGATTAGGGTAGCTTCCCCAACGAAATGGGTCCCATTTCGGCGTTCTCGTGGATCGGCGCCAAAACAGCAGGCAAGCGTTTGATCCGACGGTGCCTTGCTGCGCGTGCGCGGTCAAACTGGCGCGATCCTGCACTGTCGATCCGCTGCTTCTAGATCTGCCGGTTTCTGGCCAGGGGCGGGTTGCGCGCGAAATAGGACTGGATGCCCCTCATCAGCGCATCGGCAAGGGCTTCCTGGTGGGCCTCGCTTCGCAGCAGGGCTTCTTCTTCCGGATTGCTGATGAAGGCGGTCTCCACCAGAACGCTTGGGATGTCGGGTGCCTTCAGCACCGCGAAGCCGGCTTGCTCGACGCCGGCCTTGTGCAGCCGTCCGACCTGGCCGATCTCGCGCAGCATGGCGCCGCCGAGCTTGAGGCTGTCGTTGATCTGTGCCGTGGTGCTCATGTCGAACAGGGCCCGCTTGAGGTGTGGGTCGCTGGCCTCGATGTTGACGCCGCCAATGAGGTCGGCCTTGTTCTCCTGGCTGGCCATCCAGCGAGCGGCCGAACTGGAGGCCGCACCCTGGCTCAAGGCGAACACACTGGCCCCGCGTGCCTGCGGCGTCAGAAAGGCATCGGCGTGGATGCTGACGAACAGGTCGGCCTGCACGCGCCGGGCCTTTTGTACCCGCACATGCAGCGGCACGAAGAAGTCGGCGTCGCGGGTGAGATAGGCTCGCATCGGATTGCCCTTGAGCGTGGTGGCGTTGATGCGCTCCCGCAGGCGGTGGGCAATTTGCAACACCACATCTTTTTCGCGCGTGCCGCCGGGGCCGATGGCGCCCGGATCTTCGCCCCCATGACCGGGGTCGAGTGCGACGATGATGAGGCGCTCGGTGGCGCCATCGAGCACGGATTTCTGGCTTTTTCCGCGAGAACCCGGCGCTGAATGATCACTTTTAGCTATCAAATCAGGAGCAAGCGGGTCTGAGGGCAACAATTCGGGGTTTCGTCGCGTACTCGGTACCGGCGGCGCCGGCGCGACCGGGGCCGGGGTCGGTGTCAGCGCGCGTCCGGACTGGCGGGCAATCAGGTCGCCCAGCGGATCTGCCTGTGCGACGGTTGCGGGGCCGGCCGATGCCGCGGGCGTCGCTGCGGTCGCCGGACCCGGTGGCTCCGGGGGCTTCGCATCGCGCAAGCGTTCAGCGATCAGGGTCTCCAGGGGATCGGGTGCCTGCGCCGGATAGAGGTCAAACACCAGCCGGTCACGGTAGGCCGCCACCGGTGGCAGGTTGAACACCTGCGGCTGGATCGGGCGCTTGAGGTCCAACACCAGGCGCACGACACCGGGTGCATATTGGCCAACGCGAATCCGGGCAATGTTCGGATCGTCGGGTTGAACCTTGGCCACCAGTTCGCGCAGTGCCCCATTCAGTTCAAGCTCGTCAATGTCGACCACCAGCCGGGGCGGTGCCGTGACGAGGGCGTGTCGGGCCTTCAGCGGTCCGGCCGATTCGATTGTCACGCGGGAATAGTCGGGCGCTGGCCACACCCGCACCGCCACGATCGACGCGCCGAAGCTGCGATGCCGAACCCCCAGCAGCAGCACGAACGCGCCGGACTGCATCAAGGCGCGGCGTCTGGGCATCATGGTGCCACCCCGCTCAGCAACGCCTGGCCGGTGGGCGAGCGCGCCTCACAGGTGACGATGCGCGTTTCGTCGGATTGGGTGTCGATGCGCAGCACGAGGTCGGCCACGGGCAACACGCCAGCAGCCTTTTCGGGCCACTCGGCCAGTTTCAGGCCCGGGCTCGCAAAGAGGTCGCGAAAGCCGGCCTCTTCCCATTCGCGTGGATCGTCAAAGCGGTAGAAGTCGAAGTGCCAGACCGACAAACCGTCGGCATCATGCGGTTCGACCACGGCGTAGGTGGGGCTTTTGATGCGTCCCTGCACGCCCAGCGCACGCAGCAGGTGGCGCACCAGGGTGGTCTTGCCCGCGCCAAGGTCGCCATGCAGCTCGATGAACGCATTGCGAACTGCCGGGCTGGCGGCCAGGCGCGTCGCGAAAGCCGCCGTGTCGCGCTCGTTGCGCCAGAGGACCGTCCGGCGCGCGGCAATCGGGTGACCGGTTTCTACAATGGGCGGGTGACGTTCAAGCGCGCTCAGATCGATCCTCATCGGTTGTTGGCCCAGGTTCGGCAGTGGGCCGGAGAACTGGGATTTTCCCAAATCGGCGTGGCCGGGGTGGACCTCTCGTCGTCCGAGCCCGGATTGACTGCGTGGCTGGCCCAGGGCTTTCACGGCAGCATGGACTACATGGCCGCCCACGGCCTCCGGCGTGCCCGACCTGCCGAACTCGTACCCGGCACCGTGAGCGTGCTCACCGTCCGCATGGACTACCTGCCGCGGGACGCCGCGGTGGACTGGCGCGAGCGGGAACTGGCGCGGATCCACGCGCCCGGCGAGGGCATCGTGTCGCTCTATGCCCGCGGGCGGGATTACCACAAGGTCCTGCGATCGAGGCTACAGCGCCTGCAGGCGCGCATGGCGGAGGTGTTGGGACCGTTCGGACATCGGGTGTTTACCGACTCCGCCCCGGTGCTGGAGGCCGAGCTGGCGGTCCGAAGCGGACAGGGTTGGCGGGGCAAACACACCCTGGTTCTCAGCCGTGACGCGGGCTCCCTGTTCTTTCTAGGCGAGATCTATGTCGACGTCGCCCTGCCGCCCAGCGAACCGGTCGCGGCGCACTGCGGCAGCTGCCAGGCCTGCGTCGATCTGTGTCCGACCCAGGCCATCGTGGCGCCGTTTCGACTCGATGCGCGGCGCTGCATCTCGTACCTGACCATCGAACACGCAGGGCCGATTCCGCAGCCGTTGCGGCCTTTGATCGGTAACCGCATCTATGGCTGCGATGACTGCCAGCTGGTTTGCCCGTGGAACAAATTCGCGCGCCGAAGTGCCTTGCCCGACTTTGACGAACGATCCGGGCTGAGTGGTCAGCAGCTCGCGCGATTGCTGACCTGGAGCGAGGACGAGTTTCTTCGCCGGACCGAAGGCGGTCCGATCCGGCGCATCGGGCATGTCCGGTGGCTGAGAAACGTGGCGGTGGCCGCCGGCAATGCGCTGCGTGCCGGACTCGATCGTGCCGAGGCGGATGCTGTTCGTACCGCTTTGGGGGGCTGCCTCGATCACGCCGAGGCGCTGGTACGCGAGCACGTGGCCTGGGCCCTGTCCAGCGGCGACGGGTAGCCGTTATCATGAAACGATGAGCTCTGTCCAACCCGCGCGCCACTGGCAAGTGACCTTGCGTCAGACGCGGTCGGTCACCGTCCGTAACCTGAACGCGGCGGGGTTGCTGGTGAGCCTGATGCTGTCGCCATCAAGCTACCGCCAAGCGCCCCGGGCGGTGATGGCGCGTCACCTCTACCGTGGAACGGCGCCCATGTTGCCGTGGTTCACGCTGCTGGTGGCGATGGTCAGCCTGGTGCTGATCCACATCGTGGTGGCGACGGCGGCAGCCTACGGGCTGTCGCGCTACGCGCTCGAAACGGTCATCCGGGTGCTGGTGCTGGAGCTGATACCGCTGGTCTCGGCCTTGTTCGTTGCGGTGAACGTGACCTTGCCCGGCGGTGTCGCGCTGTACCGGCGTCGCGCCCGGGAAAACCCCGGCTTCCTCGCGGCCGGCGGGATGGAAGCGCTCCATGCGGAAGCCGTGGCACGCGTGCTGGCCGGGCTGTTCGCCGTGGTGACGTTGGCGGTGGTCAGTTGCCTGGTGGCCCTCGTTCTCACCTATCTGGTGGTGCACGGACCCAATTCGGCGGCTTTCGATGGCTTCACCCGCAAGGTCGGCCAAGTATTCAACCCTGCCGTCGCCCTGATCTTCGTGCTGAAGACGTTCTTCTTCAGTCTGGCCGTTTCGTTCATTCCGGTTCTGTCGGGCTTGAACACCTTGCCTTCTTCCGGCCGACGCTCGGAGCTGCCCGAGGTGCAGGGACTGCTGCGCATGTTCCTGCTGATCTTGCTGATCGAGTTGGTGTCGCTGGTCGGAAACTACTACTGAACCCGTTGATCCATGACGAACGAAGCCGACGAGTCGCCTGAAAAGCTGGAGGCCCGCGCCATCGTATTGGTGGCGGTGGTGTTTCTTCTGGTCGCGGCTTCGGTGGCCTACCTGCTGTATGCGCGCGGGGTTTTCGAGCGAACCCAGACCGTGGTGCTGCTCGCGGACGATTCCGAAGGGGTGTCAGTGGGCATGGATGTGACCTTCTCGGGTTTTCCGCTGGGCCGGGTCAGCGGCATCGAACTGGCGCCCGATGGCAACGCGCGCATTCTGGTGCGGGTTCCCAGCAAGGACGCCCACTGGCTGCGCACGTCGAGCGTGTTCACGATGGAGCGCAGCCTGGTGGGTGGCACGCGCATCAGGGCCTACAGCGGCATCCTGACCGATCCCCCCTTGCCCGATGGCGCCGAACGCACGGTGTTGCGGGGCGATGCCACGGCCGAAATTCCCCGGTTGATGAACGCCGCGCGCGAGCTGCTGACCAACCTGCAGGCCATGACGGCCCCTGATTCCGCGCTCAACCTCGGGCTGGGCCATGTCAGCGGCGCGGCAGCCCGGTTGGGTGGCCCGCACGGTGCGCTGGGGCTGCTGATGGGCAACGAGGCCGATGCGCGCAAGTTGATCACAACCCTGGACCGAACCAATGCGCTGCTCGCGCGGCTGGACGGCCTGGCGTCACGCGCGGACACCCAGATCTTCGGTGAACAGGGCGTGATGCCAACCACCCGCGACGCAGTGCAGCAGCTCAATGGCTTGCTGGGCGATGCCAGGGCCAGCCTGAAAAAGGTTGACGCGGTGCTGGTGGAGGCGCAGTCCATCGCCACGAACACGCGCGAAGGCACGGCCGACCTGGCCGCCCTGAGGGCCGATGTGGAGGCGAGCCTGCGCAACGTGGAGCACCTGGTCAACCAGATCAATCGCCGATGGCCTTTTGCTCGCGATCCGGAGATCCGTCTGCCATGAACGGCGCCCGAAGCCCCTTGCTGCGTCGCGCCGTTGGCGTTATCGGCTTCGCCTGCGGGGTCGCGTTGACCGGCTGCGCGAGCGGACCCGCGGTTCCGGACTGGCGCTTGAATGCCCAGACGGCCTCCGAACGCGCCACGCAGGCGGACCTGCAGGGCAAGACACGGATCGCGACCAGCGAGTTTGATCGCATGCGCCGGGAGATTGCCCGAACCGGCGACGCGGCCCTGATGGCGCGTGCGGAGCTGCTGCGCTGCTCGATCCAGGTCGCCAGCCTGGCCTTCGGGCCGTGCGCGCGGTTCGAAGCCTTGCGTGCGGATGCCACGGTCGCTCAGCTGGCCTATGCCGACTACCTGGCCGGGCGGGTATCGACCCAGGCGGTGCCGCTGTTACCGGCAGCCCAGCAGGCGGCGGCGCGGCGCCTGCTGGAGGGCGGAGCGGTCGATGCGCGCGATGTCGACATCCTGGCCGCCATCGCCGATCCGCTGGCGCGCCTCGTGGCCGCCGCCGTGTGGCTGCAGGCCGGGCAGGGGCATCCGGCGGTCATGGCGCTGGCGGTGGAGACCGCGTCGGCCCAGGGCTGGAGCCGCCCCTTGCTGGCATGGCTGCACCTGCAGGCTCGGCATGCTGAACTGGCTGGCGACGAGGAGGCCGTGCGTCGCCTGCGCCGGCGGATCGATCTGGTACTCGGCGTGCAGCCGTGAAACCCAGGGCCTGTCACCGAATAATTTCCGCGTGAGGGAATTATTTGATGACAGGCCCTGGCCTCACAGTCCCCGAAGCAGGCTGAGTGCAAACGGCAGGCTGGCCATGCCCAACAAGGTGGACAGCGTGACCAGGCCGGCCACGTAGGCCCCGTTGTAGCCCATGCGGGCCGCCAGCACGTAGGCGCTGGACGCGGTGGGCAGCGCCGAGAAGGCCATCAGCACCGTGGTCTGCGCGGGTGGCAAGGCCAGCAGGCGCGTCAGACCGAACGCGACCAGCGGCAGTGCGAGATGCCGGATCGCCAGCACGGCCACCGCCAGGAACCGCCCATGAGCCAATGAACTGAACCGCATGCCGGCACCTGCCGCCATCAGGCCCAGCGCCAGTGACGAGGCGCCGATGCGGGTTACCGTGGGTTCCAGCCAGCCGGGTATCGTGAACCCCGCCAGGTTCGCGCCCAGGCCGCTTGCCGTCGCCAGGATCAGCGGGTTGCGGACCAGCTCGCGCAGGAAACCGCGGCGCGCGTGCCGGGCCATGGGCCACACGGCGGCCACGTTGAACAGCGGCACGCACACACCGATCAGCACCGCGATCAGTTGCAGGCCCTGGGTGCCCGCCAGGCGGTCTGCCAGCGCGAGGGCGATGAATGAATTGAACCGGAACGCGATCTGCGCGCTGGCCGCATGATCGCGGCGGTCGATGCGGGCGCCGATCCAGGGCAGGTGCGGCAAGCCATAGGCCATGCCGATGGCGCTCACGCCCAGGGTCAGGCCGGCGGCGATCAGGCTGGAGGCCGCCGCCAGATCCAGCGGCGTGCGGACGATGGACTGGAACAACAGGACCGGGAACAGGAAGAAGTACACCAGGCTTTCCACCGGCTCCCACACCGAACGGTTCAGCGGCGTGTAGCGGCACAGGACAAATCCGCACAGGATCAGGGAGAAGTCTGGGAAGAGCAGTTGGGCGTAGTGCACTGGGCGAGAATACCCGCATTGCCCTGTCGCTGCGGGTAAGCCCCTACGGGACTTCCGCCTGCCGCCGCCCGTCGCCAGGGATTAGGATCGAGCTTTCCAACGAACGTTTCAGGAGTCTGTTCATGCATCGCCGTCAATGGATCGTGTTCACGCTGGCCGCAGCCGCGGCGGGATCCGGGTTTGCGCAAGGCTATCCGACCAAGGTCGTGAAGCTGGTGGTTCCGTTTGCGCCGGGGGGCACCACCGACATCGTGGCCCGGGTCATTTCCGAGCCGCTCGGAAAAGCCCTTGGGCAAAGCGTGATCGTCGAGAACAAGGCCGGTGGCGGCGGCGTGATCGGCGCCAACGAGACGGCCAAGGCGGCGCCGGATGGCTACGCGCTGGGCATGGCGACGGTTTCCACCACCGCCGCCAATCCGGCGATCAATCCCAAGACGCCCTACAACCCCATCACCGACTTCACCCCCATCATCAACGTGGCGGCGACGCCGAACGTGATTGCCGTGCACCCGAGTTTTCCGGCGCGGGACTACCAGGGCTTCCTGGCCGAGCTCAAGAAGAACCCCGGAAAGTACTCTTATGCGTCGTCCGGCACGGGTGGCATCGGACACCTTCAGACCGAGCTGTTCAAGAATCTGGCTGGCGTTTACATCACCCACATTCCTTACCGTGGGGCCGGTCCCGCGCTGAACGACACGGTGGCCGGGCAGGTGCCGATCATTTTCGACAACATGCCGTCGGCACTGCCCTTCATCAACGCCGGCAAGCTGATCCCGATCGTGGTGGCGGCGCCCCAGCGCCTGAGCCAGCTGCCAAATGTGCCGACCTTCAAGGAAGTGGGTCTCGAGCCGGTGAACCGGATGGCGTATTACGGCATCTACGGCCCGAAAGGCTTGCCCAAGGAGGTGGTCGACAAGGTCAATGCCGGCGTGAAGAAGGCGCTCGAAGACCCGGCCGTGCGCAAGCGCATCGAAGACACCGGCTCGCTGATCGTTGCCAACACCCCCGACCAGTTCGCGGCGCAGATCAAGGCGGAATACGACGTCTACAAGAAAGTGGTGGACCAGTCCAAACTCAAGCTCGACTGATCACGCCTTCACGCCGGTTGTCCTGTCCGGGTCCCGTCGCCAACCTGGAAGGCGCTGGCGACGTTTTTTCGGCGGCGCTCGCTGCACTTTCCCATGTCCGACGCCAGCACCGCCAGCATCGACCGTTTCATCGACGCGCTGTTGCTGGAGGACGGGCTCTCGCCCAACACGCTGGCGGCCTATCGGCGCGATCTTTCGCTGTTCGCCGCGTGGCTGAGAGCGGAAGACAGCCAGGCGCTGGACGCCACCACCGAGAACCAGATGCAGCGCTACTTTGCTGCGCGCCACGCCAGCACGCGCGCGACCTCCGCCAATCGCCGCCTGACCGTTTTCAAGCGCTATTTCCGCTGGGCGTTGCGCGAGCGTCTGATCCATCAGGATCCCACGCTGAAGCTGCAGTCGGCGCGCCAGCCCCTTCGGGTACCGAAGACCTTGACCGAAGCCCAGGTTGAAGCGCTGCTGGCCGCACCCGACACCGCCACGGCGCTGGGCCTGCGCGACCGCACGATGCTGGAGCTGATGTACGCCAGCGGGCTGCGGGTCAGCGAACTGGTGACGCTCACCATCCTCAACCTGAGCCTCAACGAAGGCATCCTGCGGGTGCTCGGAAAAGGGCGCAAGGAGCGGCTCGTGCCGTTCGGCGAGGTGGCGCGGCAATGGTTGTTGCGGTATCTCGCCGAGGCACGTCCTTCGCTGCTGGCGCTGCGCCAGTCGGAAGACCTGTTCGTCACTGCCAGCGGCCCTCATCCCGGCACCGGGATGTCGCGGGTGATGTTCTGGATGCTCGTGCGCCGTTACGCGGTGCAGGCGGGGATCACGGCGCCCCTGTCACCGCACACGCTGCGCCACGCGTTCGCCACCCACCTGCTCAACCACGGTGCCGATCTTCGCGCGGTACAGCTGCTGCTGGGCCACGCTGACATTTCCACCACCACGATCTACACCCATGTGGCCCGCGAACGGCTGAAGGCCTTGCACGCGCAACACCACCCGCGCGGCTGACGTCTCCGGTGATCGCGGTCCGTTCACGCAGTGTCAAGCGCCGCGCAGCTCGTCCAGCTCCTGCTGGCTGAAGCCGGCCTGGCGTCGCGCGGATTCGTTGAATGGCGGGCGCAGGCGCGGCGCGCGGTGACGCTGCGCCAGCGTGCCGTAATGGGTCACCGGGTCGAGTCCGTCGCGCTCACAGAGCCAGCGGTACCACCGGTTGCCGATGGCCACGTGGCCGATCTCGTCGCGCAGGATGGTGTCCAGCAGGGTGCAGGCGGCGAGGGCATCGGGCGTTCCCACCTTGCGCAGGCGCGCCTGGATCAGGGGCGTGGCGTCCAGCCCGCGCGCCTCCAGCGTGCGCGGCACCAGGGCCATGCGCGCGACGATGTCGTGGCGGGTCTTCTCGCACATCTCCCACAGGCCGTCGTGGGCAGGGAAGTCGCCGTAGCGGTGGCCCAGGGTCTGCAGGTGCCGGTGCAGCAGCGTGAAGTGCTGCGCCTCCTCGAACGCCACGCGCATCCAGTCGCGGTAGAACGCCGGCGGCATGCCTGAGAACCGCCAGACTGCGTCGAGCGCGAGGTTGATCGCGTTGAACTCGATGTGGCAGATCGCGTGGATCAGCGCCGCGCGGCCTTCAAAGGTAAAGGGCGAGCGCTGCGGCACGCGCGTGGGTTCGATGAGCGGTGGCTGAGCCGGCCGGCCGGGCAGTCCCGGCGGCTCCGGGATGCTACTGTTTGCTATGGAAAAAGAAGCGAACTGTGACCAGATGACGCTAGCCTGGTCGACTTTTTGCTGGGGATCCGGTGTCTGCAAGGCCTGCAGCGCGCGTTGGCGAAGTTCCATCCCTACAATTCTAGGTTTGGTCCGATTTCCGACGGGAAGAACAATGGCACTCTATGAACTGGATGGCGTGGCGCCCGAGGTGGACCCCAGCGCCTGGATCGCCGACAGTGCGCAGGTCATGGGACGGGTGACCCTGGCCGAGGACGTCAGCGTCTGGTTTGGCACGGTCATCCGCGGCGACACCGAGTCGATCACCATCGGCCGCGGCAGCAACATCCAGGACGGCACGGTGATGCACGCCGACATCGGCATGCCCATCGTCCTGGGCGAGCACGTGACAGTGGGGCACAAGGTGATGCTGCACGGCTGCACGATCGGCGACGAGACGTTGATCGGAATCGGCGCGGTGGTGCTCAACGGCGCGAAAATAGGCCGCAATTGCCTGGTGGGCGCCGGCGCGCTGGTGACCGAGGGCAAGGAGTTTCCCGACGGCTCGATGATCCTCGGCAGCCCGGCCAAGGCGGTGCGCACGCTGACACCCGAACAGATGCAGGGCCTGCGCCTGAGCGCGCGCCACTACGTGCAGAACGCGCGGCGCTTTCAGGCCGGTCTGCGAAAGATCGGCTAGCCGGGTGCGGATGTGTCTGAACTGCACCGCTTTATCTTCGACGGCCTGCCGGTGCGCGGAATGGTCGTGCGCCTGACCGACGCCTGGCAGGAGATCCTGCGCCGGCGCGCCGGACCCACCGGCGCCGGCGCCCACCCGCAAGCGGTGCGTGAGCTGCTGGGCGAGATGGCGGCAGCCGGCGTGCTGATGCAGGGCAACATCAAATTCAACGGGGCGCTGGTGCTGCAGATCTTCGGCGACGGACCGGTCAAGGTGGCGGTCGCCGAGGTGCAGTCGGACCTGCGCCTGCGCGCCACCGCCACGGTGGTGGGTGAGGTGCTCGCTGGCGCCAGCTTGAGCCAGTTGGTGAACCTGGGCAATCAAGGGCGCTGCGCGATCACGCTGGACCCCAAAGACCGCCTGCCCGGGCAGCAGACCTACCAGGGCGTGGTGCCGCTGTTCGGTGACCGGCGCGAGCCGCTGGAGCGCCTGTCGGAGGTGCTCGAGCACTACATGCTGCAGTCGGAGCAGCTCGACACCACGCTGGTGTTGGCCGCCGACGACCGCGTCGCCGCCGGTCTGCTGATCCAGCGCTTGCCGGTGCAGGGGCAGAACAGCCTGGCCGGCACTGGCGCGCAAGGGCAAGGCGCCCCGGCTGGCGATACGGGTGGCGCCGGGTCGCACGAGGACGGCATCGGTCTGGATGAGCACTACAACCGCATCTCGGTTCTGGCCCGCAGCCTGCAACGCGACGAATTGCTGACGCTCGATGTGGACACCATCCTGCGGCGCCTGTTCTGGGAGGAGCCCGTGCTGCGGTTCGAGCCCCAGGTTGGCGATCACGGCCCGCGTTTCGCCTGCAGTTGCAGCCGGGAGCGCGTCGCCCGGATGATCCATGGCTTGGGCCAGGCCGAAGCCGAGGGCATCCTGGCCGAGCGCGGGCATATCGAGGTCGGTTGCGATTTCTGTGGTCAGCAGTATCGATTCGACCCGGTGGACGCGGCGCAGATCTTCACCGCGCCGGTCGGGCAGCCACCGGTCAACCCGCAGGTTCATTGAACCGGTCCGGTGGCCGCCTTCGGTCTGGTTCAAGCAGGCCGCTGAAGAGCCGCCGTTCGCAGTCCGGATCGCCGCAAGCGGCGCAAAGGCCGGCTGCGGGCGTGTTTTGAGGTGAATTTCGGCCATTTTCCAGCGCGGGACGGTCACGGGCAGCTACTGAAATAATAGCGTTCAGGGCGTTCTCGAGCCGGCGCTCCCCTCGTCCGTAAACCACTTGCCAGCCCAGGCCCGCGCGCGCCAGCGCGTCACGCAACAGGCGATCGACCGGCTCGCGCACCTGCGGGCCGTCACGCATCAGCCCATCCGCCATCCAAGGCAGGTCCAGGCCGGTCACCAGGGTGGCGTCGTACACGCGCTGATGGTGCAGCGAGAATTCGTAGAGCGACCCGTCGGCGAACAGCAGGTGGCTGTACACCGCGGTCATCAAGGGCGTGGTGTCGGCGATCACGACGTCGGCGCCATCGCACACCAGCACCTGGCGGGCCTGCTCCAGGGCGATGGCGGCCTGTTCATGGGCGCGCGGCGTGCGGCCTTCGCGCTCGCACCAGCCCCGCAGCACCTCCGGGACCACCACCGTGCTCAAGCCCTGCGAGCGCAGCCGCTCGGCCAGCGCCGTGGCCAGGTGAGACTTGCCGGTGCTCTCGGCGCCCAGCAGGGCGATGCGGCGCGGGCTGGCGGGGCGCTGCATGACCGATTTCCTCTCAGCCTCTCAAGGGGCGGATTCAGAGCCGGCGCCGCCAGGCGCGCCAGCCGACGATGCTCAACGCGGCAAAGAGGGCGTACAGCACGGCGGTGAGCCACAGGCTCTTCCAGGCGAACAAACCGACACTGACCAGGTTGACGAGC
This sequence comes from Burkholderiaceae bacterium, assembly GCA_046348065.1. Taxonomy (GTDB): domain Bacteria; phylum Pseudomonadota; class Gammaproteobacteria; order Burkholderiales; family Burkholderiaceae_C; genus Skiveiella. The sequence goes on from JAXMFA010000002.1 coordinate 406,231, forward strand.
AGCCACACCGCCCAGTTCTCGAGGATCTTGCGTCCCAGCAGGATCTGCCCGATCACGCTGACCGCGGTGGGAAACGCGTCCCACCAGGGCACGTCGGTGTCGGTCCATGTTTTCAGAAACCAGCCCGTGGCGGGCCAGAGCAGCGCGCCGGCGGCCAGACTGGCCAGCAGGCCGCGCCGGGACAGCCGCGAGACCGTCAGCGCACCGCCGTCGTCGCGCCGCCCGCGCAGCCACTGGGTCCAGCCCCACAAGGCCACCAGGGCAAAGAAGACCTGCAAAGCCGCGTCGCCATACAGCTTGCTGCGCCAGAACAGGGTGCAATAGAGTACCGAGCTGATCGCGGCCAGCGGCCAGCCCCAGTGGATTTCACGGATGTTGCAGCCCACCATCGCCAGGGCCAGCACAAAGGCGATGACTTCCAGCCAGGTGCTCGGGGCACCCCAGAGGATGAAGGCTTCGGCGAACACCGGTTCAGCGGCTGACCTGGACGAAGATTTCGTTGGGCTTGACCATGCCCAGTTCCAGTCGGGCTTTTTCTTCGACCATTTCCAGGCCTTCCTGCAAGTCCCGAACCTCCGCGGCGAGCCGCTCGTTGGCCTGCCGGGCCCGCAAATTGGCTTCCTTCTGGGCATCCAGCTTCTGCTGGAGCCTGGCGACGTCGGACAGGCTGCCGCGGCCGAACCACAGCTGACCGTGAAACAGGGCCAGCAGCAGGATCAGGATGACGAGCGCAAAGCGGCTGCCCATGGTATGTCAGCGCACGCGAACGCCCCGGGGCGCGGGTGTGGCAATCCTGGCCGGGCAGTCCGCGCAGCAGCCGGATCGCGTCCGTGCGTCACCCCGCAGGGGTGCATCCAGACGCTTCGGTACGGCCAGCCGGGGCGACATGGCTTCAGCGCAGGTTGTAGAAAGCCGCGCGGCCCGGGTAGACGGCGACGTCGCCCAGGTCTTCTTCGATACGCAGCAATTGGTTGTACTTGGCCATGCGGTCGCTGCGGCTCATGGAGCCGGTCTTGATCTGGCCGGCGTTCAGACCCACCGCGATGTCGGCAATGGTGGAATCCTCGGTCTCGCCCGAGCGGTGGCTGATCACGGCGGTGTAGCCCGCGCGCTTGGCCATTTCGATCGCGGAGAACGTTTCGCTCAGCGTGCCGATCTGGTTGATCTTGATGAGGATCGAGTTGGCGATGCCCTTGTCGATGCCTTCCTTGAGGATCCGGGTGTTGGTGACGAACAGGTCGTCACCGACGATCTGCACCTGCTTGCCCAGGCGGTCGGTCAGGATCTTCCAGCCGTCCCAGTCGCCTTCGGCCATGCCGTCCTCGATCGAGACGATGGGGTACTTGTCGACCCAGGTGGCCAGGATGTTGGTCCACTCCTCGGCGGACAGCGTCAACCCTTCGCCCTCGAGGTGGTACTTGCCATCCTTGTAGAACTCGCTGGCGGCGCAATCCAGACCGATGGCGATCTGTTCACCGGCGGTGTAGCCGGCCTTGTCGATCGCTTCCAGGATCATCTGGATCGCGGCTTCGTGGCTGGCCACGCTGGGGGTGAAGCCACCTTCGTCGCCCACGGCGGTACTCATGCCTTTGTCGTCGATGATCTTCTTCAGGGCGTGGAACACCTCGGCACCATAGCGCACGGCTTCACGGAAGCTCGGTGCGCCCACGGGGATGATCATGAACTCCTGCAGGTCCAGGTTGTTGTTGGCGTGCGCGCCACCGTTGATGACGTTCATCATCGGCACCGGCAGCTGGTTGCCGTTCATGCCACCGAAATAGCGGTACAGGGGCAGGCCGGATTCTTCGGCGGCGGCACGCGCCACCGCCATCGACACCGCCAGCATGGCGTTGGCGCCCAGCCGGCTCTTGTTTTCGGTGCCGTCCAGGTCGATCAGCGTCTTGTCCAGGAAGGCCTGCTCGGAGGCGTCCAGGCCCAGCACAGCCTCGGAGATCTCGGTGTTGATGTGCTCCACGGCCTTCAGCACGCCCTTGCCCAGGTAGCGGGACTTGTCGCCGTCGCGCAGCTCGATCGCCTCGCGGCTGCCGGTGGAGGCGCCCGAGGGCACGGCGGCGCGGCCCATGACGCCGCTTTCCAGCAGCACGTCGCACTCGACGGTGGGGTTGCCGCGGCTGTCGAGGATTTCACGCCCGACGATGTCAACGATTGCGCTCATGATTCCCTTTCGTTTCGATGGTTTGGATTCAGGTGACGGGGGCGTCGACGCCCTCGACAAGGATCAGGTTGAAGAATTCGGTGGCGCCAGCCCGTTTGGCACGCGCCTGGCGGTACATCTCGCTGTCGTAGAAGGCTTTGGCCTGGTCGAAACTCGGAAAGCGCAGCATCGCGATGCGGGCGGGCTGCCAGTTGCCCTCGATCGTTTCGAATCGACCGCCACGGACCAGGTACTCGCCGCCGAAGGCCGCCACGGCTGCTGGCGCCGCGGCCATGTACTGTTTGTACTGTTCCATGTCGGAAATCAGCATGTCGACGATGATGTAGGCAGGGGCCATGAGGTCTCCGTAGCGGTCAGTTGAAGTGGTCTTCGAGGAATCCGTTTTTCTTGGTCACGGCGTCCAGCGCGACCAGGGTTTCCAGCAAGGCTTTCATGTGTCTCAGGGGCACCGCGTTGGGTCCATCCGATAGGGCGCTTGCCGGATCGGGATGGGTTTCCATGAACAGGCCCGAAACCCCGACCGCGACAGCGGCACGGGCCAGCACCGGCACCATCTCCCGCGCACCGCCCGACGAGGTGCCTTGGCCACCGGGCAGCTGCACCGAATGGGTGGCATCGAACACCACGGGGCAGCCGGTCTCCCGCATGATGGCCAGGCTGCGCATGTCGGACACCAGGTTGTTGTAGCCGAAGCTGGCGCCGCGCTCACAAGCCGTGAAACGATCCTCGGACAAGCCCGCTTCCCGCGCGGCGGCGCGGGCCTTGTCCGTCACGTTCTTCATTTCGTGCGGCGACAGGAACTGCCCCTTTTTGATGTTCACCGGCTTGCCGCTGCGGGCCACGGCGTGGATGAAATCGGTCTGGCGACACAGGAAGGCTGGTGTCTGCAGCATGTCGACCACGGCGGCGACCGCCGGGATTTCGGCCTCGGTGTGCACGTCGGTCAGCACCGGGACGCCAAGTTCCTGTCGCACCTTGGCCAGGATTTCCAGGCCGCGGACGATGCCCGGTCCGCGGAAGCTCGTGCCCGAGGACCGGTTGGCCTTGTCGAAGCTGCTTTTGAAGATGAACGGAACCCCGAGCGCTCCCGTGATCTCCTTGAGCTGTCCGGCCACATCCATCTGCAGCTGTTCGGACTCGATGACGCAAGGGCCGGCGATCAGGAAGAATGGGTGCTTCAGGCCGACGTCAAATCCACAAAGCTTCATGCGGCGCTTTCGGATGTCAGGCCACAGCCTTCAGGCTCTTGCCCGCGGCCTGATGGTCGACTGCCGCCTTGATGAACGCATTGAACAGCGGGTGGCCGTCCCACGGCGTCGACTTGAATTCCGGATGGAACTGCACGCCGACGAACCAGGGGTGAACGCTCTGCGGCAGTTCGACGATCTCGGTCAGGTGCTCACGCTGCGTCAAGGCCGAGATCACCAGACCGGCCTTGCGAAGCGCGTCGAGGTAGTTCACGTTGGCTTCGTAACGGTGGCGGTGCCGCTCGGTGACGATGTCGCCGTAGATCGCATGGGCCAGTGTGCCGGCGGCCACGTCGGAGCTCTGGGCGCCCAGGCGCATGGTGCCGCCCAGATCGGAACTCGCGTCGCGCACCTGGATGCTGCCATCGGCGTCTTTCCATTCGTTGATGAGCGCGATCACCGGATGGGCGCACGCCGGTTCGAACTCGGTGCTGTTGGCGTCCGCCAGTCCGGCCACGTGGCGCGCGAATTCGATGGTCGCGACCTGCATGCCGAGGCAGATGCCGAGGTAAGGCACCTTGTTTTCACGGGCGAAACGGGCCGTGGCAATCTTGCCTTCGATGCCGCGCTTGCCGAAGCCGCCCGGTACCAGAATGGCGTCGTACTTGGCCAGGCGCGCCACCGTGTGGTCGGCAATGGTTTCGGAGTCGACGTGCTCGATCTTGACCCGCACGTGGTTCTTCATGCCGGCGTGGCGCAATGCCTCGTTGACCGACTTGTAGCTGTCGGTCAGGTCCACGTACTTGCCCACCATGGCGATGGTGACCTCACCCTGCGGGTGTTCGGTCTCATAGACCAGGTCGTCCCAACGCTTGAGGTTGGCCGGCGGCGTGTTCAGGCGCAGCTTGTCGCAGATCAGTCCATCCAGACCCTGTTCGTGCAGCATGCGCGGCACCTTGTAGATGGTGTCCACGTCCCACATCGAGATCACGCCCCACTCGGGCACGTTGGAGAACAGGCTGATCTTGGCACGCTCGTCTTCGGGGATGGGGCGATCGGCACGGCACAGCAAGGCATCGGCCTGGATGCCGATTTCGCGCAGCTTCTGGGCGGTGTGCTGGGTGGGCTTGGTCTTGAGTTCGCCGGCCGCCGCGATCCAGGGCACATAGGACAGGTGCACGAACGCGGCGTTGTTGGGGCCAAGCTTGAGACTCATCTGGCGGGCCGCCTCCAGGAACGGCAGCGATTCAATGTCGCCCACGGTGCCACCGATTTCCACGATGGCCACGTCAACGGCCGCGGCGCCGCGCTTGACGAACTCCTGGATTTCGTTGGTGATGTGCGGAATCACCTGCACCGTCTTGCCGAGGTAGTCGCCGCGGCGCTCCTTTTCCAGCACGCTCTTGTAGATCTGGCCGGTGGTGAAGTTGTTCGCCCGGCGCATCCGGGTGGTGATGAAACGTTCGTAGTGGCCGAGGTCGAGGTCGGTCTCCGCGCCATCGTCGGTCACGAACACCTCGCCATGCTGGAACGGCGACATGGTTCCCGGATCGACGTTGATGTAGGGGTCCAGCTTGATCAGGGTGACTTTGAGGCCCCGCGATTCCAGGATCGCTGCGAGGGAGGCTGAGGCGATTCCCTTGCCCAGGGAAGACACCACACCGCCAGTGACGAAGACAAATTTGGTCATGTCAGGGTCGGGCGCTGGGTCCCGAGGGAGGTGGTAAACGTGAATTATACGGGGCACCCCCGCGGTGAGGGCCTTACTCACGCGGCTCGCCCGCGGGGACGGCGCGGAGGGAAGCGCCAGCGCGCACGGTTATATTGCCGCCCATGAACCCATTGAGCGGCAAACACATCGTCCTGGGGTTGACCGGCGGCATCGCCTGCTACAAGGCCGCGGAGTTGTGCCGCGCCCTGGTCAAGGAAGGCGCCAGCGTGCAGGTGGTAATGACCGAGGCGGCCGAACACTTCATCACCCCGGTGACGATGCAGGCCCTGAGCAACCGGCCGGTGTACGGATCGCAATGGGACGCCCGTGAGCCCAACAACATGGCCCACATCAATCTGGGGCGCGAAGCGGATGTCGTTCTGATCGCGCCGGCCAGTGCCGATTTCATGGCCAAGCTGCTCCACGGCCGCGCCGATGACCTGCTCAGCCTGATGTGCCTGGCCCGGCCGGCGGCGACGGTGCCGCTGATCGTGGCCCCCGCCATGAACCGCGAGATGTGGGCCAATCCGGCGACGCGGCGCAACGTGGCGCAGCTGAGGGCCGACGGCATCCGGGTGCTCGACGTTGGGCAGGGTGAGCAAGCCTGCGGCGAATCCGGTGACGGCCGCATGCTCGAAGCCGACGAGATCCTGGCGGACCTGGTGGCCTTTTTCACGCCCCAGGCGCTGGCGGGCCGGCGGGTGCTGGTGACGGCCGGGCCGACCTACGAGGCCATTGATCCGGTGCGCGGCATCACCAACCTCTCCAGCGGCAAGATGGGTTTTGCGATCGCCCGCGCCGCGCGCGAAGCGGGCGCCGACGTCACGCTGGTGGCTGGACCGGTGGGTCTGTCCACGCCACGCGGCGTGCGGCGCATCGACGTGCGATCGGCGCGTGAGATGCTGGGTGCGGTGCAGGCGCAAGTGGATGGGGTCGATGTGTTTGTGGCCACCGCCGCCGTGGCCGACTGGCGGCCGGCCAACGCCGCAGACCAGAAAATCAAGAAGGATGGCTCAGGCGAGACGCCGGTGCTGCGTTTCATCGAGAACCCCGACATTCTGGCCACGGTGGCCCGATCGCCCAGGGCCCAGGCCGGACTTCGGGGCGAAGCCGGCGGTCTTTACTGCGTCGGGTTTGCCGCCGAAAGCCACGACCTGCTTGCCCACGCCAGCGCGAAGCGAGCACGCAAAGGGGTGCCACTGCTCGTCGGCAACATCGGTCCGGCCACGTTCGGAAAAGACGACAACGCGTTGCTGCTGGTGGACGAACTGGGCGCCACCGAAGTGCCCCGCGCCGACAAGCTCGCCCTGGCGCGCCAGCTGGTGGCCGAGATCGCCAGGCGACTGACGAGGGGTTCGACGTCCGGCCACGGGGCCTGAGCCAGAACGCCCATCGCCGAAACCTGAATACCCTACGCCCAGCTTTTACTTATGCACATCGACGTCAAGATTCTCGATCCGCGCCTGTCGGACCAGATGCCGGCCTACGCGACGCCCGGCAGCGCCGGCCTGGACCTGCGCGCCTGCCTCGACGAGCCGCTCACGCTGGCACCGAACGCCTGGCAACTGGTGCCCACCGGCATGGCGATCCATCTGGCCGATCCGGGCTATGCCGCGCTGATCCTGCCGCGCTCGGGACTGGGCCACAAGCACGGCATCGTGCTCGGAAATCTCGTGGGCCTGATCGATAGCGATTACCAGGGCCAGCTCATGGTCAGCGCCTGGAACCGTAGCGACACCGCGTTCGCCCTGCAACCGATGGAGCGGCTGGCGCAACTGGTGATCGTGCCGGTGGTGCAGGCGCAATTCAAGCTGGTGACGGAGTTTGCCGCGCCCAGTGCGCGTGGCGAGGGCGGCTATGGGTCGACCGGCAAGCATTGAAGTGGCTGACAACCGCTTCGTTATTGATAGCTGTTCGTGGCCGTCCTCCGCAGGGAAACAGCCGCTTTGACCTGAAATTCAGTGCAACGTCGCGTCCGGGGCGGGGCCGTCGGCCACGTCGATGCGGAAAAAGCCGGTGCCGCAGCTGCCTTGCCCGATTTCTTCTTCCGTGGCTTCACGCACTGCCACCACGGTGAGGCTCAGCCGGATCGCGATGCCGGCCAGCGGATGGTTGCCGTCGAGCACGATGTGCTCGGGATAGATCTCGGTGATCGTGTAGAGCGCGTTTCTCGGTGCGTCAGGGCTCGTGCCCGCCGGCAGGGCGCTGCCTTCCAGGGTCATGCCCTCTTCGATCCCGGCGGGGAACAGGCCACGGGGCTCCAGAAAGAGCAGTTGTTCGTTGAAGTCGCCGAAGGCTTCTTCGGGCTCCAGATGCAGATCGAGTTTCGCCCCGGGAGCATGTCCCTGCAGCGCCTCCTCGATTCGCGGCAGCAGGTCATCGCCGCCGACCAGGAATTCCACCGGCTCGTCGAGCACGTCCAGCACCTCGCCCAGGGTGTCCTTGAGCGTCCAGGTCAGCGCGACCACGCATTGTTCAGTAATTTCCATGGTGCAGAATTCTCCCATGGACATCCAAGAACCCCTGCAACTGCTCGGTGGCCTGTCCCCGCAGCAATTCATGAAGCGTCACTGGCAGAAGAAACCGCTGCTGGTGCGTCAGGCCATTCCCGGCTTCAAACCCCTGCTGGAACGCTCGGCCCTGTTCGAGCTGGCTGCGGGCGAGGCAGTCGAGTCGCGCCTGCTGAGCCAGGGCGCCAAGGGCTGGCAGTTTCGGCGCGGGCCGTTCGAGCGGCGGGCGTTGCCGCCACTGAAAACACCGGACTGGACGCTGCTGGTGCAGGGCGTGGACCTGCATGACGAGGCGGTGCACCGCCTGATGCAGCAGTTCCGCTTCGTGCCCGACGCCCGCCTCGATGACGTGATGATCAGCTACGCCACCAAGGGCGGCGGGGTGGGCCCGCATTTCGACAGCTACGACGTGTTCCTGTTGCAGGCGCATGGCCAGCGGCGCTGGCGAATCGGGCGCCAGAAGGACCTGCGGCTGGTCGAGGGACTGCCCCTCAAGATCCTGGCGAACTTCGAACCGGAAGAGGAGTACGTGCTGGATCCGGGCGACATGCTCTACCTGCCGCCACGGTGGGCCCACGACGGGGTGGCCGTGGGCGAATGCATGACCTATTCGATCGGCTTTCGTCAGCCTGCGCGCGGCGAACTGGCGCGCGAACTGCTGCTGCGCCTGGCCGAAGACGCAGAAGAGGCCGCCGGCGACGCGGTGTACCGGGACCCGGGCCAGCCGGCGGTCGAATCGCCCGGTGGCATTCCGCCCGGCATGCTCGATTTCGCCCGGGACGCGCTGCAGGCGGTGCTGGACGACCCGGTGGAGCTGCAGTGCCTGCTCGGCGAGTACCTGTCGGAGCCGAAGCCGAACGTGTGGTTCGAATCGGAGGCCGGTGCGCGGCCAGCCGCGGCCACCGGTGCGGTCCGGCTGGACCGGCGCACCCGCATGATGTTCGACGACCGGCACATCTTCATCAATGGCGAGAGCTACCGAGCGTCCGGACGCGATGCACTGCTGATGCGCGAGCTGGCCGATCGGCGCCGGCTGGCGACGGCCGATGTGAGGCGCGCCAGCGCGGGCGCGCGACAATTGATGTCCGACTGGCTTGAAGCGGGGTGGCTGCATGACGACCAATGATTCCGACAACGCGGCGCCGCCACCGGCCCTGCACTTGGGGCGATTCGAAGGGCGCGAGGCCTTCCGGCAGCATGTGCGCGACGCCCTGGCTTGCGCGGCGCGGGAGGGGTGGCGCGAGATCATTCTGAGTGACGCCGATTTCCATGACTGGCCGCTGGGTGAGCGCGCGGTGATCGAGTCGCTCGGCGACTGGGCCCGTAGCGGCCGAACCTTCGTGATGCTGGCCCGCAGCTACGACGACGTGACCCGCCACCATGCACGCTTTGTGACCTGGCGCAGAACCTGGGCCCACATCATCGACTGCCGCCGCTGCGCCAAGGCCGACCCTTTGGAGCTGCCCAGTGTGCTGTGGTCACCGGGCTGGGTGCTGCGCCGGCTTGACGCCGAGCGTTCCACCGGTGTCTGTTCGGCGGAGCCGGAGGCACGCCTGCTCGCGCGTGAATCGCTGAAGGAATGGCTGGGGCAGAGTTCGCCTGGTTTTCCTTCAAGCGCACTCGGTCTGTAGGTGCCGCACTCCAAATTGAGGAGCAGGGTCGGCCGGGATTTCCAAGCTCCGGGTAATAAGTTTATAATTGCGGGCTGAGCGGAAAGAGCTCGAGTCCTTTCTCTCAGTCATGGCGGTCAAACCGGTCGCTCTGACAATTTCCGGAAATTGTTTGTCTCATCCTCTAAGGAACATTGAAATGAAAAACTCTCTCATTCTCGCGACCGTGATTGCTGCTGCTGCCCTGGCCGCCTGTGGCAAGAAGGAAGAGCCGAAGCCGGCTCCCGCTCCCGCTCCTGCAGCTGCTCCCGCACCGGCTGCTCCCGCTGCACCCGCTGCACCCGCCGCTTCCGGTCAGGAAGGCATGAGCGGCATGTCCGGCATGAGCGGCATGAGCGGCATGTCCGGTGACCAGAAGGGTATGTCCGGCATGAGCGGCATGTCCGGTGACCAGAAGGGTATGTCCGGCATGAGTGGCATGTCTGGCATGTCCGGCGCTCCGAGCGCCGCCGACGCTGCCAAGGCTGCTGCAACCGACGCCGCCAAGGGCGCTGCTGCCGGTGCCGCCGCGGCTGCCGCCTCCGCTGTCAAGAAGTAATCGTTTTCCGATTGCTTCAGAAAAGCCACCGCAAGGTGGCTTTTTTCATGGTCTGAAGGAAAGTCGGTTGGGGGGTATTGGCCTGTGTCCCTGCCCTGTCTCAGACGCCGATCCAGCCGGTGCCTTCGGTCGCGTCGGCCACCCGGACGTCGGCGGGTTGACAACCCAGCACGCCGCTGAGCGCTGCCCGCGCGAGATCCGGGTGATTGTTCTTGCGGCTCAGGTGCGCGGCGGCCACCTCGGTGAGTCCGTCGTGGCGAAGCGACTGCAGGATGTCCGCTGCCTGGGCGTTCGCCAGGTGGCCGTGGTCGCCGCCGACCCGGCGTTTCAGGAACGGCGGGTAGGCGGATCTTTCCAGCAGATCGGGCTCATGGTTGCATTCGAGCAGCAGGGCGTGGCACCCGTGCAGGGACGCCAGCACGCTGGGCGGCGCGTGGCCCAGGTCGGTCAGCACGCCCAGGCGCCTGGCGCCATCGGTACAGCTCAGTTGCAGGGGCTCGCGCGCATCGTGGGGCACAGCAAACGGGCGGAGCTGCAGATGACCGAATTCGATCACGCCTGCGTCGGTCGCGATGTTCAGCAGTCCGTCGTAGTCCAGGGCGCCGCGAGCCGTCCAGGTGCCCTCGCTCATCCACACCGGGATGCGTTCCCGCAGTGCCAGGGCCCGGGCGCAGCCGACGTGGTCGCTGTGTTCGTGGGTGATGAAGAGGGCGTCGATGTCGGCGCACCGGAGTCCGGCAACGGCCAAGCGCCGCTCCAGAACCCGTATACCCAAGCCGCAGTCCACCAGAAGTCGCGTCACGCCCGTGCCGCTGCGAGCCTCCACCAGCGTGGCGTTGCCCGAACTGCCGCTGGCCAGGCTCCTGAAGCGCAGCATCAGCGCGAGGCGATCACTTCAGGTCGTCGACGATGATCTGCAGGATACGTTTGGCGTTTTCGGAGGCGTCCGGCACCCCGGTGGCGCTCAGAACCGAAACCGAAGTCGTGTCCCCGGCGCTGCGCACTGCGATGCGGTATTTGATGGGCGCCGATTCTTTCGCTGTCGCACCGAACAGCTTGCCGATGAAGCCGGGTTCCTTCGCGGTGTTCGGTTCCACGTAGCGCACGAAGTAGATGCCCTGGGCGCGGTCGCGGTCTTCAACCGTGAATCCGGTGCGGTCGAGCGCGAGGCCGACACGACGCCAGGCCCGGTCGAAACTGTCGGCCACCTGCACCACCGGCGTGTTGTTGACCGTCGTGAGCGTGGCGGTGGGCTTGGCCGTACTGGCGGCCACCAGCGCCTTGGCTTGATCGGCTGCGACGCCGAGCTTGATCATCAGCTTGCGAAGGAACTCGGCCTCGAGCTCCGGATCGGCCGCCTTGGGCTGCCAAGTGGTGGCGTCCTTGCTGCTGCTGTTGTAGACCTCGACCATCGCCCGGTGGCTGATGAAGATTTCGGTGGAACCGTTGGGCATGCGCTCCATGCGGGTGCGGAACTTGTCGCGTTCCGCGGTGGAGTAGAGGCCATCGAGCACCTTGCCAATCGTGCTACGGATGATGTCCTGCGGGATCTTGGCTCGGTTTTCGGCCCAATCGGTTTCCATGATGCCGACCGAGGGTTGGTCAACCGTCAGCAGGAACCCGTTCTCCTGCCAGAAATCGCGCACCGGACCCCAGAGCTCCTCGGGCTTGCGGTTCACGACCAGCCAGCGCTGGTTGCCCAGTTTTTCGATGCGGACGTCGCCGACGTTGGTCAGCGCCACGCTGGCCGCCGGCGTGGCCTGGGCTGTCTTGGCCATGCTGCTGGCGGTGACCGCCGTGCCCGGCACGGAGTAACGGGTTTCGGTGGCGAGCTTGCTCAGGTCGGGCGGAACCTGCAGCGTGGGCGCGGAACTGGCGCTCTTGTAATCAACCTTGTCCTCTTGCAGGACGGAGCAGGCCGGCAGCGCCGCGATCACGACGCTGATCCATGCGAGCCGGTGGCCCGTCGTTGTGAATGGCTTCACGGAGGGATTCCTTTGGGTAGTCATGTCGGGTCAGAGCAGTCCGGCCGAGCGCAGCGCACCTTCGACGGCGGCTTCGCAGGATGGGGACATCGGCGTCAGGGGCAGTCGCAGCGCAGCGCCGCACAGGCCCATGCGGGCCATCGCCCATTTCACCGGGATGGGGCTGGGCTCGATGAAGAGGTTCTTGTGCACCGGCATCAGCCGGAACTGGATCTCCATCGCGCGCCGGACGTCGCCGGCCATGGCGGCGACACACAGCTCGTGCATCAGGCGGGGCGCCACGTTGGCGGTCACGCTCACGTTGCCATGTCCGCCGCACAGCATCAACGCCACCGCCGTGGGGTCATCGCCCGAATACACCGAGAAGCCTTTGGGCGCCTCGCGGATCAGCCACTGCGCGCGCTCGATGTTGCCGGTGGCCTCCTTGATGCCGACGATGCCGTCGACCCCGGCCAGGCGCAGCACGGTGTCGTGCTGCAGGTCCGCAACCGAACGGCCCGGCACGTTGTACAGGATGATCGGCAGGTCGCCGGTGGCTTCGGCGATCGCCTTGAAGTGCCGGTACTGGCCTTCCTGGGTGGGCTTGTTGTAGTAGGGCACCACCTGCAGCTGGCAATCGGCGCCGACCTTCCTGGCGAATTTCGCCAGTTCGATCGCCTCCGCGGTCGAGTTGGCACCGCAGCCGGCCATGATCGGCACCCGCCCCTTGGCCTGCTCGACCGACACGCGGATGATCTCGCAGTGTTCCTCGACATTGACCGTCGGGGATTCGCCCGTGGTGCCGACGACGCCGATGGCGTCCGTGCCCTCGGCGATGTGCCAGTCGATCAGCTTGCGCAGGGCCTCGTAATCGACGCTGCCATCGTCGAGCATCGGCGTGACCAGGGCGGGAATGCTGCCCCTGAGGGGGCGATAGGTGGATGTCATGTCCGCGGGTGTAATCGTCAAACGAGCATTCTACTAAGTCGGCATGCCGGCGGGCCTCGCGGCAAGCGATGGGCTCTGGCGCCTCACTGGCCCAGCGGCAGGCGCGGCCAGGCGCTGCCCGTGCAGGTCCTGATCGCGGCGATGCGCTGCACGAAGCGCGGCGGACCGTCAAGGTAGCCGTCCTCAAAAGCCAGCACCCGCAAGCCGGTGCACGCGGCGATCAGTTCGCCGGGCTGGAGCAGGAACTCGGCGCGCGCCGGTCGCCCGACGGCTTCGTTGCCCGCGGCGAAGGTTTCATAGATCAGCACGCCGTCGTCGGCCACGCTGTCGACGATCGCCGGCAGCAAGGGGCGCCACAGGTAGTTGGTCACGATCACCGCATCGAAACGGCGTCCTTCAAACGGCCAGGGCCCGTTTTCGAGGTCTGCGACCCGGGTTTCGAGACGCCCGTCGGCGCCTGCGGGCGCCAGGGCGCGCACCGTGTCGATTGCCTCGCCGGACCGGTCCACCGCACAGACGCCGTGTCCGCGCGCCAGGAACCACCGGGTGTGCCGCCCCAGCCCGCAGGCCACGTCCAGCACGGTGCCGCCGTGTGTTACCCAGGGCGACCAGCGCCGCACCCATGCGGACGCCGGCTCGCCGCCGTGGCCGCCGGACTGGGCCTTCGGGCTCAAGTTTGCTCCTGTATTCATAGCTGCCGATGGCCTTTCGGTGCTGGGTTTAGGCCTGTTTCTTGAAGAAAACGGGTCAGAAACAGCTCCACAACTGGTCCGCGAGGTTCACCAGGAACTCGGGCCGGGTGTACAGCGCGAACACCCCCGCCAGCGCGGCCACCACCGCCACGTAGACCAGGAAGCGGGCGCGGCCGGCCATGTTCATGCCGCGCGGGGCGCGCCCCCGTGGCTGGCCCGTGCGGGTCGGTTGATGGGCGACTCATTGACCGGCAGATTCACCAGGGCGGCAAACAGGCCGAGCGCGATGGCGATATACCAGACGATGTCGTAGCTGCCGGTGCGGTCGTACAGCAGGCCACCGAGCCAGACGCCCATGAAGCTGCCGATCTGGTGGCTGAAAAACACGAAGCCGCCCAGCATCGACAGGTGGGCCACGCCAAAGATGCCGGCGATCGCGGCGTTGGTCGGCGGCACGGTGGACAACCACAACAAGCCCATCACCGACGAAAAGATGTAGACGCTGGCGGGTGTGAGCGGCGCCAGCAGGAAGGTCACGATGGCCATCGAGCGGGCGAGATAAATGAAAGCCAGGATCTTGCGTTTCGCGAACTTCTGTCCGAGCGCGCCGGCCGCATAGGTGCCGAACACGTTGAACAGCCCGATCAGCGCCAGCGCATAACTGGCCACCTGCGGCGACAGGCCCTTGTCCTTCAGGTAGCTGGGCATGTGCACGCCGATGAACACCACCTGGAAGCCGCAGACGAAATAGCCCGCCATCAGCAACTGGAAGCTCGGGTATTTGAACGCCTCGCGCAGCGCTTGCAGGATGGTCTGGTCGCGGTGAACCACGCCGCCGTCGGCGAAGCCGGGCTCGCGCAGGCCCCAGGCCAGGGGGATGATGAACAGGGACATGCCCGCCAGCGCCACCAGCGCCTGCTGCCAGCCAATGCTGCTGATCAGCAGGCCCGATGTTGGCACCATGAGGAACTGCCCGAACGAACCCGCCGCCGCGGCCACCCCCATGGCCCAGGAGCGCCGCTCGGCGCTGACGTTGCGCCCGATCACCCCGTAGATCACGGCATACGTGGTGCCGGCCTGCGCCGTGCCGAGCATCAGGCCGGCGGTGATGCCGAACATCAGCCCGGTGGTGGAGTAGGCCATCCCGACCAGCCCGAGCGCATACAGAAGGCCGCCGGCGATCACCACCCGAAACGCGCCGAAGCGGTCGGCCGCCATGCCCGAGAAGATGCCGGCCAGGCCCCAGGTCAGGTTCTGGATCGCAATGGCCAGGGCAAAGGTTTCGCGCGTCCAGCCCTGGGCCTGGGTGACGGGCTGCAGCCACAGCCCGAAGGCGTGGCGGGTACCCATGGAGAGCGTCACGACGGCGGCGCCACAGACCAGAACCTGCGTGATGGAGAGGGTTTTGGGGGCGGAAGACATGCGGGAAATGTAGCCAATTCACGGTTTTGCGCTGTCACAGTCAGCGATGAATGGGTGCAGACTGTGTATTCATACAGTCTTTCAATCGTTGCGCACTACAATCCAGCCCCATGGCAACCCAACCCGCCCTCAAAACCGCCACCGAATACTCCGAAGGCTCGATCCGTGTGCTCAAGGGTCTTGAGCCCGTCAAGCAGCGCCCGGGCATGTACACCCGCACCGACAACCCGCTGCACGTGATCCAGGAGGTGCTGGACAACGCCGCCGACGAGGCGCTGGCGGGTCATGGCAAGAAAATCAAGGTCACGCTACATGCCGACGGCTCCGTCACCGTCGAAGACGACGGCCGCGGCATCCCCTTCGGGCTGCATCCCGAAGAGAAAGCACCGGTCATCGAGCTGGTCTTCACCCGGCTGCATGCGGGCGGCAAGTTCGACAAGGGCAAGGGCGGGGCCTACAGCTTTTCCGGCGGTCTGCACGGGGTGGGTGTATCGGTCACCAATGCGCTGGCCAAGCGGCTGGAGGTCACCAGCTGCCGCGAAGGCAAGGTGGCGCGGCTGGCGTTTGCCGGCGGTGACGTGGTGGAGCCGCTGGTGGTGAACGAGGCCGGCGCCGGCGAACGCCGCAGCGGCACGGCGGTGCGGGTCTGGCCCGATCCGAAGTATTTCGAATCGGCGGCGTTGCCGCTGGGCGAGCTCACGCACCTGCTGCGCAGCAAGGCCGTGCTGATGCCGGGCGTGAGCGTGACCCTGAGCCTTGAGAAGACCAAGGAGGTCCAGACCTGGCTCTACAAGGGTGGCCTGCGCGACTACCTGATGCAGACCCTGGTGGCCGATCCGGTGATTCCGCTGTTCGAGGGCGAAGGCTTCGCCGACGGCCAGCACGACACCTTCGCCGAGGGCGAAGGCGCGGCCTGGTGCCTGGCCTTCACAGAAGAAGGCGCGGCGGTGCGCGAGAGCTACGTCAACCTGATCCCCACCAGCGCCGGCGGCACGCACGAGCTGGGCTTGCGCGACGGCGTGTTCAACGCAGTCAAGAGCTTCATCGAGCTGCATGCGCTGCTGCCCAAGGGCGTCAAGCTGCTGCCCGAGGATGTGTTCGCCCGCGCCAGCTACGTGCTGAACGCCAAGGTGCTCGACCCGCAGTTCCAGGGCCAGATCAAGGAGCGGCTGAATTCGCGCGATGCGGTGCGCCTGGTCAGCAGCTACGTGCGCCCGGCGCTGGAGTTGTGGCTCAACGAGCACGTCGAGTACGGCAAGAAGCTGGCGGAGCTGGCCATCAAGGCCGCGCAGACCCGCCAGCGGGCCGGGCAGAAGGTCGAGAAACGCAAGGGGTCCGGCGTGGCCGTGCTGCCCGGCAAGCTGACCGACTGCGAAAGCCGCGACCTGGCCTACAACGAGGTGTTCCTGGTCGAGGGCGATTCGGCCGGCGGCAGCGCCAAGATGGGCCGCGACAAGGAAAACCAGGCCATCCTGCCGCTGCGCGGCAAGGTGCTCAACACCTGGGAGGTGGACCGTGACCTGCTGTTCAAGAACAACGAGATCCACGACATCGCCGTGGCCATCGGCGTCGACCCGCATGGGCCCGGTGACACCCCGGACTTGTCGGGGTTGCGCTACGGCAAGATCTGCATCCTGAGTGACGCCGACGTGGACGGCTCCCACATCCAGGTGCTGCTGCTCACGCTGTTCTTCCGCCATTTCCCCAAGCTCATCGACGCCGGGCACGTGTTCGTGGCCCGTCCGCCGCTGTTCCGGGTGGACGCGCCGGCCCGCGGCAAGAAGCCGGCCTCCAAGGCCTACGCGCTGGACGACGGCGAACTGAACGCCATCCTGGACAAGCTGCGCAAGGAAGGCGTGCGCGAAGGCGCGTGGAGCATCAGCCGCTTCAAGGGCCTGGGCGAGATGAATGCCGAGCAGCTCTGGGACACCACGCTGAACCCCGACACCCGCCGCCTGTTGCCGGTGCGGCTGGGCAATCTGGACTTCCTGCAGACCGAGCAGCTCATCACCAAGCTCATGGGCAAAGGCGAAGCCGCGGCCCGGCGCGAGTTGATGGAACTGCATGGCGATGCAGTCGAGATCGACGTCTGATCCTCCTTGGCACCATGGCACGGCGCTTGTTTCCACGTTTTCTTGGCGTTTCCAGCCTTTTCCCAGCGTGGATCGGCCTCGGGCTGCTATGGGTTTTGAGTCTTCCGGCGCACGCCGATGTCTGGGCCTACATCGACGAAAAAGGCACGGCCCACTTCGCCGCCGAGCCCATCGATGCCCGCTACCAGCTGTTCTTCCGGGGCAAGCCGCCGTCGGGTGACAACGGTGCGACCGGCACGCCGCGCGCGGTGACGGTGCCCACGGCACAGCCCAAGCTGATCGCCTGGTTCGAGGTGGCGCCCGGTTTTCGCAGCGTCAAGCACCTGTTGCGCGAGGCCGCCAGCACGCACGGTGTGGACTACGAACTGCTCAAGGCGCTGATTGCCACCGAGTCGGGCTTCGATGCCGCCGCGGTCTCGCCTCGGGGCGCGGTCGGCCTGATGCAGGTGATGCCGGCCACGGCCGGACGCTTCGGCGTCAGCGCCGACCGCCGCACCAGCATCGAGCAGAAACTCGCCGACCCGGCCACCAACATCCATGCCGGTGCCAGCTACCTGGGCTACCTGCTGCGACTGTTTCCCGGCCAGCTGGAGCTGGCGCTGGCCGCCTACAACGCCGGCGAAGGCGCGGTGCAGAAGGCCGGCAACCGCGTTCCGGACTACCGCGAGACCCGCAACTACGTCAGCACCGTGATGCAAATCTACGCGCTGCTCAAGCCCCCGGCCGCGCTGGCGCCGGCGCGCCGCCCATCCGTGCCGCCGATGCCAGGCGGCGCGGTGGGCCGCGGCAACATGATTCCGTCTGCTCTTCCTCCGATGCCGGCCAGCGAGGCGCCTGTCGCCGTCGCTGCGCCGCGTGACCTGTTTTATTGATGAACGACCAACCGACGCTTGATTTCGCGGCCCCCGACGCCGACGACGCGCTCAATCTCGCCACCTACGCCCAACGGGCCTACCTCGAATACGCGCTGAGCGTGGTCAAGGGCCGGGCGTTGCCCGATGTCTGCGACGGCCAGAAGCCGGTGCAGCGGCGCATCCTGTACAGCATGTCACGCATGGGCCTGGGCTTTGGCGGGCCCAACGGCGCCACCGGCGCCAAGCCGGTCAAGAGCGCGCGCGTGGTCGGCGATGTGCTGGGCCGTTTCCACCCGCACGGCGACCAGGCCGCCTACGATGCGCTGGTGCGCATGGCACAGGACTTCTCGCAACGCTACCCGCTGATCGACGGCCAGGGCAATTTCGGCAGCCGCGACGGCGACGGCGCCGCCGCCATGCGCTACACCGAGGCCCGCCTGGCCCGGATCACCAGCCTGCTGCTCGACGAGATCGACGAGGGCACGGTCGACTTCCAGCCCAACTACGACGGCTCGACCGAGGAGCCCCGGCAGCTTCCAGCGCGGCTGCCGTTCACGCTGCTCAACGGTGCCAGCGGCATCGCGGTGGGCCTGGCCACCGAGATCCCCAGCCACAACCTCCGCGAAGTGGCCGACGCCTGCGTGGCGCTGATCCGCAACCCGAAACTCGCCGACGACGAACTGTTCGCCCTGGTGCCAGGCCCAGACTTCCCCGGCGGCGGCCAGATCATCAGCAGCGCGGCCGACATTCTGGAGGCCTACCGCAGCGGCCGTGGCTCACTCAAGTGCCGCGCACGCTGGAAGATCGAGGAACTCGCGCGCGGCCAGTGGCAGCTGGTGGTCACCGAGCTGCCGCCGGGTGTCAGCAGCCAGCGCGTGCTGGAAGAAATCGAGGAACTGACCAACCCCAAGGTCAAGGCCGGCAAGAAGGCGCTCACGCAGGAGCAGAACCAGCTCAAGGCCAGCGTGCTGGCGGTGCTGGACGGGGTTCGTGATGAATCCAGCAAGGAGGCCGCGGTGCGCCTGGTCTGCGAGCCCAAGACCAGCCGCATCGAACAGCAGGAGCTCATCACCACCCTGCTGGCCCACACCAGCCTGGAGACCTCCGCACCGGTCAACCTCACCCTGATCGGGCTGGACGGCCGCCCGGTGCAGAAATCCCTGCGCCAGATCCTGGTGGAGTGGATCGAATTCCGCCAGGGCACGATCACGCGGCGTTCGCAGCACCGGCTGGGCAAGGTGCGCGACCGCATCCACATCCTGGAGGGGCGGCAGATCGTGCTGCTCAACATCGACGAGGTGATCGCCATCATCCGCGCCAGCGACGAGCCCAAGGCCGCACTGATCGCGCGCTTCAACCTGAGCGAGCGCCAGGCCGAGGACATCCTCGACATCCGGCTGCGCCAGCTCGCCCGGCTGGAGGCGATCAAGATCGAACAGGAGCTCAGCAGCCTGCGCGACGAGGCGGTCAAGCTCGAAGACATCCTGGCCAACCCCTCCAGCCTGCGCCGCCTGATGATCAAGGAAATCGAAGCCGACGCGAAGACCTTCGCGGACGCGCGCCGCACCCTGATCCAGGCCGAGAAAAAGGCCGTGCTCGAAGTGCGGGTGGTCGACGAGCCGGTGACGGTGGTGGTGTCGCAGAAGGGCTGGGCACGCGCCCAGAAAGGCTGGACCCGCGACCGCGCCGCCAATGGCGCAGCGCCCGGCACGCCTGAATACAGCTTCAAGGCCGGCGACGCGCTGTACGGCGCCTTCGAATGTCGCTCGGTCGATACCTTGCTGGCTTTCGGGTCCAACGGGCGCCTCTATTCGGTGCCGGTGGCGTCCCTTCCTGGTGCGCGTGGCGACGGCCAGCCGGTCACGACGCTGATCGAGCTGGAATCAGGCACCCAACTGGTGCATTTCTTCGCCGGTCCGGCTGCCGCCGTGCTGCTGTTGTCGGGCTCGGGGGGCTACGGGTTCCTGGCCTCGGTCGAAAACATGGTGTCACGCCAGAAAGCCGGCAAGGCCTTCATCAGCCTGGGCGAGGGCGAAAGCGTCTGCGCCCCGTCGCTGGTCAGCCTGCCGGCAAGCGGGGCACCCACCGTGCCGGCGGCCACCCACGTGGCCTGCGCATCCACGCTGGGACGCATCCTGACCTTCGAAATCACCGAGTTGCGCGCCATGGCCAACGGCGGACGCGGCCTGATGCTGATCGACCTCGACGGCAAGGACACGCTGGCCGGCGCCGCCGCCTACACCCGCAGCGTGCGCATCGAAGGCGTGGGCCGTGGCGGCAAGCCGCGCGAGGAGACGCTGGAGATCCGCAGCCTCAACAACGCGCGCGCGGCCCGTGCGCGCAAGGGCAAGGCCGCCGACCTGGGTTTCAAGCCCTCCAGCATCACCCGAATCGAATAATAGATGCTTGATTTCAGCGCCCAATGGCCACAAGCAGCTATCAAATAGTTAGGTCTCACATGCAATTTCGACAGTTCATTGTTGCCGCATTTCTTGGCCTGGGCTTCGCGACAGCTACGTCTGCAGAACTTGGCGCGAGTGACGCAGGCGTTTTTGTTGTGCTCGATAGAGATCGTCAGCCGACATCCTTGTCGTATCGCTTCACTCTTGATGGAGGCGTTTGGCGTGCTGAGGGGAGGGATGGTCAAGGTTCCTGGAAAGACATCAGCTGCGATCGGGGATGTGAATACGTAGTTGCCACTCCTACCGAATCAGAGGCTTATCTGTCACCCGCGATGCGGCCGCGGTACACGATGGCCTGTATTCAGAACATGGCCCAAGCGTTCTGCAAGTACGTTGAAAAAGCAAGTCCATCTCAAGGTGGCTACATCATCATGGGGCTTGTGACAAATCCGCCCACACCAATTTTCGTTCGACGGCAGCGGTGATGTTCCGCTCAAGTTCACGAGCGCTTGTTGCCTTGCAAGTCGCATTGCCTGCGCTTCTTTATCTGGCAAGCGGTTGGTATAACGGCGATGTTGGCATTTCGTATCTCGTTCCGAACTACCTCTTCATGGCATGGCCGCATCTGCTGCTAGTCGGGCTGGCGATGAAGTTCAAGACAATTCGATGTTCAATTCAAGACGCGCTCGTCCTCTTAAATGTCACGCTACTGCTCTTCATTGCTTGGTTGCTAAGCTCCGTGCCGCAACGTGAGCAGGGCCTAGCGTGGGTCGTCTACGTGCCGGTGGCTGGGGGTGCTCTGCTGTTGGTATGCGGTGTAGCATTCTTTCGCCGCAACCGTGGGGCACGGAATGAGACCTAATCATTCCGTCAACCGGACGTTCAAGAAGCTGCAGTTATTGCCCGCCGGTTATGTCAAACGATAGCTGACGGTGGTGCGTCAGGAGTGAACGCGCGCGATCCGGGCCTGGCGCCGGCCGCGGGCGCGTCACAGGCGGATCTGGTAGTCCCGGTGTCCGTCGCCTTCGCGCGGCGCCAGGGGCTGCGCGCCGAAACGCTGGTACAGGTGGTTGGCCGCCGGGTTGCGCGGAGAGACGTCTTCGATGGTGAAGGTTTCGCAGCGGCGCGCGCGGGCCGCGCCGATCAGCGTGCCCACCACCATCGAGGCCAGGCCGTGGCCGCGGAACACCTCCACCGTGCGGATGTTCGCCAGCCGGAAATCTGTGCCACGCACCACGCCCAGGGCCTCGACCGCATCGATGCCATCCAGGGTCAGGCGTGCCGTGTAGGGGCGTTCGGGATCGGCGCTCCAGAACTGGAGGTGCAGGTCGATCTGGTCCAGATCGGGCCGGCTGAAAGGCCACATGGCAATGGGTCGGGAAGGGTCGGGCAGGGCGGTGGGCCGCCCCCGCGCCGGTGTCAGGCCAGCTCGGCGATCAGTTCGATCTCCACGCAGGCGCCCAGCGGGATCTGCGCCACGCCGAAGGCGCTGCGCGCGTGCGCGCCCGCGTCGCCGAACACCTGCGCCAGCAGCTCGGAGCAACCGTTGGTCACCAGGTGCTGCTCGGTGAAGTCGGGCGTCGAGTTGACCAGGCTCATCACCTTCACGATGCGCTTGACGTTGTTCAGGTCGCCGCCGGCGGCCTGGCAGGCGGCCTGCAGCGTGCCCAGCAGGTCGATCGCCACGGCGCGTGCCGCGGCTTTGCCTTCGGCGGTGTCGACGTTGCGGCCGAGTTGGCCCACCCAGGGTTTGCCATCCTTTTTGGCGATGTGGCCGGACAGAAATACCAGCTTGCCGGTCTGAACAAATGGCACATAGGCCGCGGCGGGAACGGCCACGGGTGGCAGGGAGATGTCGAGGGCCTGGAGGGTGGTGTAGATGCTCATGCGGGTTCTCCTGGAAACAACGGATGTCAGTGCGTCGGCGGCGGGGCGGGCTCGCCATCGGCTGGCTGCTCCCCGACGTCCTCGTGCGGTGGCGCGGGTTCATTCATCGGCTGCACCGTCACGGCCACCGTGAGTGTATGCCGCGCGCCGCCGTGGATCACGCCGCGCATCGGCGAGACATCCGAGAAGTCGCGGCCCAGCGCCAGGATCACGTATTCGTCGCCGGGCGTGCCCCAGCCGCTGCGGTTGTTGGTCGGGTCCAGGTCATACCAGCCCAGTCCTTCACTGGCGCCAGGGAGATCGGGCAGGTAGACCGAAACCCAGGCGTGGGACGCGTCGCTGCCGATCAGCCGCGGCTGCCCTGGCGGGGGCTGGGTCAGCAGGTAACCGCTGACGTAGCGCGCCGGCACGCCCATGGCCCGCAGGCACGCGATCAGGATGTGCGCGAAGTCCTGGCACACACCGCGGCGCTGCGCCAGCGCCTCCAACGCCGGGGTGTTGACCTCGGTGCTGAAAGTCTCGTAGGTGAAATCGGCGTGGATGCGCGCCATGAGCTCGCGCGCGCAATCGATCAGGGCCCGACCGGGCGGAAAACTCGGCCGCGCATAGGCGGCGAACTCGTCATGACGCGGCGCATGGGGTGAGGCGAAGGTGAACTCGGTGGCGGCATCCCAGGTTCCACCGGCCTGGTAGCGCAGTTGCCCGCGCACCGTGTTCCAGGCAATGGTGCTGGTGGCATCCGGCGGTGGGCGGGTCTCGACCTCGCTCGTGGCCACGACGCGCAGCACCGTGTGCGGCGCCTGCAGCGAGAAGAAGGTGCGCTGATTTCCATAGACATCGATCGTGTGCGTGCACTGCGCGGGGGTCGGCAGGATGTCCAGGTGGTGGTTCAGGAGCCGCTGGCTGGCCGTGTCCGCCGGGCGCAGGTGCGCCATGTGCTGTGCGGTCTCGACCGCGGGGCTGTAGTCGTAGCGCGTCTCGTGGGTGATGCGCAGGTCCATCAGGCGCCCAGGCTCTGGCCAGTCTCGAAGGTGTGGGTGAAATAGCGCAGGCTGATGGCTTCCGACAAGGTCCAGGCTGCGCTCACGCACTGCGCCAGCAATTGCTCCAGCTCGGGGTGACGTCCCTCGGTGTCCGGTGTGCACAGGGTCGCGAGGGACCATGCCGCCGGGTCGGGCATCTTGCGGGCCAGCGGATCGAGTTCGTCGCGCGCGCTGCCCGCCAGCCGGGCCAGCCGCCCGCGCAAGGTCTGCGCCACCCAGCCCAGCGAGCGCGGGTTGTCACGGTCCAGCACCAGCAGGTCCACCAGCGGCGCCACGTCCCGGCTTTGCTGGTATTGGGCGTGGAAGGTGATGGTGCTGTCGAACAGCGCCAGCAGCGCTTCGAAGCCGCCACTGTCGTGCACCGCGCCAGTCGAAAACGCGCTGGCCAGCGCCGGGGACAGCACGCACAGGCGCTCGACCAGGCGGCCGATCGACAGCAGCCGCCAGCCGTCGTCACGCGTCATGCGATCGGTCTGCGCGCCGGTGATCGCGGCCAGGTGGTTGCTGGCCGTCTCCAGGCTGCGCAAGGCTTCGCTGGCCGACCAGTCGCCGCGCGCCGCGTGGCGGGCGCAGTCGTGGGCAAACTCGCTCTCCGCGCGGGTGATGACGTTCCAGTGCTCCTGCGACAGCCGTTCGCGCACAGCGGCGGCGTTGAGTTTGAGCGCGCGCAGGTTGTAGCCCACGCTGGTGGCACCGTCGCGACTGTCCAGGCTGGCGATGAGCGATCGCTCGAACACCCGGCGTGCCTGGGTCACCGTCGGCACGCCCGGCAGCACCAGCGTGTTTTTTGTCGCCATCTCGCCCAGCCAGGCCAGCAGCGGCGCGGTGGCCACGTCTTCACCGTTGAGGCTGTTGACGATGATGCGCGCCAGGCGCACGCTGCTTTCGGCGCGCTCGGTGTAGCGGCCCATCCAGAAGAGGTTTTCAGCGGCGCGACTGGTGACCAGGCGGCGGCGGTGCAGGGTGGCTGCCGGCGTCTGGTGCGGCGCCAGCAGGGTGGTGCGGTCCACCACGGCGCCGTGGGCCACGTCGGCCAGCACCCAGGCGTCGGCGCTGCTGCCGCCACGTTGCATTGACGCGATGCTGCTGTCGGCGCCCACCAGACGCGCCAGACCACCCGGCAGCACGCGCCATGACTGCGGCCCGTCGGCCACGGCGAACACACGCAGCATCACCGAGCGCGGCTTGATGCGCTCGCCTGCAGCGCCCGATTGCCAGCTCGGCATCTGCGACAGCGGCAGGTAGGTCTGCGCGGTGTGGATGTCACCCTCGCGCAGGATGCGGCCGGCCCATTCGTCGAGCGCGCGCCGCGACAGGCTCTGGCCCAGCACCGCGTCGAAGCTGCCATGACTGGCCGAGCCGGGGTAGGTGGGCTTGATCACGCAGCGGTCCAGCTGCGGCAGCACGGCTTCGAGCGCCGCGCGCTCGCCGCACCACCAGGTCGGCAGCGCGGGCAGTTGCAACGCTTCACCCAGCAGGTGCTTGGCGAGCGCCGGCAGAAAGCCCAGCAGCGCGGTGGACTCCAGGACGGCCGAGCCCGGCGCGTTGGCCACCAGCACATTGCCGGCGCGGATGGCCTGCAGCAGGCCGGGCACGCCCAGCGTGGAGTCGGGCCGCAGTTCGAGCGGGTCGAGGAACTGGTCGTCCAGCCGTTTGAGCAGGCCGTGCACTGGCTCCAGGCCGCGCAGCGTCTTGAGGAAGACGCGCTGGTCGCGCACGGTCAGGTCGTTGCCCTCGACCAGCGTCAGGCCGAGGTAGCGCGCCAGGTAGGCGTGCTCGAAATAGGTCTCGTTGTAGGGCCCGGGCGTCAGCAGGGCGATGTGCGAGTCGGCGCCAGCCGGGCTCATGGCCTTCAGGCCATCGATCAGCGCGCGGTAGGTGGCTGCCAGGCGTTGCACGTGCATGGCCTCGAAGGCCTGGGGGAAGAGGCGCGAGATCGACAGCCGGTTCTCCAACAGATAGCCCAGGCCCGAGGGCGCCTGCGTGCGCTGCGACACCACCCACCAGTTGCCGTCCGGGCCGCGCGCCAGGTCGAAGGCGGCGATGTGCAGGCGGGTGCCGCCCACCGGCTCCACCTGGTGCATCGCGCGCAGGTAGCCGGGGTGGCCGCGCACCAGCGCCGGCGGCAGCAGACCGGCCTTGACCAGCTCGCGCGGGCCGTAGATGTCGGCCATGACGCGGTCGAGCACGCGTACGCGCTGGAGCACACCGGCCTCGATCTGGCGCCAGCATTCAGGGGTGAGGATCAGTGGGAACAGGTCCAGCGCCCAGGGCCGCTGGGGGCCGCTGGCGTCGGCGTAGACGTTGTAGCTGACACCGTTGTCCCGAATCTGGCGCTTCAGCGCCTCGGTGCGGCGGTTCAGGTCCTTGAAGCCCTCGGCGCCCAGCGCGTCGAAAAACGCTGTCCAGGCCGGGCTGACAACGGGCGCATCACCGCCGTCCGGTGCCGCAGGCGCCCCGCGCAGCTCGTCGAAATGCCCCGCATCGCCCGGCAGCGCCATGGCGGCGGCGATGGCGGCTGGCGCCGTGGCGTCGCGGGTCTCGGCCGGAGGGTGCGGGGCAGGGTGTTCCAAGGCGCTGGATTGTCGCATCCGGACGCATCCGGGCTTACCCGGATGAACCGGCTGGCCGGCGCTTGTCCCCCGGGCGGCGCCGGGCGATGGCCCGTTTCAGACAGCTCCTGAAATAATAGCTGTCCGTGGCCATCGGACGCCGGGTTTGAGCCCATTTGATGCCAATAATGCCCGTTCCGACCGGCTTTTCAGCCGTTCGAACGCCGCAGGTCGAGCGTGAACGGGAACTCGCGGCTGCCCGGCAGGTCGATGGTGGCCGGCGGCACCCGCATCAGGCCCGGCGTGTGGCCCATGCGCGTGAAGCGCGCCAGGCGCCGGCTCTCGGCCTCGTAGGAGTTGACCGGGAAGCTGTCGTAGTTGCGTCCGCCGGGGTGGGCGACGAAGTACTGGCAACCGCCCAGCGAGCGCTTCATCCAGGTGTCGACGATGTCGAAGGTCAGCGGCGCGTGCACGCCGATGCTCGGGTGCAGGCTCGACGGCGGGTTCCAGGCCTTGTAGCGCACGCCGGCCACGAACTCGCCCACGGTGCCGGTGGACTGCAGCGGCAGCGCCCGGCCGTTGCAGGTGATCACGTGGCGGCTTTCGTTGAGGCCGGTGACGCGCACCTCGATGCGCTCCAGTGACGAGTCCACATAACGCACCGTGCCGCCGGCCGAGCCTTCCTCGCCCATCACGTGCCAGGGCTCCAGTGCGTTGCGCAGCGTGAGCTCGATGCCCATGCTCTGCACCTCGCCGACGATCGGGAAGCGGAACTCGAAGTGCGGCGCGAACCAGGCGTCGTCGAAGGCATAACCCGCCTGGCGCATTTCGGCCATCACATCGGCAAAGTCCATCTTCACGAAGGTGGGCAGCAGGAAGCGGTCGTGCAGCTCGGTGCCCCAGCGGGTGACCGGGGCGGCGTAGGGCTGGTTCCAGAAGCGCGCCACCAGCGCGCGCAGCAGCAACTGCTGCGCGATGCTCATGCGGGCATGGGGCGGCATCTCGAAGGCGCGCAGCTCCAGCAGGCCCAGGCGGCCGGTGCTGCTGTCGGGCGAATACAGCTTGTCGATGCAGAACTCGCTGCGGTGGGTGTTGCCGGTGACGTCGACGAGGATATTCCGGAGTGTCCGATCGACCAGCCACGGTGGCATGTCGGTGCCGAAGCGTTCGCGGTTGGCGTAGACCTCGCGCAGCGCGATCTCCAGTTCGTACAGCTGGTCGTTGCGGGCCTCGTCCACGCGCGGGGCCTGGCTGGTCGGTCCGATGAACATGCCGCTGAACAGGTAGCTCAAGGACGGGTGGTTGTGCCAGTACAGGATCAGGCTGGCCAGCAGCTCGGGCTTGCGCAGGAAAGGGCTGTCGGCGGGTGTGGCGCCGCCGAGCACGAAGTGGTTGCCGCCGCCGGTGCCGGTGTGGCGCCCGTCGGTCATGAACTTCTCGGCCGACAGGCGGGTCTCGAACGCCGCCTGGTACAGGAACTCGGTGTGCTGCACCAGCTCGCCCCAGTTGTGGGCCGGGTGGATGTTGACCTCGATGACGCCGGGGTCGGGCGTGACCTGCAGCAGCTTCAGGCGCGGGTCGCGCGGCGGCGGGTAGCCTTCGAGCACGATCTTCATGCGCAGCTCGGCGGCCGTGGCTTCCACCGCGGCGACCAGGTCCAGGTAGTCCTCCAGGCGCGCCAGCGGCGGCATGAAGACGTACAGCACGCCGCTCTTGCCGCCGTGCTCGGCCTCGGCCTTGGGGCCGTTGGCGCGCATCGGGTCGCGCACCTCCACGCACAGCGCGGTGCGGGTGATCCAGTGCGCCGACTCCTGGCGTTGCGGAAAACGTGCCGCCTCCATGCTGATCTGGGCGTGCGAAGGCTGGATTTCGCCGCGCCAGTTCGCCTGCTCGGCGCTGCCGCGGCCCGCGTCGGCCCCGCGGCCTTGGCCTTGCACCGCCACCACGCCGCCTTCGGCGAAGCCGCCACCGGTGCTGTGGGCCGCGTAGCCGCTGCCGCCGGGGCCGGCCTGCACCGTGTTGTACTGGGCGCGCAGCGTGGCGGCCTGGGGCAGCGCGTCGCGGCTGGCGTAGGGGTCCTGCTCGATCAGGTAGGGGTAGTCGGCCTTGCTGACCCAGGGCAGCGAGTCCAGCGGCAGGCGGTAGCCCATCGGTGAATCGCCGGGGAACAGGTACATGCGCTCGTCGCGGAAGAACCACGGCCCGGTGGTCCACAGCGGGCCTGCCAGCGCCGGGCCGACCGGTGGGTTGCACTGCAGCGGCAGCACGTAGCCGACCACCGTGTCCAGCCCCTGGCTGAAGACGCGGCGCAGGCGGATGCGTTCCATCTCGTCGTCCAGCCTCGATTCGAACGGGTCCACGTTGACCGGCAGGCGGCGCTCGCGCCAGAGGTAGTACCAGGTGTCCTCGTAGCCGGGCTCGATGAAACGGTCGGTCAGGCCGAGCTTGCGCGACAGCGTCTGGATGAAGCGGCGCGAATCGTCGGCGGTGTAGGCGTGCGGCTCGCGCTCGTCGGCGAACAGGCTGGGGTCGTGCCAGATCGGCTGGCCGTCGGCGCGCCAGCAGATCGACAGCGCCCAGCGCGGCAGCTGCTCGCCGGGGTACCACTTGCCCTGGCCGAAGTGCAGGAAGCCGCCCTGGCCGTATTCGTCGCGCAGCTTGTGCACCAGCTCGCTGGCCAGGCCACGTTTGGTGGGGCCCAGGGCGTCGGTGTTCCACTCGGGCGCGTCGCGGTCGTTCACGGCCACGAAGGTGGGCTCGCCGCCCATGGTCAGGCGCACGTCGCCAGTGACGAGCTCCTTGTCGACCTGCTCGCCCAGCGCCATCACGGCGGCCCACTGCTCGTCGGTGTAGGGCAGTGTGACGCGCGGCGATTCATAGATGCGCGTGACCTGCATGTGGTGGGCAAACTCCACCTCGCATTGGTCCACGCCGCCCTCGATGGGCGCGGCGCTGGTCGGGTTGGGCGTGCAGGCCAGCGGGATGTGGCCTTCGCCGGCCAGCAAGCCCGAGGTGGCGTCCAGCCCGATCCAGCCCGCGCCGGGCAGGTAGACCTCGCACCAGGCGTGCAGGTCGGTGAAATCGACCTCGGTGCCGCTGGGGCCGTCCAGGCTCTTGACGTCGGGGGCGAGCTGGATCAGGTAGCCCGAGACAAAGCGCGCAGCCAGGCCGCAATGGCGCAGCAGTTGCACCAGCAGCCAGCCGGAATCGCGGCAGGAGCCCGAGCCCAGCTTGAGCGTCTCCTCGGGCGTCTGCACGCCGGGCTCCATGCGGATGGTGTAGTCGATGTCCTGGTGCACCATCTGGTTCAGCTCGACCAGGAAGACCACGCTGCGCCGCTTGGTGCGGTCGATCTTGTCCAGGTAGGCCTGCACCAGCGGCGTGGCCGGCTCGGTGATCAGGTAGGGCGCCAGTTCCTGCTTGAGCGCGGGGGCGTAGGTGAACGGAAATTCCTCGGCCTCGGGCTCCAGGAAGAAATCGAACGGGTTGTAGACCGACATCTCGGTGACCAGGTCCACCGTGACCTTGAACTCGGTGGTGGGCTCGGGGAACACCAGGCGCGCCTGGTAGTTGGCGAACGGGTCCTGCTGCCAGTTGATGAAGTGGCCCGCCGGCTCGATCTTGAGCGAGTACGAAATGATGTTGCTGCGGCAGTGCGGCGCGGGGCGCAGGCGCACCACCTGGGGCCCGAGCCGGACCGGGCGGTCGTATTTGTAGTGGGTGACGTGGTTCAGGGCGGCGTGGATGGACATGCGCGTCTCGGCAAGGTTCGGATCGATCGGATAGAGCGGCCAGGCGAAGCGGGGCCGGTCACTGCGTCGATGCTAGCAAGACCCGAGCCAGTCGGGTTGAGCGCATTGATGACGATTCGGCATAGGGCGATGCCGCGGGCGCGCCGGCTCGCGAAGCGGTGGATCGCCCCGGGCGAGCGATTAGCATGCCGCCATGCCCATGCCACCGATTCCGGATGACGCCAGCGAAGCCTCGGGGCTGTGGACGGGCTCCGTGCTGCTGGCCGGCTTCGTCGCCGGTGTGGCCCTGCAGCTGCAGCAGCGCGCGCTGGATCCGCCGGCGGTGTACACCCTGCTGCTGGTGGCTTCCGGGGTGGCCTGGGGAGCGCTGGGTCTTTGGGGGCGATCGGCCCGGCCGGCGCGATGGTGGCGACGCGCACGGCAGGCGATGGTGCTGGCGGGCGCACTCGCGGCGGGATTCGGTTTCGCCGGGCTGCGCGCGGTGTCGGTCGCCGGCCAGGCCCTGGACCCGGCGCTGGAGGGCGTGGATCTGTCGGTGACCGGGGTGGTGGCGGCGATGCCGCAACGCATCGAGCCAGGCCTGCGGTTTCGCCTCGACGTGGAGGCCGCCACCCGCGACGGCGTGCCGGTGGCCCTGCCGCCGCGGCTGCTGCTGGGCTGGTACGGCGGCCCGACCGTGGCGGCCGACGGCGCGACGCTGGAGCTGCTGCGCCAGCCGGCCGACCTGCGCGCCGGCGAGCGCTGGCACATGACGGTGCGCCTCAAGGCCCCGCACGGCAGCCTGAACCCGCACGGTTTCGACTTTGAACTCTGGCTCTGGGAGCAGGGCCTGCGCGCCACCGGCTACGTGCGCGCCGGCCCCCGGGATGCGCCGCCGCAGCGGCTGGGCGCCACCTGGCGGCACCCGGTGGAGCAGGCGCGGCAATCGGTTCGCGACGCCATCATGGCCCGCGTGGCCGACGGCACGCCGCGGCAGGCGCGCAGCGCCGGCATCCTGGCCGCGCTGGTCACGGGCGACCAGGCCGCGATCGAGCGCGCCGACTGGGACGTCTTTCGCGCCACCGGCGTGGCCCACCTGATGAGCATCTCGGGCCTGCACATCACGCTGTTCGCCTGGGTGGCGGTGGCGCTGATCGGCGCGTTCTGGCGCCGTTCGGCGCTGTGGGGCTGGCCGCTGTGCCGGTGGCTGAGCGCGCCCACGGCGGCGCTGATCGGCGGGGTGCTGCTGGCGGCGGGCTACGCGGTGTTCAGCGGCTGGGGCGTGCCGGCGCAGCGCACCGTGGCGATGCTGGCCACGGTGGCGGCCTTGCGCATCGGCGCCCGCCAGTGGCCCTGGCCCACGGTCTGGCTGCTGGCCTGCGCCGTGGTCGTGCTGCTGGACCCGTGGGCGCTGACGCAGGCCGGCTTCTGGCTGAGCTTCGTCGCGGTGGGGATTCTGTTTGCTACGGATTCAGGAGCTGCCGATGGCCGATCCACGATGGATTCAGGCCATTTTCTTCATCAAACAAGGCGTCTGGTGCGCGAACAGGCGGTGGTGACGCTCGCGCTGACGCCGCTGAGCCTGCTGCTGTTCGGGCAGGTCTCGGTGGTGGGGTTTCTGGCCAACCTGGTGGCCATTCCCTGGGTCACGCTGGTGGTGACGCCACTGGCCTTGGCCGGCGTGGTGGTGCCGCCGCTGTGGGACGTCGCGGCCTGGGCCTTGCGCCCGCTGGCTGCGCTGTTGCAGGCGCTGGCCGCGCTGCCGTTTGCCACCCTGTCGGTGCCCGCCGCGCCCTTGTGGGCGGGCGTGGCGGGGGTGGCCGGCGGCGCCTTGCTGGCGGCGCGCCTGCCCTGGGGCCTGCGGCTGCTGGGCCTGCCCTTGCTGCTGCCGGTGCTGCTGTGGCCGGCGCCGCGCCCGGCCGGCGGCGAGTTCGAGCTGATCGCCGCCGACATCGGGCAGGGCAACGCGGTGCTGGTGCGCACCGCCGGCCACGCGCTGGTGTACGACGCCGGACCGCGCTTCTCCGCCGACAGCGACGCCGGCCACCGGGTGCTGGTGCCGTTGCTGCGGGCCCTGGACGAGCGGGTGCACACGCTGGTGCTGAGCCATCGCGACACCGACCACACCGGCGGTGCCCGCGCGGTGCTGGCGATGCAGGCCGATGCGGCCCTGCTGAGCTCCATCGAGGACGAGCACGAGCTGCAGGCGCTGCGGCCGGCCACGCGCTGCGAGGCGGGCCAGCGCTGGGAGTGGGATGGCGTGCGCTTCGAGGTGCTGCACCCGCTGGCGGCCGATTACGGCACCGGCCTGCGCGCCAATGCGCTGAGCTGTGTGCTGCGCGTGGACAACGGCCGCCACAGCGCCCTGCTCGTGGGCGACATCGAGGCCGCGCAGGAGACGCGACTGGTGGAAGCGCAGGCCCTGTTGAAGGCCGACCTGCTGCTGATGCCGCACCATGGCAGCAAGACCTCGTCCACGCCGGCGTTCCTCGACGCGGTGCAGCCGCGCCTCGCGCTGGCGCAGGCGGGGTACCGCAACCGCTTCGGCCACCCGGCACCCGCGGTGCTGGTGCGGTACCGCGAACGCGGCATCGAGGTGGTCGAATCGGCCCGCTGCGGCGCTGCGACCTGGACCTCGGCGCGACCGCAGGCCGTTTCCTGCCAGCGCGAAACCGCCCGCCGGTACTGGCACCACGCCGTGCCTTGACGGCGGACGGGTCGCATCAGACCGGCGCCGTGCGCAGGCCGCTGCGCGCGGCAGCGTCAAGCTGGCGTCGGTCGGAAGAAACGAAGAGGTCGGCTTTCAAGGCCAGTGCGCTGCCGATGTGGATCGCGTCCATGCCCCGCAGCACGTTGCCTTCGAGGCTGGCGATCGCGTGCGCGATCACCACCGGGGTCAGGTCGCCGATGGCGGCGTCTTCGATATCGGCGAGCAGCAGGGACTTGAGTTGCCGGTACTGGGTCTCGGTGATCCTGCCCTCGCGCTGGAGGCGGCAGAACGATGAAATCAACTCGGGCAACGCAATGCCGGACAGAATGATCTCGGTGGCCTGGTCGCACCAGTGCAGCACGGCGTCGGTACTGGCTTCGTTCACATAGCGTTTGACGAAAGCCGAACTGTCGAAGAACACCCGCATCGGTCGATCCGCTCAAGCGCCGGACTCGCGCTCTTGCAGGATCATGCGGCTGACCGACACGCCGTCGAGCACCAGTGGCTGGGCTTTGCGCCGCTTCCACGAGGGCAGGTCGGCCATCACCGGAACGATGTCGGCGATCGCCTTGCCGTTGCGCAGCACCCGCACCGACTCGCCCGCTTCGACGATGTCGAAATACTGCTTGGCATGGGCGCGCAGTTCGGTGAAAGTGGCTTGTTTCATGGACGGCTTAAAAATGTACAGAATAACGTAATTATAGATGATCATTCCGAAACGAATCGATCCGAAGAGCGGCGAGTCGGACCGTTTGTGCACCAAGCTGGCGCGCTCCTTGCTATCCTGTGTTCAGGAGAACCTGCAATGCTGAAATTTGACGAGATGTACGAGCAACTGGCGGCCCTGGGGGCCGCGCAGTCGCAATCCCAGGGCGGGCAGAGCCAGTCCCAGGCGCTGCCGGGGCAGGGTGTGCGGCCACACTACGCGGCGTATGCGCGCTGGCTGGCGGGCCAGCCCGAGGCGGCGATGCGCGCGCGCCGCGAAGAGGCCGAGATGATCTTCCGCCGCGTGGGCATCACCTTCGCGGTCTACGGCGCCAAGGACGAAGACGGCTCCGGCACCGAGCGCCTGATCCCGTTCGACCTGATCCCGCGCATCATTCCGGCGCACGAGTGGCGCAGCATGGAAAAAGGCCTGGTGCAGCGCGTCACCGCGCTGAACCGATTCATCCACGACGTCTACCACGACCAGGAGATCCTGAAGGCCGGCGTGGTGCCGCGCGAGCAGATCGAGGGCAACGCCCAGTTCCGCCCCGAGATGATGCGCGTGGACGTGCCAAACCAGATTTATTCGCACATCAGCGGCATCGACATCGTGCGCGCCCCCGACGCCCAAGGCAAGGGCGAGTACTACGTGCTCGAAGACAACCTGCGCGTGCCCAGCGGCGTGAGCTACATGCTCGAAGACCGCAAGATGATGATGCGGCTCTTTCCCGACCTGTTCAGCCAGAACCGCGTGGCGCCGGTGGCGCATTACCCCGACTTGCTGCTGGAGACCCTGCGCGCCAGCGCCCCGGCTACCACCGCCGAACCCACCGTGGTGGTGCTCACACCGGGCATGTACAACAGCGCCTACTTCGAGCACGCCTTCCTGGCCCAGCAGATGGGCGTGGAGCTGGTGGAGGGCCAGGACCTGTTCGTCAAGGACGGCTTCGTCTACATGCGCACCACGCGCGGGCCGATGCGGGTGGACGTGATCTACCGCCGCGTCGACGACGACTTCCTCGACCCGAGCGTGTTCCGCCCCACGTCGACGCTGGGCTGCGCGGGCCTGATGGACGCCTACCGCGCCGGCCACGTGGCGATCTGCAACGCCGTGGGAACCGGCGTGGCCGACGACAAGTCGATCTACCCCTACGTGCCGAAGATGATCGAGTTCTACCTGGGCGAAAAACCCATTCTGAACAACGTGCCCACGTACATGTGCCGCAACCCGGACGACCTGAAGTACGTGATGGCCAACCTCAAGGACCTGGTGGTCAAGGAGGTGCACGGCGCCGGCGGCTACGGCATGCTGGTGGGCCCGGCCGCCACCCGGGCCGAGATCGAGGAGTTCGGCAAGGCCGTGCTGGCCAACCCGACGGGCTACATCGCCCAGCCCACGCTGAGCCTGTCGAGCTGCCCGACCTACGTGGAATCGGGCATCGCGCCGCGCCACATCGACCTGCGGCCCTTCGTGCTGTCGGGCAAGTCGGTGCAGATGGTGCCCGGCGGGCTCACGCGGGTGGCGCTCAAGGAAGGGTCGCTGGTGGTGAACTCGTCGCAGGGCGGCGGCACCAAGGACACCTGGATTCTGGAAATCTGAGGAAAGAAAAGATGCTGTCACGTACCGCCGACCACCTGTTCTGGATGTCCCGCTACACCGAGCGGGCCGAGAACACCGCGCGCATGCTCAACGTCAACTACGAGACCTCGCTGTTGCCGCAGTCGGCCAGCGAGGCCGAGGCCGGCTGGCAGGGCCTGCTGTCCATCAGCGAACTGCTGCCGTCCTACACCGCACTGCACGGCGAGGTCAATCCGCGCAGCGTGATGGAGTTCATGGTCAGCGACGAGGACAACCCCTCGTCGATCATCTCCTGCCTGCGCGCCGCGCGCGAGAACGCCCGTGCCGTGCGCGGCACGCTGACCACCGAGGTCTGGGAAACCCAGAACCAGACCTGGCTGGAGGTCAACCGCATGCTCAAGGCCGGTGAGTTCCAGCGCGACCCCGGCAAGTTCTTCGAATGGGTCAAGTTCCGCTCGCACCTCTCGCGCGGGGTCACGCTGGGCACGATGCTGATGGACGAGGCGCTGCATTTCATGCGCCTGGGCACCTTTCTGGAACGCGCCGACAACACCGCGCGGCTGGTGGACGTGAAGTTCCACGCCGTCGACAACGATTTCATGGGCAGCGCCGAGAAGGACCAGGAGTTCGACTTCTACCACTGGAGCGCGATCCTGCGCAGCGTCAGCGGCTTCGAGATCTACCGCAAGGTGTACCGCGACGTGATCAAACCCGAGCGCGTGGCCGAGCTGCTGATCCTGCGCCCCGACATGCCGCGCTCGCTGCATGCCAGCCTCAACGAGGTGGTGGCCAACCTGCGCCTGGTGGCCAGCGACCAGACCAGCGACACCCTGCGCCACGCCGGCCGGCTGCGCGCCGACCTGCAATTCAGCCGCATCGATGAGATCCTGGCCACCGGCCTGCACGCCTTCCTCACCCAGTTCCTCGACCGGGTGAACACGCTGGGCGGCCGCATCAGCCGCGACTTCCTGGTGCCGGCGGGCTGAAGGTCGGCCCCGCGGCGGGAGCCGGGGCGGCGTCGGCATAGGACAATCGCGGGATGACTGTCGATTCCGTTTGCGCCCCCGATCCCGCCGTTTCCGCCCGTTCCACGCCACCCGATGCACCGGCCTTGCCGGCGGGCTGGCTCAAGGTCGATGCGCTCGACATCGAAGCCCAGGGCATCGCCCGCAAGCCCGACGGCAAGGTGGTGTTCATCGACGGCGCGCTGCCCTTCGAGCTGGTCAGCGCCAGCGTGCACCGCAAGAAGAACAACTGGGAAGCGGGTACCGTCACCGCCATCCACCGTGAATCGTCGCAGCGGGTGCGCCCCGGTTGCCCCCATTTCGGGCTGCACACCGGCGCCTGCGGCGGCTGCAAGATGCAGCACCTGCATGCGGCGGCCCAGGTGGCCGTCAAACAGCGGGTGCTCGAAGACAACCTCTGGCACCTGGGCAAGGTCAAGGCCGAGACCCTGCTGCGGCCCATCGAGGGGCCGACCTGGGGCTACCGCTACCGTGCCCGGCTGTCGGTGCGCTACGTGCACAAGAAGGGTGAAGTGCTGATCGGCTTTCACGAGCGCAAGAGCCGCTACGTGGCCGACATCCGCGAGTGCCCGGTGCTGCCGCCCGCGGTCAGCGCCATGCTGCTGCCGCTGCGCGCGCTGATCTTCAGCCTGGACGCGCGCGAGACCTGCCCGCAGATCGAACTGGCCGGCGGCGACGAGGTCATTGCGCTGGTGCTGCGGCACCTGGAGCCGCTGTCCGAGGACGACCGCGACCGGTTGCGCACCTTTGCGGTGCAATATGGCGTGCAATGGTGGCTGCAGCCCAAAGGCCCCGAAACGGTGCATCGGCTCGACGACGGCGGGCCGGAACTGGCGTATGCCTTGCCCGATTTCGGGATCACGATGCCGTTCAAGCCGACCGATTTCACCCAGGTGAATCCGCACATCAACCGGGTGCTGGTGTCGCGCGCGCTGCGCCTGCTCGCGGTGGAGAAGCACGAGCGCGTGATCGACTGGTTCTGCGGGCTGGGCAATTTCACCCTGCCGCTGGCCACGCAGGCGCGCGAGGTGCTCGGCATCGAGGGCAGCGCGGCCCTGGTGGCCCGCTCCCGGGACAATTATCAGAAAAGCAAGGCCGATCCCGTCGTCAAACGGCCACTGTGTGCTACGGACTTCGTAGCGCGCAACCTGTTTGAAATGACCCCCGCGATGCTGGTGGCCGACGGCACGGCCGACAAGTGGCTGGTCGATCCGCCGCGTGAAGGCGCGTTTGCGCTGGCCAAGGCGATGGCCGACCTGCACCAGGCGGGCACCGGCGCACCGGACGCGCCGCCGCTGCCGCCCGGCGCCGAGGCCTGGACGCCGCCGAAGCGCATCGTCTACGTGAGTTGCAACCCGGCCACGCTGGCGCGCGACGCCGGCCTGCTGGTGCACCAGGCGGGCTACCGCTGCACCGCGGCGGGCGTGGTCAACATGTTCCCGCATACCGCGCATGTGGAAAGCATCGCGGTGTTCGAGCGCATCCAGCCCTAACGACCGCCCCGCAGCCGTCCAGCAAGAACGATTGGAGATCACGCTCATGTCCTGCCCCGTCGATCACACCGCCCGGCGCCTCTCGCCGACCGGCTGCCCCATCTCCGCCCAAGCCGCCGCGTTCGACCCGTTTTCGCTTGCCTACCAGCGCGACCCGGCGGGCACGCTGGCCTGGGCGCGCGAGGAGGAGCCGGTGTTCTACAGCCCCGAACTGGGCTACTGGGTGGTCACCCGTTACGACGACGTGAAGGCCGTGTTCCGCGACAACATCCTGTTCTCGCCGGCGATCGCGCTGGAGAAGATCACGCCCGCGCCGCCCGAGGCCGCCGCCATCCTGCAGCGCTACGGCTACGCGATGAACCGCACCATGGTCAACGAGGACGAGCCCGACCACATGGAGCGGCGCCGCCTGCTGATGGACGCCTTCCTGCCCGAAGCCCTGGCGAAGCACGAGCCGGCCGTTCGTGCGCTGGCGCGCCAGTACATGGACCGCTTCATCGACAAGGGCCGTGCGGACCTGGTGGCGGAAATGTTCTACGAGATCCCGCTGACCATCGCGTTGCATTTCCTGGGCGTGCCGGACGAGGGCGCCGAGCAGCTGCGCCAGTTCGCCGTGGCGCACACGCTCAACACCTGGGGCCGGCCCACGCCCGAGGAGCAGCTCAAGGTGACCGAGAACGTGGGCCGCTTCTGGCAGGTGGCGCAGAAGATCCTCGAAGACATGATGGCCCGGCCCGACGGCGAGGGCTGGATGTACGAGACCATCCGCCAGCACCACCAGCATCCGGCCATCGTCACCGAGAGTTACCTGCGCTCCATGATGATGGCCATCCTGGCGGCCGCTCACGAGACCACGTCCAATGCCACGGCCAACGCCTTCATGACGCTGCTGACGCACCGCGAGGCCTGGGAGGCCATCTGCGAGAACCCGGCGCTGATCCCGAACGCGGTCGAGGAGTGCCTGCGCGTGGCCGGCTCCATCATCGCCTGGCGCCGCATCGCCACCGCCGACACCACGGTGGGCGGCGTGGCCATCCCCAAGGGCGGCAAGCTGCTGATCGTGCAGGCCTCGGCCAATTTCGACCCGCGCCACTTCGAGAACCCGCAGGAGGTGGACCTGTACCGCGACAACTCGGTCGAGCACCTGACCTTCGGCTATGGCGCGCACCAGTGCATGGGCAAGAACATCGGCCGCATGGAGATGCGCGTGTTCCTGGAGGAATTCACGCGCCGCCTGCCGCACATCCGGCTGGTGGAAGGCCAGAGCTTCGACTTCCTGCTGAACACCTCGTTCCGCGGCCCGGCCGAGCTGTGGGTGGAGTGGGACCCGCGCCGCAACCCCGAGCGCGCCAACCCCGCCATCCTGGACAAGCCCCTGTCCTTCAAGATCGGCGCGCCGGTCAAGGACGACATCACACGCGCGGTGGTGGTGCGCGAGCGCCATGTGGAAGGCGACGGTCTGGTGCGCCTGGTGCTGGCCGACCCCCGCGGGCGGCCGCTGCCGGCGTGGTCGGCCGGTTCCCACGTGGACCTGGTGGCCGGTGGCTACCGCCGCAAGTATTCGCTCTGCGGCACGCGCGACGACCGTGCAGTGCTCGAAGTGGTCATCCTGCGCGAGGCCGCGGGGCGCGGCGGCTCCCGCCATTTCTGCGATGCCGTGGCGGCCGGTGACACGATCCACCTGGCCGGCCCGAAGAACCTGTTCCGCCTCGACGAATCCGCGCAGCACCACATCCTGATCGCTGGCGGCATTGGCATCACGCCCATCCTGGCCATGGCCGACCGGCTGAAGGCGCTGGGCAAGCCCTATGTGCTGCACTACGCGGCCCGTTCGCGCGCGCACATGGCGCTGCTGGCGCGCGTGCAGCGCGACCATGGCGACCACCTGTCGCTGCACGTCGGCGAGGAAGGCACGCGCATGCGGCTGGATGCGCTGCTGGCCGGCGTGGCCGACGGCACGCAGGTCTATGCGTGCGGCCCGGAGCGGCTGATGGACGCGCTGCAGGCCCTGGCCGAGGGCTGGCCTGAGGGCACGCTGCGCGTGGAGCACTTCAGCGCAGAGGGCTCGTTGCTCGATCCGGCCAGGGAGCACGCCTTCGAGGCGGTGCTGAAGGACTCCGGCACCACGGTGCAGGTGGCGGCCGACCAGACCCTGCTGCAGGCCCTGCAGGCCGCCGGCATCGACGTGCCCTGCGACTGCGGCGAAGGCCTGTGCGGCACCTGCGAGGTCGGTGTGCTCGACGGCGACGCGGACCACCGCGACAAGGTGCTGAGCAAGGCGGAGCGCGCCGCCAACAACCGCATGATGAGCTGCTGTTCCCGCGCGCGCGGGACGCGGATCACGCTGGCGCTGTGATCGCTGCCCGGCTACCCGACCTTCACCGTCTTGCCGCCTTGTTGGTACACCTTCTCGCCGCGCTGCCCCGGCGGCAGCGCCACGCCCACGCGCGCGCGGCTGAAGCGTCCGCCCGGCGCGAGGTGGTCCAGCAGCACACCGGCCACGTCGTCGTACGACACCACCAGCTCCGGCATGTGCTGCTTGAAGGCCAGTGAGAGCGCCACGCGCGGCAGCCAGCGGGTGATGCCGGGCGGCTGGAACGGCCAGACGTCCCGGGACACCCGCAGGTCGGCGCGCGCCTCACCGCTCGCGGACGCCACCATCGGCCCCGGGCACATCATCGACCAGTCGAGGCTGGAGGCCGCCACGCGCCGGGCGTTGGCCTGGTGCGCCCGGTACAGCGCCGGCACGCCTGGCAGGTCCACGCCCATGAGGTCGGTGCCCGGCACATCCAGCGCGCCGGCGCCGCCGAACAGCCACAGGCGCCCGTTCGGGCCCAGCGCACCCTCTGCGGCGGTCACCACGCGGTCCACCAGCGCGGTGAAGGCCGCGCCATCGGCCACGTAGCCGGCGCAGTTGATCACCGCGTCGTGCCCGGCCATGGCAGCCTGCAGTGCGGCAGGGTCGTCGGTGCCGCCTTCAACGATCGTCAGGCCCTGGGGCAACGTGGCGCCCAGTTGTTGTCCGAGCTTGGCGCGGTTGCGCACGCACGCGGTGATGGCGTGGCCGCGCGCCAGGCCCTGGGCGAGCAGCCGCTGGCCCATGTTGCCGGTGGCGCCGAGGAGGAAGAGATGCATGGTGGGTTCTTTGCTTGAGCGGCCGCCGACGGGCAGCCGACGGCGGGATGGGATGACCGACTATACCCGGCGTTGTCCATCCAGACGTCGAAAGAAGTCACATATTGATAGCTGATAATGACCATTCGACGCTGGGACTGACCCTGTCAGACTGAAAATTCGCCCCTGGCATGCCAAAAAAGCCGGCCGTTGGCCACTGTCGGGGCCGCTGGTGCGTTTCAGGCCCCGAGGCGCGCCATCGAACGCCGCAGGTTGGCGCGCGCCGAGGACTCCAGGCGGTCGCGGAACCAGCCGGTGCTGTAGAGCGAAGGCCGGCGCAGAAAGCCTTCCAGGATCACCTGCCGCCGGCTGCGGAACAACGCCTCGGGCACGGGGGCGTATTCCTCGCGCACCTGGCGCTCGTAGTCGTCAAAGCGCCCGGGCGCCGCGCCCAAAATGGCCAGGTCGATGTCCACCAGCAGGGCTTCGTCCGGTGTGGCGGGCGCTGCGTCGTGCCGGGTAGCCAGGATCAGCGCATGGATGCGATCGGCCACCGCTGGCGCCACCCCGGCGGCCACCACGGCTTGCCGCGCCCAGTCGGCGCTCTGCGGTTCGTTGTCGTGCCGGTCCGGCGCGTACACCGCGTCATGAAACCACAGCGCCAGCGCCACCTCGCCCGGGTGCTCGGCCAGGCCCCATGCGCCTTGCAGGTGGCCCAGGCATTCCTGCAGGTGCTGCTGGGTGTGGTAGCGCCGGTGGGGTTCGGCGTAGGCGGCGAGCAGGTGGCCGAAGAGGGCAGGTTCGGGCTGGGTGCCCAGGGCGGACCACGCGGTTTGCCAGGCGTCGAAGAACGAGGGCATGGCGCGGTTCAAGGACTTTGAATCGAGCGGCGCGGCGTCATCCCGCCGCAGCCTGCAGCACCGCCTGCAGGCGGTTCAGGTTCTGCTCGTTGGCCGGCCCCACGATGGGCGCCACGGCTGCGGCCACGCGTGGGTCGTCGAAGGCCTGGCGCCAGTCGAGACGCGTGGGCCCATCGGCCTCGGTCAGGGTGATGGTCAGTGTGAAGTGCGGCGCGGTGACGTGCCGGATGGCGATGCGCCGGGGGGACGTTTCCAGAAAGGTGCAGTCGTTCGCGTAGTCGGTGCCATCCGGCCCGTGCATGACAAAGGTCCAGCGACCCTGCGGCTTGAACTCGAAGACCTCGAAGGTGTTGCTGAAGCCGTCCGGCCCCCACCAGGTCGCGAGCCGGTCGGCATCGGCAAACGCTGCGAAGATCTGGGCGGGCGGGAAAGGGAAGAGGCGGCTGGTTACAAAAACACCGTCGACGCTGGGTTGGGAGGGCATAGGTTTCCTTGGTGGGTGGTGACGCGAATGGCGCTTCAGTTGGGTGGGTGCAAAGTGCCACAAATGACGGTGACTGTGCCATCGTCTTTGACCGTGACGAAACCGCATTTCACCCAATACGGCAAGACCCGCCTCCTTATCGAATGGTTCAAGTCGTGTTCGCCCCAGCGTTGCTTTGTGCCAAAACGTCGAACCACGTCCCCCACCATTTCACTGATCCGATAGCTAGCGCCTTCTTGTCCATATACCCAATCGACAAACATCTTGGTGATCCAGACCCGCGGTGACGATAGGCTACCGCCGTATTGAGGGAGGTCCAAATCCAGGTGGCGCGGCCATGGCTCGTTTGGCTGGAGGCCAAGACAGCTTCGCAAATGCAGCAATGCCGTATCTTCGTCAATCTGCGGCTTTGGCTGGATGGGTACCTCATTCAAGGTCGATTTCTTGGGCTGCGGCCTCGCTGGAAAGAGTGCTGGGTCAGGCGTGGCTACATACGCCCAATAGGTCCGGGTATCGCGATCATTGGCGTGCCAGTCTTCTCCCTTGTCATCGAAGTCGTCAAATTGGACGTCTTGCGCTGTCTGTAATGCCGGGTGGGAAATCCACATCTTGTGATCCTCGCTCTCGACGACCGCGTGCCGGATGTCTTCCAACGTCACGGGTTGCGTGAGGAAACGGGACAAATCCACTTCGATGCAACGTAGTCCGGCATCCTGCAGAAGGGCCTGCTTGTACGTGTCTACCGCGTGCGTCACGCGGATCTCGATCAAGTCGACGCGGCTGCCGTTCGAAGCGCGGAGATCCGCCCTAAGCATGGTGCTCCCATCTGGAACGGGATCGCTTGGTGGGTCGGCCTCAAACAAGTCTGGTTGCCGCTTCTGCGCGACGGGCTTTTGCTTCAATGGCACGGCAATGGGCACTTCGTCCTCGACCAGCAAATACCGCGCCTCGGCGACCGGCTCAAATATCGCGATGTCTGACCTGCGGAAATTGCCACCCGTGAATGGTTTTTCGGTAAGCCTGACCGCTGGCAGGCGCATGGCGCGGGCGGCCATCAACGCCGCTTTTCCCGCTAGATGCAGGGCGCTCTCACGCCCTTTGGCGCAGTCCACGCCCGGCTCGTGGCCGAAATACTGTGTCGTGCGCACTTTGCCTTGGTTGTAGGCCACCAGTTTGCGGCCGCAGGCAGGGCAGACACAGCCGCACGCCTTGCCGTTGGGTACCGCGCCCGGCTCAAACAGTTCCTCCCCGCGCAAGCCGAAGGGCACCCGTAGCTGAACCTTTGCGGCGCTCATGCAGCGTCTTTACAGATGGCACCGAATGATCGCCTGCTTGCGGGCTGGCGCGGCAGCGATGAGGGCTTTGGCTTCGTTCATGGATTGCTGGAAGGCATCCCCGCTGGCGGTGAAGTGCTTTCGGCTTTCCACATCATTCTCAGTGTCGTAACAGGGATTGCAGAGTCGGGATCGGCGTGGATCAACGCGTGGCAATTCGCACAGACAACCGCGAGGTCGTCAATGGACGTAGAAGTTGGTTCGGTCAGAAGTGAAAGTTGCCTCGTGTGATGTACCTGTAGCGTTCCGTAACCTTTGCCGTCTAGAACTCGGGAAAAGTCGATTTCACAAGCTGCGCAAACGCCACCAGAACGTTTCAAAGCTGCATCGCGCAAGGCGCGATTCCGGCCTTTGATGAGGGCGACGGTTTCCCGAACCACGCCTTCAATCGCAGCTGCGCTTTGTGGCGCGGTCGCCTCAGCAGGAGAGGCAATATCCGCGAAAGCCTCGCGGTCTATGCAGTGGGCGCACGCTTTGACAGGCACGCGATGACGGTTTGCCCATGAAAGAAGGGCGGCCGGTTCGTCAGAGCAGACTTTTTTCTTGAGTGTCAACGAACCGCCTAATTCATCGGCGCTGAGGTTCGCACCGCCAGCATGCCAGCACTGACAACCGTGAAGCTTGGCCTTGTTGCGGGTTTCAAGGTTCAGGTAGTAGCCGTCAGCATGCGAAATCCGCCAGCGCTGAAAAGCGCCGTGGGCTGATAGATCGGTGGCGTCGTGAAACTCTTCGACAGTGGCATCCGCTGTCGGATTCACTGGTGCAGGAGCATCTTTCGGAACACCCCGGCTACTCAAACTGAACCCACTCGCAAGTAGGCCCCGGACGACGTCCTCACGTAGCGTCCAGACGAACCCGCGTACCTTGGTGAGTTCCCCAGTCGCCAGCATGTGCCACCACTCGAACTCGCCGCTTGGAAGACCATCCGGATTTGTGCCCATCAGTTCGTAAAGCTTCCGGCCAATCCGCCCGACCTCCGCATTGACCTCAACCACCGCCGAAAGACCCAAGATGGTTCGCAGTTCGCCCGCGCTCGCGGAACGGTCTGGCGCGAAAAAAAGCGCTTCGAGAACACGCCGCTGCGCCGTCGATAGCGCGGGGACAACGAGGCGCACGGCTTCAACGAGACTGGTGGACATTAAGATTTTTTGATGAGTTGGACTTAAATTATCGTGGCCTTCGTGTCGAGCGCCGACGACCAGGAATTCGCTTGTCCGTCGACCCCAGGCTTCTTGGCTGCGTTTGGGGCCGGCGCGGTTCCGGAATAGGCTCTGTACTGAATTTCGTAGGATTTCTAATGTAAACCCAGCGTCAAATGGTCATTATTAGCTATCAAAAACAGAGTATTGTTAACCGCGCCTGCCACTCTTCCCTGCCAGCTGCACAACGCCGGTTTCCTGTGATAGCCTGTATATATGTTCACTACCTCGCTGAAATCAGTGCCTGACAAGCGTCGCTCGATGCGCGCCGGTACGCGCGCGCGGGCGGCTCGCCCAGGTGGGCAAAGCGATCTCTTTATAGAAGCGGGGTCGGCAACCGGCCGGCGCATTCAGTCGGAAGACGATTTGGTTGTCCTGTGCCTGGCCCTTCTCGATCAGAAAGGTGGCCTTTCTGCTTTGGAGGAGCGACTGGCCGCCCGCGCTTCTGGCTCAAGCGTCGAGCCGTGCCAGGTCGAGGCGACGCGCAAGGCGATTCTGCGCGGCGCCGATCCGTTGGGTGAGGCTTTTTCTTCCATTCGCTCTGCTCAGGCGCGTCGTTCGACGGGAGCGGTCTACACGCCCAACGTGATTGTGGGCTCAATGATGAACTGGCTCGCAGGCCAAGGCACCCCAGCGCGGATTGTCGATCCGGGCGCCGGCTCGGGTCGCTTTATCTTGGCGGCGGGCAAGGCCTTTCCCGACGCGCGACTCGTCGCCGTCGAAATGGACCCTCTGGCCGCGCTGATGCTGCGCGCGAACCTTGATGTCCACGGCTGGACAGCGCGGGCGACGGTGCTGGTCATGGACTACCGCGAAATCAGCTTGTCGCCGTGCGCTGGCGTGACGGCCTTTGTCGGGAATCCGCCTTACGTGCGTCACCATGACATTGGCGAAGGCTGGAAGGCGTGGTATGCCGCGCGTTTTGCTGAACTCGGCATCAAGGCCAGTGCCCTTGCCGG
The DNA here is from genome assembly GCA_046348065.1 of Burkholderiaceae bacterium. Classification (GTDB taxonomy): domain Bacteria; phylum Pseudomonadota; class Gammaproteobacteria; order Burkholderiales; family Burkholderiaceae_C; genus Skiveiella. Next base: position 451,073 of record JAXMFA010000002.1, read on the forward strand.
GCTGCACCTGCATTTTTTCCTGAAAACCCGGCTTCTCGCCCGGGCGGGCGATATTGGCGCCTTCATTACCTCGGCTGAGTGGATGGATGTGAATTACGGCTCTGCCCTTCGCCGGCTGCTGCTCCAGGAACTGGGCGGCGTTGCCTTGCACGTTCTGGAGCCGACCATCGAGGCTTTCCCCGGCACGGCCACGACGGCGGCCATCACCTGTTTCCGCGTCGGTGAAACCATCGAGCCCGTGCGCGTGCGCTCGGTCTCCGAGGTGACCGGCCTGAACGGATTGACGCACGGGGTTGACGTCGCACGTGAAAGTCTGAGAGTCACACCACGCTGGTCGATCATCGTCCGTCCAAAGGCAGCGAACGCCGGCGGCGAAATTGAATTGGGCGAGCTGTTTCGCGTGCATCGCGGCCAAGTCACCGGTGCCAATGGCATCTGGATTGCCGGTGAGCACACGAATGGTCTGCCGGACCGTGTCAAGTTGCCTGCTGTCACGAAGGCCAAGGACTTGATTCAGGCTGGCGCGAGCTTGCGGTCGGTCGAAGGCTTGCGGCGTGTCATCGACTTGCCGGTCGAGCTGGACGAATGCACGCGGGAAGAATTGAAGAGCGTTGCTGCTTTCCTGTCATGGGCGAAGGCGCAGGGGGCTGATCAGGGATACATCGCGCAGCATCGAAAAGCTTGGTGGTCGGTGGGTCTCAAGGCACCGGCGGCCATACTGTGCACCTATATGGCGCGCCGGCCGCCCCAATTTACGATCAATACTTGCGGTGCTCGGCACATCAACATCGCACATGGCCTGTACCCGCGCGAGCCGCTTGAGGCAGGCGTTCTGGGCCGGTTGGTCACCTGGCTCAACGGAAACGTCGGCACGGGCAGCGGCCGCACCTATGCCGGCGGCCTGACCAAGTTCGAGCCGAAAGAAATCGAGCGTCTGCGGATCCCGAGCCTGGAATCGCTGGACCCATGACCCGGTCTCCCGAACGATGGACAAGTGAGGCGCTGGCCCGCGATGCGGCGACATCAGCCGCACTCTTCCGGGCTGATCGGCTGGCGGTGTCCGGCTCTTGGGCTGCGCACTATGCTGCGGCGCGTGGCAAGTTCGAGCTGCTTTTCGCGAAGCTCAATGACCTGAACCCTGGCGCCATCACCGACGACAACCTGGCCGAAGCCTACAGCCTGGGTTTGGGTGAAGCGCTTCGGTATCTGGCTGGCCCGCCGATCTCGGATGACGATTTACAGGTCATCGCCGACGTGGGTTCGCTTGCTCCCGGCGTTTTGAAGAAAGACCCCGAAGCGCTGCGCAAGGTCTTCGGCGTGATCGAGCGTGTGATCGATCCGCACCGCTTTCCATGGATGGAAAGCGGCGTTGCGCCGACCGCCCAACAGAAGGAGGCCGCATTGCTCGCTTCGTCGGTGCTGCTGGCTGCGCAGCGCATGGCGACCGGGCGCCGCATGGATGGCAAGGATGGACAGGAGACCCGGGTCAAAGACTATCTGCGCACCATCGGCTTCACCGAGGTCCCGGCGGCGGCAATCAACACCATTGTGAAAGGGCCGCAGGCCCTGCAGTTCTGCGCCGAATGCCAACTCGGCGAACGTAAAGCCGATGTCGTCGTGCGGCTGCACGACACCCGGCTCATGGCGCTCGAATGCAAGGTTTCGAACAGTTCCACCAACAGTGTGAAGCGCCTCAACAACGATGCCGCCGTCAAGGCCGAATACTGGCTCAAGGTCTTTGGCACATCGCAGGTCGTCCCAGCCGCGGTGCTCTCCGGCGTTTTCAAGGTCATGAACCTGGCGCAGGCTCAGGAGCGCGGCCTGGCCCTCTTCTGGTCGCATGACCTCGACAAGCTCGGCGCATTCATCGACACCACGCGGTAAGTGTCGTCGCAATGGTCCACGCGGAGACCTGGGGTGAGAGCATGGGCCTCAGGCTCTCACGCCTGCCTTGCCGTCCTCCAGAATCCCTTCGCCGTCCTTAACCCCAAGGAATCTCCCCGCCATGCCCACTCCCCCCCGCTACCCCCACCTCTTCACTCCCCTCGACCTCGGCTTCACCCGCCTGAAGAACCGGGTGCTGATGGGTTCGATGCACACGGGGCTGGAGGAGGCCGAAGGGGGCTTCGAGCGGCTGGCGGCCTACTATGCGGAGCGGGTGCGCGGCGGGGTGGGCATGATCATCACCGGCGGCATTCCGCCCAACGAGGAGGTCGGCTTTGGCGCCAAGCTGTCCACGCCGGAGGAGGCCGATCAGCACCGGCTGATTACCGACGCGGTGCACGCGGCCGATGCGGATGTGAAGATCTGCATGCAGATCCTGCACATGGGCGCGCTGGCGCCCAACCCGGCGTGCGTGGCGCCCTCGGCGGTCAAGTCGCGCATCGCGCCTTACACGCCGCAGGCGCTGGACGAGGCCGGCATTCAGAAGCAGCTGGACGACTTTGCCAATTGCGCCGCGCTGGCCCGCCAGGCGGGCTACGACGGGGTGGAGATCATCGGCTCGGCGGGCTACCTGCTGTCCACCTTCCTGGTGGAAAAGACCAACCTGCGCACCGACGCCTGGGGTGGCCCGTTCGAGCATCGCATGCGCTTCCCCGTGGAGGTAGTGCGCCGGGTGCGCGCGGCCGTGGGGGCGGGTTTCATCCTGATCTTCCGGATTTCCGCAATGGACATGCTCGAAGGCGGGCTGGCCTGGGACGAGATCGTGACGCTGGCGCGCGCGGTGGAAGCGGCCGGTGCCAACATCCTCAGCACGCACTTCTGCTGGCACGAGGCCCCTGTGCCCACCATCGCCACCATGGTGCCGCGCGCGGCGTTTGCGTCGGTTACCGGGCGGCTGCGCAAGGCCGTGACGGTGCCGGTGATCACCAGCAACCGCATCAACATGCCCGAGGTGGCCGAGTCGGTGCTGGCGCGCGGCGACGCGGACCTGGTGTCGATGGCGCGGCCGATGCTGGCCGACCCCGAATGGGTGAACAAGGCGCGCGACGGCCGAGAGGATCAGATCAACACCTGCATCGCCTGCAACCAGGCTTGCCTGGACCACACCTTTGGCGGCTACAAGCCCGTGAGCTGCCTCGTCAACCCGCGCGCCTGCAACGAGACGCTGCTGAATTACCTTCCGACCCCGGCGCGCAAGCGGCTGGCCGTGGTGGGCGCCGGGCCGGCCGGGCTGGCCTATGCGACGGTGGCGGCGCAACGCGGGCACGCGGTGACAGTGTTCGACAGCGCCCCGGAGATCGGCGGGCAATTCAACCTGGCCAGGCGCATCCCCGGCAAGGAGGAGTTCGTCGAGACGCTGCGCTACTTCCGCCGGATGATCGAGGTGCACCGCATCGATCTGCGCCTGGGCACGCGCGTGGACGCGGCGGCGCTGCATGCCGACGGCTTCGACGAGGTGATCGTGGCCACCGGCATCACGCCGCGCCGGCCCGACATCCCCGGCATCGACCACCCATCGGTGGTGGGCTACATCGACGTGATCCTGGGCCGGCGCCCTGTGGGCCGGCGCGTGGCGATCATGGGGGCGGGCGGCATCGGCTTTGACGTGGCCGAACTCATCACCCACGCCGGGCCGTCGGGCGCGACCGACATTGACGTGTTCGCGCGCGAATGGGGCATCGACTTTGCCAACCACCCGCGGGGCGGCGTGACCGGCGTGGTGCCGCAGGTGGCGTCGAGCGGGCGCGAGGTGAGCTTGCTGCAGCGCAAGACCGAGCCGGTCGGCAAGACATTGGGCCGTACCACCGGCTGGACCCACCGCGCCACGCTGGCGCGCCGGGGTGTGCGGATGGTCAACGGCGTGGAATACCTGAAGGTGGACGACGCCGGCCTGCATGTGCGCGTGCACGGTGAGCCGCAGCTGCTGCCGGTGGACACCGTGATCGTCTGCGCCGGTCAGCTGCCGCTGCGGACCTTGTACGACGAACTGGTGGCCGCCGGCGTGAAGGCCACGCTGGTGGGTGGCGCCTTGGAGGCGGCCGAGCTGGATGCCAAGCGCGCCATCGACCAGGCCAGCCGGCTGGCGGCGGTCGTTTGAGGCCCCAGGGCCGGTTTTTCTTGGCCTTTTGAGCCCAAACCCATCGTCCGGTGGCCACCAGGCGCTCCGTTTTCAGGAGCATTCGAATGGATGGGTGAGGGTCGGCACCTGTGCCGGCCGGCTCAGCGCCGGGTCGGGATGCGCCACACCACGCAGGCGCCCACCAGCCCCAGGGCCAGCACGGCCCCTTGCAGCCATGCCCGCCCGTTGAATTGCCAGGCCGACAGCAACACCATCGTGCCCATCATCGTGATCGCGATCCATTTGACGCGCAGGGGCAAGGAGCGGTTGGCCTCCCAGTCGCGCACCATGGGGCCGAGATAACGGTGGGTTGTGAGCCAGCCATGCAGTCGCGGTGACGCCCGTGCAAAGCACGCGGCGGCCAGCAGCACGAAAGGCGTGGTGGGCAGGCCGGGCAGCACGATGCCGATCAGCCCGAGGCCCAACGCCACCAGTCCGGCAGCGACCAGCAGGGTCTGTCGCAGGGTGGGGCGCTTTCGGGTTTCAGGCATGGCGCGGGCCGGATGTGCGGCGCATCGGACGGGGTTCGAATGGTTGACCGGGACAGCGCCGATTGTGGCCTGTTCGGTCGCCAGAGCGTGGAAACGGGTTGACGGATCGCGGAAACGAAAAAGGCCCCGCAGGGCCTTTTGAGGTGAGGCGCCGCGAGGTGTCAGTCGCGCTCGCCGCCCATGATGCCCAGCAGGGCCAGCAGGCTCTGGAACACGTTGATGACGTCCAGGTACAGGGCCAGCGTGGCGCTGATGTAGTTGGTCTCGCCGCCGTCGACGATCTGCTTCAGGTCGTACAGCATGTAGGCGCTGAAGATGCCGATCGCCATCACCGAGATCACCATCATGCCGACGGTGGAGCCGACGAACACGTTGATGATGCCGCCGACCAGGATCGCCAGCGCGCCGACGAACAGCCACTTGCCCATGCCCGACAGGTCGCGCTTGATCACGGTCGAAAGGCTGGCCATCACGAAGAACACGCCGGCGGTGCCGCCAAAGGCGGTCATGATCAGCTCGGGGCCATTCTTGAAGCCGAACACCATCGCGATCAGGCGCGAGAGCATCAGGCCCATGAAGAAGGTGAAGGCCAGCAGCACGGGCACGCCGGCGGCCGAGTTCTTGGTCTTTTCGATCGCGAACATGAAGGCGAACGCGCCGCCGAGGAACACGATGAGACCGAGCCCGCCGCTCAGGGATTGGGTGATGCCGGTGGCCACGCCCAGCCAGGCGCCGAGCACGGTGGGCAGCAGGCTCAGGGCGAGCAGCCAGTAGGTGTTGCGCAGGACACGGTTGCGTTCGCCTTGCGAGGCGATCGGGCCGTAGCCTGCACCTTGGTCAATGGTTTGCACGCGATCGTTCATGAATCAGACTCCTTGATGGACTGCACCATGCAGCGCGCGTAGTGTAGTGGAGTCACGCGGCCTTGCGGATGGTGCTGCGGGATTCCTTCAAACCGTGAGGAATTGAGCCGGAGCAAACCCGGCGGGAAGTCAGAGCCGTTTTGCCTCTGGTGCAGGTAGTGGGAAGACGGGTCACCGCTATGCTGCGGGTTTGCCAACCCACTCATTCAGGAACCACACCATGAAATCCGCCTTTTCCCTTGAATCCGCCGACGTCAAGACCATCGCCGCCGCGTCCGAAGCCGAAGCGCTGAAAAACGGCTGGGCCGTGACCATCGCGATCGTCGATGCCGGCGGCCATCTGCTGCACCTGCAGCGTCTGGACGGCGCGGCGCCGATCTCGGCCCACATCGCACCGGCCAAGGCCCACACGGCTGCGCTGGGGCGGCGCGAGAGCAAGGTGTACGAGGACATGATCAACGGCGGGCGGGTGTCCTTCCTGAGCGCGCCCGACCTCCAGGGCCTGCTCGAAGGCGGGGTGCCGATCGTCAAGGACGGTCAATGCCTCGGCGCGGTGGGCGTGAGCGGCGTGAAGTCGTCGGAAGACGCGCAGATCGCGAAGGCCGGCATCGCCGCACTCGGCCTGTAGTCGCCAGGGCCGGCGCGCGCGCCTGGGTCGAGGCCGGCTCAGGCGGTGGCGCCCGGTACCGAAACCGGCGCCGCGCCAGGGGCCGGCAGCGGCAGGTGCAGCACCACCTTCTTGGGGTCCAGGCGGTCGAGCGCATGGTGCAGGCGCTGAAGCAGTTTCTCGACGTGGGTCTCTTCGTCGATCGGGATCGTTCCCGAGCGGTCGGGCAGCGCCATGGTGACCACCCTGAACCGCGGCGACAGGTGCAGCGGCACGGGCGCCGCTCCGGCCAAGCCTTTGGCGATGATGTGCTGCGCCAGCGCCGCCAGCCTGTCGCTGCGAAAGGGCGCCTCGATCAGCAGCGCGAAACGCGTGTCGGACACGCGGCAGACGGTGTCGACCTCGCGCGCCACGGCCGACAGCTGCGACGCCGCCACCACCAGGGCCCGGTCGCCCATCAGCCGGCCTTCGGCCGCGGCGATGTCACCGTGATTGGACAGCTCGACCAGCACCAGCGCGCAGTCCTGGCCGCTGCGGCGCGCGCGCCGAACCGCGTCCTGCAGGCGCACCAGCAGCACGGGCAGGGCGGTCAGACCGGTGAGCGGATCGGTGCTGTCGATCACGCGCATGCGCGCCGCGTTTTCGTTGAAATCCTTGGCCCGGCGGTGCAGGATGTACAGCAACAACGGTATTTCCATCGCCGAACCGATCAGCACGGCGTACTGCGTGGCCCAGCTGTCGGCCAGCACGCCGGCGCTGCGCAGCGCCGGAAACGGATACGCCAGGTGCAGCGGCAGAAAGCCCAGCGCGATCCAGCCGGCGTAGGTTTCGCCCTTGCGCCAGGCCCAGATGCACAGGCCGAAGCTGAGCAGCACCGACAGCAAGCCGTACAGGTTCAACAGCTTGAACGCGGCGGGGCTGAGAAACATGAAGTACAGGACCGGATACAGGAAGCCGAACAGCGACCAGGCCGTGGCAAAGCGGTAGAGCAGCCGGCTGTGGCGTGAGAGCGCACTGACCTCGCGCACGAACCAGATGCCGGCGGCGGTCAGCCAGAGCATGAACAGGGCCGGTGCCGCGTCGTTCCAGCGCGGCAGGGTGGGCCAGAAGAACAGTCCGCCCAGGCCGGTGAACGCGATCTGGAAGCCCAGCATGCAGGTGACATAGGCCACGTAGGCGATGAAGACCCGGTCGCCGTAGAGCCGGATGTGAACCCAGCCGAGAAACAGCACCAGCAGGCCGAAACCGAGGTACATGCCCAGCGCGAGCAAGGCGCGGTCGCGCGACATCTGCAGGTCCTGCGCGTCCTGCAGGCGCAGGCTCGGGCTCAGCGGCGCCGGATGGTTTTCCAGCCGCAGCCAGACCACCGTGCCGGCCGCGCTGTCCAGCGTGAAGACCGGCATCCGGTCCGGAAGGGTCCATTCGGCGACGGGCAGGTGATCACCCGCCGTCTGCACCTGCCAGGTGCCGCCTGTGCCAGGGGTGTACAGCGTGGCGCGGTTGGTGAACGCGCCGCCTTCGAGAACCAGGTACCAGCGCCGTGCGGTGTCCAGCGCCGGCACCTCGTAGCGCAGCCAGAGCGCGCCGCGGTTGATCTCGAATGTGCGCGGGCGTTCCATGGCCTGCAGCGCATCGGGCGGCAGGCGCAGCACCTCGTCGATCGTCGCCTGGCCCTGCGGGTCGATCCAGTAACGCGTGTCGGGGGTGATGAACTCGCCCGACCGCGCCGCCCAGGCACCGGTCGATGCCAGGCCCAGCGCAAGCAGGACCCCCAGGAGCCCGATCCAGGCCCGGATGCCCCAGGCGATCACCTGCATGTCAGCCTCCTTGTGGGTGCCGGTTGTTGTTCGATGCCGCTTCCGCTGCGCGCGTGACCCAGGGCCCGGTGGTGGTCCAGCGGTCTTCCAGCCGGTTGAGCCAGGCGGACGCGCGGGGCTCATCGTGCCACGTGGCGACGGCGCGGCGCATCGGGTTTAACACCTGTTCGGGCAGCCCCAGAGGCCGGGTCTGGTCCAGCAGGAACCGGCTCAGCAGGTGATAACCCACGACGCGGACGAACAGCCGGGACAGTGAAAACTGCGGACGAACGCATCGCACCAGCCGGTCGATGGTGAGCAGCAGCGCGCGTCCTCCCGCGAAGAGCGCGCGTGTGGCCAACGGCGCCACCCCGCCCAGTCCGATGTCCCGCGCGCTACGCGCGCCGACCAGCCATTGGGTCAACGGCACCGGCAAGCCCCGGAACAACGGGATGCGGATGGAATGGGCCATGGCCTGCATCAGCGCCTGGCCGAGTCCGGGCCGGACGTCGGTCGCCGTCGTCTGCCCGCGGCCGAAGGCCTGCATCCGCTCGAAGGCGCGTGCCGCTTCGTCATAGCTTGCCGGCATCAGGTCTTCCCGCACGCCCAGCACGTGGCCGACCACATTCCAAGCGTGCAGATAGTTCTGTTCGTCGGCTTGCGCCAGACCCAGCCCCAGTGTGCGCATGCCGCGCAGAAAGACATAGTGAAAGGTCAGCAAGGTGTAGGCGAGCTCGAACTGGTTGCAAGGCAGGCCGCGACGATCGACGTCCCAGCCGTGCGCCAGCAGCGCAGCGTGCAAGTCACCGTGGCCGCCCGGCGCGGTGTCGGGCCGCGGCTGGGCGGCAATGACACCCGCGACCTGTTCCGGACTGCCGTGCAGGATCAGGTGGCGGATGGTGGCATGGATGAGCCGGACCTTCAGCACCTGGGCGACGCCGCAACCGGCCGGATCGGTGAGGCCGCCCTTGAGCATGACCGGAAACACCATCGCCGCTGTCTGGCGGATGCGGTGCTCGGTGTGGGCCTCCAGCTGGCCGGCCACGTGCAGCACCTCGGCCAGCTGGGGCGGCACGTAACACTCGGGCAGGCTGGCGCAGAACAGCAGCGTGCATGACAGCGGACCTTCCTGCACGAAGACCGCTTCCGCCCTCGCGATGCGCGCGGGATCGGCCCATGCGGGCAGGCGGGAGCCCTCGCGCAGGTAGTCACGCAGGATCTCGACCAAGGTGGCGTCGCCGCCATCCGCCTCGGGCTGCCAGTCGGCCAGGCAGGCGTTGCTGCGCCACTGCGCCATCAGGCGGGTGGCGTTTGCCAGGCGGCCCAAGGCTTCGGGGCCGGGCTGCCGCGCGTCGCGCCACGGCCCGACGATGGCGGCCACGGTGCGGTCGGCCAGGGGATCGGCCTGACGGACCAGGGTGTCAAATGATGGAGCCGTGTTCACGCGATGGGGCTCCGATCAGCTTGTTGCCATTGCCACCAGGCCGCCAGCGCCACCACCACGGGCAGGCCCATGGCAAAAAAGGCCACCGCCCGCGTCTCGATGGGGTGGCCGAACAGGAGCTGGAATCCGAGGCCGGCGGCATAGATGGCGATGGGCATGAGCGCGGCCATGACCGCTGCGTGGCTTTGCGCCGGGTGGTGTCGTGGCTGGAACAGCGCCTGGAAAAGCAGGATGATGGTGAAGGACACCGCCATCCAGCCGACAAAGCCTTGCAGGGTTTCGCCGAACCAGCCGCCGTCGGTCTTCTGCATGATCCACGCCTTCAGAACGAACACGAAATACGGGTCGGCGCCGAGGTCGAATGCGGTCACGATCATCGCTGCCAGCCACGCGGTCAGCGCGCGCGCCGGCCAGCCGGCCGGCACGCTCAGCGCCGGGCGATGCCACAGGATGAGGCAGGCCATTGCGTAGCCGATCCAGCACAGCGCAAACCACATCAGCACGATGGCGACCGGTACGCTGCCGATCTCGGGGCCCAGCACGGTGGTGTAGCGGTAGCGACCGAAGAACCAGCCGCGCGTGGCCACCATTTCCTCGGCGAACCAGCCCAACGACAAGGCCAGGCCGGCCAGTCCCAGCGCGCTGCGTCGGCCGGCGAGCACCCAGGCCGACCAGGCGCTGACGGCAAACAGCACCAAGCAGGCGACGACGAGGGCCGGCGTCAGCCATGCCGGCGCCAGCGCGTTCACGCGCCGAGCGCCGGTCGGGCCGGGCGTGATTCGGAGCGGACGGAGTTCGGCGGGGCCATGGCGTCTGGACGGGCGAGCTGCGGCGTTCAGGTTAACACGGGCGCCGCCGTGGACGAACGGGAACGCGCCGGCGTGTTGCGGTGGCGCCGCAACGGCACGCGCGGCCCGGCTGTCAGCGTTGGGCCGCCCACCGCCTCCGTGTCACTTGGTCAGGATCAGCTTGCCCAGCCGGGTGGCCTGCAGACGGTAGACCTCGCCGTTGTGGCTGATCGAAATCGAACGCTGCCCGCGCAGCAGCGCTTCGCTCGCGACGGCCGGGGTGTCTGCCCGCGCAGTGGTCGATGCAGGCAACGACGCATCGGCGCCCGGGCCTGTCGCGGGTGCGGCGGGCTCGGCCCGCTCGACCGGGTTCAGGGCGGGCTTGGCGGTCAAGGCTTGGGCTCGGTGATGAAGCCGATCTTGCGCAGGCCGGCCTGCTGGGCCGCCGCCAGGGCCTGGGCCACGCGTTCGTAGCGCACCGCCTTGTCTCCGCGGATGTGCAGGTCGGGCTGCGGGTCTTTGGCGGCCTCGGCCTGGAGCAGGGCCGGCAAGGCCTCGTCGGCCACTCTGGCCTCGTTCCAGTAGTAGCTCCCGTCGGCCTGCACCGACAGCCGCACCGTTTCAGGTTTCACCTGCTCGCGCTGGCTGCTGGCGCGCGGCAGGTCCACGTTGACCGCGTGTTTCATCACCGGCACCGTGATGATGAAGATGATCAGCAGCACCAGCATCACGTCCACGAAGGGCGTCATGTTGATCTCGTTCATCACGTCGTCGGTGTCGTCCTGGGTTCCGAATGCCATGGTGTGTCCTTGCTGGGGTGTCAGGCCTTCTTCATCGGCACCACCTTGCCGTCGGCGGCGCCACCACCATGCACCCGGGCGCCGGTGACGAGGTAGGCGTGCAGGTCGTGCGCGAAGCGGTTGAGCCTGGCCAGGATGTGCTTGTTGCCCCGCACCAGCGCGTTGTAGCCCAGCACGGCGGGAATGGCCACGGCCAGGCCCAGCGCGGTCATGATCAGCGCCTCGCCGATCGGACCGGCCACCTTGTCGATCGTGGCCTGGCCGGCGGCGCCGATGCTCATCAGCGCGTGGTAGATGCCCCAGACGGTACCGAACAAGCCGATGAAGGGCGCGGTCGAACCCACCGATGCCAGGATGGCCAGGCCCGTCTGGAGCCGCGCGGTGGTGTCGTCGATCGAATTGCGCAGGCAGCGGCTGATCCAGTCGCTCACGTCCAGGGCGTCGTGCAACTCCGCCCGCGCGCTGCCCTCCTCATGGCGCACGTGGGCTGCCGCCTGGCGGCCTTCCATGGCGAGCTGGCGAAACGGGTTGTCGGCCTGGGGGCCGAGTTTGGCCAGCGCCTCTGCGAAGTCGGCGCTGTGCCAGAAGGTCTCGACGCTGTTGGCCAGGCGTTTGTACCGGACGATGTCCATGCCCTTGAGCAGGATGACGATCCAGGATGCCAGCGACATGCCCAGCAACACCATGGCCACCCCGCGGGTGACCCAGTCGCCCTGCATCCACACGTTGACGAGACCGAATTTCGATTCCATGACCTGATTACTCCAGAACAAAATTGATGGGAACGTTGAACCACATGGCCTCGGGCACGCCGGCGCGTTTTCCGGGCACGTAGCGCCACTTCATGACGGTGGCGAGCCCCGCCTGATCCAGCCGCTCGAAGCCGCTGGAGGTGCGGATTTCCGCCTTCTGCGGCAGGCCGTCGGCGCCGATCAGCACCCGCACCACCACCTTGCCCTGCTCGCCCATGCGTTTGCTCAGCGGCGGGTAGGCTGGGCGGGGGTTGTTGAGGTAGTCGGCGTCGGTGGAGGGCAGCTCGACCCGCGCGGGTGCCGCTGGTGCCACGGCTTCGGTGGTGGCGGGCGCGCCGATGGCGGCGACGGTGGCCGGTGGCGCAACGACCCCGGACGGGGCGTTGGGCGAAGGCGTGGGGTCCGGCGTTGCCTGCAGTTGCGGGGCGGGTTGCACCGTCGGACGCGGGGTGGTCTTGCGGGCAGCAGGCGGTGACGGTGCGGGTGCCGGGGGTGTGTCCGCGCGCGGCGCCGGTGGCGTGACCATGTCGCTGATCAGCGCCACGGGGACCACGTTCTCGACCAGGCGGCGCAGCAGTCCGGTGTGCAAGGCCCACAACGCGCCGATGTGGATCAGCAGCACGCTGCCGACGATCACGACAAGGCGGTTCATGGCCGGGTTCGGTAGGGACGGTGGCGGGGACGAAATCATAGAGCAGGGCGCCAGGTGATTCGGTGCGCCCATTCAGCGGCGCAGCACCCAGGCCAGCGATGCGATCACCAGCAACGGGGTGCCAAGGAGCAGGGCGAGCAGGTTCATGGGAGTCGTGTTCTCGTCAAGGAGGCAGTCGGGACGGACAGTCGGCGTATTTTAAATGAGAATGAGTCGCATTTAAATGAATTGTGCACCTTTTCTTCAGCGCGGCCGTCCGAATGCCCGCAGAAGTGGCAATAAACACACAAAAAATGAGCGAAATGAGGTCCAACCCGCCCCCAAACGGCCACGAACAGCTAGGAATTCAGGAGTCATCGCGTCGCTCCGTCCAGAGGCAGGCCGGGCTGGCGTCGGCCAGCGTGCGGCACCCGGCCAGCGCCATCGCGATCTCCAGTTCGTCGCGCAGCAGGCGCAGCACGTGTGCCACGCCGTGAGCGCCGGCGTTGGCCAGGCCGAACACAAAGGGCCGGCCGATCAGCACGGCAGAAGCTCCCAGGGCCATGGCCTTGAGCAGGTCGGTGCCACGGCGGATGCCGCCGTCCACGAGCACCGGCAGCTCGCCGTGCACTGCTTCGGCGACGCGGGGCAGCGCGCGGGCGGTCGCGACGGCGGTGTCCAGCGTGCGCCCGCCGTGGTTGCTGACGATGACGCCCCCGGCTTGCAGGGCGACGGCCTGGCGCGCGTCGTCGGGGTGCAGGATGCCCTTGAGCAACACCGGCAGGCGCGTCACCGACTGCAACCAGGCGACGTCGTCCCAGGTGGGTGCGTGGGCCAGCAGGTCGTCGAACAGGGCGCTCTGGCCGGACGGCAGGGGCGTCGTCGTCGGCGCGCCCATGCCCTTCAGGTTCACCGCGCCGATGCCGGGTGGCAGGCGGAATCCGGCGCGCCGCTCGCGATCGCGCGCGCCGTGGCAGGGCGCATCCACCGTCAGCACCAGGGCCTCGTAACCGGCGGCTTCGACGCGTTGCACGAGTTCCCGGTTGAAGCCCCGGTCCGGCTGCAGGTAGAGCTGGAACCACAGGGGTCCTCGCGCGGGGTCATTGCCAAATGCGCGGGCGACGTCTTCCAGCGGCGTGCTGGACTGGGCGCTCAGCACCAGGCCGGCCTGCAGGGCACTCGCGGCCAGCGCGCTCGCGATCTCGCCGTCCGGGTGCGCGAGCCGTTGGAAGGCCACGGGTGCCAGCAGGATCGGGTGGGCCAGGTCGCGCCCCAGCAGCGTGACCCGGGTGTGGCCGCTGGCCAGCGGACGCAGCACGCGCGGCAGCAACTGCAGGTCGTGCCAGGCGTCGGCGTTGGCCCGCACGGTGAGTTCGTTGGCGGCGCCGCCAGCGAGATAGGCCCAGGCGTTGGCGTCCAGCGTGGTGCGGGCGCGGGTTTCGTGGTCGTCCAGGGTGACCACGCCGGCAGGAATCGGCGGCAGGCTGCTCATCGTCAGGTATCGGCCCACATCCGCAGCAGGTTGTGGTAGGTGCCGGTGAGCGCGGTGGTCTCGGCGCATTCACCGTGGCGCTGGCGCAGGCGCAGCAGGTTCATGTCGAGTTCGTACAGCAGGCGGCGCTGCTCGTCGCCGCGTACCAGGCTTTCGACCCAGAAGAAGCAGGCCAGACGCTCGCCGCGGGTGACCGGCGTGACCTGGTGCAGGCTGGTGCCGGGGTACAGCACCGCATGGCCGGCCGGTAGCTTGACGCCGCGGGTGCCGTAGGTGTCGGCCACGGTGAGTTCGCCGCCGTCGTAGTCCGCCGGGTCGGACAGGAACACGGTGCACGAGACATCGGTGCGCACGCGCTGGCCGTCAGGCAGCAAGCGAATCGCGTTGTCGATGTGCTCGCCATAGGCGTTGGCCTCGCCGGCGTAGCGGTTGATGCGCGGCGTGAAGATTTTCTTCGGCAGGGCCGCCGTGAAGAAGAGGGGGCTGCGTTCCAGCGCCGCCAGCACCACGGCGCGGATGCGGGTGGCGGCTTCGCAGTCGTGCGGGAGTTGCCGGTTGTTCTTGACGGCCCGTGCCTGCGGCCCGGCGCTGTCGCGGCCGTCGCCCCAGGGGGCATCGGCCAGCAACTGGCGGGCACAGTGAACTTCATCGGGGGTCAGCAGGTCGGGCAGCGTCAGCAGCATGGTCAGAACTTCAGGCTCGCGGTGAGCTGGAACAGCCGGCCCGGGCCGGGTAAGTAGTGGGCGGTGTACAGCGAGTTGGCGTACAGGGTGTTGGCCAGGTTGCTCAGGTAGCCCTTCACAGCGAGCTTCTCGCTGAAGGTGTACTCGGCCATCAGGTCGGCGGTCAGGTAACCCGGCACTTCCCAGCCGGGGTTGCGGTTGGGCGTCTGTTTGCCCCGGAAGTTCAGGCCCAGGCCGACGCGCCATTTCGGGTCGATCTGGTACGTGTTCCAGAACGTGCCGCTGAAGGTCGGCGTCAACGACGGGCGGCTGCCCTGGGCCTCGACGCCCTGGCCCGGTGCGGCGACGTCGATGACGGCGATCGGCATCCACATGAGGGAGGTGAACATCTCCCATTGCCGGGTCAGGCGGCCGGTGAGGTCGAGTTCGACCCCGGCAACGTGCCGTTTGCCCGACAGCGTCACCAGGTTGACCAGCGGGTCGGTGTTGCGCTCCTGGTATTTGGTGCTGTAGAAGGCCGCCAGCCGGGTGGTGAAGCGCTTGTCGGCCGAGTCGAGCTTGGCGCCGATCTCCAGGTTGGCGCTTTGTTCGGGCGGGATGTTCTGGTTGGCCGCGCTGAGCGAATACGCGTCGCCCGAGGTGTTGAAGGAGGTGGCGGCCGATGCGTAGTAGCTGTCCAGCGGGTTGGGCTGGTACAGCGCGCCCAGGCGCCAGCTCCACTCCGACACGCGCATGCGGTAGCTGCTGGTGGTGGTGGGGCTGGCGGCGTTGGCCGGAATGTTGAAGCTGTCGTAATCGCCTGCAAGGTAGTCGTAGCGCAGGCCGCCCAGTACCTTCCAGGCCGGCGCCACCTGCACCAGGTCCTGGGCGTAGACGCCGATGCCCTGTGCCTTGTATTCGCTGGCCAGGCGCAGCACGCGGGCCGATTCGTTGATCCAGGCCCCGTCGTCCGGCGTGCCGGCGGTGGTGGGCGGTTTGGTGGGGTTGTAGCCGCCCTGGGCTGCCGAGAGCTGGGCGTAGACCTGCTTCTTCTCGAGTGCGTAGTCCACGCCCGCCAGCACCTCGTGGCGCAGGCCGCCCCAGTTGAAGGTGTTGATGTAGTCGCTTTGGGCGTAGACGGTTTGCAGGTTCTGGATCTTGAGCTGGGTGCCGCGGGTCAGCACGGACGCCGGGCCGAAGTTGCTCAGATTGGCGTTCACGGTGGTCGGGCAGTTGGCATTGGGCGTGTACACCCCGGTGTTGGGGTTGGTCGTGCCCTGGCACATGCGGATGGTGCTGGCGCGCTGGTCGCGCTCGTAGTTGCCGTAGCGGACCTGCGACTTTATCAGCCCACCGTCGTCGAGGCGGCGCTGCCACGAGAAGGTACCGTAGCCGGCGCTGCCCTTGTTGAAGTCGCTGGCCATGCCGTAGTAGTTGCTCGGGTCCAGAGGCAACACAGTGGCGTCGCTCGCGGGCGAGTTGGCGGCGGGCCGGATCCACGGCAGGCCGTAGTTGATGCCGTTGCGGTTGTCCAGGTAGAACAGGGCGGCGGTGAACTCGTCGCGTTCACCGATGCCCCAGCGGTACGCGCCCGCGATGCCGCCTTTGCGGATGCTGTTGCCCGCGCCGTCGTTGCTGGCGGTGTTGCCCATCACGTTGACACGCAAGGCGGCGCTCTCGCCGACGTGGGCGTTGAAGTCGCCAGTGACCCGCAGGAAGTCCTGGTTGCCCACCGTGATGTCGATCCGGTTCTCGTCCATCAGGCGCGGGACCTTGCTGACCTGGTTGACCGCGCCGCCCGTGGAGCCGCGCCCGAACAGCATCGAGGCCGAGCCGCGGATGATTTCGACGCGGTCGAAATTGAAGGTGTCCCGGTCGTAGAAACCCGGGTCACGCAGCACGTCCACGAAGATGTCGCCGGTGGATTGCAGCGAGTAGCCGCGCAGGCGGATGTCCTCCTCGCCGCCTTCGGCGGCCAGGAACGAGATGCCGGCGGTGTTCTGCAACACCTCCTTGAGGGTGTCGAGGTTGCGGTCGTCCATCAGTTTTTCGGTGACGACGGTGACCGACTGCGGAATGTCGCGCAGTTCCTGGGTGCCGCGCGCGATGCCGGTGCGCGTTGCGCGCAGGCTGTCGCGACCTTCTTCGGGCTCGGCCTTTTCCTTGACGGTCACGGTGGGCAAGGTCTTGTTCTCGGGTGCGGGCGCTTCCTGTGCGAGCGCGCCCATCGAACCGGAC